>NZ_CP077209.1:2765000-2992500 GCF_019047045.1 Aeromonas sp. FDAARGOS 1419
GGCAATCCCGATCCCGACTTCAAGCCGGAAGGGATAGTTGTCATAGACGATATCTTGCTTCAGCGCATGCAGCAGTCGTGCTACCAGCTCCCTGACCTGACGCAGATCGCTGCTGCCACGCTGGATAATGGCAAATTGATCCCCCCCAAGACGTCCGCTCCACTCTCCCTCTTCGCAGAGCACTCGGATCCGGGTGGCAAACTCACAAAGCAGATAATCACCAGTGTCATAGCCAAACTTGCTGTTGATATCCCTGAAGTCGTTGATATCGACCAGCACCAGCCCAAACGGCACCTCCTGTGTGGCGTACAACTCCATCCGCTCCAGCAAAGCAACCCGATTGGACAACCCGGTCAGCGGATCCCGTCTGGCCGCTCTGAAATGGCGTCGCCCTTCATATATAAGCAGCATGCTGAGCAGCAGCACCGACATGACCAGACCGGAGACCATCAGCAACAAGGCATTGCGCAATTGGCCAAAATGGCGATCGTTCTCGGAATAGACGTTAATGTTCTTCTGCATCACAGAAGCGAGGGAGTAAGAGAGCGGCTCTTGCAGCGGGGCAAGGCGCATCATGATCTGTTGATAGTCAGATGCTCCGCTCTGCAACTTGGTGATGTCGGGCTCTATTTGGCGAATATTGGTTTCAATCAGCTGCACCAGACGCAAGGTTTTCTGCTTGTCCTGCATGCTCTTGCGCAGCTGGCCGCTCAACAGGATGGGCGTTCTGCTCCAGAGAATGTCATAACGCAACATCAAAGTGTCATGATCAATCCCGCCATAGTGATAGACCTCTACCGCATTGAGGAAACGCCCGAGCTCCAGCTGCAACTGCATCAGCGCCCAAGAGACATCATAGGTGTATTTCTCCATAGCTCTGGTCGCATTCTGGATTTGCATCAGGCAATAGAGGGTGCTCCCGGTAAACAACAGGATGGATACATACAGAATGACGAGCAGTGGCCACGCCCTGGTCTTTCCTTTCACCCCATGCTCCCGTGCTGTTTTTATCAGTGCTGAATGTCTATCAAATCCAGCTGCCAGATCATCATGTCGGTATATTCGGATCGCTTCAATTCCGGATATTGATCAAGAGGCAGCATAAACCAGACCGGCCCCTTGTCACGCACCCGCATGACAGCGCCGTTGTCTTCCCATGCGAGAATGGGCTCGTATTTGGCAACCTTGTCCCATTCAATGCGGACCTGGAAACTGTTCAGCGCCGTCAACGTAATGGTCTTGCCATCCGCACCGACTGCAGCCAACACATCTGCCAGTTTTGGGCCTCTGTAGGTGTGTGGTTTATCCACCCACGGGTTGCCGGTCACTATCTCATGTTGCGGCAGAGCCTGCAGTTTGGCCAGATCAAACAACACCTTGCCATCAACTTCGTCTGCCGACCTGATGTTGCCACCGACTTTCAGGATCACCGGCCCAGTCAGCGCCTCAGCAGCCATCACCGGCATGATGACCAATGAACACAGTAGTGTCAGCCAACCAAACATTTTCATATCGCCCCCAGATTTGCTGTCTCAACAGACTCAGTTTAGCCAGATATAAAAAAACGGCTCGCCTTGAGCGAGCCGTTTGTCAAACAGAGCAAGGGGGGATGATTACATCATGCCCATGCCACCCATGCCGCCCATGTCAGGCATGGCAGGGGTATCTTTCTTCGGCAGTTCGGTGACCATGCACTCGGTGGTGATCATCAGACCGGCGATGGAAGAGGCAAACTGCAGGGCGGAACGGGTTACCTTGGTCGGATCCAGGATGCCCATGGCCAGCATGTCGCCATACTGTTCGCTATAAGCGTTGTAACCGAAGTTGCCTTCGCCGTTCTTCACTGCGTTGGCAATGACGGAGGCTTCTTCACCGGCGTTGATAACGATTTGACGCAGCGGGGCTTCCATGGCGCGCAGGGCAACCTTGATACCGACGTTCTGGTCTTCGTTGTCACCGCGCAGACCCGCCAGT
Organism: Aeromonas sp. FDAARGOS 1419; assembly: GCF_019047045.1. Lineage (NCBI taxonomy): Bacteria > Pseudomonadati > Pseudomonadota > Gammaproteobacteria > Aeromonadales > Aeromonadaceae > Aeromonas > Aeromonas sp. FDAARGOS 1419. Next base: position 2,766,975 of record NZ_CP077209.1, read on the forward strand.
TTGGCAGCAACGCGAACCAGCGCAACACCACCACCGGCAACCACACCTTCTTCAACCGCGGCGCGGGTAGCGTGCAGGGCATCTTCAACGCGTGCTTTCTTCTCTTTCATCTCGACTTCGGTGGCTGCGCCAACCTTGATCACGGCAACACCGCCAGCCAGCTTGGCTACGCGCTCTTGCAGCTTCTCACGATCGTAGTCGGAAGAGGTCTCTTCGATCTGCTGACGGATCTGGGCAACACGGCCTTCGATCACACCGGCATCACCCACGCCATCGATGATGGTGGTGTTCTCTTTGGTGATGACGATGCGCTTGGCACGACCCAGATCTTCCAGAGTCGCTTTTTCCAGCTCCATGCCAACTTCTTCAGAGATGACGGTGCCGCCAGTCAGTACGGCGATATCCTGCAGCATGGCTTTGCGACGGTCACCGAAGCCAGGCGCCTTGACGGCAGCCACTTTCACGATACCGCGCATGGTGTTGACCACCAGAGTCGCCAGGGCTTCGCCTTCTACGTCTTCAGCAACAATCAGCAGCGGCTTGCCAGCTTTGGCAACGCCTTCCAGCACCGGCAGCATTTCGCGGATGTTGGAGACTTTCTTGTCAACCAGCAGGATGAACGGGTCGTCCAGTTCAACAGAACCTGTCTCTTGCTTGTTGATGAAGTAGGGGGACAGGTAGCCGCGGTCGAACTGCATACCTTCAACAACTGCCAGCTCATCTTCCAGACCCTGACCATCTTCAACGGTGATGACGCCATCGCGACCCACTTTGTCCATGGCTTCGGCAATCAGCTTGCCCACTTTCTCGTCGGAGTTGGCGGAGATGGTGCCCACCTGAGCGATGGCATTGCTGTCGGCACACGGCTGAGACAGCGCTTGCAGCTCGGCAACAGCAGCCACAACGGCCTTGTCGATACCGCGCTTCAGATCCATCGGGTTCATACCGGCGGCAACGGCTTTCAGACCTTCGTTGACGATAGCCTGAGCCAGAACGGTTGCAGTAGTGGTACCGTCACCGGCGGCATCGTTCGCCTTGGAAGCCACTTCCTTGACCATCTGGGCGCCCATGTTCTGGAACTTGTCTTCCAGCTCGATTTCGCGCGCAACAGAAACACCATCTTTAGTTATGGTCGGGGCGCCGAAGGACTTGTCCAGCACCACGTTGCGGCCTTTCGGGCCCAGAGTCACCTTGACGGCATCAGCCAGGATGTTTACGCCTTCCAGCATCTTGATGCGGGCTTCGTTACCAAACTTAACGTCTTTAGCTGCCATTTTTCTTCAATCCTTAAATCAATTCGGGGAAAAGGAGGATGGATTACTCTTCGACAATCGCCAGGATGTCGGTTTCGGAGAGGATCAGGACGTCCTGACCATCCAGCTTCTCGGTCTTCACACCGTAGCCTTCGTTGAAGATAACCTTGTCACCAACCTTCACGGCCAGCGCTTTGACTTCGCCATTATCCAGGATGCGACCAGTCCCCACGGCAAGCACTTCACCACGGGTGGACTTCTGGGCCGCAGTACCAGTCAAGACGATACCGCCGGCAGATTTGGCTTCAGCTTCGATGCGCTTGATGATGACGCGGTCGTGCAGTGGACGAATTTTCATCGATAACTCTCCCAAAATGAGTCTCATTGTTGCTTTGAGGAATGGCCGTTCCAGGCCAAATTAGATATGTCCCTGATGTGGGGCAGAGTTGCTAACCCTTCAAGGGCAAATACAAAAAAAATTTTTTCACGTACTATAAACATCTTCGATGGTTCAGCCATGTCCGCACTCTGGAGCAAGGTCGGTTCAAGCCGCCCGGTTTCCATGCCAGAACCTTCAAAGCCAGCTGTAGAGACGAGCCCTTGACCCGCACCAACCCCATGCTGACAGCCCCTATTCCGGTCGTACTGCGCCAGATGACGGGCCCCATGATCTTCGGCATCATCGCCATTCTGGCCTTCAATCTGGTCGATACCTTTTTTATCGGTATGCTGGGAACCGAAGCTCTGGCTGCCATCAGTTTTACCTTTCCTGTCACTTTTGTGGTTACCTCGCTGGCGATGGGATTGGGCGCCGGATTGTCAGCGGTGATCGGTCATACTCTGGGGCAGGGCAAACACGATGAGGCGGCCCATCTCGCCACCGACAGCCTGTTTCTGGCGGTGATCATGGTGGCCCTGCTCTCCGCTGGGGGGGCTCTCACCATCAAGCCTCTGTTTACTCTGCTGGGGGCCAGTGCCGAGCTTATCTCCCTCATCCATGACTACATGCTGATCTGGTATCTCACCGTCCCCATGCTGGTGCTGCCCATGGTGGGCAATGCCGCCATCCGGGCGACCGGCGATACCAAAACCCCCAGCCTAGTGATGGCAGTAGCCGGGCTGGTCAACGGGGTACTGGATCCTCTGTTGATCTTCGGTATCGGCCCCTTTCCAGAATGGGGGATCCGCGGGGCAGCCATCGCCACCTCTATCTCCTGGTTGATGGCGATGCTGGTCAGCCTCTATATCCTGCGTCATCGGGAGGGCTTGCTGCTGTGGCACCTCTCGCCGCGGACTCGGTTGCTATGCCACTGGCGGGCGTTACTCCATGTCGCCGTCCCCGCCTCTTTTACCAATATGCTCAACCCCCTGGCCAATGCGGTGCTGATGACGATCTTTGCAGGACTGGGTACCGAGGTGGTGGCCGCTTACGGCGCCGCGTCGCGGGTCGAGGCGCTGTTGCTGATTGTGATGATGGCCCTCGCCTCCGTACTGGCCCCTTTCATCTCGCAAAACTGCGGCGCTGGCAATCCGGCCCGCGCCAAGGCTGCGCTGCAAAGCTGCATGAGGTTTGCGTTGCTGTTCCAGCTCGCCATCTATGGCCTGACCTGGCTACTGGCGCCACTCATCGCCAACCTGTTCAGCGATCATCCGCAGGTTATTCGCCTCATCATTCTCTATCTGCATCTGGTGCCGATCGGTTACGGCTTTCAGGGCATGGTGATGCTGCTGGCCTCGGCGCTAAATGGCGTGCGAGCATCCAGTATTTCGTTCTTGTTCAACGGATTGCGACTGTTTGGTTTTCTGTTGCCAGGAGCCTGGCTGGGGGCAAAGCTGGGAGGAGAACAGGGGATATATCTGGGAATACTGCTGGCCAATCTGGCGGCGGGCACCCTCGCATGGTGGTATGCCCGACACCGCTTCGAGGCCTTGTGCCATCAGGGCAAACCCTGATTCAGTCACTCGCCTCGGGTTTTCGTCTCGTCGATTACTCTTTACGCTCAAATTCGCCTTCGATAGTGGTGCCGCCCTGCTTGGCGTTCTCCAGATGATCATCGGACGGTGCGTTGCCAAACGGCGATTGAGTACGCTGGAAACCGCCCATCTGCATCCGGAACTGGCTGCTGCCGATCAGCTTGTCAGCCAGTTTGTTGCGCAGCCAAGGTTGCAGCAACAGCACACCGAAAATGTCGGTCACGAAACCCGGGATAATCAGCAGCAAGCCAGCCAATGCCAGCATCATGCCCCCCATCACCTCGCGGCCTGGCATCTCGCCCATCTGCATCTTTTGCTGGGCGCTGAACAGGGTCTTGATCCCTTCACTGCGCACCAGCGAGGAGCCCAATACCGCAGTCAGGATGAGCAAGCCGACAGTCGGCAGCGCCCCGATTACCGAGCCGACCTCGATCATCACGGTGAGCTCCAGCACAACCAGACCCACCAACAACAAAAACAACTTGCCCATATCCACTCCAGCACCGGTAAATTGAGAAAAAGTGGCGCCCATCCAACGATGGTCAGAGGCGATTTTGCCGCCCCGTCATCACCACTTTCTGCCCTGAATAAATGGGGGCAGCCCCCCTCTTTTCAAGTTGGTCAACTGACTCCTACGTCATCAGCAATCTAAAAAACCAGCAAAAAGTCACAAAAACTTATAAAAATCATCACGATAAAAACTTCATAACATATGTGTACTTTTCTCAAAGTAATTTGAAAATGTCGCAAATTTAGTGATCCACCTCTAATAACCGATACCTCAATTGGAGTAGTATATTGATTAGTTTTTCGGGAGGTCATTCTCCCAACCGCCCCACTCGATGTGTGGTGCTTCAGGATGAGCTGTGCGCAAGGAACTCGCGACCACTCGGTGAGGATTTTTCCATTTATCTGATTTCTGAGGCATTACAATGAGCGACATCAAGAACGTCCGCATTGAAGAAGACCTGCTGGGCACCAAAGAAGTTTCCAATGATCTCTACTACGGTGTGCACACCCTGCGCGCTGTCGAGAACTTCAAGATCAGCTCTCAGAAGATTTCTGACGTTCCGGAATTCGTCCGCGGTATGGTGCTGACCAAGAAGGCCGCTGCGCTGGCAAACGGTGAACTGGGTACCATCCGTCCTGAAATTGCTGACAAGATCGTAGAAGCCTGCGACCTGATGCTGAACACTGGCAAATGCTTCGACCAGTTCCCGGTCGACGTTTACCAGGGTGGTGCCGGCACCTCCGTCAACATGAACACCAACGAAGTACTGGCCAACATCGCCTTGGAAATCATGGGTCTGGAGAAAGGTCGTTACGACGTCATCAACCCGAACGATCACGTCAACAAGTGCCAGTCCACCAACGATGCCTACCCGACCGGCTTCCGCGTTGCTGTGGTCAACAGCACTGACGTGACTCTGCACGCGCTGGAGCACCTGATCGCGGCATTCGATGCCAAAGCGAAAGAGTTCAAAAACATCCTGAAGATGGGCCGTACCCAGCTGCAAGATGCGGTTCCGATGACCCTGGGTCAGGAGTTCCACGCATTCGCCGTGACCCTGCGTGAAGAGATCAAGTCCATCAAGCGTTGCCAGGAGCTGCTGCTGGAAGTGAACCTGGGCGCGACCGCCATCGGTACCGGTCTGAACACTCCGCCCGAGTACTCTGCACTGGCCATCAAGCGTCTGGCCGAGATCACCGGTCGTGCCTATGTGCCGGCAGAAGATCTGATCGAAGCGACCTCCGACTGTGGCGCCTACGTCATGCTGCACGGCGCCATCAAGCGTCTGGCCATGAAGCTGTCCAAGATCTGTAACGACCTGCGTCTGCTCTCCTCCGGCCCGCGCACTGCACTGAAAGAGATCAACCTGCCGGAAATGCAGGCGGGTTCCTCCATCATGCCGGCCAAGGTCAACCCGGTTATCCCGGAAGTGGTCAACCAATCCTGCTTCAAGGTATTCGGTAACGACATCACCATCACCTTCGCCGCCGAAGCCGGTCAGCTGCAGCTGAACGTCATGGAGCCGGTGATTGGTCAGGCGATGTTCGAATCCCTGAGCCTGATGGAAAAAGCCTGTATTTCCCTGCGCGAGAAGTGCGTGGAAGGTATCACCGCCAACCCGGAAATCTGCATGAATCACGTGCTGAACTCCATCGGTATCGTGACCTACCTGAACCCCTTCATCGGCCACCACGAAGGGGATATCGTCGGCAAGATCTGTGCCCAGACTGGCAAGAACGTCCGTGAAGTCGTTCTTGAGCGCGGTCTGCTGAGCGCCGAGCAGCTGGACGAAATTCTCTCCATCGAGAACCTGATGAACCCGCAATACAAAGCCAAGCGTTTCACCCGCGAAGCTGCCGTATAAGCGAGTATGGGCCGGGATCTTCTCGGCCCATAAAGTCAGTTCCCGATTGGTCTTTATCCCCAGCCCGATCGGGAATTGGCTTTTTGCCAAATAAAAACCAAAAACTAAAAAATGGAGTTATCGCTATGATTGGAATCGAGTTACTTGTCGTGCTCGCCGCTATCTATCTGGGGGCCCGGATAGGCAGCATCGGCATCGGCTTTGCCGGTGGTCTGGGGGTACTGGTCTTGACGTGGGGTCTGGGCATGCCCATCCCGAGCGATCAACTGGTCAGCTACATCCCTTGGGATGTGATCATGATCATCGCATCCGTCATCTGTGCCATCGCCTGTATGCAACTGGCTGGCGGGATGGACTACCTGGTCTTCCTGGCAGAAAAAGCGCTGCGTAAGAACCCCAAATACATCACCTTCGCCGCCCCGGTGGTCACCTACCTGATGACCATGCTGGCCGGTACCGGTCATACCGCCTTCTCTACCCTGCCGGTGATCGCTGAAGTGGCCAAAGAGCAAGGGATCCGCCCATCCCGTCCGCTCTCCATCGCGGTTGTCGCCTCCCAGATCGCCATCACAGCTTCCCCGATCTCTGCCGCTGTGGTTGCCTTCTCCGGTATGCTCGAGCCGTTCGGTGTTGACTACCTTACCCTGCTGGCCATCTGCATCCCCTCTACCTTCCTGGCCTGTATCCTGGGCGCCTTCATTGCCAACATGATGGGCAAGCCGCTGGAGCAGGACGAAGTCTATCTGGAGCGTAAAGCCAAGGGCCTGATCAAACTGCGTGGTACTACCAAGCTCGAGATCAAACCGTACGCCAAACTGTCTGTCTGGATCTTCATCGCTGCCATCGTTGCTGTCATGGCTTATGCCACTGCCATCTCCGGTAAAGTAGGCCTGATCACCAACCCGCCGATCCCCCGCGATGGCGCCATCATGGGCATCATGCTGGCCGCGGCCACCATCATGACTCTGGTGTGCAAACTGGACGCAACTCAAGTGACCAACATGCCGACCTTCAAGTCCGGTATGTCCGCCTGTATCTGCGTACTGGGTGTGGCCTGGCTGGGTAACGTCTTCGTGAAAGGCAACATGGACACCATCCAGCTGATCGCCGGCGACCTGCTGAACCAGTACTCCTGGCTGCTGGCCGTGGTGCTGTTCTTCGCCGCCATGCTGCTCTATTCACAAGGTGCGACCACCAAAGCACTGATGCCTGCCGCACTGGCACTGGGTGTCAGTCCGCTGACTGCGATTGCCTCTTTCGCAGCTGTGAGCGCCCTGTTTGTACTGCCGACCTACCCGACCCTGCTGGCCGCGGTAGAGATGGACGACACCGGCTCCACCCGTATCGGTAAGGCGGTCTTCAACCACCCCTTCTTCGTACCGGGCACCGCCACCATCGCCATCGCCGTGGCGCTGGGCTTCTTCTTCGGCGGCATCCTGCTGTAATCTATTGCCTGCCAATTACCAAACAAAAATCCCCGCCAGTTGGCGGGGATTTTTTTATCTCTTTACTCTGTGCTTTGCAGTCTGCCAGCACGAGAGCTGACCTCTTATACGGGTGGCTCAACCACGGCGACAGCAGCCAAAGCAACAGCGAGCCAACAGCGCTATAACCGCCGCAGCCGGATTGCAGGAGCAGTAGGCCACCATGGTACTCACCACCACGCCAGAAGGCGGGATCCGTCGGATCAGACCGGATCCAGGGTATCCAGCGGCCAGCGCGGCACGGCTTTGACCGCCAGCGGTTCGAACACGCCCGCTTTCAGGCGCTGCATACCGGCATAGGCAATCATGGCGCCGTTATCGGTGCAATATTCAGTGCGCGGATAGAACACCTCGCCCTTGAGGGTCTCCATCAGCTCGGCCAGCTGGGCACGCAGATGACGGTTGGCACTGACGCCACCGGCGACCACCAGACGCGTGAGACCGGTCTCTTTCAAGGCACGACGGCACTTGATGGCCAGGGTATCAACCACCGCATCTTCAAACGCCCGAGCGATATCGGCACGGGTCTGTTCATCATCACCATTGGCGGCGATGGTGTTGGCTGTGAAGGTCTTGAGGCCGGAGAAGCTCATGTCGAGCCCGGGACGGTCAGTCATGGGACGGGGGAAGTGGAAGCGCCCGGTAGTGCCCTTCTCGGCCAGACGGGAGAGTAGCGGACCACCCGGATAGTCCAGCCCCATCAGCTTGGCGGTCTTGTCGAACGCTTCGCCTGCGGCATCATCGATGGATTCCCCCAGCAGCTGATAGCTGCCGATGCCGTCGACCCGCACCAGCATGGAGTGACCACCGGAGACCAGCAGCGCCACGAAGGGGAACTCGGGGGCCTTTTCTTCCAGCATGGGGGCCAGCAGGTGCCCTTCCATATGGTGGACGGCGATAGCAGGCTTGTTCCATGCCATCGCCAGCGAACGACCAATAGTGGCGCCCACCAGAATGGCGCCAACCAGACCCGGACCCGCGGTATACGCGATGCCGTCGATGTCATCTTTGCCCAGTCCCGCCTCTTGCAATGCGGCCTGGATCAACGGGATCGTCTTGCGAACATGATCCCGGCTGGCGAGTTCGGGGACGACGCCACCGTAGTCCGCATGCAGCTTGACCTGGCTGTATAACTGATGGGAAAGGATCCCTTTTTGATCGTCGAAGATCGCGATCCCGGTTTCGTCACAGGATGTCTCTATGCCCAATACACGCATTGCTAAAAAATTTCACTGCTAAAATGAGACGGCTATGGTAACCTTCGCGGGTTTTTTAAACCAGAGCGATCTCTGCGGGTTTACTTTCATTCCCTGTCCAGAGTATAATTTCGCACCATTTTAAGACATGCTGATCGATTGAAGGTCAGCTAACAATTTATCACTGAGGTGAAAGGCACATGCCAGTAATCAAAGTCCGTGAAAATGAGCCGTTTGACGTTGCTCTGCGTCGTTTCAAGCGTTCTTGCGAAAAAGCCGGTATCCTGTCCGAAGTTCGTAGCCGTGAGTTCTACGAGAAGCCGACTACCATTCGTAAGCGCGCCAAAGCGTCTGCTGTCAAGCGTCACGCCAAGAAGCTGTCTCGCGAAAACGCACGTCGTATCCGCCTGTACTAATCGGGAGATATTGCCGTGTCTCTGAAGGATCAACTCAAGGATCAGCAAAAACTCGCCATGCTTGCCAAAGATAAGGCACGTCTGGGAGCGATCCGCTTGTTGATGGCAGAAATCAAGCAACGTGAAGTCGATACCCGTATCGAGCTGAATGATGAGGATATCCTCGCTGTCGTGACCAAAATGGTCAAACAGCGCCGCGATTCCATCAGCCAATTTGAAGCTGCAGGTCGCCAGGATCTCGCCGACAAAGAGTCCGCCGAGATCGTTGTGTTGCAGGAATTCCTGCCGCAACAGCTGACCGCAGATGAAATTGCCGCCCTGATCGAGCAAGCCATCACTGAAAGTGGTGCTGCCGTCATGGCTGATATGGGCAAGGTCATGGCTGTCTTGAAGCCGAAAATTCAGGGGCGTGCCGATGTCGGCGCCGTCAGTGCTCAGGTGAAAACCCGCTTGGCGTAACAGGCAACTCTCTTGTTTGGTCTAAGAAGCCGTGCTTCCCTTGGAATGCGCGGCTTTTTTATTTTCTCCGCAATGAAACAGGACGGTTATGGCAGGCAGGATCCCCCAATCCTTTATCGACGATCTGCTCGTACGCACAGACATAGTCGAGCTGATCGACTCGCGAGTGCGGCTGAAAAAAGCCGGTAAGAACTACCAGGCTTGCTGCCCTTTTCATAACGAAAAAAGCCCCTCTTTTACCGTCAGCCAGGAGAAGCAGTTCTACCACTGTTTCGGTTGTGGCGCCCACGGCAACGCCATCGGCTTTGTCATGGAGTACGACGGTCTCGAATTTCCCGATGCTATCGAAGAGCTCGCCAGCATGCAGGGCATGCAGGTGCCTCGCGAGCAGAGTATCGGCGGCTCGGCCAATAGTCAGCCCGCCGTTAGCAAGGATCTGTTCGAGCTGATGAACCAGATCGCCCGCTTCTACGAGAGCAACCTCAAGAGTGCTCCCCATGCGGTGGAGTATCTCAAAGGCCGCGGTCTGACCGGTGAAGTGGTCAAACGATTCAACATTGGCTATGCACCGAGCGATTGGGATCAGGTGCGCCGACGCTTCGGCGCCAGCCGGGATCACGAACAGCTGCTTATCTCGGGCGGCATGCTGATCACCCGTGACAATGGCCCGGGCAGCTATGACCGTTTCCGCGATCGCATCATGTTCCCGATCCGCGACAAGCGTGGCCGGGTCATCGGTTTCGGTGGCCGGGTACTGGGTGATGGCACCCCCAAGTACCTGAACTCGCCGGAGACCCCCATCTTCCATAAAGGGAGGGAGCTGTTCGGTCTCTACGAGGTGAAGCAGGCACACAAGGATCCACGCCGGATCCTGGTGGTGGAAGGCTACATGGATGTGGTGGCACTCGGTCAGTACGACATCGACTATGCGGTGGCGGCGCTGGGTACTGCAACGACCAGCGACCATATCCACACCCTGTTTCGCACCACTGCCGAGGTAGTCTGCTGCTACGACGGTGACAACGCCGGTCGTGAAGCCGCCTGGCGCGCGCTGGATAATGCCCTCCCTCATCTGCAGGATGGCCGCGAGCTGAAGTTCGTGTTTCTGCCCGATGGCGAGGATCCCGACTCGCTGGTACGCCAGATCGGCAAGGAGGGCTTTGAAGCCCTGCTCGATAAAGCCCAACCGTTCGCCGACTTCATGTTCGATCGTCTCGGGCGGGATGCCGCCCTCTCCGGTGAAGCAGGCAAGTTTGAAGTGGCCAACAAGGCCGCCGAACTTATTCGCCGCGTACCGGAAGGGTTTACCCGCGAAGGGCTGATCACTCGTCTCTCCAGCATGATGCGTTGGGGTGAGAACAAGCAGCGCATCGCCGAGCTCTTTGCCCGTAACAGTCAGCCCAAGACCGAAGTCAACAAACCCAAGGCAGCCAAGCTGACGCCACTGCGGCGTGCGCTGGCACTGATGGTGCAATATCCGGCAGTAACGGCTGAGCTCCCCCCCATGCCGGAATTGGCCGGACTACGCGTACAGGGCATCAAGTTCCTGCTGCAACTGCACCAGCAAATCCTGGCACAGCCCGGTATCACAACCGGTATCCTGCTGGAACACTGGCGTGGTACCAAGGAGGGAGAGATCCTTGCTCAGCTGGCCATGCACGACCTGTTCGAGGAGATCAAACTCGATCAGGAGCCGGATATTCTGGGAGAATTGCAGGACACCTTCGTCGGCTTCATCAACCAGTTTCTGAAACAGCGGATCGAAGAATTGCAGGCCAAAGTGGCTCAGGAAGGACTAAGCTCCGAAGAAACCCAAGAGCTGATGATGCTGATAAGAGAGGTGCAAATTGAGAAAAGAAATGAGAGTGGGGCTTGATATTTGAGTGATTAGTCCCAATATGGATAACGTCGCCCGAATCGACGGGATGAAAAGCAAAAATTTTATAACCGCCTGGCCCCGACAATACTGCGGGCAGGGGTTTCTCATGACCGACGCCGCAACCAGACATAGCATGTCTGGCGGTTTTCTATTAGAATTGGCTATTTGCGCAGCAGCGCACTGTACGCGCAACCTAGCAACACCAACCGGATGAGTTCTATGGAGCAAACCCCGCAGTCTCAGCTTAAACTCCTCGTTGCCAAAGGTAAAGAACAGGGCTACCTGACCTATGCCGAGGTGAACGATCACCTCCCGCAAGACATTGTCGATTCAGACCAGATCGAAGACATCATTCAGATGATCAACGATATGGGCATTCAAGTGGTTGAAAACGCTCCGGATGCCGATGACCTTATCATGGCTGAAGGTGGTACCGCCGATGAGGACGCTGCCGAAGCAGCGGCCCAGGCTCTGGCATCTGTTGAATCTGAGATTGGTCGCACGACCGATCCCGTCCGCATGTACATGCGGGAAATGGGTACCGTCGAACTGCTGACCCGTGAAGGCGAAATCGACATCGCCAAGCGGATCGAAGACGGTATCAACCAGGTACAAAGCTCCGTAGCCGAGTACCCTGAAGCAATTACTTACCTGCTCGAACAGTACGACAAGTACGAAGCCGAGCAGCTGCGTCTCTCTGACATCATCTCTGGCTTTATTGACCCGAACGAAACTGAAGATATGGCGCCTACCGCCACGCATATCGGTTCCGAGCTCGGCGAAGACGATCTGGCCGACGAAGATGAAGAGGACGAAGAAGACGAAGACGAAGATGGCGACAGCTCTGACGACGACGGTGACGGTGGTCCGGATCCGGAAGTCGCTCGCGAGAAGTTTGGTGAACTGCGTGCCCAGTATGAAGTGACCCGCCTCTCCATTCAGAAGAATGGTCGCGCGCACGAAGATACCCAGGCCGCCATCGCCCAGCTGGCAGATGTATTCCGTCAATTCCGCCTGATGCCCAAGCAGTTCGATCGCCTGGTCAACAACATGCGTGAAATGATGGAGCGCGTCCGCGTGCAGGAACGCATCATCATGAAGCTCTGCGTTGAGCAGGCCAAGATGCCGAAGAAAACCTTCGTCGCGGCCTTCACCAACAACGAGTGTGAAACTGCCTGGTTCGAATACCAGAAGCAGGCAGGCAAAGCCTGGTCTCCCCGTCTGGTTGAAATGGACGAGGATATTCAGCGCGCCATCGGCAAGCTGCAGCAGATTGAAGAAGAGACCGGTCTGTCGATTGCCCAGATCAAGGATATCAACCGCCGCATGAGCATCGGTGAGGCCAAGGCCCGCCGTGCGAAGAAAGAGATGGTTGAGGCCAACTTGCGTCTGGTTATCTCTATCGCCAAGAAGTACACCAACCGTGGTCTGCAGTTCCTGGATCTGATCCAGGAAGGCAACATCGGTCTGATGAAGGCGGTAGACAAGTTTGAATACCGTCGTGGCTACAAGTTCTCGACCTATGCTACCTGGTGGATCCGTCAGGCCATTACCCGCTCCATCGCGGATCAGGCCCGTACCATCCGTATCCCGGTACATATGATCGAGACCATCAACAAGCTCAACCGTATCTCCCGTCAGATGCTGCAGGAGATGGGTCGCGAACCGAACCCGGAAGAGCTGGCGATGCGCATGGGCATGCCGGAAGACAAGATCCGCAAGGTACTGAAGATCGCCAAAGAGCCTATCTCTATGGAGACGCCCATCGGTGATGATGAAGATTCCCACTTGGGCGACTTTATCGAAGATACCACCCTGGCTCTGCCAGCGGATGCGGCGACCAGCGAAAGCCTGCGCAACGCCACCCGCGAAGTGCTGGCTGGCCTGACCGCCCGCGAAGCCAAGGTACTGCGGATGCGTTTCGGTATCGACATGAACACTGACCACACCCTAGAGGAAGTGGGCAAACAGTTCGACGTTACCCGTGAGCGTATTCGTCAGATCGAAGCCAAGGCACTGCGCAAACTGCGCCACCCGAGCCGCTCGGAAGTGCTGCGCAGCTTCCTGGACGAATAGTCCTGACCCTGTGTCAAACTGCTCTGCCAAAGCCCCGCCATGCGGGGCTTTGTTTTGTCTGACATTTACACTTGCGACCCGCTTTACACCCTCTATCGACCTGGACAATTAGTCGCCAAGTGGTTGATATGCCTATAGACTGCCCTTTCCTCTTCCCCTATAATCCACGCCGCTAAACGCACAATTTGGCCCCTTAGCTCAGTTGGTCAGAGCAGTCGACTCATAATCGATTGGTCGTGGGTTCAAGTCCCCCAGGGGCCACCAAATTAGAAAAGGCCGCTCATCATGAGCGGCCTTTTTGCATCTGCTGATCGGGCAATGTCCCGTGATAAGCTCGATGAGGTCATAGAAAAGACCCGCCATGGGCGGGTCTGGGCAGGGTCCGGATCAGGCGCCTCACTCAGAGACAAGGAGCCTAATGCTGAGCCTCAGGTTTGCTCGTTGCTGCCGCTCTGGATGGATGAGCGACGCCCGGCGGGTAGCATCCGAGTAACCAGATTGCTGCGCTGACGCCAGGAGGTGAAGACGATGGCCAGCAGGTGCAGACCTATCAGCCCCTGTAGCGCCACCACGCACCACTCATGCCACTCGTCAGCCCCCAGTTCAAATCCCGTCTCGGTATTTTGAAACCAGCCGCTGCCAGCTGTGGCCAGCACAACCAGCCAGAGCGCCCACACGGCCAGCTTGCCGCTACCGTGATGACCCGGTGCCGGAGGCTGTCGCTCACGCATCTCGCGTGCTTGCTGGCGAAAATCCTCACCACTGGGAATGAGGGCACCAAGGCGAGCGTAGCCACGGGCAAAAGTAAGCCCCCAGAGCAGACGCAAGGAGACCAGCCCAATGGCGCCGTAACCCAGCCACTCGTGCCACTCCTCCCCCGCTTCGTTAACCCAGAGGTTGCCGATGCAGACCGCCGCCAAGCCCCAGTGGGTCAGGCGAACCAGCGGATCCCAGCGAAAGGGCTCACCCTTTTTGCTTGGCATATTTGTGGTACTCCTTCTTCAGGTCGTTGACCTTGGCCAGATGTTCGCGCGCCTTTGCCTCATCACCCGCCTTGAGTGCGGCCAGGCTGGCGTCCAGCTCGGTCTGTACCTCGTTCATCCCTTCAAGGAATTTCTCTTTCTTGGCAGCCGGCATGTTCTTCTGCTTGGCCACATCCAGCTGGGCCTTCATCTCGTTGATGTGCTTCTCCATGGTGGCTGCATCATCAGCCTTGACGGCCTGCTTGTAGTTGAAGCCAATCTTCTTCATCGGCTGTTCCAGATCACCCGCCACGACAGGCAGGGTCATCAGGCCAAACATCAGGGGCAGCAGCAGGGGGCGGACGGTTTTCAACATGGGATTTCCTTATATAACGACATGCTCGAATTGTTAGGGGTACTTATGAATCCAAACAAGAATTCATCACCAGCATGATGCCATGACTCATGGTGAAACGTTTGTGAAAAATGCTGTTTTTTGTGGCAAATAGTGACAGATATGCCGCGCTTGTTTGCGCTTGGTAACTGATTGAACGCTGGTGACGCGCAGCATGAGGATGGTTGAAAGCGGTAAACAACGACAAAAAACCCCGCCGTAGCGGGGTCTGAATCAGCTGACCATTTGCTGGTGCCAGTTACTCCTGTTCGCGAGCAATGGCGCGCCAGCCGATATCCTTGCGGTAGAAGACACCATCCCACTTGATGCGGCCAGCGAGCTGATAGGCACGCTGCTGGGCTTCTGCCACAGTGTGGCCGAGGGCGGTGGCGCACAACACGCGGCCGCCAGCAGTCAGGCTGGTATCGCCCTCCAGGCGGGTACCGGCATGGAACACCTTCTCGCCCGCCACTTCATCCACCGGCAAGCCGCTGATGGGGTGGTTGGTGCTGTAATCGCCGGGATAGCCACCCGCCGCCAACACCACGCCGATAGCGGCGCGGGGATCATAGATGGCCTCTTTCTGATCCAGCTTGCCTGCGCAAGCGGCCAGGCAGAGCTCCACCAGATCGGATTGCATCCGCAGCATGATGGGCTGGGTCTCGGGATCGCCAAAGCGGCAGTTGAACTCGATAACCTTGGGATTGCCTGCGCCGTCGATCATCAAACCGGCGTAAAGAAAACCGGTGTAGACGTTGCCCTCGGCCGCCATGCCGCGCACAGTCGGCATGATCACCTGCTCCATCACGCGTCGATGTACCTCGGCGGTCACTACAGGCGCCGGGGAGTAAGCCCCCATACCGCCGGTGTTGAGGCCGGTATCACCGTCGCCAACCCGCTTGTGATCCTGACTGGTGGCCATCGGCAGCACGTGCTCGCCATCGACCATGACGATGAAGCTTGCCTCTTCACCCTCCAGAAACTCCTCAATCACCACCCGGGAGCCCGCTTCGCCAAAGGCATTGCCGGAGAGCATGTCGCGCACCGCGTCTTCCGCCTCCTGCAAGGTCATGGCGACAATCACCCCCTTGCCCGCCGCCAGACCATCGGCCTTGATGACGATGGGGGCACCCTTCTCGCGCAAGTAGGCGAGCGCAGGCTCCACTTCGGTGAAGTTCTGGTACTCGGCGGTCGGAATGGCGTGACGGGCCAGGAAATCCTTGGTGAAAGCCTTGGAGCCTTCCAGCTGGG
Source organism: Aeromonas sp. FDAARGOS 1419 (assembly GCF_019047045.1). Lineage (NCBI taxonomy): Bacteria > Pseudomonadati > Pseudomonadota > Gammaproteobacteria > Aeromonadales > Aeromonadaceae > Aeromonas > Aeromonas sp. FDAARGOS 1419. Next base: position 2,782,694 of record NZ_CP077209.1, read on the forward strand.
CAGCGGCAGCGGTCGGGCCAAAGATCGGCTGACCGGCGGCGCGGAAGGCATCCACCACCCCTTTCACCAGCGGCGCTTCCGGCCCGACGATGGTGAGGCCGACCTGCTTCTCTTTGGCAAAGGCCAGCAGCCCTTCGATATCGGTCGCCTCGATGGCGACGTTCTCGACACCCGGCTCAAGCTGGGTGCCTGCGTTGCCCGGCGCCACAAAAACGTGACGTACCAGTGGGGAGTGTTTGGCCTTCCAAGCCAGAGCGTGTTCGCGGCCACCGTTGCCAATGATCAGTACTTTCATCGTATCGCTCGCTTCTATTTGTGGTCACCAGGCGGCCTCTCTGGCCGTCAGTCAGTGGAAATAGTCAGTTGAAAAGAGACAACAAAAGGGCCGCCATCGGCAGCCCCTGACCCATCAATGACGGAAATGGCGCATGTTGGTGAACACCATGCACATGCCGTGCTCGTCGGCGGCATCGATCACCTCCTGATCGCGCATCGAGCCACCCGGCTGGATCACGCAGGAGATACCGGCCTGCGCGGCAGCATCGATACCGTCGCGGAACGGGAAGAAGGCATCGGAGGCCATCACGGAGCCCGCCACGGTCAGCCCTTCGTCCGCAGCCTTGATACCGGCGATTTTGGCCGAATAAACACGGCTCATCTGGCCTGCGCCGACGCCGATGGTCTGGCCATCTTTGGCGTAGACGATGGCGTTGGATTTGACGAACTTGGCCACTTTCCAGCAGAACAGCAGATCCTGCAGCTCGGCCTCGGTCGGCTGACGCTTGCTGACCACTGTCAGGTCGCCCAAAGTCACCATGCCGAGATCCCGTTCCTGTACCAGCAGGCCGCCGTTGACGCGCTTGAGGTCAAACCCTTGCGCCGGAGCCGTCCACTGACCGCATTCGAGCAGACGCACGTTTTGCTTGGCGGCGACCGCATCGCGGGCCTCCTGGCTGACGCTCGGGGCGATGATCACTTCGACAAACTGGCGGGCAACGATGGCAGCGGCAGTGGCGCCATCCAGCTCACGGTTAAAGGCGATGATGCCGCCGAAGGCAGAGGTGGGGTCGGTCTGGTAAGCGCGATCGTAGGCACTCAGCAGGTCGTTACCGATGGCCACGCCGCAGGGGTTGGCATGCTTGACGATGACGCAGGCTGGCTCGTCGAACTCCTTCACACACTCCAGTGCCGCATCGGTATCAGCGATGTTGTTGTAGGAGAGCGCCTTGCCCTGCAGCTGGACAGCACTGGAGACGGAACCCGGAGCGGCATGCTCTTCGGCGTAGAAGGCGGCTGCCTGATGGCTGTTCTCGCCGTAACGCATGTCCTGCTTCTTGATGAACTGGCTGTTGAAGGTGCGCGGGAAGCGGGACTCCTCGTCACCCTCCTTGTTGTCACCGTAGGAAGGAACCATGGTGCCGAAGTAGTTGGCGATCATGCAGTCGTAGGCGGCTGTGTGCTCGAATGCGGCGATGGCCAGATCGAAACGGGTCGCCAGTTTCAGGCTGTTGCCGTTGGCATCCATTTCGCGAATAACCCGATCATAGTCGGCAGCTTTGACGACGATAGCGACATCTTTATGGTTTTTGGCGGCAGAACGCACCATGGTCGGGCCGCCGATGTCGATGTTCTCGACCGCATCCGCCAGGGTGCAGCCCGCTTTGGCCACGGTAGCAGCAAAGGGGTAGAGGTTGACGACAACCATGTCGATGGGGGAGATAGCGTGCTGGGCCATGATGGCGTCATCCTGATCCCGACGGCCGAGGATGCCGCCATGAACCTTGGGATGCAGGGTCTTGACCCGGCCATCCATCATTTCAGGGAAACCCGTGTAGTCGGAGACCTCGGTCACCGGCAGACCCGCCTCGCCAAGCAGCTTGGCGGTACCGCCCGTGGAGAGCAGGGCAACACCACGCTCGTTGAGTGCCTTGGCAAATTCCAGAATGCCAGTTTTGTCAGACACACTCAGCAGTGCACGGCGAATGGGTCGAGCTTGTTCCATCACACTATCGTCCTCAACATAACGGGGACCGTTCCATGGGAGGCGAGGCTCAACACAGAGAGTCCCCAAATAAATGGAAGTGGGGGATTTCGCAAACCACTCTCGCCCCAACATCCGGCAAAAGCGTTTTAAGAAATGCCCGCTTGGTGCGGCGCTCTGTTATGGGCGCGTATTCTACACAAAAAATGTGACCTGTGGTGGATTTTTTGAAACAGCAAAGCCTTATTTGGCGCGGCGTTAAACGTTTTCCACTTGATTTTCTCGAAACGTTTGCACTTTCAGTGTTTTATGGGAAAAAGGGTCGCCAGGAGATGTTTATCTGCCCCTTTTATGCCATTGGCTGGCAATCCATGGGCAAAGGGGTGATAGTGGATTCCGGTTTTTGTGGCGGCATACATTCAAGGGGAGAAAAGGGCATGTATCGGATCGGTGAACTGGCCAAGGCGTGCGGGGTCAAGGCAGATACCCTGCGTTTTTACGAGAAGAACGGGCTTATCTCACCGGGGATCCGCAACGAATCCGGCTACCGCCTCTACAGCGAGCAGGACAAGCGGCGGCTGGAGTTCATCATTCGCGCCAAGTCGGTGGGATTCTCGCTGGCCGATATCGGCGAGCTGCTCGACCTCGATACCAACAAGGCCAAAGTCACCTGTCAGGAGGTGAAAGCGGTAGCCGACACCAAGCTGGCCCAGGTGGAGCAGAAGATCATCGAACTGACCCGCTTTCGCGACAATCTGCGCGAGCTCTCCAATATCTGCTGCGGCGGCCCCCGCTCGGCGGAGCACTGCGCCATCCTCGAGACGCTGGAATCTGGCGCCCCGGCCCATCACGAGCATCACAGCCACGACCAGCATGACCCGGTTCATGGCTGACATGGTATGCCTGACTGAGCGTGCCTAGCTCAGTGTGACTGACTCGGCGCCGCCGACGCATTGCTCTGGCGGCGATTTGGTGACAAAATCGCCGCGTTTTTAACCGGTGCCAGTGCATCCGGTTGCCGGGTGCTCAGCTGAACAGGCGCTCGCAGCGAAAACCACCATCCAGACACAAGAATCAACACACCAAGAGAAAAGAAGAGGAGCCATCATGGCCAAAATTCGGGTCGACCAACCCGTCCTCCCCCGTGAGGAAAATGCGCAAGGGGGCAACTATGCCCATCAGCGCGGCGAGATAAAGGATAACTATCTGCATGCCCTGCTCTGTGATCCCCTGTTTCGCAGCCGGGTCGAGCGCAACAAGAAGGGCAAGGGGAGTTACCAGCGCAAGGCCAAATTTGGCAAGCGGTGGGAGCCCGGCCAACAGCAGATGATCCGCGTCTGCTGCTGAGCGGGTTTCTACCGACCATAAACAATCAGGGCGCCATGGGCGCCCTGATTGTTATCTCGAAACACGGTTCGCCAAAACTGGCTCACGACCTGTCGCGAGAAGCTGTCAGCGAGGTGAAGAGCAGCGCAGGAACCGGAACGTATAGATATACGTGAGGCTTCCGAGCAGCGCATGAACCTTGATCACGGCTTCGCAGCCAGATCGTGAGCCAGTTTTCACTCATCCATAAAGAGTTCGAGCAATACGTTGAGATAGCGATGGCCGAGAGAAGTGAGCTGCCAGCTATCCCCCAGATCCTCGATAAGTTCCTTGCTCCGTGCGATGGCGAGCACTGTCTCCACCCGCTCCAGCGGCAGGCCGGTATAGGCCTCGAACTCCGCCTTGGGGGCCGGTTCAAACAGGCGGAAGCGGTTCATAAAGTATTCGAGCGGCAGATCGTCTGCCGTCACCTGCCACTGCTCGTCCAGATAGGGGCGACTCTTGTCCAGATACCCTTTCGGATGCTTCACCTTGGCGGTGCGCAGGATCTGCTGATTCACGAGATCGGTCACCTTGCCGTGAGCACCACAGCCGATCCCCAGATAGTCACCAAAGCGCCAGTAGTTGAGGTTGTGATGGCACTGATAGCCCTCTTTGGCGTAAGCCGAGATCTCGTACTGGCGATAACCGCTGGCGGTGAGCATGGTGTGGCCCTGCTCATAGATATCCCACAGGGTGTCATCTTCCGGCAGTTTGGGCGGTTTGGAGGCAAATGCCGTGTTCGGCTCTATGGTGAGCTGATACCAGGAGAGGTGCGGCGGGGCGCAGTCGATAGCCTGCTGCAGGTCATAAAGGGCATCATCCAGACTCTGATCCGGCAGACCGTGCATCAGATCCAGATTGAAGGTGGGCAACTTGATGGCATGGGCCAGTGCCGCGGCCTTGCGCGCCTCTTCCGGGCCGTGAATGCGGCCAAGGCGGGTGAGCTTCTCCTGCTGGAAGCTCTGCACCCCGATGGAGATACGGTTGATGCCGGCGCGCTGGAAACCGGCGAACTTGTCCGCCTCCACCGTGCCCGGGTTCGCCTCCATGGTGATCTCGCAATCTGTGGTGAGCGGAATGCGGGCCCGTACCCCGTCCAGCAAAGCTTGCATCGCCTCCACCGTCAACAGACTGGGGGTGCCGCCGCCGATAAAGATCGAGGAGAGCGGCCGTCCCTGCGCCCACTTCAGATCCTGATCCAGATCCTCCAGCAGAGCGGCGACATATTCGAGGTGAGGCAACTCCCCCTTCTGGGCATGGGAGTTGAAGTCACAGTAAGGGCACTTCTGGACGCACCAGGGCACATGAATATAGAGAGAGAGCGGCGGCAGTTGCAGCATGGGGCTTCCAATAAAACGGGGGCTCAAGGCCCCCATTGTAGATGACTATGTGTGATTGACCGTGTGTAACCGACAAGGTGGCGAAGTGACTCAATGCGCCGCAGCCAGCGCCGCTTTGAGCTTGGCCAGCGCCTGACCGCGATGGCTCAGCTGGTTTTTCAGCTCGGCAGGCATCTGGGCGGCGGTGCAGTCGTGATCCGGCACGAAGAAGACGGGGTCATAGCCGAAACCGTGCTGACCGCGCGGCTCATCGATGATCATCCCTTCCCAGCTCGCCTGACAGATGATGGGAGTGGGATCGTCAGCGTGGCGCATATAGACCAGCACACACCAGAAGCGTGCGCTCTTCAGGTACTCGGGGGCACCTTGCAGCTCGCCGAGCAGCTTCTCGATGTTGGCCTTGTCGCCGGCACCCACACCGGCAAAGCGGGCGGAGTAGACGCCGGGGCGCCCTTGCAGCAGATCGACTTCCAGACCGGAGTCATCGGCCACGGCGGGCAGACCGGTAATACGGGAGGCGTGGCGGGCCTTGATGATGGCATTCTCGACGAAGGTGGTGCCGGTCTCATCGGCATCGGAGACCGCAAACTCGCTCTGTGGGATCACCTGGATCTTCATATCGGCCAGCATGGCGGCCAATTCCTTCACCTTTTTCTGGTTACCTGTTGCCAGGACAAGCTTGTTCATCGAGCACCTCCGCAAAAATAATCTGCGCATTCTATGCGGCGCAAGCGTTTAGTAAAAGCGTCAATTACACCCGCTGTGATGGGGTTGCGGGGGATTTGCCGCCATCGAATAACCAGCTTTTTAATACATGTTTCCATAATGGAATAACCAAAGTGATTAAATACCATTTCTATTCATTACTGTGAGTCAGTAGACTCGCGCCCCAATTCATTAACCTGGCTGACTAAAGAGGTGACAGATGCCATTGATACTTTTACTCGTACTACTGGTGCTGTTCAGTCCGCTGGCTATCGACATCTACCTGCCCGCCATTCCGCAGATGGCCGAGCAGCTGGGCGCCGAAGTGACACTGATGCAGGGCACCATCACCTGGTTCCTGTTCAGCATGGGGCTGGGGCAACTGCTTGTTGGCCCGCTGGCCGATCGCTACGGCCGCAAGCCCATCGCCCTGGGTGGCGTGCTGCTCTATGGCCTGAGCGCGCTGGGGGCCGGTTTTGCCGCCAGCCTCGGCGAATTGATGCTGGCGCGAGTGCTGCAGGGCTTCGGCGCCTGCGCTACCTCGGTCGCCGCCTTCTCGGTGGTGCGTGACAGCTACGGCCCGAAAAAGAGCGGCCAGATGATCTCCTATCTCAATGGCGCCATCTGCTTTATTCCTGCGCTGGCCCCCCTGCTCGGTGGCTGGCTCACCGCCAAGGCGGGCTGGTCTGCAAACTTCTGGTTTATGGCCGGTTATGCGCTCATCGTCGGCAGCTGGCTGATGTGGCGGATGCCGGAGACCCGCCCGGAGGAGACCCGCAGCGAAGGGGCCCTCATCAGCTGGTCTCGCTACAGCCCGGTGCTGCGCTCCCCCAGCTTCCTGTTCAACGCGGCGCTGTGCATGCTGGCGATGGCGGTGATCCTCGCTTATGTCACCGCTGCACCGGTGCAGCTGATGGTGAAACTGGGGCTCGATATGAGCGGCTTTAGCTACTGGTTTACCGCCAACGCCGCGCTCAACATTCTGGCCTGCTTCATGGCGCCGCGCTTTATCGCCAAGGTGGGGCCAAGACGCACCCTGCGCATCGGCCTGCTGGTGTTGATGCTCTCGGCCATCACCCTGACTTTGGCCATGCACATCGAACATCCGCTGGCGATGATGGGGCCGGTATTCCTCTCCAGCATCGGCTTTGCCATGATTCTGGGCTCTGCCGCCGGGATGGCGCTGGCACCGTTCGGCCACTGCGCCGGCACCGCCGCCGCCCTGCTCGGCCTGTTCCAGATGAGCGGCTCCGGCGCCCTGGTTGGTCTGACCGGCACCCTGATGCACGACCCGCTCAGCCAGCTGGCACTGCATATGTGGCTGCTGCTGCCGCCTCTGGTGATGCTGATGACCCGGCGCGGCCGCCGCTTGTGTTTGCAATAAATCCTGTGCTCTGATGGGCACACTCAGGGGGCCATCGGCCCCCTTCTCGTTTGTATCGCCTTTACAGCATATGGCCATCCGGCAGAGAGCCGGCGATGGCAACCCCACTCACTCGATGTCAGCGGAGAACTCCCGATGAGCCACACTCTCAACGCAGCCCTGGTGGGCTATGGCTTTGCAGGCAAGACCTTCCACGCCCCCTTCCTCTCCACCACACCGGGCTTGTCCCTGAGTTGGGTGGTGAGCCGCGATGCCGCCAAGGTGCAGGCCGATCTGCCCGGCTGCCGGGTCGGTTCACTGGAGGAGGTACTGAGCGATGAGACCGTCGATCTGGTGGTGATCGCCACCCCCAACGACACCCACGCTCCTCTGGCCCGCCAGGCGCTGCTGGCAGGCAAACATGTGGTGATCGACAAGCCCTTTGCACTGGATCTGGCCGAGGCGCAAGCGCTGGTCGAGCTGGCCGAAAAGCAGCAGCGGCTGCTCAGTATCTTCCACAACCGGCGCTGGGATGGAGATTTTCTTACCGTGCGCCGTTTGATTGGCGAGGGGACGCTGGGGCAGATCGCCCAGTTCGAATCCCACTTCGATCGCTATCGCCCCGAAGTGCGCCAGCGCTGGCGCGAAGCGGGTGGCCCGGGTTCCGGCCTCTGGTTCGATCTCGGCCCCCATGTACTGGATCAGGCGCTACAGCTGTTCGGCCAACCGGACTGGTTGCAGGCCGATCTGGCCGAGCAGCGCCCCGGCGCACTGGCGGACGACTACTTCCATGTGGTGCTGGGTTACGGTGCTCTGCGGGTTATTCTGCATGGCAGCTGTCTGGTCTCGGCCACCATGCCGCGCTTTGTCATTCACGGCAGCCAGGGATCGTTCGTGAAATTCGGTATGGATGTGCAGGAAGATCAGCTCAAGCAGGGCTTGCGGCCGCCAGCGGCGGATTGGGGCATGGATAGCGAATCCGGTCAGCTCAGCCGCATTGTCGATGGTCAGTTGCAGCAGCAGAGCGTGGTGGGTGAGGCGGGGGATTATGGCGCCTACTATCGCGGTGTCTGCGCCGCCATCAAGGGGAAAGGGAGCAACCCGGTGCCAGCAAGTGAAGCGCTGGCGGTGATGGCGCTGCTGGATCTGGCCCGTCAGAGCCACCTTGAGGGAAAACGGCTGCCCTGTCAGAAGCTGTCTGACTAAGGTGCGGGTCATCAGCCGCTATTGATCAACCTTGACCTTGTTAAACCGCCACAAGATGGCAGCAAAGCGGTGTTTTATTGTGCAGTTATCACTATTTAACGGCATCTTGTATTGATATCAGTCGTTGCAGTGGAGCTTTTTATCCACGGCACGAAAAAATGTCATTGTGATATCCGTTTTCATCGGTAACTAATGGGGCTATATTGCGCCCGCCTGCTGCCTCCCGGCTTCTTGTTTCAATACCGGGCAACGGTGGGCGCTGTGATGGTTGCACAGACCATCTCTCCATATTTATTTGAGGGAATGCACATGAACAAAGTACTGGTAGCCGGTATCCTGGGTCTGATGTTGACTGCTTGCGGTCAGAAAGAAGAAAAAGCTGCCGCTCCTGCTGCTGCTCCGGCCGCCGAAGTTGCTGCCACTGTAGAAAAAGCCGCTAGCGAAGCCACCTCTACCGTAGAGAAGGCCACCTCCGAAGCGACTGCAACCGTAGAAAAAGCTGCTACCGAAGCCGCTACCAAGGTTGAAGCTGCAGTGAGCGATGCCAAGGCCAACTAAGCCTGCACCTCATTCGAAGACGGGTCCGAAGGCAACTTCGGGCCCGTTTTTTTATCTGTCGTTCAGGGCGCCGGATTAATCAGCGAGGTGAGGATGTGATCCTCCCAGCGGCCATTGATCATCAGATACGCCCGTGCAAACCCCTCCCGCTCGAAGCCGAGCCGCTCCAGCAAGGCGCCACTGCGCTGATTGGCTGGCATATAGCAAGCCATGATGCGATGCAGATCGTGCTCCCGAAACAGGTAGTCGATGGCGGCTGACAGCACCTCTCCCATCACCCCCTGCCCCTGATGCTGCTGGTCGATGGCATAGCCCAGATGACACGCCTTGAAGACCCCCATCAGGATATTGCTGAAGTTGCAGGTGGCGATCACCCGCTCGCCAGCCGGATCGAGGGCCACCAGATTGACGCCGGTGCCGTTGAAGAACTGGCTGTAGCTGTCCTGCAGCCGGGCATGCCAGTAAGAGAGGGTGTAAAAGTGCTCGTCCCGAAGCGGCTCCCAGGGGGTGAGATGGGCACGGTTGCGCCGGTAGAAGTCGAGCATCATGGGGGCCTGATCCGGCGACAGTATGGTCAGGTGGGTGCGGGCCGTCTTGATATGTGGCAGCGCCATCAGGACTCCCTCTGCCTTAACCACTCATCGCGCAGCAAGCTGTAGTGGGCGTGATCCACAATCCGGTTGCCCAGCCGCTCTGCGCGCCGGGTCACCCCCTCAAGCGGCATCCCGAGCCGTTCACAAACAGCCCTGCTGGGCTCGTTATCGGTGGCGGCGCTGATCTCCACCTTCTCCATCCCCATCTCCTCGAAGGCGTGGTGGATCAGGGCCTGACAGGCACGGGTGATGATACCGTTACCCTGCCAGCGCTCCGCCAGCCAGTAACCGATGACCACCTTGCCAAGGTCATGATCGATGCTGTTGTAACCTATGACCCCCACCACCTCCCCCTGATACTCGATGGCGGTGGTGAGCCCCTCGCCGCGGGCGAACTTCTCGATGGCACTGCGAATGAAGAGGGCGCTGTCGACAGGGCGCTGGATCAGTGGCGGCCAGGGTAGCCACTGGGAGAGGTACTCCCGGTTGTCATTGCAGAGGGCAAACAGTTCGCTCGCCATATCGGGCTGCAAGAAGAGCAGCGCAAGCTCGTCGTCCAACTGCCATGAAAACATGGGATTCTCCTTTCAAATCAGTGATCAAATCGCGAACCAGCACCCAATGTAGCCAATCGCCACTGGCCGCGCCAGCCACTTTTACGGCCCTCCTCCGGCAGGCTTCGCAGAGGGTGACTGCGCACGAACTCTCCTCCCTCAAAAGAGGAGGGTGGGTGTCTGAAACCGGATAATGCTCTCCACATGGCGCCGACTAATGCCCACAAACGGCACTTTGGCAGATCCTGCTACCCCTTTGTGCTGCGCTGTCACTTTTGACAGGGTGCACTTTCCCCCACCGGCACTAGCTTCAAAACGCCCGACCTTCGGTCGGTTTATCAACCTCATCGATTTAAGGAAAGAAGAGATGAATAAAATTTATCTGGCCGTTGCGCTGGCCTGCTGGGGAAGCGCCGCACTGGCGGCGCAAGAGGTAGAGATCAACGTAACGGCAAACGGCATCCGGGCCATGACAGGCCTCAGTGCCGCGAGTGGTACCTTGCAGCTGGAAGATGGCGAGTTTCGTCAGGTGCGGGTGGTCAAGCTGCCCAACGGCCAGCAGCGGATCCGCTACGAGCAGGTCTGGAACGGCATCCCGGTAATGGGTCAGGTGGTGGTAGCTAACAAGAGCCTGAACGGCAAGCTGCAACAGGCCAGCGGGCGCATGCTGCGCCAGATCGATCAGGATGTGGCAAGCCCGGTCGCCACCCTCTCGCCACAGGATGCCGCCAGCAAGGCCAAGGCGGGCAGCAAGGGGAGCAACGAGCAGGTCAAACTCTACGTGATGCAGGATGAGAACGGGCTGGCCCGGCTGGTTTATCAGGTCTCCTTCATCGCCGAAGGTGCCAAGCCAAGCCGCCCCTTCGTCATACTTGATGCCCAGAGCGGTGAGGAGCTCAAACGCTGGGAGGGGATCAACCACAAGGATGCCACCGGCCCCGGGGGCAACATCAAGACCGGCAAATACGTCTATGGCACCGACTTTGGCCCACTCATCGTGGATGACAACTGCCGGATGACCAGCCCCAACGTCGATACCATCAACCTCAACCACGCCACCTCAGGCGGGGCCATCCACCAGTTCACCTGTCCGGAGAACCGGGTCAAGGAGATCAACGGCGCCTACTCGCCCCTCAACGACGCCCACTACTTCGGCAACGTGGTGTTCGACATGTACCGCAACTGGTACAACACGGCGCCCCTCACCTTCAAACTGAAGATGCGGGTTCACTACAGCAAGAATTACGAGAACGCCTTCTGGGATGGCAGCCAGATGACCTTCGGTGACGGCGCTACCACCTTCCACCCGCTGGTGAGCCTCGATGTGGCGGCCCACGAGGTGAGCCACGGCTTTACCGAACAGAACTCCGGGCTGGTCTATTCAGGACAATCCGGCGGCATCAACGAGGCCTTCTCCGATATGGCGGGGGAAGCGGCCGAGTTCTACATGAAGGGGAGCAACGACTGGCTGGTCGGGGCGCAGATATTCAAGGGAAACGGCTCCCTGCGCTACTTCGAGGATCCGACCCGGGATGGCAGATCCATCGGCCATGCGGCGGATTATCAGGAGGGGATGGATGTACACCACAGCTCCGGGGTCTACAACCGCGCCTTCTACCTGCTCGCCACCAGCAGTGGCTGGAACACCCGCAAGGCATTTGAAGTGTTCTTGTTGGCCAACCGCCTCTACTGGGGCGCCAACACCAACTACCAGCAAGGGGCCTGCGGCGTCAGCCGGGCGACCGCCGACCTGGGTTACAGTCAGGCGGATGTGGCACGTGCCTTCCAGACCGTCGGAGTCGATGCCAGCTGCGGCAGCACGCCGCCACCGAGCGACAACGTACTGCAAAACGGCGTGCCGGTAAGCAACCTTGCCGCCAGCAAGGGTGGCAAGCTCAACTACACCCTGAACGTACCGGCGGGCACCAGGTCGCTGCAGATCAGCAGCAGCGGCGGCACCGGTGATGCCGACCTCTACGTCCGCTTTGGCAGCGCCCCTAACAGCAGCAGTTACGACTGCCGTCCCTACAAGGGGGGCAATAACGAAAGCTGCTCGTTCACCAATCCCAAGGCGGGCACCTGGCATGTGCAGCTGTCAGGGTTTTCCGCGTTCAGTGGCGTAACCCTCAAGGCCAGCTACTGACCCACCCGATGCGGGCCTTGTCCCGCATCGCTCTACTCATTGCGCCACCGTTTCGCCAGCGTGCGGGCGGTGGCCAACACGGTTTCCCGGGCCGGATTGGGCCGCTTGCCACCGCGCCACGCCATCATCACATCCCAATGCTCCTGCGGCAGATTGCGCACATCGAGCCTGACCAGCCGCCCCACCTCCAGATCCCGCTTGATGGCCAGCTCCGGCATCAGGGTGATAAACCCGTGTTCCAGCGCCAGATCACGCGCCGCACTGGCGGGCTGCACCGCATGCAGGGGGCTGGCCGCCCGTCGCAGCCGCCGCAACTGCTGGATAAAGACGTCACACCCCGGCCCCCATACCTGAGGCGCCAGCCGCTGGTCGGCAATATCCTCCAGGGTGAGGCCGTGACAACCGGCCAGCGGATGCAATGGCGAGGCGATGGCGATGATGGGGGAGCAGCAGAGCAGCTCCATCTGCAGGCCCGCAACCGGCGGACGCTTGAGCACAAAGCCGATATCGGCCTCCCCGGTCAGCAGCGACTGCATGATCTCGCCGGAGTGATCCGTGGTGCAGCGGATCTCGAACGGCTCGTCCACCAGCTCCATCAATAGCGAGCCAAACACCACCGAAGTGAGGGATGGCAGGCTGGAGAGACGGATACAAGGCAGCGCAGGCGCCCCCTGCAGTGCCAGCCGCCCTTCGCTCAGGATCGCCAGCGCAGAGCGGGCGGCAGGGAGAAACTCCTCGCAGGCACGAGTCGGCGTCACCCCGCGCCGATGACGCTGAAACAGCGGCGCCCCGAGGCTCTCCTCCAGCTGGGCAATCCGCTGGCTCACCAGCGGCTGTGACCAGCCACGAATGGCCGCCGCCTGACTGAAGCTGCCCAGCTCGGCCACATCCAGCAGCAGTTGCAGATCGTCCAGATCCATAGACATAAATAATCCTGATATGAAATATAGGTAGTTGTCGTCTACCACTATATCTAAACCCTCTCCAGAATGAAGGTATCTGTGAATGAGAGGGCGTTATGGTCGATAGGGCGAGGTTTTGGGGACGCTGGTTTCTGGCGCTGGATACCACACTGGTGATCCTGGGTTTCTTTGTGGTGATGCCGATGATCAGCCTGCGCTTCGTCGATCAACTCGGCTGGGCGGCCGGTCTGGTGGGGCTGGCCCTCGGCCTGCGCCAGCTGACCCAGCAGGGGCTGGGGATCTTTGGCGGCTCGCTGGCCGACCGTTTCGGCGCCCGCCCGCTCATCGTCACCGGCATGTTGTTGCGCGCCGTCGGCTTCGCCACCCTGGCCTGGGCCGACAGCGGCGCCATGCTGATCTTCTCCTGCTTCCTCTCCGGACTGGGCGGTTGCCTGTTCGACCCGCCACGGGCCGCACTGGTGATCAAATTTACCCGTCCCCATGAGCGGGGCCGTTTTATCTCCCTGCTGATGATGCTGGAGAGCGCAGGCGCCGTCACCGGTGCCCTGCTCGGCAGCTGGCTGCTGCGCTTTGACTTCACCTACGTCTGCCTGCTGGGCGCCGGGCTCTTCACCCTGGCAGCACTCTGCAACTGGACCCTGCTGCCCGCCTACCGCCTCTCGGTCAAACCGACTCCGATGCGGGAAGGGTTGGGACAGGTGCTGGCAGATCGCGCCTTCTGCCGACTGGTACTGATCCTGAGCGGCTACTACATGCTGTGGGTACAGGTGATGCTGATTTTCCCCATTCTGGTCAAGCAGCTCTCCGGCACCACCACGGCAGTGGGCTGGATGTACAGCCTGGAAACGGCGCTGTCACTGGCGCTGCTCTATCCTATCGCCCGTTTCAGCGAGCGGCGCTATCGGCTGGAGAGCCGGCTGATGGCAGGTATCCTGCTGATGACCGTGGGGATCGGGCTGGTCGCCTTTGTCAGCACCCTCTCCGGCATCTTCGTACTGCTGGCCTGCTTCTATCTGGGGATCATCATCTGTGAACCGGCCCGGGAGACCCTGATGACCCGGCTGGCCAACCCCACAGCCCGCGGCAGCTACATGGGCTTCAGCCGCCTCGGACTGGCGCTGGGAGGCATGACCGGCTATGTGGGCGGCGGCTCCCTCTATGACTTCTCGCTGCAACAGGGACAACCGGCCCTCCCCTGGCTGGTGCTGGGCACCATAGGCGTCGCCACCATGTTGCTGCTCGCCCGCTGCTTCTCCCGCCGCCCGGAGCTGGCTATCAGAGCCGCCTGACGACCGCCCCAACCTGCGGCGGCCCAATCAACGGGGCTGCCGCTCACCTCATATTCTGCAAGTCATCACAGCAAAAGGTTGCGAATTACAACTTTTACGCTATTTTAGTTGTCATGCACAACTAAAAAGGAAACCACGACATGGATCCCCGTCCCCTTCGCGCCCTGTCGCGCGATCTGGTTCGCGAACTCGGCATGCTCTCCCAGCAGTGCGGCAATCTGGCCCTCACCCCCATCGAGGCTCACCTGCTGATCGAGCTGGAAAACGCCCCGGCCACCAATCAGCAGCTGGCAGAAAAGCTGCACATCGACAAATCCAACGCCAGCCGTCCGCTGGCCCGCCTCGCCGAGCGGGAGCTCATCAGTTGGCACCCGCACCCCTCCGATGGGCGCAGCAAGGAGGCCCGCCTCACCGTCAACGGTCAGGGGATGCTGCTGGAGTTGCACCGGGAGATGGACGGGGCGATGGAAGAGATGCTGGCGCAGCTGAGCCTGCCCGAGCGGGAGCAGTTATGGCAAGGGCTGCGGCTCTATCGCAGCGCCCTCTCCCGCGCCCGTCGCCAGCGGGGTTACCAGATCCGCCCCATCACGGCAGCGGACAATGCCCAGATCGCCTTGGTGATCCGCGCCGTCTCGGCCGAATATGGTCTCACCGCCGACAAGGGGTATGGGGTATCCGATCCCAATCTCGATACCCTCTCCCAGAGCTATCAGGCGGAAAAGAGCCGCTATTGGGTCATCGAAGGGCCGGACGGCTCCATCCTCGGCGGTGGTGGTATCGCGCCATTGGCGGGAGAAGAGGAAGTCTGCGAGCTGCAGAAGATGTACTTTATGCCTGCCCTGCGCGGACTGGGCCTTGGCAAGCGGCTGGTGTTGCAGGCACTGGACGAGGCGCGCGCGCTTGGTTATCAGCGCTGCTATCTGGAAACGACCGAGGTCTTGCGCGAAGCCACCAGCCTCTATGAATCACTGGGCTTTGAACACCTGCCCAGCCCCCTTGGCTGCACCGGCCACGGGGATTGCGAAATCTGCATGCTGCTCGACCTAGAACAGAGAGGCGCATCATGAACGAGCCGACACGACACACCGTTGGCATTCGTGATGTCTGCTTCGGCGAGCGGGTAAAACTGGTTGAACCCGTCAATCTCTACGGCTGCACTCTGGCGGACGATGTCTTTATCGGCCCCTTCGTGGAAGTGCAGGCCAACGTCACCATCGGCCGCTCAACCAGAGTCCAGTCGCACACCTTCATCTGCGAGCACGTCACCATAGGTGAATGGTGCTTTATCGGTCACGGGGTGATGTTTGCCAACGATCTCTTCAAGCAGGGCTCTCCCGATCCGGACTCGGCCCACTGGGGCCGAACGGTCATTGAGGATGAAGTCTGCATAGGTTCCAATGCCACCATTTTGCCGGTCCGCATCTGCCGGGGCACAGTCATTGGTGCCGGGGCCGTGGTCACCCGGGATATCGAGATACCCGGCACTTATGCCGGCAATCCGGCCTGTTTGCTGCGCACCTTTTGAGAACCCACGCCAGACGATACCTTGGTACATCAATAAAAAGACCCCGCCGAAGCGGGGTCTCTTTGATTATCTGCCAACAGGCAAACAAACCGTTATCAGTGCTCGCGAGTCTGGCGGAACTCGACGTCCGGGTGACGCTCCTGGGCCAGGCGCAGGTTGACCATGGTCGGTGCTATATAGGTGAGGTTGTCACCACCATCGAGGGCCAGGTTGACCTCGTTCTTGCGCTTGAACTCTTCGAACTTCTTGACATCGGTCCCTTCCACCCAGCGGGCGGTGGAGACGTTGACCGCCTCGTAGATGGCCTCGACGTTGTACTCGCTCTTGAGGCGCGAAACCACCACGTCAAACTGCAGCACACCGACCGCACCGACGATGAGATCGTTGCTGATCAGCGGACGGAACACCTGCACCGCCCCCTCTTCGGAGAGCTGCACCAGCCCCTTGAGCAGCTGCTTCTGCTTGAGCGGATCGCGCAGGCGGATGCGGCGGAACAGTTCCGGCGCAAAGTTTGGGATACCGGTGAACTTGAGATCTTCACCCTGGGTGAAGGTGTCACCGATCTGGATGGTGCCGTGGTTGTGCAGACCGATGATGTCACCGGCGAAGGCGTCTTCCGCCTGCTCACGGTCACCGGCCATAAAGGTCACGGCGTCGGAGATGTTCACATCCTTGCCGATACGCACGTGGCGCATCTTCATGCCCTTGCTGTAAGTACCTGACACGATACGCATAAAAGCGATACGGTCACGGTGTTTCGGATCCATGTTTGCCTGGATCTTGAATACGAAACCGGAGAACTTCTCCTCGGTCGCCACCACTTCGCGGCTCTCGGCCTTGCGTGGCATGGGAGACGGCGCCCAGTCAGTCAGGCCATCCAGCATGTGGTCGACACCGAAGTTACCGAGCGCGGTACCGAAGAAGACCGGGGTCATCTCGCCAGCGATGAAGGCATCGTGATCGAACTCGGGGGAGGCGCCCTGCACCAGCTCCAGCTCGTCGCGCAGTTGCTGGGCCAGATCTTCGCCGACGGCGGCATCCAGATCCGGGTTGTTCAGCCCCTTGACCACCCGCTTCTCCTGGATGGTGTGGCCCTGACCGCTCTGATAGAGATAGGTCTCATCCTTGTAGAGGTGGTAGACACCCTTGAAGGATTTGCCACAGCCGATAGGCCAGGTGATGGGGGCACACATGATCTTCAGCTCGCGCTCCACCTCGTCCATCACTTCCATCGGATCGCGCACTTCGCGGTCCAGCTTGTTCATGAAGGTGAGGATGGGGGTATCACGCAGACGGGTGACTTCCATCAGCTTGCGGGTCCGGTCTTCAACACCCTTGGCGGCATCGATAACCATCAGGCAGCAGTCGACCGCAGTCAGGGTACGGTAGGTATCTTCGGAGAAGTCCTCGTGACCCGGGGTATCGAGCAGGTTGACCAGACAGTCGGCATAGGGGAACTGCATCACCGAGGTGGTGATGGAGATACCACGCTGCTTCTCCATCTCCATCCAGTCGGATTTGGCGTGCTGGCCCGAGCCACGACCCTTGACGGTACCGGCGCGCTGAATGGCCTGTCCGAACAGCAGGACTTTCTCGGTGATGGTGGTTTTACCCGCATCCGGGTGCGAAATGATCGCAAAAGTGCGTCTCTTGGAGACTTCACTCAGAAATTCAGCTGACATAATTCAACGTTCTTCTATTGAGCGGTGGCATCAGCCACCGTGGGAATAAATCCGGAATGCCGCTCACGGCACATGTATACGCAACGAAAGCCACGCCAGCTGGCGTTTTGCCAACCTGGTGGAGAGAGGGAGGAGGGTTGCGTTACATGGGTCTTCTCGCCTGAGTCAAAGCAAAATTGCGCGACATTATACCCGCGCGAGTGAAAAATACCCAGCCTGACAAGAGATGATAATTTGGCCGCCCAGCCGTTACACAGGTTCCAACTGAACAGAAAATCAAACGCTCCGAATCGGATGGCAGCATCCGGACCACGTGGACTTGGCCCCCTCCCCATGCCAGCAACAACCACTCTTGATAAATTTTCATACTTGGACTTTCCCTATCCAGCTACAAATATGTAAATCGTATCTACATAATGGAGAGGTCATTACATGAAACATTCCACCCTGCACCATCAACAGATCGTCATTATCGGTGGTACCTCGGGTCTTGGCCTAGCCACCGCCAAACAAGCGATCGAGCAAGGTGCCAAGGTCATTATCGGCGGTTCCAGCCGTGAGCAGCTTGCCACTGCACTGGCTGAACTGGGCCCAAGTGCCAGTGGCCATCAACTGGATATTCTCGACGTCGACTCCGTCAATCACTTTTTCAACCAGCTGGATTCGCTGGATCATCTCGTCATCACCGCCGCCGTCATGCGACCAGGCAGCTTTCTCACCGCTGCCATCGAGGATTTGAAAATCAACATGGACAGCCGCTTCTGGGGAAGTGTTCATGCGATCCGCGCCGCAGCACCCAAACTGTCCGAACGCGGCTCCATCGTGCTCACGTCCGGGATGGTGACGCGCCGCCCACAACTGGGTAAAGCACTCCCTGCCGTTGCAGCTGGCGCGGTTGAAACGCTGGCTCACAGTCTGGTTACCGAGCTGACCCCCCGTCGGATCAACGTCATCAACCCGGGCCCCATGCGCACTCCAATGCTGCTTAAAGCACTAGGCAATGACCCACAAAAAGTGGCAGCCGTGGCGCAAAGCCTGCCGTTGAAGCGCTTGGGAGAGGGAGAGGATTATGCGCAGGCCGCGCTGTTCCTGATGAGCAACAACAACATGAATGGTGAAGTGCTTCACCTCAATGGTGGGAGCGCCTGGGCATAACGCCCTTCTGACGGTCTTCTGCGCTCGCGCTTGCCAATCTGTCATCGCAGGCAAGAACGAGCGCAGGGGACGAGCATCATCGCCGTATCAGCGTGCTCCCCAATAGCGATGACACCCTGGTGAGTGACAATGTCCAGCCCGTCACTCGTCTGTTTCCACCCGGTTGCGCCCCGCCTCTTTCGCACGATACAGCGCATTGTCGGCACGCTGGATCAAGGCCGCCAGATCCTGATCATCGTCTCGCAGAGAGGCACACCCGATACTGATGGTTACCGGGTACGACATGCCGGGCAGCGCCCGGTTGGCGACCGTGTGACGGATTCGCTCAGCCACCCGGCACGCCTCTTCAAGGCTGGTATCCGGCAGCAGGATCAAGAACTCCTCTCCGCCGGTACGCCCCAACTGCTCCTGGTGCCGCAGCTGACGATCTGCCGCCCGAGAGACCCATTGCAGCACCCTGTCTCCTTGATGATGTCCCAGGGTATCGTTGATCCGCTTGAAGTGATCGATATCGAACACCAGCAGACAAAATGGCGTGCCCTGCCTGCGAGCCTGCGCCAACATATCACTGCCCTGCCGCAGCACCCGACGGCGGTTGTTGATGCCGGTCAGCTCATCGGTAAAGGCCAGACGACGCATCCGACGGTTGCGATCAAGCAGCCACCCCATTGTCAGCAGCGCCAGTCCCCCGCAGAGCACCATCACCACCAGCAGCCAGAAACGACGCTCCTTGACCTGCTCCAGCTCCTGCTGCTGCAGTCGCTGCTCGACTCGCAGTCGCTCGTTCTCCCCCTCCTGACGGGCCAGTTCAAACTCGCCGCGAACCCAGGCCGTGCTCTGTTCCCGTAACAGCTGATCGAGCCGCTGCTCCTGCACCAGATGCTCCCGCAATGCGGCGAGCGCCGCCGGATAGTCACCTTGCAACTCGAGCGCCCGGCTGCGCACCCAGTAGAGCTCGAGCAAAAAGCGTACGTGCCCTTCCACCTTCAAGATCGGCTCAATCTTCTCAAGCGCACGCAAGGCTGGCACTGGTTCCTGCTCTTCGACTCTCAACCTCGCCCGCACCAGCTCGAGATGCGCATGGAGGATGGGGTCAACATCGGGAGAGAGCACCTCCGCCGCTTGTGCCAGCAAGCGTCCGGCATCAGCGGGGCGATCCAGCCCGAGCAGAGCCTCGGCCTGCATCACCATGCGTTCGGCATGCTCAATCAGATATTGAGGCTGATTATAAAAGGCCGCACTGCGTTCAAGCTCGCCCAGCGCATCCTGATAACGCCCGGTCTGCAGATAGACCATCGCCAGTTGATCACTTAGCCTTGCCGAGCCAAATCCATCGTGACTTCTGACAAAATGCTCGCTCAACCGATTGAGGGTGGCGAGTGCTTCGGCGTAGAGGCCCATACGACGAAATGTGGCTGCAATCTCGAGCTGTGCCTGGTGATACCAGGTGGGCAACCCCAGCTGCTCATAGATATTGTGCGCCTTGGTGAGATCCATCAGTCCCTGGCCTGAGACCCCCTGAAACGACAGCATGGCCCCCCGGCGGGCCAGCGCCAGCGCCTCCAGCTTCGGCACGGCGGCCTCCCTTGCCAGCCGCAGCCCCTCATCGTAATCGTGACGAGCCTTCGCTACCTCGCCGAGCAGCTGATTGAACCAGCCGCGGCAAATCGTCAGCTCCGCCACGGCGGCGTCATTCCTCTGCTCGCGCGCAACGATCAGCATCCGCTCCGCATTGGCGATGGCGGTTCGGGACTCCTGCATGTCATCGGCCGATTGGGCCCAGCAAGCCAGACGACTGATCCGCATCTGCTGCGACGGCGGATAGGCGTTGCCGTCCCGCTGCAAACGGGCAACGCGCTCCCGCAGCAACTCGATCGGCTGGTAGACCCGCTCCATCCCTCTCAGTTCATTTTCCAACTGCTCGGGGGACAAGGGGTTGGCTGCCAGCCCGAACGCCGCCAGCAACAGCAGCAAGGCAAGTCGGCTCATACATACTCCGGATCAATGGGAAAGATCATCGGGCAAGCCGATGCCGGAAAATCACCATCTTTCCCCTGTAACAATGGTTGTAAAGGCTATCACCCGGACAGAGAGCCCGAATAGCAGGCTAGTCACATTTTACTGCGATATCATCGAGTTGGAATGAAAGTGGGGACGCACAGCGAAAAAGAGGGGCGGGATAACAGCTCAAGAGGGGTTGCCCCCTCCCGGTCACTAGTGATGCTGCCAGCGCCGCAGCAGCCGGCCACGCAGGCCACAATCGAGCAGCCAGCTGTTGTCAAAGACCCGCAACAGCGCCTGCTTGGCGTGGCGGGACATGGCGACGGCGTGAAAACGGGTCTGGCGCTGACGATAGCGGTTCATCTGATCGAGCAGGGGATGGGGCAGGCTCTGGGCGATAAAATCGGAGATGACCAGCACATCCGCCTTGGCAAAGGCGGGATCATCGAGCTTGGCCAGCGCTTTTTCCAGGCAGGGCACCAGATCGGTACCGCCGTGAAAACTCATTGAGAGGAAGCGCTCCGCCTTGTCCAGCCCGGTATCTGCAGTGATCTCGAGGGTCGCCACCTCGGTGGAGAAGAGCATCAGGTAGCAGCCGCGCTTCTCATCCATCGCCACCTTGAGCAACGCCAGAAACAGCGCCTTGGCACACTCCTCGGGATAGCCGCCCATGGAGCCCGATGTATCGACGCAGACGATAAAGGGGCCCCGCTGCTGCAACTGCTGGCCACCCTGCTCCGGGGTGCGCAGCATGATGCGCTGACGCGGCAAAGTGCCTCGCGACTGGTAGCTGAGCAGACGCCGCTCCAGATAGCGGCGATAGAACTCCAGCTCCAGCTCCGGCAGCCCCAGCATCACCGCCTCGCTTGGCAGTAGCCGCATCAGATCGCTGGCCTGATGAATGCCTACCAAGTCGTCCGGCACATCATCGCTGGGAGCGGGCTCCAGCTCCAGCACCTGAACCGGCGGCACAGGTTGATCCTGCACCCGCCGATCCCGCTCGCTGCGCCCGAGCAGGCCGGCAATCTCCGCCAGCAAGGGCTCGCGCTGCAACATGCGGGCGTATTGCTTGACCAGCACCAGACTGCGCTTGTGCCAGTGCCCCTGCGCAAGATCCCAAAGACCACCGGCTGAGATCTGGTTGGGGTCGAGGGCATCGGCCAGGGTGCGGCTCGCCAGCAGCTGATCTTCAATCTCCTGACGCTGCTTCTCCCGCTCCGCTTCGGCGATCTGCTGCTGCAACTGCAACAGGCTCCCCACCAGACTGGCGCGCCACTTGTCGATAAAGAGCTGGCGCAGCCCCTCGGTGGGGTGGGCCGTCAGCTGACGCACCAAAGATCTGGCCTCCCCAGCGAAGGGGCTGTACTGCTCCAGCGACTCCAGTAGGCCGGGCAGGCGACCAATCAGCTCGGTCATCGGCAGTTGCCGGTGTGCCTGATAGAGCAGGTACTCCTGCTCCAGCGCCACCGGCACCGGCTTGTGACGGATCTCCTCGCCAAGCTGCTCGCCCCAGCTCTGCAGGCGCTTTTTCAGCAGCTTGCCCTGTAGCGGGGAGCGTTTGATAAATTCGGAAATCTTGGGCGAGGCCGCCAGCAACGCCACCACCTCTCCCGCCAGCTCACCCTCTCCCATGAGAAGGCCCAGATCCAGCATGCCGATCTCAAGCATGGGTGCTCCTTACTCGTCCAGCCTTGGCAACCGCTCGCGCCACTGGGTCAGCTCGCTGCGCAGCAGTTCGAGATCCCGGTTCAGCACAAAGAAGCTGTCTTCCACCTGCTGCAGCCAGCGCTGGGCGATAAAGAGGTGTTGCTGGTGACGTTCGAACAGGCTGCGCTGCTGTTTGAGCTCCTGCATCACCTTGCCGACCTGAACTAGCTGCTCGTCGAGCGACTGCAACCAGGGCGCCAGCACCACCTCGGGGATGGCGTTGCGCTCCATCAGCACCAACGGGATCTGCTGGCGCTGGATATCGAGCACCTGCAGCCGTAGCTCATCGTCCAGCACCAGCTCGTAATGGCCCTCTTTCGGGTTGCCAAACTCGTAACCCACCAGCGCCTCACCGGTGGGGCGCCAGTGGGAGAGCAAGGTGCGATCGAACACCAGGGTGCGGGTGAGCCGTTCAGGATCGCCGCCATCCAGCGGCGCCGGGGTGAGCAGATGGAAGTGCACCTGCTTGCCAAAGGGTCTGGCATTGGCAAGCGGGATCTCGATACCCCGGGCCCGCCGGCCAAACCACTGCTTGCGTTGCCGGGCCTTTGTGCACAGGCGATGGGCCACGCTCTGTTTGAGCTGTTTGAACTGATCCCGCAGCGCCAGAAGCTGACGGGTCATCGCCAGTTGCTGATAGCCGTAGAGACGGGAGAATTCGGTCATCATCTCCAGCAGGGCGGTGCGGGACTCCTCGTCATGCCAGAGACAATCCTTGAACAGCAGCAGATCTACCGGTGCGACCTCGTCGCGGCCATTGAAGAAGGCACTCGCCTTGATGAGCCGTACCGCCTTCTTCCAGCGGCGATCCGACACATAGCAGCGATGGGCCAACTGACTGTCGAGCTGCTGGCGCAGCTGATAGATGAGCTCGAAACAGGCATCTGGCAGGCGCACCTGTTCAATCTGGCTCTGCCACTGCTCGTACTCATCCCCCCGGATCTGCAGGGATTCAGGCAAGTTCTGGTGGGCGTGGCCATCGCTGGCCAGCATGGATTGAAAGTTGGCTTTCTCCTGCACCCGGTCCATCCAGATCCGCACCAGCATCCGGTCGTAGAGCGCTTCCAGCCCGCTGTCTGGCGCCGGCAGCTCGTTGGAGGCAGTCACCAGCAAGCGCATCGGGATGGGGTGCTGGCTGTCACCGTTGCGAAACTGCCGCTCGTTGATGGCGGTGAGCAGGGTGTTGAGGATGGCAGGGCCCGCCTTCCAGATCTCGTCGAGGAACACCACTTCGGCCTCTGGCAGATAACCTGTGGTGAGGCGCAGGTATTTGCCATCCTCTTTCAGTGCCTGAATGGAGAGGGGGCCAAACACCTCCTCCGGCGTACTGAAACGGGTCATCAGGTATTCAAAGTGGCGGGCGTCGTGAAAGGCCAGCTTGAGGCGGCGGGCAATCAGGCTCTTGGCAATACCGGGTGGCCCCAGCAAGAAGACACTCTCGCCACTGAGGGCAGCCAGCAGACCGAGGCGCAGGGCATCCTGCCGTTCGTAAAGTCCCTCACCGAGGGCGGCCAGCAGCCGGGGCAACCGCTCCTGGATGGGAATAAGACGCGCAGGGTTCTGGGCTTGAGCTAAAGACGACATAGAGAGTGTTCCGAAGCTGGGATGATGTTAGCCCCAAGGCGCGATATCCATTTGCTCGACCTTGGGTTTTGTCTTGTTATGATGTTTATTCTGGTATCGCTTGCCGCACAATACCCGCCTCTGGCAGGAAAAAACGCAAAGGCAGTGCGATACCATATCGGCAGCGTGCTGCGCCCATGCATAGCCAGTGTCGTGATGGCACCATGCCCGCATGCGCCAGATGATGCGTTGCAAAGGGTGCAGCAAAAGCGGTTCGAGTGTACCCTGCGCAACACAATTTTCCCCAATGCAGATCAAGAGTGAGTCGCCTCAAATGCAAGATCCCGTTCGTCAGAGCATGTTGGCCCGCATGGGCATTCAAAGCTGGCAACTGCGTCGTCCGGCATTGCTGGGCGCAGCACCCGCTCCCGAGCTTGAGCAAAACGCCACACAGCCGGGCCAGACGGCACCGGCCACCCGCGCTCCGCTGCCCAGCGGCAAACTCTGGCTGCTGGCGCCTCAGCTGCCTGCCACCACGCTGCTGGCGGATATCTGCCAGTTGCTCGGCATGACCCCCGACGAGGTCTCACTGCTCAGCGAGCTGCCGCCTGCCGATCTGCAAACGGCGGATACCTCCCCCCTGCTCTGGCTGACGGAGGCCAACCCCGCGCGGCCTGATGCGCTGATCTGCCCGCTCGCCCCCAGCGCCGCGCAAAAGCGCGCCCTGTGGCAACAGCTGCGCCAACACCTTGCGGCCAACGCGGCGTGACCCTGCATCATGCCGCCAAGACCCACTGTGATGCCGCTCTTTTTACCTGATTTTACAAATGCCGCCTCTGCCAACCCCAGTGCCCAACATATTGCCATCCGGAGCCCCCATGCCTGAGTTTCGTCCCCTGCTCGAGAGCGATTTCGACCTTGTCTACCCCATCGAGCAAGCCGCTCACAAGGAGCCGTGGAGTGAGGCCAACCTGCTCTCCTGCTTCGGCCCTCGCTATCTCAACGGCTTGATGCTGGTCGATGGTCGCCCGGCGGGCTTCTATATCTCGGATCTGGTGGCCGGTGACAGCTCGCTGATGAATATCTGTGTGCATCCGGCGTTTCAGGGCAAGGGGTTGGGACGGGCGCTGTTGCAGGCCTATCTGGCGCGCAGCAAGCAAGCCGGGGCAGAGGCCTGGTTTCTCGAGGTACGGGCCGGTAACCAGACCGCCATCAACCTCTACGAGAGCGCCGGTTTTGCCGAGTATTGCCGCCGCGCCGACTACTACGGCACCGGCAACGACAGGGAAGATGCGGTGCTGATGTCGCGACTGTTCGATTTCGGCTGATCCAGCCTGTTCGTCGCTCCCAAGCCTTTTGTCCCCCCTCAATCGAGGGGGGCATTGTCCAGCGCGGGATCCTGCAAGGCCAGGGTGGTATGTACCACCGCCTCGAATCCGGCCCCGGAGAGCGGCATATAGAAGCCACGCTGCCAGGTTTTTCCCGGCATCCAGATCTGGTCGATATCCACCACTATCTTGATGGGCCTGAGGGGCTGCCCCGGCTGCTGGATATAGATGCCGGGCGGTGTGGCGACTTTGGGAAAGCGGCGCAGGATCTGCTCGCTGCCATCCCCCTTGCCCGGGTTGAGCCGCACCTTCACCAGCCGGGCAAGCGGGCCAGCCATCTCCTTGCTCTGCCAGAATTTCTTCTCCAGATCGCCGCAGCGGCGGCACTTGGGGGTCTCCAGCACATAGAGCAGCGGATAGCCCAACGCCAGCGCCTGTTGCTGCGCCTGCTGATACCCCTCGGCCCCCTGATACCAGGGATTGGCGGGCCCCTGTGATGACGTTCCGGCAAAGAACCAAAACGCAGCGCCCCCCACCACCATCAGCCCGACCGCGGCCAACGCCCCTTTCACCCACAGATTCATATCGTTAACCCTCTCTCTGCCTCCTAGCAGTATCGGCCAGTCTGCGCAAAGGGAGAGCTATTTGCGCTCTTTGTGATCCAAGACAAACAGCGAACACTTGTAAGCCGTAATGTTGGAGTTTAAACTCTAGCCCGATTTTTAGTGCCCTCGCGGGCGTACAACTGTAATTAAAGGATGTTTAACTGATGCCGAAGCTTCATCTGGTTCGACTGATGCGTGAACGTATTGCCCAGCTTGGCAACAAGGCTGCCCTGCGGGTTCAGCAAGATGGCCAGTGGCGCGCCATCGGCTGGCGTACTCTGGGCCAGGCCATGGACTACTGCGCACAGGCGCTGATCCGTGCCGGCCACCAGCCAACCGAAATGGTCGGCATCTATGCCCGCAACATGCCGGAGTGGACCCAGGCCGATCTCGGCATCCTTGCCGCCCGCGGTGTCAGCGTCCCTATCTATCCCACCAGCACCCTCGATCAGCTGCGCTACATCGTCAAAGATGCCGGCATCAAGGTACTGTTCGTTGGCGAACAACCTCAGTTCGATCAGGCGCTGCAACTGATTGAAAGCGGCGAGATCCGCCAGCTCATCGCCCTCGACGGCAACGTCAACCTGCGCGGCTGCGCGCAGGCGAGCCACTTCCAGACATTTCTGGTCTCCGGCAACCATCAGCCCAGCGAGCAGGAGCTGCGAGTACGGGAAACCCAGTACCGGATGGATGATCTGCTGACCCTGATCTACACCTCCGGCACCACGGGTGAACCCAAGGGGGTCATGCTCGACTTCAGCAACATCGCCGCCTGTTTCGAGATGCACAACAGCCGCCTCGACCTCAATCAGCAGGATGTGTCGCTCTGCATGCTGCCGCTCAGCCACGTGTTTGAGCGGGCCTGGAGCTACTACGTGCTCTACTGCGGTGCCGAGAACGTCTATATCCGCGATCCGCAGAAGGTGATGGATGTGATTGGCGAGGTGCAGCCGACCGTGATGTGCGCCGTGCCGCGCCTATACGAGAAGGCCTATGCCATGATCCAGGCCAAAGTTGCTCAGGCTCCGGCTCTGCGTCGCGCCCTGTTTGGCTGGGCGACCAAGGTCGGAAAACAGATGGTTGCCACCCGTCAGGCGGGCAAGTCCGCTTCCCCGCTGCTCTACGGCCAGCTCTGGCTCGCCGAGCGACTGGTGTTTCGCAAGCTGCGCGCCCGCTTCGGCGGCCGCACCCGCTTCCTGCCGGTGGCGGGCGCCCGTCTGGCCGACGATGTGAACCTCTTCTTCCAGGCGATGGGACTCAACCTCAAGTACGGCTACGGCATGACCGAAACCACCGCCACAGTCTGCTGCTACGAAGACAGCCAATTCAAGCTCGGCTCCATCGGCACGGCACTGAACGGCATCGAGGTGAAGCTGGGTGAGAACAACGAACTGCTGGTGCGCTCCCCGACCGTGATGCGCGGCTACTACAACAAGCCGGAGGCGACCGCCGAGGTGATGACCGAGGATGGCTTCCTGCGTACCGGCGATGCCGGTGAGCTCGACAGCCAGGGTAATATCTACTTCACCGAGCGCCTCAAGGAGCTGATGAAGACCTCCAACGGCAAGTACGTGGCCCCGCAACTGGTGGAAGGGACCATCGGCAAGGATCGCTTTATCGAGCAGATCGCCATCGTCGCCGATGCCCGCCACTTCGTCTCTGCGCTGATCGTCCCCTGCTTCGAGTCGCTTGAGGAGTACGCCCGATCCATCAACCTGCAGTACCAGTGCAAGACCGAGCTGCTGCGCCACTCCCGGGTGATGGAGTTCTTCGAAGCCCGCATCGCCGACTTGCAAAAAGAGCTGGCCAAGTTCGAGCAGGTGAAGAAGTTCACCCTGCTGCCGAGCGCCTTCTCCATGGAGCTGGGTGAACTCACCCCCACCATGAAGCTGCGCCGCAAGATCATCGAAGCCAAGTACCAGAGCGAAATCGAGGCGATGTATAACCACATTTAATAATTTCGATAACTGCCTCATTGATATTATGAGGCAGTTATCTACGTAAATTCACTATTGACCCTTGCACTAAACTTATTTAGAGCCTCGCTCAATGAGGTATGATTTGCTGTCCTTATAAAGCCAAACTCCCCCAGATCTGATATAGCTGCCCTATATGTAAGCTCCAACTCTTTAACTTCTTCAATGAATGTATTTCTACGCATTAACCGAAAGCGATTTAATGTAATGTTCTTACTCAACTCATATATATACCTATTACCGTTCATATTGCTTTCATTAGCAGTATGAATTAATACCTCATCAACTTCCGCCTCAACACTTATCGCTATCTCATATATTTTAGAGTGCTTTAGCTGATATCCCCATGACTTTAAAGCAAAAATGGCCACTACTGCAGCTATAACAGTAGCGACGTTAGACATGATAGAAAATAAATCACCAACTTTTAACTCACTAAACTGAGCATACGTATGTGGTGTAAAGAAACCAGCGCAATAGACCAATGCAAGACACATTGTATTAACTAAAGCTGCTCTATATTTTCTCATGTTAAATTATCCATATATAATAAAAGCCACTCATTCGAGCGGCTTTTTACTTTTATAAACCGGTGATCAGACAGTTGCCTTGCTGGTCCCGAAGTAGTCGGCCAGGAAGTCATCGAACGACAGGCTGTCGCTGCGCTCGCGTTCGCGCTGCTTGGCCAAGGAATCCTTCGCCTCACCGGCAAAGTAGGCCTCATCCCAGTACTGCAGCTCCCCTGCCAGCAGCTCCTCGCGATAGCGGGTCGCCAGCTTGTCGCCGTAGCAGCCGTTGTCCTTGCCGCTCTCCAGCAGCTCCTTAAGCATGCGGGCGGAGTAGGTGAGCTCGGGGTCGAGCAGCTTCTCGCGATGCATCGCCAGCGTCTCGCGGTAGCGGTTGCGGCCGCAGCAGCGATCCAGCAGGTCGGCCACCTGAGCCAGCTCGTCGAACAGTTTGAGGCCGTACTCTTTGAGGCCAATGGCATTGCCCTGCTCATCTTCCAGCGTCAGGCCGGGACGACGCCCTTCCAGCACCACCTTGTTCTGGTTGCGGCGGTTGCGGGCAATCTCTTCGTCACTCAGCACCGGAGAGGGGCGCAGCAGGCACCAGACCAGGAACAGGTCGAAGAAGCGGATCTGGTCTGCGTCGATGCCGAGCGGGGTGAAGGGGTTGACGTCTACGGTGCGCAGCTCGATGTATTCGATGCCGCGCTGATCCAGCGCATCCGAGGGCTTCTCGCCGCTGCGCGGGGTGCGCTTGGGGCGGATTGGGGCGTATAGCTCGTTCTCCAGCTGCAACACGTTGTCGTTGAGCTGGCGATACTCCCCATCCACCTTGACCCCGATCTTGGCAAAGTCGGGATTGTGGGTGTTGATGGCGCGGCGCAGGCTGCTGACATAGGCTGGCAGATTGTCGTGGCTGATCTTGAGCCCAGCCTGGGCGCTGTTGGTATAGCCGAGATCGGAGAGACGCAGCGCGGTGGCGTAAGGCAGATAGAGGGTGCCCTTGCCGGTCTTCTCGAACGGCAGGTTGCTCTTGCGCCCTTTGAGGAAGGATTCGCAGATGGCCGGGGAGGCGCCGAACAGATAGGGCACCAGCCAGCCGAAGCGGTAGACGTTGCGAATAAGCCCCATGTACTTGTCGGAGATAAAGCGCTGGCTGCAGCACCCTTCGCACACCAGATCCTGCCACTCGCTCCAGAAGCTGTCGGGCATGGAGAAGTTGAAGTGCACCCCGGCGATCACCTGCATCAGGCTGCCGTAGCGGTTCTTCAAGCCCTGACGGTAGAGGGTCTTCATTTTGCCGATATTGGAGCTGCCGTACTGGGCCAGCCGGATGCTCTCTTCCCCGCCGACGAAGCAGGGCATGGAGAGCGGCCAAATCCGCTCGTCACCCAGATGCTGAATCACATGGTGATGGATGTCGCCGAGCTGCTCCATCAGGCTGTCGATGGAGTCGGTAGCCGGGGTAATGAACTCCAGCAGGCTCTCCGAGTAGTCGGTGGTGATATTGGGATGGGTCAGGGCCGAGCCCAGCGCCCGTGGATGGTCACTCTGGGCGAGTCGGCCATCCGGCGTGATGCGCAGGCATTCACGTTCGATCCCGCGCCGGATCCCCTTGAGCGCGGTGAGGCGCTCCGGTGATCCCAACGCATTCAGCAACTCGGTGAGCGACAAGCTTGTTGTAGTCATATTCACGGCTCATGTGAGGCCGCCCCATCCGGGGCGGCTCTTGATTTTTATAAAGCGTCAGTTACGGCAACTGCAGCGGATAGATGGGAAGATGAAGCTCCTTCAGGGGTTTTTCAAGCTTTTGCTTGTCTCCCACCACCACGATCACCATGTCGGCCGGATTGAGCCAACGGGCCGCACTGGCTTTCAGCGCCTCGGGCGACACCGTTTTGATCAGGTTGTTCTGGGCCTGCACATAGTCCGGTTTCAGGTCATACATCACCATCTGCAGCAGGAAGCCCGCCTTCTGGCCCAAGGTCTCGTAAGAGAGGGCATCCTGCTGGGAGACAGCGCTGCGCATATAGGCCAGCTCGACCGGGGTCGGGCCGCTCTTGCGGTAGTTGTCCATCTCCTTGAGGAACTGGCGAATGGCATCCACAGTCGCATCGGCCCGCACATTGGCGCCGGTGGCGAAGGTGCCCACCTCGCGGTTGGCGGAGAAACCGGAGCTGGCGCCGTAGGTGTAGCCCTTGTCTTCGCGCAGGTTGAGGTTGATGCGACTGTTGAAGTTGCCACCCAGGTTGAAGTTCATCAGCCCGGCGGTGAAGTAATCCCCCGTGGTATCGAACGGCATGGCGCGACGACCGATGCGGATCACCGACTGGGGCGCCCCCGGTTTGTCGACCAGATAGATGCCCGGCTTGGCCTGCTCACCCTTGAGCTTGAGATCCCCCAGAGTCGGCGTGGCCCCCTTCCACTCGGTCAGGAAGCCAAGTTGCTCCTCGAGCTGCTTCTGATCCACATCACCGACCACCACCACTTTGGCGTTGGTGGGGTTGTAGTAGGCCTGATAGAAGTGCTTCACGTCCGCCAGGGTCAGCTTGGCCACATCGGCCGCAACCCCGTCGGTAGGTTGACCGAGGCGGTTCTGCTTGCCGTAGACCAGCTCGCGGAACGCCTGCCCGGCCAGCCACTCGGGCTGCTGCTGGGCCTGTTGCATCCCTTGCAGCAGCTGCGCCTTGACCCGCTCGAAGTCCGCCTCCCGCATGCCCGGGCGCTCCAGCACCTCGCGCACCAGCGCCAGGGTCTGGGGCAACTTGTCCGCCAGCGAGCTGACGGTGATGAGGTTGTTGTACTGGGCGCTGGAGACATCGATGGAAGATCCCAGCTTTTGCAGCTCGTCGCTCAGCTGAGCCTCGGTCAGGCGCACCGTGCCCTGCCCCATCATGGCGGCGGTCAGATTGGCCAGCCCAAGTTGCCCTTTATCTTCGGCACGAATGCCGCCCGGCAGGGCAATCATGATGGAGACGGCGGGGATCTCGTCACTTTTGGTGCCAATAATCTCGATGTTCTTGTCGAGCTTGCCGTGCCAGATGGCGGGCACCTTGACGCTCACCGCCTCGCTCGCCTTGGGCTGCACGCTGCGATCGAAATTGTCTTTTACCGGTCGTTCGGCCAGCGCCTCGTCATGCTTGCTGTAATCCGGCAGCTCGCGCTTGGCGGGGGTAAAGTTCGGGGTGGCGACCTGCCACTCTGTCTTGCCCTTGGGTACCACGCTTAGCACCACCGCTGGCTTGCCGGCGATGAACTTGTCGTAGGCGGCCTTCACCTGCTCCGGTGTCACCTTGCCGATGGCATCCAGCGTCTTGAACACATAGTTGGGATCCTGGGCAAACACCTGACCCATGGCGAGCTGGCTCACCTTGCCGGAGACGCTGTCCAGACCCCAGATGGCGGAGGCGCGGTACTTGGCGATCGCCTTCTCCAGATCTTCCGGTTTGAGGCCGCGCTGGGCGAACTCGCCGATCACCTTGTCCACCTCCCCCTTGAGGGTCTTGAGGCTGCCATCCTGCGACGGATTGGGATAGGCGTAGACGGTCAGGGTACAGGCCAGCTCTTCGCAATAGTGGGACGCCCCCACATCGATCGCCTTGCCGGTTTTCACCAGCGACTGGTAGAGCATGGAGCTGGCGGAACCGCCGAGTACGTCGGCAAACATGTCGAGTGCCGGCTCCTGCGGATCGCCAAGAGAGACGGTGGGGTAGCTGATATAGAGCAGCGGCAGGTGCACCTTGTCCTGCAGCGTCACGTAGCGGGTCTCGGGCAGGGTCACCGGCTTTGGCGTCGGCTCGGCCACGTCCGGGCCGCGCGGGATGGAGCCAAAGTACTTCTCGATCCACTCGAGGGCCTGTTTGCTGTCAAAGTCGCCGCCCAGAGTCAGGGTGGCGTTGTTGGGGCCATACCAGCGCAGGAAGAACTGCTTGAGGTCGTTCACATCGACCCGGTCGAGATCTTCCACGTAACCGATAGGCTGCCAGGAGTAAGGGTGAGTACGCGGATAGAGCGCCTCCCCCACCTTCTCGCTCACCAGCCCGTACGGCTGGTTGTCGACCCGCTGGGCCCGCTCGTTCTTGACGGTGGCGCGCTGGATCTCGAACTTCTTCTGGCTCACCGCATCGAGCAGGAAGCCCATCCGATCCGCCTCCAGCCAGAGCACTTTTTCCAGCTGGTTGGCTGGCACAGTCTCGTAGTAGTTGGTGCGGTCCTTGTTGGTGGTGCCGTTCATGTCGCCACCGGCCTCGTTGATGATCCGCATATGCTCCTGATCACCGACGTGTTTCGAGCCCTGGAACATCATGTGCTCGAAGAAGTGGGCGAAACCGGACTTGCCGACCGTCTCGCGGGATGAGCCGACGTGATAGGTCACATCGAGGTGCACCAGCGGATCGGAGCGGTCAGGGGCCAGGATCACGGTCAGGCCGTTGTCCAGCTTGTACATCTGGTAGGGGATGGCGAGCTTGCCCTCCTCCTTGCCCTGTTCGGCGATCAGGGTCGGTGCCGCCAGCACCGGCAGGGTGAAGCCCAGCAGAATCGTTAAAGGTATGACTTTGTTCACGGTAACCTCGTGAGTGACAAAAACAGGCTAGAAAATGTGACTGGCCAGCAGAAAAACCAGGGCATAACGGAACAATTTGCCGAGCCCGATCAGAATGAGAGAGCGCCAGAAGGAGAGGCGCAGCCAACCGGCCAACAGACAGAGACCATCACCGACCACCGGCGTCCAGGCAAGCAGCAGACACCAGTGACCATGTTGTTTGAGCCAGCCTAAGGCTTTTTGTTCCCCACGGCCTTGAAAATCTTCCGGTTTTTTCTTGAAGGTGGCGAGCCAGCCGAGCCACCAGGTAGTCATGGAACCGAGGGTATTGCCCAGCGTCGCCCACAGCAGCAGGCTCGCCATGCTCCACTCCCCCTTGGCCGCCATGGCCCCCAGCAGCACTTCGGAGCTACCGGGCAGCAGAGTGGCTGAGGTGAATGCGCTTAAAAAGAGCCACCCCAGCCCCATCTCCATCATCTCGCTCATCCGGGATAGCCATCGGCCGCAGGCATCCGCAGCAGCAGCTTGCCACGCACATGGCCCCCTTCGATGGCCTGATGGGCCAGCGCCCCCTCGGCCAAGGGGAATTCACCGGCTAGGGTGACCTTCACCTCCCCCTGACGCAGCAGCATCAACATCTGACCCAGCTGCTTCTGGTCGGGGTGAACCAGCATACCGACCACCTCGATACCCGCCGCGGCACCAGCATCCTTGATCAACTGGGCGGTGATGGTGGGCACCGTCACCAGGCGGCCACCCGACTTGACGCAGGCCAGCGCCGCCTTGCCGCTCTCGCCGCCCACCAGATCCAGCACCAGATCGACCTGACCGGCCTCTGCCACCACCTGTGCTGGCCAGTTCGCATCATGGTAATCCACCATCCAGCGCGCCCCCAGTTCGTGCAGGAAGCCATGGTTGTCGGGGCTGGCGGTAGCCACCACCTCGGCGCCATAGGCGCTGGCAAACTGCACCGCAAGATGGCCGACCCCACCGGCACCGGCGAGGATCAAGACCCGCTGACCGCTCTGGAGGCCGCCGTGCTCAAGCAGCCCCTGCCAGGCGGTGAGACCGGCCAGCGGCAGCGCCGCCCCCTGCTGCAGGCTCACCCCGTCGAGCTTGACCAGCTCGCTCTCGCTTGCCACCACAGACTCCCCGTAGCCACCGGCGGTAAGGGGAAAACCGACCATGCCGCACACCCGATCCCCCTCGACCAGCGAGGTCACGCTGGGGCCTACCTTCTCCACCACGCCGGAGACGTCATAACCCGGCGTCCAGGGCAGCTTGTCCTTGTTTTGGGCCGCCGCCCAACCAAGACCTGCGCGGGTTTTGGCATCGATGGGATTGACCCCCGCAAAGCAGATGCGCACCCGCACTTCGCCATCGGCTGGCACCTTATCGAGGGAAGGGTTGAGCTTGAGTACCGAGGGGTCACCGAATGCGGTAATCTGTAGTTGCGTCATTGCACAATCCATCCTGTTGATTGATCAAGGGTCAACAGAATAACAGCGAGGACACCATGGCTCGAATGTTTCTTATTCCTCTGTTGCTGGCACTGGGGTGGTGGGCGTTTCTGCTCTACTTCCGCATCCCGCTCAAACAGGGGGCCAAGGGGTTTTACTGGATCATCGGCATCGGTGGCGGACTGGCCGCCTTCCTCAGCCTGATGATGGTGCTGACTCACTGAGTGCCACAGCCACTCGATAACGAAAAAAGCCACCGCGTTCCGGTGGCCTTCTCACTATCCGGGTTGCTGCTCCAGCGCCGGATTGAGGTAGTAGTGTCGATTGCTTCCCTGCCCCAGCACCCCTTGCGACAGCAGATGGTGGAACACCCGATCCACCTCCTCCAGCGAGAGTGACAGCGCCTGTGCCACCGAACGCTTGCTGCACTTGAGCTCACCGCTCACCAGCGCACCGCGCACCTGCGCCAGCACCTCGGGGGCGGGCTCGGGCGGCAGCATGGGCTCGGGCTGGGCCGCCATCGCTAACGCCTCCTGCGCCTCTCTGCGAGCTTGATCCTGCTGCCAGCGCCACATCCGGCGAAAGCGGTTCTCCTCGCCGATCAGGCTGACGAAAAAGGCACCGAACACATCGAGCAACACCGAGAGGAAGCAGACCAGCAGGAACTGCACCTGACTGATGCTCATCCCCACCCCGTCTGCCAGACTGCTCATCAGCCCCAGCATGGAGGATTGTTCGTTGACCGGCTTGGCATCGCGCTGCTGACGCAGCTCATCCTGCTGCAAGCGCAGCTTGGTGTTGGCATGCTGCAACGAGGAGACGCCACTGGAGATGCGCTCCAGCTCGATGTATTTGCGGGCCGCCTCTTCGTTGAGCTGGATCTGCCGCTCGATGCTGGCGATCTGCTCGTCGAAACGGGCCAGTTCCCGTTCGTGGCGCGCCTGCTGGCTCAGTACCGTGTTGGTGGCGCTGTTGATGCCACCAATACTGCCGCCGATGGAGATGGCAGCCAGCACGCTGTAGAACAGCAGCGACCAGAAAGCACCACTCAAATCCCGCCGCGCCTTGCGCTCGCCGTACTCGTACCAGACATAAAACTTGCCCAGCTCGAAGATGATGGCCAAGCCGCCGAACAGCCACTTCATCAGCGGGTTGTCATCGATGGAAAGGAACAGCAGCAGTGAGAAGATAATGGAAGCCAGAATGGCCAACCCGGTGAAACTGTATACCGTCGTCAGAGCAAACCACCCCTTGGGGTAGCGCAATGTAGAGGAGTCCTGTGTGGTCATAATGAAGGGGTGTGCTGTGCAGGAAAAGTTGGCTGCCGATTATAGTCGCCAGACTCGCCCAGAGAAGGACAAATGACTGAATTCCTTCAGATTGGCAACCAGCTGCCCAGAGTGCGACCAAAACGGACAAATCGGCAGCAGAAAAGCGATACAATCCCTCCCTGACTTGATCATGTAGTGAGATGGGGAACAGTTCCGCCCGGGTTCAGCTCCGGTCTGTACACTCATCCACCGTTGCAATTATCCGAGGCCATCATGAACAGTAAGACCACTTTGCTACTCTCCCTTCTCCTGGTTACCGGCAGCGCCGCAGCGACCCAGCAATATCAAGAGAGCAGTGGCTCCGAATTCTCCGTCGATGAGCTTAAATTCAATCTGGACTGGGATGACAAGCAGTTCGGCTGGACCCAGAACGACTGCCTCACTCTGGATATCGGGGAGACCTCCTCCGTCGACTGCAAGGCGGTCAAATTCAATCTGGAAGATGAAGAGAATCGCAACCAGCCACCGAAAACCAACCAGGTCCCTGCCAACTCGCAGAGCGACCAGTAACAACAGGAGTACCCTTGCGATGACCCAAGCTAAACACAACCCCGTTATCCGGCGCGGCGCCCTGCTGCTTTCCCTGCTCATGGCGCACGGCATCGCGGTTGCGGCACCGCCAAGCAAAAATAGCGATGGCATCAAGATCTCCGGTGATGACATCAAGATCAATCTCGACTGGGATGACAAAGAGTACGACTGGTGGCAGGACAACTGTCTGGATCTTGGCATTGGCGACAGCCGGATCAAACTCAACTGCGACAAGATGGATGGCAAGTACCGGGATCACTACAACCGCAGCATCCACAGCGGCAATAACCCCGGGCAAGGTCACGACAAACAGAAGGATAAAAACAAGGGTAACGGCAAGA
Organism: Aeromonas sp. FDAARGOS 1419; assembly: GCF_019047045.1. NCBI lineage: Bacteria > Pseudomonadati > Pseudomonadota > Gammaproteobacteria > Aeromonadales > Aeromonadaceae > Aeromonas > Aeromonas sp. FDAARGOS 1419. The sequence continues at coordinate 2,818,971 of NZ_CP077209.1, forward strand.
AGAACTGAACTCCCTCTCCTGATGCAACAGGGGCTTGGCGCCCCTGTGCTGATTGTTTACCAATAATTCTCCGCACTGATATTGCCCGGCGCACGCCTCAGATTCTTGGCCAACCCCAGCGCCAGCAAGGTCTGCTGGGTCTCTTTCACCATCTCCGGATTGCCGCAGATCAGCACCTGACTCAGCTCGGGTGAAAACTCCAACCCCACTCTAGCCTGCAGCTGACCATTGGCAATCGCCGCCGGGATCCGCCCTGCCATTGCATCGGGCCAAGGCTCGCGGCTGACAAAGGGGACATAGCAAAAACGCTCGCCATATTGCTCGGCAAAGCTGGCAATCAAACCCTGATAGCTCAGCTCTTCGCCTTTGCGCACTCCGTGTACCAGCACCAGATTCTCGAAACGGTTGAAGGCCTCGCCCTCGGCCAGCATGGAGAGGAAGGGGCCGATGGCCGTGCCGGTCGAGAGCAGCCAGAGATCGCGCCCGGCAGGCACCTCATCCAGCGTCAGAAAGCCGGTGGCCTGGGATTGCACCAGCAGGGTATCACCCGCTTGCAACGAGCCGAGGGACGGAGTCAGCTCACCGCTCGGGATCTCGACCAGATAGAACTCGTGATATGGCGCAGAGGGGGGATTGACGAAGGAGTAGGCGCGCTGAATGCGGCGATCGCCCTGCTCGAGGGCCAGCTTGGTGAATTGGCCTGCCTTGTAGGGAGCCAGCTCGGCCGCTACCCGCAGGGAGAACAGGGTGGGTGTCCATTCGATGCGTTCGATGACGCGACCTTCTACCCAAGCCATAAGGATCTCCTCCAGTGGAACAGACCTTCACTCTACCCCCGGGCCGGAAAATAAAAAACCCGCGCAAGAGCGCGGGTTTTTTCTGCAAAAGCGAATCGCTATTACAGGGCAACAACCTGGATCTGTACGGTTGCTTTAACGTCTGCGTGCAGCTGAACAGCAACTTCGTAGTCACCGGTGTTACGCAGAACGTTGCCCATGCGGACTTCGCTCTTGGCAACGGCTACGCCGGCAGCAGTGATGGCTTCAGCCACGTCACGGGTACCGATGGAACCGAACAGCTTGCCTTCGTCGCCAGACTTGGAAGCGATAACCACGGTAGCCAGTTCGGCCAGCTTGGCAGCACGCTCTTCAGCAGCAGCTTTGTTGGCAGCCAGTTTGGCTTCCAGCTCAGCGCGACGAGCACCGAAAGCTTCGATGTTGGCCTTGGTGGCCATAACAGCTTTGCCTTGCGGGATCAGGTAGTTACGGGCATAACCAGATTTCACAGAAACTTGGTCACCCAGACCGCCCAGTTTGGCGATTTTGTCGAGCAGGATAACTTGCATTACCTTTCCTCTATAAATTTCGTTGAGTTAGGCTTAAGTGCCGGGCCGATTCTTACTTGTTGTGCAGATCGGTGTACGGCAGCAGAGCCAGGTAACGAGCACGCTTGATGGCGCGTGCCAGCTGACGCTGATACTTGGCGCGGGTACCGGTGATACGGCTCGGTACGATCTTGCCAGATTCAGTGATGTAGTTTTTCAGAGTAACGATATCTTTGTAGTCGATCTCGGTAACGTTCTCGGCGGTGAAGCGGCAGAACTTACGACGACGGAAATAACGTGCCATGGCCTTTATCCTCTAGTCAGTGATCCAGAATTACTCTTCGGAAGCAGCTTCAGTAGCTTCTTCGCGGCGCTCGTCGTCACGACGGGTGAAGCGCTCTTCTTTGGCCTTGGCCATCGGAGAAACTTCAGTCACGGCGTGCTTGGTGCGCATGATCATGTTGCGGATAACGGCATCGTTGAAGCGGAAGTTGGTTTCCAGCTCATCGATAACGGCTTGCTCTGCTTCTACGTTCATCAGAACGTAGTGGGCTTTGTGCAGTTTGTCGATCGGGTAAGCCAGCTGACGACGGCCCCAATCTTCCAGGCGATGAATGGTACCACCGGAGGTGGTGATGGCGCCGGTGTAACGCTCGATCATGCCGGGAACTTGCTCGCTCTGGTCCGGATGAACCATGAAGACGATTTCGTAATGACGCATTTTAGCTCCTTACGGATTAATTCAGCCTCCGCCCAGGTGCAGCCAGACCTCGGAGGCAAGGAACATAAAGGTGTTTAGTCGCTGCTTTTCTAGGGCGGCGTATTGTACGAAATCACATCCCTCACTGCAACTGACCGCCTTAAATGTTTTTCCCGATGGAAATCATCAGAAACAACAATTGATAATAATTATCATTTAGATCTATTCTCTCTCCATATCCTTATGGAGGGTGATGCAATGCAACCCGCACTGACGACTACGATTCCAGCCCGCAAATTCAAACTGACCCTGCTCGGGCCAGCCTTTATCGCCGCCATCGGCTATATCGACCCGGGCAACTTCGCCACCAATATTCAGGCGGGCTCTACCTTTGGCTACCAGTTGCTCTGGGTAGTGGTATGGGCCAACCTGATGGCCATGCTGGTGCAAACCCTCTCGGCCAAACTCGGTATCGTCACCGGCAAGAATCTGGCGGAGCACATCCGCGACCGACTGCCAAAACCGGCGGTCTGGGCCTACTGGGTGCAGGCAGAGATCATCGCCATGGCCACCGATCTCGCCGAATTTATCGGCGCCGCAGTCGGCTTCAAGCTGCTGCTTGGCGTGACCTTGCTTGAAGGGGCCTGCATCACCGCCGTGGTGACCTGGGGGATCCTGATGTTGCAATCCCGTGGTCAAAAACCGCTGGAGTTTGTGGTCGGTGGCCTGTTGCTGTTTGTCGCGGCGGCCTACATCGTCGAGCTGATCTTCTCCCGCCCCCATCTGCCCAGCCTGCTGGAGGGCGCCCTCTTCCCCGGTCTGCCCAATAGCGATGCCGTCTATCTGGCCGCCGGTGTGCTCGGTGCCACCGTGATGCCCCACGTCATCTATCTGCACTCGGCACTGACCCAGCACACGCAGGATCAGGGCTCGGTCAGCCAGCGGCTGCACACCACCCGGGTCGATGTGGCGATTGCCATGACCATCGCCGGCTTCGTCAATCTGGCGATGATGGCGATGGCGGCCGCCGCGTTCCACAGCTCGGGCCACCAGCAGGTAGCGGAGCTGGAATCCGCCTACCAGACCCTCACTCCGCTGCTGGGTCAGGCTGCAGCCACCCTGTTTGGCCTCTCGCTGGTCGCCTCCGGCATCAGCTCTACCGTGGTGGGCACCCTGGCCGGGCAAGTGGTGATGCAGGGCTTTGTCCGCTTTACCATCCCGCTCTGGCTGCGTCGCGCCATCACCATGGCTCCCGCCTTCGTGGTGATCGCCATGGGTCTCAACACCACCGAAATTCTGGTGTTGAGTCAGGTGATCCTGAGCTTTGGCATCGCGCTGGCCCTGATCCCGCTGTTGATGCTGACCGGCGATCGGGCGCTGATGGGGCAACATCGCAACCATCCGGTCACACAAGCCATCGGCCGCCTTATCGTTGCACTGGTGATTGGCCTCAACGCCTATCTGCTGGTCGCCATGATCTAGCGAACCGTAAAACCGAGAAGAGGGGCTCATTAACACTGGTTAATGAGCCCTTTCGTACTTTGGCGTATGCTGCCGCTTTCTCTTCTCATTTATCGTTGCGGGAGCCTTGCCATGGAACATACCCGAGCCAGCTTCGTACTGGGCCATCATCAGGAGCAGGCCAGCGTGGTCTGCTGCCAGCGCGGTGACACCACGCTGCTGGTCACCGACCTCACCCCCTTTCATCCCCAGAGCCACCTCTGGCCCGATCAGCCGGGGGATGTGGGCCATGTTCGCTGGGAAGGGGGCGAAGCCGCCATTGGCCCTTGCCGAATGGGGGCCATCAGCCAGGATGGCGAGCTGTTCGTCGATACTGCCATTCCGGTCAAGCGGGGTGCAGAGGGGTGGCGTTTCGTGGTGGTCCACCCGCTGACCGGAGACCACGCGCTAGCCGTTGGCAGCCAGGTCGAATTGCAAGTAGATAGCGCCGCCCGCCATGCCCTGAGTCTGGGCCATAGCGGCTGCCATCTGGCCGCGCTGGCGCTCAATCGAGTACTCACCCCCTACTGGCGCAAGGAGGTAAGCGAGCGTGATGCACTGGGCCAGCCCGACTTCGACCGCCTGGCTATTCAAAGCTCGCGGGTCGAGCCTTGCGGATCACGGGAGCAGTACCGCATCGGCAAGAGCCTGCGCAAGAAGGGGGTCAACAGCGAGGCGCTGCTGGCAGATCTGGCGTTGATTGAAGAGAAGGTCAACCAGCAACTGGCCGACTGGATCGCAGCCGGAGGCGAGATCCGCCGTAGCCGCGCTGGCGAGGCGATCATCGATTCCCGTTACTGGCACTGCATGCTGGAAGGCCAGGAGGTGACCATTCCCTGTGGTGGCACTCATGTTGCCTCGCTCACCGAGTTGGGGGAGGTCAAGGTAGAGCTCACACAAGTGGAAGAGGGCTTTGCCATGCTGACCCGGGTCACGCCAACCGACGCCTGAGTCGCAGACTTGACCACTCAGGGCTAACGCCCAAATTGGCAATAGAGAAGTATCGCAAAGAGGGCGCATCATCATGCCCCTCAACGCCAGTCATGACGGGCCGATGCTTCTCTTTTAACCACTCCCTGATTAGAATGCGCCTCCCACAGGAGGCACATCACCCATGAGTAGTACCCAACTACGCACCACCCCGGATCGACTTCGTTATCTGGTTCTCTACGAAGGCATCGGGCTGGCACTGGTCGCACCGCTGATCAGCCAGCTGTTCGGTCAGGGCGTCGCCGAGGTCGGTTCGCTGGCCATCTTCTTCTCCATCGTCGCCACCGCCTGGACCTACGGCTGGAACCTGTTGTTCGACAAGGGGTTGCTCAAACTGTGCGGGCGTACCAACAAGCGACCACTGGACCGCTTCCTGCACGCGTTTGGCTATGAGGCGAGCTTTATGATGCTCTCCCTCCCCTGCGTCATGTTCTGGCTCGATTTGGGAGTGTGGGACGCCCTGATGCTGGATCTCGGCTTCGTCGCCTTCTACCTCGTCTACATCATGGTCTTTACCTGGGCCTATGAGCGGATCTGGCCGCTGCCATCCACTCCGCAAACGGCATAAGGCCTCAGCCGCAATGAGGCCGACAGAAGAAACCAAAAAGGCAGGAAAAGCCAGGGAGCACTAAAACCGGAAGGATGGGAAAGCCCCATAAAAACAATGCCAGTCAGCGAGCTGACTGGCATTGGACAAAACAGACTTTCGGACTTACTTGACGGCGTCTTTCAGAGCCTTGCCAGCCACGAATGAAGGCACGTTGGCAGCAGCAATCTGGATCTCTTTACCAGTTTGCGGGTTACGACCGGTGCGGCCTGCGCGGTGGGTGACCTTGAAGGTGCCAAAACCGACCAGTTGCACAGCATCGCCTTCTTTCAAGCTCTGGGTAATACCATTGATGATCTCTTCCAGAGCCACTTTGGCCTGAGCTTTGCTCAGATCTGCTTTGGCGGCAATCGCATCGACAAGTTGAGCTTTGTTCATAACATTTCCTTTATGATCGGGCATTTAGCGCTGGGTCACTCTATGCAAAAAAAAACTCACAGGCAAAGCCTTTATCGAGCCGAACGCGTCAAACGCTGGGGTTTTCATCAAGATCTGCGGAAATAGTCACATTCCACACGCGAAAAACCGTGAGCAGGCCTGAAACCTGCTAGCACGCAGACACGATCCGCTGACTATTTCTTCGCCACTTAACATTATCCCCCCATGGCTATTGACGCTTGCCCAGATTTTCCCTAGTTATAGGTTGTGTCACTGCTCAAACGGCTCGGAATACCGAACAATCGGCCAGCCTTTGCCCCACGGAGGGATAGGGATTATGTTGACGAAACTGGAACAGACCAAGCAGGCGCTGGCAGGCAAGCATAAGGCTATCGACGACTGGCTGGATGCAAGGCAAGCGTTGCTGGTCGGATACATGCAGCTGGCAGGCCTTACTCCGGCGCGGACCAAGCAACGCAGCCTGCCCAAAACAGAAGAGCTGCATCAGTTTTGCGACCGGCTGGTCGACTATGTCAGTGCAGGCCATTTCGAGATCTACCACCACGTCGTCACCGCCTTCGAGCAAGCCAGCGGCGAAACACTGGAGCTGGCCAAGCGCATCTATCCCCATATTCGTAACAGCACTGAATTCGCCCTCGAGTTCAACGACAAATACAGTGATGCCGACGAGGCCCAATTGCTGCTACTGGATGATGATCTCAATGAGTTGGGTCCGGTTCTGGAAGAGCGGTTCAAACAGGAAGATCGCCTGGTCAAGGCGCTTCATGTAGTGGAATCCTTGAGTACCCAGCAAGCCTGAATACCATTTTCGGAGCAAGTTCAAGATACTGGCAACCAAGGTGGATTACACTCAGAGCAATGACCCTAGCGTCCACACTTATTGCATACAGGAGATGAGCATGTCTGAGCGCCGCCGTTTTGCACGGATCCTCTACTTGACCATGGCAGAACTCACCCAGGGGGAACAGAAGTGGCAGACCCAGCTTGTCGACGTCTCCTTGCAGGGGGCCCTGCTGATCCGCCCCGACGGCTGGGAGAGCCGTGACAACAAGGAGTACCAGCTCAGCTTTATCCTGAGCGGTAGCGATATCGAGATCAAAATGCAGGTCGAGCTGACCCACGAAGCCAGCAAAAAGCTGGGTTTCTACTGCCACCATATCGATATCGACAGTGCCACCCATCTCAAGCGGATGATCGAGCTTAACGTCGGCGACGAAGAGCTGCTCCACCGCGAGCTGGAACAACTGCTGAGCGAGCATCTGGAACACAGCCAGCCCTGATGGCAGGTTCCAGCCCATAAAAAAGAGCGCCGAGGCGCTCTTTTTCCGTTGTGCCGTTGTATCGATTGCAATGCTGAGGGATTACAGCGCCTCGAGTGCCTCAGACAGCTTCTTGACCGGCACCACTTCCATCCCTTCGATGGGATGCTTGGGGGCATTGGCGTGCGGCACGATTGCACGACGAAAACCGTGTTTGGCCGCCTCCTGCAACCGCTCCTGGCCGGACGGCACCGGGCGAATTTCACCAGAAAGACCCACTTCGCCAAACACCACCAGATCCTTGGGCAGCGCCTGATCCCGGAAGCTGGAGACCATCGCCAGCAGCAGCGCCAGATCCGCACTGGTCTCCTCGACCTTGACCCCGCCGACCACGTTGATGAAGACATCCTGATCCGCCATCTGAAGGCCGCCATGACGGTGCAGCACCGCCAGCAACATGGCGAGCCGGTTGTGATCCATCCCCACCGCTACCCGGCGCGGGTTGGAGAGCTGGGAGTAATCCACCAGCGCCTGCAACTCCACCAGCAGCGGTCGGGTGCCCTCCCAGATCACCATGACGATGGAACCGGGCGCCTGCTCCTGCCCCCGGCTGAGGAAGATGGCGGAGGGGTTGCTCACCTCGCGCATCCCCTGTTCGGTCATGGCAAAGACCCCCAGCTCGTTGACCGCACCGAAGCGGTTCTTGTGGGAGCGCAGAGTCCGAAAACGGGAATCATGACCGCCATCGAGCAGCACAGAGCAGTCGATGCAGTGCTCCAGCACCTTGGGACCCGCCAGACTACCATCCTTGGTCACATGACCCACCATAAAGATGGCTACATGATTCTGTTTGGCGTAGCGGGTCAGCAGCGCCGCCGCTTCACGCACCTGAGAGACAGAACCGGGGGACGATTGCACATCCGCCACATGCATCACCTGAATGGAGTCAATCACCATGATCTGCGGCTGCTCCTGCTGGGCAATCAGGCAGATCTGCTCGACGCTGGTCTCGGAGAGCATCCGCAGCTTGTCGGTGGGCAGCCCAAGGCGGTTGGCCCGCATCGCCACCTGCTGCAGCGACTCCTCGCCGGTGACATAGAGGGTTTTCATCCGCTCTGCGAGACCACACATGGTCTGCAGCAGCAAGGTCGACTTGCCCGCCCCCGGGTTGCCGCCAATCAGAATGGCCGAGCCTGGCACCACACCGCCACCAAGCACCCGATCCAGCTCCTTGAAACCTGAGGTAAAACGGGGAATTTCGGTGGTGGCGATCTCTGCCAGTGTCTGTACCTGACTGCCGACCGCGCCGGCATAACCGGTGTAACGGGCACTCTTGCCAGCGGGGCTCACCGAACCGAGGCGCACCTCGGTGATGGTATTCCACTCCTTGCACTCGCTGCATTGACCTTGCCAGCGTGTGAAGTCGGCACCACATTCGGAACAAACATAAGCAGTTTTATTTTTGGCCATTGATAACTCGGGGACAGGATGAATTCCTGCTTGATATACTTGTTTGCGACCGACAGATCAAACCCAGAATCGGAAAAGTGACTTTCCGTGGCAGGAACAAATGGATTCAGAACACCAGCAACATCTGATTGAACAACTCGTCCCCTTGCTGCGGGAGAAAGATTTCGAGGAGATCTTCAACCGCATGACCCAGGAGGAAAACAGCAACAGCCGTTTTCTGATTAAGATGGAGCTCAAACGCAAGTGCTCCCCCTGCCGCAGGGTCATCGACATGCGCGATGAGCTGGAGGATGAGTGCCTGGTGCATGAGTTCGACGGCATCACTCACTTCATGCCCGCCGATGCAATTGCCCTGTTCCAGTCCCAGTGCTATCTCTACCGCGATATCTATACCCTCGGTGTCTACGAGGCGCTGCAACAGTGGCAAAAACAGCACCACAACGCCCGCGTGGATGGTCAGCTGTCGCCGCCGGCCAGCCCCTTCCGGCAATATGATGTCAACACCATTGCCTTTGCCAGTTACTACGGCCGCCGTCAGGAGCGGATGCACTTCAGCTCGCCGGTGCTGATCAAGTTTCAGGATGGTGAGAAGCTGTTCGCCAAGAGTTCCGATCTCTCGCTGGGTGGCATGCGGGTCTCGGTTCCCTATCTGCCGAATTATCACACCGGCGCCCAAGTGGAGGTCTTCTTTACCGGACTGGAGCGGGACACCCCCAATCCGGTGCTGCACCAGCCGGTCGGCTATCAGATCCTTGGCGAAGAGAGCAAAGAGGGGAAATACTGGCTGCGGCTGGTGCGCTCCGGCGAACAGCCAGCCTTTGATGCCTTCCTCAGCGACTTTATCGATGCCAACAAGATCCGCTATCGGGTCAGTGTCGACTATCTGCTCTCCGCCGCCATCATCAAGGGGTATGAGCAGTTCTATCTGCCACGGATGACCGGCATGCCGCTCTTCTTCGGCACCGGCGACAGCCCCAATCTCGAGATAGCCCTGCGTACGGAAAACAACCAGCACCTGCTGGAGTATTGGCGCGATGAGAAAAACCGCGATGCCCTCGCGGGACTTTTCAGCGCAGAACGGATGAAACGGCTCTGCCCGGCCCCCGGCACCACCACCGAGACCATCATCTACTGCTTTACCCACACGGTGCGCAGCCACATCTACTTCTTCTCCGCCACCGCCGAGGAGCTGCGTCAGAGTGGCCTCACCGCCCTCTTCTTCCAGGTAGGCTCCCGCCGCCCCAGCTGGCGAGTCTACAAGTTCACGCTGGAGGCATGCGATCTGGTCGAGGCGGATATGGGGCAACTGCAGGGGCAGGACAACCCGCAGTTACAAGACATCCTGCTGCTCGAGCGGCTCAAGCAGATCGGCTATTGCGGCCTGCTGCAGGAGATCGGCCTGGAGTCCCAGCGGGAAGAGTTCCATCAGGAGGGGGTCAGCAACAACGCCAACGAGCTGCAACGCTTTGGTCACGAACAGGGAGTTGCCCCCTTCGAGATCGAGACCCTGCACTATGTTCAGCTGCGCAAGGAGTCGCGCTACATCCACAAGACCGCGGTCGCCATCCATCACAACGGCAAATCCTGGATCGGCTGGACCCGCGACATCTCGACTCACGGCCTGCAAATCGAGCTGGAAGATGCCTTTATCGGCGAGAAGAACGATGTGGTGACCATCGCCCTGCCCCGCTTGCAGGAGCTTTCCAAGAGCATGGATCTGCAGCGCCTCTCCTACCGGCTGGTCAGCCTCAACATGACCCGCACCGTGCTGCACCTCTGCATCGAAGGGGATTCGGATCGCCATACCGGCCGCCAGTTCTTCAGCCTGCTGATCGAGAGCAACCAGAACAAGCTCAAGGCGGCGCAGGAGCAGCGTCGCTATCGTGGGCTGGCGCGGGCACTGCGCAACATCTATACCCACCACCTGTTCAACTCACCGGTCTACGTCAACAAGCTGAAAGGCGCCCCCAAACCGGCCTCCATCGGCAAATCCCTGCAACCGCGCAGTCTGCAGCGGTTGCTGCAAGCCTGTGCCGAGCTGCCGGAGCAGGAGAACCTCTATCCGCTGTTCCAGGGGGAGCTGCTCAAGGAGCTGCTGATGAACCCGCTGCGCGCCATCGAGCGGGAGGACAAACCGAGAGAGGACGAGGTCTATATCGCCAGCATCCAGACCAAGGCCGGCCTGCCCATCTTCAGCAGCCGACTGGCCAGCAGCTTTGCCAACGTCAAAGAGAAGCGTCAGTTCATCGAGCTAGCACAGCAACAGGGGGAGTTCTACTCGGTGCTGGTCGGCATCTCCCGTACCGGACGGCCCGACACCAACTTCATCGCCAACGAGTTGGACTACATCGCCAAGTTCGCCATCCACAAGGCGCGCAAGCTGGAAGAAGAGCTGTGGAGCGTGGTGGGGGTGGGCGAACTGACCGATACCACCCAGGCCACCCTGTTCCGCTTTGGCATCACGCCGCCGCTGAACTGAAGATCCCGGAACATACAGAAATGAAACAGGGCGCTCAATGCGCCCTGTTTTTTGTCATGCTGCCTGCGGGTTGAGCAGCCAGTCGAGGATCTGGGGGAAGTGATCCTCCTGCGCCTGCGGGGCGGTCAGCATATTGATGTGGTCATAATCGAGGCGGTTGCCGTTGTCCCGCCCCAATCGGGTGTGACGAGTTGCCGAACCCATCTCGTCGCTGAAACGGCGCACATCGGTCGGGTGACCCAGCACCTTGTCCGCTTTGGCCGAAATCATCCAGAGCGGTGGCCAGTTGACCCGTGCCGCCGCCTCGTCATAGGCAAAACCGTCGTGAGGATCCTGCCAGGGGCCGCACTTGACCCAGGGGATAGTCTCCTGCAGATAGCGCAGCGGCTCGTCGTCAGCACCGATCTTCAGAGTGCGAGCCGCCAGAAAACCACGGCGGCGAGCCAGCCAGGGGGCCAGCCGATTCCAGATCAGATCCACCTTCAACCAGCGCTCGGGATTGTGCACCGATACACCGCGCTTGGTGCCAAAAAACAGCAGGCTGGCCACCTGATCCGCCAGCTCGGGGAAGCGCACCAGGGTCGAGGCCATGATGACACCGCCCCAAGAGTGGGCCACCCAGTGCACCTTGAAGCCATGATGGCGCTCGGCGATCCAGCGGTGCAGGGCGGGCAGATCCTCGGTGATCAGCTCATGCTGACCGTGCTCCGCCTGCTCGGCGATAGCTGGAGTGCTGAGCCCCCGCCCCCGCAAATCAGCCACATAGACCTGATAGCCATGGCGGGCCAGAAAGCAGGCCAACCCCTTGCCCGATTCGGTGTAGAAGATCCGCCCATTCTCGATGGCGCCATGCACCATCAGGATCGGCTCGCCATGCACGGCGACCTGGGGTTTGATGTGGCGCACATGTAATTGATGGCCACCACAGGGGATAAACAGAGACTGCTGCAACAATTCCATTTTTATTGGTTTCCTCCTTGAAACACTGTCAGCGCTTGTCCCAGCGTTGCTCGCTGCAGGCCCGCGCCGCCAGCAGGCAGATCACCCCCTCCAGATCGTGATGATTGAGGGTGGCCGCCGCCTGCGCCCGCACCAGCGGCTTGGCGTGAATGGCGATGCCAAGACCCGCGACCCCCATCATTTTGAGATCGTTGGCACCATCGCCGATGGCCACGGTCTGGGCGGCAGCAATGCCGTACTCCTGAGCAAGCTGCTGCAACACCTCGGCCTTGACGCTGGCGTCGACGATGCGCCCGCTCACCTTGCCGGTCAGCTGACCCCCTTCCACCGCCAGTTCGTTGGCGAAGATGGCATCAAGCCCCAGCTCGCGCTGCAACTGGCCAGCAAAACGGGTAAAACCGCCGGAGGCGATGGCCACCTTCCAGCCAGCCTCTTTGAGGGTATCGACCATCAGTTGCAAGCCGGGCATCCACGGCATGTTGGCGGCCACCTCGTCGAGAATGGTGACCGGCGCCCCTGCCAGCAAGGCCACCCGATTACGCAGGCTGTCGGAAAACTCCAGCTTGCCCTGCATCGCCGCGGCCGTCACTGCCGCCACCTGATCGCCAACCCCGGCAAGGCGGGCAATCTCGTCTATACACTCGATGCGGATCGCGGTGGAGTCCATGTCCATCACCAGCAGGCCGGGCTCGTTCAGGGTCGGTAGCGCGGGCAGATGGCAGAGATCGATCTCCCACTCACCGCTCTTGAGCTCGGCCACCAACTCGGAAGAGAAGCGATCGCAGCCAAGCAGCAGCAACGGCACGCCTGCCACCTCGGTGGGAGGATAGAGGGTGGCCGCCAACTCCTGCGCAGCCAACAGTGGCGACAGACGCGCCAGATGGGAGGCACCCAGTCCCTTGCCAAACAGCACCAGCCAGCCGCCAGCCTGCGGAGTCTCTGTCGGTTGCAACGCATCTGCGCTGAGCTGCCAACAGGGTGAGCCAGACAACAACGCGGGCCAATCGGATAACAGAGGGGGGAGCCGGGAGAACAACATAAGGGATACGCCTTCCTTGGTGATCAGGGGGTTAACAATGCTGGCCCAGAGTAGCGTATTGCTTTTTGTACAGGCAAGCGCCAAGATCCCGCCACTCCTTGTTACCATGAGGTCTCACGCTTGCAGCGTCATCTTCCCATCAAACGTGTTCTCAGCCTGGGTGCCGGTATCCTGCTCGGATGCTGGGTGCTTGGTGTGCTCATTCATATGCAGGGTGAAAGCCAGGCCTCACTGCACAGCGAAGCGCGCAACCGGGCGCAGGCGCTGGTCGCCTATGCTGCCCGAGACATGAAACGCTGGATCAAGGAGGAGAAGAGCAGCGAGCTGGAGCGGCTGGCGCGGGATCTGGCAGCCGAGCCGGAGATCCTCGATGCCACCCTCTACGACGGACGCGGCATTCCCCTCGCCCAATCTGAGCAGGCGGTGCCGCTGGAGAGCCTGCTGCCCATCGGCAGCGATAACAAGTCGCTGCCGGAGCAGGGCAAGGGGCGGATCCAGTTCGTGCAGGAGATCCGAGATGGCGAGCAGACCATCGGCTTCCTGCGCATCACCCTGGAAGAACAGCAGATGCTGGCAGACAAGGACACCCGGCTCAAGGTGGTGCAGGAGAAACAGCGCCTGATGCTGCTGGTCGCCCTGCTGGCCGGGGTGCTCATCTCCTACGGCGTGCGCCGCAACTACATGCGGGTGCGCAAGCACAAGAAAAAGAGTACGCCCCCCGCGCCGCCACCGGAAAACTGATGGCGCAACCAGTGAGCAGATACAAAAACGGCGGCCAGAAGGCCGCCGTTTCTTATTCGCAAGGGAATTACTTGTCGCCCAGCAGGACGGAATCCAGTGCGATCTCGATCATGTCGTTGAAGGTCAGCTGACGCTCTTCAGAGGTGGTCTGCTCACCGGTACGGATATGGTCGGAGACGGTGCAGATAGTCAGCGCCTTGGCACCGTATTCTGCGGCCACGCCGTAGATACCGGCGGCTTCCATCTCGACACCCAGGATGCCGTATTTTTCCATGACGTCGAACATGGAGGGGTCCGGAGTGTAGAACAGGTCGGCGGAGAAGATGTTACCCACGCGCACGGCAACGCCCTTGTTTTTGGCGGCCTGTACCGCATTGGCAACCAGGTCGAAGTCGGCGATGGCAGCGAAGTCGTGATCCTTGAAGCGCAGACGGTTTACTTTGGAATCGGTGCAGGCACCCATACCGATCACCACGTCACGCAGTTTCACGTCTTCACGCACAGCGCCACAGGAGCCCACACGGATCAGGGTCTTCACACCGTAATCGGTGATCAGCTCTTTTGCGTAGATGGAGCAGGACGGGATACCCATGCCGTGACCCATGACGGAGATACGACGGCCCTTGTAGGTACCGGTAAAGCCGAACATGTTGCGCACGTCGCAGATCTGCTCGACGTTCTCCAGGAAAGTTTCAGCGATGTACTTGGCGCGCAGGGGGTCGCCCGGCATCAGCACGGTATCAGCAAAGGCGCCATCTTTCGCATTGATATGAGGTGTTGCCATTCTCTTGATTCCTTCACACTTGGGTTGAGTTTTATTGTTTTATAAATTGCCCGCCGCCGAAGTGGCGGGCGGGTAAATTACAGGAAGCTGGTACCGTACGCCAGTTTCGGCAGACCGTGGTAAGCCGCGATGCTCTGGCCGATATCGGCAAAGGTCTCGCGACGACCGACGGAGCCGGCCTTGACCGGCTTGCCGTAGAACAGTACCGGGATGTACTCGCGGGTGTGGTCGGTGCCACCCCAGGTCGGGTCGCAGCCGTGGTCGGCAGTCAGCACCACCACGTCGCCATCTTGCAGCAGCTCAAACAGCTCCGGCAGGCGGGAATCGAAATACTCCAGTGCACCGGCATAACCGGCAACATCACGGCGGTGGCCGTAGGAGGAGTCGAAGTCCACAAAGTTGGTGAAGACGATGGTGTTGTCACCGGCAGCTTTCACCTCTTCCAGCGTGCGATCCCACAGCTCGGTCAGACCGGTCCCTTTCACCTGCTTGGTGATGCCCTGCTGGGCATAGATGTCGGCGATCTTGCCGATGGAGACCACCTGACCACCCGCATCTTTCATGTAATCCAGCACGGTCGGCGCCGGCGGCAGCACTGAGTAGTCGTGACGGTTGCCGGTACGCTTGAAGTTGCCCTTGCCAGTACCCACGAACGGACGCGCAATCACGCGGCCGATATTGTAGGGCTCCAGCAACTCGCGCACGATGTGGCACAGCTCATAGAGCTTCTCGAGGCCATAGGTCTCTTCGTGGCAGGCAATCTGGAATACGGAGTCGGCAGAGGTGTAGAGGATCGGCTTGCCGGTCCGCA
This sequence comes from Aeromonas sp. FDAARGOS 1419, assembly GCF_019047045.1. NCBI lineage: Bacteria > Pseudomonadati > Pseudomonadota > Gammaproteobacteria > Aeromonadales > Aeromonadaceae > Aeromonas > Aeromonas sp. FDAARGOS 1419. Next base: position 2,834,034 of record NZ_CP077209.1, read on the forward strand.
TATGCTCTTCGCCCAGATCGTCCAGCACTTGGGTACCGGAGGCGTGGCAGTTGCCCAGATAGCCAGGCAGACCAGCCTTCTCGACGATGGCGTCCAGCAGCTCCTGCGGGAAGCTGTTGTGGTGATCCTTGAAGTAGCCCCACTCGAACAGCACGGGCACACCAGCGATCTCCCAGTGACCGGACGGGGTGTCCTTGCCGGAGGAGAGCTCCTGCGCAAAGCCGTAGGCACCGACCACCTCGATATCTTTCTTCAGCCCTTCCGGGAAGTAGCCGGAGGCCTGCTCGCAGGCGTGGCCCAGACCCAGCTTGTTGAGGTTCGGCAGATTGAGGGCGCCACGGCCTTCAATTTCACCTGCCGCACACGCCTTGGCGATATGGCCAAGGGTGTTGGCGCCCACATCTCCGAACTTGTCGGCGTCGGCAGCTGCGCCAATACCGAAAGAGTCCATCATCAGAATAAAGGTTCGTTTCATGGGTCTTCCCCTTGTTACAAATCGGCCAGGGTGATACGGCGGTACACTTCAGGCAGTGCTTCCGGCCGCTCGCCACCAATCCGGACAGCCGCCTGCACCATGCTGGCAGCCTGAGCATATTGCTCTTCAGTCTGAGCGTGGATCATCGCGATCGGCTTGTCAGCATCGACGCTTTGACCCAAGCGGATAAAGTCGGTCAGACCGACCGCATAATCAAGTTTGTCACCGGCAGCACGGCGACCACCGCCCATCGCCACCACGGCCAGACCCAGCTCGCGGGTATCCATGGCGGTCACGAAGCCACTGTTGGCCGCGAATACCGGACGTACGATGGCGGCTTTGGGCAGGTAAGCGTCGTAACGCTCCATAAAATCAGCCGGGCCACCGAGACCTGTCACCATGCGACCGAAGATCTCGGCCGCCTTGCCGTTATCCAGCACCGCCTGCAGCTTGGCGCGGGCATCGCGCTCGTCGCTGGCCAAGCCTGCAGAGATCAGCATCTCGGCGCACAGCGCCATGGTCACTTCGTGGATCCGCGGGTTGCGATATTCACCGGTCAGGTAGCGCACCGCTTCACGCACTTCCACCGCGTTACCGGCGCTGGAGGCCAGCACCTGGTTCATATCGGTCAAGAGCGCAGAGGTACGGCAACCGGCACCGTTGGCCACGGCCACAATGCTCTTGGCTAGCTCTTCAGACGCTTCGAAGGTCGGCATAAAGGCGCCGGAGCCCACTTTCACATCCATCACCAGCGCTTCGAGCCCGGAGGCGAGCTTCTTGGAGAGGATGGAGCCGGTGATCATGGCGACAGATTCGACGGTGGCGGTGATGTCCCGTACTGCATAGATACGCTTGTCAGCGGGGGCAAGATCGCCGGTCTGGCCGATGATGGCGACACCCGCCTCTTTCACCACTTTCAGGAAACGGTCGTTGTCGACCGAGGTCTGGTAGCCGGGAATGGCATCCAGCTTGTCGAGGGTGCCGCCAGTGTGGCCCAGGCCACGACCGGAGATCATCGGCACGAAACCGCCACACGCAGCGACCATCGGGCCAAGCATCAGGGATACAACGTCACCCACACCGCCGGTGGAGTGCTTGTCGACAATCGGGCCACCCAGATTGAGGTGATCCCAGGTCAGCACCATGCCGGAGTCGCGCATGGCGCAGGTCAGGGCGACCCGCTCATCCATGGTCATGTCTTTGAAGTAAACCGCCATCGCCAGCGCGGCGATCTGCCCTTCGCCGATGGTGTTGTTGGTAATGCCCTGAACGAAGAATTGAATTTCTTGGGTACTGAGCGCTTCACCGTTGCGCTTCTTGCGAATAATTTCTTGAGGCAAAAACATCTTTCATTCCCTCCGCCATTGCTGGCGTTACACAAGCCTGAATCCTTGCCCGCACACCGCATGGTGGGGGCTAACAGGGCGGACTGCTGTCCGCCCTCTCATCAACCTATTAGTAACCGCTGGTGTTGGCCGGCTTGTCGCCATGCCCCAGAGTGGCCAGCAGACTGGCCAGCAGGCTGGATGCACCAAAGCGGAAGGTACGGGCGGATACCCAGTCGTTGCCGAGGATCTCTTCGGCCATGGCCAGGTACTGACCGGCAACGGCGGCATCTTTCACGCCACCGGCAGGCTTGAAGCCGACTTTCGGATTCTTGGCCTTGATCACTTCCATCATGATGCGGGCCGCTTCTGGGGTCGCATTGACCGGCACCTTGCCGGTGGAGGTCTTGATGAAGTCGGCACCGGCATCGATACAGATTTCGGAAGCGCGACGGATCAGCGCCTCTTCTTTCAGCTCGCCGGTCTCGATGATCACTTTCAGCAGCACGTTGGCACCGCAGGCCTCTTTACAGGCTTTGACCAGATCAAAACCGATCTGTTCATTGCCAGCCATGAAGGCGCGATACGGGAACACCACGTCCACTTCGCCAGCACCGTAGGCGACAGCGGCACGGGTCTCGGCCACGGCGATCTCGATGTCGTCGTTGCCGTGCGGGAAGTTGGTCACGGTCGCAATACGTACGTCGGCTGCGCCGATCTCACGCAGGGTTTTGCGAGCGATAGGGATAAAACGGGGGTAGATGCAGACGGCGGCGGTCAGGCCAGCCGGTGACTTGGCCTTGTGGCACAGGTCGATCACCTTCTGATCGGTGTCGTCATCGTTCAGGGTGGTCAGGTCCATCAGGTTCAGGGCGCGCTGAGCGGCCACTTTCAGATCAGTCATTCTGTTCTCCAAAGTCTCGATTTAATCCAGATAACCGGGCACCACCATACCATCCAGCGATGGATGCACAGGCAGTAATCCCCAGCTATACGGGAATGGAATTACAGTGCGAAGGCACCGGCACTATCGGGATGTTATTCAAAACACCCTGCAGGCACTGCGACTGTAAATAAGGCAAGAGCCCTGTCACTTTCTTACAAAAGTGCGGACTTGGTTCCATGAAGACTTGAGAAAGGCCGACAGCATCTGACCCGACTTCCCAATCAATTCCATTTGACCGCCAACACCCGATTTCATCGAGTATTAGTCATTGCCAGCACCCTGCTGGCAACGCCTATTTCAGCCGAGATACCCCCTGTTTGCAAGCCGGATTTGCCAATTTCAGAGGTACCTCACATCTGGCAAATCCAGGTCTAAAAAAGCCTTACGAAAAGAAACGGGTCAGGATCCAGGAGTAGGCCAATCCCCCCAGATAGACCCCGACGATCCCCATTACCCCGGATAAAACGGGAGGCGCCGGGATCGGCAATTTGAGGAAAGAAAACAACAAACCAACTATAAAGCCGGCCACCATCGCCAGTAGCACTTCATTCATATAACCTCCGATTTGACTCATTTTATTATTAGTTTAGATAGGAAAACGGTTGTCACCGCTCCATACGCGAACGCCACGGCAGATGCCGTGGCGTTCGTGTTTATACCCTGTCAGTCAGACGGCGATTACATGCCGGACAGTGCCAGGAAGAAGCCTGCGATAGTGGCAGACATCAGGTTGGACAGAGAGCCAGCCAGTACGGCTTTCAGACCAAAGCGTGCAATGGTGCCGCGGCGGTTCGGCGCCATGGACCCCAGACCACCCAGCAGGATGGCAACAGAGGAGAGGTTGGCAAAACCACACAGCGCGAAGGAGATGATCGCCTTGGTGTGATCGGACATGGCCACACCGTTGATCAGCACTTCGTCTTTCAGGTACGGAGCGAAGTTCAGGTAAGCCACGAACTCGTTCACTACCAGCTTCTGACCGATGAAGGAACCGGCAACCACTGCTTCATTCCAGGGCACACCGATCAGGAAGGCCAGCGGGGAGAAGATCCAGCCCAGCAGCAGCTCCAGAGAGAGTTGCGGATAACCGAACCAGCCACCCACACCGGAGAAGATGCCGTTGATCATGGCGATCAGACCGATGAAGGCCAGCAGCATGGCGCCGACGTTCAGGGCCAGTTGCATACCGGCAGAAGCGCCAGCTGCAGCAGCGTCAATGACGTTGGCAGGCTTGTCATCCAGCTCGGCATCGGCAGAGCTTTCGTCGTAGTTCGGGGTCTCGGTCTCGGGAACCAGCAGCTTGGCGAACAGCAGACCACCCGGTGCAGCCATGAAGGAGGCAGCAATCAGGTACTCCATCTTCACGCCCATGGAGGCGTAACCGGCCAGTACGGAACCGGCAACGGAAGCCAGACCACCACACATGACGGCGAACAGCTCGGAGTCAGTCATCTTGGCGATGTAAGGACGAACCACCAGTGGCGCTTCGGTCTGACCTACGAAGATGTTGGCAGTTGCAGAGAGGGATTCGGTGCGGGAAGTACCCAGTACTTTCTGCAGACCGCCGCCCAGCAACTTGATGACCATCTGCATGATGCCCAGGTAGTAGAGCACTGCAATCAGGGAAGAGAAGAAGATGATGACCGGCAGAACACGGAAGGCAAAGACAAAGCCGCCGCCACCGAACACTTCAAACATCTTGTTGCTGACCAGACCGCCAAACAGGAAGTCGATCCCGTTCTGGCCGTAGCTGATCACGCTGGATACCGCGTCGGACACGCCGACCAGGATATCGCGACCAACCGGAACATAGAGAACAAAAGCCCCCAGACCGGCTTGAATTGCGAACGCACCGACAACGGTACGGACGTTGATTGCCTTGCGATTGCTGGAGAACAGCACCGCGATAAGGACGAGCGTCGCCATCCCTACCAGACCCATGAACAAATTCATTATTATCTTCCTCTAGTAGCACCTGGCTTGTTAGCGAGTTGTTATTAAACCCAACTAATCAAGGGGAGCGCATTATACTAATTAAAGTCCGATAAAATAGAATGCTGGTCACATTTTATCGTTATCAAAATGTCCAAGTGTCACAAAATTAGACAGCAAACGATTTTTACGCTCATTTTTTTTCCTGACAACTAAATCAGGTGTTGCGAATTTGTTTCATGGCTATTGGTCGTGATGGAAAATATGCCGGGCAGTTTCAAATAACACCTTGGCAACATCTGCCGATGGTTCATCCCGCAATGTCATCAATATTTCCGCTATTTTCGGCAGCGCTTCCGGGGTATTCCGGGTGCCTTGCTCACCTTGTAAGGGCATATCGGGCGAATCGGTTTCCAGCACCAGAGCCTCGAGCGGCATGGCCCGAAATACCTCTCGCGTCTTGTTCGCCCGTTCAAAACTGATCACCCCGCCCACCCCGAGTCGAAAGCCCAGTTGCCAGAAAGCCTCCGCCTGCTGCAACGAACCGCTGAAAGCATGGATCACCCCGCCACGAGGCGGCTTGAAACGGCGCAACAGCTTGGCCACAGTGTCATTGGCACGCACCGAGTGGATCATCAGGGGAAGCCCGACATCGGCAGCCAGCCGGATCTGAGCCTCAAACAGCGCAAGCTGCCCCTCCTGAGGCACGTGTGAACGGAGGTCCAGCCCACACTCGCCAATGGCCACCAGCCCAGCAGGCTGGCTCATCACCAGCGTTCGCAACCGCTCCATCACCCCCTCCCGCTGCTTACCGGCATACCAGGGATGAACGCCCAGACCATAAAAGAGGCCGTCATGTTGCTCTGCCAGTGCCATCACACGAGTCCAATTATCTTCTGCGATGGCAGGAATGATATACTCCGTCACCCCCAATGCCCGACAACGGGCCAGCAGTGCCTCCCTGCCCTGGTCAAACACCGGAAAGTCGAGATGGCAATGGGTATCTATCAGCTGCATATCACTCACACCTGTTTGCGGTATTTAATGGGTCATTGAACATGATGAACAACAGAAACAACGGCTTTACCCTGATTGAACTGGTGCTGGTGATCATAGTGCTAGGGATCCTGGCTGTCACCGCCCTACCCCGCTTTATCAATATCAAGGATGATGCCCTGAAAAGCACGGTCTCGGCGACCGCAGGCAGCTTTGCCAGCGCAGTTCAGCTGGCTCATGCAGGCTGGGCGGTAGCCACACAAGGACAGGCACTCGCTCTATATAATCTGGGAAGCTTTGGCGCCAAGAATATGGACATCAATCTCTATGGCTGGCCGGTGGGCTCTGAAGAGGGCAGCGGAAAAGGCATAAACGAGACGTATGATTTGAGCAAACTGCCATCAGACTACATTTCTATTTCTGGAAATGATGACTGCAAGCTTGTCTTCAAGGAGTTACTCGAAACTGAATACACAGTTGCAGCCAGCAATGAAAACCAAGCTCTGATCGACAAAGCAGACTACATATCAACAGTCAGCAGCAATTACAAAACCGACGAGCATGGTCAAACCCATAGGAATTGCACCTATATTCTTCGCGATTCTATCGGCCGCTTCCCGGCTCACCCCAACGGCCTCGGCTTCGAGTACAACAGCGTTACCGGCGCTGTGACCCGCAATTTTGATTGAGCTCAGCCTCTTCTGCGCAAGCTCGCTCTTTGCTTGAATCATCATCATAACGAACCGGCGTACAGCAGCGCCGGTTCTCCTGGGTGAGGCCCCACTCCTCGCACCACGCGTCATAACGGGCCAGCCAACGCAGCAATATCCCCTTCATCGTCACACCGCCTCCATCAGGTTCAGGTCAAAAACCATCCTAATCAGAGTCGGCAAGGGGAGCAAGTCATCCCCATAACCGCGATCGGGCGGAATAAAAAAGCGCCGGTCAGCATGGCTGACCGGCTCTTTTAACATTCCCTGAAGAGGTTATCCGATGAGCAACAGCTCATCCGCCTCACAGACTCTTCAGCTTCTCTTCCGGCAGGGCCAGCTCGTCGTTGTGGTTAACGCCGATACCGCGCTCCAGCACATGACGGGCGATGGCGTGCGCCTCTTCCAGCGAGTGCATGCTGTAGGTGCCGCACTGATACTCGTTCAGCTCGGGGATCTTGGCCTGATCCTGCACGGTCAGCACGTCGCTCATGGCTGCCTGCCAAGCTGCGCCAACACGGGCTTCGTCCGGCGCGCCGATCAGGCTCATGTAGAAGCCGGTACGGCAACCCATGGGGGAGATGTCGATGATCTCCACGCCGTTGCCGTTCAGGTGATCACGCATAAATCCAGCGAACAGGTGCTCCAGCGTATGGATACCGCGCTCGGAGAGGATCTCCTGGTTAGGCACACAGAAACGCAGGTCGAACACGGTAATAGTGTCCTTGTTCGGGGTCTGCATGGTCTTGGCCACACGCACCGCTGGCGCTTCCATACGGGTGTGGTCAACGGTAAAACTGTCCAATAACGGCATTTCTGACTCCTGATTTGGTTACCAGAACCAGCCCCCGCGGGAGAGCTGATCCTTGCATTGACGGTACTGGGCGCCGTAGCGCTGGGCGCGAGCTTCCACCTTGCGAGAGGTCTTCATCAACCACCCCTTGCTGCGATAGCTGCCACGCCGGTAGCCACCCCACCCTTCGTGATAGTTGAGGTACTGGCCATAGGCATCCCACTTGGAGGTGCCATTTAGCCGCTGGGCTTTGTTAGTGTACCAACCCATAAAATCGATGGCGTCGGCAAAATCATCGCGGTCACTCCAGCTGTTGCCGGTTTCTCGCTGGTAATCGGCCCAGGTTTCATCTTTGACCTGAGCATAACCATAAGCCGAACTGGCCCGCCCGGTCGGGATGAAGAGGAAATACTGCATCGGCGGCTGGGCATCATGTACGTAAGAGGACTCCTGATACATCATGGCCATCACCACATGGATCGGCGTCCCCCACTTTTCGTTCATCTTGAGCGCGGCCTTGTGCCAGTCAGGCTTCTCGCGAAAGATCTGGCACAGATTCTCCGGCTGGGCCGGTGGACGGGTACTGCAAGCAGTCAGGCCCGCCAACAGGCTGGCGACCACCACGAAGCGCATCCACCCCATCAAATGAGGCCACACTTCACGCCTCTGGTCAGGTAAAGAGATAGCCAAGGTCAGATCGCGTCTTCGTTCTCTTCGCCGGTACGGATACGAATGACACGCTCCACCTCGCAGACGAAGATCTTGCCATCACCAATCTTGCCGGTACGGGCGGTGTTCTGGATCGCTTCCAGACAGGCATCGAGATCCTCGTCCTGCACCACCAGCTCCACCTTCACTTTCGGCAGGAAGTCGACCATATATTCGGCGCCGCGATAGAGCTCGGTATGGCCCTTCTGGCGGCCGAAGCCTTTGACTTCAGATACGGTCATGCCGTTGATGCCGATCTCGGCCAAGGCCTCGCGCACATCGTCCAGCTTGAACGGTTTGATGATGGCTTCAATCTTCTTCATGGTGACTCCTTACCAGTTCTGTTTGCCGAACCCGGATGTAATGGGGTAACGGCGATCCTTACCAAAGTTGCGAGCCGTGATGCGGGGCCCGACCGCCGCCTGACGGCGCTTGTATTCATTGAGATCCACCAGCCGGATCACCTTGCGCACTACCGCTTCCTCGAACCCTTCTGCCACCATGTCGGCCACGGACGCATCCTCTTCCACATAACGCTTGAGGATGGCATCGAGGATTTCGTATGGCGGCAGGCTGTCCTGATCCACCTGATCCGGCGCCAGCTCCGCTGAAGGAGGACGGTCGATAACCCGCTGCGGGATCACGTAGTCCACCGAGTTGCGATATTCGCACAGCTTGAAGACCAGCGTCTTGGGCACATCTTTCAGTACGTCGAAACCGCCCGCCATGTCACCGTACAGCGTGGCATAACCGACCGCCATTTCGCTCTTGTTGCCGGTAGTCAGCACGATACGACGACGTTTGTTGGAGAGCGCCATCAGCAACACACCGCGGCAGCGGGCCTGCAGGTTCTCTTCGGTGGTATCGCGGGCGGTACCTTCAAACAACGGCGCCAGCTGGGTCATAAATCCTTCGAACATCGGCTCGATGGAGATGATGTTGAACTCAACCCCCATCCGCTCGGCCTGCTCCTTGGCATCTTCCACACTCATCTGTGCTGTGTAGCGGAACGGCATCATCACCGCCTGCACCTTGTCGGCCCCGATGGCATCTGCCGCGATGGCCAACGTCAGCGCCGAGTCGATGCCACCGGAGAGACCCAGCACAGCGCCGTGGAAACCGTTCTTGGTAACGTAGTCGCGCACTGCCAGCACCAGCGCCTGATAGGTCTCGGCCAACGGCTCCAGCGGCGCAGCGGGTTCCCGCTCCTTCACCGGCTGGCCATCAGCAAAACGTACCAGCGCCAGCTCTTCGGCAAACGGGGCCAGCTTGTGCGTCAGCTCGCCCTGGCTGCTGAACACCTTGGAGCAGCCGTCGAAAATCAGCTCGTCCTGACCGCAGACCTGATTGAGGTAGACCAGCGGCAGACCGGTCTGATCGCAGCGTTCGGCCATCAGCTCGCGGCGGATCCAGGGTTTCTCCTGATCATAGGGCGAGGCGTTGATGGTGAGCAGCAGTTCGGCCCCTGCCGCCTTGGCGGCCAGCGCCGGACCCGGCTGCCACAGATCTTCACATATGAGCAGCCCCAGCTGGTGACCACGGAACGGCACCACGCAGGTCTCGCTTGCAGCGGTGAAGTAGCGCTTCTCATCAAACACGCCGTAGTTGGGCAAGTCCTGCTTGAAGTAACGGGCAATCAGCTTGCCCTGCTCATAGAGTGAGGCCGCGTTGTAGAGCGCCTCTCCTTTACGCCAGGGATGCCCCACCAAAATGGCACAGTTGCCCTGCCATTCGGCAACACGAGCCAGCGCGGCCTCAACCCGGATCATCAGATCGGCACGCAGCAGCAGATCTTCCGGTGGATAGCCGGTCAGGGCCAGCTCGGAACAGACCAGCAGATCAGCGCCTTGCTGTTCGGCCTGAGCCGCCGCAGCGAGCACTTTGTCAGTGTTATCTTCGATGGCGCCTACCGTCAGATTCAACTGGGCAAGCATCAGAGAGAGGGCTTTTGCCATGGCGATGCATCTTGAATTCGAAAATGATGGGGAATGATAAAGAAAAGGGGGGCAATCTGCCAGTTCAAGACAGGCGTAACCGTGTGACAGCAACCTGCGGGAAGGATAAGCTGTAGATAGTCACGGAACGACAGGCCTTCGCAGATATGAAAAACGCCGGATTTACCCTGATGGAGTTGATGATAGCCATTGCGCTGGGCGTCATTCTCTTGGGGATTGGTATTCCTTCCCTCTCTAACCTGCTTGGCAGCAATAATTTGGCGACCCAGGAAAAAAGTCTTCTCAACCACTTAAACTATGCCAGACAACAGGCTATCTCTAACCAGCAAACGGTTACTCTCTGCCTGACCACCGTGACACTGAGTAATAACATTGCAGTAGAAGGTTGCATCCCAGCCAATCAGCGTGGAACTAACCGGCTACTCGCCTTTATCGATAGTAATGGCGACCTGAAGCTTAATGGTAACGAAGCAACTATTGCTGCCAGTCCAGAGTTTCCTGCAGAAATGGCCATTTCTGCAGATGCACAGGCGCTGCGCTTCACCCCTGATGGCACCATTACGTCTGACAGCGAGGTCATCTTTTCACTCTGTGTAAGCGGTGAAAAGGGCATTGAGATTGCAGTTATGCCTGCCGGGCGTGCCCATAGCCAGGCAAGTGGCGCTGTATGTCCATGACCTGCGTTAACTACCGCGAAACACACACGAGCACAAAAGGATCCATTTCAATCCAATAGCTATGCTTAGAGTCTCTTTTGAACAAGGACTCATACGCTATGGCACGAAATGGATTTACCCTGCTTGAGTTTTTAATATCTGCAAGCCTGACAACCATCCTGCTGACCTTGGGACTGCCGTCATTGGCAAATCTGCTGACATCTACCGACAGCGACATCTACACAAGAAACCTGCAGGACCACCTGATCTTCGGCCAACGGCAAGCCATCACACAGCAGCAACCCGTTACAGCATGTCTTGCCATGCCTGTCAGAAACTCCACAAAAGAAGGCTGTGTACTCGCAAATCAAACCGGCGCCCAGCGCATGCTTGTCTTTATCGACACCAATCAGGATCGCCAATTCGATATTGCAAGTGGCGATATCTTGTTATCAGCAACAGAACCCTTTCTTGAAAAACATACCGTTACGGCCAATCGACAATTTGTGCGATTTATAGCCGCTAACAAAACTAAGTTGATTCGAACGATACCAGTCCCCACATAGCCGGCATGACACGAAAAATCATCAGTAACCAGCTATGGAAGTCCTTGCAGCCACTTCTGCCACCTCACCAGCCTTCGCCACGGGGTGGCCGTCCACGCCTCGATGACTATGCCGTTCTCAACGGTATTCTGTTTGTCCTTACTACCGGGATCCCGTGGGAGGACTTACCCCAGTCTTTGGGTTTTGGCAGCGGAATGACGTGCTGGCGTCGCCTACGTGATTGGCAAGCTCAAGGCATCTGGCAGCGACTTCACGTGGCGCTCCTGAGCCAGCTACATCAAGCTGGCCACATCGACTGGAGTAGAACAAGCCTCGATGGCGCGAGCGTAGCCAGCCCCCGGGGGGCCAGGAAACAGGACGTAACCCGACAGACAGAGGCAAGCTGGGCAGTAAACGACACATAGTGGTGGACCGTCAGGGCATACCGCTCGCAGTGCTTGTATCAGGCGCCAATCGCCATGACTCGATAATGTTTGAGCCCTTGTTGGATGCACTTCCGGCGTTAGCAGGTAAGAGAGGGCGACCACGATGTCGACCTGACAAGCTACACGCAGACAAAGGGTATGATTTTCGCCGTTGTCGAGATTATCTGAGGCGACGGGGTATCAAGGTTCGTATTGCCCGGCGAGGCATCGATAGCAATGAGCGATTGGGTTGTCATCGCTGGGTTGTAGAACGCACTCATGGTTGGCTAGCAGGCTTTGGGAAGCTACGAATACGTTTCGAGCGACGGTTGGATATCCATCTCGCCTTGTTGACGCTGGCTTGCGCCGTTATCTGCCTACGCTTTGTTGAACGGTTTTGTTAGCGGCTCTTAGTCCAGATGGCACTGCGATTGGCACCAACATGACACTCCGGTTTTGTATCGACCAGGCCCCCCGAGTCGATATCATCGTTTCCCCATCCGGCAGAAGCAGAAGCGAAAAAAAGGGGCTGAGTTGTTCTTAGCCCCTTTACCCTACTCAATAACCAACGTTATCTGGGTTGGATTTCATCTTGTTTTTTTGCATCAGCCAGCGAAAAGGTGGCCGCCAAAGGAACGCACTCGATTACCTCTGTGACAAGATGCACCACCCCATCAATCTCATAACCTTTCTGTTTAAACACCCTGACCAGATTTGCCTTGCTCGTATCAGTTACCGGTTGCTGCAACACCATCTGCACGCCACCTTCCAGAGTGACATAACATTTTATGTCTTCCGTTTGGGCATGAACCAACAAGGGCAAGCCCACACACCAGAGCAGCATGCGTTTCATCCCTCTTCTCCTTCATAGAGATAGATTTTCTTGGGAGACATATCCATTTTTGCCTCTTCCGCACCTTGTGAGCATTCTCCTTCACCGGTACAGCGCTCAGGCTCTCCCTTCCCATCATCTTTGAGGATAACCTCCTTGCCCGGAGCACCACCTATAATCCTGATCCGGCCATCATCCCCACCATGAATAACCAGATCATCAGCAACCTTATTTTGCACCTCTACGTAACGCTGAATAACTTCCTGATTGTTGCTATCCAGTACATATTTGAAAGAAGTGCCATAGTGCATATCAATCATATATTGGCGCATGGCACCGATCGATTGAATCGTACATTGTTGGAAGTCCTGTACCTGAGGCAAGAAGGAGGTGAAATAGAGCTTGCCTTGCAACACCAAACCAGCCCCCATTGATTTTTCACCGCTTTCATTGAGCCAGAATTTCCATCCCAACTTGCTGGTCAACGCCTTGGTGGTGTTTACAATCTGCTCTTCATTCAAACCCGTAAAGGGATCGCTGGTCACATCGTAGAGATCGTTCAGTGTGATACTTGATGGCACCGCTGGTTCAGACGTTGCCCCAAACAAGGTTGGATTAACATTGTAGTCACGTAGCATCACATACACATTTTGGGTTGTCGCCTCCGAGGAGGGGCGGTTTCTATCACCACTGCCTATCAATACGGCATCAAACGGACGCTCGCTGTAAAGATAATTTGTCCCATCATACTTCCAACCTTTATTGATGGTGCGCACCAATACGGGCTGGGTAAAGAAACGGCGATCATCTTCCAGCTTCTTGGCAGTTCCACTTAAATGTGCATTTCCCAAACTGGCAAACTTGATGGCCGTCCATTTGGATTTTTCTGTCCCCTTCATGTCGATGCGCCAGATCTGACCGCCGGTATCACCCGCATAAACCCGGTCAGATACACCATCTCCATCGCTGTCCAGCACAGAAACAGCGCCTGGCATGCTATAAACCATGCCTGCAACCTGTTTGTTGGTTGCACTGGCCACATCTGGGGTAAAGCTTAACAACAGCGTGCCGGCCTCAGCATCCACGATATAAATACCCAACCCTTCACTGTCTTCAGCCCCTTGGCCCAAATAGCTCTTGGCCTGATCATAACCTCCAGAGAATATCAGGACTGGCTTATAGGTTTTTTTACCATTGGTTTCTGTGTAATAACCAGGAATGAACGCAACCTCGGGGATCGACCAGGTCTCGCCCAGTTTGCTGAAACCGGCGCTGTTTTTATCCAACCGCCACATAAGCGAAGGGGAGTCCGGATTGGATATATTCAACGCATAATAAGCCTTGCCACCACCCCGCAGCCCGGTAAATAACCACACCTTGTCACCTTGTGACGACTTGATATGACCATCTTTTACTTGCTCATTGACCAGCACTGTAGGCGATGCATCCACACCATAGAGATGCTCTGATGAGTCCAGGTTCTCTCGCAGCGCTTTCTGATTCGCGATAAATTGATAAGGCATAACGGCCCAGCTTTCATCAACCGTGGCGCCGCTGTCTTTAAACATATGCAAGAAGCCGGCATTACTCCCCATCACAATGCGCAAGTCAGGTGTACATGTAGTCTGTCCTGTCGACGTTGTACAACCGTAGTTGATCACTAATGGCCGTGAATGCAACGGGTCACCAAGAATATGCTCCCGATTATCTGTTCTATCACCATCCTGATTCTCATCAAACGCATCAATCCCCTTGGTCCAATTAAGCAGGTCATCCATGCTATCAGCACTATCAAGCTTCATGACAGTGCGTAGCTGCGTCGCCCCGCCTGCCATGCCCTCAAGAGCAGACTTGCTAAAGGGAGTTAATGTATTAGTGGAAGGGGGAATAACATAAAGATTGCGATTGGTTTTAGCTGCCAGCATCTCTTGTACCCCACCCTCGGCAACGTTATTACCATCACTAGTGGATGACCAATAGGTTTTAGCTGACTTGAGGATGGTTCCATCACCAGCGATAGCAGGCAAGCCTGTTTGATCAACCACGTAACCTTTCTCCGGCGCAAGAACCAGTTTCTTCAGGTTACCCTTCCATCTCGGGCCTGCTCCGGGTTCAAACATAGCGTAGTAGATATTATTAAGGCTGCGAGTTCGGTCAAAGTTATTAGTGGCTATGGCAGGAGAGACCAGCGAGGCATTCATCTTCAAGATAGCCAGCAATGATGACTTTAACGCTTCGTTAAGTTGGGTTGCATCGGTAGCGGGGTAATATTTACCGCCACCACGACGTGCTGTTTCAGCCAATAGAACGCCCGCCCCCTTAATTGCATCATCACCAAACCCGACGGTAAAGGTAGTGACGGTTTGCTTATTTTTAACTGACGTATTGACATCATTGTTTTTCATATAGCCAGCAAGTGCAGCAAGGTAACTTTTATCTTTGCCTGTCCCATAACCGACCGTGCCACTATAACTAGGCTTATTAGGATCAGTTGAGCTGTTGAGCAATCCTGCCACCAAACTATCCGCGGCAGCATCATACGTTGGGGCACCATCAGTCATATAAATGACATAGCCATTATCGGAACACTTATCGTATGGCGATTTATACTTATTAGCGGTGAGAATTTCGGCATTAGGGTCTCGCTGAGGATTGCGACTCACATCATCATCGCCAAAGTAGATGTCAAGCCCACCAAAATAGCGATAGGCTTCATACATTGTTTCGCACAAAGGCGTCCATGTCTCCGCCGAAAGGCTATTTGACTTGTCAATAAGATCCTGAGCGCCGGTTTTACCGCCAGCCAAAATGGCGTCATTACCCATGATGTGCCTAATGATACGACCACCATTTTTATTGGTACTGCTGTTGCCATCATTTTGGTTAAACACCGCAAGGCCAAAATCTACCGCTGGCGTAGATCGAACCAACTCCCTCAACGCCTGTTTAGCTACATTTAGTCTCGATGTGGTAATGGTGGAAGGTGCATAATACCAACGTAAATAGTTTGCAGTATATATGGTCAGCACTTCTGTCCCACCCGTATTCGGAACGACAGGAGTAGCACTATCAACCCATGGCATATTAATATTAGTGTTGTTTGATCTATTTACAGGGTAACCTTTAGTAGTTCCTGAGACAGACTGATATGAGCCGGTAAAACCACTATTATCATTGTTTCTTGCTGAAATGTCCTGTTGACAATCCACTATATTGGTTGTGTTGGACGCATAGTTCTTTAATGGCTTCCACTCCCCTTTCCTTTTAGCTCCAGTGCCAGACACCTCATAATTCCAATAGACAGATGAGAATAGTCCAATTTGGTTAAGAGGCTCCCGAGATGTGGCACAAGCATTTTTACTCGTTGAGAACCGTCTGGTATTGTTACTATCTAACGTTTGAGGGGGAGTTCCATTTGTTGAGTAATAGAGAAAACTGTTACTCCCATCATCATATGCCAATCTTGGATAAGGAAATTCAGGGTCATACTCTTCCTTTCCTAGCAAAGTTGTTTCGCCCATACTGCCTGAGTTATCGAATATAAATAGAACCTTTGGCCGAAAATCCCCGGCTTTGGCAAAGTCATAAATAAACAACTCGGTATCGTCGGAATAACCAGTACCTACCGCCAAAGATGCCCCTGATACTCCGCAACACAATACTAGCAAGCTTGTAAACAAACAGTTCCTTATGTTCATTACGGGCTCCCTAATTGGCACTGAGCAAGGGTTGTTCTACCCCGGCAGTAAAGGTCATTTGGCTATTCACCTTGCCATAAGCACTTGATGTGGTGGCTTCAGCATAACGACAAGCTGGCGTTACATTCTGGCTACTGGCTTCAAATTTTCGTTTGCATACACTTTCTGTATTGACTGTCAGGGTAGTAGCAGGAGTGGTAGTGCCTATTGCCGCCGAAGTACCAATTGCCTGCGTTGCAATTTGCGTAGAGAGAGACGTATCGCCCAATGCAGACTCCAAGATGCCTTCCACTTCGTGTTCTGCTCGTTGCAAACTGGCGCTCGAACCGGCCATTTTTAAACTCATACCACTGGATTGCATGACGACTACTGCAATCAGAGTCAAGGGAACCAGAATAGCCAGTGCAACAATCAATGCTACCCCCTGGTTTTTTTTAACCAATCTCATGTTCCACCTCGGGTGGTTATTTGTTGATTGCGTAATGCAATACTGCTTTCCAAGAGCAGACGGCGATAACCATCACCACCACCATTAACCGTAATATTACCGAGTTGATAGCTATTGTTATTCTTATAGCGACTTGATTCCCGAGCGGCTCTAATCAGCAAGAAAAGCCGAGCACCCAATACCCGCCCCTCATTCCAGCGCTGTGTTGTCATTTGGTCCGTTGACATATATCTGTCTATGCGTCCATCAGGGACCAAAGAATCGTCAACACCATACATCAGAACCATATGTTCAACGCCCTCAGCCATAGCGCCACCAATCAGAGCAGAACCACCATTGACGGTCAAATAGCGCTTGCGTAAAACAGGAATACCATCTTCTTGTGATAGGTAATAAATGTAGTGCTGGTATTCCCAGATCTGGCTCTCATTATTGGCACCAAAGAGTGGTCTGGTTTCGCTTCCCTTGATGACTCTCGCCTCCTGACTATTGGCTGCCATATAAAAGCGGTTTGTATCCAATCCCTCTGATGCTGGTATAGGACGCCCTACCAGTCGCTTGATACTGATTACATCGGAGTTTGCCACTCGGTCGTTGGCATCAATACAAGTAAAACCACTCAATCCCTTGCTTGCGGAAACCCGTGAAACCCAAAGCCCGCGAATTGGCCCAAGAGGTGATGGCAAACTACCGACAGAGCGCTCATCCAGGCAATCACTGGCTGATAAAATGGTACTGCCAGTGCTCAGCGACAGTGAGGAGCCAACTTGTGTTGACTGGCCGGTATAAGCTCCAAAAAAACCAGCCCATTTGATATCCTGGCTAATCAGTCGAATGGCCAATCGACCATTTTCCTGTAATTCACTTTGATCAAAGGCATCTTCAGAGCTGGAGCGAGACATCACAAAAACTGTGAATACCCCCGCCAACAAAAATAAACCGAGCAGCATAGCGACCAGCCACTCTACCAGCGTGAAACCGCGAGAATTCATAAAGTCGTCGTCAGAATAAACTGGCGCCTCGAAAGATTATTTGCGGTCGAGAGTTGACACTCATTGATCAGAGTTGACGCGGCAGCGGCAGCCCCCCCATCAGATATCTCTTGTTTGCCAGCCCAGAATATCCCAACAGCCAATACATTATTGGCCCGCCGCACCACACAGCCTATCGGTGAATTCAGGGAGGATGCAGCACCCGAAACACTGGCCCCAAGCAAAGCTTGTTGCCAGTAGTGAAGGTCGGCATTACGTAAATCTGCAGCACTGCACGCGCTGATCGTGCCATCTGCGGCGGCGCATGTCGGACGTGGCAAGTTGGCGGCAAGATTGACAGTCACTGCACCGGATGCGGCCCAACTATCGCGATTTATCCGTACCCGCTCAACCATATCGTTTGCCAACCAGCTGGCGATAGTACGCTGGCGAGCTTCATAACTGGCAAATTTGGAATGGGTTTGCAAAGCAACCAGACCAAGCATCCCCAACGACAGGATGACTGCGGTGATCATCACCTCCAGCAGGCTGAATCCTCTCTCATGTGATGAAACATGAATGGCCATGGCTATTCCCAACAGCTATTGCTAGCTGCACCAGAAGCACTTTTGACGCCCAACTGATTAATGGAAAACACTGTGCAATCGGTATCGTTGGCTTGGGCTGTCGTCGCGCCAGCACTGGCTGACAAGGTATAGGTGTTGCCTGATACGGCAATGGATAATTGATACAGGCCATTCTCAGATGCACTACTGATACCAAGAGCAGCAGCAGAGGATGCATACTGATTGAAATCCATAAAATAGGTTTCTTGCCGATTGGCCGCATTCAACAGCATGCTCTTGGCTTCGACACGATGACTGGTCAGCACATATTGCTGATAGGCGGGATAAGCGATAGTGCCAAGAATCGCCACGATGGCGATGACAATCATCAACTCAATAAGAGAAAAGCCACGAAAGTATCCAATCATATCCCATCCTTGGTGACAGACAGCTTCATAAGTTTAACGCCGAGCCTGTCCCATGAACAAACCCGGCGTCATTATCAACACACTTTATTCTTAAGCCTTCCTGGCTGCACTCAAATTATTCTAAGTTCGGGAGGAACCTCAAAGACTACGTTCTCTTCACGGCCAGGATGCTCGGCAACCACCTTGCCACCCAGCTCCCGCAGGCGAGCAATCACGTTTTGCACCAGCACCTCGGGGGCGGATGCGCCAGCAGTGACGCCGATCGCCTTCACGCCCTCCAGCCAGCTCGCCTCGATCATCGACGCATCGTCGATAAGATAGGCTCTGGCGCCCACCTTCTCGGCCAGCTCGCGCAGACGGTTGGAGTTGGAGGAGTTGCGAGACCCCACCACCAACATGGCGTCCACCAGCCCTGCCATCTCCCGCACCGCATCCTGACGGTTCTGGGTGGCGTAGCAGATATCGTCCTTGCGCGGCCCCTGGATCTTGGGGAAGTGCTTGCGCAACGCATCGATGACGTCAGAGGTCTCATCCACGCTCAGGGTGGTCTGGGTGACAAAGCAGAGGTCATCCGGGTTCTTCACCTTGAGCTTGGCCACATCTTCAGGCGTCTCCACCAGATACATGCCGCCTTCGCGATTCTCGTACTGCCCCATGGTCCCGATCACCTCGGGGTGACCGGCGTGGCCGATGAGCACGGCTTCTGAGCCCTTGCGGCTGGCACGATGCACCTCCATATGCACCTTGGTCACCAGCGGGCAGGTGGCATCGAATACTTTGAGGGTGCGGGACTTGGCCATCTCGCGCACTGTCTTGGCCACACCGTGAGCAGAAAAGATGACGATGCTGTCGTCCGGCACCTCGTCCAGCTCCTCGACGAAGACTGCTCCAGCCTCTTTCAGCTTGTTCACCACATAACGGTTATGCACCACTTCGTGGCGGACATAGATGGGGGCACCGAACTTCTCCAGCGCGCTCTCGACAATGCTGATGGCGCGATCGACACCGGCGCAAAAACCACGAGGGTTAGCGAGCAGAATATCCATTAATGCACCTTCTCCTCATCATCAACGCCCAGGATCTCCACCTCGAAGGTGACGGAATGACCGGCCAGCGGGTGGTTGAAATCGACCGTGACCGACATCCCGGCTACCGCCCGGATGATGCCCGGCAGCTCGCTGCCATTGGGCTGATCGAACAGGATGATGGTGCCGACTTTTGGCTCCACATCGGCGCCAAATTTGGCACGGTCGAGATGGTAGATGTTGTCGGGATTGGAGAGACCAAAGGCCTCTTCCGGCGCCAGAGTAAAACTCTTGCTCTCCCCTTCGCACAGGCCCAGCAGACACTGCTCGAAGGTGGGGGGCAGGCTGCCATCGCCCATCCGCAGGCGGGCAGGTTTGCCGTGCAGCGCCGTGCTGTCGGCAACCGAGCCATCTTCCAGCTTGATGGAGAAGTGGAACAGCACGCTGCTGTTAGCGGTGATCTGCTGGCTCATGCCTGCTCCTTTTTCTCACCACGGAAACCGTCCAGCACAATCATGGCGGCCCCGATAAAGATAAAGCTGTCGGCCAGATTGAATGCCGGCCAGTGCGCACGCTGCCAGTAGAAGTCGAGGAAATCGACCACATGGCCCAGCACCAGTCGATCAAAGACGTTGCCGAGGGCGCCGCCGATGATGAGTGAATAGGCGATACCGCTCCAACGCTGGGTCACCGACTGCTTGCGCAGCCAGTGGATCAGCAATCCACAGATGGCAAAAGCTAGCACCGCGAAGAACCAGCGCTGCCAACCCCCCTGATCAGCCAGAAAGCTGAATGCGGCGCCCTTGTTGTAGACATGAACCAGGTTGAAGAAGGGGGTGATCTCCACCCCCGGGTAACCAAATGGCAGCAACTTGACCACGGCGAGCTTGCTCGCCTGGTCCAGTACAAAGGCCAGCACTGCCAGCCACAGCCAACGCAGGCCGCTTTTATGTTGAGTCATGTTCATCAGGCAAATTGACGCGTTTCGCCGTCACCCTCAACGTTGGTCACACAGCGACCACAGATCTCTTCGTGACCCGCGATAGTGCCCACATCTTCTACATGGTGCCAGCAGCGGTCGCACTTGGCGGCGGCAGACTGGGCCACGCTCAGCCACAGGTCATCACGCTCGGTCGCCACAGAGCCTTCCGGCGCAGAGTCAGCCACGACCACCTTGGCCTTGGAGGTGAGCAGCACGAAGCGCAGCTCATCAGCCAGGGCGTTCAGGCGTGCAGCCAGCTCCGGCTTGGCGAACAGGGTCAGTTCGGCCTGTAGGGAACCGCCGATACGCTTCTCGCCACGGGCCACTTCCAGCGCCTTGTTCACTTCACCACGCACGGTGAGGATCTCGGCCCAGAAATCGTCGTTGAGAGATTCACCCGCTTCCAGACCGAACAGGCCGTCGTACCACTCCTCGGTGAAGACGAACTCGCCGCGCTCGCCCGGCAGCAGAGCCCAGATCTCGTCGGCGGTGAAGCTCATGATCGGCGCCATCCAGCGCACCATGGCTTCTGCAATGTGATACAGGGCGGTCTGGCAGGAGCGACGGGCCAGGCTGTCAGCCTTGGCGGTGTACTGACGATCCTTGATCACATCCAGATAGAAGGAGCCCATCTCGATGGAGCAGAACTGCATCAGCTTCTGGGTCACGCCGTGGAAGTTGTACTCGTCGAATGCCGCCATGATCTCGGCCTGTACCGCTTTGGCACGACCCACAGCCCAACGATCCACCACTACCATGTCGGCAGGTGCCACCATGTCGGTCGCCGGATTGAAGCCGTTCAGGTTGGCCAGCAGGAAGCGGGCAGTGTTGCGAATACGACGATAAGCATCGGCAGAGCGCTTGAGGATCTCGTCGGAGACAGTCATCTCGCCGGTGTAGTCAGTGCTCGCTACCCACAGACGCAGGATGTCGGCACCCAGCTTGTTCATCACGTCCTGCGGGCTCACCACGTTGCCGATGGACTTGGACATCTTGCGACCCTGACCATCCACGGTGAAGCCGTGAGTCAGCACTTGGTTGTACGGAGCCTTGTCTTTCATGGCCACGCCGATCATCAGGGAGGACATGAACCAGCCGCGGTGCTGGTCAGAACCTTCCAGATACATGTCGGCCGGCTTGCCATTGAACTCGGGACGGGCATCAACCACGGAAGCGTGGGTAGAACCGGAATCGAACCAGACGTCCAGAGTGTCAGGCACCTTGTCATACATGTCGGCATCGTCACCCAGCAGCTCGGCCTTGTCCAGATCCCACCATGCCTGAATGCCGGACTGCTCGACACGCTTGGCTACTTCATGCATCAGGCGCACAGATTCCGGGTGCAGTTCCTGGGTCTCTTTGTGGACGAACAGGGAGATAGGCACACCCCAGGTGCGCTGACGGGAGATACACCAGTCAGGACGGTTCTCGACCATCGCCTGAATGCGGTTTTTACCCCAAGCCGGTACCCAGCCGCTCTGGCCTTGCTGGGCAATACCGTCCTTCTCGATGCGCTCGATTTCCTCCAGTGCGCGCTTGCGCAGACCCTTCTGCTCCATGCTGATGAACCACTGCGGGGTGGCACGGAAGATGATCGGGGTCTTGTGACGCCAGCAGTGCGGATAGGAGTGGTTGAACACCTTGTGGTGCAGCAGGGCGCCGCGCTCGGTCAGCACTTCGATCACGGAGGCATTGGCCTTGAACACATGCTGGCCGGCAAACAGTTCGGTATCCGGCAGGTAAACACCGTTGCTGCCAACCGGGTTGGCCACTTCCAAACCGTACTTCTGGCCGACCACGAAGTCTTCCTGACCGTGGCCAGGGGCGGTGTGAACGGCACCGGTACCGGCATCCAGGGTGACGTGGTCACCCAGTACCACAGGCACGTCGAAGCTGTAGAAGGGGTGGTTGAAGCGCAGCAGCTCGAGCGCGGCGCCCTTGGCGTAGCCCAGATTGTGGAACTTCTCGATACCGGCGCGATCCATCACATCCTTGACCAGCTCGGCGGCCAGGATCAGACGTTCGGGGTGCTCCCCTTCAACCTGCACCAGTGCGTAATCCAGATCGGCGTGCATGGCGATGGCGCGGTTGGCTGGCAGGGTCCACGGGGTAGTGGTCCAGATCACCGCAGAGAGCGGGCCCTTGCCGGTGTGGCCTTCGGCGCAGTCAAACTTGGCGGCAACGCCCGCCTCGTCGACAGCCTTGAAGCGCACGTCGATGGAGGGGGAGTTCTTGTCGTAGTACTCAACCTCGGCTTCAGCCAGCGCAGAGCCACAATCGGTACACCAGTGCACCGGCTTGGAGCCTTTGTGCAGGTGGCCGTTTTCAACGATCTTGGCCATGGAGCGGATGATGTTGGCTTCGGTGCCAAAATCCATAGTCAGGTAGGGGTGTTCCCAGTCGCCCAGCACACCCAGACGGATGAAGTCGGTCTTCTGCGCTTCGATCTGGGTCTTGGCGTATTTGCGGCACTCGGCGCGGAATTCGGCAGCGGAAACCTTCTCGCCCGGCTTGCCGACCATGCCTTCCACTTTCAGTTCGATAGGCAGACCGTGGCAATCCCAACCCGGCACATAGGGGGAATCGAAACCGGAGAGGCCCTTGGACTTGATGATGATGTCTTTGAGGATCTTGTTGACCGAGTGACCGATGTGAATGTTGCCGTTCGCATAGGGGGGGCCATCATGCAGAATGAAAGAAGGCTTGCCCGCTTTGGCGCGGCGAATAGCGCCGTAGAGATCCTGATCGTACCAACGTTTCAGCATGTTGGGTTCGCGTTTGGCCAGATCGCCACGCATCGGAAACTCGGTTTCCGGAAGATTCAGGGTGTGTTTATAGTCGCTCATCAGTCCTGGGTTCCCTTCTTTTCTAAAAGAGTGCTGGGTAAATTGAATTGTGGCAGCCCGAACCAGGCTCGGGCCGCCAGGGCATCTCGTTCGATCTGCTCTTTCAAGGCAGTGAAAGAGGCAAACTTCTGCTCTTCGCGCAGCTTGTGGCGAAGCAGCACCTTGACCTGCTGACCATATAGATCACCAGAAAAATCAAATAGATGTACTTCCAATCTGGCTTGTGTACCGCTCAAGGTCGGCCGTACACCCACATTGGCTACACCGGGGAAGGTCTTGCCGGAACATATCACTTCCACCGCAAACACGCCACCGACCGGGATCACCTGGCGCTTGAGGGCCAGATTGGCGGTGGGAAAACCTATGGTGCGCCCCAACTTGTCGCCGTGGGCCACCCGGCCGCTGATGGTATAGGGACGGCCAAGCATCAGCTCCACCTCCGCCATCCGGCCCGCCTTGAGTGCTTCGCGCACTAGGGTGCTGCTGACCCGCTGCCGTTCGAGCTGGAAGCTCTGGGTACTGATCACCTCGAAGCCGAAGCGATGACCCGCCTCCTCCAGCAGGTGGAAATCCCCTTCCCGCCCCTTGCCGAAGCGAAAATCATCGCCAACCACCAGATAGCGCACCCCGAGCTTCTCTACCAGCAACTGCTCGATGAAGGTCGAGGCCGCCTGCTCGGCAAAGCGGTGGCTGAAGCGCACACAGAGCATGCGGTCGATATGCAGCCCCTGCAGCGCTTCATACTTCTCCCGCAACCGGCTCAGCCGGGCGGGCGCAGCTGTGCCGGCAAACAGCTCCAGCGGCTGCGGCTCAAACAGCATGACGCAGGCGGGCAATCCCAGCTGGGCCGCTTTCTCCTTGAGACGTGCCAATACCGCATGGTGACCCTGATGAACCCCATCAAAGTTGCCAATGGTTAATACACATCCCCGGTGACGGGGCTTGAGATTGTGAATGCCGCGAATAAGCTCCATCAGTGCCTTGTGCGTTGCTGCCATGGAAATCGGCGGATTATATATCAGGCAGCAGGCAGGGTCAGCCCTCATAGCCTGATTTCAACTATCCGGGCCCAAGCCCGCCCATCTGCGGCGCCATGAGGCACTATCCCCATGGCACCGCAGGATCACGACTACTGCTGCCCCGATTTAAGGTGACGCGGCCGAATGCCCAGCAGTAGCAACACCACGGCATAGACCGCAGCCCCCAGCGACAGCAGCATGGTCAGCTGCAAACTGGCCTTACCCATGTTCCATGCCCCCCACTGGGCCAAGTCTGGCGACAGATAGGCGAGCACGCCCCCCATCAGCACGCTGGCGACCAGCAGCTTGAGGCAGAACACGCCGGTATGGCGAGAGGGACGATAGACGCTCTGCTGGTACAACCCCTTGAACAGCAAGGCCGCATTCAGGGTACCCGAGCAGGCGGTCGAGAGCGCCAGCCCCACGTAACCGAGCGGGTAGATGAAGATGAGGTTGCAGACCATGTTGGCAATCATCGACATCACCCCGATCCGCACCGGCGTCTTGGTGTCCTGACGGGCGTAGTAACCGGGTGCCAGTACCTTGATCAGCATCAGGGAGAGCAGACCGGTAGTGGAGGCCAGCAAGCTGGCGCTCGACATGCTCACTTCATGCAGGCCAAATTCGCCGCGCATGAACAGCACTCGCAAAATGGGCTCACGCATGACCGCAATGCCTATCATCGCGGGCATGCCGAGCAGCATCACCATCCGCACCCCCCAATCCATGGTGCGGGAGAAGTCGGCCGGATCGGCATCCACATGCTTCTTCGCCAGCGCAGGCAGGATCACGGTACTGATGGCCACTGCAAACAGCCCGAGGGGGAACTCCAGCAGGCGATCAGAGTAGTAGAGGTAACTGATGGCACCGGTCGCGAGGAAAGAAGCCAGCATGGTGTTGACCAGCAGGTTGATCTGGCTGACCGAGACCCCGAACAGGGCAGGGATCATCAGTGTGCGGATCTTCACCACCCCAGGGTGATTCCATCCCCATTTGGGCCATACCAGCATGTTGATTTGGCGCAAAAAGGGGTACTGGAACAAAAACTGCACCAAACCGCCCAAAAAGACACCAATCGCCAGCGAGATCTCCGGTTTGTCCATCAGTGGCGCAATCCACCAGGCCGCCGCAATCATGGTGATGTTGAGAAACACCGGCGTAAACGACGAGACCGCAAAGCGGCCGAAGGTGTTGAGAATGGCCCCCGCCATGGCGGTAAAGGTGATGAACCAGAGGTAGGGGAAGGTGATTTTGAGCATCAGACTGGCGAGCTCGAACTTCTCGGCCGCAGGGCCGCCATGCAGCCAGTCCCAGAACCAGCCCCAGCCAAACAGCGCGGTCAGCACACCCGAACCGAGCACACCAAGCAGGGTGACCACAGTCACTATCCCCCCCAGCGTGCCCGCCACCGCCGCCAGCAATTCACGCACCTCCCCCTCGTCGCCATTTTTCTTGTACTCCGTCATCACGGGAACAAAGGCCTGGTTGAAGGCACCTTCGGCGAACAGA
Source organism: Aeromonas sp. FDAARGOS 1419 (assembly GCF_019047045.1). Taxonomy (NCBI): domain Bacteria; kingdom Pseudomonadati; phylum Pseudomonadota; class Gammaproteobacteria; order Aeromonadales; family Aeromonadaceae; genus Aeromonas; species Aeromonas sp. FDAARGOS 1419. The sequence continues at coordinate 2,859,824 of NZ_CP077209.1, forward strand.
CGACGCAGAAAGTTGGGAATGCGATTGGCAAAAAAGAAGACGTCGGCGGCCACCCCGGCACCGAGCAGATTTGCGATGACCACATCGCGAACCAAGCCCATTACTCGGGATGCCAGCGTCATTCCGGACACTATCATGCCGGATTTGATCAATTTCTTACTCAAGACGAGGCCTCTGGAACTGTCAGAATGAAAAGAATGCTGCTAGAATCGGCCGACAGTTTAACCGTCTCCCTACTGACACACCACCGGGAGGCGGTGTTTATTTGCACAAATCATTTGACAATATGTGGTTGGAAGGGCATATTTTCGGGCCTTTTCAATACACTCGCTAAGACAGTTTTAGGAGTTTTACCTTGGCTAACATCAAATCTGCTAAGAAGCGCGCTCTTCAGTCAGAAAAACGCCGTCAGCACAACGCCAGCCGTCGTTCCATGACCCGTACCTACCTGAAGAAAGTCATTGCTGCTATCGCCTCTGGCGACAAAGCTGCTGCGACTGCCGCTTTCGCTGTTGCTCAGCCGATCATGGATCGTATGGCGACCAAAGGCCTGATCCACAAGAACAAAGCTGCTCGTCACAAGAGCCGCCTGTCTGCCCAGATCAAAGCTATGGCTTAATCAGCTTCTGCTGATCAAAGCTGAAAAAACCGGCCTTAGTGCCGGTTTTTTATTTATCTGCGCTGCAATAAAGTCGATGCAGCAAGCTGATCATTTCACGCACTTCATGGCTGCGCAGCGAATAGTAGACCGTCTGGGCCTCTTTGCGCGTCGTCACCAGCTCATCCCGCCGCAGCAGCGCCAGATGCTGTGACAAGGCCGACTGACTCAATCTCAATCGCTCGTTGAGCTCCCCCACTGACAGTTCTCGCTCCAGCAACTGGCACAGAATAAACAGTCGCCGTTCGTTGGCTAGCGCCTTGAGCAAGGCCACCGCTTTACTCGCATTGGCTTCCATCTCTTCAAGTTGCATCACATCTCTCCTCTACCACTGATCGCCGATGATACGTGGTGACGGGCTGTTTTAAAACGACAGGGTGGCTGGCTGGATGGCGGAGAAGTTCTCCTGGCCGGAAAAGAGAAAGGTAAAATCGCTCTCGCAGACCCGCTTCACCGCCGGATGCTGGATCATCCGCTCGGCGAAGATGACGTAATACTCCTCCATCAGATCCTGGGTTTCCCCGATCAGCATCACCCCCTCCCCCTCGAGGATCTCCTCCCGATAGATGGTCGGCGCCATGAAGATGCCCTGATTGAAGAAGCCAAACGCCTTCATCAAGGCGGCATCATCAAACTCGCCAAGAATGCTGGGGGAGACACCCTGCTGCTCGAACCACTGGGTCAGCTGACGCCCCATGGCGGTACGGCGACCGGGGATCAGCAGCTTGCGCTCCTCCAGACAGGCGGGAAAGGGCTTTTCAGGCAGCGGCGCCTTGCAGAAGAAGCTGACGCCACAGCCGCCCAGCCGTTTGGAGAGCAGCCCCGCATGCTGGCTGGAGTCCACCGGACAGTCGGAGAGGATCATATCGAGCTTGTGCTCGCTCAGCTGCTCCAGCAGCAGTTCGTGGGTCGATTCGAAACAGCGCAGATGGATGGAACCATCATTGGGGATGACAGAGAGCAGCACGCGGCTGGCAAGGCGCTTGGAGAGGGCATCGGCGATGCCGACGTCGAACAGGATCTGGCTCTCCTTGCGGTAGTTGACGATATCGAGCATCTCGTAGGAGAGGCTGAACATCTTGTCGGCATAGCGAAACACCAGCTGGCCCAGTTCGGTCGCCTCAAGGGAGCGCCCCTTGCGTTTGAGTAGCTTGCCCCCGAGGCGCTGCTCCAGCAGCTTGATCTGACCGGTGACGGTTTGCGGGGTCAAAAAAAGGGCTTCCGCTGCCTGGGTAACGGAGCCCTTCTTCTGAGTCATCCAGAAATAGTAGAGATGGTTGTAGTTAAGGTGTGACATCCGATGGGGTTCCCGCTTGACGCGGACTCCGGTAGCAGCTGAGTTCAACCGCCAGAATGTCATACATGTCGCTGACCGAGTCAACCTTGTTCGCGCCAAACTGCTCCATCAGAGTGGCCTTGAGGCGTGCCTTGTCCGGCATCCGGTCAGCGCAATAACGCTTGTTGGAGCGCTTGACCATCTCGCCAGCCCGGCTGCTTAGCGCCCGCTCGGAGAAGGTTTCGCCAAAGCGCGCCTTGGCCTGCTTGTCCCCCAGCAGCAGGGCACTGTCTACCACTCCGTTCAGATAGGCAGAACAGTTCGCCGAAGCGGCGTCCTGCTTGCAATCCTCCAGCCCGCCAGCCCATGCCGCGGGGCTCAACAACAGCATCAACAACCCTGTATGCAGCTTCATAGTCCCTCCGTACTCTGTTCCCCTTCACCCTTGGGAAGGGCCATGCGCAAGGCCAGATAGCCGACTACCGCCGCCATGGTGGAGCCCACCAGGATCCCGAGGCGAGAGTAGCTGCCGTAATCCAGCCCACCGTGCTCGAAGGCGAGCGACGCGATAAACATCGACATGGTGAACCCGATGCCACAGAGGATGCTGACCGCAAAAATCTGCTTGAAGTTGACCCCGGGCGGCAACTGGGCGATGCCCAGCTTGACCGACAGCCAGCTGATGGTGAACACCCCGAGCGGCTTGCCGATAAACAGCCCCAGCATGATCCCCATAGGCACCGGACTCAGCAGGGAGGAGAGACCAATCCCCTCCAGCGATACCCCGGCGTTGGCAAAGGCAAACAGCGGCAGGATCAGATAGGCACTCCAGGGGTGCAGCTTATGCTCCAGATACTTGAGCGGCGAGGCGTAACGCTTGCCGTTAAGCGGAACCATAAAGCCCACTACCACGCCCGCCAAGGTCGCATGGACGCCAGACTTCAGCACCGCAACCCAGAGCACCAGACCGACCAGCATGTAGAGGCTGATCCTGTCCTCACCACGGCGATTCATCCAAAGCAGAGTGAGGGTTGCCAGAATACCGATGGCCAGCGCCTCCAGCGACAACTGCTGGGTATAGAAGAGCGCGATGATGATGATGACGCCCAGGTCATCCATGATGGCCAGCGCCAACAGGAATACCTTGAGGCTCACCGGCACCCGCTTGCCGAGCAGCGCCATCACCCCGAGGGCAAAGGCAATGTCGGTCGCAGCCGGGATCGCCCAGCCAGCGCGCGCCACTTCGTCCGAGTAGTTGAAAAAGGCATAGATCAATGCCGGAGCCAGCATGCCGCCCACCGCCGCAATAGCCGGAAAAGTCGCTTGCACCCGAGAGGAGAGCGCCCCCTCCAGCATTTCACGCTTCACTTCCAGACCAACCAGCAGGAAGAAGATCGCCATAAAGCCATCGTTGATCCAGAGCAGCAGTGGCTTGTTGATGTCGAGGGCCGCGATGCGCACCTGCACCGGCGTGTCGAGAAACGCCTGATACCCGCCAGCCAGCGCGGTATTGGCTAAAATCATTGCCAGCATGGCAGCCATGATCAGAATAATTCCGGAGGCGGCCTCCAGCTTCAGGAACTTTTTGATTACGTCACTCATGGTTAATTTTTCCACAAAATTACTTGAATTTAAGTCTATAGCCTGCAACAACCAATGGAAAATCGTTTCTTGCAGCCAAAAACCTCGGAAAAATCGAAAGCAAAATAGAACTGGCCTACCTAGAACAGATTTTGCCTGCGTCATATTCACAACTAAGTTAGCCAATAATGAGATTTTTAAATGTTTTTATATATAAAAAAAGGCGCCTCATGGCGCCTTTCTGTCAGATGGCGACGGGCGCCTTGATGCCGGGGTGGGGGTCATAACCCTCGATCTCGAAATCCTCGAACTTGTAGTCGAAGATGGAGTCAGGTTTGCGCTTGATCACCAGGGTCGGCAGCGGGCGCGGCTCGCGGGAGAGCTGCAGAGCTGTCTGCTCCATGTGGTTGGAGTAGAGGTGCACATCACCGCCAGTCCAGACGAAGTCACCCACTTCCAGATTGCACTGCTGGGCCATCATGTGGGTCAGCAGGGCGTAGCTGGCGATGTTGAACGGCAAGCCGAGGAACACATCACAACTGCGCTGGTAGAGCTGGCAGGAGAGCTTGCCGTCCGCCACATAGAACTGGAAGAAGGCGTGGCAGGGAGCCAGCGCCATCTTGTCCAGCTCGCCCACGTTCCAGGCAGATACGATGATGCGGCGCGAATCAGGGTTGTGCTTGATGTCATCCACCGCCTTCTGGATCTGGTCGATGACAGACCCGTCGGCCGCAGGCCAGGAGCGCCACTGAGCGCCGTAAACCGGCCCCAGATCGCCATTCTCGTCGGCCCACTCATCCCAGATGCTGACGCCGTTTTCCTTCAGATAGGCGGTATTGGTATCGCCATTGAGGAACCAGAGCAGCTCGTGAATGATGGAGCGCAGGTGGCACTTCTTGGTGGTGACCAGCGGGAAACCTTCCGCCAGATTGAAGCGCATCTGATGGCCGAACAGGGAGACAGTACCGGTGCCGGTACGGTCTGACTTGACGGTCCCCTCATCGAGGATTTTCTGCATCAGGTCGAGATAAGCTCGCATTATTTGGCCTCCTTCACGGCATTACCGAACAACTGCGGACGCTTGTAGGCGGCCCAGATCATCAGGGCTCCGGCGATAATCATCGGGGTGGAGAGGATCTGGCCCATGCTGATCTCCTGAAAGTAGAGACCGAGCTGGCTGTCCGGTTGGCGCACAAACTCCACCAGGAAGCGGAACAGGCCGTAGAACAGCAGGAACATGCCGGAGATGGCACCGCGCGGCGGATTCTTGCGCCAGAACAGGTTGAGGATGATGAACAGCACCACCCCTTCCAGTGCGAACTGGTAGAGCTGGGAGGGATGACGCGGCTCGGGGCCGGCCTCCGGGAAGATGATGGCCCAGGGCACATCGGTGACCCGGCCCCACAGCTCGCCGTTGAGGAAGTTGCCGATCCGGCCAACGCCGAGACCGAACGGAATGAGCGGTGCCACAAAGTCGGCCACGGTGAAGAAGTGGCGCTTGGTCTTGTGGGCAAACCAGATCATCGCGGTGATCACCCCGATCAACCCACCGTGGAACGACATACCGCCGGTCCAGATCTTGAACAGATAGGTGGGATCCGCGAGGAAGAGATCGAAGTTGTAGAACAGCACGTAACCGACACGGCCACCGAGGATCACCCCGAGGAAACCGTAGAACAGCAGATCCGATACCTCGTTGCGGGTCCAGCCGCTGTTCGGTGCATCGGCGCGACGGCCGGCAAGCCACATGGCAAACGCGAAACCGAACAGGTACATGAGACCATACCAGCGTACCGATAGTGGTCCCAAACTGAATGCTACGGGATCAATCTGCGAGAAAACCCAATATCCATCGTGCTGCATATGCGGCCCCAGTCAAAATAAAAGCCGCATTTTCCGATCATTCGTCAGCAGGGACAAGGCATGATTATCAATCACTCTGTTTCGATTTATGACCAGCTCGCAGCAAACCGCCCAAACCATGCTCCTCCAGATAGCGGGCAAACAGGCCGCGCAGTACATGGGGGTTGTCATGTTTGAGGCCATCAGCCATCAGTTCGGTCAACTCGCTCAGGGTGGATTGACGCAGCACGTACTTGATCCGGGCGATGTTGTGGGTGTTCATACTGAAGCGGCGATAGCCCATGGCCAGCAGCAGCAATACACCGACCGGATCACCGGCCAGCTCGCCACACACCGACACCGGCTTCTGGTAACGGTGGGAAGCATCAACCAGCTGTTGCAGGGCGCGGATCACCGCAGGATGGAAGGCATCATAGATGTTGGCAACCCGGGAATTGTTGCGATCTACCGCCAGCAGGTACTGGGTAAGGTCATTGCTGCCCACCGACCAGAAATCGATGAGCGGCGCCATCTCCGGCAAGATAAAGAGGGCTGAGGGCACCTCGATCATCACCCCGAGGCTGGGGTAGCGGATCACCGCATCGCGGCTCGCCGCCTCTTCCGACACTTCCCGCCACGCCTGATCCAGCAGACGACGGGAGGCTTTGATTTCGCTGACGCTGCTGATCATCGGCAGCATGATGGCCAGATTGTCCAGCCCTTCACTGGCCCGCAGCATCGCCTTGAGCTGCACCAGAAACAGTTCGGGGTGATCCAGGGTGATCCGGATCCCCCGCCAGCCAAGGAAGGGATTTTCCTCGACGATGGGGAAATAGGGTAACGGCTTGTCGCCGCCCACATCCAGCGTCCGCATGCAGACCGGCCGGTTGCGGTAGGTCTCCAGAATGCCGCGATAGCGGGCAGTCTGCTCCCACTCCGAGGGGAAGCTCTCCTGCAGCATAAAGGGGATCTCGGTGCGATAGAGGCCCACCCCGTCCGCCAGCTGGTTGAGGGAGATCTCGGTATCGGCGCTGAGACCGGCGTTGAGCAACAGGGAGACCTTGGTGCCGTCGGCCGTCTCGGATGGCAGGTTGTCGACGCTGCGCACCAGGGTATCGAGCGCCCGCTCTTCGCTCAGCAGCTGACGATACTCGGTCAGGATCACCTGATTGGGCTCGATGAAGAGATCGCCGCTGTAGCCATCGACGACCAGCATGCGACCACCGATGTCACCAAGGGGCAGATCGACCCCCATGATGGCGGCGACCCCCATGGCGCGGGCCAGAATGGCCGCGTGGGAGTTGGTTCCCCCCTTGAGCGAGACCACCCCGGTCAGATACTCGCGGGGCACTTCCGCCAGAATGGTGGCGGTCACCTCGTCGGCAACCAGCACCACCGGCTCACCGATGGAGATATGTTCAGGTTCATTCTGCACCAGTCGGCTGATCAGCCGCTGGGCAATATCCTTCACGTCGGTGGAACGCTCCTGCAGGTAGGGATCCTTCATCCCCTTGAACTGCTCGATCAAGCGATCGCTGATCAGCTTGACCGCAGATACCGCAGTCCAATGCTCCTTGCTCACCTTGTTGCGAATAGGCTTGATATAGCCTGGATCGTTCAGCAGATGGAGGTAGATATCGAAAATCGCCACCGAATCCTGGCTGTAGCTCTCGCGAAAACGCAGCGCCAGACTCTCCAGATCGTGGCGCACCTCCTCAACCGCCAGCTCCAGCCGCGCCAGCTGGCTGGCATGGTCTTCATCCTTGCGCGGGGTAATGGACGAGAGCGCCTTGCGGGGCCGCCACACCCAGGCCTTGGCCATGGCGATGCCGCTGGCACCGGCAATACCGCGCAGCGGCTTGCTCCAGTCGGTCTTCTGCAACCACCCCTTGGCTTGCGCCTGAGCGATCCGCGCCGCCAGCTGGGCCGCCAGGGTGACCATGAAGGACTCTTCCCCCTCATCGAAGCGGCGGCTCTCCTTCTGCTGCACCACCAGAATGCCGACCACCTGACGCTGATGCATGATGGGAGCGCCGAGGAAGGAGCGGAACGCCTCTTCGGCAACATCGGGCAGGAATTTGAAACTGGGATGCGTGGGGGCATCAGCCAGGTTGATCAGTTCTTCTCGCTGACCCACCAGACCGACGATGCCCTGCTCGTAGGGCAGGGTCACCTTGCCGACTGCGGACGGGGCCAAGCCGTCGGTAGCCGCCAGGCGATAGCGGCGCACCTCGGGTTCCGAGACATAGACGGAGCAGCAGTCCACTGCCATGGCGTGCCGGGTCTGGCTCACCAATGCTTGCAAGGCCTGCTCGAGGGTATTGGCCTCGGCCATGCTCTCGACGATACGTCTCAGTTCCGTTAACAACTAATCTGTGCTCCTTAACGGGCGCGGTTGCGCCGCCCATCCTTCTTGTTGACCTGCACTGCCGGCACTGGCATCGCCAGCGGGGCAAACTCTTTCATGACCCGGCGGTAAACCTCCCGCTTGAACGAAACGACCTGACGCACCGGATACCAGAAGCTGACCCAACGCCAGTCGTCAAATTCGGGATGGCCATGACAGCCAAACTGGATCCGCGACTCCTTGCCCGAATTCAGCTGTAACAGGAACCATTTTTGTTTTTGGCCAATACAGACCGGTGAACTGTCCCAGCGGACAAGACGTTTGGGTAAACGGTACTTTAGCCAGTTACGACTGGTGGCCATGATGGTCACATCTTCGGGCTTGAGGCCAATCTCCTCATACAGCTCTCGATACATGGCCTGCTCTGGCGTTTCACCATCATCAACCCCCCCCTGCGGAAACTGCCAGGAGTGCTGCCCATAGCGTTTAGCCCACAACACTTGTCCTTCACGGTTACAGATCACGATACCGACATTGGGACGAAATCCGTCGCCATCAATCACGTGATCACCTTATAAAGGCTGAATCTATAAGGAGATTGTTCCACATTCACTCCGTGGCAGCAAACAAGGAGTGAATCCCCTGTTTCATGAATAACTTTCGATTTCAAACATACTTATAAACAAATCCAAGGATCCGCGCCCCCAAGTTGCCCACCCAGTCTGTGCATAAAGCTGTTAGCAAACGGGTATATACAGTACTTTTTAACTGTACGCGAAAAGTGCCTCTCCGTCTCATCACGCGACATAAAATATAAAAAATCATTATTTTTTATAAGCTTGGGATAAAATAACTGGATCTAGATCCATGTTACCCCAAGAGTCAGATCCATGATCCGGATTGTGAACAAGTTCAACTGCTCAAAGATCCACCGCGGCGAAATTATCCACAGGAGTGGCACAATATCTACCCCGTTTACCCTGTAAAAATGGGGTGGCATTCACAATTTTTTGTAACATATCAGCGACTCCAACCACTTTCATCCACTTATCCAAGATTTCTGTGGATAACTGTGTGTAACATCATGCACAAACCCTTGGACAACTATTTCGAGGTCAAACCAGACCTGGATTACTGCTCGATAAAACAGATAAAACCCTTTAAAATCATAATGATGAGCTGATAGCCCCCAAATTCTCTGCATTTGATCTTATCCACTCAGGATCGGTTATAAAAACAGCGATCCTTCTCGGGATCCTCCCCTGTTAGAATATGGCGAGCAAGATGGAGCCAAACATGCCAAGCAATCCCCAATCCGAGCAGGAGTTATTGAGCCGCGCCTATGCCATGGCTGGCTTCACGCTGGCGCAGCTGGCCGCCGAGGCTGGCGTCGCGGTGCCCAAAGACCTGCGCCGTGACAAGGGGTGGGTCGGTCAGTTGATCGAGCTGCAACTCGGGGCCAGCGCAGGGAGCAAGCCGGAACAGGACTTCCCGGAGCTGGGGATCGAACTCAAGACGATCCCCGTGGATCCTCAAGGCAAACCGCTGGAGACCACCTTCGTCTGCGTCGCCCCGCTGATCGGTGTCAACGGCCAGCGCTGGGAGGAGTCCAACGTGCGCAACAAGCTATCCCGGGTGCTCTGGATCCCGGTGGAAGGCAGTCGCGAGATCCCGGTTGGCGAACGGCGAGTCGGCATGCCGCTGATGTGGAGCCCGAATGAAGAGGAAGATCGGCTACTGCGTCAGGACTGGGAGGAGCTGATGGACATGATAGTGCTGGGAGAAGTGGAGCAGATCAGCGCACGCCACGGCCAGGTGATGCAACTGCGGCCCAAGGCGGCCAACAACAAGGCGCTGACTCGCGCCATCGGCCGCGATGGTCAACCCATCATGACCCTGCCGCGCGGCTTCTATCTCAAGATCGACTTCACCCACAGTCTACTGCAACGCTATTTTGCCTTGCCGACTTGATCTGCCTTATCAACATCTTTGTCATATGGTGATATAAAAATAGACAGGAGCCATTTTTAACTCACAGACAAGGAGGCGTCATGCCACTGATCAAACAGTTTTTGAAGTCCAAGCCCGAGGTCAAGGTGACCTTTGCCGTAGAGAAAGAGGCGGCTGCAGGGGCGGAACAGGTGATGCTGATCGGCGAGTTCACCCAGTGGCAACCGGTCGAGCTGAAACGAATGAAGAGCGGCGAGTTCAAAGCCACCCTCAATCTGCCGACCGACGGCCCGGGGTACTTCGAATATTGCTACCAGCTCATCACACCGGCAGGGGAAACCCTCTACGAGAATGACTGGGCAGCCGACGACTATGTGCCAGGCCCCTTCGGACGCGACAACTCGGTAGTTCGGGTCATCCAGTAACGGCCCCCAGATAGCCAATAGACGGATACAAAAAAGGCTCGCCATTGGCGAGCCTTTTCACTACCTGTCGAGCGTTTCGCCGACATACCGACACCAATTCGAATCGAATTAGTTGAGCTTCTCTTTGATACGAGCAGCTTTGCCGGACAGGTTGCGCAGGTAGTACAGTTTGGCGCGGCGAACATCACCACGACGCTTCAGTTCTACACTGTGGATCAGCGGAGAGTGAGTCTGGAATACACGCTCAACACCTTCGCCGTTGGAGATCTTGCGAACGGTGAAAGCAGAGTGCAGACCGCGGTTACGCTTGGCAATAACGATGCCTTCGAAAGCCTGCAGACGCTCTTTACCACCTTCTTTAACACGAACTTGAACACGTACAGTGTCGCCCTGGGCAAAAGCCGGGATGTCGGTACGCAGTTGCTCTTGTTCAAGCTGCTGAATAATCTTGCTCATTGTCTTTCCTTACCTAGGATAAACTGAAAACTCTACTTAACGCTGTCACGCACTTCGCGGACATACTCGGCAAGAAGTGATTCTTGCTCGTCAGTCAGAGCTAGGTTGTTAATAAGTTCCGGCCTTCTTTGCCAGGTTCGTCCGAGCGACTGCTTGAGACGCCAGCGTCGAATCACTTCGTGATTGCCGCTTGTCAGCGCCTCGGGCACCGCCAATCCATCCAACACCTCCGGCCGAGTATAGTGGGGATGATCCAGCAAGCCATCCGTAAAGGAGTCTTGCTCGGCACTGGCCTGATCGCCCAAAACCCCGGGGACCAGACGCGAAACCGCATCGATCAGGGTCATGGCAGGCAACTCGCCACCACTTAACACGTAATCCCCGATAGACCACTCTTCGTCGACTTCGGTTTGTATCACGCGTTCATCGATACCTTCGTATCGACCGGCTACCAGAATCAGTTTCTGATTCGTCGCCAACTCGGTTACGCCCGCTTGAGTCAGCTTGCGTCCCTGAGGAGAGAGATAGATGACTTTCGCCCCGTCTCCCGCCGCTTGCTTGGCTGCATGAATCGCGTCACGCAGCGGCTGAACCATCATTAACATGCCGGGCCCACCACCATAAGGACGATCATCGACCGTACGGTGTTTATCGTGGGTAAACTCCCGGGGGTTCCAGCACTCAATCTGCAGCAGGCCACTCTTGACGGCCCGACCCGTTACCCCGTGCTCGGTAATGGCTCGGAACATTTCAGGGAAGAGGCTAATGACCCCAATCCACATAAGAAACCTCCGGCACCCGTGTTAGCGCGGGAAACTAGAAACCAGGATCCCAATCAACTTCGATTGTTCGAGCAGTCAGATCAATATTCTTGATCACCTGCTCTTCCAGGAACGGAATCAACCGCTCCTTTGCACCAAAGGCATCTTTTACATTGGCCTCAACCACCAACACATCGTTGGAGCCGGTTTCCATCAATTCGGTCACCTTGCCCAGGTCGTATCCCTTGGTGGTCACCACGGAGCAACCAATCAGGTCACGCCAATAGAACTCACCTTCAGGCAACGCAGGCAACAGATCGGCGGGTACGCCAATCTCGACATTGGTCAATGCCAGGGCATCTTCGCGCACATCGATACCATCGAGTTTGCAAATCAGACCCTTGTTGTGACGTTTCCAGGATGAAACCCGAATTTCACGCCACGCCCCGTTCTGATTAATCAGCCAGGGGTTGTAATCGAAAATCGCTTCGGCAACATCGGTGAAGGAGTTCACTTTAAGCCAGCCCTTGATGCCATAAACGGTACCCAGGGTGCCCAGAACTACAGGTTTTTCCACCTTAACTCCTTACCGTTGGGCTGATTAAGCAGCTTTTTTAGCGTCTTTGATCAGCTTGGCAACGCGGTCAGAAACAGCGGCACCAGTAGCAACCCAATGCTCGATACGAGCCAGGTCCAGGTTCAGCTTTTCAGCTTGACCAGCAGCAACCGGGTTGAAGAAACCAACGCGCTCGATGAAGCGACCGTCACGGGCGCAACGGCTGTCAGAAACTACTACCTGGTAGAACGGACGCTTTTTCGCGCCACCACGTTGTAAACGAATGGTTACCATATCGTCCTCATTAACATCTAATGAACAAGGCCCGCAAACACGCGGACCCTAGCTTAAAATAAGCCGCGTAATTCTACTTGGATTCGTAATAATTGCAACCAAGCCAGCCATTTTTTGCGCAGAGCGGCAATGAAAAGGGGCCTGCAACTGCAGACCCCCATCAACACGCAGGCCGGATCAGAACGGGCCGCGACCGCCACCGAAACCGGGGGGCATCATGTTCTTCATCTGGCTCATCATCTTGCGCATGCCGCCCTTGCCGGACATTTTCTTCATCATGCGCTGCATCTCGGTGAACTGCTTGAGCAGCTTGTTCACGTCCTGCACCTGCATGCCGGAGCCTGCGGCGATACGGCGTTTGCGGGAACCCTTGATGAGATCAGGATGAGCGCGCTCTTTCGGCGTCATGGAGCTGATGATGGCCTCCATCCGCACGGTGAGCTTGTCATCCATCTGATCTTTCACGTTATCCGGCAGCCCGGACATGCCGGGCAGCTTGTCGAGCATCCCCATCATGCCGCCCATGTTGCGCATCTGGGCCAACTGCTCGCGGAAGTCCTCGAGATCGAAGCCTTTACCACTCTTGACCTTGCTGGCCAGCTTGGCCGCTTTCTCTTTATCGACGTTGCGCTCGACCTCTTCGATAAGAGAGAGCACATCGCCCATACCGAGGATGCGGGAGGCGAGACGATCCGGGTGGAACGGCTCCAGCGCATCGGTCTTTTCACCCATACCGATAAACTTGACCGGCTTGCCGGTGATGTGACGCACCGACAGTGCAGCACCACCACGGGCGTCGCCATCCGCCTTGGTGAGGATGACACCGGTAAGCGGCAGCGCTTCGTTGAACGCCTTGGCGGTGTTGGCGGCATCCTGACCGGTCATGGCATCGACCACGAACAGGGTCTCGACCGGCTTGATGGTGGCATGCAGATCCTGGATCTCGGCCATCATCTCGCTATCAACGTGCAGACGACCGGCAGTATCGACGATCACCACGTCATAGAATTTCTTGCGCGCCTGATCGATGGCGGCGGTGGCGATATCGACCGGCTTCTGGCTGGCATCGCTCGGGAAGAAGTCGACACCGATGTCATTGGCCAGGGTTTCCAGCTGTTTGATCGCCGCCGGACGATAGACGTCGGCACTGACTACCAGCACCTTCTTCTTGCTGCGCTCTTTGAGCAGCTTGGCCAGTTTGCCAACTGTGGTGGTCTTACCGGCCCCCTGCAGACCGGCCATCAGGATGATGGCGGGCGGCTGGGCAGCCAGGTTGAGCTGTTCGTTGGCCTCACCCATTACGGTGACCAGTTCACCGTGCACAATCTTGATGAATGCCTGGCCCGGGCTCAGGGATTTGGCCACTTCCTGCCCGACTGCGCGCTCTTTGACACGCGCGACGAAATCACGCACGACCGGCAGGGCGACATCCGCCTCGAGCAGCGCCATGCGGACTTCGCGCAGGGTTTCCTTGATATTGTCTTCGGTCAGGCGACCACGGCCACTGACATTGCGCAAGGTGCGCGAGAGTCGTTCAGTCAAATTCTCAAACATGACGGATTCCGGTTCTTGGCGTAATAAATTGGGGGCATTATAACCCAGAGCGGGCGCGAGGACGATTATTCACCGCACCGCAGCAGCAGGGAGCTTCTCCCTATATATGGGCAGATCGGCCGTTGCACAACTGGCGAGCACTTCTCGTGCAAGGTATACTGCCCCTCTTACCCTCAAAAGCTTGTGCAACAACGACCTGGTTATGATCGTAATCTCTGTTCTGGCCCTGGCGTTTTATCTGCTGGCCATCATCGCCTCCCTGCATCTGTTACTGAGCGCCAAGCCGGTGGGACAGCGCTCCCTGTTTGCCTGTATCGGATTGGCTCTGATCGCCCACGCCAGCGCCCTCGGTTCAGAGGTATTGCAGAGTTACGGCCAGAACCTGAGCATGCTCAACGTTGCCTCACTGGTCAGCCTCATCATCAGTTGCTTCATGACCTGCGTGACCCGCCGCCTCAACGGCTGGATCCTGCTGCCGGTGGTCTACAGCTTCTCGGCCCTGTTGCTGGCTGCCAGCGCCTTGATCCCGGGTCGCTATATCACCCATCTGGAGGCCCATCCCCAGCTGTTGCTGCACATCGGCCTCGCCCTGATGGCCTACTCGGTATTGATGATCGCCTGTCTGTTTGCGCTGCAGCTCGCCTGTCTGGACAAGCAGCTTAAATCGAGAAAAATCAGCAACCTGCCAGCCATGCCGCCACTGATGACAGTGGAAAAACGGCTGTTTCAGTTGATCTCTGCAGGAGTGTTGCTACTGACACTCTCCATCGCCTCCGGCCTCTTCTTCCTCGAAGATATGTTCGCCCAGGGCAAGTCTCACAAGGCCGTGCTCTCCATCCTGGCATGGTGTGTTTACGTGTTGCTGCTGTGGGGTCATCACACCTATGGTTGGCGCGGCCGCAAAGTCATCACGCTCAGTCTGATTGGCAGCTTCATCCTGACTCTTGCCTACTTTGGCAGCCGCTTCGTCAAAGAAGTGCTGTTGAGCTGAAACCTATACTCTTTTAGCCATACCATCCAACAGGAGCCCTTTTTGGACAGCATCTCAACGAGTACATTACTGATTGTTCTCGTTATCTTGATCCTTCTTTCCGCCTTTTTCTCCAGTTCCGAAACCGGCCTGATGTCCATCAACCGCTACAAACTGCGGCATCTGGCACAGACCAAACACAAAGCCGCACGTCGCGTCGAGCAACTGCTCGCCCGCCCCGATCGCCTGCTGGGGCTGATCCTGATCGGCAACAATCTGGTCAATATCCTCGCCTCTGCCATCGCCACCATCGTCTGTATCCGGCTGTTTGGTGATCTCGGGGTCGCCATCGCCACCTTCGGCCTGACTCTGGTGGTGCTGGTATTCGGTGAAGTGACGCCAAAGACCCTGGCCGCCATGTTTCCGGAGAAGATCGCCTATCCCGCCTCCTGGATCCTCAAGGGGCTGATGGTGCCGCTCTCGCCGCTGGTCTGGCTGATCAACGGCATCACCAGCGGCCTGCTCAAGATGCTGAAGATCAATCCCAACAAGGATGACTCCCTCAACACCGAGGAGCTGCGCACCATCGTCAATGAGGCGGGTAACCTGATCCCCCAGCGTCATCAGGAGATGCTGCTGAGCATTCTGGATCTCGACAAGATGCTGGTCGAGGACATCATGGTGCCGCGCAGCGATATCTACGCCATCGACATCAACGATGACTGGAAGAGCATCCAGCGTCAGCTGGCCCACTGCGCTCACACCAAGATCCTGCTCTATCGCGACAATATCGACGACGTTGTCGGATTTTTGCACGCGCGCGATGCCCTGCGGCTGGTAGCCAGGGATCAGTTCAACAAATCGAGCCTGTTGCGGGAAGTGGACGAGATCTATTTCATTCCGGAAGGAACGCCGCTCAACGTGCAGCTGGCCAAATTCCAGCGCAACAAGGAGCGAATTGGCCTGATCGTCGACGAATACGGCGACATTCAGGGGCTAATCACTCTGGACGACATTCTGGAAGAGATCGTGGGCGACTTTACCACCTCCATGACGCCTGCACCGAGCGACGAGATCCATCCCCAGTCAGATGGTTCTTATCTGGTCGAAGGCTCAGCCAATATTCGTGAGCTGAACAAGGAGATGAACTGGCACCTGCCCATCGACGGCCCGCGTACCCTCAACGGTCTGATCCTCGAATATCTGGAGGAGATACCCCAGCCCAACATCGGGATCCGGCTGGCTGGTTATCCTATCGAGATCCTCGATGTGGAGAACAACATGGTGAAGATGGCGCGGATCATGCCGGCATCGTACCGGGCGGAGTCGGATCCGCAAGATTGAAAAAGGGCTGCCAGTGGCAGCCCTTTTCTATTGCTCATCGTCACTGTTCATCTTCATCATCCGGCTCCAGCACCAGCGTCGGGATCAACTCGCCAAACACCCTCTGTAGCTCGTCACGGTTGGCCAGCAGGTCTTGCAGCGTATAGCTGTCCATCACCGCCAGAAACGCATCCATCGCCTCTTTCAGCGCACTCTTGAGCAGACAGACCGAGACGATGTGGCAAGCGGGCGAGCCGCAGTCAATGCCGTCCAGATTGCCTTCCAGCGCCCTGATCACCTGCCCGATATTGATGGTGGCGGGATCGCAAGCCATGCGAATACCGCCATTCTTGCCACGCTGGGATTGCAGATAGCCCAGCTTCACCAGCTGATTGACCACCTTCACCATGTGGTTGCGGGAAACACCATACAGGGCCGATACCTTGGCAACGCTCGACAACTCCCCTTCCGGCAGGGTGGCAAGATAGAGCAGGGCTCTCAATCCAAAATCTGTATAACTGGTTAGTCTCATAAAACCTGATTAGCGCGATGCGAAAAGTGGAGTATTGATTCAAATCAAATAAACATCTAGGATGCCACTTATTAAATGACATTTTATATGTTCAATTAGAACGAGGCCCCTATGCTAGATCAAACCACCGTTGCCGTCATCAAAAGCACTATTCCGCTGCTCGAATCGGCAGGCCCTGCCCTCACCCAGCACTTCTACCAGCGGATGTTCAGCCATAACCCGGAGCTGAAAGATATCTTCAACCTGGCCCATCAACGCAGTGGCGGCCAGCCGCTGGCCCTGTTCAATGCAGTCGCCGCGTATGCCAAGAATATTGACAATCTGGGGGCACTCGCCGGTGCGGTCGAGCGGATTGCGCACAAACATACCGGATTCCTGATCCAGCCGGAACAATATCACATTGTAGGTAGTCATCTCTTGGCCACGCTCAAAGAATTGGGCGGAAGTGCGGTCACCGACGAGGTGCTGGAGGCATGGGGCAAGGCGTATGGCGTGCTGGCAGACATCTTCATCGGCCGCGAGCGAGAGATCTATCAGGAGAAGGCCAATCAGGATGGCGGCTGGCAAGGTACCCGCACCTTCATCATCAAGGAGAAGCGGGCCGAGAGCGACCTCATCACCTCCTTCCTGCTGGCGCCGGAAGATGGCAAGCCGGTACTGACCTTCAAACCGGGCCAATACCTCAGCATCAAGCTGGTTCACCCCGAGCTGGAATATCAGGAGATCCGCCAGTACTCCCTCTCCGATGCCCCCAATGGGCAGGATTACCGCATCAGCGTCAAGCGTGAGCCGCAGGGCCAGGTCTCCAACCTGCTGCACGATCACCTGCAGGCGGGTGACAAGATCGAGGTGATGCCCCCTACCGGCGATTTCTACCTGAAAGCCGACAGCCAGACCCCGGTGGTACTGCTCTCCGCCGGTGTCGGCGTGACGCCGATGATGAGCATGCTCAACCAGTTGCTGGAGAGTGCTCATCAGGCCGAGATCACTTGGCTGCACTCCTGCGAACAGGGCTATGTACACGCCTTCCGGGAGAATATTCAGCAAAAATCCCGCCAGCACCCCAACTTGCTGAGCCGGGTCTGGTATCGGGAGCCGGAGGCCAGCGATGTACAGGGTGAAGATTACGACCTGGCTGGCACCATGGATCTGACTGCCGTGAAGGAGCGCATCACGCCAGAGGCCCACTACTACTTCTGTGGCCCCGTCGGCTTCATGCAAGAGATCAAGCGGCAGCTGCTGGCTGTTGGGGTACCAACGGGGCAGCTCCATTACGAAGTTTTTGGCCCCCACCAAGATCTCTAAGGCGCAGGCAGCCATATAACAGAGGGAGGTTCCGGCCTGTCATGGCACGGCGGCTGGAACCGGACCCACAGGTGCAGACCTGTGGGTCATTTTTTTGGATCAGTGCATCGCCTTGGCGCGGGCCACCACGTTGGCCGGCATCCGGTTGCCAAGACGGTTGAGCAGACTCGCCGCCTTCTGGTGCAGCGCCTTGTCACCGATGACGGAGCCATGGAGCCAGCGATAGGCGTCCTCATAATCGAGCGGACTGCCCATCCCCTGCAACAGCATCTCGACCCACTCGATGCGAGCCCGCAGAAAACCGAGGCTGGCTGCCTCGCGCATCAGGGTCTCGGCTCGCACCAAATCCTTCTGCACCAAAGTTCCTTTCCAGTAGTAGCGACCCAACTGCTCCAGCGCCGGCGCCAACCCCTGATTGGCCGCCTCCCACATATATTGCACCCCGATCTCGGCATTGGGTTTGGTACAGATACCCCACGCCAGCATATCCCCCCAGAGGAATTGATAGGCCGGGATCTTCATCACCGAGGCGCGCGCTTCGATATCCTGAGTCAGCTGACAACGATCCTGCTTCACCTGAGTGAGGTGGCGCCCCTGCTCAATCCAGTTGAGCAGCTCGTCCTGACGATAGAGCGGCACCGCCTGCAACTCGCCAACGGCCAGAGGTGCGGGAGGCGCAACCACAGCGGCAGGCTCAGCCGGTTTTGGCAGCGGCGCGGCCCCCTCGCCACTGCTGGCAACGGGTGTGACCGGCTCGGCCGGGAGCAAGACGGGGACTGCCTCAGAGGGCGCTGGCGTAGCAGCAGAGACAGGGGCCGTTGACACCGCAGCACTGCTTGCTGTCGGTGCCGATGCACTTGCTGCAGGCGCATCGCTCGATACGGCAGCCGATACCGCCTCGGCACCATAGAGGGGCGCGGTGAATGCACCGACAAGAACGAGAAGGGTAAGGGGTTTCATCATAAGGATCTCCTGCTGCACTCTGTTATCGGCACCAAGCCCCATCCCCTTAGCCTGCCGGGCGGATCTCATCAATACAAAAGGGAGCCGAAGCTCCCTTGTTGGCACGGTTGACCCGCTTACTTGACGAAATCGACGCCCAGCTGGATATCGGCTTTCAGGGTAGCCAGCATGCCTTCCATCGCTTCCTGCTCGAACACGCTCAGCTTGCCGTAATCCAGTACGGTCTCGACGCCATTCTTGCCCAGCAGTACCGGCTGCGCGAAGAAGGTGGCGTGCTCGCCGTTGCCTTCCACGTAGGCGCACTCAACAACGTTGGCTTCGCCCTGCAGACCCTTGATGAGGGAGAGACCGAAACGGCAAGCCGCCTGACCCATGGAAAGGGTCGCAGAACCGCCACCGGCTTTAGCTTCCACCACTTCGGTACCGGCATTCTGGATGCGCTTGGTCATGGCTGCCACTTCTTCAGCGGTGAAGGAGGCGCCTTCAATCTGGGAGAGCAGCGGCAGAATGGTCACGCCACTGTGACCACCGATCACGTTGACGCGTACCTTGTCGATGTTCAGCCCTTTGGCGGCAGCCACGAAGGTCTCGGCGCGGATCACGTCCAGGGTGGTGACACCGAACAGACGACGCTTGTCATAGACACCGGCTTTCTTCAGCACTTCGGCGGCGATGGCCACAGTGGTGTTGACCGGGTTGGTGATGATGCCGATCAGTGCTTTCGGGCAAGTGGCCGCGCACTTCTCGACCAGATTCTTGACGATACCGGCGTTGATGTTGAACAGGTCGGAGCGATCCATCCCCGGCTTGCGTGCCACACCGGCGGAGATCAGCACCACATCGGCCCCAACCAGCGCAGGAGTCGGATCTTCACCGCAGAAGCCCTTGATGGCGACGTCGGTAGGAATATGACTGAGGTCAACGGCCACACCCGGAGTAACCGGGGCGATGTCATACAGGCTCAGCTCGGAGCCAGCCGGCAGACGGTTTTTCAACAGCAGAGCGAGGGCTTGACCGATGCCACCAGCGGCACCCAGAACGGCAACTTTCATGATCAACTCCATGTTTAAGCGTAGGTTTAAGGTTGTTTGTTGTTGTGCGCCCAACCTTAATGGATCCCCCCATAAAAAACAATCTGATAACAGTTGCAGTCACGGGTTCTGTGAGCCACGAAACATGCGGGAGCAAAAATTGGAGGGAAATACAAAAAGTTGGAGGAGAAGCACAGTTTTTCTGCACTTCTCCTTACCATAAAGAGGTAGATCTGAGGGTCTCAGGATTGGAATGCCAGCGCCCGTTTTTCACACCAGCGAAAACCAATTGTTAACAATCCGTTCATCGCCAGATAAAGCCCACCAGCCACCCCGAACACCGCCAGGGTATCGTAGGTCTGGGCGTTCAACCCCTGCGCCAGCCCCATGATGTCCATGATGGTGATGGTACTGGCGAGGGAGCTCCCCTTGAGCACCAGGATCACCTCGTTGGAGTAGGCAGGCACCAGATGACGGGCGGCGTGGCGCACCTTCATCCACAAAGTCTGGCGGCCGTTAAAACCAAGTGCACGACACGCCTCTACTTCACCGGCCGGGATGGCATCGAGCGCCCCCTTGAACAACCGGGTGGAGTAGGCCGCCGTGTTGAGACCCAGCGCCAGCACGGCGCAGAACCAGGGCTGCTTGAGCAGCGGCCAGAGCGGGCTGGCTTTAAGCCACTCGAACTGGCCCGGCCCGTAGTAAATCAGGAAGATCTGGATAAGCAGCGGCGTACCGGTAAAGAGCAGCACCCACAGCTGCACCAGCTGGGTCGCCACCGGCAGGCGCAGCTCCAACACCCAGGTCATCAGGGCTGCCAACACAATCCCCAGCAGCAGGCTGAACAGGGTCAGCTCCAGCGTGGTAACCAGACCGCCCAGCAACGTAACGAGATACTCTTGCATCAGTTAGCCTCCGTAGCGGCGGGTGTAGCGGGCAGCCAGCCCAAGGCCATATTCACTCACCAGACTGATGGCCAGATAGATGAGGGCGGCGGCAGCATACCAGGTGAAGGGCTCATAGGTACTGGCCGAGGCCATCTGCGCCTGACGCATCATCTCGTTCACCCCGATAAGCGACACCAGCGCGGTATCTTTCAGCAATACCAACCACTGGTTGCCGAGGCCCGGCAGGGCGTGACGCCACGCCTGCGGCAACACGATGCGAAAGAAGATGTGGCTCTTGCTCAACCCCAGCGCCAGCGCCGCCAGCCGTTGACCTGAAGGCACCGCATTGAGCGCCGCCCGCAGGGTCTGGGTCGCATAGCTGGCGAACAGCAGGGAGAGTGCCAGCACGCCACAGGCGAACGGACTGAACTCCACATACTCACCGGTGATGAGGAACAGCACCTGGGTCGAGCCGAAGTAGATGAACAGCACCACCAGCAACTCGGGCAGGCCACGGATCAGCGTGGTCAGGGTGGCCACCGGCCACACCAATGCACGCTGCTTGCTGAGCTCGGCGGCGCTGAACGCCAGTGCCAATACCATGCCCCCGACCAGTGATGCCAAGGCCAGCCCGAGGGTCATCCAGGCTGCATCCAACAACAGGCTCAACATGGCTTACTGCGCGAAGTATTTGTCGAAGATTTTCTGATAGGTGCCGTTGGCCTTGATCTCGGCCAGCCCCTTGTTCAGCTGGGTCAGCAGCTCCTGATTGCCCTTGGCGACCGCAATGCCAAAGCCGGTACCGAAGTACTTGGCATCGGTCACCGGCGCACCCACCACCGCATACTCCTTGTGCTGCTTCAGCCAGTCGGCAGCAACGGCGGTATCGGCAAAGACACCGTCGGTACGGCCATTCATCATGTCGAGGAAGGCGCTCTGGTAGCTGGCGTACGGCACGGTCAGCAGGCCCTTGCTCACCCAGTTATCCACCAGATAGGACTGGTGAGAGGTACCGTTCTGCACACCGACTGTCTTGTCGACCATCTCTTCCGGCCCCTTGAAGGCCCCTTTCTTGGCGACGAATACTGCCGAGTTCTCGTAATAGATGTCAGAGAAATCGACCTGAGCGGAGCGCTCCGGGGTCACGTCCATGGCGGCGATGGCTGCATCATAGCGACGGAATTTCAGGCTGGGGATCAGGCTGTCAAAGGCCTGGTTATGGAAGCTGCACTCCAGCTTGGCCTGCTCGCAGATGGCGCGCGCCAGATCGATGTCAAAACCCTGAAACTCGTTCTTGTCATCCAGGTATTCGAACGGTGCGTAGGTGGCCTCGGTGGCGAACTTGATCTCTTTGGCCATGACGGAGGTACTCAACAGGCCCATGGCAGCAACCAACAACAGACTCTTTTTCATGACAGCTTCCTTATCGATTCAATATCAATGCATCAAGAATTCGGCAAACCGGCTGGTTTGCGGGGATTGGAAAATGGCGGCGGTGCCGGATTCGATGATCCGCCCCTTCTCCAGATAAATCACCTGGCTGGCCACCTTGCGGGCAAAGTCGACCTCGTGGGTCACCACCACCTGGGTAATGCCGGTCTGGCTCAGGTTGCGGATGATCTCAGCCACCTCCTTGGTGATCTCGGGATCGAGGGCAGCAGTCGGCTCGTCAAACAGCAACACTTCCGGGTCCATCATCAGGGTACGGGCAATGGCCACCCGCTGCTGCTGACCGCCGGAGAGACGTGCCGGCCAGGCATCGCGCTTGTCGGCCAGTTGCAGCTGGGCCAGCAGGTAGGCCCCCTTCTCGATGGCGGCCTCCTTGCTGATGCCGAGCACCTTGACCGGCGCTTCAATCAGATTCTCCATCACAGTGAGATGTGGCCAGAGATTGTACTGCTGGAACACCATGCCCACCTTGCGACGCAGCAGTTGGGACTGGCGGTTGAATTCGGCAGCAGAGAGGGAGTTCGGGAAAGAAAATTCACTTTCACCAATCCGCAGAACACCCGCATCTGGGGTATCCAGCAGGTTCATCATCCGTAGCAGGGAACTCTTGCCAGCACCGCTCGGGCCCAGCAACACCAAGGTTTCACCGGGAGACGTCCGAAAGCTGACCTGTTGCAGAACCGGCACCTTGTGCCAGGACTTCTCGATGCTTATTAATTCAATACCCATACAGCCCAATTGAATAAGTTTTCAAAATTTCATCCCGATTCTATCCCTAATAAAGGTTGATGCAAGCCATTTTTGAATCAATATGCAGAACAAGCGCCGCTTCCTTGCAAAAAACGGCATATGAATGCAAAATGGCCTCGCTGTTCGTATCTGCCGCCTGTATCGCACAGGCCGCCACACCTCCTCATTCGTGAGACCAAGATGAAACACAACGACAAGCAAGAAAAACTGGCCAAGGCCTTTAAAGCCTTGCTGAAAGAAGAGCGCTTTGGCTCCCAGGCAGAAATCGTCACCGCCCTGCAAGAGCTGGGCTTTGAGAACATCAACCAGTCCAAGGTATCGCGCATGCTGAGCCGCTTCGGCGCCGTTCGCACTCGCAATGCCAAGATGGAGATGGTCTACTGCCTGCCAGTGGAACTGGGCGTGCCCACCACCTCCAGCCCGCTCAAGAATCTGGTGCTGGACGTCGATCACAACGGCGCACTGGTGGTGATTCACACCAGCCCGGGCGCAGCCCAGCTGATCGCCCGCCTGCTCGACTCCCTCGGCAAGGCAGAGGGGATCCTCGGCACCATCGCTGGTGATGACACTATCTTCATCACCCCGACCAGCGACACCGATATCGAAGAGCTCTACCTCTCCGCCCTCGAGTTGTTCGAACAGACGCCGTAATGGCCGCTACCGCGTCATAGCGGTCACGCCAGAACGAAAAATCCCGGCCAAGGCCGGGATTTTTGTTTTCTGAGTCTTCGTCAGGCGGGCTTATTTGCCCTGCGCCATCAGAAAACCTTCCGATGGTGCGAAGAAAGCCGCGCCGGTCACCGCCTTGGTGAAGCGCAGCAGATGGTCGAAGTGGCTGCCCTCTCCCTTGTACATGCTGGCCAGCATGGCGTTGAAGTGCTGCGGAGTGCGGCAGCAGGAGATGAAGTAGAGCCCCTGCTCGGTCATGGTGCCCCAGGGCATGCTCTGGCGCAGGATCTCCATGGACTCCCCTTTCGGGGTCTTGAGGTTGACCCGCTTGATGTGGGCGGTCAGCGGTTTGGCGGCAGACTCATACTCGATGTTGTCGGGCTTGGTGCGACCGATAATGTCTTCCTGCTCTTTTTGCGCCAGCTTCTCCCAGTCGCTCATGGCGTGGACCCAGCGCTGGACGTGAATGTAGGAGCCACCGGCAAACTCGCCATCGGCCACCAGCGCCACTTCGGCACGGTGCTCATCCTGCGGGTTCTCGGTGCCGTCAACGAAACCGGTCAGGTCACGGAAATCCAGGTTGCGGAAGCCACGCACCTCTTCGGCCAGCTCGACCAGTCCGGCCAGCAGTGCCATCACACGGTGACCGGCGTGGTGCAGCACATCCACCCGATCGGCGCGCAGCTGAATAAAGAGATCAAACGGGGTGTTGGGGGCTTCCTGACCGTTGGCGGATTGCGCCATAAAGCTGCGGAACTGGGGCGGACGGGCGGCAGGGTAGAGACCATCCCAGGCATCGGCGCCCACGGCAACCAGACCGCTGAACCCGGCATCGGGGAAATCGGCAGCCACCGCCTGCCACAGGGCGGGCAGTTTGGCCAGACGGCCGACCAGTTCGGCGGCATCGCCGGTACGATTGAACATCAGATAGAGGGCGTGCAGATTCGGCTCTGCGCAGATCCCGGCTTGGGCTTTCATATATCTCTCCCCTGAGTAGGCGTTAGCGTTACGGGCTATTTGCGTTGCGCGATTATAAACCAGAGTGGATCCAGTTCTTTGATTTCACGACGATATCACGCGTTCAGGGCAAAGGGTCAAACAACACCAGCCCATGGGGGGCAACCTTGATCCGTGCCCGCATCCCATCAAGGGGCTCGCCAATGCTGGCCTCCAACTGCAGATCGCCACACTCGAACAGCACCCGGCAGTGGTGGCCGAGGAACTGCTGCTCCACCACCTTGAGCTCGCCATCTGCGGCGCTCTCCAGCAGCAGTTGCTGGGGTCTGAGCATCAGCTGCAACTGCTCGCCCACCGCGCGGCCATGAGGCTCGCTGCCACAAATGACCCCGAGCGCCGTCTGCACGCAGTGGCTGTCCACCACCTCGGCAGCCAGATAGTTGACCCCACCGAGAAACTCCGCCACGAAGCGGTTTTGCGGGCGGCGATAGAGCTGCTCTGGCTGGCCCACCTGTTCGATGTGACCGGCGCGAAACAGCGCCAGCCGATCGGCGAAGGCGAACGCCTCCTCCTTGCTGTGGCTGACGAAGATGGCGCCGATCCCCTGCTGCTTGAGCAGGGCGCGGATCTCGAGGATCAGCTTCATCCGCACCTGGGTATCGATGTTGGAGAAGGGCTCATCCAGCAGCATCAACCGCGGCTTGCACACCAGCGCTCGGGCGATGGCCACCCGCTGCTGCTGACCACCGGAGAGCTGGTGCGGATAGCGCTCCCCCAGCCCCTGCAGATTGACCAGCGCCAGCGCCTCGTCCACCTGCTGCTGGCGGGCACCGCGGTCGAGTTTGGTCAGCCCGAAACCGACGTTGTCGGCCACCGTCAGGTGGGGAAAGAGGGCGTAATCCTGAAAGATCATCCCGATATTGCGCGCCTCGGGCGGCACGCTGGCACCCGGCCCGTCGAGCAGGGTATCGCCGAGGCGAATCGTGCCCTCTGCCAACGGCAGCAGCCCTGCGATAGCCTTGAGCAGCGTGGTTTTGCCGCAGCCACTGGCTCCCAGCAGGCAGACGATCTCGTTGTCTGCCACCGTCAGGGAGAGCTGCTCCAGCACATTGCGGCCGTTGTAACGGCAGCTGACATCTTCAACCTGCAAACAGGACAAGGCTGACTTCCTCTCGTTTCTGGCGGCGCACTGCCTTTCGGTTCAGCACACCGCATGCAATTTCATTGACCGACGCGGCGACTCAGTGGCCCGGACTATCCAGACTGCGGTTGACCCAGATCAGCGGCAACAGCCCCACCAGCACGATGACGATAGCCCCCAGCGCACCGCGCTCCAGCATCTCGTCCGAGACGAACTGATAGACGTGGGTCGCCAGGGTATCGAAGTTGAACGGCCGCAGCAGCAGGGCGGCGGGCAGCTCCTTCATGGATTCGATGAATACCAGCATGGCACCGGCAAACAGACCACGGCGCACCAGCGGTAGATGAACCCGCCGCAGCATGCCGCCATCCCCTTGTCCCAGGGAGCGGGCCGCCATGTCGAGACTGGGGGAGATCTTGCCCATGCTGCTCTCCACCGAGCCGATGGCGATGGCCACGAAGCGCACCAGATAACCGAACACGATGGCGGTGATGGTGCCGGTCAGCAGCAAGCCCGGCCCCTGACGCCCGAGCCACTCGGCCAGATCGTTGATGGCAAAATCGAGGGCGGTTAGCGGCACCAGCACACCGATGGCGAGCACTGTACCCGGCATGGCGTAGCCCATGGCGGCGATGCGCAGGGGCAACAAACTCTTTATCCCGCCATCGAGGCGACGGAAGAAGCCGAGCAGCAGGGCGATGCCCATCGCCAGCAGAGCGGTCAGCGCCGAGATAGCCAAGCTGTTGCCGGCAAAGCGGACAAACTCCGGCGTCCATGACAACTCGAAGTAACGCACCCCGTAATCGAGCAGGATGACGAATGGCAGGCCAAAACCGGCCAGCACCAGCCCCCAGCACCAGAGACAGGCCAACCAACGGCCAATCCCCTTGAGCGGATAGCGCAGCGGCTGCTCATGGCCCATGGACTTCTGGAACACCTGCTGCCGACTGCGCGAGCGGCGCTCCAGCGCGATCAGCAGCACCACAGCCAGCAGCATCAGGCAGGAGAGTTTGGCCGCGGTGGCCAGACTGCCATAACCAAGCCAGGTGTCGTAGACCGCCGTGGTCAGGGTGTTGATGGCAAAGAAGTGGACGGTGGCGAAATCAGCCAGCGTCTCCATCGCCACCAGCGACACCGCCACCATGATAGTGGGACGCGCCAACGGCAAACTGAGGCGGCGAAAGCTCTGCCACGGGGTACAGCCGAGCAGGCGGCTGGAGTGGATCAGGCTGACTGACTGCTCGAGAAAAGAGGCGCGGGTCAGCAGATAGACATAGGGGAACAGCACCAGCGCCAGCACCCAGGCGGCGCCGCCAAGGGAACGAATGGCCGGAAACCAGTAATCGGCAGGACTGTTCCAGCCAAAGAGTGCTCGCAACCCGGCCTGTAGCGGGCCCGAGTAATCGAGCAAGTCGGTATAGACGTAGGCGACGATATAGGAGGGCATCGCCATCGGCAGCATCAGCGCCCACTGCAGGGCACGGCGCCCCGGCACCTGACACATGGCCACCAGCCAGGCGGTGGGTACACCAAACAGCAGGCTGAGCAGTACCACACCGACCACCAGCCCCAGGGTATTGCCCAGATAATCGAGCAGCACGGTATCGGCGAGGTGGCGAAACAGCTCCCCCTCAGCCGAGAAGGCAGAGAAAAGCAGGGCTATAACCGGTAAACCCAGCAGCAGGGCGATAGCCCAGCTGCCGGTCATCCATCCAAAATTTTTCATGAGACCACAGATGTTGATGGGGCCGTTGGCCCCATCTGATTACAAGTCGAACTTCACCTCATCCAGCAACTGCAAGGCGTCCTTGCGGTGCTTGGCGTAATCGCTGACCGGTAGTGCGTCAGACTTGAAACTGCCCCAGGACTTGACCATGGCGGAAGGCTCGACCCCGGCCTTGACCGGATATTCGGCATTCACGTCCGCATACATGTGCTGGGCGGTGTCGCCAGCCAGAAACTCCATCAGCTTCTGGGCCTCGGCCTTGTTCTTGGCATACTTGGTCATGGCCACGCCACTCACGTTGACGTGGGCACCGCGGTCAGCCTGGTTCGGGAAGTTGATATAGACCGCATCCGCCCAGGACTTCTGAGCAGGATCTTTCAACATGGCACCCAGATAGTAGCTGTTGCCGAGTGACACGTCACAGATACCATCCTTGATCGCCTTGACCTGATCCCGGTCGTTGCCCTGCGGCTTGCGCGCCAGGTTGGCCTTGACCCCTTCCAGCCAGGTTTTGGTCTCGGCCATGCCGTGATGGGCAATCATGGAGGAGACCAGCGCCACATTGTACTCATGCTTGCCGCTGCGGGTGCAGATTTTCCCTTTGAATTCCGGTTTGGCCAGATCTTCGTAGCTGATGGTGTCGAGCTTGCCGAGGCGCTCCTTGCTGGAGTAGATGGCGCGAACCCGGGTGGTCAGCGCGAACCAGCGATTCTCCGGATCACGATAGATGGCGGGGATGTTCTCCTGCAGGATCTTGCTGTCCACCGGCTGCACCAACCCCTTGTCCACCAGATCGGTCAGACGGCTGATATCGACGGTCAGCATCAGGTCGGCCGGAGAGAGCTTGCCTTCCCGCTCCAGACGCTCGTTCAACCCCTCTTTGGCGAACACCACGTTCACCTTGATGCCAGATTCCTTCTCGAACTGCTGGATGATGGGCTTGATCAGCTCATCCTGCCGGTTGGAGTAGACATTCACTTCCCCGGCCGCCAATGCCGACTGAGCTGCCAACGCAGAGAAAGCCAGTGCCAACATCTTCATTTTCATCATCCATTCCTTGATTAGCTATACAGAGTGATAACGATTTCCGTTTGCATTCTGCATACATCTTATAAGCGGATCAAGAAAGCTCGCCGTCGCCACATCACATATTTAATCGCCCACAAATGAAAAGGGCCGGATGGAATCCCATTCGGCCTCTTCAGAGCAAAACGTTATGTTGATCAGGCTTCAATAAGCGCTCACTCCATCGGGATTCCCCGAGATCAGGAGGTCAACAGATCTGTACGTCACGGATGCGGTTCATCACAGCGCCTCGTCGTCACTCTCGCCGGTGCGGATGCGCACCGCTTGCAGCAAGTCGTAGACAAAAATCTTGCCGTCGCCGATCTTGCCGGTATAGGCCGCCTTGCAGATCGCCTCGATCACCCCTTCCACGTTATCATCGGCGGTAGCAATCTCCAGCTTCACCTTGGGCAGGAAGTCGACCTGATACTCGGCTCCCCGGTATAATTCGGTGTGTCCCTTCTGGCGGCCAAATCCCTTGACCTCGGACACGGTCAGCCCTTCCACCCCCAGGTTGGCAATAGCCTCGCGGACATCGTCCAACTTGAACGGTTTGATAATCGCACTAATCAGCTTCATCTGGTTGCTCCCAATCCATGGTGTGTCATGAATCGGGTTTCAATTCTTATGCCAAGTATTTTTATTGTTTTATTTCATATAGATAGAGTTTAATGACCGCGCCATTCGCCAGGCACATCCCCATAACCGGCCAGCACGCCCCATAATGAGGCACCATGCTGCAGCGGTCAGCGGGTATGCACCAAACAAGAGCAAAACAGCATGTTAGTTATCTCCAACAGCGTCACGATTCCCTGGCATGAGCTGCAATTTCAGACCATGCGGGCACAGGGCAACGGTGGACAGCACGTCAACAAGACCGACTCCGCCGTCTGGCTGCGATTCGATTACCGCAACTCTCCCAGCCTGACGCCCCTCTACAAGGAGGGTCTCGACAAGCTGAGCGACAGCCGGGTACACGACGGCTTTATCATGATCAGGGTCGAGAGCCATCGCAGCCAGGACATGAATCGCAAGGAGGCGATGAGCCGTCTGGTGGAGTTGCTGAAGAAAGCAGCCTGGCGCCCCAAGGCCCGCCATGCCACCAAGCCGACCCGCAGCTCCCAACGCAAGCGGGTCGATGCCAAAAAGCGCAAGGGGGATATCAAATCCGCCCGCGGCAAACCGGTGCTGGACTGAGCCCCCCCAGCCTCCAAAGGATGTCAGCCGATGAGATACAGTTTTTGCGACAGCGCTCGCGGCCCCCTGCTCATTGCCATCAATCAGGATGGTCTGCGCCACGTGGAGTTCATGCACGGAGAGCGGCCCGTCATGCCGCAAACTGACTGGCAACGGGATGACAAGGCGCTGGCCCCCTATCTTGCCCAGTTCACCGCCTATTTCGCCGGAAAGTTGCAGCAGTTCGATCTGCCTATGGCAGCGAAGGGCACCCCGTTCCAGCAAACGGTGTGGAACGCTTTGTGTGATATCCCCTATGGCGAGACCGTGAGCTATCTCGAGATTGCCCAGGCTATCGGCAATCCCAAGGCAGTGCGAGCAGTAGGCGCTGCCAATGGCCGCAATCCGCTGAGCATCATAGTGCCCTGCCATCGGGTGATCGGACGCAGCGGTGAGCTGACCGGCTATGCTGGCGGCATTCCCATCAAGCGCTGGTTGCTGGCACTGGAACAGACAGGCACAACATTCGAGCTGGCCCCATGAGACGATGAGCGCCCCGGAGAGGGACGGGACAATATGGTGACCAGAATGAAAAGGCTTTCAGTCAGTGACCACGCTTTGCTGACAAGATGAACAGAAAATGAAGAATCGCCTCAGAACTACTTCAGATTGAGCTTGGCATGATGGCTCCATACTTGAATGGCACGGCTCATTCGCTGATTCAAGTAGCACCCATGTGACGCTTCCAATCTGTCTTTTTCCCCGCGCCTCCTCTGAGGCGCTTTTTTTGTGTCGACTGTCCCGTCCTGAATATGGTTTACACCTTTCCTCCCAATAAATGGAGAACCCGATGGGACAAGGTGTGAAACGGACACAGCGCGATTACTCGCTGACTTTTAAACTGGCACTGGTCGAGCAGATTGAAAAAGGCGAGCTCACCTATAAACAGGCTCAGGTGCGTTATGGCATTCAGGGCCGCTCCACCGTTCTGGTATGGTTGCGTAAACATGGTCGGCAAGATTGGAGCCAGGGGGCTTCTGTACGCGCCGGCAGGAGCATCACCATGCCTGACCCCGACAACCAGACGCCCGAACAGCGCATCAAGGAACTCGAGCAGCAGCTGGCGCTGATGAGTCAGAAGGCCCGGTTCTTTGAGGCCATCGTCGATGTACTGAAGAATGACTACGGCGTCTCCATCGTAAAAAAGCGACCCGGCAAGTCCTCTCGCAGCGGCAAGTCGAGAGGCTGACCATGGTCAGGGCTTGCCTGTTTCTGGGGATAAGCCGGCAGGCTTACTACAAGCGCAATCGGGTCGCCGACGAGCGCCATGCACAGGGATTGCAAGTGGTGCGTTTTGTGCGTCAGGTTCGACTGCGACAACCTCGGGTGGGCACTCGCAAGCTGCATTATCTGCTCCAGGGTCAGGATGATGGCGGGCTCAAGGTCGGGCGGGACAGGTTGTTTCGGATATTGGCCGAGCACCGCCTGCTGGTGCCACCCAGACGGGCTTATCACAAGACCACCCACAGTTTTCACCGTTTCTACCGTCATCCCAACTTGCTCAAGGCGGGGCCAGAGCAGGTCACACCGGTGGCCCCGGAGCAGGTCTGGGTCGCTGATATCACCTATCTGCCAGCCAGGAGCGGACCGCTGTACCTGAGCCTGGTGACGGATGCGTACTCACGCAAGATAGTAGGCCACCACGTACACGAAGGGATGCACGCGGAGTCGGTGGCGATGGCGTTCAGGAAAGCACTGAAGCAACGGCGTGGCGACGGTGAACTCATCCATCACTCAGACCGCGGCGTGCAGTATTGCTCGGGACTGTATCAGTCATTACATGAACGGTACGGGGTGAAATGCTCGATGACGGATGGGTATGACTGTTACCAGAATGCGTTGGCGGAGCGGGTGAACGGGATTTTGAAAGGAGAGTTGTTGTTGCAAAGCCCGCAGGATTTGATGCAAGCGCGGGAAATGGTGCGTGAAGCGGTGGATATTTACAACGCGGAGCGGCCGCATCATGCGTTGAAATACAGAACCCCCGATGCGGTACATAGGGGGTTCTGAGTAGAGAAATGCTAGTTGAAAATGTGTAAACCTATTTCAGGACTAGACAGACACAACAGGCCACCACTTGGGTTGAATGGCCTGAACGCAACAAAATCTGCGCCCGCCCAAAAACCAAGAGGCGAAGGACCATCCTTCGCCTCTGACGTAACAGCTGGCTACTCGCTCTGGGGCAGGAACTGCAGTTCCGGCGCCGAGGAGGTCAGCACATCGGCGCAATAATCCCAGGTCGAGATGCGATAGTGCTGCAGATCTTCATCCAGATGCAGACCATCCGACTCCTGATGGAACCAGCTGGCAAAACGGGATGGGGTGATGAGCTGGATCTGCTCTTCGATGGCGTGACTATCCTTCCCCTCGGCCAGATCGCAATCTTCGATAACACGCAGGGCGTAGATATGGCGAAAATAGACCCGGCAGAGGATTTGCGGGGGTAGATCGATGCTGCGTGCCCGCCCCAGCATGATGGTCAGAGAGTCGCTCCAGAGATCCTGATGCAGCTCGGCAACGACCAGCCCAGGTGGGAGCTGGCGGGACGGAGCCCAAGGTACGGCAACCTGCCGAATGGCATTTTTCTGTTCCATATTCACCTCACGACGACTCGCTCCCTGTCTTGAGTCTATCTGAACCACATAGTCCCGGCGAAGGCAATCGATGGACAGTAAAAACGGCAATAAAAAAGCCGACGTATCAAACGTCGGCGAATAAAAAGTGCTTACAACAGAGGATTCACATATTCAGACCCGTGGGTCGAAAGATTGGTTCCCTCTTTTTGTAATTAATTTTCGGCGCGTTTAAACATCAGGGTATTGGCGTCCGACTCTTCCGGCACAAAGTAGTAACCCTCGGCGTTGAAACCGGTCAGCTGCTCCACCTCGGTCAGACGGTGCTTGATGATGTGGCGAGCCATCATGCCGCGCGCCTTCTTGGCGTAGAAGCTGATGATCTTGAACTGGCCGTTCTTCTCATCCTTGAACACCGGCGTGACAATCCGCCCTTTCAGGCTCTTGGGTCGTACCGACTTGAAATACTCGTCGGAGGCCAGATTGATCAACACTTCATCCCCCTGCGCTGCCAGCGCGTCGTTGAGATGGTGAGTGATCACCTCCCCCCAGAACTGGTAAAGATCCTTGCCGCGACTATTGTCGAGCCTGGTCCCCATCTCCAGTCGATAGGGCATCATCAGGTCGAGGGGACGCAACACGCCATAGAGGCCTGAGAGCATCCGCAGGTGTGCCTGAGCGAAGTCAAAATCGGCCTCGCTAAAATCCTCTACCGCCAAACCGGTGTAGACATCCCCCTTGAAAGCCAGCAGCGCCTGACGGGCATTGGCGGGGGTGAAATCCGGCTGCCACTCGGCAAAACGGGCGGCATTGAGACCGGCCAGCTTGTCGCTGATCTTCATCAGTGTGGCGATCTGGTCAGGGCTCAGTTGGCGGGCCCGGCTAATCAGTTCGGCGGAGTGATCCAGCAGCTCGGGTTGGGTGAAACGGGGAGTCACCAGCGGTGACTCGTAATCCAGCGTCTTGGCCGGGGAAACCACAATCAGCATAACGTTCCTTTATGGCGAGGGGCCGAACGGCGGAGCGGCCCCATGATTCATTCATCCAGCGTCACATTGTCCAGCGTGCCAGTGCCGAGCCGCTCGCGACCGGAGAGCTTGATCAGCAATCGCAGGTCGTTGGCCGAGTCAGCGTGGGCAAGTGCCTCACTGTAGCCAATCTGGCCGGCGCAGAACAGGCTGAAGAGCGCCTGATCGAAGGTCTGCATACCCAGCTCGGTGGATTTGGTCATCACCTCCTTGAGGCGATGCATCTCTCCCTTGCGGATAATGTCGGTGATGAGCGGGGTATTGAGCAGGATCTCGAACGCGGCGCAGCGCCGCTTGCCATCCATACTCGGCACCAGCTGCTGGGCAACGATGGCCTTGAGGTTGAAAGAGAGATCGAACAGGAATTGGCGGTGTTTGTCTTGCGGCACCAGATGGAGGATGCGATCCAGCGCCTGGTTGGCATTGTTGGCATGCAAAGTGGCGAGACAAAGATGTCCCGTCTCGGCGAACTGCAGGGCAAACTCCATGGTCTCCTGACTTCGGATCTCGCCGATCAGGATCACGTCCGGCGCCTGTCGCAGCGAACTTTTCAGCGCCACATCGAATGACTCGGTGTCGATCCCCACCTCTCGCTGGGTCACCAGACTACGACCATGCTGATGGACGAACTCCACCGGATCTTCCACCGTCAGAATGTGACCATCGGCATGCTGGTTGCGATAGCCAATCATCGCCGCCTGGGTGGTCGATTTGCCCGCCCCGGTGGCGCCGACAAACAGCACCAGTCCCCGCTTGGCCATCGCCACCTCTTGCAGGATCTTGGGTAGCTGCAGATCTTCAAAGGTGGGAATGCGGGTCTCGATACGCCGCACCACCATGCCGGGCAGCTCCTGCTGCCAGAAGGCACTGACCCGAAAACGGCCAAGCGCTTCGCGATAGATCGCGTAGTTGGCCTCCTTGGTGCGGATATAGCGCTCGAAGTGATCGCTGCTGAGGGTATCCCTGACCAGCGTCAGCGCCCCCTTCTTGTCGAGCGCTTCCCCCCCCAGCGACACCAGATGGCCATTCACCTTGAGGGTGGGCGGCGAGCCCACCGTCACAAACAGATCCGATCCCTTTCGCTCGACCAGCTCGCTCAGCAGATCATCCAGATTCATCATCTATCCCTCCCTGGGTGCGAGTCGCTTAAATACTGTTGGGATCGACGGCCTTGGCCTTGGCATCGAGGGATGCCACCACACCGCGACTCACCAGCTGCTTGAGGCTCTGATCCATGGTCTGCATGCCGTGGGTCATCCCGGTCTGGATCACCGAGTAAAGCTGGGCAATCTTGTCCTCCCGGATCAGGTTACGCACCGCCGGAATGCCCATCATGATCTCGTGAGCCGCCACCCGGCCGCCACCGATACGCTTGAGCAGGGTCTGGGAGATAACCGCCCGCAGGGATTCGGAGAGCATGGAGCGCACCATGTCCTTCTCCGCGCCAGGGAAGACGTCAATGATACGGTCGATGGTCTTGGCCGCCGACGAGGTGTGCAGGGTACCAAACACCAGATGGCCAGTTTCGGCGGCGGTCATGGCCAGACGAATGGTCTCAAGGTCGCGCATCTCGCCCACCAGAATGATGTCCGGGTCTTCCCGCAGCGCCGAGCGCAGGGCGTTGCTGAAGCTCTTGGTATCGCGGTGCACTTCCCGCTGGTTCACCAGACAGCGTTTGTTCTCGTGGACGAATTCGATGGGGTCTTCGATGGTGAGGATGTGGTGATGGAAGTTCTCGTTAATGTAGTTGACCATGGCCGCCAGGGTGGTCGACTTACCCGAGCCGGTCGGGCCGGTCACCAGCACCAGACCCCGCGGGAACTCGGCGATCTTGCGGAAGATCTCCGGCGCATCGAGATCCTCGAGGCTCAGCACAGTGCTGGGGATAGTACGAAATACCGCGCCCGAGCCGCGCGCCTGCTGGAAGGCGTTAACCCGGAAACGGGCCAGATTGGGTACCTCGAACGAGAAGTCGACCTCGAAGTTCTCCTCCAGCTCCTTGCGCTGATGGTCGTTCATGATGTCGTAAATGAGGGCATGCACTTCCCGGTGTTCCAGGGCGGGCAAATTGATCTTGCGAACCTCACCATCAACCCTGATCATCGGGGGAACCCCGGCCGAGAGGTGTAGATCCGAGGCTTTATGCTTTACACTGAAAGCCAATAACTCTGTGATATCCATAGACTTGTCATTCTCCCATCACAAGATCACTAACGAAATATGAACCAGATTGCCCAGCACCTGTTTCAGGTAAAGGAACGTATTGCCCAGGCCGCCGAACGGGCTAGCCGCAACCTGCAGCAGATCCGCCTGCTGGCCGTGAGCAAGACCAAGCCGGTCGAGGCCATCATGGCCGCCCATGCCGCAGGTCAGCGCTGCTTTGGCGAATCCTACGCTCAGGAAGCAGCGGCCAAGATCGATACCTTGCGCCAGCAGCCGGAATATAGCGACATAGAGTGGCACTTTATCGGCCCTTTGCAATCGAACAAATCCAAACTGGTCGCCGAACGGTTTGACTGGGTGCAGAGCGTGGATCGGGACAAGCTGATCGACCGCCTCAACAACCAGCGCCCAACTACAATGGCACCGCTAAATGTTTGTCTGCAAATCAATATTAGCGGAGAGAGCAGCAAATCCGGAACGTCGGAACAAGAGATTTTCCGCCTTGCCGAGCTGGTCTCTCAAAGTGAGCGACTGGTGCTGCGGGGACTGATGGCCATTCCAGAGCACACCAGTGACGAGAGCATACTGGCCGCCCAAATGACCCGTATGCAGACTCTGTTCACCGAGCTTGCGCGACAATACCCCACGGTGGATACCCTCTCGATGGGCATGACCGAGGATCTTGAACTGGCGATCGCCCACGGCAGCACCATGGTGCGGGTCGGCACCGCCATCTTCGGCGCCCGTGACTACTCATAGGCAAGGCCAGCGGATAACCCATACGTCCGCCTCTTGCCGCGACTTCATCAACAGGAGCGTTTGATGGAACACCGAATTCTGGCGTCAGGTGGTGCAGGCAGCGCCAACCCCGCCGCGACCCCATGTGCAACAGGAGCATCTGATGCAGCATAGAACGCTGGCCTTTATCGGCGCGGGCAACATGAGCCGCAGCATCATCGCCGGACTGGTCAAGGCGGGTTATCCCGCCTGGCAGATCACGGCCGCCAACCCCAGTCTGCCCAAGCTGGAGACGCTGGCGAGCGAACATGGCATTCGCATCACCCAGAGTAATGCCGAGGCGGCCCGAGACGCCGAAGTGATCGTGCTGGCAGTCAAGCCGCAGCTGATGGCAGGCATGCTAGCCGCTCTGGTTGCCGAGCTGGGCTCCCTTGAGGGCAAGCTGCTCATCTCCATCGCGGCTGGCATCAAGGTGGCGCGCCTTGGCGAGATGGCCGGTGGCCATGACCGCATCATCCGCACCATGCCCAATACCCCTGCCCTGCTGGGTCTGGGCATGACCGGTCTCTATGCACCCGAACATATTGCCGCCGTGGATCGTGACTTTGCCGAGCAGATGATGCAGGCGGTCGGCAAGACCCTCTGGGTGGAGCAGGAGTCTGGCATCAACGGCGTCATCGCCGCGGCGGGCAGTGCTCCGGCCTACTTCTTCCTCTTTATGCAGGCGATCGCCGAAGAGGCGGAGGCGATGGGTTTCTCGCCCGATCAGGCACGCCTGCTGGTGCAGCAGACCGCGCTGGGCGCAGCCGCCATGGTGGAGCAGAACCCTGAGCTGGCGCTGCAAACCCTGCGTGAGCAGGTCACCAGCAAGGGCGGCACCACAGCTGAAGCCATCAAGACATTCCAGCTGCAGGGGCTGATGCCGCTGACTGCGCAAGCCATGCAGGCGGCCGTTGCTCGTGCCACCGAAATGGAAACCCTCTTCTAACAGGAGCCCAGATGAACACTGCTTACTTTCTGATTAACACCGTTTTCGATCTCTACCTGATGGTGATCCTGCTGCGCGTCTGGCTGCAGTGGGCCCGTGCCGACTTCTACAACCCGATGAGCCAGATGGTGGTCAAGCTGACCAATCCGCTGGTGATCCCACTGCGCCGCGTTATCCCGGGCTTTGGCGGCATCGACCTCGCCTCTGTGGTGCTGGCGCTGGTCATCGCCTTCGCCAAGCTGGCCCTACTCAAGAGCATGAATGTGCTGCTGGCGGACTGGCTCAGCATCAGCCTGTTCGCCGCGCTGACCGTGCTGAAGAAAGCGGGCTCGATGATCTTCTGGGTACTGCTGATCCGCGCCATCCTGAGCTGGGTCAGCCAGGGCCGCAACCCCATCGAATACGTGATGCATCAGCTGACCGAGCCGTTCCTCGCCCCTATCCGCCGCGTACTGCCGGCACTGGGCGGACTGGATCTCTCGGTGCTGGTCGCCTTTATCGGCCTGCAAGCCATCAACTACCTGCTGGGTGACCTGTTCGGCCAGCTGTGGTGGATGATTTGATGCCAGCCGTCCTGCAACAAGGGGATGAACTGGTACTGCATCTGGTGATCCAGCCCAAGGCGAGTCGGGATCAGATCATCGGATTGCATGGCGAAGAGCTGAAAGTGGCCATCACGGCGCCGCCCGTCGATGGCCAAGCCAACAGCCATCTGATCAAGTTTCTGGCCAAGCAGTTCAAGGTGGCCAAGGGACAGATCACCATAGTGCGGGGCGAGCTGGGGCGACACAAAACCGTCACCATCGACAGCCCCAAACAGTTGCCGCAAGAAGTGAGTGCACTGCTGAATGACACGCAAGGCTGAATGAATCGGCCTGCGCCAACCGTAGATATGAGAGGGATGACAGATGAAAACAGCCTGGATGAGTGGCCTGCTGGCATTACTGATGACACTGCCGCTCAAGGCAGAACAGATGAAGGAGCTGGGGCCCTGGCTGGTGCACTACAGCGCCTTCAACTCCAGCTTCCTCACCCCCGAGGTCGCCAAGGCGTATGGACTGGAGCGCAGTCGCTACAACGCTATCATCAATATCGCGGTACAGGACAAGCAGAAAGTGGCGCAAGCCGTGGGGATCACCGGTGAGGCCAAGAACCTGACCGGCACCATCCGCACCCTGAACTTTCAGGAGGTAAAAGAGGGGGATGCCATCTACTATCTGGCAACCCTCCCCTACCGCAACGAAGATACCTATCAATTCACTCTGAAGATCATGGGCGGTGGGCAGCAACAGAACCTCAGCTTCCAGCAGACCTTCTACGTCGACTGAGCGGCAACAAGAAGCCCCGAACAAGGCCGGGGCTTCATTTTATCCACATGACAAGGGCGCCATCGCAGCGCCCTTGTTGCATCTATTCCGTGCCGCAGCGGTTACAGGGCAAGGAACAGACCGGCCAGACAGGCGCTCATCAGGTTCGCCAGCACGCCGGAGAGAATGGCGCGCATTCCGTAACGGGCGATGAAGGATTTGCGCTCCGGCACCATGGAACCCAGACCGCCGATCAGGATCGCCATGGAGGAGATGTTGGCAAAGCCACACAGGGCAAAGGTCACGATGGCCTTGCTCGACTCGCTCAGGGTCTGATCCTGCACCAGGCCGATAAAGGCGACGAACTCGTTGACCACGATCTTGGTGCCGATCAGGGCGCCAGCGGCTTGCGCCTGATCCCAGGGCACACCGATCAGCCAGGAGACGGGGGCAAACAGCCAACCCAGAATGATCTGGAAGCTCAGGTCCAGCCCTACCAGACCGCCAGCCCAGCCGAGCAGGCCATTCAGCATGGCGATCACGCCAACGAAAGCCAGCAGGGTGGCACCGACCGCCACCGCGATATTGAGGCCGGACATGGCGCCATCGGCCGCCGCTTCGATCACGTTGGTAGCACGGGGGATCTCTACATCCTGATGGTGATCGACCTCTTCAGCTCCCGGCGGCACCAGGATCTTGGCCATCGCCAGACCGGCAGGGGCCGACATGAAGGCGGCAGCGATCAGGTATTTCAACTCAACCCCGAGGCTGGCATAACCCACCAGGGTGCCACCGGCGACGGAGGCGAGACCACAACTCATCACAGCGAAGAACTGGGAATCGGACATCTTGGAGAGGTAGGGCTTGACCACCAGTGGAGCTTCCACCATGCCGACGAAGATGTTGGCGGTCGCGGAGAGGCTCTCGGCACGGCCGGTGCCCAGCAGCTTCTGCAGACCGCCGCCCAGCAGGGCGATCACCCGCGGCATGATGCCGATGTGATAGAGGATGGCGATCACTGCAGAGAAGAAGATGATGACCGGCAACACGTTGAAGGCAAAGATGAAGCCCAGCTTGAACTTGGCCAGATCGCCGAACAGGAAGGCGATCCCCTCCTGACCATAACCGATCACGCTGCTTACACTCTCGCTGACCCCGTTCAGCACATGCTGACCGGCAGGCAGCCAGAGCACCAGACCGGCAAACATGATTTGCAGGCAGAGGGCAAGGCCAACTGTTCGCAGCGGGATACGACGACGATTATCAGAGCAGATGACGGCAAGCGCCAGGATACTCAGGATGCCGAGCAGGGCAATCATAGGGACTCCATCAGGTGGGGCAAAAGATGGGCGCGGATTCTGCGCCTCTCACCCCGTCACTGCAAGTCCGCTTGGTTACAAGCCTGTTAGAAAAAACGTTTGCACGATATCGGTTGCGCCAACTGGCTGATTTGGTTCGATTTTAGTATCAGGAGAAATCGAGAGTTCTTAAATGGAAACAATCATTCCTCACCGCCGGACAATTTACCCCCGAGCCAGGGGGCCAGTCGCTGCTCCCAATAGGGTTCGGGGCCAAAGCGGGCCTTGAGAAAATCGATGAAGAGACGGATCTTGGGATCCAGATGTTCGCGCCGGGCATAAACGGCGTGTACCGCCATCTGCTGGTTCGGTCGCCACCCTGGCAACACAGGGATCAGCTTGCCACTCTGTAACTCCTTGTCCAGCAAGTAGTTGGCAATATAGGCAATACCGAGCCCGGCCAGCGCCGCATCCCGCACCGCCTCCGCCATATCCACCCGATAGTTGCCCGCCACCTGCACCGTCTGGCGCTCCTTGCCCTGGCGAAACGACCACTGGTGATAGCGCCGCTCCCGACTCTGGTAAGTGATGCAGTTGTGCTGGGCCAGATCCTTGGGATGAAGCGGCGTGCCGTGGCTCAGCAGGTAATCCGGCGAAGCCGCAACCACGAAGCCGATGTCGGCCAGCCGCTGTCCCACCAGCCCTTCCGGCTTGTCCTCATAGGTGGTGAGCCAGAGATCCAGCCCCTCATCCACCAGATTGGTTCTGTGGTCGAACAGCGAGACTTCCAGCTCCAGCTCGGGATAGCGATCCTGAAACGCCTTGAGATGGGGAATGACGTGCAGACGGCCGAAGGATTGTCCCACCCCGAGATGGAGCACCCCGCTCACCTTGCCGCGCCGCTCGGCGATCATGGAGTCAGCCTCCTGCGCCACCGCCACCAGCGCATGGCAGTGACGGGCATACTCCTGACCCAGCTCGGTCAGGACGAAACGGCGGGTAGTGCGCTGTACCAGCTGGGCGCCAAGGGTGGTCTCCAGCAGCGCCAGCTGCTTGCTGATATGGGATTTGGAGACCCCGAGACGACGGGCGGCGGCAGAGATCCCCTGCTCGCGCACCAGCGCATCGAAGATCACCATTTGAGGAAGACGTTGCAGCACAGGATAACCGGATTGAGTGGCGGGAGCCCATTATTCCAGAGCCGCCCGCCAAGGGGTAGGGTCAGAGCCCCAGCGCCCGGGTGATCTGTAGTTTGAGGGGGTCGTCAGCCGGATTCTGGTTGGCGCCGTAGCTGGCGATCAGCTTGCCATCGCGCCCCACCAGATACTTGTGGAAGTTCCAGTTCGGCTCATCCCCGTCAGCGGCCGCCGCCAGCCCCTTGAACAGCGGTACCGCATCGGAGCCCCGCACCGCCACTCGATTGAACATCGGGAAGGTGACGCCATAGTCGCGGCGACACACCTCGGCGGTCTTGGTCTCGTTGCCCGCCTCCTGCCAGAAGTCGTTGGAGGGGAAGCCCAGAATAATCAGACCCTTATCCTTGTAACTCTGGTAGAGCTTCTCCAGATCGCGGAACTGGCCGCTGTAGCCGCAGTAGGAGGCGGTATTGACCACCAGCACCACCTTGCCCTCGGTCAGCTGACAGAGGTTGTGGCGCTGGGCATTGTTGAGCTCCCGCATCTCCACATTGAAATAATCGGGGCACGCCGCAGAGGCCGCGCCGGCCCCCAATAACAGCAACAGAGTGAACCATTTCATCACCAAAACTCCTTTTGTTTTGTCCATCATACGCGGTTACCAGAGCCGCAGTTCACTCTCAATGCAGGGGAATGCCGGTCAGCCAGCCGTGGCCCCAGAACACCAGCAGCGCAGTGGCAGCCAGGCCCGCCCCGACGCTGATGCCAGTGCCCGTCCAGTTGGCCGCCGGGCGGGGAAATCGCTGCCAGTCCCGCACCGAAATCCAGACCATGCTCACCAGCGCCCACAGCCCGATGCCGCCAAACAACACCAGAGAGCGAGCCTCGCTGTTGGCCAGCAGATGGGCCACCGCCCAGAGCAGGGTACCGAGCAGTTGGGGATGCACCAGCCAGCGGCGCAGATGGTTGGGCCCCTGGCCGGAGAAGAAGAGGATCAGCGCAAAGGGCATCATCACCGTCATGGTCATCGGCCCCCACTCCGGCAGGAAATAGAGCGGCAGCGAGCTGGCCGAGCGCCAACCGGCGATGATGCAGGCAATGGCGACAAACACCAGCAGGGAGAAAAGCCCCTTGTAGCGATTCTCACCCAGCCGCTCGCGTAGCCGCGCCCGATGGGCAACCGCAAAACAGGGGTAGAGATGGATCAGGGTAAACAGCGCAACCCCCAGGGTCAGCAGGAACATGAGTCTCTCCTTGTACTTGGTACGACTACTATGCCGTAAAGGGAGATGTGCGCCTATCAAAACCGCGCTGCCTCATGGAGTCAAAAGTGTGGCAAGACAAAGGAGCAGAAAGAAAAGAGCCGATCACG
The DNA here is from genome assembly GCF_019047045.1 of Aeromonas sp. FDAARGOS 1419. Classification (NCBI taxonomy): domain Bacteria; kingdom Pseudomonadati; phylum Pseudomonadota; class Gammaproteobacteria; order Aeromonadales; family Aeromonadaceae; genus Aeromonas; species Aeromonas sp. FDAARGOS 1419. The sequence continues at coordinate 2,902,131 of NZ_CP077209.1, forward strand.
ATGGATCGGCAAATAAGTGCCAGGGCAGTCAGACATCTCGCGGGATGGGAGATGCCCCAAACGGGGATATTGAGTGGCCGATGGCGCCCATCGGCCGAACCGGATCAACCCTTGAGTTGATAGAGTGCCGCGACGTTGCGCGCAGTCAGCTGAATGTTGGTGCTGGCGGTCTCCAGTGCTTCCGGCAGAGACATGGCACGGTTGACCACGGCGAACACCGCATCCAGCCCGTGATCATGTACCACACCGCAATCATCGGTCAGACAGCCGGAGATACCGATCACCGGCTTGCCGAACTGCTTGGCGCAGCGTGCGACACCGATTGGCGTCTTGCCGTGGATGGTCTGGCTATCGATACGACCTTCACCGGTAATGACCAGATCCGCATCGGCCACTTCATCGGCCAGTTTCAGCGCTTCGATGACGATCTGGATGCCGGGCTTGAGCTCGGCACCAAGCAGGCCGACCAGCGCGGCCCCCATGCCACCGGCGGCACCCGCCCCCGGAATATCCTTCACCTGCTTGCCAAGTGCCTGCTCAATGCAGTCGGCATAACGGGAGAGGTTGGCATCGAGTTGCGCCACCATCTCTGGAGTCGCCCCCTTTTGCGGGCCAAACACTGCAGAGGCGCCTTTCGGGCCGCACAGCGGGTTGTTCACATCGCACGCCACCTCGATAACCAGCTCACCCAGACGCGGATCCAGACCGCTCAGATCGATGGTCACGAGCTCACTGAGACCTGCGCCACCCAGCTCGATGGCAGAGCCATCCGCTTTGAGCAACTTGCCGCCGAGCGCCAGGATCATGCCGGCACCGCCGTCATTGGTGGCGCTGCCACCGATACCGAGAATAAGGTGCTTCACTCCCATCTCCAGCGCGGCCAGGATCAGCTCGCCGGTGCCGAAGCTGGAGGTGAGCAGTGGATTGCGCTGCTCGGGAGCGACCAGATGGATGCCGGAGGCGGCGGCCATCTCGATGACGGCGCGCTCGCCATCACCCAGCAGGCCGACGAAGCCCTGCACCTTGTTACCTAGGGGCGCGGTCACTTCGACCGGCAGGATGCGGCCACCGGTGGCATCGACCAGCGATTGCACCGTGCCTTCACCGCCATCGGCCATCGGCAATTTGACGTAAGTGGCGTTCGGCAGTACCTGCTTGAAACCGGCCTCGATGGCATCAGCCACCGCCATGGCGCTCAGACTCTCCTTGAATGAATCGGGGGCAATAACAATTTTCATATCAATTCCTTAGGCGAGGCCAAACACGCCAAACATCAGGGTGGAGACAGTGGCAATGGTCAGACCGACTGCAGTTTCGTAAGGGATAAGTTTCAGACGCTCACCCACCCCCATGTGGACGCTGCCACCGGTGGCATGGAAGAAGGAGCCGTGGGGCATGTGGTCAAACACAGTGGCACCGGCATGGATCATGGCTGCTCCGGCCAGACTGCTGATCCCCAGTTCAATCAGGGTGGAGCTGAATACGTTGGAGGCCACCACGGTACCGGCGGTGGTCGAGGCTGTCGCCAGCGACATCAGGGCACCGGAGATGGGCGCCAGCAGGTAGGAGGGCAGACCGGAGGCGGTCAGGCCGCTGATCAGCACATCTTTCAGGCCGGAATTGGCGATGATGCCTGCCAGGGTACCGGTACCCAGCAGCATGATGGCGACTGGCGCCATGCGGGCGAGACCGGATACCGCAAACTGGTTCACCTTGCTGAATTTCCCCATCATCAGGGCGCCGACCAGACCACCGAGCGGCAGTGCAATCAGCGGATCCACCACGATACCGGCGACCGGTCGCAGTGCCAGCAGCAGGATGGCGACCAGCGGCGCGCTGATGGCGGCGGCAAAGCCCGGCAACTTGGCACCGGCAAAGCTCACCACCTCGTCGGCAGCAACCTTGCTGCCCTTGTTGTTCAGCCGCTTGGCCAGCCAGTAGGCCATCACCAGACCGAACAGACCCGGAATGATGCCCGCCGCCATCACAGAGGTGAGGGGCAGATGGAAGGCGTCAGCCGCGGCAATGGCGTTGGGATTGGGGGACATGACGTTGCCCGCCTTGCCGCCGCCGATCATCGCCAGCAGGATGGCCGCCTTGGAGAGGTCGGCACGGCGGGCAATGGCCAGCGCAATGGGGGCGACCGTGATAACGGCCACATCCACGAATACGCCGACCGCAGTCAGGATCAGAGTCGCCAGTGCCAGCGCCAGCAGGGCGCGGGTTTCCCCCAGCTTCTTGACGATGGTCTCGGCGATGGTAGTGGCCGCACCCGATTCGATCAGTACGCCCGCCAGCACACCGGCCGCCAGGATCCGCATCACCGCAGTGGTGATCCCCTGGGCACCGCCGATCATCAGGGCGACGGTCTGGGTCAGATCGGCACCGCCAATCAGGCCACCGGCCAAAGCCCCCACGATCATGCCGTAAGCGGGCGGCACCTTCTTCAAAATGAGGATGATGGCGATGGAGAGCGCCGCGATGGCGCCAAGGGCTGTAACCGGGATCATGACGGACACCTTTAATGGGAGTGAATGGCCGCCATTATGGAGATCTGCAATCAGAATGCTTTGGCTTACAAACCAAAAATTGCGTCATGAAAACGTGTTTTTTTGTCCAACTTCACAATCACAAGTCGAGATTCAGGCCGAGATAGAGCAAAAATTTGTCGTCTAACTTGTTGAAATTCAACCCGGTTATCTGCTCTATCCGCCCCAGCCGATAGCGCAGGGTATTGGGGTGAATGAACAGGGCTTCGGCACAGCGATGCAGATCACAATCCTGCAAGAAATAGTGGCGCAGGGTCTTCTGCAGCGCCCCCTTGCCATCTTCCCGGGCCAGTTTCTGCAGCGGTGTGCGCAGCTGATCCGCCTGCCAGGAGTCCGCCAGACTGCCCAGCAGCACTGGCAAACGGTAGTCCTCAAAGAAGTAGACCTGTTTGCGCGGCGCCTGCCGCATGCCACGGCGCAGGGTATCTCGCGCCGTCTGGTAAGAGCGCGCCAGCCCGTCGATCCCGGCGAAGTAATCGCCCACCGCGATATGCACCTTGAAGTGGGGAATGCGCGCCAGCAACTGCTTGATCCGGCTGCGCTCCTGCGCCGATTGCCAGACGCCATCACTCAATTGTGCCGGTTTGAGCACCACTATCTCGTCGAGCCCGTTGATGGCGACCAGATTGTCCCGCTCCGGATTTTCCAGCTGATGGACCAGCTCCCGCAGACGCGCCGGATCCGCCTCCTCCAGCGCCAGCACGGCTACCACCCGAGGCTGGGCCAACTCCAGCCCGAGAAAGCGGGCCGCCTGCTGCAATTGATCGACTCGCCCCTCGCCACGAATGAGCTGCAACACCAGCTCCTCCTTGTGGCGCTTGTCCCACTGCAACTGCTCGGTAAGCGCCGCCTGCTCCAGGATTAGCTCGGCGGTCATTCGCACCAGCTCGGCGTAAGCACGCACTTCCTCCGGATCGCCGGAGATGCCGATCACCCCGATCAGCTCCCCCTGATAGGAGATGGGTAAATTGATGCCGGGTCGCACCCCTTTGAGCTGCAAGGCTGTCGCTTCGCTGATCTCCACCACCCTGTTTTCGGTCAGCGCCAGCACGGCCCCTTCGTGGCGCTGATGGATCCGCTCCGGATTGCCGGACGCAATGATGAGGCCATGTTCGTCCATCACGTTGACCGAGAACGACAGGATCTTCATCGCCCGTGCGACGATCTGGCGGGCAAGATTATCGTTTAGCTGCATAACATCTCCGGACAAGGAACTGATCTGGCGGCACCACCACGGGGCGATTCAGGGCACATGGGCGCAAAGATGCCACATCATCAAGACAAGCGAGAGGGGGATCGCTAGAATAGGCCACTTTAACCGATGTGTGCCCCGCCATGGAGCAGGAATTGCGTGCTTGCACCCGCCTGCCCGTGATGGCCCATCCCTCCGATCTGGACTGTGCTATGGATTATGAATTTCGCCGCGACCCGTTTGGTGGCTATCGCGCCCGGTTCTCCATGGGCCATGAAGCCATCGGTCAGTGGCTGATCGACGAGGTTGGCAAGGATGAAGAGAAGCTCGACGAGCTCTTCTCCATCATTGATCAGCTCTCCAACCGCACCCGAGTCGAATACCGGCTCAACGGCGGTGACTACTCCCTGCTGCTGACCCATGAAGAGGCGGAGGTGAAAGCCAACGCCCTCAATATCGAGCTGGGTGAGGATCTTGACGATCTCGCCTACTACGATGATGAACAGCTGGCCATGTGCGGGCTGGAAGATTTTGCCCAGGTGCTCGGCTCCTGGCGCGCCTTTATCCGTAACGAGGATATGGGCTGATTGACCCAATGTCGGGCAAATGTGCCCTTTTGCCTAACTCAACAGGATTGACTATGTCTATTTACGATTTTGATGACGAACTGCCGGAAGACGAAGAACAGGAATCCACCAAGAAAGCGGCTGCACCTGCCAAGAAGAAAGGCAAGCAGGTGATGAACACTCAGGTCAACCTGAGCCCGCGCGATGCCAGCCGTCTGAACGGCATGCACGTTGAAGCGATCGCCACGCTGGACGATGTCAGCCTGCCGAAGAACGTCATCTTCAAGGCTGGCCTGATCGCCCTGGGCGAACTGGAAGCCAGCAAGCGCGCCGATATCATCGCCCGCGTGATCGCCGAATCAGGCCGCTAATCGCCTCTGAAACAATTAAAGAAAGCCGGAGCCACTGCTCCGGCTTTTTGTTTTCCGGCCGTGCACTCTCAACGGCAATCGATCCCCTTTCCGGCTCGGGAGACCAATTGGTCATAGCGACCATCGGCACGGGCGGCAGCCAGAGCATGATTGAAGCGCTCAAGCAGGCTGGCGGCCTCCGGGTACTGCCGTGAAATGATCAGGTAAAAGGTGTCGCTCTGACGAAAGTGGGGCAATGCCTGCAGATGGCAGGGGTCGCCAAACAGCTGACGGCTGGCATCCCGGGTCACCGTCTCGTTCATCGGCAGCAGGTCGATCCGTTTGCGATCCAGCAGTTGCAGACACTGTGCCAGGGTCTTGGGGCGCTGCAGATCCAGCCCGAAACGCTTGATCACCCCGTCGGCATGGCTGGTGCTCCACCCCAGCGGAATGCAGACTCGCAACCCTTGCCAGCGGCCAGCCTGAATGGCCTCGCTCCCCCGATAGGTGAACCAGGAGAGGCGATCTATATGAATGGGAGCGCTGTAGTGGAAGAGCTTGGCCCGCTCGGCAGTCCAGGCGTAGGGGAAGGTGGCCGCGACCAACCCATTGCGGGTCAACTGATAGCCGCGGGGCCAGGGCAGGTAGTCGACCTGGAGCTCTCGATACCCGGCCTCTTGCAGCAGGGTCGTCACCAGCCGGGTGCTCTCGCCGCCTTCAGGCAGGGCCTTGCCGGTATAGGGGGTGAACTCACCGGTCACCAGCAGCAAGGGGGCGGCCTGCAGCCAGACACACCAACACCACAACAACCACAGACAGTGCTTCATCAGCTGCTCTCCCTTTACCCTGTTGATGAGTATAGAGAAGGGATCCGACCACCTCCTGCGCGGTTGTCCTGCTGACGCCCTCTTGTTAAGGTTGCCGCCTGCCTCGTTCAAGGAGATCCAATGTTACCCCTCCCCGACTCATTTATCTGGGGCGCGCTGGCACTGGCCGTGCTGCTTGCCCTCTTCCGCCAACGTCTTCCCGCCTTTGCCCTGCTGGGACTCTCCCTGCTGCTGGCCCTGTGGCTTGACCGAATGACGCTACCCGCCCTGCTGGTCTCGGTCGCAGGATTACTGCTGGCGTGGCGTACGCCAACCCTCCCCGCCCGCTGGGCGATGGCGGCCAGAGTGGTGCTGATCCTCTGGGCGATTGCGCTGACCCTGCACCTCATCCCCGGCTTCAACAATCTCAAGGTGCTGGATCAGGCGCTGGCAGGCCCCGCCAGCGTGCCGTTCAACATGTATCTGAACCTAGACAAGCCGCTGCTGCTCTTTGGCTTGCTGCTGGCCTGCCCGATGCTGCTGGGCAAGGGGGACGCCATCAGCTGGCGCCCTTTGGCCCTGTTGCTGCTGCCGCTGGGTGCCCTGCTGGTCATCGCCTGGCAGTTGGGGGCACTGAAACCGGAAGTGGGTCTGCCCCACTGGTGGTGGCTGTTTGCACTCAACAATCTGCTGTTCACCTGCGTGGCGGAAGAGGCGCTGTTTCGTGGAGCTATCCAGCAGGGGTTGACCGAGCGTTACCGCCCCTGGATTGGCATCGTCGTGGCTGCGCTACTGTTCGGAGCCATCCACCTGCCCGGTGGCCCACTGCTGGCGCTGTTTGCGACCCTGGCAGGCTGCTGCTATGGCCTGGCATTCCAGCTCAGCGGGCGACTCTCCGTGGCCATCCTGATCCACTTCGCCTTCAACTTCGCCCATCTGGCGCTCTTCACCTACCCGCTGGCCCACCGCTAACTCCTGAAGGCGCCTGACACGGGCGCCTTCCCTCGCACCTCCCCCTCTCTCTTTAAGCGTGCTGCCTCGCTCGCTTTACACCTCCACAAAGCTCCAAACAAAACCAATTCATTTACTTGTAACCAAAATGTAAACAAACTGACCTCTGCATTCGCCATAACAGTCACTTTCCATTGCCCTGCAACCAAAAGGATCCTGTGATGCAGAAAACCCTCAGTTATGCCGCCCTGCTGCTGGTCAGCCAGTTCCCGCAACTGGCACTGGCCGATACCGATGTCTACCTCACCAACAACAGTCCTGAACCGATCCAGATCGACATCCGCCAAAGCGGCAGCGGCCAGCTGCAACCCGGCAGTCAGTGGAGCCAGCACCGCACCGAGCTGGGCCCGTGGGAGAGCGCCATGGTACTCAGCTTCAATCGCTATGAGGGGGTCAAGGCGGGCAAGAGCTATCTGTTCGAAACCCGCGTGACCACAGCGGGTGGCGACGTCTATCGGCTCAACCAGCTGATGGAGGGAACCTGGTGGAACACCACCTTGCAGCACGGTGGCGAGACACCGACCGGCGCATCCGGCTGGCAAAACGATCGAGCGATCCACCGCGTTGCCGGGCCACAAGAGCTGGCCTTTGCCGCCAAGTTCACCGGCCGCTACGACGATCTGCACTATATGATCACGCCCCCCCAAAAACAGGAGCAACCGGAACCAGCAGAACACCGGCTCAAGGTGGCCAGCTACAACGTCTGGGCGCTGCCGGTGATCGCCTCCAGCATCGGCGAGCGGTTGACCTTGCTGCCTGATTATCTCAAGGGTTATGACGCCCTGCTGCTGCAAGAGGTATTTGATGGCCGCCGCGAGGGCTTTTTGCAGGCGCTGGCGAAAGAGTACCCCTACCAGACCAAGGTACTCGACAAGCCCGGGGTCAACATTCATGACGGCGGCGTGGTGATCGTCAGCCGCTATCCCATAGTGCGGGAGGCCCAGCTGGTCTATCCCCAATGCACCGGCACCGACTGCTTCGCCGACAAGGGGGTGATGTACGCCGAGGTGATCAAGGGGGGCAAGGCGTGGCACCTGTTCGCCACCCACACCGCCAGCTTTGACACCGACGAGGCGCGCAAGCTGCGGCAGATCCAGTTCGGTCAGATCCGCTCTCTGGCAGCCAGCCTCAAGATCCCGGTCACGGACACCGTCATCTATGGCGGCGACTTCAACGTCAACAAACGCAAGTTTGCCGATGACTACGCCAACATGCTGGCCAATCTGAACGCTCATGAACCTGCCTATGGCGGCTATACCGAAGCCACCTTCGATCCCAGGATCAACCCCTATGCCGGTGGCCCGCTCTCCGGTGGCGCCAACGTCGAGTATCTGGACTATCTGGTGGTGAGCCGGGAGTACGGCAACGCCAGCCACAACCTCAACACGGTCTGGATCCCGCGCAGCAGCGATGGCAGCCTCTGGCCCGCCAGCAACCTCTCAGACCACTTCCCGGTCAAGGGAGAGATCAGCCGATGACTCGCCGTTACGGGATACTGGCGCTGGCTATCCTGACCCTTTTGCTGGTGAATCTGGGCTGGCAGGAAGAGCCGTCTCCGATATCGCCAGAACGGTCGACGACGCCCTCTCTGGCCGATATGCAGTTGCCAACAGAACCGGGGAGCCCGCCTCCCCGAATGCCAAACGCTGAGGGGATGGATGGCAAAAGCAAAGAAGTGCCCAGCAGCTGGCAGGCGATGCCGGATGAACTGATCAACCAGCTTGCCAGCGAGATCAGCGACAGCGAGTTGCCGCTGGCGCAGCGTGTGAGCAATCTGGAAGCAACAGAGGCCGGGTGGCTGAGCGAGGGTGAGAGCCTGATCCGGCTACAGGGGCGCTATGCCCTGGCGCTGGATCAGTTGGCGCAAGAGAGCGAGCAGTTGCCGCTGGCCGAGCGGCTAGACGCCCTCAGCCGCTTGCAGGACCGGTGGGCAGCGGATCATCCGGATCTGGCGGTGGATCTGTTCAACCCGGATGCCCGCCTGCAGCAAGCTCGTCAGCTGTGGGGAGATGAGGAGCTGGCCACCCTGGCCCGCCACTTCCTGCCCTCAGAGCAGGCCGAAGCCACGCTGGTGTTTGCCGGGGCGCGCCAGCAGCAGCTCGATCAACGCAGCCGCTACCAGCGAGAGCTGGCCGAGCTGGAGCAGCAACTGGCGGCCAGCCAACAGCAGATGGATCCTGCGCTGTGGCAACAACACAAGGAGGAGGTATTGAGCCAGTGGCGTCGTGACTTCTTCGCGCGGGAGCAAGGCACCCCCTGAGGTCAGCGCTTGCCCTTGAACTGCTTGACGCTGCGCTTGGCCTGAGTACGGCGATTGGCCTGCTTATCACGAGGGGGGCGCTTGCCCTCCCCGCTGGCAGGCTGGTCGGTAACCGGGAATCCAGCCAGATCGCCCAACGGTAGCTCGCGGCCGGTCAGGGTGCGAATGGCTTGCAGCATGTCACTCTCGCCATGACAGACCAGCGAGATGGCCAGCCCCTCGCGGCCAGCCCGGGCGGTACGACCAATGCGGTGTACATAGACAGGGGCGCTGGCGGGCAGATCCAGATTGATCACCACCGGCAGCGCCTCCACATGGATGCCGCGCGCCATCAGGTCGGTGGCCACCAGCACCCGAATTTTGCCCTCTTTGAAATCGCCGAGCGCCTGCTCGCGCACCGCCTGCTCCTTCTCGCCATGAAGGGCGGCCACCGCAATGCCCGCCTTGGCCAGCTTTCTGGCCACCCCGTCGGCATCATCCCGCGCACTGATAAAGACCAGCACCTGCGGCCATGCCTGCTCCTTGAGCAAGCTGATGAGCGCCGGGACCTTGCTGCTCTTGTTGACCAGATAGAGCCGCTCTTCGATCTCGTTCACCACGCTGTTGAGGGGGGTGGCCTCGATGCGGGTAGGCTCGCGCAGCAGGCCGTTGGCCAGCGCCTCCAGCTCGGCAGGCAAGGTGGCGGAGAAGAGCAGGGTCTGGCGACCCGCCGGAATAAAGCCAAGCAGCGCCTTGATGTCGGGAGCAAAGCCCATCTCCAGCAAGCGATCCGCTTCATCCAGCACCAGCAGTTGCAAACCATCCAGCCCCAACAGTTGCTGGGTCAGCAGATCCCGCAGCCGCCCCGGCGTGGCGACCAGCAGCTGTGGCCCCAGCGCCAGTTCGGCTTGTTGCCGCTCCTGCGCAACGCCCCCACACAGCGTCACGATACGCAGCCCCAGCGCCTCGGCGCCCTCTTCAAGCGCGGCAGTGACCTGAATCGCCAGCTCGCGGGTTGGCACCAGCACCAGACCCTGCACCTGACTGGAGGCAGGATCCAGCCGTTGCAGCAGCGGCAAGCCAAACGCCAGGGTCTTGCCGCTACCGGTCTGGGCCAGCGCCAGCAGATCCTGCCCCGCCAGCGCCGCCGGAATGGCCAGCTGCTGGATGCGGGTCGGCGTCTGCAAGGTGGCGGGCAAAGAGGCAAGAAGAGCGGGATGGAGGGCAAGTTCGCTAAAGGTCATGGCGCTACGTCAACAAAGAAGTGGGAGGCGAAGTCTAGTGAGCGGGGGCCGAGAAGTAAAACCCTATCCATGATGGTTTGGCCAAGGGGCGCTGACGACGGGCTGACTACACTTTAGCTGACCCATCACCAAGAGAGACTCGCCATGACCAGACACATCCCCCTTCTGCTGCTCGTGGTCACCCTGCTCGGCAGCGCCACCCTCGGCCTGTCGCAGACTCCGGAGAACGACGCCGCCCCCGAGCCGCCGAAACCGGTGCGCATCCTCAATGCCCACCTTGGCGAGCTGCCGGGGCTGATCAATGCCGACAAGACAGGCCCCTTTGTCGACCTGGTGCACGCCATCGATGATCTCTACCCCGATGTGACCATCAAGATCACCATCTACCCCATCGCCCGTGCCATGGCTGGGGTGATCTCCGGCAAGGCTGACCTGGGGCTGCCCGCCATCCGCAACCTCAAGGATATCGATATGCTGGCTTATCGCTTCAGCACCCGCAGTTTTGGCAAGGTTGCCCATGTGATTTACAGCAATACCGCCTATCCGGTCACCACAGATATGGCCTATGGCATAGTGCCCACCAAACGGGATCTGCTGATCGAGGCCGTTCCCGACTATATGCCCTTCCCGGTGCAGCGCTCGATGAGTATCGAGCAGTCACTGCGCAAGCTCTCACGCGGCCGTATCGACGCCTTTGTCTGGGCGCAAGAGGAGGCCGACCTGATGCTCAAGCAGCTGGGGCTGACCAATATCAGGCGAGAATTTTTCGGTGATTTCGAGGATGTCTTCATCATCCAGAAAGGGGCTGCTGGTGATGAGATGGACGAATTTCTCCGCCAAGCCATCGATCAGCTGGCCGCCACCGGCAAACTGGCCGAGATCTACGAGAAGATCCACCGCCCCTATGTGGAGTGGCAACCCTCCCCAACCGCCAAGGCTGAACCGGCGACCACCCCGCCAGCTACGCCCTGAACGGACAATTCCCGCATAAAAAATCCCGCCGAAGCGGGATTTTTTATGGCTTGCAGCCTTACAGCGCGGCCAGCGCCGCAGCGTAGTTCGGCTCGTCGGCCACTTCGGCGACCAGCTCGCTGTGCAGCACCTTATTGTCACCATCCAGCACCACGATGGCGCGAGCGGTCAGACCGACCAGCGGACCAGAAGAGAAGGCCACGCCGTAATCTTCCATGAAGGCCGCACCGCGCAGGGTGGAGAGGGTCACTACCTTGTCCAGACCTTCAGCGCCGCAGAAGCGGGACTGGGCGAACGGCAGATCGGCGGAGATGCACAGCACGACAGTGTTCTCCAGCGCGCTGGCCTGCTCGTTGAACTTGCGCACAGAGGTCGCGCAGGTCGGGGTATCGACGCTCGGGAAGATGTTCAGGATTTTGCGCTGACCGGCAAAGCTTGCCAGGGTCACGTCGGAGAGATCCTTGGCCACCAGGGAGAAGGGCTTGGCTTGCTCACCGGCGACCGGGAAGTGACCAGCGACGGAAACCGGGTTGCCTTGCAGAGTGACTGAGTTGCTCATGTGTTATGTCCTTTATTGGTGTAGTAAAAATCCGGGTGATCAGTATAGGGGCGGCGAGACCAGACAAACACCCGCGAAGACAAGGGATATAAAGGGGTTGACCTTGGACTTAACACCAAGGTTTAGACTCCTTCTCGGTAATCAGGGATCTCGCAGGGGCGGGATCCATCAAGAGGGACTCATCATGAGCAAATCCTGCTGCAATCATCAGCACGCCGCCCCCATCAAGGCCGTCAGCAAGGCGGCCCCCGGCCAGAGTGAGCATCACCACGATAGCCACTGCTGCGACAACACCACGCCCGTCAGTTGCTGTTCAAGCCCGACGCCTCATGAGCACGCATCCCGTGACGGCAATGAATCCCCCGGGGATGAAGAGCCTCCCCGAGGAAGCGGTCACGCTCAAGCGTGCTGCAGCGCCCCCTTATCGCCAGCTCACGATCATAAGCATGATCACGAGCACGATATGCCCCCTGCAGACCCGCTGGTTGCGCCTGCGCAAGGCAACAGCCGCCATAGCTGGCAGGTGATGGGAATGGATTGCCCCAGCTGCGCCCGCAAGATCGAGACCGCCGTCAGCCGGGTGAGCGGCGTGCAGCAGGCGCGCGTGCTGTTTGCCACCGAGAAGCTGGTGGTGGATCTGGCCCCCGGTCTCTCCCCCGATCCCGTCACCGCCGCCGTGCTGGCCGCCGGTTTCCAGCTCAAGGGGGAAAGCGCTGACAAGCAGGCAGCTGGCCGCAAGCAAGCTTCACAACCGCCCCTGCAGGGCAATCTATTCGGTAACTTTTTGGGCAAATATTGGCAGCCCCTGTCACTGGCCAGTCTGATGCTGGTCGCCGCCCTGCTGCCGAAAGAGTTCGGTCAGCCGCTCTTTACCCTGGCGACCCTCTGGGGTCTGTGGCCCATCTCTCGCAAGGCGTGGGCGCTGACCAAAAGCGGCTCCCCCTTCGCCATCGAGACCCTGATGACAGTCGCCGCCCTAGGGGCCCTGTTCCTCGGCGAAACCGCCGAAGCGGCCATGGTGCTGCTGCTCTTTATGCTGGGTGAGCATCTGGAGGCCTACGCCGCCGGACGTGCCCGGGCCGGAGTGACCGCCCTGATGGCGCTGGTGCCCGACAAGGCGCTGCGGATCCGTACCACTGCCGAGGGCGAGGTGCGCGAAGAGGTCGGCGCCGATGAGCTGCGTCCCGGCGATATCATCGAAATCGCCCCGGGTGCCCGCTTGCCTGCCGACGCCCGCCTGCTCGACGCCCTCGGCGCGTTTGACGAGAGCGCCCTGACCGGTGAATCCATTCCGGTGGAACGTCGCCAGGGGGACAAGGTGCCTGCCGGCAGTCTGGCTGCCGATCGGGTACTGCGTCTTGAAGTCGTCTCCGAGCCCGGCAACAACGCCATCGACCGCATTCTGCACCTCATCGAGGAGGCCGAAAGCCAGCGCGCCCCCATCGAGCGCTTTATCGACCGCTTCAGCCGCTGGTACACCCCGGCCATGATGCTGGTTGCCCTGCTGGTGGTGCTGGTGCCGCCCCTTGCCTTCGGCCAGAGCTGGGACGAGTGGATCTATCGCGGGCTGGCGCTGCTGCTGATCGGCTGCCCCTGCGCGCTGGTCATCTCCACCCCGGCAGCGGTTACCTCGGCGCTGGCCGCCGCCACCCGTCAGGGGGCGCTAATCAAGGGCGGGGCCGCACTGGAGCGACTGGCCCATATCGACACCGTCGCCTTTGACAAGACTGGCACCCTGACCCTGGGCAAGCCGCAACTGACCGAGCTGGTGAGCCTTAATGGCCAGCCGGAAACCGAGCTGCTGGCACTGGCGGCTGCCATCGAGCAGGGCTCCCACCACCCGCTGGCCCGCGCCGTGGTCGCCAACGCGACCGAACAGGGGCTGACGCTGGCGGAGGCCCGCGACCTGCGCGTACTGCCGGGCATGGGGGTTGAGGGACGCATCAACGGTGAACGGTGGCAACTGCTGGCACCGAGCCGGGTGGCGACCCTGAATACGGAACAGCAAACCCGGATTGGGTCGCTGGAGCGGCAGGGCAAGACCGTTGTGGTGCTCTGCCAGAGCAGCGATGCTCAGGCGTTGCCGGTTGCCCTGCTGGCGCTGCGGGATCAGATCCGGCCGGAGGCGGCAGCCGCTCTGCAAGAGCTCAACCGGCTCGGGCTCAACAGCATCATGCTGACTGGGGATAACCCCCGCGCTGCCGAGGCCATCGCCGGTGAACTCGGGATGGGCTGGCGTGCCGGCCTGTTGCCGGAGGGCAAGGTCGATGAAATTGCCAAGCTCGCCAGCTCGCAGAAAGTCGCGATGATCGGCGATGGCATCAACGATGCCCCCGCCATGAAGCGGGCCAGTATCGGCATCGCCATGGGGGGCGGCACCGATGTGGCGCTGGAAACCGCCGATGCGGCGCTGACCCACAACCAGCTTGGTGGCATCGCCGCGATGATCCGGCTGTCTCGGGCGGCACTGGCCAATATTCACCAGAATATCGCGCTGGCGCTGGGGCTGAAGGCCATCTTCCTGGTCACCAGCCTGCTCGGCATCACCGGCCTGTGGATTGCGGTGCTGGCCGATACCGGCGCCACCGCACTGGTCACCGCCAACGCCCTGCGGCTGCTACGCAAGGGTTAAGCCAGCCGATAGCATCCCAGCCAAAAGCCATCCCCCAACCGGGACGGCTTTTCTTTTTCCTCTCATTCCTCTCACGGCACCCCGTAAAAGAAAAAGCGCGCCTGCCGGTCGGCAGTCGCGCTTTGCTTACTCTCTCGGAGTTATCCCACCCTTGGCGAGGTGGAATTCAACCCGGGGGCGCCGAGCCATCCCCCGGACTCAATGGCTTGCTTACTTGACGCTGCACTCCTGAATGACGGCTGTGCCCGCCTTGACGCCAGCCGGGTCAACCTTCACCAGCACACTCCACAGCCCCTGCGGCAGGGTGATGCTGTTATTGGCACTGCCCCCCTTGGAGAAGGCGAACGAATAGCCGGTTTCAGCGTTCACCGCGCCGCCACCGTTGAGCAGGTACTCCTTGCTCCAGTCCTCGTTGGCGACCTTGAACTCGGTGCTGCCAGCGTAGTTGAACGCCGCCTGATAGATGGCGAGATCGCCGTCCATCCCCTTGTAGCTCAGCTGGTACTGGGGCTGGGCATTCCAGCCGGAGAGCTCACCCTTGACGAACAAGTTGTAGCCGAGCGGATTGCCCGCCACCGTATCCAGCACCTTGCAGCTCTGCACCGGCTCGGTGAAGCTGACGCTCAGGGTCGGTTTGTCCTTGTTCATGGCGGTAAAGACAAACTTGTAGCTGCCTGCCTTGGCCAGATCGACACCGATATTGCCGGTTTCTCCCCCCTTGCAAAGGGTCAGAGGAGTGCCAACCACCAGCTTGTCACCGGCGTTGCAGCTGCCGTAGTTGACCGGCCCCCAGCTGGCGTCAGCGATCTTGACGTTGGTGGTACCCAGCTTGTCGGTGCTCACCTCGGTAGTGAACTCGTACATGAAGTTGCCGCTGAAGGTCATCTGGTTGGTGTTGCCCCACTCATCGAGGAACCCCTTCAGATAAACATCGGTGTTGCCAAACGGTGGCAGGGTGCTCAGGTCGGTCTTCTTGCTGACCGGCAGGCCCGCGCCCTGTGCACCAGACTGCGGCTTGACGAACACGGCGGCAGACCAGGCCCCCAGCGTCAGCTGGCCGTTATCATAGGCGGCGCCGCTGGCGATGCTGTCGACAGCGCGATGCTTGCTGCTTAGCACCATACCGCTCAGATCGATGGGCTGATCGTTACCGTCACGGAAGTCGCCGATGCTCTGGCTCTGGTTGCTGGCGTTGATCATCACCACCAGACCGTCGATGGCCGGATCCAGATCCGCTCCGGCACTGACGCCATCATCCACCGTCATCACGATAAGGCCGGGCACCTGATCCGGGCCGGTATTGCGGAAGTCGACCCGCTTGATCACCTCGGCGCCACTGCCCAGACGCAGCAGGCAGGAGGAGTTGCGCAGCTCCACCAGCTCCTGATAGAAGCTCACCATCTGCGCCATCTCGGCCGAGCCCGGCTTGGCATGCTTGCCGAGCACCTGCTCGATCAGCGGATAGTTGTCGCCATCCTTGTCCTTGCGCGGCAACCCCTTGTCGAAGTTGTTGTCGCCCAGGGTGTAGTCGACCTTGTTGTACCAGTCACCCGAGTCATAGCTGTCCCGCTCCATGGATTTGGAACGCAGCAGCTCGACACCGGCGTGGGTGAAGGGAATGCCCTGACCCAGCATGGCTGTCGCCAGCGAGACCCCCTGCATCCGCACCAGATCGGCTCCGGCAGGCGCCTTGTATATCAGGTTGTCGAACAGGGTCTGGTTGTCGTGCTTATCGACATAGTTCTGCACTTCCACCGGATCCTGGGCATAGCCGGCAGGCTGACCGTTGTAGTCGATCTCGGCGCCTTTCTTCGGCATGCCATCCTTGTCGGTCAGCACGAACTCCTTGAGGTTGCCCGCCATGCCGAGCCGCACCAGATCGGACTGGTGCAAGGCCGTCGCCAGATCCATCTTGCTCATTTCGTTAGGATCGACGAAAGCACCGTTGCCAAAGCCCTGGGTCTTGCGAATGGTATCGCCACCGTCGAACGGACTGCCGCCGCGCACCGCATCGCGCAAGCGGTCGGAGAAGGAGCCGATACCGGTACCGCCCAGATGCTTCTGGGTAGCCTGCACGAAGCGCTTGTCATCCTGCACTTCGCCGAAGTTCCACCCCTCGCCGTAGAAGTACATCTCGGGATTGACCTTCTTCACCGCGGCCAGCGCCTGCACCATCTGATCTTTCGGATGGTGGCCCATCAGGTCGAAGCGGAAGGCGTCGATCTTGTAGTCGCGCGCCCAGGTGACCAAGGAGTCATCCATCAGCTTGGCGAACATGGCGTGTTCCGGCGCCGTGTTGGAGCAGCAGGTGGAGTTCTCCACCGAGCCGGTCTCCGGATTGAGGCGCTGATAGTACCAGGGCACGATCTTGTCGAGCACCGACTTGGGGCCGAGCCCGGATTCGTTGGTATGGTTGTAGACCACATCCATCACCACGTTCATGCCGATGTTCTGCTTGATGGCCTTGACCATCTCGCGGAACTCCAGAATACGTTTGGTCCCCTCGGCGTTGGTGGCGTAGGAGCCTTCCGGCGTGGTGTAGTGGTAGGGATCATAACCCCAGTTGAAGGAGTCGACGCCGCGCAGGTAGCCGGAGAGCTCCTGCACCTGCGGATTATCCTTGCTGTCGCCCCCTTGCAGGTCGGCCAGCACATCTCCCACAGTCTGACCGCCACCGCAATAGCCGCCAAATCTGGATGTTTTCACATCCGGATTGACCTGGCAGAGCTTGCTGAAGTCATCGCCGAGATTGGCCACCTTGGCCGGATCCTCGTTGACGGTAGCGATATCGAACACCGGCAGCAGGTGCAGGTGGCTGACGCCGCTTTTTGCCAGCGCTTTCAGATGGTTGACCGGTACAGAGTCGGGCTGGGTCAGACCGACAAATTTGCCGCGCTTCTCTTCATCGGTGGAGGCATCGTTACCGGTCAGGTCGCGAATATGGGCCTCATAGATGGTGATATCGGCGGGGTTCTGCTGGCTGTGGGGCGCCTTGAGGCTGTCCCACCCTTCCGGTTTCAGGGCCGGGTCGTCGAGATCCACTACCTGACTGAACTCGGAGTTCATCGCGAGGCTCAGGGAGTAGGGATCGGTCACCTCGTAGTGCTCAACCTTGCGGCTCAGCGGATGGTAAACCTCCATGTCGTAGCGGTAGAACTGGCCGATCAGCTCGCTGCCCCCCTCGTAGCTCCAGCTGCCGCTGGCGCTGTCGAAAGTCATGGCCACCTCGCCACTCTTCTGGTGGCTGGCGTTGTAGAGGGCCAGCTTGACCGACTTGGCGGTCGGCGCCCAGAGGCGGAAGGTCACCCGGTTACCCTCTACCACGGCGCCATAGCTCAACTTGGTCGCCTCTGGGGCATAGAGTGCATCGAGGGCGCCGGCGCTCTGCACCAGGGTCGCCCCCTGCAGGATACCGTCGGCATCTGTGCCGATAGCCACCAGTTCCCCCTTGAGCAGGGGCTTGAGATCTTTACCGGCTGGCAGGGCAAAAGCGGCGGCATCCTTGAGATGCGGATACTTGGCCTGCTGCTCGGCAGTGAGGCTGGTCGCGGTCAGGCTGATATAGGGGAAATCGAACACCCCATCGGCATTGGCCTTGATAGTGCCCGAGTCGGTGTAATAGAGGCGAACGTGGGGCTTGTCCTTGCCCCCTTGCCAAATCAGGGTATTGCCATCGATAAGATGAGCGCTGGCCCCCGCCACGCCAAAGGCGGCGGTAAAGGCTTCGGCACGGCTGCCAAACAGATCTTTCTTGCCCGCGACGATAGCCACGGTGCGATCCGGGTGCTCACTGAAGCTCACCTTCATATCGCTGCCGGTCAGGTTGGCCAGATCGCCGTTGCGGGCGATAAAGTTGATGCACCCTTCCACATTTTTGAGCGGAACGACCCAGGCCGGACCAAAGCTGTCGGCGGTGGCCGGTGTCTTGCTCTTGTCATCCCACCCGGTATTCAGGCCGCTATCAGAGGTAGCGTTACAGGCATCGTTGTTCCAAAGGTGCAGGCTGTGGCTGTCAAACGGTGCCTTGGCCCCTTTGGCTGCCGACTGGGTATCCACCAGCGCAATGACCACCTGATTTTCGCCGGCAACCAGCAACTCTTTCGGGGGATCCATCTTGGGCAGACGAGCGACAGGCCCATCGGTGACTTCAGGTGTAGGCGGTGTAGGGGGGACGGGGTTCACACCGGAGGCATCAGAGCTGTTGTCATTACAGCCAGACAAAAGCGCGAGCAGTGAGGCTGTTACCAGCGCCACTTTGGTCTTTTTCATATCCATATTTTTATAATTCCCGCTGTAGTTAGTCTCGATAGTCGAGCACCCGGTCATTGCCAGGCGGTGCCATATTAATCAGCGGCAATCGATTCAAATGTGAGCGGAAAGGCAAAAAAACCATCCAGTTTCAACAAGATAACGTTTTCAGACTGAAACTTCGATCCGGCTCACAGACCTCGCAGCCATTTGGCCTCATATCTGGAAAACGGCAGTCACGGGGTCAGAAAAGCAATATCTGATCAAGTGGATAGACAAGGAGTAAGCAATGAAACGGATTGAAGAGCAGGCAAGACGACTCGATCAGGAGTATCAGGCGATCGGGCAGCTATTCGACCAGTTTTGCCAGCAGGCTGGCACCCTGGCCGAGCAGTATCACTTCTTCAACTGGCCCGATTATGAAGACTCGCCCCCGCTGAGCCGCGCCTTCACCCTGCTGGGGGAACCCCGCGAGCTGCGGCTGCGCTGTCAGCCCGGTGAGCGCTCCGCCCTCAATGGCCTGATCCAGGTGGTCTCGGAGGATGGCACCATAGATGCCAGCCTCGGATTTCGCGCCGATGGCCAGCTGCTGCTGGAGTCCGGCAAGCTGCTGGACAACCCGCCCGGGCTGCTGCTCAAGCTGCTGCTCGGCGCTGTGTGGCAACACAAGCCCCAGGATGAAATCACCGGGCAGCCGCACTGACATCAGAGTGCCAACGGCACTGAAACCAAGGGGGCCAACGGCCCACATTATTTATCCTGTTCGCTGGCGATCTCGATGGTCACATGTACCAGCTCTTCATGGATCGCCAGCCGCTCGCGGATCTGCTGCGCCGGTAGCGGATTGACCATCAGCAGAGAGAGCACGCAGGCATACTGCTGCTGCCCTACCCGCCAGACGTGCAGATCGCGGATATCAGTGCCCGGCAGCTCGGCAATCACCTCGCGGATCTCCGCCACCAGCGGGGTATCCATCTCGGCATCCAGCAGCACCCGACCAGAGTCGCACAGCAGACCCCAGGCCCATACCGAGACCAGTCCGGCACCCACTATGCCCATCAGCGGATCCAGCCAGTCGGCCCCCCACAGCATGCCACCTACCAGCGCCAGAATCGCCAGCACGGAAGTGGCCGCATCCGCCAGCACGTGGATATAGGCGGCGCGCAGATTGAGGTCCTGATGGCCGTGGTGATCGTCATGGTCATGATGATGATCGTGGTCGTGATGCTCATGATGGTGGTCATGCCCATGTCCGTGATGATGGTGGTGGCCGTGATCATCCTTGAGCAGCCAGGCACAGGCGAGGTTTACCAGCAGCCCCACCAGCGCGATAGCGATCGCCTGTTGATAGTGGATCGGGCTGGGATCGAGCAGCCGGAACACCGACTCGAACAGCATCAACCCGGCCACTCCCACCAGCAACAGGGCGCTGGTGAAGCCACCCAGCACCTCGATCTTCCAAGTGCCAAAGCTGAATCTGTGGTCGCGGGCAAAGTGGCGGGCGGCGCGATAGGCCAGCACAGAGAGACCCAGCGCCAGCGCGTGGGAGCTCATGTGCCAGCCGTCGGCCAACAGCGCCATGGAGTTGTAGAACCAGCCGCCGCCGATCTCCGCCACCATCATGATGACAGTGAGCAGCACGGCCCAGCGAGTCTTCTGTTCGGCCAGCGGATTGCCTTCGTGCACAACGGGTTGGTGGCAGTGGGATGAGGCGAGGGATGACATGAATTTCTCCTGAGAACTATAATGCAATATACTATACCCCAGTATAGTTTTATTGATCGAGAGGATCCTGCATGTCACACACCATCCACGACAAGAAGAAGCTGCTGGCACGGGTGCGCCGCATCAAGGGACAGGCCGGGGCGCTGGAGAGTGCGCTGGAGCAGGAGAGCGAGTGCGCCGCCATTTTGCAGCAGATCGCAGCCATCCGCGGCGCCGTCAACGGCCTGATGCTGGAAGTGCTGGAAGGACATATGCGCGAGCATCTCGGCGCCCCCGATGCCACCCCGGCCGAGCGGCTGGAGGATCTGGATCAGGTGGTCAGCGTCCTGCGATCCTATTTGAAGTAAGCAGGATCGCGGCACCATCCCTTCAGGCTCGACCAGCGTCGGGCTTGAGCCACCGCCAGCTTTGCGCCATGATGTCCAGCCCGGCTGACCGCCGGTTTTACTGGACAGTCAATTTCAAGGATCCCCCATGTTTGAACACGTCGATGCCTATGCTGGCGACCCCATCCTGACGCTAGTCGAGACCTTCCACAAAGACACCCGCGAGCAGAAGGTGAACCTGGGGATTGGCCTCTATTACGACGAGCAGGGGCGCATTCCGCTGCTGCCATCGGTGCAGCAGGCCGAAGCCCAGCGCGCCGCCGCCCCGGCGCCGCGCCCCTACCAGCCGATGGAAGGCGCCGCCAACTATCGCACCGCAGTGCAACACCTGCTGTTTGGTGCCGACCATGAAGCGGTCAAGGCGGGACGTATCGCCACCATCCAGACCATCGGTGGCTCAGGCGCGCTGAAGATCGGCGCCGATCTGCTCAAGCGCTACTTCCCGACCTCCGAGGTGTGGGTCAGCAATCCCACTTGGGACAACCACAAGGCGATGTTCGAGGGGGCCGGCATCAAGGTGCATGACTACCCCTACTACGATGCGGCCACTGGCGGCGTGCAGTTTGATGCGATGATCGACTGCCTGAGCAGCCTGCCGGCCAAGAGCATCGTGCTGCTGCACCCCTGCTGCCACAACCCGACCGGGGTGGATCTCTCCCGTGCCCAGTGGGATCGGGTGATCGCGCTGGTGGTCGAGAAGAACCTGATCCCCTTTATGGATATCGCCTATCAGGGCTTCGGTGACGGACTGGAAGAGGATGCCTACGCCATCCGCGCCATGGTGGCCGCCGGCGTCAGCTTCTTCGTCAGCAACTCGTTTTCCAAGAACCTCTCCTTCTACGGCGAGCGCTGTGGTGGCCTGTCGGTGATCTGCCAGGATGCCGAAGAGGCGAGCCGGGTGCTGGGTCAGATGAAGGCCACCGTGCGTCGCAACTACTCAAGTCCGCCCACTCACGGTGGCCAGATCACCGCGGCGGTGATGAGCCAACCCGAGCTGCACGCCCTGTGGGTCGATGAAGTGACCGAGATGCGCACCCGCATCAAGGCCATGCGCCAGAAGCTGTTCGAAGTGCTGAGCGCCAAGGTGCCGGGCCGCGATTTCAGCTACTTCATCAACCAGCGCGGCATGTTCAGCTACACCGGCTTCTCCCCGGAGCAGGTTGACAGACTGCGCGAAGAGTTCGCCGTCTATCTGGTGCGCTCAGGCCGCATGTGCGTGGCGGGCCTCAACAGCCGCAACGTCGACTATGTGGCCGACGCCATGGCGGCGGTGCTCAAAGGCTAATCCGCATCAGCCCCGCTTTGGCGGGGCTTTTTGTCTGTTGCGTTCGCAGTCACCTCTTGATGGGTCTGCTCACCCTCCCCCTGCTGTGAGAGAATGCCAGCAGGTCACGCTGTATCGTACTGATTCAGAGCCTGTCTTTTCATCCGCTTATCTTTATCCACTTCAGGAGCCACTATGGGTCTGATCGCTCTCTCTAGGCTGGGAGGTCGCCATCTGGTCACCCTGCACCTGCTGCTTGACAACCAGAGCGTCACCCGCACCGCCGAGCGGCTCTGCACCACCCCTTCCACCGTCAGCAAGACCCTCAACCAGCTGCGGGATCTGCTGGGGGATCAACTGCTCTACCGTCAGGGTAACCAGTTGCTGCTCACCCCCATGGCCGAGCGACTGGCGCCCACCCTGCACCGGCTGTTGGGGGAGCTGAACGGCCTCACTCGCCAGAACGCCTTCAACCCGCAGCAGTGGCAGGGCAGCTTGCGGCTGGGATTGCGCGAAAGCGTCATGACCTGGCCGGTGGGCCCTATTCTGGGTCAGCTGATGAAAGAGGTGCCGGGCATGGTGCCGGAGATCTGGAACAAGGATGAACAGGGGCTGGAGGCGCTGGCAGCGGGCAAACTCGACTTCGTGATCCTGCCCCATGACCAGAGCCAGCCGTTGCCGCGCCAGCCCGGGCTGGTATGGGAGACCCTGCGGGAAGAGAAACTGGTCTGCCTGCTGCGCAAAGACCACCCCGCGCTGGCCAAGCCCTGGGATCTCGATGCCTACCTGAGCTGGCGCCATATCGCCATCCGGGATCAGGAGCTGGCTAACCCCTTCTTCGAGCAGAGCCTGGCCCAGCAGCAGGTGCGTCGTCAGATTGGCGCCACCCTGCCCGATTTTGCCAGCGCGGCGGCCCTGCTGCCCCAGACTGATCTGATCCTCACCGCCATCGGTGGCTGGGCGGCCTGCATGGCCAGTCAGCCGGATCTGGTGATACGTCCGGCACCGTTCGATTACGGCAAGGTGAGTCACAGTCTGGTCTGGTATGGCCCGGCCGGTGATGGCTCGGCCCGTCACTGGTTCCGCCAGCGGATCCTGCAACTGGGTCGCGAATTGATTGAGCCCTGAGCCGGACGACAACGAGAAGAGATTGATGTTTCACCGCGGCGAAACATCAAGGGCAAGCAGGGACTAGGGACGTTTGGTATAGATGGGGCTGGGGAAGGAGGCGACGTTGCTGCCCAGATCCGTGATGCGGGCAGCCCCCTGCTTTTTCACCTGATCGATGCGCAGCACCTGATGCATGGGAATAAGAGTCTGGCGCACATCGGCAAATTCGCTCTTGAGCTTCTCGTGACTGGGATCGACGATAAGCGCCGTGTGGTTGTCCCAGACAAAGTCGGCAATTTCGATAAAACCGAACAGCTGGCCCTGATTGACTTCGCGCACATAGACTTCGTAGCGCTCACTGTGGCAAATAAACTGAACTCGATATAACGCCTTGCTTTCACTCATGATTATCTGTCATTGAGGGGTAAGAAGATGGCCATTATTCTAGCCGCCGTTCTCGCCCCATCCAATAGACAGAAATCACAGTTGCGGCCTTTCCATGCCGCACCTCACGCGATGACGGTCACCGGATGACGCAGCCACTCAGCCCATCAAGGCAGGCAGTGAGACCGGCCCCAATCCCGCTGCACGCAAACGGCTGGCCAGCTGTTCCAGCTCGGTTTGATGAGCCTCTGGCCATTGCGCAGCCGCCCCCCGCACCCCGTGGTGGCGAAAGCCGTTGAGCCGAATCGGCACTGCGCCGAGCTGACGCAGAAAATCGGCGAGACCGCGATCGAGCCTCCCCTCTGCATCCAGAAAATCGCTCTTGCCCGGCACATGGAGCAGCCGCAGTTCGGTCAGCTTGCCGTGGCGTGCCAGCAGTTGCAGCGACCCTAGCACCCGCTCGCGACCATAGCCGGTCAGGGTGTGATGCACCGAGTCACGCCACCCCTTGAGATCGAGCATGGCGCCGTCGAGCACCGGCAATAACCGCTGCCAGCCGGTTTCGGCCAGTGAGCCGTTGCTGTCGAGCAGGCAAGTGAGATGGGTCAGATCCGGCGCGCCCTTGATGGCAGCAAACAGCGCAACCACAAAGGGGAGCTGGGTGGTCGCCTCACCGCCTGAGACGGTAATCCCGCTCAGCAGTGGGCCGTAGCGGCGCAGCAGGGCCAGCACCTCGGCCACCGTCATGCTGGCCGTCTTGGGATTGGCACTGCGCGGGCAGGCATCCAGACAGGCGTCGCAATCGGTGCAGAGCGTTGCCTGCCAATGGGTCTTGCCCTCACTCAGGGTAAGGGCGCCACTCGGGCAGACCGCAAGGCAGTCGCCACAATCGTCGCACAGCCCTATGGTGTGCGGGTTGTGGCAGCCGGGGCAACGAAAGTTGCAACCCTGCAGAAACAGCACCAGCCGGTTGCCCGGCCCGTCGACACAGGAGAACGGCAGCACCCTGCTTACCAGGGCGCTGCGTGTTGGCAAGACATCAGCCATCGGTGCGAACTCAATACTCGCCGATAGTCGATTCGTGGGCGACCACTCGCGGTGCCCGCTGACGAATGGCGGTCACTTCACTCGCCTCGGCACCGAGACAGGTGGTCTGCAAGCGCGACCCTTCTTCTGCAAAACGAGCTACGTCGCTCTTGCGGATCATGTAGCCGGTCACCCGCACCAGATCGCTGTCGGCCACGTTGGCGGTGAACTCGCGCATACCGATGGCGAGCGCCCCCTTGCAAAGCTGCAGCAGGGCCTGCGGGTTCTGACGGATGGTGGGATCCAGCGTGAGGATCTCGCTGATCCCCGAATGGTAATAAGTGTGGTGCGGCGCCAGCGCCAGCACATGGCTGGCCGGATCCGGCTCATGCCCGTAGGGAATGCGCACCCCGGGGGTAACAGCCACATCGATGCTGAGGCCACCTTGCGAATGCAATAAAGCGCGGCCACCCCAGGCATGGGTCTGCTGGGTCGTGGTCACATAGGCGGAGAGCTGGGCCGAGATGCGATAGCCAAGCTGGTTCGCCTCCTCGCCATGGCCGTAGCGATCCGGCAGATTCTCTTTATCCATCAGGATATTGACCGCTTCCGCCATGCCGTAGATGCCGAACATGGGGACGAAGCGATCCTCATCCAGCAGCCCCTCTTTCACCAGGAAGCTGTCGAAGAAACCGGACTCATCGTGGAGGAAGGCGGCCCGCGCCTCGATCAGCTGGGAGGCCAGACGGCAGTAGTGGGGCAGCAGGCAGCCGAGGAAGTCATCGATCCCCTGACACTGCTCGGCGACCCGCTTGAGGGAGATCCGCACCAGGGTATTGGCGCCACCCGCCTGCGGCAGGGCGTTGTAACAGCTGACGATACCAAAACCACGAGTGTCGAAGGTATCGCGGTGGATCGGGTAGTTGGCGATGTGCGGCTTGCTGCACTCGGCGATGTTCTTCACCGCCTGCAGCAGCAGATCGTCCGGGGTCTGCTCCGGATCGTGGAAGAAGGTGAGGTTCGGCGCCACCTGCTTGAGCTCGTTGTCGATGCGCAGGATCAGGCGGCAGATCCGGTTGTCATCCGGCCCGATGTTGACGTGCATGAAGGCGTCCGGCAGCACCCTGTCCAGATAGACCCAGAACCCCTTCAGCTTGCGATAGAGGGTCTCGTCATCCAGTTCGCCGACAAACGGCAACAGCAGATGGTCGAGCCGCCCCAGCCAGACCGGCATGCCGGTGACGGAGGGGACATGGTGATAGAGGATGCGCAGGGCGTTGAGCGCCTCATCGAAATCCTGCGGCGCCGCCAGCTCCAGCCAGGCAGAGCCCTGAGTCAGGAATTTTTCATAGTCCGGCAGCACATAACGTGGCTTGTAGGGGGCGTGCCCTTCGAACATGTCGCAGATAAAACCCTGCTCCATCGCCTCGGCGACTGCGGCAGGCAGGTCGGGGTAGGGCAACGCATTCTCGGCGGCCAGCGCCAGCGCGTGGCTCTTCTGGGCGGCGGAGAGATGGGGATCGCGCACGATGCGCTGACAGGTTTCGATCAAAGACATGGGACACTCCTTCACGGATAGAGCCCATATCCTTACCATTTGCAGGCTTTTTTTGAAGTGACATTCATGACATGACGGATGTCGAATAATGACATCCATTACACAAGATCACGGCTCGCGCTTCACCAAGGCAAGAGCTCGGCTATGCCTCCCAGCCAGCGCAGCAGAAAGAAGCCCCCCATTCCGCCCACCACCACAACCAGAGTCGGCAGCCGCAACAGGGTCAAAAGCATCACCCATAGGGTGGCAGTCAGGTAGTCAGGATCCCAGTCAAGACCTATCCCCGGCTCGTAGCTAAAGACGATGGGCAACCAGATTGCAGTCAGCACCGACTGGGCCGAGAAGCCGAGAAACGCCCCCATCTCTGCACCCGGCTGATATCGGGTCAACCGAGAAAAGAAAGCGAAGCGGTTGAAAAAGGTGATCAGGGCCAGCAGGCCAATCATCAGCCAGCTCACGCTACCTCCTCATCCGGTGCAGCACATAGCCCACCACCATGCCAGCCAGAGCCGAGACGATGATGTGGATCTCCGCCAGCAGCGGCTTGGTAAGCAACGCTGTGCCGCCGCTCACCAGAGTGGCCGCCACCATGGGCAAGTTTTTCATGGCGGGAATGGTCATGGCGATGAAGGTGGCCGCGATGGCAAAATCCAGCCCCATGCTGTCCAGTCCATCGATGTACTGACCGGCCGCGATGCCGAGCAGGGTCGCCAGATTCCAGAACAGATAGAAGACGAATCCCGCGATGAGCGCGTAGGCCGGATCAAAGTGGCCGCTGCGCTCCCGGTCTTTCAGCGCCACAGCGAACATCTCATCAGTCAGGAAAAAAGCAAGGCTGGCACGCCAGCGCAGGGAGAGCGGCAATACGTCACGGCGGAAGGTGAAGCCGTATAGCAGATGCTGGGAAGTGATCACCATGGTGGAGCCCATGATGGGCAGCAGGGGCGTGCCCGCCCCGAACAGGGTCGTGGCCGAGAGCTGGGCGGCTCCGGCGTAGACCAGCAACGACATCAGCTGAGCCTGAAGCGGACTCAGCCCTGCCTGCAACGCCAAAGCGCCACACAGGATCCCCCAGGGGATCACCGAAATGGAGAGCGGGAGCATATCCAGTGTGGCACGCCACCAGAGCATCCCCGTTCGCTCGGGCACGCTCGTTACTGACATCATGTGATCTTCCTT
Source organism: Aeromonas sp. FDAARGOS 1419 (assembly GCF_019047045.1). Taxonomy (NCBI): domain Bacteria; kingdom Pseudomonadati; phylum Pseudomonadota; class Gammaproteobacteria; order Aeromonadales; family Aeromonadaceae; genus Aeromonas; species Aeromonas sp. FDAARGOS 1419. Next base: position 2,929,131 of record NZ_CP077209.1, read on the forward strand.
GTCACAGCCAAAGCGAGCCGAAAAAACTAGCACGGGACAGCAAGCGCTGTCACGTCATCACTGGCGGGAAATAAAACGCCCGCGGAGTCGCGGGCGTGCACAAGGGGATCAGGGCTCGATGACGATGGGCGTACCCGGGTCAATAGCGTCCCACACTTCATCCAGCTCGTGGTTGAGCATGGCGATACAGCCGTTGGTCCAGTTGGAAGGCTGAACCCTGCGGTTGCCAATACTGTTGCGCTGGCCGTGGATCATGATCATGCCACCCGGACGAACACCCAGCTCATTGGCGCGCTTGATGTCATCCAGGTTCGGATAGTTGATATGGATGGCTTTGTAGTAGCCGGAATTGGTCTTCTTGTAGTCGAGGGTGTATCGCCCTTCCGGCGTACGCTGATCCCCTTCCTGCTGCTTGTGCCCCTTGGGCGCCGGGCCCAGAGCAATCCAGTAGCGCTTCAGTTCTTTGCCATCCTTCATCAGGGTCAGGCTATAGGTCGACTTCTTGACCACCACCAAATCGGCTTTTTCGGTAAAGGCAAAACTCAATGCGGGCCAAAGCCCCAACAAACACAGTAATACGGCTCTCATTCCATCCCTCGACAAGCCTCTGGTGCGGGCTTTTCTTGTTACCAGATCATCTGAACGATGCCCGCCGAGCGGCGAGCGAGCGCCATGATATTGGATCGCCATCAATACTCAATATGCCCGGCAAAACATATCTTGCCGCAGCCAGGCCATCTTCCTTGAACGCCGTCATTTGACATTGGTAATTAATAGTTAAAACAACAAGATACCAAAAATTATCGCGCTGGCACCCGGGGCAATGATCGGCGAAGATAACACTCCACTCCCCGACAGGATCATGCCATGCGCTCTTCGTGCCGCCTCGCCACCCTGCTGTTCTCGCCACTCCTGCTCTGGCTGCCCGCCAGTGTCGCCGCCGATGCACTCTGGCTGCGCGAGCCCGCCCTCTCCCCCGATGGCAAGCAGCTTGCTTTCACCTGGCAGGGGCGCATTTTTGTCGCCAGTGCCGAGGGTGGCCCCGCTACGGCGCTCACCGGCAGCGACTACCTGAGCCAGCGGCCAATCTGGTCACCGGATGGCAAACAGCTCGCCTTTGCCGCCAATTTCTACGGCAACGAGGATGTGTTCGTGGTACCCGCCAGCGGCGGCGAGATGGTGCGCCTCACTCGCGATTCGCGCACCGATCTGCCGCAAGCCTTCAGCGCCGATGGCAAACGACTGCTGCTGAGCAGCCAGCGCCTGGGCGCGCCCGATGCCGACCATTTTGTCGCGGAAGGCTACCAATGGGGCGAGCTCTACTGGACCCCGATCACCGGCGGCACCTTGCAGGCCGATCTGCCGCTGCCTGCGACCCTCGCCCGTCCCCACGGGGAGCGGCTCGTCTACCAGATGCCCGCGGCGGATCAACCCTTTCGCAAGCATCAGCACTCGTTCGCGGTGCCCCGTCTCTGGCTGTTTGATGGCAAGCAGCACAAGCAGCTGACCGAAGATCGGGTGGCGGCCACCGATCCGGTCTGGAGCGACAAGGGAGATACCCTCTTTTACCTGAGCGAGCGCAGCGGTGATTTCAACGTCTGGTGCCGGGATCTCGCCAGCGGCAAGGAGCAACAGCTGACCCACTATCAGGGCCATCCGGTGCGGGGGCTCAGCGCCTCTCGCAGTGGCGATCTGGTCTGGTCATGGCTGGGCGAGCTCTATCGCCTCGATGCCGGTAGCAGCGAGCCACGCAAGCTGACCCTCACCCCGCAAGTGGCGAGCGCGCCGGATGAGGCGAGCGAGACCCTGACCCTGGCAGACGAAGCGCTGGTCAGCGAAGAGGCGGATGAGCTGATCCTGGTGAGCGAGGGCAACCTGTTTGCCGTCGACCCCGAGCGGGAGCGGGTGCGCCAGCTGACTCATGACCCGAGCGAGCAGTCCAGCCCCCTCTTCGCCGAGCAGGGACGCGCCCTCATCTATCTATCGGAGAAGCAGGGGCACGCCGCCCTCTATCGCCTGCGCAAGGGAGAGCCGGATCTGCTGTTCAGCGATCCCGGCACTTTGACCGAGAGTCTGCTGCTGGCCATTCCCGGCAAGGGGATCAGCCGTCCGGTGCTCTCCCCCGACGGCAAGCAGCTCGCCTTCGTGGTAGATGGCCAGGCCATCCACCTGCTGGACCTGGCGAGCAACAAGCAGCGGGAGCTGGTACCTGCCAGCTTCAACCCCTCGCGCCACGAGGTGCATCTCGCCTTTGCTCCCGACTCCCGCCATCTGGCGCTCACCTTCCGCCCCGATGCGGCAGAGCAGGAGATCGCGGTGATCGACACGGCCAATCCCAAGGCCAAACCGGTCAATGTCAGCCTCAACGGCTATCAGGATGGGCAACCGGTCTGGAGTCAGGATGGCGCCATCCTCTACTGGCAATCGACCCGGTTTGGCGCACTGGGGCCCGATGGCGAGCCCCTCGTCACCAACCTGCTCGGCATTTACAGCAGCCGCGCCGCCAGAGCCGATGCCATTGCCGAACTGGAGCCGCCGAAAGGGGGATACGGTTTTGAGAGCGATCGTCTCAACCATCGCGAAGCGCTGCTGCTGCAACCCACTGGCACCCTGCTTGCCAGCCGCATCATCGGCGACCAGCTGATCTATCTGGTGGAGGAGATGGGGGTCAACAGCGAGAGCGAGATCAAGGGCTACAGCCAGGACCTGCGCAAGGGCAAAACCAGCGAACTGTTTGGCGAACAGCCCGGCCCAGCGCTGGCAAGCCTCAACCAGCAGGGCACCCTGGCTACCCTGGTGCGCGATGGGGAGATCACCCGGATCCACCTCGACTCCGGCGAGGCCACCAGCGCCCCCTTCGCCTTGCAGCCCACCAGCCGCTGGCAGGAACGCATGACCGCCGCCTTCGATCAGATCGCCCGGCTCACCCGGGACGAGTTCTATCTGGACGACATGAACGGGGTGAACTGGGATAGCTATGTCGCCGCTTACCGCCGCCTGCTGCCGGGCATCGGCAACCCGCGGGACTTTGGCAACCTGCTGGCGGAGCTGGCTGGCGAGCTCAATGTCTCCCACACCTGGGGCAGCGGCCCCGCCCCCTTCCCGCGCATGGCGGACGAAACCGCCAGCCTGGGCGGCTACTGGCAGGATAGCGAGCAAGGGGTGATGCTCACCGCCCTGCTCTCTGGCGGCCCGCTGGATCAGGAGAGCGATATCGCCCCGGGCGCCCGCCTGCTCGCCATCAACGGCGTCCCGATTGCCAATCTGGCCGAGCTGGATCGGGCCCTCAACCATCAGGCTGGCGCCCGGCTTGCCCTCACCTTCCTGCAGGAGGGCAACAAGCAAACTGACGAGGTGGTGCTCACCGCCATCGACAAACAGCAGGAGTACCAGCTGCAACAGGATCGCTGGATTGAGAAACGGCGGGAGCTGGTGGCCAGCCTGAGCGGAGGACGAGTCGGCTACGTCTATCTGCCGGCGATGAATAGCGAGGTCTACGATGCGGTGGTGGCGGATGCCCTCGGCAGACAGCGCAATCGCGATGCGCTGATTGTCGATGTCCGCTTCAACAGCGGCGGCTATCTCGCCAATACCCTGGTGGAGTTTCTGACCGGCAGCGGCAGCACCAAGGGGATGGCCAGCAGCTGGCCCCGTCAGGGCAAGGGGGAAACCGACGCCGCCACTCGCCAGTGGACCAAGCCTTCGGTGGTGCTGGTGAACGCTGGCAGCTACTCGGAAGGCTCCGCCTTCCCCGAGTACTACCGCACCCTCAAGGTCGGCCCCATCGTCGGCGATCCGGTGCCCGGCACCGGCACCATGGTCTACAGCCACGACTCCCGGCTAATCCCGGGCCTCTCCTACGGCATTCCGACCCTGGGGCTGCGCAAACCGGACGGCACCTTCTACGAGAATCAGGAGCTGATCCCGGATCTGCAGGTGCCACTCACCCCCGCCGACATGGTGGTCGGGCGCGACCCGCAACTGGAGGCGGCAGTACAAGCCGCCCTCAAGCAGTTGCCAGCCAGCGCCAAATAACGGCGCCCATCAAGCTCAACGAAAGCGAAACAACTCGCGATGCAGATGCCCGTCCGGCAACAGCCGGGTCAGGGCATCTGCCATCCCCTCCGGCCCGCAAAACCACACTTGCTCGGGCGCATCCTGCGCGATGCGGGCCAGATCCAGCCGCCCGGCCGCCTTGTCCAGATGCAGCTGATAACGCACACCGGTGCGATGACAGAGCTCGACCAACCGCTGGTGGTAGACAGCCCCCGCCAGATCCGGCGCGCACTGGATCAGGGTGATCCCCTCGCAGCGCTCTCCACGGGCAGCCAGCCCCTCCAGCCAGGCAACAAACGGCGTGATACCTATCCCGGCCCCCAGCCAGAGGGCTCTACCTCCCCCTTGCGGGGCGACAAAGGCGCCATAGGGGCCGGTCACCACCACTCCATCCCCGGCGCGCGCCTCTGCCACCAGCTGACGGGTATGATCCCCGAGCGCCCGCACCGCGATCACCAGCTGGCGCCGATCCGCCGACACCCGCACCAGGGTAAAGGGGTGCGGCCCCTCCTTGGCGTCAAATTCGAAAAAGGCAAACTGACCCGGGCGGTAATGGGCGAGCGGCCGCTCCAGCTGCATGGTCAGCTCGCAGGTCTGATCCGCCAGCGTCCGCACCGCAACGACCCGGCCGGGATGGCGCTTGCGCGCCCCCACTTGCCCCAGCAGGGAGTAGAGGGCCCCGATAGCGCCGATCCCGCCGATCAACCAGATCGCTACCCCAACAGGCGTCATGGCTCCCACCTGAGGCAGCAGGCAGAGCCCGTGCCCCCACCCCGCCAGATAGATGAGCGGCGCCAACCGATGGATCAGCCGAAAGCGGCCATAACTCACCAGCGCCAGCAAGCTCACCACCACCAGCGCGATCAGCAGATAGAAACTCCACTCCCCCAAGGTATTGCCAAGGGCATGGAGCGAGATGCCATTACCTGCTCCTGCACCAGCTGCGGCCGCGCTGGCCCCACGCCGGGCGGGACGGCTCAGCCAACCCGCCGAGACCGCCCACTTGGGCGCCTCCACCAGCAGCCAGTGAGCGGTCAGTGCCAATGCGCCGCCGATGGCCGTCTGGCGGTGCAATCGCAACATCCGGTCCAGACCGCCACACCACACCTCCAGCCGCGGCAGACGCAATGCCAGCAACAGCGAAATGGCCATATAGGCCATCCCCAGCAGGCCCGTCAGCAGCAACATCTCATGGCGCCAGGGCCACACCCCGTTGGCGTCCCCCGCATAACCCAGCCACCAGACTCCAACCGCCAGCAGCGGCAACAGCCACCACACCCGTTTACCCGTCATAACATGCTCCCTGGTTCCATCGCGGCAGGGCCTCATCCCTGCTCATGGCTCCATTACAACCCCGTCCGGTCACAAGACTTTGCCAGAGGGGGAAGCTTGTGTGGCAATGTGTGACAAACGGCAACAGCAGAGGGGCCCGCCGGCCCCTCTGGTCACCCTTGCTGACTGGCCCTCTCTTCATGGGGAATAGTGCAAAATCCACCTCTGCCGTGATTGACGATCTACCTGCAAAAGGAATCAAATGGGGACGACACATATCTGCGGCGGAAACCCTGCTGCCCACCTTCCGGACAAGGAGCTCCCCCTTGCTTTCATCCACCGAACAACGCGTCTGCTCAAGCTGTCAACGCGAGACCAACCATGTCGTGGTGCTGGTCGACAAATCCTTTGGCCAGCAGCTGACCCCGGAGCAAAAGCGCAAAGCCTTTATCAAGGACTTCATTACCGGCTGGGCCGCCGGCCCCTTTCTGGCCAACATGGATCGCTTTGAGCGCCACGCCATCTGTGAAAATTGCGGAAATAAAGTTATTGATGAATGAAAAATTAGGGGAAAAACGACTGGTTTTGGGAGTGTCGGCGACATCGCTATGGCAAACCGGCCCGGAAAAATGCTCCGGATACCCCGCCCGTTTCGCTGCCCGTGACCGGTAATAAAAAGTGAGGGGCCGACCGGCCCCTCATGATTACGGCGCTTTTGAGGCCGTTCGCTTGCCCACCAACCGGTGCAGCAGCCTATTGTATTTTGCCCAGGAGTGGATCAGCAGGAAGATGCCGAACAGCAGGGCCAGAAACAGTTGTCCCACTTCGATGGCATCCAGCGAGCCGATAAAGCTCTCATCCTCCTCCGCCTCCGCCTCCAGATAGTTGAGCCAGGGTTGCAGGGCCAGAAAAATCCAGCCGACCCAGGTCACCAGCAGGATCAGCAGATCCCGCAGCCGATACTTCCAGCTGCGCCGGGTACCGTTGCTGATGATCATCTCGTTCGCCAACTTATGTTTTGTCACGGAACGACTCCCCCCTGTCAGGACTCTCCCACACCGCCAACTGGCCACGACGACGCAGGATCGCCTTGGGCACCGCCACCACCACGGTCACCAGATTGAGCAACCAGTAGATAAGCGGATACCAGACGCACCAGATAAAGCTGCGGGCCATGCGCTTGTCGTAATGGTTGTCGATAAGGATGCTGACCCCGAACTGCACCAGACAAATCGCGGTCATCATCACCCCGCTCCACTGGAACAGGTGGCCCACCGCCAGTCCGCTCACGTCAGGCTCAATCAGCCAGATCAGCGCCAGCAGCAGCATGCTGTAGCACCAGGCAACACTGGAGAGATACTCCAGCAGCAGCAGCCAGAAGCGGCGGTTGCGCCAGCGCATCGCCTGCAACCCGTAGCGCAGAAACACCTCGGCGCCCCCCTGTGCCCAGCGCAGCCGCTGCTTGTAGAGACCGCGTACCGTCTCCGGCATCAGCACCCAGCAGAGCGCCTGCGGCTGATAGTGGATGAGCCAGCCGGCCAGCTGCAGCTTCCAGCTGATGTCGATGTCCTCGGTCACCATGTCATTGCTCCAGCCGCCGACCGCCTCGACCGCCTGCTTGCGAAAGGCCACCACCACTCCGGAGACGGTGAAGACGGTGCCGTAGATCCGCTGGGCCCGCTTGATGAGGCCGATGATGGAGCTGAACTCGCCGGTCTGGATCTTGCCGATGATGGTGGAGCGGGTGCGGACCCGCGGATTGCCGGTGACCGCCCCGACCCTCGGGCTCTCGATGAAGTGCTTCACCATCCAGCGCACCGCGTCATAGTCCAGCACCGCATCCCCGTCGATGCCGACCAGAATCTCCCCGCTGGCCACCGCCAGCCCGTTGTTGAGCGCCATCGCCTTGCCCTGATTGTGCTGGTGGAGCACGGTCAGGCGCGGATCCTGCTGCGCCAGCCGATCCAGCCGCGCACCTGTGTCGTCCTTGCTGCCATCGTTGATGGCCAGCACCTCAAAATCGGGATAGCGCTGGCGCAGCAGGTGGCCAATGGTCTCCTCGACATTGGCCCCCTCGTTGTAGCAAGGCACCATCAAGGTCACCCTGGGGTAATAGGGGAGCTCCAGCCCCCGCTTGGCCAGCGCGATATCCCGCCGCTCCCACTGGAAGTAGTAATAGAGACCGCCACAAACCCACACCATGGCCATCAGACTGGGATAGGCCAGGGTAAAGATGGCGATCCCTTCCAGAAGCGCCGTCACCGCATCGCCTCCCCGTGGGTGGCCGCAGCGCCGCTGACAGCAACCGGCGTCACCGGCAGCTGGGCCGGCTGAGGCTGGGTCTGCACCGAGAAGACCGGTTTGAGCACCGCCGGATCCGGCTGGTTGTTGTGAAAATCGTCCGGGTAGTAGCCAAAGTTGGTCACCCCCTTGCGCTGGATGATCTCCATCCAGCGCGCCAGCTCGGCATCGGGGATGGGCTGGTCGGTACGCCAGTTGCGACTCTGCAGCTCGAACACCAGCCGATTGGCCGGTACCTGTGCCAGTGAATCTTCCGCCAGCCTGGCCAGCCACTCATCGGGGTTTTCTGCCTGCTCCATATAGGGCATGGCCATCACGGCGGTGTAGTCATAGGCCTTGGCAAACGCCGCCATGCTCTGGGCAAACCACTGCTGGGATTGCGGCTCGGTCACCAGCGCCGCATAGATGTTGCGGGCAGTCTTGAGACCGTCGGCTCCCCCTTGCCGGTAACGGGCGGCGGCATCGCGCAGCGCCATGGTGAAGTCGATCAGCAGATCGGTCTTCTGCTCCCCCTGCGCCTGCAGCGCATCCGGGGTGCGAGCCAGCGGCATCGGCCCCTCGTAGTCGCTCAGGAAGGCATCGTCATGGAACAGCAGGCCATCGAACTTGGTGTAAAAACCGAGATCCTCGTAGATATCCAGCAGCAGCTGACGGCTGGCAGGATCCCAGGGCGAGAGGCGCAGATACTGCCCCTTGGCCGGAGCGCCGGTACGGCTGTCGGTAACATAGGCATGGTTCGGCCCCATGTCGTAGGCCATCACCGGCATCCAGGCGAACACCTTGACCCCGGCACGGGTCTTGAGCTGCCAGGACACCCGGTTGAAGAGATCCGCCTTGACCGGCATATGACGGTTGGGGAAATAGAGCGCCTCCGCCACCCCGTCTCCGTTGTCATCGGCATAGGCCTGCAGATAGACGGTGGTGATGCCGTAACCCTTGATCCGGTCCAGCAGCATGTCGATGTTCTTGTTCATCTGCTGCGGATCCTTGTCGTAGACATAGTCCAGATCCACGTGCACCAACCGCTCCACCTGCCGCTCCCAGGTGTTGCCCCCCATGATCTCGTCCAGGGTTTCGAGGCTGGTGTCCTCCTCCAGCAGATAGCGGCGCACCGTACTGCCCGAGTCACTCAGCTTGTTGAGCCCTTCCGCCAGGGTGAAGGTGTAGGGCATCCCCGCCGCACGGGCGAGATCCAGCGCAGTCTGATTGAAGGCGCCGTAGGGCCAGACCAGGATCCGTGGTGCCCGACCGGTCTGCTCCCTGAGCTGGCTGGTCGATGCGTCGAAGTCGGCTTTTATCCGGGCACGATAGTCCGCCATGCTCTCGTAGCCATTCTGGCTCCAGCCTGCGGTGGTAACCGCCGGCTGCACGTTACCCTGCGGGTTGGCGAGCAGCCCGTAGTGGGAGGTGAAAGTGTGGGAGGCCAGCTCCACCAGTCCGGAGTCCTGCATCTCGCGGATCTGCGGCCAGCCGACGAAGTAGCTGCGCGGCAGTTTGTCATTGCCGTAGGGGACCATCTTGTCATCAGCCACATCCAGCCAGCTGCCCACCAGCGCAAAGACCGCCGGATAGTTGTAGAGCTTGAGCAGCGGATAGACCAGCCGGTAGAAGCTCTCGTAGCCATCATCGAAGCTGAGCAGGATCGCCTTCTCCGGCAGCGGTGCCTTGCCCGCTTTGGCATCCAGGATCTGCTGGAAGCTGACCGGGTGATAGCCCTGCTGTTTGATCCAGTTGAAGTGGCGGATCAGGGTGTCGCGCCGGATGGTCTGGGGATAGAGCTTGAGGTTGGGGGTCAATTTCAGATCGACGATATCGTGGTAGCAGAGCACCACGTAGTCATCGGGTTGCCGGGCCGCCTGCGTCAGCGAAGGCAGCAGTGCAAGCAGCAAAACGAAAGGAGCAAGCCAGCGTTTCATCACATGAAACTCCATTGCAAATTGGCGAAGATGAAATTTCCGAACTCGGGGTTGCCGTCATAGATGGCCTGACGGCGGCCCAGGCCATAGCCCAGGCTGAGAGCGGGAGAGAGGATCCAGTCATGGCGATAGCTGAGCTGCCACCCCTGATCGCTGCCATAGCCCTGCTGCCAGTAGTGATTGCCACTCATGGTCAGGCTCTGCAGCAAAGAGCGACGACCGTCCAGCGGCAGTCGATAGCGCCCCGCCAGCTCCAGCTCCAGATTGCGATCCTGCAGGGGGTTGAAGTAGTCGACCTCCACCGCCTCGTTGCGTGAGGTGGCGCCGCGCAAGGTGGTATCAAACCACCAGCGATCCCGGCGCCAGAGATCCTGACGCAGCCAGCCGGAGGCCGTCAGCCGCCGGTTGCCATCGCTGATATCCATCCGCTCCAGCCGCAGTGCCCCCTCGCGGGTCTCATCCTGACGCCAGCCCAGATCGAGCTGGTATTGATCCGCGTAGTTGCCACGCGCCAATGCCCGCAGCGGGGTATCGGCACTGTTGAGGTTGATGGCCGTGCCCAGCATCCAGTGATCATCCAGCCGCCAGTCGAGGCGACTCCACAGATAGCCTTTGTGGTTGAGCTCACTGCCCGTCCCCCCCTCCAGCGTCAGCTGCAGCGGGTAGAAAGAAAGCTCGGCCCCCAGCCCGGTATAGGCGGCGCGTTCGGGCTGCTGGTCGAACTCGCCAAAGCTGCCCTGACGACGGACAAACAGCCGATCACCGCCATCCGTGCGAGCGCTGTAGAGGCGGCTGTCGTAGCTCCAGTCACGGCTGGCCTGCACCGAGCCCCCTTCGTTGCGGCCATGGGTCAAGTCGGTGACAAATTGTGGCGCCTGCTCCAGAGCCAGCCGCTGCTGCAACTCCTGACGATCCCGGGTCAGGTTGCCAAGGGTGCGCACGGCCTGCGGCGTGCCCTGCCAGTCGCCCTTGTCGAGCCGGGCGTTGAGGCGACCGGGCTCGGCCAGCACGGTGCGTCCGGCAGGCAGCCAGCGCACGGCCTGCCGATACGCCTGCTCGGCCCCATCGGGATGACCCCGCCAACGGCGGATATCCCCCAGTTGCAGCCAGAGCCAGGGATTGGCTGGCGCGGTTTGCAGCCACGCTTCCAACTGCGCCTCTGCGGCGCCCGCCTGACCACGCCAGGCCTGCAACAAGGTTTTCAGCTGCAATACCTTCTCGTAGTCGTCGTTGGCCATCCGCATGTTGCCGGTGAAATCCCAGCGAGTCGGTGGCTCCTGCCAACCGGCCAGCAGACCCTGTGCCGCACCATAGCGCTCGCCATCCGAATAGGCGTAGAAGCGCTTCTCCAGCAGCCGCTTGTCTTTGGCCCGTGCCGGCGTCGCCAGTTGCTGGTAAATCACGGAGGCCTCATCCACCCGCCCCAGCCCGGCCAGTGCATCGGCGCGCGCCTCCAGCACATAGTCAGGCAATGGCCCCTCGGCCTGCAGCGTAGCGGACTCCCGTTCGGCCCGGGCAAACTCGCCGAGGGCCACCAGCGTCACCACTACATCTCGGCGGGCACTGATATAGAGAACATGATCGTGGGGGGCGCGGGCCAGGATCCGTTCTTGCAGCGCAAGAGTGCGGGTCAGGGAGCGGCGGGCCAGCACCGGATCCTCGGTCTGGGCCGAGATCCGCAGCAGATTGACCGCCTGGTAGTAGTCGAGCCAGAGCCGGTCGACCGGTTTGAACAGCTTGGGGTAACGGCCCATCAGGTCTGCTGCCGCAGGCCCCGCCCCCAGGCTCACGGCTACCCGATAGAGTGCCAGCACCTGTTCGTGGTTATCCGGCTCCAGCTCCAGCCACTGCTGGCGGGCCAGCAGCTCGCCCATGGGATCCTCACCCTGACGGGCTGCATAGATGCTGGCTTCGAGGATCGCCTGATCGCGGCCAAAGTTGGCCTCATATTCACCCGCAGCGTGGCGGGCCAGCTCGCGGTTGCCCTGCTCACTGGCAGTGAGAAACAGCCCGAGCCAGCCATTGCGGTTGGCGGGATCGCGTCCCTGCAGGATGCGGTAATAGCTGATCGCCTCGGAGTAGCGCTTCTCGTCGCGGGCGGCACGGGCCACCCCTTCCAGCGTACTGTTGCTGATGGGGCTGAGCTCGCACGGTTCACAGGCGGCCAACGCCCCCTTGCGATCACCCCGCCACAGCTGCACGGCGATCAGGTCATCGAGCACCTTGCCATCACCACTTTGTCGATAGAGAGCATCCAGCCCATGCGCTGCCGCATCCAGCTCTCCCGCCCGGGCCTTGATCACCCAGGCTTCACGCACTCTGTCCACCTCACTGGCACACACCAGCAGGGGCAACAGCGCCAACATCAAAAAGATGCGATTCATTCGCAACATACCACCCATAACAAACGCTGGTCATATCGTCCCTGCACGACCATACGGATATACACACCCGTCCGCTCCTGCCTGATGAGCAAGAGGGCTTCCTGACTTGTGTGCTGATTTCGAGGGTGAAAGGCGGGCAGCGGCCACACCTTTCCTATGTGCGGCCCAGCCATCTCCGGGCGGAGATCTGAGGCTTTCCGAACCCGATTCACATCGGGAGTGGCAAGGTGGGCGATTTTGCAGTTGTGGACAATTTAGTCAATCCAACAAGATGGGAATGGTTCTCAAAAAGATGAATAGATCAATCTTTATGCACAAAGGTGAGTGCAAAAAACACTATTAACAAAATAAACAAAGATATGAGGCGATAAGGTTCTAAGAGCTTATGGCCTGCTCTGTAGAGACTTGTTCATATGAATACATATTTAATCTGAAATCCGCATACCAAAACCATCATGCGACAGCCTGTGTCATCAGCATTTCTAAAGTCGCACCAGCCAGTCATCGCCGCGAACAGACATCAGAACCACGCCAAGAGTGCCCCCGGCTCAAGAACCGGGAGCATTCCAGCTTACGCAACTGAGGGTCGTGCGCTGTGGCTCAGGATCCACGCTTCGAAGTCGGCCAGCATGCGGGTTTCCGACTCGCTGTTGTCGGCGATAAGCTCGGCGCCGTGTACCACCCGGATATGGGCATCGAGCGGGCTTCCCTCGCCAGCCGCGGGGCGCTGCTGGGCGGCGGCCATGCAGGCTTGCGCCTGTTGCCACGCTTCGGCGGCGCTCAGGTTGCATGCCTCGGCCAGCGGCACTGCGCTAAATCCCTCGCCAGTCAGGCTGCGCAGGGTCTCACCGTGGCTCATGCCGTTGCCCGGCCCCCAGTAGTGGGCGGCCAGATCCGGTCCGATGTGCGGGTTGTCGGTGAGGTAGCCATCCCGTTTCAGGAAAAAGGCGCGAGTCTGCTCCACCGCCATCAGCGCCAGCAGGTAGCCGTGATAGGCGCAGGCCGACTCCTGATTAAGGAGGTGCGGAATGGCCAGCAACGGGCGCGGGCTCTCGACCCCGACAATCTTGCGCTCCCACTGGCGGGCCAGCGCCAGCACCGCCTCGGGGGTGCGCTCGGCCTCATCCATGGCGTAGAGATCCCGTTCGAAGTAGGCCACCAGCGCGATCTGGCGCTCGTTGAAAGCACGAAACGGCTGACGCGCTTCGATCATCTCCTTGATGAGGGCATCGGGAACAGCCTCTCCCGCCGCATTTCTGGCGTAGCGCTTGAGCCAGTCGGCATCGTCCAGCAGGCTGTCGCAGAACATCGACTGGGTCTCGGCATAGGCCATTGAGGTGGGCGGGAACTCCTGTGAGAAGCAGGGGGCGTTGCCAGTGACATTGGCAAAATGCGCGGCATGCCCACCCTCGTGGAACAGGGTGTTGAGGCCGTTCCAGCCGCTGCCCACCTGCGCCGGATCGGCCAGGCTGGTGAAGTTGACCACCGCCGGCACCCACTCCCCCTGTTGGAAGAAGCTCGGTACCGGGCCGTGGCAGAAGCCGTTCTCGTATTTCCCCTCCCGGGTCAGCAAATCCAGGGTCAGGGTCGCCCCGCGATACTGGATGCCGAGCCGGCGGAAACTCTCAACCCAATCCCGCAACGCCCGCGAGAAGGGCACGTAAGGATCGAGCTGGCGGGTCACGTCGCCGCTCACGCTGTAACGCAGGTTGTGGGGCAGCAGGGCCGCCTCGCCCTTGGCGGCCTTCAGCTCGGCCAGACTCTGCTGCAACCGGGCGTCGGTGCGGGCAATAAAGTCGTCGAGGATGGCGAACAGCTGCTCCGGGCTCATCTGCTCGTTCTTGCGCACCTTGTAGTCGAAGTAGTCGCGATAGCCCATGGCGCGGGCAAAGCGGTTGCGGATCGCCACCACCTCGAGAAAACCGTTGCCGACCACCCACTGCTCCAGGGTGTGGAACATGGCGAGCGCGCTCTGGCGCACCGCCTCGTTCGGGCTGGCGGCGAGCGAGGTACTGGCGGCGGGCAGGCTGCCTGCAACCTGCTGGCCCAGCTCATCCAGCAGGGTCAGTTTCAGCCCCTTGCGGCGGGCGAACAGCTCCGCCTCGGCAGCTACCAGCTCATCCATCAGGGCGGCAGCGGCGGGATCTTCAATCACATTGCACTCGAAGAAGGCGATCCAGCCTTGCAGACCGCGCTTGAGATCATCCTCGTCGGCCTGCACCAACATCTCCCGCAATTCGGGCAGACGGGCCGGATTGGCACAAAAGGCCTTGTAGGCCTGCTCGGCCGCGGTGAAACCGGCCTGATCATCGCTGGTGCCCATATAGGTGGACCAGAAGAGACCCTCCTTGCGCCAGTGCACCTGCAGGTAGTCGGCGTTGAGCTGGTTGAAGTAATTCCTGGCAATGGAACTCATAAATTCCCTCTTGTTATGGGGTCACCCGCAGCGGGGCCCACTCCTTTTTTTGAAGAAATGCCAAACCATTCACACTATTTGGCAAAAATTGCGCAGGGATGCGCATCAACACGCTACCAAAAAGTGGGGGTTGCTGTCTGCTGACTATACTGATGTTAAAACGCTCATTTGAGAAAGCTCGGCAAGAGACTGAAAGTAAATGAGTTGTTAACTCTTACGAACTGGCTGCCGCGGTACAGAGCCACATAAAATCAACAGGGAAATGAGGGTTTAGTCATGTTCAAGCTCGGTGATATTACCGTGAGCCGCAAATTGATTTTGCTGCTCGCACTGGCGTTTGTCGGTTTTGTCTCGCTGCTGCTTATCTCGGCCAACGCGCTCCAGCGCAATCTGATGAGCGAGCGAGAGGCGCGGCTCAATGCGGTACTGGAGCAGGCCATGAGCCAGATCCAGTTTCTGGCCAGCACCCTGCCAGCAGAGCAGGCCCAGCAGGAAGCGCGCAAGCTGCTGACCAACACCCGCTTTGATGGCAACAACTATTTATTCGTCATCGACGAGAACCGCACCATGGTGGTTCACCCCATCCGCCCCGAACTGGTCGGCCAGAAGATGGGTGAAGGGGGCGCCGCCACCGCCGGGCAGTTCTGGTATCAGATGGTGGATATCGCCAAAGGGGGCAAACAGGGCACTCTGCAATATGTGTGGGTCGGCCCGTCGGGTGAAACCGCCGACAAGCTATCCATGGTCTCCGGCTATCAGCCCTGGGGCTGGATCCTCGGCTCCGGCATGCTGCTGCAGGATATTCAGCAGACCATCTGGGCCCAGTACATGAAGATGGGTACCGCCACCGCCATCGTGATCCTGCTGATGGGGCTGCTGGGCTGGCGTATCACCCACTCCATCGTCTCCCCCCTCAGCCAGATCAACAGCGCCATGCAGCGGGTCGCCAAGGGGGATCTGGTGGTGAGCATCCCGGTACAGGGCAAGGATGAGCTGGGAGTGGTCGCCCACTGTACCAACCAGAGTCTCGATGCCATCCGTCATGCCCTGCTGGAGGCCAGCCAGGGGGCTCGCAACGTGGCGGATGCCGCCCTGCGCATCGCCGCCTCTGCCGAGCAGACCAATCAGGCGGTGACCAGCCAGCGGGATCAGCTGGCCCAGCTCGCGACCGCCATGAACGAGATGAGCGCCACCATCTCCGATGTGGCCGGACACGCCGAAAATACCGCGCGGGATACCCAGGAAGCGACCGGAGAAGCCGGGCTCGGCAACCGCGACGTTCACGCCAGCGTGCACGGCATCAAGGCGCTGGCCACCGAGGTGGAGCAGGCCACCCAGCAGGTCAACCAGCTTAAAGAGGGAGTGATGCAGATCAGCGAAGTGACCGCCGTCATCAGCGCCATTTCGGAGCAGACCAACCTGCTGGCCCTCAACGCCGCCATCGAGGCAGCCCGTGCCGGTGAGCAGGGCCGCGGCTTTGCCGTGGTGGCCGACGAGGTGCGCCAGCTGGCCAGTCGCACTCGCCAATCCACCGAAGAGATCCAGAGCACCATTGCCCAGCTGCAGCAACGGGCCGTCACCGCCGCCAACGCCATGGATACCAGCCGCAAACTGGCAGAGAGCAGCGTCAACCAGTCCCAGCAGGCGGGGCAGGATCTCACCCTGATCGTCAACCACATCCAGCATGTAAGCGACATGGCGACCCAGATCGCGACCGCCGCCGAGCAGCAGAGCATGGTGGCCGAGGATATGAACCGCAACGTCAGCGGCATCAACGACTCGGCGCTGGAGATGTCCCAGTCCGCCTCGCAACTGGCGCAGGAGAGCGAGTTGCTGGCCGGTCTCTCCCGCAGTCTGGATGAGCGACTTGCGGTGTTCAAACTGGGCAAGGAGTCAGCTGCAGCGCCAATGATGGCTCCCGTATCTCCCCCCTCCGGAGAGCAGCGCGCCCGTCATTGATGGCGTCAATCCGTGTCGCCTTGTCACCCAACCTGCCAGCCAAGCTGGCAGGTTTTTTTTACGTCAGCAACACGCAATCAACATGCATCTTATCGGCATATTCAACGTTAATCGGTGCCATTCACAGATAAGAGAACAATTTAAAAACAGCCAGTTAGAATGATTTTCGCGCCATTGAATGGCGCATTTAAACATTTAACTTCAAATGATTAATCAATGCAGTGCACAATGCTGATGGCCGAACATTTGGCCCATCACTAACCATCTAGTCATTTGGCAAACTGACCGAAAGGTCGGGACGCAAAGCCTCCGGTCTACAGACGTTTTGTCCAGGATAGCGGGGTTGCCACACGCAAGTGTGCATCGGGGATCTCCCCGGCCAACTGACTGCCCACATCTATCGAACAGAGGAATGTATGGCAGCAAAAATCCAACTCAATCACATCGCGGCGATGCTGGCCCTGCTGGCCAGCGGCAGCGCCCTGGCCCACGGCTACATCAGCCAGCCCGAGAGCCGCAACTACCTGTGCAAAACCGGTGGCAACAGCCAGTGTGGCGGCGTGCAGTGGGAGCCCCAGAGCGTGGAGGGCCCATCAGGCTTCCCGCAAACCGGCCCGCAGGATGGCCAAATCGCCTCGGCGGGCAGCCCGCGCTGGAGCGAGCTGAACATCCAGACCAGCGACCGCTGGACCAAGCGTGAAGTACAGCCCGGCCCCTTCGCCATCAGCTGGACCTTCACTGCCAACCACGTCACCCGCAACTGGCGCTACTACCTCACCAAGCAGGACTGGAACCCCAACCAGCCGCTCACCCGCAACTCGTTCGACCTGACCCCCTTCTGCGTCATCGACGGCAACATGGTGCAGCCGCCCAAGCAGGTGACCCACAACTGTGTCCTGCCGGAGCGCACCGGTTATCAGGTGATCCTCGGCGTGTGGGAAGTGGGCGACACCAGCAACAGCTTCTACAACATCATCGATGCCAAGTTCAAAGATGGCAGCCAGCCGCCGCTGGAGTGGAGTCAGGCCGGCACCATCTACCCCTCCATCGACCTCGCGGCAGGCGACAAGGCGATGACCCGGGTATTCGATGCCAACGGCGAGCGCCCCGATCTGCAGACCGTGCTGACCATCACCACCGCCGAGCAGGGCCAGAAGAACAACTGGGCTCATGCCCTCGCCAGCAAGATCAACGCCGAGCAGAGCCTGATCCGCGCCGGTCAGCAAGGAGCCGATGGCCAGTTCAATCCGGTCTATGGCATGAACCCCGTCTATCTGAAGCGAGACAGCAAGCTGAAGCGGGTCGAGATTGACCTGCAACAGCAGCAACCGCCGGTGGTGGACAGTATCAGCGTCAGCGGTCTGGCCAGCGACTATATGCTGGACAACGGCAAGGCAACCCTCGATTTCACCGTCACCGCACAGGGCGATCTGACCGTCTCCAACACCCTCTATGACCACGGCGGCGTGGCCAAGGGTGAAAGCAGTGCCGACATCAAGGACAGCAGCCACACCTTCACCATGGCGCTGGAAGGGCTCAAGGCAGGTCACCACCAGCTGGTGATCAAGGCCACCCCGAAAGCGGGCGGCGAGACCATCCAGCAGACCATGGATCTGATGTTCAAGGAGCAGAGCAGCGGCGAATATGACTTCGTCTTCCCGAACAACATCAAGTCCTACACCGCCGGTACCAAAGTGCAGCAGCCGAAAAATGGCAAGGTCTATCAGTGCAAGCTCTTCCCCTACAGCGGCTACTGCCAGCAGTGGACCACCACAGCCACCCAGTACGAGCCGGGCATCGGCTCCCACTGGCAGATGGCCTGGGATGAAGTGCACTAACCCACGCTTGGCCACATAAAAAAAGGGCGTCCTCTCTAGCAGGGGACGCCCGGAAAAATCAAACCTTGCGGTTTGCATACCAACGGAACCAAGACCTCACTCTTCACTTACTTCACACACTCAACACACTCTTCAAAACAGGGTTTGTCCATTAACCCTGCCATTTTCCTCCTTCGACGATCACATCATTCGGATCGGTATCAGGGCTCAGCTTGTCACGCACATACTGGTCATAGAGTTTCAGCAGGTACTTCTCCTCACCCAGCTTGGCGAGACGGTCGTTGACCCAGTCACGCAGCTCGATATTGCCCTTCTTCACCGCCGGGGCGATGGGATCTTCCGAGCCCAGTTTTTCGGGCAATACCCGATAGCCCGGGTTCTCCTTGGCCCAGCTGAACAGCACCAGGTTGTCCTGGGCATAGGCGTCGCCACGGCCCTGGGCCAGCGCCTGCAAGGATTCGGTATTCTTCTCGAACTTGAGCACCTTCCACTCCGGGTGGTTGCGGGTCAGCCAGATGTCGGCCGTGGTGCCGGTGGTCACGATCAGGGTCTTGCTGGCCAGATCATCGAGCTTCTTGGCAGAGCTCCCTTCCGGCACCAGCACCTGTACCGCCACTCGCAGGTTCGGGTTGGTGAAATCCACCACCTCGCGCCGCTCCGGGGTCACCGTCATATTGGCGAGGATCAGATCCACCTTGTCGCTCTGCAGGAAGGGGATGCGACTGGCAGGCTCCACCGCCACGAACTCGATCTTGTTCTCGTCCCCCAGCAGATCCTTGGCGAAGCGGCGACCGAGGTCGGTGTCAAAACCGACGTAGTTCCCCTTCTCGTCCACGTAGCCAAACGGCGGCTTGTCGGTGAAGACGCCGACGATGAGCTTGTCCCGCGCCTTGATCTTGTCGAGGGAACCGTCCGCCGCATGGGCAGCGCCGCTGGCGATACCCAGTCCCAATAAGGCACTAAGCAGAACCGAGGTGATTTTTTTCATGCTGACTCCTTTCGTTTGATGACATTTGTATAAGAAAACTTGGCGAGGAACTGGCGCGCACGCTGGCTCCTAGGATTGTCGAAAAATTGGTGGGGGGCGGCCTGCTCCAGAATGTGGCCGCCATCCATGAAGACGATGCGATCCGCCACAGCCCGGGCGAAGGCCAGCTCGTGGGTGACGATAAGCAGGGTCATGCCGCTACCGGCGAGATCTCGGATCACCTCCAGCACCTCCTGCACCATCTCGGGGTCGAGGGCGGCGGTTACCTCGTCAAACAGCATCACCTGCGGGTTCATGCACAGCGCCCGCACGATGGCGATGCGCTGCTGCTGACCGCCGGAGAGCTGGCGCGGATAGTCATGGCGCCGCTCCCACAGGCCGATGCGGGTCAGCAGCTGCTCGGCTTGCAGCAGCGCCTCTGCCCGCTCCCGCTTTTGCACCTGCAGGGGGCCAAGCAGCACGTTTTCCAGCACCGTCAGGTTGGGGAAGAGGTGATAGCTCTGGAACACCATGCCGATCCGCTGGCGCACCCGCTGCCAGTCGGTAGCGCCGTCCAGCAACACACCATCGAAGCGGATCTCGCCCCCCTGAATGGGCTCGAGCCCGTTGAGAGTGCGCAACAAGGTGCTCTTGCCGCAGCCGCTAGGCCCCAGAATGACGATCACCTCCCCGGCGCGCACGCTGAGGCTGATCCGATCGAGCACCAGATTCGGGCCGAACTGTTTACTGACAGAACCGAGTTCAAGCAGAGGTGTCATACCGCATTACCCCATTGTTGCTCCAGCCGGCGCGAGGCGAGCGAGAGCGGATAGCAGACCAGAAAAAAGAACAGAAACAGCAGACCGTAAATAAGCAGCGAGCCATAGGTGCGCTCGATGATCTGCTGGCCCACCTTGATCACTTCCACCACCCCGATCAGCACCGCCAGCGAACTGGTCTTGATGATGCGGGTGTAGATGTTGATGGTCGGCGGCGTCAGCCGCTGCAACGCCTGTGGCAGCAACACATGGCGATAGAGCTGCCAGGTCGAGAGCCCGAGCGCCAACCCGGCCTCCTGCTGACCACGGGCGAGGGAGTTGAGGCCACCGCGCACCACCTCTCCCACCTCGCTGGCGCCCCAGAGGGCGAGTACCAGCACGGCGCACCAGAAAGCCGGAATATCGAGGCCGAAAAAGATCGGCAACCCGAAGAAAAAGAGATAGAGCCACACCAGCACCGGCACCACCCGAAACAGCTCGAGATAAAGCCGCAGCAGCCCCCGAACCAACCGGCCGCCCTGTTGTGCCAACACGCCGTAAGCGACACCGCCGAGGGTGGCAAACAGGATGGCCAGCAGCGAGATGGCGAGGGTCTGACCCGCGCCCACCGCCAGCAGTGGCAGCGCCTGCGTCAGCTGTTCAGAAATTTCACTGGCCATATTGAGCCCTCCTTTCCTGCTTCTTGGTGACGAGAGAGGGTGGCAGCTGGAAGATAAGTGCCCACATCGGGATCCTCGCCTGCATCAGCGATTCAGTGACCGAACTGACCATGTTGCAGCCTCCTTTCAACGACTCGCAGAGCGAGAGAGAGCGGCAGAAAGATCAGCACGCACATCAAGGTCAGCACCGCCAGCATCTCGTAGGTCTTGTAGTAGAGGGCGATGTAATTCTTGGTGGTGTAGAGCAGCTCTGGCACCGCCACCGCCGAAGCCACGGTTGTCTCTTTGAGCAGAAAGATGAAGTTGGCAAACAGCGCGGGCAGGCTGGCGAGCCAGGCCTGGGGCAACTGCACGTGGCGCAGCAGTTGCCAGCGAGAAAGCCCGATGGCCCTGCCAGCCTCCAGCTGACTGGCGGGCACCGCCTGAATGCCTGCACGCAGCGCCTCGGTCAGATAACCACCACCGAGGAAGGTCATGGCAATCACCGCAGTGGTAAACCCGGAGAGCGACAAACCGAGCGCGGGCAGCCCGAAATAGAGGAAGAAGAGCTGGATCAGCAGCGGCGTGTTGCGGGCCAGCTCGACATATCCGCGGATCAGTGCGCTGAGCGGCCGCTTGTGCAGGCTCAGCAGGGCGACGTTGAGCAGGGCGACCGCCAGCGAAGTGAGGATCACTATGGCTCCCAGCTGCAAGGTAACCCAGACAGCCTTGCCGAAGGCGGGCAGCGTCGTAAGGATAAAGGGCAGATCCAGATTCATGCCGGGATCCTCCCGTCACGCTGCAGACGCTGGGGCAGCACAGTGATCGCATCCGGGTACTTGATGCCGGCACCGGTATTGAGCACGACAACCTGCTCCTGCTCCCGGATCCAGCCCGCCTCGCGCAGTTGACGAGCGGCAGCAAACGCGGCGGCCCCTTCCGGGCAGACAAAGCTCCCTTCGCGAGAAGCAAGCAAGCGGATCTCGCTCTGGATCGCCTTGTCATCCACTGCGATGGCGCAACCCTCGGTGCGATAGAGTGCGTCCAGCACCAGAAAATCCCCCAACGCTTTGGGTACATTGATGCCGAACGCCAGCGTCCGGGAGTCAGGCCAGAAGCTCGACTCGGCGGCTCTCTGTTGCCACGCCTGTACGATGGGAGCGCAACCGCTCGCCTGCACGGCCACCAGCCGGGGCAGCTCACCCTTGACCCAGCCCAGCTCCTGCAGCTCGCGCAGCCCCTTGTAGATACCGATAAGGCCGACCCCGCCACCGGTGGGATAGATGATCACATCCGGCAGGGTCCAGCCCAGCTGTTCGGCAATCTCCAGCCCCATGGTCTTCTTGCCCTCTATCCGGTAGGGCTCCTTCAGGGTTGAGGCATCAAACAGGGCGTGCTCCGCCACCGCCTGTGCCACCTGGCGACCGGCATCGCTGATCAGGCCATCCACCAGATAGAGACGGGAACCGGCGAGGGAGGTCTCCAGTCGGGTGATGGCGGGAGCTGCCTGCGGCATGACGATGGTACTGCGCAGTCCGGCGCGGGCACCGTAGAGCGCCCATGCAGCCCCTGCGTTGCCGTTGGTCGGCATGGCGAAGTGGGTGACGCCGAGTTCACGCGCGCGGGAGATACCCACAGCTGCGCCACGAGCCTTGAAGGAGCCGGTGGGGATGACGCTCTCGTCTTTCATCCAGAGATCCGGAATACCGATCTGCTTGCCCAGCGTGGGCAGCCGTAGCAACGGGGTAAGCCCCTCACCCAACGTCACAACGTGGGCGGGATCCCGCACCGGCAGCAACTCGTGATAACGCCACAGGCTGGCCGGGCGACCCGACAATGCCGCCGGGTGCCAGGCTCGCTTCAACGCATCGAGATCGTAGCTGGCCAGCAGTGGTGCACCTGCCCGGCTCAGTTGCCAGGGCTGGTCGGCATCATGGATCTCGCCACTCTTGCTGCAACGCAGATGTGATAGGTAGCTATACGGCATGCTTTATCCTGAATGGATCGACTTTGGTCAGTCACTTATTCCATCCTGCAATCCAAGTACCGGATAACAAACAAAATTAACTGGCAAACCTAAGTGAAAAAATTCATATGAAGCCGTCTGTTTTCGCTGACAATCTCATCTGCCAGCAATAAAGAAGGGGAGCCAATGGCTCCCCTTCTGGTCTTCTCTTCCGATTCAAATCTGGAAGTCGATGGCAGGCTCGCTGCCCATGGCGCGGGCCTGAATATCCGCCAGCGCCAGCTCAGGGTTGCAGAGCTGGATAAACTGCCAGGCAAAGTTGTGCTGGAACTGCCCCTGCTTGAGGCCAATCCAGGCGGTGTGGGGGGCAAACAGATGGCTGCCATCGAGCTGTATCAGCCCCTGATCGCGCTGCGCGTCGAACGCCATGTCGGCCAGTATGCCGACCCCCATCTCCAGCTCGACATAGGTCTTGATGACATCGGAGTCCTGCGCCGTCAGCAGGATCTGCGGTTCAATGCCAGCCGCAGCAAAGGCTTCATCCACCCGCACCCGCCCGGTCAACCCGGCTTGATAGGTGACGATGGGCCAGTTGGCCAGCGCCGCCAGCGTCAGATCCCGCTCGCCTGCCAGCGGATGTTGCTCGGGCACCACGATGTTGTGGTGCCAGCGGTAGTAGGGGAATGCCACCACCCCTTCGCTCTTGTCGAGCTGCTCGCTGCTGATGCCGATATCCACCTCGCCGGTCTGCACCAGCCGCACTATCTCCTCCGGGCTGCCCTGACGCAGCTCCAGCTGTACCAGCGGGAACTGCTCGCGAAACGCCTTTACCACCCGCGGCAAGGCAT
Source organism: Aeromonas sp. FDAARGOS 1419 (assembly GCF_019047045.1). Lineage (NCBI taxonomy): Bacteria > Pseudomonadati > Pseudomonadota > Gammaproteobacteria > Aeromonadales > Aeromonadaceae > Aeromonas > Aeromonas sp. FDAARGOS 1419. The sequence continues at coordinate 2,952,471 of NZ_CP077209.1, forward strand.
AGCGCGCCTGGGTATGGGTGGTAGCCACCAGCAAACGGCCCGAGTCGCGGTTGGCAAAGGTGCTGGCCAGTTTGCGGATGTTGTTGGCGTCATTGAGAATGCGCTCGGCAATCACCAGCAACTCCTTGCCCGGCTCGGTCATGCCGAGCAGCCGCTTGCCGTAGCGGATGAACAACTCGATCCCCAGCTCCTCTTCCAGCTCGCGGATATGGCGACTCACCCCGGATTGCGAGGTAAAAAGGGCGTTGGCCACCTCGGTCAGGTTGTAATCCCGCCGCGCTGCCTCCCGGATAATTCGTAACTGCTGAAAATTCACCTTGTCGCCTCCTGCGAAGAGTGGGCGACACAATCTGGTCACCCCCTCATTTTTGTTATTTGGCCGGATCATGCCCCGGCAGAGCGCCTGAACCCGGGCAGCCATGCCACCCGCAACAAAACATCAAATCTGGTAATCGGGATAGAACTGCGCCTGTCTGGCCACCAGCCGTACCCCCTGTCCCGGAGCAAACTGCTTGGCCGCCTCCTTGCTCAGCTCCGCCTCGTAGTGGGCCCCTTTGGTTTCGCCATCGCCACGCAGCTCCACCCGAATGCGTGGCCCCATGGGCAGCAGACGGGTGATGGTGGCACGGATCCCGCCCGGCGCATCGGCTGGCAGAATCTCCAGTTCATGGGGACGAACATAGGCGATGGCGGCACTGCCGTGGGCCAGATGAGAAGCCGACGGCCCGCCGAGCAGCTGCTCGCCGATGCCGAATCCCTGCTCCGCCACCCGACCGCGGAACTGGTTCACGCTGCCGAGGAAGCTGTGGACGAAGGAGCTGGCGGGCTGGTCGTAGACCTCGGCCGGGGTGCCGATCTGCTCGACCCGTCCGGCATTCATCAACACCACCCGATCCGCTACCTCCAGCGCCTCCTCCTGATCGTGGGTGACGAACAGGCTGGTGACATGCAGCTCGTCGTGCAGCTCGCGCAGCCAACGGCGCAGCTCCTTGCGCACCTGCGCATCGAGGGCGCCGAAGGGCTCGTCCAAGAGCAACACCTTGGGCTGCACCGCCAGCGCGCGGGCCAGCGCGACCCGCTGACGCTGGCCGCCGGAGAGCTGGGTCGGGTAGCGCTCGGCCACGTGGCTGAGCTGCACCAGATCCAGCAGCTCCTTGACCCGGGCACGAATGGCAGCCTCGGCCGGGCGTTCACTGCGCGGTTTGACCCTAAGGCCAAACGCTACGTTCTCGAACACCGTCATGTGGCGAAACAGGGCGTAGTGCTGGAACACGAAGCCGACGTTGCGCTCGCGCACATGGAGATCCGAGGCGTCCTCACCGCGGATGATGACGCTGCCACTGTCGGCCTGCTCCAGCCCGGCGATGATCCGCAGCAGGGTGGTCTTGCCGCAACCGGAGGGGCCGAGCAGCGCCACCAGCTCACCGTCGTGAAAGTCGAGGTTGATGTCTGCCAGCGCCGCGTACTGATTGAAATGCTTGTTGAGTTGTTGAACCTGAATGCTCATGGCTGCCTCTTTAAAACGGTGATCAGTGAGATTTGGTGGGCTGGGCACGCAGCCGGGCCAACAGGGTTTCACCCAGCAGGGTGAAGATCCCGAACAGAGCCAAGAGGCTTGCCACTGCAAAGGCGGCGCCGGTCTGGTACTCGTTGTAGAGGATCTCGATATGCAGCGGCAGGGTATTGGTCTGGCCGCGAATATGGCCGGAAACTACCGACACCGCGCCAAACTCCCCCACCGCGCGGGCGGTACAGAGCAGCAGGCCGTACATCAGGCTCCAGCGAATGCCGGGCAGGGTGACGCGCCAGAACATCTGCAGACCGCTCGCCCCCAGCATGATGGCCGCCTCCTCCTCTTCCGGGCCACGCGCCTCCATCTGGGGCAGCAGCTCGCGCACAACGAAGGGCACGGTAATGAAGGTGGTGGCCAGGATGATCCCCGGGGTGGCGAAGATGATCTTGATGTCGTGTTCGCTCAGCCAGTCACCGAACCAGCCGCGGCTGCCGAACATCAACACCAGCATTAGACCGGCGATCACCGGCGACACCGAGAAGGGCAGATCGATGATGGTGATGAGCAGCTGGCGACCGGGGAAGCGGAAACGGGCGATGGCCCAGGCCGCCGCGATCCCGAACAGCAGATTGAGGGGAACGGCGCAGAGGGTCACCAGAGCGGTGAGACCGAGGGCGCTCAGGGCATCCGGCTCGCTGATGGCGTGCCAGAAGAAGGCCAGCCCAGGGCTCAGCGCCTGAATAAAGACGGTGGCCAACGGCAGCAGCAACAGGGCGGCAAACCAGCCGAGACCCACCGTGATGAGCAGCCATTTGACCCACTGGGGCTCGCGGATCACGGTCGGAGCCTTGCGCACGGGAGCAACCTCCACAGGGGCGACTTCAAGGGCGAGTGTCGATGCGTTCATATCCGGCTCCCTCCGATACGAGACCAGCTCCAGGCCTGCAACTTGTTGATTAGCAGTAACAAAATGAATGAGATCAGCAGCATCACCACGGCAATGGCAGAGGCGCCGGCATAGTCGTACTCCTCCAGATGGCTCATGATCATCAGCGGCGCGATTTCCGAGACCATCGGCAGGTTGCCGGCGATGAAGATGACGGAGCCGTACTCCCCCACTGCACGGGCAAACGCCAACGCAAAGCCGGTGAGCAGGGCCGGGATCAGGGTCGGCCAGAGCACATGGATAAAGGTCTGCCAGCGATCGGCGCCGAGACTGGCGGCGGCCTCCTCCTGCTCGCTCTCAGCCTCTCGCAGCACCGGCTGCAGGGTGCGCACCACAAAAGGCAGCCCAATAAAGGTGAGGGCGATCACGACGCCGATGGGGTTGTAGGCGAGCTGGATGCCGAGCGGCGCCAGCAGATGGCCGATCCAGCCGTTGGGGGCGAAGATGGCGCACAGGGCGATGCCGGATACAGCAGTCGGCATGGCAAATGGCAGGTCGATCAGCGCATCCACCAGACGACGACCGGGGAAGGTGTAGCGCACCAGGATCCAGGCCAGGATCAGGCCAAACAGGCTGTTGAGCAGCGCCGCGACAAAGGCCGCCCCGAAGCTCAGGCGAAAGGAGGCGAGCACCCGGGGTGAACCGATCACCTGCCAGAACTCGGCGGCGGTCAGGTTGTTGATCGCAAACAGTACCAGGGCCGAGAGCGGCAACAGCACCAACAGGCCCAGATAGAGCAGGCTGAACCCCAAGGTGGGACCAAAACCGGGCAGGACAGAATAAGAACCAAATCGCATAACACATCCATCTGTTATGAAGAATTTTCGATATGGTGATTCTGCGCACTCCCCTCATCGGCAACAAACATCAATTGCGACTTTGCTAATCACTTTTTTGTCTAACCGCAGAGTCACAAGGCTCTTGGCGCACTCCAAATAAAAAAAGGTCTTTTATATAAATAAAAGACCTAAGAAATGGAGCAATACGGAGCGGAGCATTCAAAGAACGGGGGCATGGAGTAGCCAGCGAACAGCGCGCCCGACAACCCTCCAACCACTTCACAGATACCTAGCGAAAGCCCAATACGACCGGCCGGGGCGATGCGGCCTTGACCGGTGCCACTACCAGCTCACCACGGCGGTAGAGTGCCCCCAGCAAATGCAGCCCCTGATGCCAATCCCCATGACCGGACTGGGCATTGATATGGCCCGCCTCACCGGCATCGAACAGCGGCACCTGCCACTGACGGCTCCAGTATTCGGCCCGTTCAAAGCTCATCCAGGGATCATTGCGGCTGGCCACCAGCTGGGCCGACACCTGCAGCGGCCCGGCCAAGGCCTCATCCGCAATGCCAAAACGGGCGGGATCGGCGGGCGCCACCAGAAAGATCGAGGCCACCTTCTCCGGCTGCAAGCGGGCCGCCGCAATGGCAGTCAGCGCGCCAAAAGAGTGAGCCACCAGATGGACCCGGCTGCGGCGACGTTTCAGCTTGCTCGCCAGCTTGGCACTCCAGACCCTGAGGTCCGGCTTGTCCCACGGCAGCCCGGTCATCCGCTGCCATTGGGGAAAATGATCGTGCCAGCGGCTCTGCCAGTGATCCGGCCCACTGTTGTGCAGACCGGGAACCAGGAGGATCTTGTTCATCTTGGTGCTCCTATCGGCTGGCACAGGGGCCAGTTCAGTGATGGATAACGAAGCTATCAACGACCCGGCTGATAGATCTGGTCAAACAGACCGCCCTGGGCGAAGTGTTTCTTCTGGGCTTTCTCCCAATCCCCTTCCAGATCCTTGACGGTAAAGAGGGCAAGCTGCGGGAACAGGGCTGCCGTCTCCTTCAGGATCGCCGGGTTGCTGGGGCGATAGTGATGTTTGGCGACGATATGCTGCCCCTCGTCAGAGTAGAGATAATCGAGATAGGCCTTGGCCACCGCTTCGGTACCGTGCTTCTTGGCCACCTTGTCCACCACCGCGACCGGCGGCTCCGCCAGAATGGAGACCGAAGGCACCACCAGCTCGAACTTGTCGCTGGCCCCCGCCTGACCAAGCACCAGCAGGGCTTCGTTCTCCCACGCCAACAGCACGTCACCGAGACCGCGCTCGGTAAAGCTGGTGGTGGCACCGCGGGCGCCTGAGTCCAACACCTTCACGTTCTTGAAGAGATCGCCGACAAACTGCTTGGCCCCCTCTTCACTGCCGCTCTTCTTCAGGGCATAGCCCCAGGCGGCCAGATAGTTCCAGCGTGCCCCGCCGGAGGTCTTGGGGTTGGGAGTCACGATGGCGACATCCTTGCGCACCAGATCATCCCAATCCTTGATCTGCTTGGGATTGCCCTTGCGCACCAGGAAGACAATGGTGGAGGTATAGGGCGAGGCGTTGTTGCCGAGGCGACTCTGCCAGTCGGCAGCGGTCAGCCCCTCCTTGGCGATGGCGTTGACATCGTAGGCCAGCGCCAGCGATACCACGTCGGCCTCCAGTCCATCCACCACAGCGCGGGCCTGCTTGCCGGAGCCACCGTGAGACTGGCTCACCACCACGTCGTCGCCGGTTTTGGCCTTCCACTCCTTGGCAAAGGCGGCGTTGTACTCCTGAAACAGCTCGCGGGTCGGATCGTAAGAGACGTTGAGCAGGCGGATCTCGGCGGCATTGGCCTGACCAAATGCCAGCAGAGAGAGCAGGGTCAGGGCGGTCATTCGCAGTTTCATGGTGATTCTCCATATCTTGTTGGGTTGAGAACAGCATGCCGTGGAGTTGTTATGCCCAGAAGAAAGAAATAACTCTTTGCTTATCTCTTTTGCTCATATCAACTCAGCCACCCGCACCGGGAGCCGGACGCAGACTCTGTGAGCCATGCCCCTCTGGCCCCTTGCTCGCTGTGCCATCATGGGAACAAGGCAGGCAGATGACGAAAAGGAAGTCGTTATGTGGATCAATGCAGAACCGGTCAACGGTGCCCTGGTCTCGCTGGCCATCGGCCTTATCATCGGACTGGAGCGGGGCTGGCAGGTGCGTCAGCTGGGGGACAACCAGCGCATCGCCGGGATGCGTACCTACGGCCTTATCGGCCTGCTCGGCGGGGTATGCGGTTTGCTGCTGCCCACCCTGGGCCCCTGGCTGCCGCTGCTCGGCCTGCTGGCGGTGGTGATCGGCTGCGGCCTCTCGGTCTGGCTGGCCCAGCGCTGGCAAGGGGAGTTTGGTCTCACCAGCTCGGTAGCCATGCTGCTCACCTATTTGCTGGGGCTGATGTCGGTGCTGCTGAGCCCGAGCGAGGCGGTCGCCTGCGCCGTGCTGGCCGCCCTGTTGATGGGCTTGAAGGGACAGATCCAGCAGGGGATGCTGTTTCTCAGCGAGACCGAATTCCACGCTACCCTGCGCTTTCTGCTTATCTCGCTGGTGCTGCTGCCGGTGCTCCCCAACGAGGAGATGGGCCCCCTCGACGCCTTCAACCCCTTCAAGATCTGGCTGATGGTGGTGGTGATCGCCGGCATCTCGTTTTGTGGCCACTTCGCAGTACGTCTGCTCGGCACCCGCGCCGGGCTGGTGCTCACCAGCATACTGGCGGGATTGGCCTCCTCCACCGCCCTCACCCTGCAGTTTGCCCGCCTCAACAAGGAGCAGGGGGGGCTGGAGCGACTGCTGGCCACCGGCATCCTGCTGGCGGGGGCCACCATGTGGCTGCGGCTGCTGGTACTGGTGCTGCTGATTCACAGCGAACTGGCGATGCGCCTCGCCGCCCCGCTCGTGTTGCTGGCGGCCACGGTCTACGGCTTTGCCTTCTGGTTCTGGCGTCAGCGTGAGGAGCTGATTGACGGCCCAGTAAAGCCGGAAACCAGCAACCCGCTCGATCTTGCCACCGCCATCAAGTTCGGCCTGCTGCTGGCGCTGATCGGCTTTATGGCCACCCTGCTGCAAGACAGGGTGGGCAACTCGGGGGTCTATCTGCTGGCGCTGGTCTCGGGGATCACCGACGTGGACGCCATCACCTTGTCGCTCTCCCAGCTCTCCCACAAGGAGCTGGCGCTGGAGGTGGCCGCCCGCGGCATCCTGCTCGCCGGGCTGGTCAACTCGCTGGTGAAGGGGCTGCTGGCCCTTGGCATTGGCGGTCGCAGTCTCGGGCTGCGGGTGCTGCTCCCCTACTTTGTCTCGGCCCTGCTGATCCTGCCCCTCGTCTGGCCCGCAGGTTGACGGGGATCACCTGCAACAAGTGACAGACTGACGGCGCCCCAGACAGTCACGTATACTGCCCCCTCTTGCAGCATGAGGAGGTAGCAATGGCGAGCGACTGGGACAAGGTACTGGCAGGCGGGGCGCTGGATGGCCAGAGCGAGGAGATAGCGAACGACCGGATCCGCGGTCAGGCGCTGCTGGCCCAGCTTAATGGTTCACCTGCAGGCGATGCCCCTCTGCGCCAGCAGATTTGCCGCGAGCTGTTCGGCCACTGCCCCGACTCCTGCTGGATCAGCACGCCCTTCACCTGCGAGTTTGGCCGCAACATCCATATCGGCGAGAAGACCTTCTTCAACTTCAACGTCACCATTCTCGATCTGGGTGAAGTGCATATCGGCAGCCATGTGCTGCTGGCCCCCAACGTGCAGATCTACACCGCCACCCACACCATGAACTATCTGGAGCGACGCAACTGGACCGCCTACAACAAGCCGGTGCAGATCGGCGATGACTGCTGGATCGGCGGCGGCGCCATCATCTGCCCCGGCGTCACCATAGGGCCGCGCTCCATCATTGGCGCAGGCGCAGTGGTCACCCGCGACATCCCGGCCGACTCGGTAGCGGTGGGAAATCCGGCCAAGGTGATCCGCACCCTCAAGCAGGACGAGGAGCGCTGCTGGGAGCTGGCCCAGTGATGGCGCTGGCGCTGCTGCCACTGGGCGCCGCCCTCTGGCTCGGCCTCGGCGAGCAGCAGTGGTGGCCGCTGGCCGTGTTGCTCTTCATGAGCCTGCTGACGGTAGCCGCCTACGCATGGGACAAGCGGCAAGCGGTGCGGGGCGAGTGGCGCATTCCCGAATCTCGCCTGCACCTGCTGGAGCTGTGCGGCGGCTGGCCGGGGGCACTGGTGGCCCGCCAGTGGCTGCGTCACAAGACCCAGAAGCGCAGCTACCGGCTGGTCTTCTGGTTTATCGTGCTGCTGCACCTCACCCTGTGGGGACTCTGGCTTGGCCGCCCCCTCTGGCAGCAATAGCTGTCTGCGTCACAAAGGGACAATGGGCCCCATTGCGGCCAATTGGCGGCTATGAGAAAACAGGGCTGATCCATCAGCGTTTTCGCCGTTTATGACGACCATATTGATATCGACAAGGAGTCGTGACATGACCATGTGGACAGGCATAGTCCTGATCGTATTTATCAGCCTATTGTTCGGATATCTCGGCAAGCGGGCGCGCTATCAGATGGGGGATGCCCGCATCACCGACCGCCTCGGCAAGCAGGATATGATCATCAGAGAATTGCAGGAGCGGATCGCCAATCTGGAGGCGATCGTCATCGAAGAGGAGAAGCGGCGCCCGTTTCGGGAGCTGTGATTTTTCGCCATCAGGCGTCAGATAACCAAAATTCAAATCAAAGATAGAGGGCGGCATGATGCAGCCCTCTCTCGTTTCAGCAGACTCAGATTGCCAGCGGCAGCAACTCGGCATAGTCGCGGATCGCCGGAAAAGCGGTAATGCTCTGCTCCGGCTTGCAGCTATCCGGATTCTGGATCGCCAGCTGATAGCCGATACCATAGTCGGCGGCAGCCCGCAGGATCCGCTCGCTATCATCCACAAACAGGGTGCGGGCCGGATCGAACGCCAGCCGCTGTGCCAGCGCCTGCCAGCAGTGCTGGCTCTCCTTCGACCAACCCAGCTCGTGGGTACTCACCATCAAATCCAGATGGTCGCTCAGTCCCAGCTGCGCATCCTTCACCGACAGACTGGCGGGGTGGGCGTTGGTGAAAAGCACCAGCTGCTTGCCCGCGGCACGCAACTCGGCCAGAAAAGGGATGGCATGGGGTCGCCACTGGATCTTCGCCAGCAGCTCCTGCTTGAGGGCACGAATATCGAGCCCCAGGGTCTCGCTCCAGTAATCCACGCAGTACCAGTTGAGGGTGCCGTTGACGGCGTGATAGTGGACATCGATCTGCGCCTTTGCTTCATCCAGCGGCAGCCCGAGCCGCTCGGCGTAACGCTCCGGCACCAGCTGCTGCCAGAGGTGATTGTCAAAATGCAGATCGATCAGGGTGCCATCCATATCGAGCAAGACGGTATCAATCTGGTGCCAGGGCAAGGTGGTGGAGCGGGAGTGTGGCATCGGGCCTCTTGATCGCGGATCTCGGAAAACGGGGCGGCAGTATAACGGATTTTTCCTCCCCCTTTGCCCTCCCCGGCCCGTGGTGTTCGGTGTGAGAGTCGTTTACTCTTGAAGCACGATTTTTTAACGAGCCGTCACCCCTGATGAGTGAGCACCACAAAAGCCCCCCCGAACAGATTTCGATCGACCAGCTGGATCATCCCAAGAGCAAGCCGGAGATCCTCAAGGCCGATATCGTGGCCGAGAGCCGACTGTTCAAGGTGGAATCGCTACACCTCAAATTCTCCAACGGCGAAGAGCGGGTCTACGAGCGGATGCGCGGCGGCAATCGTGGCGCCGTCATGGTGGTGCCGCTGTTCGATGAGCAGACCCTGCTGCTGGTGCGCGAATATGCCGCCGGCACCCACTCCTACGAGCTGGGCTTTCCCAAGGGGCTGATCGACCCGGGCGAAGATGCCTTCGAGGCGGGCAACCGGGAACTGATGGAAGAGGCGGGCTTTGGCGCCAACAGCCTGACCCTGCTCAAACAGGTGTCGTTGGCGCCGGGCTACTTCTCCAGCCGGATGGACATTTTACTGGCGCGGGATCTCTTCCCCGAACAGCGGATCGGCGACGAGCCCGAACCGCTGGAGGTGATCCCCTGGCCACTCAACCGGATCGATGAATTGCTGGCGCGGCCCGACTTCACCGAGTCGCGCAGCATCAGTGCCCTGCTCTTGGCCCAAAAGTGGCTGGCGGAGCAGGCAGAGTAGCCCGCAGACGGGCAGTTAACAGACAGAGGATAACGAGATGCAGGAGTTGTTGGCCTGGGTGCCGGGGGTCAAGGAGATTGCCCGCGAAGCCGGAAGGATCCTTCACGACATCTATCACGGCGGTCAGTTCGAGCGTCAGCTGAAGGAGGATGCGACCCCGGTCACCAGTGCCGATCTTGCTGCCGATGCCTACCTCAAACAGGCGCTGTCGGCGCTCACCCCCCATGTGCCGGTGCTGACCGAAGAGGCGGCCGACATCCCCTTCAGCCAGCGATCCAACTGGCGGCAGTACTGGCTGGTGGATCCTCTCGATGGCACTGGCGAATTTATCGCGGGCAGCGGCGACTTCGCCACCCTGATCGCCCTGGTGCGGGACAATGTGCCGGTGCTCGGGGTCATCTATGCCCCCGAGTCCAACGTGCTCTACTGGGCAGTGCGCGGCTACGGCGCCTTCAAGGAGGTGAATGGCGAAGTGTTGCCCATCAGCGCCATGCATCACGAGCATGACCAGCCCGACTCGCTGGTGGTGGCCATCAGCCGCCGCCAGAAGCTGGAGAAGCTCACCCGCCGCCTCAACCCGGCCATCAACTACGAGCTGATCCCGCTCGGCTCCAGCTCCCTCAAATCCTGTCTGGTGGCGGAAGGGGCGGCCGATTGCTACGTGCGGCTAGGCCCCACCGGCGAGTGGGACACCGCCGCCGCCCAGTGCATCGTCGAGGCGGCCGGTGGCCGCATCCTCAGCCTGGCGTTGCAGCCACTCAGTTACAACGAAACCGAGTCGCTTGAGAACCCTGACTTTATCGTGATGGGGGATCCGGATCTCGCCTGGGGCAACATTCTGGCCCACTAGGCCGATAGCGATATCATCACACCTGACAAAGCAGGCGGCCCGATGGCCGCCTGCTTTGTCAGGGAAGTTGCCCCGGGTGATGACCGGAGTGATCATCTGCTCAAGGCCCTCTTGAACAGCGTGATACGCTGGCAAAGCGGCAAAATGATAGTGAAACATCACAATCGGTCGGCGAGAAACGGTGCGATTTTTCACGTAATGCTGAAAACACCTGGTTAGCCAAAATAAAAAAACGAGTGCAGATCAAATTTTGGTTTTATATTTCACAAAAATCACCATTATCAGTTTTGTTGCATTCTGTGATCCAGATTCCATTCCCAATCTCGCTGGCTAAACCCCGCAATGGCAGTGATATGTTTCAGTCTCGCCTTTTGAGAATTAAATCCCGATAAACCACAATGAACTCAGATTAAAACACTAACAAAAAGTGAATTAGTAATGAGTTTATCTGTAGAGGCTACCAAGGAGCTATCCGGTTCCTGCTCCACCACTGCCAGCATCACCCGCTGGCGCCGTCACGACACCCACTGGGTTATCAGCCTGTTTGGCACCGCCGTTGGCGCCGGCATCCTGTTCCTGCCCATCAATCTGGGTCTGGGCGGCATCTGGCCCCTCGTCATCGTCGCAGTACTGGCGGGTCCTATGACCTTCCTCGCCCACCGCGGGCTGGCGCGCTTCGTGCTCTCCTCGTCACGCTCCCACGCCGACTTCACCGAAGTGGCGGAGGAGCACTTCGGCAAGATGGCCGGTCGCCTCATCTCGGCGCTCTACTTCCTCTCCATCTTCCCGATCCTGCTCATCTACGGGGTCGGTCTGACCAACACGGTGGAGAGCTTTATGGTCAACCAGCTCGGCATGGCAACCCCGGATCGGGTGATGCTCTCCGGCGTGCTGGTATTCGCCATGATCGCCGTGATGCTGGCGGGTGAGAAAGCGATGCTGCGCGCCTTCGCCTTTATGGTCTATCCGCTGGCGGCCATTCTGGCGGCGCTCTCCTGCTACCTGATCCCTCAGTGGCAATGGCCGGAAGTGACGGCGTTTGAAGGGGTCAGCTTCCTCAACACCGTCTGGCTGGCGCTGCCGGTCACCGTGTTCGCCTTCAGCCACGCCGCCGCCATCTCCGGCTTTGCCAACGTGCAGCGTCGTGAATATGGCGAGCAGGCAGAAGCCAAGAGCGGCCTGATCCTGCGCAACACCACAGTGATGCTGGTGGGCTTTGTGCTGTTCTTCGTCTTCTCCTGCGTGCTGAGCCTCTCGCCAGCCCAGCTGGCCGAAGCCAAGGCCCAAAACGTCTCTGTGCTCTCCTATCTCGCCAACATCACTGACAACCCGGTGATTGTGACTCTGGGGCCGCTCATCGCCTTTATCGCCATCAGCTCCTCCTTCCTCGGTCACTTCCTCGGTGCCCGCGAGAGCCTGAAAAGCCTGATCGCCAAGCCCACCGGCCTGCCGCTGGCCAAGGCGGACAAGGTCGGCATCGCCCTGATGTTCTTCTCTATCTGGGGCGCCGCCGTCATCAACCCGGGCATTCTGGGGCTGATGGAGACCCTCTCCGGCCCGGTCATCGCCATGATCCTGTTCATCATGCCGGTGATTGCCATCTACAAGGTGGAGGCGCTGGCCCGCTTCCGTCACGGCTGGACCAACGGCTTTATCCTGCTGACCGGTTCGCTGGCGGTATCGGCGCTGATCTTCAGCCTGTTGAAGTAACGACTCGCAGCAGATAACAAAAAAGAGAGGCGACCTTGGGTCGCCTCTCTTGTCTCTGTTCGGGAGTGAACTCAGCCCAGCTTGGCACCGTTCTCCACCGCCTGCTCGGGAATAGCCATCACTACGGCGCCATCCGGCCGATAGAAACCGGTCAGCAGAAATTCAGACTGAAACGGCCCTATCTGTTTGGTCGGGAAGTTGACGACGGCGATGATCTGGCGGCCCACCAGCTGCTCTGGCTGGTAGAGCGCGGTGATCTGGGCGCTGCTCTTGCGAACCCCCAGTTCAGGGCCAAAATCCGCCCACACCTTGTAGGCCGGTTTACGCGCCTCGGGGAACGGCTCGACCCGCACCAGAGTGCCCACCCTCAGCTCCACCATCTCGAAATCCTGCCAGCTAATCGTCTCCATTTCGGCTCCTGTTTATCGTGCACCTGCATGAGCCGCAGCATGGCCCAAAGAGAGAAGCCTGTATTCGGCGATCAGCCGTTTCGTTACGGCAGGTGGCCGTTTTGCTGGCGCCAGAGGGACGGAGTAAGCCCGGTCTCGGCCAGGAAGCGCTCGCCGAAGGCCCCCTGATTCTGGTAACCGCAGCGGCTGGCAATCTCGCCAACAGGCAGTTGTGTACCGGCAAGCAGAGTACGCGCCAGCGCCATGCGTCGACTGCGAATGTAGTGGGAGACGCTCGTCCCCAGCTGCTGGCGAAAAGCGAGCTTGAACTGGCTCTGGCCAAGGCAGGCGATGGCGGCGAGTTGCTGATTGGTCAGCGGGGCGGCGAGGTTGGCATCGATATGGCGTTGCACCTTGAGGATGCGGGCGGCAAGACGCGGCGTGGCAGTGCTCTGCATCCCCTGCCCTTCCGCCAGCAGGGAGAGCCACACCTGCTCCATGCCCGCCACCTGCCGACCCTCGGCCACCATGCGGTGCAGAAAAGCGAGGTAGTGACGCTGGGGCTCATCCAGCTCGATAAAGGGGCGGGCCGCCAAATCGCCGGGTAACCAGTCGCTCTCCTGCACCAGAAACGAAAGCGCAGGATCGGCGGCGTAGTCGTGTCGCTCACCGGGGGCGATGATGCAGGCAGAACCGGGGGCAAGCCGGCGCCCCCGGCCCTGCACCTCGATCTCGAGGGGGCCGTCGAGGGGGATCACCAACTGGGCAAAGTCGTGACTATGGCTGCAAACGTGGTGGTGATAGTGGCGCAGGCTGAAGCGGGACATGGCTGATAGCAATGACGCGGCCAGGGCCGCGTCATTGGGGGTTATTCCTTGTCGAAATCTTCGATCTCTTTGCCCAGCGCTTCCATGATGGCGCGCGCTTCGGCCGGGACACTGTCCGGTTGATCCTTGCGCAAGTCTTCGTCGCAAGGGAGCGGCTGGCCGGTGAAAGCGTGCAGGAAGGCTTCACAGAGCAGCTCGCTGTTGGTCGCATGACGCAGGTTGTTCACCTGACGGCGGGTGCGCTCATCGGTCAACACTTTCAACACCTTGAGCGGGATCGAGACGGTAATCTTCTTGACCTGTTCGCTCTTCTTACCGTGTTCCGCGTAGGGGCTGACGTAGTCGCCGTTCCACTCTGTTCCCATGACTCACCTGTTCTCATTTAGCCGTGAGCGCGGATTTTAACCCTTAAGGAAATTAATGGCAATCCAACGGCAAAGCCATTTAGACGTCTGGAAGTGTTGACGGCTTTTTTAAGCTGGCGTAGTGTGGTTGTCCATGAGCCCGCAGTGGCGGGATGGCGCGTGGCAGCAAGATGCCGGCGTGTGAAGAGACATCAAGGAGAGTGATATGACCCACAAGGCCACCCTGGCGGTTCGCACCGGGATTGAGACAGACCAGCAACACGGTGCCGTGGTGCCCCCCATCTACCTCTCCAGCAACTACACCTTTGCCGACTTTGGCGAGCCCCGTCAATACGATTATGCCCGCTCCGGCAACCCGACCCGCACCAATCTGGCGGACGCGCTGGCGTCGCTGGAAGGGGGCGCTGGCGCCGTGGTCACCGGCACCGGCATGGGCGCTGTCCATCTGGTCACCACTGCACTGCTCAAGGCTGGGGATCTGCTGATTGCCCCTCACGACTGCTACGGCGGCACCTGGCGCCTGTTCGAGTATCTGGCGGCCAAGGGACACTACCGGGTGCAATTTGTCGATCAGGGGGATGAGGCCGCTCTGGCCGCCGCTCTGGCCCAGAAGCCTGCGCTGGTATGGGTCGAGACCCCCTCCAACCCGCTGCTGCGAGTGGTGGATATCAGCGCCATTGCCAGCGCCGCCCACGAGGTGGGTGCGCAGGTGGTGGTGGACAACACCTTCCTCTCCCCTCTGCTGCAACAACCGCTGGCCCTCGGTGCCGACGTGGTGGTGCACTCCACCACCAAGTACATCAACGGTCACTCCGACGTGGTGGGCGGAGTGGCGATTGCCAAGGAGGCAGCACTGGCCGAGTCGCTGGTGTGGTGGGCCAACTGTCTGGGGCTCACCTCCGGGGCGTTCGACTCCTACCTCACCCTGCGCGGCCTGCGCACTCTGGCCCCCAGATTACGCACCCATCAGGAGAACACCGATCGCATCCTCGCCTTCCTGCAACAGCAGCCACTGGTGAAACGCATCTATCACCCCAGCCTGCCGAGCCATCCGGGCCATGATATTGCGCGCCGTCAACAGTCCGGCTTCGGCGCCATGCTAAGTTTTGAACTCGATTGCAGCGAGGCGGGCATTCGCGCCTTCCTCGCGGCCCTCACCCTCTTCTCGGTGGCCGAGTCCCTCGGCGGGGTGGAGAGTCTGGTGGCCCATCCGGCCAGCATGACTCACAGGGCCATGACCCCGGTCGCGCAGCAGGCAGCAGGTATCAGCGCCCAGCTGCTGCGGTTGTCGGTCGGTATTGAACACGGTGAAGATCTGGTGGCCGATCTGGCTCAGGCTTTTGAACAGGCGCAGCAGGCAGAACAGGTAGCGAAGTAATGGAACAGCAGCAACAAGGAGAGATCGCGGTGGCAGCAGAAGCAGGATTGAAGCGACGTCACGTCCACAAATTTGGTGGCAGCAGTCTGGCGGATCCGGTCTGTTATCGCCGGGTCGCCAGTATCGTTGAACAACAGGTGGGCGGGGATGAACTAATCGTGGTCTCCGCCGCCGGCAAGACCACCAACCGGCTGATCCAGCTGGTGGAGCTGGCCGAAGCGGGGGACGAAGCCGCTGGCGAAGCCATCTCGGCCCTGCAGGCCTATCAGCAGAGCCTGATCGACGGCCTGCTGGAGGGTGAACTGCAGCTCGATCTGAGCAAGCAGCTGGCCGACGACATGCAGCTGATCGCCAAAACGCTGGAGGGGCAGTTTGACCGCTTCGCCCGCAACGGCTTGCTCGCCTTTGGCGAAGTGTGGTCGGCGCGCCTGCTGGCAGCCCTGCTCACCAGCCGCGGCGACAAGGCCATCTGGCTCGATGCCCGCAGCTTCCTGCGCGCCGAGGATGGCGCTCTGGTCAAGGTGGATACCGCCCTCTCCAGCGAGCTGCTCAAGGCGCGACTGGCGGAGCATGCCGGCCGCATCGTGGTAACCGGCTTTATCGCCGCCGACATGGAGGGGCGCTCCCTGCTGCTCGGTCGCAACGGCTCCGACTACAGCGCCAGCCTGTTGGCGCTGCTGGCGGACGGCGAATCCACCACCATCTGGAGCGACGTGGCCGGGGTCTACAGCGCCGACCCCCGTCGGGTGAAGGAAGCGCGTCTGCTGGAGCGCCTGAGCCTCGCGGAAGCCAACGAGCTGGCCCGCCTTGGCTCTTCGGTATTGCACTCGCGCACCCTGCAACCGGTGGCCGACAGCCGCCAGCGCCTCACTTTGCGCTGCAGCTACAACCCGGATGAGGGCTGCACCCACATCCTGCGCCGCGCCCCCCGCTCCGGTGGCGCCCGCATCGTCTCCTCGGTGGATCAGATCGCCCTCATCGAGCTGAAGGTGCTGCCGCAAACCAACTACGAGCAGACGGTGGCCACCATCGAGGCCCATCTGGCTCGTCACCGTCTCAACCCACTCACCCTGCAGCGCCAGCCGGATCGCCGGATCCTGCGTCTCGCCTATACCCTTGAGGTAGCACAGGGCGCCTTCGAGCTGCTGCGGGACTTTCAGTTGCAAGGGAACTTCACCGGCCTCATCCAGAAAGAGGGGTACAGTCTGGTGGCGCTGGTCGGCGCCGGTGTCACCGACAACGCGGAGCAGTGCCACCGCTTCTATCAGCTACTGGCAGATCAGCCGCTGGAGTTCGTACAGGTGGCCAGAGATGGCCTGAGTCTGGTGGCCGTGTTGCGTCAGGTAGTGCTGGAGCCGCTGCTCATCGCCCTGCACAGCGCCCTGTTCAGCCGCCCGACCCGGGTCGGACTGGTGGTGTTCGGCAAGGGCAATATCGGCGGCCACTGGCTGAGCCTCTACGCCCGTGAAAAGGCACGGCTGGAACATGAGCTCAATCTGGCGCTCACCCTCTACGGGGTGTTCAGCTCGGAAGGAGGCCTGCTCGATGAAGAGGGGCTCAACCCCCTCAAGGTACAGGACAACTTCAATCCCAAGCCGCTGATCTGGCCGGAGTTGCTCTCCCAGCTTGAGCAGCACGGCTTCGATGCGCTGGTTGCGCTGGACATGACCGCCAGCGAAACGGTGAGCCGCTACTATCCGGATTTTGCCCAGCTCGGCATTCATATCATCGCCGCCAACAAGTTTGCCGGTGCCGCCGACAGCGAGTTCTACCAGCGCATCAAGCAGACCTGCCGCGACCATCAGGTGCAGTGGCGCTACAACGCCACCGTGGGCGCCGGGCTGCCAATCCAGTCCAGCATCCAGATGCTGCGCCAGAGCGGCGACCGCATTCAGGGGGTCTCCGGCATCTTCTCCGGCACCCTCTCCTGGCTGTTCCAGCAGTATGACGGCACCCGCCCCTTCTCCGAGCTGGTGGATGAGGCGTGGCAGCACGGTCTGACCGAACCGGATCCCCGCGAAGATCTCTCCGGTCAGGATGTGCGGCGCAAGCTGCTTATTCTGGCGCGGGAAGCGGGCTTCGAGCTCGACTCCGCCGATATCGAGCTGGAGAATCTGGTGCCCGTTACGCTGCGCAAGGTGACCGCCTATCAGTTCATGGACAGACTGAAAGAGCTGGATGGCCCGATCCAGACCGCCTTCGAAGGGGCCAAGCGCCTCGGCAAGGTACTGCGCTACGTGGCCCGCTTCGAGCATGACGGCAAGGCGCGGGTCGGACTGGAGGCGCTGGAGCCCCACCACCCGTTCGCCAACCTCTTGCCGTGCGACAACATCTTCGCCATCGAGAGCGACAGCTACCGCACCAACCCGCTGGTGATCCAGGGGCCGGGGGCGGGTCGGGAAGTGACCGCCGCCGCTATCCAGTACGATCTGTGGCAGATCTGCGCCAGCCTCTAAGGCAGATTGCAAAGGGAGCAGCACCTCAGCTCCCGCGCACAATAAAAAAAGCCCGAGTCGATGACTCGGGCTTTTTGCTGAATGTCGCTTCGATTAGGAGAAGCAGGCCTGCAGCACGTAGAAGATGGCGATAGCCAGAATGGCACCTGCAGGCAGGGTGATGATCCAGGAGACCACGATGTTGCGCAGTACCCCCAGATTCAGCGCCGCAATACCGCGCGCCAGACCGACACCCATCACAGCACCGACCAGGGTCTGGGTGGTGGAGATGGGCAGACCGGTACCGGAGGCAATCACCACGGTCGCGGCAGTCGCCAGCTGGGCAGCAAAACCACGGCTCGGGGTCAGGTGAGTGATGCCGGTACCGACCGTCGCCATCACCTTCTCGCCCATAGTCGCCAGACCGATCACGATACCGATACCGCCGAGGGGCAGGATCCACCAGGCAATGGCTGCCTGACTGGAAATCTCGCCACCGGAAGCCACGATCGAGGCCACCGCAGAGAGCGGGCCAATGGCGTTGGCCACATCGTTGGAGCCGTGGGCAAAGGCCATGGCACAGGCAGTGATCACCATCAGGATGCCGAACACCTTCTCCACGTTGGCGAAGTGCATCTTGCTGTCATCCTGCGGGTTGTACTTCTGGCCGCGAATGTAGATCCAGCCGGCAAACGCCACTGCGATGGAGATGGCAATCGAAAGCAGAATGCCCTCGCCATCGCTCAGGTGCAGACCGACGTGGGTCAGCCCCTTCTTGATGGTCACCAGACAGATCACCAGCGCAGTCAGGAACATGTAGAACGGCACATAGCGCTTGGCGTTGTTCAGGGGATCATCGGTGTTGAAGATAAGCTTCTGCACGCTGATGAACATGAAGTAGGCGATGACACCGGAGATGGCCGGGGTGATGACCCAGGAGCCGACGATGCCGCCAAACTTGCTCCACTGCACCGCTTCCGGGCCAATGCTCACCACAGCGAAACCGACGATGGCGCCGATGATGGAGTGAGTGGTCGAGACAGGCCAGCCGAAGTAGGAGGCGAGGATCAACCAGGCGCCTGCCGCCAGCAGGGAGGCGATCATGCCGAGCACCAGCAGATCCGGGCTATCGACAAACGCATTGCTGTCGATGATGCCGTTACGGATGGTGGCCGTCACTTCGCCACCGGCCAGATAGGCACCGGCAAATTCGAAGATCATGGCAATGATGATCGCCTGACGGATGGTCAGGGATTTGGTGCCGACCGATGTTCCCATGGCGTTGGCCACGTCATTCGCGCCAATGCCCCAAGCCATCAAAAAGCCGAACAAGGCCGCCACGAGCACCAGAGTGGTGCCGTAATTCGCGATAATGTCCATTAGTAGTGTTTACCCAGTCAGTCGATTACGAACGAGCCAGCATCAGTTCCAGACGGGCGCCTACGCGCTCGGCCTGATCTGCCAGGTCACCTACCCATTCGAGGATCTTGTAAAGGAACATCACATCGATCGGATTGTAATTGTGCTCAACCGCTTGCAGCTGTTGGCGAAGTCCGATCTGCATGGTGTCTGTATCGTCCTCGATCAGATCCAGCTGGTGGATCATCTCGGCAACCATTTCCACTTCCCGTCCTTTGAAGCCGGTCTCGAGCAGCTCGTCGAGCTCCCCGATCGCTTTCTCGGCCTGAGCGGTCGCATCAATACAACGTTTGAGGTAAGCCATGAAATCCGTCCGCATTTCGGCGGGGAACTCCATGCGACGGCCAAGCATGCGGCCGGAGATATCCTTGGCACGGTTGGCAATCTTGTCTTGCTGGGTCAACAGCTCCAGCAGGTCGGTACGTGCAACCGGCAGGAACAGGCCGCGAGGCAGTTTCAGACGGATTTCACGCTTGAGGGTATCTGCCTCTTTTTCCAGTTGGGCGATCTGTTGCCGGATCTTCTCGGCATCTTCCCAACGGTCTTCGGCAACAGCGTCAAAGAAGGGAACCAACTGCTGGGAGCACTGGTGAACCTTGACGATATGCTTCTGCAGCGGCTTGATGGGGGACTTGGCAAAAAGCCCCAAAATAGTATTTACTGGCATGGCCAAACCTGTGTCGGTGAAAAAACACTCGATACGATTTTATGAGGCGCGCATGGTAACCGAACTGCGCCCTCAATTAAACCGCGAATTAATCTAGTCGTCTCGCGGGCATTATATCCCCGCGACCCGAATCCTGCCCCCCAAAGTTGCCTGCCAGCCCGGAATGACTATGCAAACTGAGATCGAGATAAAGTTTTTTGTCGCCCGCGACATTCAAGCCAAGTTATCCAACCTGCTGAATTCTCTTGAGATTAAAGAATCGTCACAACAGCAGCTCGGCAACGTCTATTTCGATACGCCGACCCTGGCTCTGCGCCAGCTGGAGATGGGGTTGCGCATTCGCCGCTGCGACGCCTTCGCCGAACAGACCATCAAATGCCGTGGCCAGGTGGTGGGCGGCCTGCATGCCAGACCCGAGTACAACGCCCCTGTCAGCGGCGATTTGCCGACCCTCTCGGCCTTTCCCGATGAGATTTGGCCGACCCTGACCGAGCGTGACCACATTCAGCAGCAGCTGGTCGCCCAGTTTCGCACCGACTTCCTGCGCCGCCATTGGTTGATCTTCTTCGAGGGGGCCGAGATTGAGCTGGCCTGGGATCAGGGAGAGATAGTCGGCAGCCAAGGCAGCACCACCATCAACGAACTGGAACTGGAGCTCAAATCAGGCGCGACCGCGGCGCTGTTTGCACTGGCCCAACGCCTCGCCAAGCTTGGTGGGCTGCGTCTCGGCGCCCAATCCAAGGCCCAGCGCGGCTATCGACTGGCCGGGCTCGGCAAACCGCTGTCCCTGCAGGCGCTGGTCGAGCATGAAGGTATGGATGGCATAACGGGGGTAAGCGAGGGGCTGGGTCACTGGCAGCACCACGAGCAGCTCTGGCTGGAGCATCCGCAGGATGAAGAAGCTCAACAGCAGGCACTCGCGGCCCTGTGCCAAGGGATCGATCTGGTCGCCCGCACTGCGGCCGCGCTGCCACAACCCGCGCCCTGGCTACCCGCCCTGACCAGCCTGCACGCCCATCTGCAAGCCCAATCGGACGAGCAAAACGAGTGGCCTGCCGAACTGGCCGATCTCTTCCTCTATCCGGCATATGTCGAGTTGCAACTGGCCATCGCTGCCTGGCTACATCACGCGGCCTGAGTGGGGCGATGTCGTAAATAAAGGCCAGAAAAGCCGAAAACAAAACGGGTGAGCCTTGGCTCACCCGTTTTGCATTACAGCAGGTTGAGCTGCTGCATGGCGCTGCGAATGCGCTCGCGGGTCGCTTCTGACAGCGGCATCACCGGCAGTCGGCACTCCTCGCTACAGAAACCGAGCAGGGAAGCGGCATATTTGGCACCAGCCGGACTCGGCTCGGCAAACATCGCCTGATGGAGCGGGATCAGCTTGTCTTGCAGCTCACGCGCTTCTTGCCACTTGCCAGCCAGCGCCAAATTTTGAACCTCGGCCACCAGCTTGGGGGCCACGTTGGCGGTCACAGAGATACAGCCCTGACCGCCGCCGATGTTGTAAGCAACCGCAGTGGCATCCTCACCGGAGAGCCAGGCGAAGGGCTTTTTGATCAGCTGGCGCTCGGTCCAGGGGCGGGCCAAGTCGCCTGTGGCATCTTTCACCCCGGCAATACGCGGCAGCTCGGCCAGACGAGCCAGGGTTGCGGGTTGCACGTCGACGATGGCGCGCGGCGGAATGTTGTAGACGATGATCGGCTTGGCGGTGGCATCGTGGACCGCCTTGAAGTGGTGGTAGAGCCCCTCCTGATTGGGGCGGTTGTAGTAACCGGCCACATGCAGGGTGGCATCGGCGCCCACCCGCTCGGCATGGAGGGTGTACTCGATGGCTTCGACCGGATTGTTGGAGCCCGCTCCGGCAATGACCGGAATACGGCCAGCGACCTGTTTGACCACCAGCTCCACCACCCGGCAATGCTCGTCGTGGGTCAGGGTCGGACTTTCCCCCGTGGTCCCCACCGGCACAATGCCGTGAGTGCCCTGTTCGATATGCCACTCCACCAGACGCAGCAGCGCCTCTTCATCCAGCTTTCCCTGTCGAAACGGGGTGATCAACGCAACGATTGAACCTTGAAACATGGGATCTCCTTCTCCTAAATGACGCGCATATGGCAATAAAAAACCCCGGTACGATGTGCGCAACCGGGGTTTGAAGCTTCTCAGGGATGAGAGGTTACGCGCGAACGTCGGCAGGCCCGAATTTCAGGCTTTTTTTGTGCTTTCGTTTCAACCCGTTGAACCGCATTTCGTCATCTCTGGTCAAAAAATGGTGTCTGGGCATATTTCGGGAACACGGCATAAATGTCAAGGCGAAAGGGGCTATGTATAATGGCCGCCCAAAATTGCGTGGAGAGACCCGATGAGCAGCCCTATCAGTGCCGTCAGCCAGATGCTGGAACGAAACCAAGCCCTCTTTGTCGGCAAGCGGCTACTTGTCTGTGGCGCACTGGAGGATGACTACCCCCGCCAGCTGGCGAGCCTGGCCCAGAGCCTGACCGTCTTTACCACCGATTACTGCTACTACCGCAGCCAGCAGGCCGCCCTCGGCGAGGCTATCCTGTTCGACCACCAGCTAGGTGGCGCCCCCCGCTTCGATGCCCTGTTGCTGCTGATGCCCAAGGCCAAGGCCGAGGCACAATATCTGCTGGCCATGATGACCCCCTTGCTGGAGGCGGGTGCCGATCTGTTCCTGGCCGGTGAAAACCGCGGCGGCATCAATGGCGCCGACAAGCTGCTGGCCCCCTATGGCGAAAAGCCGGTCAAGCGCGATTCGGCGCGCCGCTGCTCCCTCTATCACGGTGAGCTGAGCCAACCGGTCGCCCCGTTCGATCTGGATAGCTGGTTTGGCCGCTACCAGTGCAAGGCGGGTGATACCGAGCTTACCGTGCTGGCACTGCCCGGCGTATTCAGCGCCGCCGAGCTGGATCTCGGCACCCAGATGCTGCTGGCCGCGGTGCCGCCGATGAAGGGCGAACTGCTCGATTTCGGCTGCGGCGCCGGGGTGATTGGGTCTGTGCTGGCCAAGCGCAATCCGGATCTGCAGGTCAACATGGTGGATATCAGCGCGCTGGCGCTCGAATCGAGCCGCCGCACCCTGGCGATCAACGGTCTGCAGGGCAAGGTCACCGCTTCCGATGTCTACTCGGATGTCTCCACCCGTTTCCAGCACATCGTCTCCAACCCGCCATTCCATGCGGGTCTCAAAACCTTCTATGCGGCAACCGAGCAGTTCCTGGCCAAGGCGCCGGAATTTTTGCTGTCAAATGGTTCGCTGACCATTGTTGCCAACGCCTTCTTGCGCTACCAGCCTATACTGGAGACACACTTCAAACGGACTGAAGTGATCAGCAGTGATGCCAAATTCAAGGTCTATCTGAGCAAAGTGTAATTAAGTGTAAGCAGTACAAGAAAACAGCTAGAGAGCCCCATACGGGATCTGGTAAGGTACTAAGAGCACGATAAAAACCACCCCTTTAGGGGTGTTTTTATGCCGAGCTTTGAAAACCTTTTCATGTTGTTCATTCAGGGAGAGAAATACGATGGCAGGCATATTGACCATGATCCTGGCTGGTGGCGAAGGTACTCGCCTGCAGCCTCTGACCACTACCCGCAGCAAGCCTTCCGTCCCCTTTGGTGGCAGCTACCGGCTGATCGACTTTGTCCTCAACAACTTCGTCAACGCCGACTTTCTGCGCATCTATGTACTGACCCAATTCAAATCCCAGTCCCTCTACCTGCACATGAAGAAGGGCTGGAATATCGTCGGCATCACCGACCGCTTTATCGACCCTATCCCGGCCCAGATGCGGATGGGCAAACGCTGGTATGACGGCACCGCCGATGCTATCTACCAGAACCTCGGTTTTATCGAGCGGGCCGAACCGGATCACGTCTGCATCTTCGGCTCCGACCACATCTACAAGATGGATGTGAGCCAGATGGTCACCTTCCACAAGCAGAAGAACGCCGCCATGACGGTCGCGGCACTTCGCATGCCCATCGAAGAAGCGAGCGCCTTCGGGGTGATCGAGGTGGATGCCGAAGGGCGGATGATCGGCTTTCAGGAGAAACCGAAACAGCCGAAACACATTCCCGGCGATCCCACCCAGGCACTTGTCTCCATGGGCAACTACATATTCGAGACCGAGGCGCTTTGCCGCGAGTTAAAACGGGATGCCGCCGAGGAGAACTCCAGCCACGACTTTGGCAAGGATGTGATCCCGAGCCTCTACCCGCGCGCCCCCGTCTATGTCTACGACTACAGCACCAACGTCATCCCCGGCGAGAAACCGCACGTCTACTGGCGGGATGTGGGCACCCTCGACTCTTATTGGCAAGCGCACATGGACCTGGTGGCCGACAATCCCCCCTTCTCCCTCTATAACCGCAAGTGGCCCCTGCACACCCACTATCCGGCGCTGCCGCCTGCTACCTTCATCGACAGCGACGAGTGCAAGGTGAAGATCGCCAACTCGCTCATCTCCGCCGGTTGCTTCATTCAGGGCAGCCAGATCCAGCGATCCATCCTCGGTTTCCGCTGCAATATCGGCGCGTGCAGCCATATCAGTGAATCCGTGCTGCTGGGGGATGTGAAGATTGGTGAGGGGTGCTCCATCCGGCGCGCGATCATAGATAAAAACGTTGAAATTGCGCCCGGCACCGTTATCGGTGAAAATCTCGACCACGATAGAGAGCGATTTACCGTATCCGAAGGCGGTATCGTGGTGGTACCTAAGGGAGCAAGAGTTGGCTATTAACCCACTGAAAATCCTGTTTGTTGCCTCGGAGGTTGAGGGGCTGGTCAAGACCGGGGGCCTGGCCGATGTCGCCAGAGCCCTGCCGATGTACCTGGCCCAGAAGGGGCATGATGTCAGGATCATGCTCCCCTTCTACAAGACGATAAAACGACGGGATGAGGCCAGACTGGTCGCTTCTCGCTGGTTGCCAACCCACCCCGGGCTGCCGGATATCGGTTATCGCATCTACCAGATGGAGCTGGATGGCGTCTGCGTCTATCTGCTCGACTGCCCGCAATATTTCGATCGTCCCCAGCTCTACGCCGAGAACAATCAGGCCTATCCGGATAATGGCGAGCGCTTTGCCTTCTTCTCTGCCGCAGCCCTCCATGCCTGCGAGCAGCTCGGCTTTGCCCCGGATATCGCCCACTGCAATGACTGGCACACCGGCCTGCTGCCACTGCTGCTTAAAACCCGTCACGCCCACAACCCCTTCTTCCAGCAGACTCGCAGCGTGATCAGTATTCACAACGCGGCGTTTCAGGGGGTGTTTGGCCGCGAGCAGTTCTGGGCCATGCCCGAGATCGCCGACTACGAACGCCGCATCAACTACGACTACGGCCACGTCAATCTGCTCAAATGCGGGGTGCTCTACGCCGACAAGATCAATGCGGTCAGTCCCAACTATGCCCAGGAGCTGCTGACTCACCTTGGCGCCCACGGCATGGCGCATATCTTCCAGCAACGGGCGGCGGATCTCTGTGGCATCCTCAACGGCTGCGACTACAAGGACTGGGATCCTGAGTTCGACGAATTCCTGCCTGCGACCTACAGCATCGACAACATGGCTGGCAAACAGATCTGCAAAGAGAGCCTGCAACAGGAGGCGGGGCTGGCCGTGGCGGACTTGCCCATCTACGGCATGGTTTGCCGCCTGACCGAGCAAAAGGGCGTTCCCCTGCTGCTCCCTGCGTTGGAGAAATTCCTCCACCATCAGGTACAAGTGGTGATCGTCGGCTCTGGCGATCCTGCGCTCGCCACGCAACTGCAAACCATGGCTCGGGATTATCCGGGCAAGCTCGCCTTCATCAACACTTATGACGATCGGCTGGCTCATCTGGTCGAAGCCGGTGCCGACTTCTTCCTGATGCCCTCGCTGTTCGAGCCTTGCGGCCTCAACCAGATGTACAGTCTCGCCTATGGCACTCTGCCACTGGTGCGCGCCGTGGGTGGTCTGAAAGATACCGTGGTGGATTGGGATGCCGATCCCGAGCATGCCACCGGCTTCTGTTTTAACGATCCGACTGCCGCCATCCTGCTCGATACCATGCGCCGCAGCCTGCTCTATTTCCTGCAGGACAAAGAGCGTTTTGCCAAGGTGCAGCGTAATGCCATGAGCACCCGCTTCAACTGGCCTGACTCGGTCACCCAGTATGAACGGATGTATCAGAGCGCATTGGGCCGTTACTGAACGCCAAACGTCAGCTGATTGCTGAAGTTTTGTACCCTTGGCGCCACTTTGGGCGTCAACAGCGAAAAAAGTCCCCTTTGGCTGTTGACGCTCCCCCAAAACTCTATAGAATCCCCCTCCGCAGTGATGCGAAGGTGGCGGAATTGGTAGACGCGCTAGCTTCAGGTGTTAGTGTCCCACGGATGTGAGGGTTCGAGTCCCTCTCTTCGCACCAATACTGCCATGCTGATTCAGCAGCATGTAAATCCAACTAGAAAACCCTAATGTGCGAAGGTGGCGGAATTGGTAGACGCGCTAGCTTCAGGTGTTAGTGCCCCCCGGGTGTGAGGGTTCGAGTCCCTCTCTTCGCACCATGCTTTTATCAGACAGCATGTAAATCCAGACTGATAACCCGATGTGCGAAGGTGGCGGAATTGGTAGACGCGCTAGCTTCAGGTGTTAGTGTCCCACGGATGTGAGGGTTCGAGTCCCTCTCTTCGCACCATGCTTTATCCAGACAGCATGTAAATCCAGACTGGAAACCCGAATGTGCGAAGGTGGCGGAATTGGTAGACGCGCTAGCTTCAGGTGTTAGTGCCCCCCGGGTGTGAGGGTTCGAGTCCCTCTCTTCGCACCATGCTTCTGACATGTAAAAACAGAGCAATGCGCTCCAACCGCATTTAAAAACCAGCTGGAGAAAATCAGTGTGCGAAGGTGGCGGAATTGGTAGACGCGCTAGCTTCAGGTGTTAGTGTCCCACGGATGTGAGGGTTCGAGTCCCTCTCTTCGCACCATTCATTACGCAAAAGGCCCATCACGAAAGTGATGGGCCTTTTGTTTTTACTCCTTGTTATGGCTATGCTTTTGACGACTCCCCGCTCATCGTCATGCCAAGGAACGCATATGATACTGGATACCGACATTCACAACTTTTACGAACATCTGGTGCTCAAGGAGATTGAGAAACAGGGGCTGCAGCAAAAGCTCAACAGCGATCAGATGGCCGACCTCTGCTGCCTTACCCTCAACCAGCTTCCGGCCCACTATATTCGCCACAATGTCGACATGATCTACTTCCTGACCGACGCCAAGCGTACCGAAATGGAGAAACTGGTGGTCGAATCGCTCAAGGTGGCACAGCAGAAGATCAAGCAGGCTCCCGTCAAAAGCTCATAACCATGGCTGCTGCCAGAGCAGGGTGACGATACCGGTCAACCCGGCCACTGGCAGCAAGATCAAGGCGGGGCGCAATCCGGGCTCCTGCATCACCCAGGCAGCCAGCAGAAAACCGGCACTCCAGGTGCCGTACTCTTTATCCTGACCCCATGCGAGTACGGCCACCGCCACCAGCAACATCATCCCCCGCAATATCCAGCGCATTGTTTTCTCCCCAACCAACAATTGATAATAATTATCATCTTCATCTGCTGGGGATGCAAGTGGCGTCACAGGCAAGCTTCGTATGTGACCCTTTGTGTCAACAGGCCGCTCAAAAACGGGTTATGAGATCAACTAATTTGTGATTTTTTCAATCAAATGTGCATTTTTGCCAATTTGATGGGGCTTTAACCCTTCGGGTTTGTGGTAGATTGCGGCCTCTTTTTGGGTTGCCTCCTCGGGATCGATGTATCCACAGGACGAGAGGGAGTGACCTTGGCGAGCAAGAGTTTAGGAAGTATCTATGCAAAACCAACAAAACCACATCCGACTACCGGGCATGGCACAGGTGTTTGCCTGTCTGGCCATTTTCCTGGCCTTGGCATTCTCGTTCACCAGCGTGCTCGATCTGCCGATCCAGCTGGCGCTGTTCATCGCCTGGTTCGTCATCATGGGACTTGGCATCAAACTCGGCCACGATTACAAATCCCTGGAGCAGGCTGCCGTTGACGGAGTTGCCAAGGGGATGGGGGCCATCCTGATCCTGGTCTCCGTCGGTGCTCTGGTCGGCACCTGGATTGCCGGCGGCATTGTTCCCAGCATAATCTACTTCGGCCTCAAGGTGATCCATCCGTCCATCTTCCTGCTGGCAACCCTGATCATCTGTTCCCTGACCTCGCTGGCCACCGGCACCTCTTGGGGCTCTGCCGCCACCGCCGGTATCGCCATGATGGGGATCGGCCACAGCCTCGGCGTGCCTGCGCCGCTGGTAGCCGGTGCCGTGCTCTCCGGCGTCTATTTTGGTGACAAGCTCTCTCCGCTCTCCGACTCAGTAGTGCTGGCTTCGACCATGTCCAACGTCGATGTGGTGGAGCATATCAAGGGGATGCTGCCCATCAGCCTGCTCTCCTATGTCATCACCGCCGTACTGTTCACCGTGGTGGGCATGCAGTATTCGGGTAATGTCAGCCTGGAGCAGGTCAATCTGGTGATGGAAGCTCTCGACAACCAGTTCAACATTACCCCACTGGCCATAGTGCCGGTGGTGCTGGTACTGGGCCTGTTGGCCAATCGCAAGCCCGCCTTCCCGGTGATCAGCTTCGGTGCCCTGCTGGGCCTGATCTGGGCCATCGCCTTCCAGGGCATGGATCCGGTCAAGGCAATGCACTCGGCTTATAGTCCGTTTGCCATCACCTCCGGCATCGACTTTATCGACAACATTCTCGGTCGCGGCGGCATGGAGTCCATGCTGGGCTCGGTCGCGGTCATCATCTTCGGTCTCGGGTTTGGCGGCCTGCTGGAGAAGGTCGGTATTCTGGAAGTGATCGCCAGCGCTTTCGAGAAGCGCATCAATAGCGTCGGCAGCCTGACCAGCCACACCATCGGCACCGCGTTTCTGGCCAACGTGTTTGGCTCGGCCATGTATGTGTCGCTGATCCTGACTCCCAAGATCATGGCCAAGAACTACGATCGGCTGGGACTGGCACGCAAGAACCTCTCTCGCAACGCCGAGTTTGGCGGCACCCTCACCTGCGGCATGGTGCCCTGGAGCGACAACGGCATCTTCATGGCCGGGGTGCTGGGGGTGGCAACCCTCGACTACCTGCCCTACATGTGGCTGAGCTTCACCTGCATCATTGTGACCATCACCCTCGCCTACATGGGCAAGGCAGTGAACCGGATCCCGCTGGTCGCGGCGGCAAGCTCCCGTTAAGCCATCCTGCAAACAACAAAGGCGCCATCAAGGCGCCTTTGTTGTTTCAGAGAAATGCTGTTTGATGGAGCTCACGGATCACCACAAACAAAAACAGCCCTCGTTGCCGAGAGCCGTTTCATCAGACCGATACGCCGATCAGATGGAGAAGCTGGAGCCACAGCCACAGGTCGTGGTGGCATTGGGGTTGGTCACGGTGAAGCGTGAACCTTCCAGACCCTCGGTGTAATCCACACTGCCGCCTACCAGATATTGCAGGCTCATGGGATCGATCACCATGGTGACGCCATTCTTCTCGACTACGGTGTCTCCGTCGTTGATCTTCTCATCAAAGGTAAAGCCATACTGGAAACCGGAGCAGCCCCCACCCGTGATGTATACCCGCAGCTTCAGCTCGGGATTCTCTTCCTCGGTGATCAGGTTCTTCACCTTGTTGGCCGCCGCATCCGTCATCTGGATGGGCAGCGGGGCTTCTGCTACTGCACTCATTACTGACCTCACAACCATTAGATCCACAAACATGGAAACCGCGAAATTATCCAATACCCGACCATTCAGTTCAAGTATTCACCACGTTTAACCGGCAGCGGGAACCGGAGCAGGCGGTGCGGCGACCAGCGGCTTGATCACCTCGCCCCACTCAACCAGCAGCTCTTGCGCCGGTTGCCTGCCATCCTTGTTGATGGTGACACGGATCCGATCCGGCACAAAGCCTTCCGGCAACTGCCAATTCCCTTCCAGCAGCTGAAAATAACGCAGGGCATAGCGCCACTCACTCACCTTCATCCCGAGATCGCGGCCGGTTAGTGTCTTCGGCTTGTCAGCCAGACTCCCCTCGACCCGGATCTGCACCTGACCACGAAACAGCTCCCGCTTCTTGGCGGGCTGGGTCAGGGCGAGACGATAGTGGTAGCGACCGGGAATGCTGGTCTCCTGCAGAGTCAGGTTGTCGATCACCACACCCACCTGTTCGCCGGTGGGGCGCATGATCCGCTCGAAAAAGGCCAGCTGGCGCTTGAGCTCCTGCACCTGCGCCTCCTGACTCTTCAGGGTGGTCTGCAACTGCTCGAAGGCCGCTTTCTGGGTTGCCAGCTGGGTATCTTTCACCCCCAGCTCGGTCTTGAGCTGGCCGATGGCCTTGCCCTGGCGATCCAGCGTCTCCTGCTGTACCACCAACAGACTGCTCTGGGCCAGCTCCTGACGGTTACCGACAAAGTAACCGATGAGCCCGCCGACGGCTAACACGACCAATAACTTCAATAGATTGGACATAGCCCCTCATCCCGTTATCACGCCATTTACGGCAGCGCCTCTCCCTTCACTATACCGCCCTGACCGGGGCCAAAGGCGATAAAGGGAAAAATTAACTGGCCGTGGCGCTGCCATCACCTCGCTTTTGACGCGCGGCGAGCCGTAAAGTTCGCTCCAGGATCTGGGAATAGATGGGCCGCCCCCCCAGCCACTGGGCAACCAGAGTCGCCCCGACCGTGGTGATCATCATCGGCAGGATCAGCTGATAGTTGTCGGTCATCTCGGTGACCAGCACGATACCCGTGATGGGGGCACGCACGGTGGCAGCAAACAGCGCCCCCATTCCGGCGATGGCAAAGGCGCCTGGCTCGATGCCAAGCTCCGGAAACGCCGCATGAAACAGATGGCCAAACACCACGCCAAACAGGGTGCCCAACGCCAGGGTCGGCGCAAACACCCCACCCGGGGCACCGGAGCAGAAGCAGATGAGGGTCGCAACCAGCCGCACCGAGAAGATGAGGAACAGGGTCGCCATCGCATACTCATCCCCCATCAGATGAGGAATAAGCTCGGTGCCGCCGCCCGTCACCGAGGGGGCAAACAACGACAGCACACCAAACGTTCCGGCGACCAGCATGCCGATGGCGACGAAACGGTGGCGCTTGTTCTGATGCAGCGCCAGATAGCCATCCTGACATGCCAGCACCAACTTGTTGAAGACAAAACCCAGCACCCCGAAGGTGGCCCCCATAAAGAGGAACAGCCAGAGCGCCTTGAGGGCGGGCGCATCGTAGTGGGGCAGAGTGATCACCGCCCCCTGCCCTTTCATGTTCTGCAACATCAGGGTCGCCATGATGGCGGAGATCCCCACCGCCTTGATGGCCAGAAAGGAGTAGCGAAACTGCGGCCGCATCTCCTCCATCACGAACAGGATGCCCGCCAGCGGCGCATTGAAGGCTGCCGCCAGACCGCCCGCCGCACCGGCGGCCAACAGGGCATGGCCATGCTCCTTGGGCAGCCGGAAGATATCCGCCACCATCTTGCCGAGGTTGCCGCCGATCTGTACCGAAGGCCCCTCCCGCCCCAGCACCATACCGGAGCTCAGGGTACAGATGCCGCCGAAGAACTTGACCGGCAACACTCGCCACCACCGCACCGGGCGCAGCTCGTCCATCGCCCCCTCGATCTCGGGAATGCCGGAGCCGCCCGCTTCCGGGGCAAAGGTATGAGTGAGGAAGTAACCGACAAATCCCAGCAAGGCGCTGAAGCCAAAGCCAAGCAGACCGAGCTGCCACCAGGGACGGTCTGCCAGCAAATCGATACGTTGTTCTGCCAGCCAGTGGACACCCGATTCGAACAGACCGCACACCAGTCCGGCCAGGGTACCGACCAACGCCGCCAGCAGCAGCACCAGCAAGGGCATCTTGTCTTGCCGGATAATGCGGGAAAGCGGCCCCCGCAAAGAGGTATCGGCTTCAGAGGAGAGAGCTTGTTGCGCCATCTTGTTACACCAACTTGGAAAAACCATATCGTCAGCTAGCTGAGATCAGGATCACCCGGCGCGTTGCTCGGCTGCCCAGGGCTGGGGCTTTCTGCTATAGTCGGCCCGTTAAATTTTTGTCACGGGAGCAGACCGAGAGTCCGGGTGGCGAGAGCGCAAAGCATACTCCTGATGCTCCGGCCTGCCGAGTCTCAATCGGCTGCAATCCCTTGTGTGACGCCCAAAATCCCATTAAGGATGATCCATGTCAAAATCAGATCAGCTGTTTGAACAGGCCCGCCAGACCATTCCGGGTGGCGTCAACTCACCGGTCCGCGCCTTCAATGGGGTCGGCGGCACGCCCCGCTTCATCGATCACGCCGATGGCGCCTATCTCTATGATGTGGATGGTCAGGCCTACGTGGATTACATCGGCTCCTGGGGCCCCATGCTGCTGGGTCACAACCACCCCGCCATCAAGGCTGCCGTCATCAAGGCCGTTGAGAAAGGGCTGAGCTACGGTGCGCCGACCGAGATCGAAGTGCTGATGGCCGAGAAAGTCCGCCAGATCGTCCCCTCCATGGAGCAGGTGCGGATGGTCAACTCCGGCACCGAAGCCACCATGAGCGCCATTCGTCTGGCCCGTGGCTACACTGGCCGCGACAAGATCGTCAAATTCGAGGGCTGCTACCATGGCCACGCCGACTCCCTGCTGGTCAAGGCCGGTTCCGGCGCCCTGACCCTGGGTCAACCGAACAGCCCGGGCGTTCCGGCCGATTTCGCCAAACACACCCTGACCTGCGTCTTCAACGATCTGGATTCGGTGCGTGAAGCCTTCACCCAGTACGGCAGCGAGATCGCCTGTATCATCGTCGAGCCGGTCGCAGGCAACATGAACTGCATCCCGCCGGTCCCCGGCTTCCTGGAAGGGCTTCGCGCCATCTGTGACAAGTTCGGTGCCCTGCTGATCCTGGACGAGGTGATGACCGGCTTCCGCGTCTCCCTGCGCGGTGCTCAGGGTCACTACAACATCGACCCGGATCTCACCACCCTCGGCAAGATCATCGGTGCTGGCATGCCTGTGGGCGCCTTCGGCGGCAAGAAGAAGGTGATGCAGCACATCGCCCCGACCGGCCCTGTCTATCAGGCGGGTACTCTCTCCGGCAACCCGGTGGCCATGGCGGCCGGTCTGACCATGCTGGATCTGCTGCTGGAGCCGGGTCTCTATGAGCAGCTGAGCGCCAAGACAGCGCGGGTTGCCGAGGGATTGAAAGCGGCCGCCGCCAAGCACGGCATCCCGCTCGCCATCAACTATGTGGGCGGCATGTTCGGCGTCTTCTTCACCGAAGAGAACGAAATCACTCGCTACGAGCAGGTCACTCGCTGCGATATGGAACGCTTCAAGCGCTTCTACCATCTGATGCTGGAAGAGGGCGTCTATCTGGCGCCGAGCGCCTACGAGGCTGGCTTCCTGTCGCTGGCTCACGGCGACAAAGAGATTGAACACACTCTGGCTGCCGCCGAGCGCAGCTTCGCCAAGCTGGCTGGCTAAATCGCCGCTGGTTGTCGCAAAGGGCCCGTCACGGGCCCTTTTCTATCGCAGTACCTTCATCACCACACAGCTCTTCGATACGCCCAGTTCTGGTGCATTTCCCCCTCATCATCCGTCGTTTTGTCATCCTCTGGTGCAACTTGCCCTGCCATCCCTGTCATAAAGCAGGCCCACTATTTGCACATTCACCACAAGAGCCCACGTCACCGAGGTCCATATGGCAGAGATGAGCCCCATCGATGTGCTGCGGCGCTATCAGGAGTATCAGGAAGAGCTGACCCCACTACTGCAGGGGCTGCTCAGAGCCCCCCTTGCCTCGCTCAAGGGGTATCCCTTTGTGGTCAGCATTGACCACTATCAGGGGCCGATGTGCATCCAGCCTGCGGCACCGGCGGCCCATAACCGGCTGCATCTTATCGTGCAGGGGCAAGGACGGGAGATCACCATCTGTCTGAATCAGCTGATTGGCTGGTTGATGGGAGACAGGGAACGCCGCCGCGCCATGCCCTGGTTCAAGGCGGTCTATGTAGTGCTCAGCATGGCGCTGTTTCTCATCGTCGCGACGCTCATCTGGCACGGGCTGGAGCAGCTCTACCAGCTATTGTGCGGCGAGCAGCAGAACCAGCTCGGCGCCTTTAGCGCCATCATCTTCCTGACGCTGGCACTGGCGGTGTTCGATCTGGGCAAGACCATTCTGGAAGAGGAGGTACTGCTGCATAAGGATATCTTCCGCCACAGCGCCATTCGCCGCACCATCACCCGCTTTATCGCCGCCATTCTGATCGCGGTCTCCATCGAGGGGCTGTTGCTGCTGTTCAAAGGCTCGCTCGGCCAGAGCGAGCTGCTCTGGCCAGCGGTCGGAGTGATGGGGTGTGCGGTGGGTTTGCTGCTGGCGCTGGGCCTCTATGTTTTTCTGGGGGCCAAGGCCGAAGCGGCACTGGTACAGGCTAGCCTGCGCTCTCCACCGCCAGTTGCACAGAGGAGCGACGCGCCGCCCGCCAGGAGGCGTACATGGTCCAGGAGGTATAGATGACGATAAAGGCAACCAGCCACTTCAGCATCTCCATATCCATGGATTTGACCAGCATGGCGGCCAGCACCACACCGATGGGGCCAAAGATGGCCACCGCCAGCACCGCCTTGGCATCGAACGCCCCTTTGCGGATAAAGGTGCCCGCGGAGAAGACGCTAAGCACGGCGGTGGAGCCCATCATAATGGGAAAGGCCGCCAGCGGATTCATCCCCAGCAGATAAACCAACGTCATGCAGGGGGCAAACAGGCCGATACCGACATTCATCAGCACCCCGAAGATGAAATTGCCAAGCAGGGCGATCGCCAACTTGTAGCCGCTGAGCCCCATCGCATCGCCGCCTACAGGGAAAAGCCCCAGCAAACCGGCAAAGATAAGCCCTGCGACGACCAGTAAGGAAATGGCCATCACCAGCCGGATGGTCTGCCGATCAAACGAAGCCACATGACGAGCGCCCCAGGCTGCGCCAGCTGCGGCGGCCATCATCATGCTGATCAGCGTCAGCGGCTCCACCGCTACTGCGCCGACGAAGATCAGCGACTGAGTCACGGTCGGCAGCACACACTGCCCATTGAGGGTACCCGGCAGCACCCGGTCATCGATCAGCTTGAACTGCTTGTAGCAGGCGGTCTTCACCGCAAAGCTGCCCACCCCCAGGGTATCGAGGAAGTTGGCAACCCCACCGATCAACGCCACCGGCCAGAAGGGGGTCTCCTCAAAGGATCCACTCTGCTTCTTCCGCCAGCAGGCTTGCACCAGCATGAAGACAAATACGAGACCTCCGGCTATAAAAACCAGCCGTAAAATATCAACTAACATAGGGGTTTCTCCTGCAACGGGCGGCGATTCTAAGGCAAGCAGCAGAAAAAATCTTGACCGGAATTAAGCAATGCTCACGACACGCCTCCGCGAGGCGAAATATTTATCAATAGACTCCGAACGACTCTGCTAATAATTGTTACTGAGGCCAACAGGCCGGGTCCTGAGCACGTTGTTATGGTCCTTTCGCGACGACCACTTGTGCCAAAGGACATAATAAAAAAGAGGGCCGGTAGTGATACCGACCCTCTTTCTGTATCTGGCCGGGGCGCTGGGCCCTCGACCATAACAACTGCTTATTGAATGCTCTTGCCGGCACGCACGTCCTTGATAAACCCCTTCAGGCTAGCCAGATCACGGGGGGCACCGCGCAGGATCTGATCACCGATGATGAAGGCCGGGGTACCGGAGATACCAAGCGCTTCAGCCAACGCACGGTTGGTACCGAGGTTCTGGTCAATGCTGCCATCCTTGATCTTGGCCTCCACCTTGCTCCAGTCCACACCGGCCGCCACAGCCAACTGCTTGACCTGTGCTTCATCAGCGAGCGGGCCCTGATGGGTATAGAGCTTCTCGTGGAACGCCTGGTACTTGTCAGGCTGACCCAGCTGGACCGCCAGCGCAGCACGGGCTGCGAAGTAGGAGGACTCGCTCAGAATGGGGAACTGCTTGTAGATGTAACGGATATCTTTATCTTCCGCCATCAGCTGCTTGACCAGCGGATGGGCCCGTTTGCAGTAACCGCAGTTGTAATCGAAAAACTCTACAATGGTCAGCGACGCCTTCGGATTCCCCATCTCGGGATCCTGATTGGCATAAAGCTGCTTGGAGTGAGCCTTGATCAGCGCCTTGTCACTCTCGGCCTGCTGGCTCTCCTGCTTGGCACGCAGGGCATTGGACATCTCGACCAGGATCTCGGGATTCTTGACCAGATAGTCGCGAACAATTTGCTCGACATCGCTTTTGGTCAACTCGCTTGCATGTACCGGCGTCGCCAGCAGGGTCACGCCAGCCAGCGCGCAAAACAGGGCATTTTTAATAGTCATAACGTTATCTTGCAGAGGATATGATAGAGGCCACTATAGTGGTTGAGTCTGTTTTCAAGTCAAGTTATCTGGCCAAAAAAGCGCTTGAGACGCCCTGATTGCCACTTTTTCATGTCGTTTCGCGCAATTAACCAGCAATCGAACCGGACGGGGATTTACAAGCCGGATCAGCATGGTAATATTCGCCGCACTGCTGCGGAGGGGTGGCAGAGCGGCTGAATGCACCGGTCTTGAAAACCGGCGATGGGCGACCATCCGTGGGTTCAAATCCCACCTCCTCCGCCATTTATACCGAGCCCATGCAACCATGTTGCGTGGGCTTTTTACTTGCCTGCGATTTGCTATTTCCCATAGATTTCAACTCATTAGTCTTCTTCCACACCTTTCTTGATCTTCTAACCTGCGAGCTAAATAGCTGCCACAAGATCACCTACCAACATCGAACCTCTGCGTTCCTGCGCAATCCTTGCCCATTTTCTTATTACCCCAAACCACAACGACCCAACGCAGCCACCACGGTTCCAGCATGTTGGTACCGCCAATAACCCCTCTTCGGAATAAAGTCAGGGACGGCTAACCCAGGAAGCAGAGCTCCCAAGCAAGAGATCATGACGTATAAGCGATCATAGGATTCACGGGTTATGGCGGCACCAGAGCCACCGAACAAAGCGACAGCGGTTCAGCGAAGAAAGAGTACCAAGCGGAACATCAGGCTATTTGTGGAACCAGAAAACAGCGAAGAGCAACAATAAGAACAGAGGAGAAGAGATCAGATGGGTCAATTATCAGACGAATTACTGAATTTCAGCCAATAAAAAACCCCGCTCATTGAGCGGGGTTCTTAAATTGAGTGCCTGGCAGTGTCCTACTCTCGCATGGCGAATGCCACACTACCATCGGCGCTACCGCGTTTCACTTCTGAGTTCGGCATGGGATCAGGTGGTTCCACGGCGCTATGGCCGCCAGGCAAATTCTTAATCCAGAAAGCTGACGTGAGTAATGATGTTGCCCTTGGCTTATCACTATCACTGAATTTGAGTAGTTCGTTCATTCGCTACAAGGCCAGAAACACTTCTTGGGTGTTGTATGGTTAAGCCTCACGGGTAATTAGTATGGGTTAGCTCAACACGTCACCGCGCTTACACACCCCACCTATCAACGTTGTGGTCTCCAACGGCCCTTTAGGACCCTCAAGGGGTCAGGGATGACTCATCTCAGGGCTCGCTTCCCGCTTAGATGCTTTCAGCGGTTATCGATTCCGAACTTAGCTACCGGGCAGTGCCACTGGCGTGACAACCCGAACACCAGAGGTTCGTTCACTCCGGTCCTCTCGTACTAGGAGCAACTCCCTTCAATCATCCAACGCCCACGGCAGATAGGGACCGAACTGTCTCACGACGTTCTGAACCCAGCTCGCGTACCACTTTAAATGGCGAACAGCCATACCCTTGGGACCGACTTCAGCCCCAGGATGTGATGAGCCGACATCGAGGTGCCAAACACCGCCGTCGATATGAACTCTTGGGCGGTATCAGCCTGTTATCCCCGGAGTACCTTTTATCCGTTGAGCGATGGCCCTTCCATTCAGAACCACCGGATCACTATGACCTACTTTCGTACCTGCTCGACCTGTCCGTCTCGCAGTTAAGCTGGCTTATGCCATTGCACTAACCTCCTGATGTCCGACCAGGATTAGCCAACCTTCGTGCTCCTCCGTTACTCTTTGGGAGGAGACCGCCCCAGTCAAACTACCCACCAGGCACTGTCCGCGAGCCCGATTCAGGGCCCTGCGTTAGAACATCAAACATACAAGGGTGGTATTTCAAGGACGGCTCCAGCGCAACTGGCGTCACGCCTTCAAAGCCTCCCACCTATCCTACACATGTAGGTTCAATGTTCAGTGCCAAGCTGTAGTAAAGGTTCACGGGGTCTTTCCGTCTAGCCGCGGGTACACCGCATCTTCACGGCGAATTCGATTTCACTGAGTCTCGGGTGGAGACAGCATGGCCATGGTTACACCATTCGTGCAGGTCGGAACTTACCCGACAAGGAATTTCGCTACCTTAGGACCGTTATAGTTACGGCCGCCGTTTACCGGGGCTTCGATCAAGAGCTTCGCTTGCGCTAACCCCATCAATTAACCTTCCGGCACCGGGCAGGTGTCACACCCTATACGTCCACTTTCGTGTTTGCAGAGTGCTGTGTTTTTGATAAACAGTCCCAGCCATCTGGTCACTGCGACTCCCAACTGCTCCATCCGCAAGGGACTTCACTGTCAAGAGCGAACCTTCTCCCGAAGTTACGGTTCTATTTTGCCTAGTTCCTTCACCCGAGTTCTCTCAAGCGCCTTGGTATTCTCTACCCGACCACCTGTGTCGGTTTGGGGTACGATGACTTGTAATCTGAAGCTTAGAGGCTTTTCCTGGAAGCAGGGCATCAATGGCTTCCGCACCGTAGTGCGTTCGTCTCGTGTCTCAGTGTTGTGTCTCCGGATTTGCCTAGAAACACCACCTACGCACTTTCACCAGGACAACCGTCGCCTGGCCCACCTAGCCTTCTCCGTCCCCCCATCGCAATTACAAGTCGTGCAGGAATATTAACCTGCTTCCCATCGACTACGCCTTTCGGCCTCGCCTTAGGGGTCGACTCACCCTGCCCCGATTAACGTTGGACAGGAACCCTTGGTCTTCCGGCGAGGAGGCTTTTCACCCCCTTTATCGTTACTTACGTCAGCATTCGCACTTCTGATATCTCCAGCATACCTCTCGATACACCTTCGCAGACTTACAGAACGCTCCCCTACCACTCACACATAAGTGTGAATCCGCGGCTTCGGTGCCTGGTTTGAGCCCCGTTACATCTTCCGCGCAGGCCGACTCGACTAGTGAGCTATTACGCTTTCTTTAAATGATGGCTGCTTCTAAGCCAACATCCTAGCTGTCTGAGCCTTCCCACATCGTTTCCCACTTAACCAGAACTTTGGGACCTTAGCCGGCGGTCTGGGTTGTTTCCCTCTTCACGACGGACGTTAGCACCCGCCGTGTGTCTCCCGGATATTACTTACTGGTATTCGGAGTTTGCATGGGGTTGGTAAGTCGGGATGACCCCCTAGCCCAAACAGTGCTCTACCCCCAGTAGTATTCGTCCGAGGCGCTACCTAAATAGCTTTCGGGGAGAACCAGCTATCTCCGAGTTTGATTGGCCTTTCACCCCCAGCCACAGGTCATCCCCTAACTTTGCAACGTTAGTGGGTTCGGTCCTCCAGTTGATGTTACTCAACCTTCAACCTGCCCATGGCTAGATCACCCGGTTTCGGGTCTACACCTTGCAACTAGACGCCCAGTTAAGACTCGGTTTCCCTACGGCTCCCCTATACGGTTAACCTCGCTACAAAATGTAAGTCGCTGACCCATTATACAAAAGGTACGCAGTCACCCCGAAGGGCTCCCACTGCTTGTACGTACACGGTTTCAGGTTCTATTTCACTCCCCTCACAGGGGTTCTTTTCGCCTTTCCCTCACGGTACTGGTTCACTATCGGTCAGTCAGGAGTATTTAGCCTTGGAGGATGGTCCCCCCATATTCAGACAGGATGTCACGTGTCCCGCCCTACTCGATTTCACATCAAGGTTGTTTTCGTGTACGGGGCTATCACCCTGTATCGCCGGCCTTTCCAGGACCGTTCCACTAACTTCCAAGATGCTTAAGGGCTAATCCCCGTTCGCTCGCCGCTACTGAGGGAATCTCGGTTGATTTCTTTTCCTCGGGGTACTTAGATGTTTCAGTTCTCCCGGTTCGCCTCGTTACACTATGTATTCATGTAACGATACCCAAGTTATCTTGGGTGGGTTTCCCCATTCGGAAATCTGTGAGTAATAGCGTCTCTTACCGACTTCTCACAGCTTATCGCAGGTTAGTACGTCCTTCATCGCCTCTGACTGCCAAGGCATCCACCATGTACGCTTAGTCACTTAACCATACAACCCCAAGAAGTGTCGTCGAAACGACGCGACCTGTT
>NZ_CP077209.1:2995000-3142500 GCF_019047045.1 Aeromonas sp. FDAARGOS 1419
TCACGCCTTCGGGTAACATAGCGCCCCTTTGCGATTCACACACTCTTGGGCTTTGGAGAGTTTAATGCCTTTTGCACTTGGCCAGCGTTGGATTAGTGATACAGAGACGGATCTGGGGTTGGGGACTGTCGTTGCTGTTGAAGGACGCATGGTTACCCTGTTGTTTCCGGCTACCGGTGAAAACCGCATGTATGCCAAAGAAGAGGCGCCGGTGACCCGGGTCAGCTTCAATGTGGGCGATCAGATCACCAGTCACGAAGACTGGACCATGACGGTCGAAGAAGTGCAGGAGAAAGACGGCCTGCTTATATATGTAGGTGTGCGCACCGACAATGATGAGCCCGTTGCCCTCAAGGAAGTGTTTCTCAACAACTTTATCAAGTTCAACAAGCCGCAGGATCGCCTGTTCGCCGGTCAGATCGATCGGATGTCCCGCTTCACCCTGCGCTACGAGGCGCTGGTCAACCAGCACCAGCGTCGTCGCAACCCGACTCGCGGTCTGGCCGGTGGCCGGGTCAGCCTGATCCCGCACCAGCTCTATATTGCCCATGAAGTGGGTCACCGCTACGCCCCGCGCGTACTGCTGGCCGATGAAGTGGGTCTGGGCAAGACCATCGAAGCGGGCATGATCATTCATCAGCAGCTGCTCTCCGGCCGCGCCCATCGTGTGCTCATTCTGCTGCCCGAAACGCTCCAGCATCAGTGGCTGGTCGAAATGCTGCGCCGCTTCAACCTGCACTTCTCCCTGTTTGACGAGGAGCGCTGCATCGAGGCATTCGCCGATGCGGAGAACCCCTTCGAGACCGAACAGCTGGTGATCTGCAGCCTCGACTTCCTTCGCAAGAAGCGTCGTCGCTTCGAACAAGTGCTGGAAGCCGAGTGGGATCTGCTGGTTGTCGACGAAGCCCATCATCTGGAGTGGAGTGAGGAAGCGCCAAGCCGCGCCTACGAAATGGTGGAAGCGTTGGCCGAACAGGTGCCGGGCGTACTGCTGCTGACCGCCACCCCGGATCAGCTGGGCCACCAGAGCCACTTTGCCCGTCTGCGTCTGCTCGACCCGGAACGTTTCTACGACTACGATGCCTTCCTCGCCGAGGAGCAAGCCTACGGTCAGGTCGCCAGCGCAGCGCAAGAGCTGCTGGATGGCGAGACCCTGAGCGATGAAGCTAAAAGAATCCTTGCCAGCCAGCTGGAAGGGCTGGACTTGAGCGATGCAACCGCCCGCCAGCAGGCGGTCGCCAAGCTGCTGGATCAGCATGGCACCGGCCGGGTGCTGTTCCGTAACAGCCGCGCCAATATTCAGGGCTTCCCCGAGCGTCACCTCAACGTCTACCCCATGCCGCTGCCGGAGCAGTACAAGACTGCCATCAAGGTGATGGGCATGATGGGTGGTAACGGTGGCGATCTGCAGACCCGTGCCCTGCGCTACCTCTATCCCGAGAAGATCTTCCAGCAGTTCGAAGGCGACAACGCCACCTGGACCCAGTTCGACCCGCGCGTAGAATGGTTGCTGGAGCTGCTGCTCTCAGCCCGTCAGCAGAAGGTGCTGGTGATCTGCTCCGAAGCGGCCACCGCCATCGCGCTGGAAGAGGCGCTGCGTACCCGTGAAGGGATCCGTGGAGCAGTGTTCCACGAAGGGATGTCGATCCTCGAGCGGGACAAGGCCTCCGCCTATTTCGCCCAGCAAGAGGGTGGCGCCCAGGTGCTGCTCTGCTCCGAGATCGGCTCAGAGGGTCGCAACTTCCAGTTTGCCAGCCATCTGGTGCTGTTCGATCTGCCCCTCAACCCAGATCTGCTGGAACAGCGGATCGGCCGACTGGATCGTATCGGTCAGCAGAATACCGTCGAGATCCACGTTCCCTATCTGGAAGGGACTGCCCAGCGCGCCCTGCAGCTCTGGTATCACGATGGTCTGGACGCGTTCGAGCAGACCTGCCCGACGGCCCGCCCGGTATTCGAAGCGGTACGTGAAGAGCTGTTCGAGCTGCTGGCCGCCAACACCGGCGATCAGGCAGCCCTCGACGCCCTGCTGGTCAAGACCCGCGAACTGCACGAGCCGCTCAAGGCTCGGCTGGAGCAGGGCCGCGATCGCCTGCTGGAGATCCACTCCAGCGGTGGCGCCACTGCCCAGCAGCTGGTCGACAAGCTGGCCGCCGAAGATGACGACACTGGCATGATCTCCTTCGCTCTCAAGATGTTCGACGAGATCGGCGTCAATCAGGATGACCGTGGCGAGAACGCGCTGGTGCTGACCCCAGGGGATCACATGCTGGTCTCCAGCTTCCCGGGCCTGCCGCAAGACGGCATGACCATCACCTTCGATCGCAACACTGCCCTGTCGCGCGATGACATGGCGCTGCTCTCCTGGGATCACCCCATGATGCGCGGCGGTATCGACCTGATCCTGGGCTCCGAGATCGGTGCCACCTCGGTCGCACTGCTCAAGAACAAGGCGCTGCCCATCGGCTCCATCCTGCTTGAGCTGATCTTCGTTGCCGAGTCTGCGGCCCATCCCCAGCTCTACCGCTTCATGCCGCCGACGCCGATCCGTCTGCTGATGGACAAAAACGGCCAGAATCTGGGTGAGAAAGTGGCGTTCGATGCCTTCAACCGCCAGCTGACTCCGGTCAATCGCCACCTCGGCAGCAAGCTGGTGACTGCGTCCCAACCGGTGATCCACGGTCTGATTGGCAAGGGCCAGGCCATTGCCGAAGAGCTGAAAGCCGGGATTGTCGACAAGGCCCGCGCCCAGATGGCGCAGACCCTGCAGCAGGATCTGGATCGTCTGGAAGCGCTCAAGGCAGTCAACCCGAACGTGCGCGACAGCGAACTGGATTATCTGCGCAATCTGCAGGCAGAATTGCACCACCTGATCGATCAGACCCAACTCAAGCTGGATGCCATCCGCTTTATCGTGGTCACCCATAACTGACAAGGTACCGACCGACAGCGGCCAGACCCAGCTCAAACTGGATACCCAAGGTCGCTTT
Organism: Aeromonas sp. FDAARGOS 1419; assembly: GCF_019047045.1. NCBI lineage: Bacteria > Pseudomonadati > Pseudomonadota > Gammaproteobacteria > Aeromonadales > Aeromonadaceae > Aeromonas > Aeromonas sp. FDAARGOS 1419. The sequence goes on from NZ_CP077209.1 coordinate 2,997,991, forward strand.
GTCGTGGTTACCCATAACTGATGGGGGCTTGCCCCCACCCTCTGATGCGAGACATTTATGTTTGAATACTCACCGCCTCTGGAACCCTGGCTCGATATCCTGTTCAAGGACAAGGACATCATGGTGGTCAACAAGCCCACTGGCCTGCTAAGCGTCCCCGGGCGCGGCCCCGAGAATGAAGACAGCGTCCTGCATCGGGTGAAGCAGCAGCACCCCAAGGCGGCGGCGGCTCATCGCCTCGACATGTCCACCACTGGCGTCATTGTCATTCCCCTCAATCCCAACTCTCATCGGGAGCTGAGCCGACAATTTCGCGAGCGGGAGACCGAGAAGCACTACCTCGCCTGGGTGTGGGGTGAGCCGGAAGCAGAGTCGGGACAGGTTGACCTGCCGCTCTGCGTCGACTGGCCAAACCGCCCGAAACAGAAGGTGGACCACGAGGAGGGGCGTCACGCTCTGACCCTGTGGGAAAAGCTGAAAGTGGAGAACGGCAACAGCCTGATCAAGCTGACCCCCATCACAGGTCGCTCGCACCAGTTGCGCGTCCATATGCTGGAGCTGGGGCATCCGATCCTGGGTGACAACCTCTATGCTCATCCGGATGCGCTGGCGGCGGCACCCCATCTCTACCTGCATGCGGCCAGTCTGACCATCAGCCACCCCCGTAGTGGCGAGCGGATGACCTTCGAGGCGCCGGCTCCTTTCCCGGTCTGATCCCGCAAATCGCAGAGATAAAAAAGCCCCCATCGCGAGATGGGGGCTTTTTCATTAGGGTCAGACGCGAATATCGATCTTGCTTCCCAGAGAAGCGCTGGCCGATGTCGGTGCAACCGGCGCTGATTGCGCTGCGTTTTGCAGCAGCTTCAGCGCAGCTTCGCCCTCTTGGGTCTGCTGTTTCTTGGCCAGACTGGCCGTCATCAGAGCAGAACCAAACGACGCATTTGCAGAACTTGATATATCCATAGGGTTCCTCCTGCACTCAACAGTATCGACCAAGCGGCCCCGAACATAAGCACTGAATGCAAAACAATCTGAAAGTTGCTTTTCTATCAATCAGATAGCAATAGCATTCATGGTCCCTGTTCACCGCTGGATGACGCCTTCAAGCTCCTGTGCCGTCATCGGCCGAAGCACCTTGCAAGGGTTGCCAGCCGCCACCACGTTGGCGGGCACATCTTTGGTCACCACCGAACCGGCACCGATGACGCTGTTGTCACCGATGGTGACACCGGGACAGATGACTGTGCTGCCACCAATCCAGACGTTGTGGCCGATCCGTACCGGCTTGCCGAACTCGACACCCCTGATGCGCGGCGCCACCGCCACCGGGTGAGCGGCGGTGTAGATCTGCACCCCGGGCGCCAGCAGCACGTTGTCGCCGATGTGCACCTCACAGACGTCGAGGATGGTGCAACCCACGTTGGCGTAGAAGTTCTCGCCGACGAAGATGTTGGCGCCATAGTCGCAGAAGAACGGCGGATTGATGGCGCACTCGTTGCCACGTCCACCGAGCAGCTCGTGCAACAAAGCATCCCGCGCCGGTTTCTCCTGCCAGCTGGTATTGAAGGTGTGATAGAGCTTGCGGCAGCGCTCGCGCGCCGCTTTCAGCTCAGGGTCAGCCGCATCATAAGGCTCCCCCGCCACCATCTTCTGCCACTCGGCACCACGCACCACCTTCTCCATTACCTACTCCATCAGCCAGATCAGGGATTCATAAGGGCGCAGCATACCCGATTGCGGTTGGGCCGGGCTATCCGGGTAGTTGCCGAGCAGCAGCCGACCCTTCCCGCTTTGCAGCTCGGCAGGCAAAGTAAACTCAACCGGCTCGCCGTAGAAGTTGCTCACAACCAGCAGGATCTGACCGTTGGCGCGGCGGGCATAGGCCCAGATCTGCGGGTGCCCGGTCAGCAGCTCCTGATAATCCCCCTGCGTGAAGATGGGGTGCGCCTTGCGCAGGGCGATGAGATCCCGGTAGTGCCAGAACACCGAGTGCTGGTCGGCCAGCGCCGCCTCGGCATTGATCTCGGAATAGTTGGCGGCTGGCTTGAGCCAGGGTGTCCCGTTGGTAAAACCGGCGTTGGCCGCAGCGCTCCACTGCATCGGGGTGCGCGAGTTGTCGCGGGACTTGGCACCGAGAATGGCGAGGATCTCGGCCTCGCTCATCCCTTCGGCCTGCTTGATGGCAAAGATGTTGCGGCTCTCCACATCCTGATAGTCATCGATGCGCTGATAGCCGGGGTTGGTCATGCCGATCTCCTCCCCCTGATAGATGTAGGGGGTGCCCTGCAAACCGTGCAGAGTGCTGGCCAGCATCTTGGCGGCCACAACCCGATGCTCGCCCTCGTCACCGAAGCGGGAGACGATGCGCGGCTGATCGTGGTTGCACCAGAACAGCGCCGACCACCCCTTGCCGTGCATGCCACTCTGCCAGTGGTTGAAGATGCGCTTGAGTCCGAGGAAATCGAACGGTGCCTTGGTCCACTTGTCGCCGTTGGGGTAATCCACCTTCAGATGGTGGAAATTGAACACCATGGAGAGCTCGGAGCCATCGAGCGCGCCATAGCGCTGGCAGTGCTCCAGCGAAGTAGAGGACATCTCCCCCACCGTCATGGCTCCCACCGGGGCAAACACGTCGCGGCTCACGTCCTGCAGGAATTCGTGGATGCGCGGCCCGTCGGTATAGAAGCGGCGGCCATCGCCAATCTCGTCGTTCGGGAACGCCTGATCCTTGGAGATAAGGTTGATGACGTCGAGGCGGAACCCATCCACCCCCTTCTTGGCCCAGAAGTGGATGATGTTTTTGACCTCGGCGCGCACCGCCGGATTTTCCCAGTTGAGATCCGCCTGCTCGCGGGCAAACAAGTGCAGGTAGTACTGACCGGTGGCTGAGTCCAACTCCCAGGCGCTGCCACCAAACTTGGATTGCCAGTTGTTGGGCACGCCGCCATCCACCGGATCGCGCCAGATGTAGTAGTCGCGGTAGGGGCTGTTTTTATCCCCCAGCGCCGACTTGAACCAGGTGTGCTCGGTGGAGGTGTGGTTGACCACGATATCCATCACGATGCGGATGTCGCGCGCGTGGGCGGCAGCCAGCAGCGCCTCGAAGTCGGCCATGGTGCCGTAGGCGGGGTCGATGGCGTAGTAGTCGGCGATGTCGTAGCCGTTGTCCACCTGCGGCGAGACGTAAACCGGGGTCAGCCAGAGGGCATCGACCCCCAGCGTCTTGAGGTAATCGAGGCGGGCCATGATCCCCTTGAGATCGCCGGTGCCACGGGCGCCCGAATCCTGAAAGCTCTTGGGATAGATCTGGTAAATCACGGCGCTCTGCCACCAGGGTGTTTGGCTCATGGCTCTTTCTCTTGTCACAAATTGAAATGGGAGAGGGCGACCCGTCTGGTCGCCCTGACAATCAGATTCAGGCGCTGGCTTCGGCCAGCTTGCCGGCCGCTTGCTGGCGCTTGTAGACCAGCAGAGTCAGCACCACCGGCACCACGATGGCGACCAGCATGGCGAGGGAGTAAACGGCCCAGTATTGCGGCTGGATGGAGAGGATGCCCGGCAGGCCGCCTACTCCGATGCCGTTGGCCATCACCCCGGCGAAACCGCAGATGAGGGCCGCAAGGCTGGAGCCCACCATGGCGCACAGCATGGGAAACTTGTACTTGAGGTTGATACCGTACATCGCCGGTTCGGTCACCCCGAGATAGGCGGAGATGGCGGCAGGCACCGAGATCTCCCGTTCGTTCTCCTTGCGGCTAATCAGAATGATGCCGACGACCGCAGAAGCCTGAGCGATATTGGAGAGGGCGATCAGCGGCCAAATCGGGGTGCCACCCATGCTCTGCATCAGTTGCAGATCCACCGCGTTGGTGGTGTGGTGGATGCCGGTGATGACCAGCGGCGCGTAGAGGAATCCGAACAGGGCGGCACCGATAGGGGCGAAGGAGCCGGTCATGGCGGCCTTGGCAGCGAAGCCGACGCCCTCACCAATCCAGCGACCGAACGGGCCGATAAAGGCGTGAGCCACGATCACCGCCAGCAGCAGAGAAACGAACGGCACAATCACTAGGTAGAGATAGGCCGGAATGATCCGCTTGAGGTTGGTCTCTACCCAGGCGAGGAACACGCCCGCCAGCAGCGCCGGAATGACCTGCGCCTGATAACCCACCTTCTGGATCACGAACAGGCCGAAGTCCCACACCTCGGGAGTCTGCTGGCCGATGCCGTAGGCGTTCATCAACTGTGGCGACACCAGCGTGATACCGAGCACGATACCGAGGATCTCGGAGCCGCCCATCTTCTTCACTGCAGACCAGCAGACGCCCACCGGCAGGAAGTGGAAAATCGCTTCGCCCAGCAGCCAGAGGAAGGCGTGCACCTGAGCCCAGAACTGGCTGATCTCGGTGAGGGTGTGAGTGCCATCGTCGAACATCTTGATGTCGCCGATGACGTTGCGAAAGCCCAGGATCAAACCACCTGTGATGATGGCAGGCAGCAGCGGCACGAAGATCTCCGCCAGATGGGAGATGCCCCGCTCCAGCGGATTCATGTTCTGGCGCGCCGCCTGCTTGGCGGCCTCCTTGCTGCCACCGCTGACGCCGAGCTGCTCGGTCAGCGCCTTGTACCACTGCTCTACCTCGTTACCGATCACCACCTGGAACTGACCGCCCTGAGTGAAGCTTCCCTTCACGGCCGGGATGGTTTCGATGGCCTTGCTGTCGGCCTTGGCCGGATCGTTCAGGACGAAGCGCAATCGGGTCAGGCAGTGGCTGACGGTGGCGATGTTCTCCTTGCCACCGATCTTGTCGATCAGGGTGGCAAGCTGCTGTGCGTTGATCTTGGACATGGGTCTTCCCTCTGTGACGCCATTGAATAGTGGTCTGCATCGCCCTTGCGAGCCACTCTTTGGGCTCGAGCGTTTTTGGTATCGTTCCCATTTAGCATGCCGACAATCTTGCCAGTTCAAAATGGGAACGTTCCCAATTCGTGGCCAGCGTCACAAAAAGCGCGTTTTTTGTTCAGTCCGGAGTGATGGGGGTCACAGGGTACGGCAGGGGGCTATGGTCGCCAGCGGCGGCTGCTCCTGCTCGATCTGGCCGAGCAGCTGCCGCGCCGCCTGCTCCCCCGCTCCCTTGTAACCGAGATCCAGAGTGAGGGCGTTGGGAAAGAGGAAGGTGAACATGGGGTTGTTGCCAAGGCCGGTCACCAGCACCTCGCTACGCCCTTGTTCTTGCAGATATTTTGCCGCGCCGATGGCGAGGGTGTCGCTGGCGCAGACCAGCGCGCCGGTAGTCGGAGTGAGCAGCTCCGCAGCCAACCGGTAGCCGCTCTGCAGGCTGAGATCGCCGAGGGCGCTGCGCGCCGCCAGCCCCTGCTCGGCGCAGTAGCCGAGGTAGGCGTCGAGCCGGCGCTGGCCGGTAGTGAGGTCGGCAGTATCCACCCCCAGATAGGCGATGTCGCGGATACCGCGGGCAGCGAGCTGGCCCAGCATGGTGCGCACCGCCCCGGCATCGTCAAAACAGACCGAGGAGAAACCGGGATATTCGCGGGCAACCAGCACCAGCTTATCCCTGAGCGGCGCCATGGCGGCATAGTCGAGATCGTTGAAGGCAAACAGGATGATGCCATCCACTCCGCGCCGCTCCAGCACCGCCAGATGCTCCAGCACCTTGGCGGGAGAGAACTTGCTCTCCATCAGCACGGCGTCGTAGCCGCGCTGGTAGAGGGTCTCCAGCATGCCGCGCACTGCCTGATTCTCCGAGCTGGAGTCGAGCCGCGAGACGATGATCCCCACCACCTGCTGGCTCTGGCTGCGCATGGCCCGCGCCGACTTGCTCGGCACGAAGCCGTGCTCGGCGATGATCTGCTCCACCCGCTCGCGGGTCTCCTGCTTCACCTTGGGATCCTGATTGAGCACCCGGGAGACAGTCGACTTGCCGACCCCCGAGAGGCGGGCGATATCGAGGATGGTCAGTTTCTTGTCCATGGATTGACTCACTGGGGCTTGGCGCAGGCGGTGGAAATTGCCCACATTGTTGTGATTAACCCCTGTGAATACAAGCCCATGGCGTTAGAATGCCCTTTTTGCCCCGCTTCGGACGGCGCATCAGGAGGACGCCCACCATGGATCTGCTGGCCAGTCTGCTCTTCTCCCTCTCCATCACAGGCCCCATCTGCGTGATCCTGCTGCTCGGCATCTGGCTCAAACGGCTGGGGCTGCTGCCGGAGCCCTTCACCGAATCCGCCTCCCGGCTGGTGTTTCAGGTCACCCTGCCCGCCCTGCTCTTTCTCAGCATTCTTGGCACCAACTTCGCCACCATGCCGAGCCCCTGGTTTATCGGTTACGGCCTGCTCGCCACCGTCGCCAGCTATCTGGTGCTGGAGCTGCTGGCGGGCCGCTTTATCGGCGAGCAGCGACTGCGCGGCATCTTCGTGCAGGGGAGTTTTCGCGGCAACAGCGCCATCATAGGGCTCGCCTACGTGCAAAACGCCTATGGCCACGAGGGGCTGGGGGCGGCAGCGCTCTACGTCGGCGCGGTCACCGTGCTCTACAACATCCTCGCGGTTATCACCCTCACCCGCAGCCTCGGCGGCGCCACCGGCATCCGCCCCATTCTGCTCGGCATCATCAAGAATCCATTGATCATCGCCATTGTGGCGGCGCTGCCCTTTACCCTGCTCGGTATCAAGATGCCGCAACTGCTGCTCACCACCGGCAGCTACTTCGCCAACATGACGTTGCCGCTGGCGCTGCTCTGCACCGGCGCCTCTCTCAGCCTCGATGCCCTGCGTGGTGGTGCAGCCATTGCGGGCTGGGCCAGCATCATGCGGCTCTGTCTCATTCCGGCTGCGTTCACTCTGGGGGCGGCCCTGCTCGGCTTCAGCCATCTGGAGCTGGGCATTCTTTTTCTCATCAGCGCTACCCCGACTGCCGCCGCCAGCTATGTGATGACCCGTGCCATGGGGGGCGACAGCGTGCTGGCCGCAAACATCATCGCCACCACCACCCTCGGTTCTCTGGTCACTACCAGCCTCGGGGCAACTCTGATGAATTATCTCGGTCTTATGTACTGACCCTGCCCGAGGAAACTGCCAACCTCATCGCCACCACGAACCTTGGCTCCCATACACCGGCAGGGAGCCATCCTGATGAACTATCTGGGTCTTATGTACTGACGGCTTGACCTTGCCGGAGGCGGCAGCTTTAGGCTGGCGCTCATCAACAAAGGAGATATCCCATGACCATCGAACTCACCGTGTCCGGCATGTCCTGCGGTGGCTGCGCCGCCAGTCTGCAAAAAGCGCTGCTGGCCCAGCCTGCGGTCATCACCGCAACCGTCGATTTCGCCAGCAGCAAGGCCGTTATCGAGAGCGAGCTGAGCAAGGCAGAACTGATCGCCCTGATCGAAGCCAAGGGTTTCTCTGCGAGTTAAATTATCTCCATATAGGTATAAAACAGGTTAAAAATCTGTACTCACCTGTCTTTTGGTGAGTTTTATCACAGACCCGGGTTATTAAACGGGCAAACTTGCTGCGATTATTCCAACCATAAGGATTTGCAGCATGACCCTACCGATCCGCAAGACCCTGCTCGCCGCCGTCGTTGGCCTGACCCTCTCCCCCATGGCGATGGCGCTGCCCAACGTCCATATTCTGGCAACCGGCGGCACCATTGCCGGGGCAGGCCAGTCGGCTACCCAGTCCAACTACAAGGCTGGCAAGGTGGCCATCGAGACGCTGATCGCCGCCGTGCCCGAGATGAAGAACGTGGCCGATGTGCAGGGAGAGCAGGTGGTGAAGATCGGCTCCCAGGACATGAACGACGAGGTTTGGCTCAAGCTGGCCAAACGGGTCAACGAGCTGCTGGCCAAGGATGACGTGGATGGCATCGTCATCACCCACGGCACCGACACCATGGAAGAGACCGCCTACTTCCTCAATCTGACCGTCAAGAGCGACAAGCCGGTGGTACTGGTCGGCGCCATGCGCCCCTCCACAGCCATGAGTGCCGATGGCCCGCTCAACCTCTACAACGCCGTGGTGACCGCCTCCGACCCCGCCTCCAAGGGCCGTGGCGTGATGGTGGCGATGAACGACACCGTGCTGGATGCCCGCGACGTCACCAAGACCAACACCACAGGCGTGCAGACCTTCGCCTCCCCCAACTTCGGCCCGCTGGGTTACATCCACAACGGCAAGATCGACTATCAGCGCAGCCCGGCCCGTCTGCACACCAGCAAGACGCCGTTTGACGTGAGCAAGCTCGACAAGCTGCCGCAAGTGGGCATCGTCTACAGCTACGCCAACGCCACCGACTTGCCGGCCAAGGCGATGGTGGATGCCAAGTTCGACGGCATCGTCAGCGCCGGGGTGGGTAACGGCAATCTCTACCACACCCTGTTCGATACCCTGGCCAAGGCGAGCAAGGATGGCATCCGCGTCGTACGCTCAGCCCGCGTGCCGACCGGCGCCACCACCCTGGATGCCGAGATCGATGATGCCAAGTACGGCTTCGTGGCCTCCGGCACTCTAAACCCGCAGAAGGCGCGGGTGCTGCTGATGCTCTCCCTGACCCAGAGCAAAGACCCGGCCCAGATCCAGCGCTGGTTCCAGCAGTTCTGACAACGGTTGCCTGACAAGTGACAAGCAAGGGCGGGACTTCCCGCCCTTTTCACTCCTGCAATGCTGCCTCGCCCATTACGCCGTTTGACGGGGTCGACCTTCCCTTTTCCGGCCATCTTTTTCAGCCATCCCAGAGCGCTGTCATCAAATTAGCGAGCCGGATCACCCGCTTTCACAAGCGCATCGCCGCCAAATTCATTACACTGCCAGCGATCTTATCCACTCAAGGAGTGCTGTTGCTGTATGGAAATATTGATCCTGCTGGGATTGATTTTGCTTAATGGCGTCTTCGCCATGTCAGAAATCGCCATCGTCACCGCACGCAAGGCTCGCCTCGGCAAGCTTGCCTCTGAAGGCAACCGCTCCGCCGCCATTGCCCTCAAACTGGGCGAAGACCCGACCCATTTTCTCTCTGCCGTCCAAATCGGCATTACCAGCATAGGTCTGCTCAACGGTATCTACGGGGAATCCCTGCTGGCCCAGCCCTTCTCCCTCTGGTTGCAAGAATGGGGGCTCCCCGCCAAGAGCAGTGGCCTGATCGCCACCGTCATAGTGGTGGTGGTGGTTACTTATCTCTCCATTGTGGTGGGGGAGCTGGTGCCCAAGCGGCTCGGTCAGCTCAATGCCGAGCGCATCGCCTGTCTGGTGGCCCGCCCCATGCACTGGCTCGCCACCCTGACCCGCCCCTTCGTCTGGCTGCTGTCGGCCTCCACCAATGCCAGCCTGCGGCTGCTGCGGGTCAACCAGAACGGCAGCGCCAACGTCACCGAGGAGGAGATCCACGCCATGCTGGTGGAAGGATCGGAAGCCGGGGTGATCGAGGATCATGAGCACACCATGCTGCGCAACGTCTTCCGTCTCGACGAGCGCAGCCTCTCCTCCCTGATGGTGCCGCGCAGCGATATCCGCTATCTGGATCTGGCGCTGCCGCTGGAGACCAACCTGCAGCGGCTGGTGGAGTATCGCCACAGCTATTTTCCGGTCTGCGACGGCAACCTGTCAGAATTGGTGGGTATCATCAATGTCAGCAAGGTGCTGCACGCCTATATCAAGGGGGAGCCCATCGATCTGGTTGCCCTGACCCAGGAGGGCAGCCTGCTGCCCGAGACCCTCAACGGCGTCGAGCTGCTCAACCACTTCCGCACCCACAGCGAACAGATGGCGCTGGTGGTGGATGAATATGGCGAGCTACAGGGGCTGGTCACCCAGCAGGATCTGCTGGAGGCGCTGGCGGGGGATTTCCAGCAGGAGGATGGCGAGGACAACTGGGCCTTCCGGCGCGCCGACGGCAGCTGGCTGCTCGATGGCCTGATCCCGTTGCCGGAGTTGAAGGATTGTCTGGAGCTGGTTCGTCTGCCAGAAGAAGAAAAACATCACTATCACACCCTCGGAGGGCTTATCATGCTGCTCCTTGGTCGTGTTCCACAAACCGGAGACCTGGTGACACTGGAACAGTGGCAACTGGAAATTGTTGACATGGATGGCCTGCGCATCGACAAGGTGCTCGCCATGCCCTTGACCGATCAACCCAGCTAACCTGCGGAGTTTGCAAGTATGGAGCAGTTTTACCAACTGGCTCACGCCTTTATGAATCACGATCTGAACACACTTTCCGATCCCAAGATGGCCTTCATGATCTGTGGTGTTATTCTGACGTTTCTGGTACTGGAAAACGGATTCATCCCTACCGCCTTTCTGCCCGGTGACAGCCTGCTGATCCTCACCGGCGTACTCATCTATCAGGATGTGTTGTCTCTCGGGGTGATCCCGCTGTTGATCATGGCTACCTTTGTCGGCACCTGGCTCGGTTACATGCAGGGGCGCTTTCTCGGCCACACCCAGCTCTACCATCGGCTGATGTCCCACGTGGAAGAGCGGCACCAACAGAAGGTCTACCACCTGCTGGACAAGTACGGGATCATCACCCTGATCACCGCGCGCTATATCGCCTTCGTACGCACCGCCTACCCCTACATCGTCGGTGCCACCGAGCTGCCCCAGGGGCGCTTTCTCATCGTCAATCTGATCAGCTCCATCATGTGGATCTGCCCGCTGGTCGGGTTTGGCTACTACCTGAGCCACACCAAGCTAGCCGCCGAATACCAGACCCAGTTCTTCAACATCATCATCTATCTGCCGGTGGCCCTGCTGGTGGGTGGCATGGTGGCACTGGTCTGGCGCTGGATCAGCAAACGCAGGGCCGCGCAGCCGCGGGATTGACCCCTCGCCCAACGCCCGACCCGAAAGCCCTCGCCAGAGGGCTTTTTTGATCGCCAATTTTGCGCAAATAGCAGAAATAGTCCCGCTCGGCCCTTGTAAAGCCGGGGTAAAAATGAGTGAATCTAGCGCCTTTTTTTGGATGGGAATGGAGTCGGTTGTATGTGGTGTCGGATTCGCGCAGCAGCGCTGGTTGTCGGGTTGATGGGAATGTTGGTATTGCCTGCGGTCAGCGCGGCACCCAACCCTGCCAAACTGGAAGTACGCTCGAGCAGCGCCCTGGTCGTGGATGTAAAAACGGGCAAGACGCTCTACCAGAAGAATGCCACCAAGGTGCGTCCCATCGCCTCCCTCACCAAGCTGATGACAGCGCTGGTGGTGCTGGATGCCAAGCAGAATCTCAACCAGACCATTACGGTCGACAAGAACGATCTGGATCGGGTCAAACACACCCACTCCCGCATCCGCATGGGCACCAAGGTGACCCGCCGCGACGCCCTGCATCTGGCGCTGATGTCCTCCGAAAACCGGATGGCCTCGGCACTGGCGCGTCACTATCCGGGCGGTCGCAGCGCCTTCGTGCGGGCCATGAACAACAAGGCCAGACAGCTGGGTATGCGTAATACCCACTTCTACGACTCCACCGGCCTCTCCACCCGCAACGTCTCTACCGCCCTGGATCTCGGCAAGCTGGCCGCCGCCGCCTATCGTCAGCCGCTGATCCGTCAGTTCACTCAGGATGAGAACCGGGAGATGCGCTTCAGCGCCCCCGCCTACAGCCTGATGTTCAACAACACCAACCCGCTGGTGAAAAACCCGGATTGGGACGTGCGCCTCTCCAAGACCGGCTTCACTGACGAAGCGGGTCGCTGTCTGGTGATGCGCGCCAAACCGGACAGCCGCGAGCTCGCCATCGTGCTGCTCAACTCGGTGGGCAAACGCACCCCCATCGGCGATGCCAACCGCATTCGCAAATGGCTGAAAAGCTGAGTAAATATCTCAACACAAAAGGATGCTGCGGCATCCTTTTTTATTGCATGCAGAACGCTTCAGCAGGCCTTGCAGGATGTTGATGAGCGAACCTTTAGTGATGAGTGGCCCGGCATCTGCCGTTGCAACAGCAGGTATACAAGGCGCCTATAGATGAGGCAAAGGGTGGTGAGGGGTTGCACCGTTCAGAAGAACTGTGAGCAATCACAGACAGGGGAAGAAATAAGGACAAGAACAGCCAGGTAAACGGGCGATCCACCCGCAACAGCGCACGGGGATCCGCACCAAAGAGTTAAATGTCGCCCATAAAAAAACAGCCCCGACCGAAGTCGAGGCTGTCTGTATGGTGCGCCCGAGAGGATTCGAACCTCTGACCACCTGGTTCGTAGCCAGGTACTCTATCCAGCTGAGCTACGGGCGCTCATAAACTTTTGGTACTGCTTGAAATATGGTGCGCCCGAGAGGATTCGAACCTCTGACCACCTGGTTCGTAGCCAGGTACTCTATCCAGCTGAGCTACGGGCGCTCATAAATCGTTGTGTCGTTTTAAATGGTGCGCCCGAGAGGATTCGAACCTCTGACCACCTGGTTCGTAGCCAGGTACTCTATCCAGCTGAGCTACGGGCGCTCATAAATCGTTGTGTCGTTTTAAATGGTGCGCCCGAGAGGATTCGAACCTCTGACCACCTGGTTCGTAGCCAGGTACTCTATCCAGCTGAGCTACGGGCGCCCTGCTTTAAAACGATAAAAAAAGCTTACTTATCAGTAAGCCTTTTCCAAAGTGTCGACTTGCTGATGGTCAACACATGACTCTTGCTTGAGTCGTAATATGGTGCGCCCGAGAGGATTCGAACCTCTGACCACCTGGTTCGTAGCCAGGTACTCTATCCAGCTGAGCTACGGGCGCAAATGGCGGAGAAGGGGGGATTCGAACCCCCGATGCGGGTATAAGCCGCATACTCCCTTAGCAGGGGAGCGCCTTCAGCCTCTCGGCCACCTCTCCGTTTGCGGGGCTGATAATACTTCACAGGGATTTTTAGTCAAACACTTTTTTGGAGAAAAAAGTGCGTTCGCTCAGCATTTGGCCAAAGCGTGGAATATTCAAACAATATCGGCACTTATCCCGCAGTTTCGCGCCCTGCAGGGCGATTTCAGAGGGCCGGAAAAACAAAAGGCGACACATGAGGTGTCGCCTTGTCACAGCCATGAAAGTGGCTTAGAAGCCCGGTTGGCCCGGAACTTTCTCGGCCTGGATGCGCTGGTAGATCTCTTCGCGGTGTACGGAGACCTCTTTCGGCGCGTTAACACCGATACGGACCTGGTTGCCTTTAACGCCCAGTACGGTGACAGTCACTTCATCACCAATCATCAGGGTTTCCCCAACACGACGAGTCAAAATAAGCATTCGCTTGCTCCTGTATCCTGTTTTGTTTTTATATCGATATGCGACATTATCTAACAAAGATACCGATATGGTAAATGGTTGAAACTAAATCAATCAGAGATTGTTAGCCCAAGGGCTGCTCTTGCGGTGCCTGATCCAACCCGAAAGCCGCGTGCAGGGCTCGCACCGCCAGCTCCAGATACTTCTCGTCAATCACCACAGAGATTTTGATTTCAGAGGTCGAGATCAACTGCATGTTGATCCCCTCCTCGCCCAATACCTTGAACATGGTGCGCGCAACACCGGGATGGTTCCACATGCCGACACCGACAATGGAAACCTTGGCAATTTCGCCATTTCCCTGCACGCAGGAGGCGCCAAGTTCGGTGGCGGTCTCCTCCAGCAGTGCCCGGGCGCGGCGATAGTCATCACGATTCACCGTGAAGGTGAAGTCGGCGGTGCCATCTCCCAGGGTGTTCTGCACAATCATGTCGACATCAATGTTGGCGTCGCTGATCGGATTCAGGATCTGCGCGGCAACGGTTGGTCTGTCCGGCACGCCCAGAATGGTCAGGCTGGCCTCGTTGCGGTTAAAAGCGATCCCGGATACCAGGGGAGCTTCCATCCTATCACCTCCATATGTGATTAAGGTTCCCTCTCCATCGATAAAGCTCGACAGCACCCGCAGCGGGACGCGGTACTTGCCCGCAAACTCCACCGAGCGGATCTGCAACACCTTGGCGCCGAGACTGGCCATCTCCAGCATCTCCTCGAAGGTGATGGTGTCGAGACGACGCGCCTTGGGCTCGATGCGCGGATCCGTGGTGTATACCCCATCCACATCGGTAAAGATCTGGCACTCATCGGCCTTGATGGCCGCCGCCACGGCAACCGCCGTGGTATCCGAACCGCCGCGGCCCAGCGTCGTGATGGCGTTATGCTCGTCACGGCCCTGGAAACCGGCGATCACCACCACCTTGCCCGCAGCCAGTTCGGCATGAACCAGTTCGGTGTCGATGTGGGTGATGCGCGCCTTGCCATAGGCGGAATCGGTATGAATCCGAACCTGATCACCGGTCATTGAGACCGCAGGACAACCGCGTTTGTTCAACGCGATCGCCAGCAGCGCTATGGTGACCTGCTCACCGGTGGAGACCAGTACATCCATCTCCCGCCGGTTGGCATCAGGATCCAGCTGCTGGGCCATGCCCAGCAGCCGGTTGGTTTCGCCTGACATGGCGGAGACAACCACCACCACGTCGTGTCCCTGGGCGCGGGTCTGCTCGACCCGCTCAGCTACCGCCTCGATCCGCTCCAGTGTGCCGACCGAGGTGCCGCCGTACTTCTGTACATAGAGTGCCACAGATCACCTCGCCCGATTACAGGCGCTCTTCCAGCCAGGAGTGAACGGATTGCAGCGCTGCCGGCACCGCCTCAGGCTGGGTACCACCCGCCTGTGCCATGTCCGGACGGCCACCGCCCTTGCCACCCACCTGCTGGGCAACCAGATTGACCAGCTCACCGGCCTTGACCTTGCCGGTCAGGTCGTTGGTGACACCGGCGATCAGGTTGACCTTGCCGTCGGAACAGGTGGCCAGCAGCACGACACCGGACTTCATCTGGTTCTTCAGTTCGTCCAGCATGCCGCGCAAGGATTTCGGATCGGCCCCTTCCAGCGCTGCAACCAGCACCTTCTGACCGTTGATCTCGATCACCTGACCCAGCAGGTCGTTACCGGCCTGAGCAGCCAGCTTGGCCTTGAGCTGCTCCAGCTCGCGCTCCATCATCTTGGCCTTGTCCAGCATCTGGCGAACCTTGTCGGCGATGCAGAACTGGTCACCTTTCACCAGTGCAGCAGCCTCTTCGATCTGCTCGCCAACCTGATGCATGAAGTCGATGGCGGCTTTGCCGGTCACCGCTTCGATACGGCGCACGCCAGCAGCGATACCGCTCTCGGCGATGATCTTGAAGAAGCCGATATCACCGGTGCGCTTGGCGTGAGTACCGCCGCACAGTTCGGTGGAGTAGTCGCCCATGCGCACCACGCGCACGTCGTCTTCATATTTTTCACCAAACAGCGCCATGGCACCGGCGGACTTGGCCGCTTCCAGATCCATCAGCTGGGTGGTGATTTCGTGGTTGGCGCGGATCTGGTTGTTGACCAGCTCCTCGACCCGGCGAATGGTCGCCATGGTCAGCCCCTCGAAGTGGGAGAAGTCGAAACGCATGCGCTCGGCCCCAACCAGAGAACCTTTCTGGGTGACATGCTCGCCCAGAGCCTGACGCAGGGCAGCGTGCAGCAGGTGAGTCACGGAGTGGTTCAGAGCGATGGCCTGACGACGGTCAGCGTCAACCACGGCTTCCACTTCGGCGCCCTTCTCCAGGGTGCCCAGCTCCATGTAACCCTTGTGGATGATCGCCTTGCCCGCTTTCAGGGTGTCGGTCACGGCAAAGATGCCGTCGTCCACTTTCAGGGTACCGCTGTCGCCAATCTGGCCGCCAGATTCGGCGTAGAAGGGGGTCTCTTCCAGCACGATGACAGCTTCGTCACCAGCGATGAGACCGCTCACCTCTTCCACACCCTTGTAGATACCGACAACGCGAGTGCGCTCGGTCAGGGTCTTGTAACCGGTGAAGGGGGTCTCGAAGTCGAGCTTGAGCATCTCGTTGTAGTTCACGCCGAAGCTGGAGGCCTCTTTGGCACGAGCACGCTGCTTTTCCATCTCGGCCTTGAAGCCCTCTTCGTCGATGCCGATCTCGCGCTCGCGCACCACGTCGGCAGTCAGGTCGGCCGGGAAGCCGTAAGTGTCATAGAGCTTGAACACCACCTCGCCCGGAATAACCTTGGCATCGCCCAGGTTGGCCAGAGCGTCTTCCAGCAGCAGCAGACCGCGATCCAGAGTGCGGACGAACTGCTCCTCTTCAATGCGCAGCACGCGCTCGACCAGCGGCAGCTGGGCGATCAGCTCGGCAGCGACATCCTTCATCTGCACTGCAAGCTCGGCAGCCAGTTTGTAGAAGAAGACATCGGTCGCGCCCAGCTTGCGACCGTGACGCACGGCGCGGCGGATGATGCGGCGCAGCACATAGCCACGGCCTTCGTTGGACGGCATCACGCCATCTGCCACCAGGAAGGCGCAGGAGCGGATGTGGTCAGCGATGACGCGCAGGGACTGGTTGCTCAGATCGGTAGTACCGACAATCTCGGCCGCTTTCTTGATCAGCGCCTGGAAGATGTCGATTTCGTAGTTGGAGTGCACACCCTGCATGATGGCGGAGATACGCTCCAGACCCATGCCGGTATCCACGGACGGACGTGGCAGCGGCTCCATGGTGCCGTCAACCTGACGGTTGAACTGCATGAAGACCACGTTCCAGATCTCGATGAAACGGTCGCCATCCTCTTCCGGTGAGCCGGGACGGCCGCCCCAGATGTGATCGCCGTGGTCATAGAAGATCTCGGTGCAGGGACCGCACGGGCCGGTATCGCCCATCGCCCAGAAGTTGTCGGAAGCGTAAGGGGCACCCTTGTTGTCACCGATGCGCACGATGCGATCGGCCGGGACACCAACCTCTTTTTCCCAGATATCGAAAGCTTCATCGTCAGTCGCGTAGACGGTCACCAGCAGGCGATCTTTCGGCAGCTGCAGCACCTCGGTCAGGAAGCCCCATGCAAACTTGATGGCATCCTGTTTGAAGTAGTCACCGAAGCTGAAGTTGCCCAGCATTTCAAAGAAGGTGTGGTGACGAGCGGTATAGCCGACGTTTTCCAGATCGTTGTGCTTACCACCGGCACGCACGCAACGCTGGGAAGTCGTCGCGCGATTGTAGGCACGCTTGTCTGCGCCAAGGAACACGTCCTTGAACTGGTTCATACCCGCGTTGGTAAACAACAGGGTAGGGTCGTTATGCGGTACCAGCGAGCTGGAGGAGACAACCTGGTGCCCCTGGGAACGGAAATACTCGAGAAACGCAGCGCGAATCTCTGACGTGGACATATACATGGAAAATCCTGCTTGATTCGAATACGGACTTTTAACCGCATTAATGTAAGTTTTCTGCGGGGTAAAGTAAAACGGACAGGGCCGCCACGGGCGAAAAAGCGCACATAAACGGGCCAGAAAAGAGCGGCACCGCCTACAGTGGCTTTTTCCACTGTCGAGAGGCAAAAAAGCAGCGCATAAAGAGAGATGAGATGAACAAAAGGCCGCTTTTTCGGGATTGTGCGCGCAAGCTACTGTACGGACAGGAAAAACCTGCCACAAGGAGAGGTGAAACGACGTTTGCCACGCAGTGGCGTTACTCTTCCTGCTCCTGCAGAGCAGAGATGGCGTAACGGGCCTGATCCTGGGTAAAGCCGCGCCCCAGCAGATACTTGAGCCACTTCATCCGCAGCTTGAAATCCGCCAGATCGGCCACCCGGGCGCGCCGTTCGAGCAGGGCAAACGCCAGTTCGAACCAGTCCAGCTCCGGCTGATCGAATGCGGCATCAATCTGCATATCGTCGAGCCCCTTGCGGCGCAGATCGAAGCGGATCTTGATGGGGCCATGGCCCTTGGCGGCACTGGCCCGTACAGCCATACCACCGTAACGTTCGTCATTGACCCAGTTGTAACCGCGGCAGTAGTCGACCACCGCCTCGATCACCTCTTCATTGAAGCCCTGCTGACGCAGCCGGTTGGCCAGCTCCGACTCGGCACTCTCGCGACGGGCCAGACTGCGCATGGCAAAGGCGCGGGCTGCGGTAAGCTGCTCTGCAAAGGTCGGTTCGGCAGGCTCGACCGGTTCGGTAACGGATTCATCAACCATCATAAATAACAAGGCCGGGTATCTACCCGGCCTTCCTTTGTTCCTTATTCGAACTCTTGTTCGCTTTCGGCATCGAACTCGTCTGCCTCAACCGGTGCAGCCTTGTCATCGACAGGCACTGCGCCGGAGAGCAGCAGCTCGCGCAGGCGGGCTTCCACTTCGCCAGCCATTACTTTGTTCTCGGCGAACAGCTTCATCACGTTGGCCTTGCCCTGGCCGATCTTCTCGCCGTTGTAGCTGTACCAGGCACCGGCCTTGTCGATCAGCTTGTGCTTGACGCCGAGATCCACCAGCTCGCCCTCTTTGGAGATACCGGCACCGTAGAAGATCTGGAATTCAGCCTGCTTGAAGGGCGGGGCCACCTTGTTCTTGACCACTTTGACGCGGGTCTCGTTACCGACCACTTCGTCGCCTTCCTTGATGGCACCGATACGGCGGATATCCAGACGCACGGAGGCGTAGAACTTGAGCGCGTTACCACCGGTAGTGGTCTCCGGGCTACCGAACATAACGCCGATCTTCATCCGGATCTGGTTGATGAAGATGCACAGGCAGTTAGCGTTCTTGATGTTGGCAGTCAGCTTGCGCAGCGCCTGGGACATCAGACGGGCCTGCAGACCAACGTGGGAATCACCCATCTCCCCTTCGATTTCCGCTTTCGGCGTCAGGGCTGCCACGGAGTCGACGATGATGACGTCAACCGCGTTGGAGCGAACCAGCATGTCGCAGATCTCCAGCGCCTGTTCACCGGTATCCGGCTGAGAGATCAGCAGGTCGTCGACGTTGACGCCCAGCTTGGCAGCATAGATAGGGTCGAGGGCGTGTTCCGCATCGACGAAGGCACAGGTTTTGCCTTTCTTCTGGGCTTCCGCGATCACCTGCAGGGTAAGGGTGGTTTTACCGGAAGATTCCGGGCCGTAGATTTCGACGATACGGCCACACGGCAGACCGCCGATCCCCAGAGCCACGTCCAGCGAGAGGGAACCGGTAGAGATGGCTTCGATATCCATGGTCTTGCTGT
Organism: Aeromonas sp. FDAARGOS 1419; assembly: GCF_019047045.1. Lineage (NCBI taxonomy): Bacteria > Pseudomonadati > Pseudomonadota > Gammaproteobacteria > Aeromonadales > Aeromonadaceae > Aeromonas > Aeromonas sp. FDAARGOS 1419. The sequence continues at coordinate 3,017,034 of NZ_CP077209.1, forward strand.
CGCCCAGACGCATGATGGAACCTTTGCCGAACTGCTTTTCAATCTGACCCAGCGCAGCCGCCAGTGCCTTCTGTTTGTTCTGATCCATGCCAATCTCCGCTGGAAATCGTGAGTAAGAAGTGAAGTTGGGCTAAGTATACTGTCTATTCATACAGTATCAAGCCCAATTTATCTGAGCAGGGCCAACAGACCCGACAAGGCCTGTCTCACCGCCTGCTGGCGTACCTGTCGGCGATCTCCGTCGAAGCGGGCCAGCAGGGAGTGGTGACGGCCATTGCGGTCGGCCCAGGCGAACCAGACGGTGCCGACCGGCTTGCCTTCGGTGGCGCCGCCGGGGCCGGCGATGCCGCTGATGGCAACGCTGATGGAGGCAGACGAGTGCGCCAGCGCGCCGCGGGCCATCTCCAGCACCACCGCCTCGCTCACCGCGCCGTGCCGCTCAAGGCTCTCGCTGCTCACCCCCAACATCTGCTGTTTGGCCTCGTTGGTGTAGGTGACAAAGCCGCGATCGAACCAGCCGGAGCTACCCGCGATGTCGGTGATGGCCGTAGCCACCCCACCGCCGGTACAGGATTCGGCGGTCGCCGCCAGCCAGCCCCGTTGACCGAGGGCCCGTCCCAGCTCGATGGCAAGGTGCTCTATCTCTGCATCCAGTTTCATCACGACTCCTTCTGATCCGCTCAAGAGGCACATTATGCGATCCCGCTAGCGCCGCCCGCAACCACGGCAGACCGCCCTTGCCTGCCGCAATGTGAGGTGCCGCACCTGTGTCATGCCTTCAATAGTGCAGAGCAACCGCGCCAGGAACACCCGCTCCCCCGGCGCGGCGCTTATGTGTAGAATGGCACCATCAAGCTCAAGGCTCATCACCGCAGACACTGGCCCACAGAGGCCCCTTCTGGAACAGAACATGACCGCACAACACCAAGCCAGCGGCGCCACAAGCTCCGCTCCCGGCGCAAATCTGAGCGCCCACACGCCCATGATGCAGCAGTACCTTGGCCTCAAGGCCGAGAACCCGGAGATCCTGCTGTTCTACCGGATGGGCGACTTCTACGAGCTGTTCTATGACGATGCCCGCAAGGCCTCCCAACTGCTCGACATCTCCCTGACCAAGCGCGGCCAGTCGGCGGGCAGCCCCATCCCGATGGCGGGGGTGCCCTATCACGCTATCGAAGGGTATCTGGCCAAGTTGGTGCAGCTCGGCGAGTCGGCCGCCATCTGCGAACAGGTGGGGGATCCCGCCACCAGCAAGGGGCCTGTGGAGCGCAAGGTCATTCGCATCATCACCCCGGGTACCGTCTCCGACGAGGCTTTGCTCAGCGAGCGACAGGACAACCTGATCGCCGCCGTCTATCACGATGGCCGCCGCTTCGGTTACGGCACCATGGACATCGGCTCCGGCCGCTTCTTCATCAACCAGTTCGAGAAAGAAGAGACCCTGCTGGCTGAGCTGCAGCGCACCAATCCGGCCGAACTGCTCTACCCGGAATCGTTCGAATTCCTGCACCATATCGAGGGTCGCCGCGGCCTGCGTCGCCGCCCGGAGTGGGAGTTCGAGCTCGGCACCGCCCGCAAGCTGCTCTGCCAGCAGTTCGGCACCCAGGATCTGGTGGGCTTTGGCGTCGACAAGAGCGAGACCGCCCTCTGCGCCGCCGGTTGTCTGATGCAGTACGTCAAGGACACCCAGCGCACCGCCCTGCCCCACATCCGCAATGTGCGCCTCGAGCAGCCGGATCACGCCGTCATCATGGATGCCGCCACCCGCCGCAATCTGGAACTGACCCAGAATCTGGCCGGTGGCTATGAAAATACCCTGGCCGAGGTGCTGGATCGCACCGCCACCCCCATGGGCAGCCGTTTGCTCAAGCGCTGGATCCATCAGCCGATCCGCGATCGGGTGATCCTCAAAGGTCGCCAGAGCACCATCAAGGAGATCATCGAGCAGAACCTCTACGACGAGCTGGGTAACCTGCTGCGTCAGGTGGGGGATGTGGAGCGGGTACTGGCGCGCCTCGCCCTGCGCTCGGCCCGTCCGCGCGACCTCACCCGGCTGCGTCAGGCCTTCGCCCAGCTGCCCGAGTTGCAGCGCCTGCTGGCGGACAACGAGCACGAAGCGGTGCAACAACTGGCCGAGCGTGCCAGCACCTTCCCCGAGCTGCTCGACCTGCTGGAACGTGCGGTGATGGAGGTGCCGCCGGTACTGATCCGCGATGGTGGCGTCATCCGTGACGGCTTCAATCAGGAGCTGGACGAGCTGCGGGATCTCGCCAACGGCGCCACCGCCAGCCTCGCCCGCATCGAGGAGCGGGAGAAGCTGCTGACCGGCATCAACACCCTCAAGGTGGGTTACAACAAGGTGCACGGCTTCTATATCGAGGTGAGCCGCGCCAACAGCCATCTGGTGCCGGCCCACTACATCCGCCGTCAAACCCTCAAGAACAACGAACGCTACATCATCGATGAGCTGAAGAAGTACGAGGACAAGGTACTCACCGCCCAGTCCCAGGCGCTGGCGCTGGAGAAACGGCTCTACGAAGAGCTGCTCGATGCCCTGCTGCCCCACCTCGGCGATCTGCAGGATTCCGCCGCCGCACTGGCGGAGCTGGACGTACTGGCCAACCTGGCCGAGCGGGCCGAGACCCTCGACTATCGCTGCCCGACCCTCATCGATGAGGATCAGATCCTGATCGAGTCGGGCCGCCATCCGGTGGTTGAGCAGGTAATGACAGATCCCTTTATCGCCAACCCCATCCGGCTGGAGCGGGAGCGGCGGATGCTGATCATCACGGGTCCCAACATGGGCGGTAAATCGACCTACATGCGCCAGACCGCGCTGATCGTGCTACTGGCCCATATCGGCGCCTTCGTGCCGGCCGACAGCGCCCGCATCGGCCCCATCGACCGCATCTTCACCCGCATCGGGGCATCGGACGATCTCGCCTCCGGCCGCTCCACCTTTATGGTGGAGATGACCGAGACCGCCAACATCCTCAACAACGCCACCGCCCGCAGTCTGGTGCTGATGGACGAAATTGGCCGCGGCACCAGCACCTACGACGGCCTCTCGCTGGCGTGGGCCTGTGCCGAACAGCTGGCGAGCAAGATTGGTGCCTACACCCTGTTCGCTACCCACTACTTCGAGCTGACCCGCCTGCCCGAGCTGATGAGCGGGCTGGCCAACGTCCACCTGGATGCGGTGGAGCACGGCGACACCATCGCCTTTATGCACGCGGTACAGGAGGGGGCGGCCAGCCGCTCTTACGGTCTGCAAGTGGCAGCGTTGGCAGGGGTGCCGAAATCGGTGATCCAGCAGGCCCGTCACAAACTGCATGAGCTGGAGAGCGCCACTCCGGTGGCCGCAGGTGAAAGTCGCCCGGCTCCGGCGACTCTCGCCCCGCAGCCTCATCCGGTGGTGGAAGAGCTGGAAGCAGTGCGCCCGGACGAATTGACCCCCCGTCAGGCCCTCGACCTGCTCTATCGCCTCAAGCAGATGCTGTAAGCACTGGCTGCCGCACAAGCACGCAAAAGGGGAACCGCGAGGTTCCCCTTTCTATATTCAGCACCCGGCAAAGCAGTCAGGCCACCGCTCGCGCCTCTCCACGGGCCCGCAGCAGGCTCTGGCGCCCCTGCCAGTAACCCTGCAGATAGCCGGACTCCAGCTTGACCGGATCCTGGGTAAAACGGGAAACCATGAAATCGGCCGGTGGCGCGATCACCTCGATGTCGCAATCGGCAGGGGGATTGGCGATGAAATCGAGTGCCCGGTTGTAGGCGCGATCCCGCTCAAGCATGGCTTGTGCCAGTGCAGGCTGGGTTTTCAGCAAGGCTTTGACCATCCAGCAGAAACGGGCCGGCTTCTTGCGATATCCCCAGGGTTCCGACAGCACCACCGTCATCCGCCGCGCCCCGCGCCGATAGGCCTCGATCACCGGAATGGAGTCGCTGATGCCGCCATCGGCCATCGGGCGACCATCGACGCAGGGGGTATCGTGCTGCACCACCGGCAGGGCGCAGGTGGCGGTCAGCACCTCATCCATGTTGTCGGGCCGCACCGGCAGATAGATGGCCTTGCCGCTCGCCACATCGGTCGCCACCGCGTAGAAGGGAATGTCGCGGGCGCAGAAGGTGTCGAGATCGAGCGGGAAGCGATGGCGACTGGCCTGCCACAGCCAGCCGATATCCACCAGATCGCCCCCTTTGACGAAACGCAGGGGATCGAGAAACCGGGAGCTGCAAGCCAGCTCGGTGATGATGTGGTGGCTGCGGCGCGGCTGCTCGCTCAGATAAGAGACCAGATTGGTGGCACCGGCCGAGACGCCCATGACGAAATCGAACGGATAGTGATGGCTTTCCACGAAGGCATCGAGCACGCCGCTGGCAAAGATGCCGCGCATCGCGCCCCCTTCGACAATCAGGGCACAAGAGTGGGGATTAAACATAACAAGGCTCCGTCAGCTGTAATACCTGCCGGGATCGATCCCGGCCCAGTGATGGACGCCTTCATGCAGAACATCAAGACGCCGCAGCAGGACGATTCAAGCTCACTCGCACAAGCCAGAAGCAGTGCAAGGGCAAACCTGAACCGTGAAGCGACCACCAGTATATGCAGCGCACCAACCTTCAAAAAATGAATTTAAATAATAAAAAACATGCCTTTTTGGCATGATTAAGCGCATCGGTAGAGACGGCCCTTTATCCGCTAACAACACCATCAGGATCAAGGCAGCCCGGGCCCGAACGTCCCGTCGACGGGGTTGTAGTGGTAGGCCCGATAATCAAAGTCCACCTGATCAAGGCGCGGATTGGCCAACTCGAACAACAGGCGCCTGGGGAGCTGCGCCTGCTCGAGGGAAGGTTTGAAGTGGCGCAGCCAGAGCTGTTGCAGCGAGCCATCCCGCCACGCCAGCTTGAGGCCGACCGAGAGGCGGCGGATGGCGGCCTGATTATCCTTGTGGGTGTAGAAGAGGTGGAGGAAGGGATAGTGCAGCGCCACTCGCCGATCCACGGTGAGACCGGGCAGATCACTGTGCTGCTCCTGCTCGATAAAGAGCTCGTTGGCACCGCGGCAGAAGAGGTCGATGCGACCGCGAGCCACCAGCTTGAACAGCCGCTCGTAACCATCGATCTCCTGCACCTTGAAACCGGCCTGACGCAGGATCTCCGCATCCTGCCAGCCACGCCCCTGCCCGTGCAGAAATTGCTGCAGCTCGGCCAGGGTATTGACCCTTGCCACCGCATCGGCCTGCTGCGGACTGACAAAGCAGATGCGATAACCGAGGATGCCCAGCTCCACCGGAAAACGGACGTAATCCAGCGCTCCGCTCTCTGCGGCCGGACGCAGACTGTCGGCCACAAACAGATTGGGGTATTGCTGAGTCTGCACAATCTGTCGCATCCGGATACGGTTCATCGGCGGCGCGGTTCGCAGCTCGTAGTCACCGAAGCTGTCGCGGGTCTTCTCCAGCGCCAGCTGCAACAGATCGCGAAAATAGAGGGTACGCAAGTCCCGATCGCTCTCGGGGCTGATATGAGTGATGACATCGCTCGCCCGAAGGGGAGTGGCAAGAAGTGAGAGGCTGCACAGCAGCAAGCAGGAAGCGAGGCGATGAAAGGTCATACTGCTCATCCCGGAAATACAGGCTCACTAGAGTGTAGCGCCGGGACGAGCCGTCTTCTAAAGGGAAGCCAGGCCTACCAGAACATCCGGCCCAGCAGGGGTGCCAGCAGCACGGTCACCATACCTGCGATCATCATCACCATGCTGGAGACCACTCCCTCCTCATTACCCATCTGATAAGCCCTGGCAGTTCCAGCGCCGTGGGCCGAGGCGCCAAACCCCGCCCCCTTGCCGAGACGGCTGCGAATGGCCAGCACGGTGAGCACGCTCTCCCCCACCGCCATGCCGATGACACCGGTGAGCACCACAAACAGCGCGGTGAGGTCGCTCTGACCGCCGATGGCGCGGGTCGCCTCCACCGCAAACGGCGTAGTGATGGATCGCATCGCCAGACTGCGTTGCAACATGTCGGAGAGATCCAGCCAGCGGGCCAGCAGCACTGTACTCCCCACCGCCATGATGACCGAGGCGACCACCCCTACCGACAACGACAGCCAGTGGCGACGAATGAGCTGGCGGTTCTCGTAGACCGGCACCGCGAAGGCGACGGTGGCCGGGCCCAGCAGCCAGAGCAGCCAGTGGGATTCCGCCATGTAATCCTGATAGGGGATGTGGAACAGCAGCACCACGGCCACCAGCAGGGTCGGCGCCAGCAGCAGCGGCATCAGCGGCAGAATGCGTTTCTTGCCATAGAGCCATTTGCTGGCGTAGTAGAAGAGCAGGGTGAGGGCGAAACAGATCAGCCCGAGCAGGGTATCAGACATGACGGCGACTCCGGCGGGCCAGTTTCAGTTCGAGGCGGTAAACCCGATCCACCACCAGCGCCGTGCTGCCGAGCACCAGCGTGGTGCTCACCAGCAGCACCACCATGATGCGCCACCCCTCTTGCAGCAGCAGTTCCTGATAGTTGACCACCGCGACTACGGCGGGCACGAAGAAGAGCAGCATCTCCGCCAGCAGCCAGCGAGCCCCCGCGCTGAACCACTCGGCCTTTACCACCCCGAGCAGGATGCATGCCAGCAGCAACAGCATGCCGGTGAGGTTGGCGGGCAGCGGCAGATGGAGGGTACGCACCGCGGTATCGGCCAGCAGCCAGATGGCTGCCAGCAACACAATCTGGAAGGGAGTCTGTAACCAGCGCAAGCAGAGGGCTTTCATGATCATCGTCTTTCTGTGAACCGGCTCACAGTATAGAGTTGAGCAAAACCTGCCAGAAATGAATTAAAATTATCAAATTCATGCCGCATAGGCATACTTCATCCCGCACCCGCCAACACGAGTCGAGAGAGTCCATGGATATTCGCGCCCTGCGCTATTTTGTCGAACTGGTGCGGGAAAAAAGCTTCACCCGCGCCTCTGAAAAGCTGTTCGTCACCCAGCCCACCATCAGCAAGATGATCCGCAATATCGAAGAGGAGCTGGGCCAACCCCTGCTCAGCCGGGAAGGACGCCGCTTCACCCTGACCGACAGCGGCCAGGTGCTGTTCAACCGTGCCCAAACTATCTTGGCGGAGATGCAGCAGCTGGAGGCCGAACTGGCGGATCTGCAGAGCCTGCAACACGGTCGCCTCACCCTTGGTATTCCCCCCATGGTAGGTCACGTCTATGCGGATCTGATCCGCGCCTACCGCACCCGCTATCCCAAGGTGGAACTGACCCTGGTGGAGTACGGCGGTCGCCGCATCGAACAGGCGGTGCTGGAAGGAGAGCTGGATCTCGCCATCACCATGCTGCCGACCAAAGAGGGGGGCGCCCTCAGCGCGCTGGAGCTGGATCAATACCCGATCCGGGTAGTGCTGCCTGATCAACCCCGCTGGCATGGCGAGGCGCCGCTGCGGCTGGAGTCTCTGCAGGAGGAGCCCTTCCTGCTCTATACTCAGGCGTTTACCCTGAGCGAGCGGCTGGAGCAGGCGTGTCAGGAAGCTGGCTTTGTGCCGCAGGTGGCAGCGCGCAGCAGCCAGTGGGATTTTCTCACCGCCATGGTACGCAGCGGCATGGGGGTCGCCTTCTTACCGGAGCCGGTCTGCCACCGGCTGACCCCGGATGGTCTGGTGCTGCGGCCGCTGGAGCCCGAATTGAGCTGGCGACTCGGGGTGATCTGGCCGAGCGAGCGCTATCTCTCCCGCACCGCCGAGGCCTGGTTGGCCCTCTGCCGCCAGCGGCAGGCACCTCAGTAATCGCCGAAGCGATCGGTCTGCGGATTGTAGAAGTAGGGGCGGAAATCGAAGCTGATCCCGTCGAGGAAGGGGTTATCCAGTCGCAGCAGTCGGCGCTGGGAGAGCTTGGCAAAGGCGATGGCCGGGCCAAAGCTCTTGCGCCACAGCGCCTGTAGCGAGCCATCCTGCCACGCCAGCTGCAACCCCCGCTCGACCCGCTGCAGCGCCTCGCGATTGTTGGGATTGGTGTAGAAAACCCGGGGCAGCGGGTAGTAGATCAACAATGCATCATCCACCAGCAGGTCCGTCATCTCCTTGTGGGTCAGCTGCTCGCTGCGCAGCTCGCTCACCCCGCGGCAGAAGAGATCGAAGCGGCCCCGCGCCACCATTTTGAACAGCTTTTCGTACCCCTCCACTTCCACCACCTCCATCCCGGCGTAACGCAGGATATCCACATCCAGCCACCCCTTGCCCTGACCGAAGGTGAACTGGCGCAGCCCCTTGAGGTCGGTCACTTTGCTCACCGCCGCCTTTTGCTGCGGGCTGACAAAACAGATGCGGTAGCTGACGATGCCCAGATGGATGGGAAAACGGACATAGGCGAGCCCCAGATCCTCGCGGGTGCTGCTGTAGCTGTCCATTACAAAGAGGTTGGGATAGCTGTCGAGCTGCATGCTGAGCCGCTCACGCGCCTTGGTCATGGGCGGTGCAGGCTCCAGCAGATAGTCGCCAAACTGGTCGCGGGTCTTGTCGAGGGCGAGCCGCAGCAGCTCCCGATCATAAGTGGTGCGCGGATCCCGCTCGCTCTCCGGGCTGATATAGGTAAACCGGGTGGCCGCCTGTCCGGTCAGCGACAACATGCAGAGCAGAGCGACGGCCAGCAGATGCAGGGGTGACATAAACCGCGCCTTGGCTGAAGGGGTTCTTTCAGTGTAGCCCCTGATCGTGGCCGCCCCACCTTGGCGCGGCCTGTGCGAGGATAAGCAACATGACAAACAGGGGGACGCGGGCAGATATCCTCACGAGTCACATCGCCTCCGGGCCACCACAGGCCCGGAAGGCAGGTTCACACCGTGCCCGGCACTACTCTTCGCCGATGGGAGCAGCGATCCACTTCATCAACGTCAGCATATCCTGCGGCGCCACCCCTACCGAGAGACCGCGCTTGCCGCCGCTCACCAGGATCTCGTCAAACTGCAGCGCCGACTCGTCGAGCACAGTGGGCAGCAGTTTCTTCTGGGCCAGCGGGCTGATGCCGCCCACCTTGTAGCCAGTCAGCTTCTCCGCTTCCGCCGGTTTCATCATCTCCACCTTCTTGAGACCAGTCGCCTTGGCCAGCTGCTTCAGACTGCACATGCCGGATGAGGGAACGATGGCCACCACCGCCTGCTTGTCGTGATGGACAACCAGAGTCTTGAACACCTGCGCCTCCGGCAACCCGAGCTGGGTCGCGGCATGCTTGCCGAAATCATCGTGGGCTTCGCACTCATAGGGGTAGAGCTTGTGGGGGATTTTGAGCTTCTTCAGCAGGTTGATGGCAGGAGTCATGATGGTTGCCTTGAATCGAATCGCATAAAAACAAGGCCAAACAGTCTGCGCCTCACTCTGGGGTGATGCAAGGGGGATGGAAGTTGCAAGGGCCATTGACTGGCCGCCATACCATGCACGCTTGGTGGCGAGCGACCAGAGCACTTGACCAGACAGAGTCCAAACGGGTATTGCTTTAACCCTTTGCCGCCACAACCCATACCGCAGGAGCCCATATGCAACTCACCCCACCCCAACCGCCTCAGGACGATGATGTTGAAGCGCTGCGCATTGGCCTGACGGGCTACAACGTAAGCCAGGCAGGCCCTCAACTGTTCGAACTTCGGCGCGAGCGGATCGCCAGCTTTATCAAGGATAAAGAGGGCAAGGTACACGGCGGCATCATCGCCGACATCAAGTGGGGCTGGCTGCATGTCGACTGGCTCTGGATCGACGAAAGCATCCGCCGCGACGGCTGGGGCGGCCGCCTGCTTGGCGCCATGGAGCAGTACGCCCAAAGCAAAGGCATCACCAACTACCATCTGGAAACCACCAGTTTTCAGGCCCTCCCCTTCTATCAGAAGCAGGGTTACGAGGTCTTTGGCCAGCTGCCCGATATGCCGCCGGGGCATATCAGTTACTTCCTGAAAAAGCAGGACAAGTGATGACACTCCCGCGCCTTGCCAACACCAGACTCGTGATCCGCCCGTTCGAACCGGGCGATGCCGACGAGTTTGTCCGCGCAGCCCACGAATCCATCGAGACGGTCGGCAAATGGATGAGCTGGAGCTCCCCTTCATTTAACCGGGAAAGCGCACTGGAGTGGTTTGCCAGCTGCGATCAGATTGTGCGGCGGGACGCGCCTTTGACATGGGTATCTTCTGCGCCACCACCGGCCAACTGCTGGGTGGCGCCGGTATCAACCTGCTGTCGCCCCATCATCGCTACGGCAATATCGGTTACTGGGTACGCCAATCTCGCCAAGGCTGCGGCATCGCCCGTCAGGCGGTCGCCCTGCCCCGTGACTTTGGCTTTCAGCAGTTGGGACTATTTCGGCTGGAGATCGTGATGGGGGTTGGCAACAACGCCAGCGAAGCTGGTTGCCATCGCTGCCGGGGCTACCTTTGAGTGCCGGGCAAGAAATCATATCTTCCTTGATGGCCAGCCACTCGATGCACATATTTACTCACTTGTTCCAACCAATGGGTGGGTCATGATGCTATCTTTTTTCCACAAATAACTCTCTTTAGATAAGATCCATCACCTTATTTTATTGATATGACCTCTACATTTCTGATTTCATAGTGTGATGAAAATAACATAATCATCACTGGCTTATTGATTAGTTTGGTTTTTTTGTTTACTTTCCTATGAGAAGGGGCGAGAGTTTAACTTTCTGCCGTTAATCTGCGGTGGTCATTTTCATGTTTCTTTTTCCCGGTTGCGCTTGTCACAGTTGTCACCGGTCGATGGTAAAAGAGAAAGCATATTCGCCCCTTCATCATTCTGGGTCTTGCAATGACGCTACCAAATACAATTTTACTTTCACTCAAAACTGCGAAACTTCAACTTAACCCCACTAAACCCACCTGTATTACTGGTTGCCATTCTACCGATTCCTTAGCCTTATTCTTGGGGTTTCAGAATTATAATGAACTCCAGAAGCTAATTTATCCATCAGTAAAAAATCTATATAGAGCTTTTTATATAGACAAGAAAAATGGAGATAAAAGGCTGATTTCAGCACCTAAGAAAAAGTTAAAATCTATTCAGAGAATAATATCTCAGTCGCTCAGCAATGTTTATTCCCCAAGAAAATCAGCACATGGATTCATCCAAGGAAAAAGCATATTAACAAATGCATCCATGCATGTGGACAAAAAATTTGTTTTAAATATTGATCTGCTTGGTTTTTTTGACTGTTTGCATTTTGGTCGAGTGCGAAATTTATTTCAATCTTACCCATTAAATCTTACACCATCTGTGGCAACAGTTTTAGCCCATATATGTTGTTTGAACGGGAAATTACCTCAAGGCGCTCCAACATCTCCTATAATTTCCAACATGATTGCCTATAAGCTTGATAAGGATCTTCATCAGCTAGCGTTAGCTAATCGCTCTACATATACAAGATATGTAGATGATATTACTTTTTCATTCACCCAATCTAGACGTAGACTCCCCAGAGATATCGTTACGGTATTAAAAGGGAATAACTTAAAACTAGGCGAAAAAATTACTTCTATCATTGAAAAGAATGGATTTAAAATTAACACTGACAAAACTAGGTGTTTTTCACAAAATTTCAGACAAGTTGTAACTGGTTTGGTTGTCAATGAAAGAGCCAATGTTTCTAGAAATTTCATCCGCCAGACAAGGTCTATGATATACGCATGGAAGAAGTTTGGACTCGTTAATGCGGCACTAGAGTACCTCTCAAAATATCACGATAAATCTATTTTGGAAAAGCATGAGTTCTTTATAAAAAAGAATAAAGACAAGGGAGTTTTCTTTAGCAAGATTGTTTTAGGAAGAATTTATTTCATTGGCATGGTTCGAGGTAAAAGCGATCGCCTCTTTAGAGAAATTTTATACTCATATACTGAATGCATAGGAAAACCCAATAGAGCATTAATTAACACACCATTAGACAAAATTGGTGAATCCATTTTTATCATTGACAATCTATTAGATGACTCTCAAGGAACTGGATTTTTACTTGATGGTGTTGGGCTAATAACAAATCAGCATGTAGTTGATGGCATTGAAAAAGAAAACAGCGAACTGTTGGAAATTTATCGCTATTATGAACAGGACAAAAAGCGAAAATCAAATTTTGAGAAGGCATGTCGTGCAAGGGACTTGGCCATTCTAAAACCAACAACAGAATTTAACGGGATAAAAAGATTAAAAGTTGGGGATGACTCAATTTTAAAAATTGGTTCAAAAGTAACTGTTATGGGTTTCCCTCAATATTCACCGGGAGAGACGCCGTATATTAATAGCGGAAAAATAGTTCAGTCAAAAAAATTGTTTGAAAACAACGTATGGCTAGTTGACATACCCGTAATCCATGGCAATAGCGGCGGTCCAGTATTAAATGACAAGCTTGAAGTAATAGGCATTGCTTCTATAGGTTCTGCTCGACATGATCAATCAACAAAACTTCATGGTTTCATACCAATTTCAACGCTCATTAATTACGTAAATGAATAGATCCGTAGAATGCCGTGAACGAAATGAATTGCACCTCGCACACACATCCACAAAACATTAGCGGTGCAATGCGCTCCGCTTTTTCACCCTACGACTACCCCTGAGGTTATGGTGGGCACGGTTTTGGTTCCCCCTCTTATTTGCTGAGGCGAGCCCGCTTGTCCAGGCCGCGAGACAGGATGTCGAGCGAGCGGCGCCGGGCCATGGATGGCCCGTCGGCGCGTGCCGTCGGACAAGCGGGTGAGCCGAAGGAACCCGACGAAGTCGGGCGAATAAGCGGGGGTGGCCTTTCTTTTGGTGACTTTTCTTTGGCCACGCAAAGAAAAGTTACTCGCCCAAGCCCGAAGGGCGGGCGAAACCCCTTCGAGGCCAGCGGCCTCGCATCCTGCACGGCAAAGCCGTGCCACCACACAACAGCCTCTGCCGCCAACGCCATACCTCGGAACGGACGATTACGCCTATCGGCTAATCGACCCTACGATTGCACGACGCGGCCGTGCCTGTTCACCACTGGCACGGAGTCTGGCTGGACGCCGGGATGCCACCGGCAAAGGGGGGGCGTGGCCGCCCCTATCGACCCAAGAAGGGTTCCCAATCCTTGAACACTGGCTGCAACCCGGCCTGCCGCACGGCAGCCGCCACTTCCCCCACCGGGCGATCGTCGTGGATGGCGAACTGCTCCAGCTCCTCGGCATCCCCTTCGGCATAGCCACCCGGCTGGGTGCGCGACTCGGCCGACATCTGGGTGATGCCAAGGCGCACCGCGCCGTTGCGAAAGGTGGCCGACTCGCGGGTCGAGAGGGACAAGTCCAGCGTGGGCGAGAAGAGGCGCCAGGCGCAGATCAGCTGGGCCAGCTGGCGATCCGACATAACCACGGCAGGTTCCAGCCCGCCGGTGCAGGGGCGCAGGCGCGGGAAGGAGAGCGAGTAGCGGCTCTGCCAGTGGTGGCGCTCAAGCCAGCTCAGATGCTCGGCGACAAAGTAGCTGTCGGCACGCCAGTCCGAGGAGAGGCCGATGAGTGTCCCCAGTCCGATTTTGTCGATACCGGCGCGGCCAAGTCGATCCGGCGTGGCGAGGCGCCATGCGATGTCCCGCTTGTTGCCGCGCAGGTGATGGCGCGCGTAGGTGGGTGCGTGGTAGGTCTCCTGATAGACCATAACGGCATCGAGGCCGAGGGTTTTCAGCTCGGCATATTCGGCCTGCGAGAGAGGCTGCACCTCCATCCCCACCGTGCTGAAGTGGCGGCGGATGATGGGCATCACCTCGCGAAAATAGGCGAGCCCCACCTTGTGCTCGTGCTCGCCGGTCACCAGCAGCACGCTGTCGAAACCGCGCGCCTTGATAGCCAGACACTCGCGCTCTATCTCCTCTGCATTCAAGGTCTTGCGCTTGAGACGGTTGCTCATGGAGAAGCCGCAGTAGGTGCAGTCGTTGGCGCAGAGGTTCGACAGATAGAGCGGCACATAGAAGCCGATGGTGTTGCCAAAACGCTGACGAGTGAGCCGCTCGGCCTCGGCCGCCATCTGCGGCAAAAACGCCTCGGCGGCAGGGGAGATCAGCGCCATAAAATCGGCCAGGGTGCGGCGGGGGGCGCTCAGGGCGCGTGCCACATCGGCGGCCGTCTTGGCACGGATCTGCATGCCGATATCGTCCCAATCCAGCTCCTGCCAGCGGTCGAGAAAGGAGGGGGCGATCTTTGATCCTATTTCCCCCTGGGCCCTCACCCCCAGCCCCTCTCCCTTATTTTGTGAAGAGCCGAGAGGGGGGCAAACCTCTGGCTGCCCTTGGGGCAAGGGGGAGATGTTCATAGTCGCCCCTGTTTCATGACTCATAACGCCCCCAGAAAATCGGTGAGCGGGCTGGAGGCTTGGGCCTGCAGGGCGCGGGCGCCGAGGCCTGCTTCATAAGCGCTGCGACCGGCAGTGCAGGCCAGTGCAAAGGCGCGGCCCATGGCGACCGGGTCGCCGCTGACGGCAATGGCGGTGTTGACCAGCACGGCATCGGCGCCCAGCTCAAAGGCGGCGGCGGCGTGGCTCGGCGCACCGATGCCTGCATCCACCACTACCGGCACATTGGCCTGCTCGACGATGATGGAGAGAAACTCCCGGGTCACCAGCCCCTGATTGGAGCCGATGGGCGCGCCAAGCGGCATCACGGCGGCGCAGCCCACCTCTTCCAGCCGCTTGCAGAGCACGGGGTCGGCGCCACAGTAGGGCAGCACCACAAAGCCCTCTTTCACCAGCTGCTCGGCGGCTTTCAGCGTCTCGATGGGATCGGGCAGCAGATAGCGCGGATCGGGGTGGATCTCCAGCTTCAGCCAGTTCGTCCCCAGCGCCTCGCGGGCGAGGTGAGCGGCAAATACCGCCTCGGCGGCGGTCTTGGCACCTGATGTGTTGGGCAGCAGCTTGACTCCGAGTTGCAACAAGGGGCTCAGGATATCGTCGTGGGCCTTGCCCGGTTCGAGCCGCTTGATGGCCATGGTGACCAGCCGGGAGCCGCTCGCCTCGATGGCGGCGGCCATCAGTTCAGGGCGGGCAAACTTGCCGGTGCCGGTAAAGAGGCGCGATGAGAAGGTGTGATCGGCAATTGTCAGCATGTCAGCCTCCGGCCACTGCGGTAAGAAGAGGTGAGGCCCCGCCGCAAGGCAGAACGCTCGAATATGGGACTGCGAGCATCATGGGTCAGCCTCCCGCAATGGCGGTGAAGAGGTGAAGTTCATCCCCGTCATTGAGACGGGTCTCGGCCCAGCGGCCACGGGGCAGCACGGCGCCATTAAGGGCCACCGCCACCCCTTGGGGATTGACCCCTTGCGCCGCCAGCAGGTCGGCCACGCTCTGCCCTGCCGTCAGAGGCTGGGCTTTATCGTTGAGTCGAATGGTGAGGGTCATGGGGTGATCTCCTTATCGTGTGTCGGGCATCGGCGCTGCCCGCAAACCGGGCAATCGGGGTCGGGAGCCAGAGTGAGGGTCTGCCACTGATGGGTCAAAGCATCGAAGCGGCGCAGTGTGCCGGCGACCGGGCTCGGCATCCCGAGCAGCAGTTTCAGTGCCTCCAGCGCCTGCAAAGAGCCCATCACCCCCACCAGCGGGCCGGTGACGCCGCTGGTCTCGCAGCTCTGGCTCACCTTGGTATCCAGCGGATAGAGGCAGGCGTAGCAGGCGTGATCGCTGCTGGTGCGCGCCATCAGCTGCCCCTGCCAACCCACTGCGGCGGCGGAGATCCAGGGCTTGCCCTGAGCCACGCAGGCGGCGTTGATGGCATGGCGGGTGGCGAGGTTGTCGCAGCAGTCGATCACCAGATCCACCTCGGCCACAAACTCCGGCAGGCTGGCGGCATCGAGTCGCTGGTTGATGGCGATCAGCTCCACCAGCGGGTTGTGGGCGGCCAAGCGCTCGCGGGCCAGCTCCGCCTTGGAGTGGTTGACCGCCTCGCTATCGAACAGGATCTGGCGCGGCAGATTGCTGGAATCCACCGTATCGCCATCGGCCAGCCACAAGGTGCCCACCCCGGCCCCGGCCAGATAGAGGGCGAGCGGCGAGCCGAGCCCGCCCAAGCCCACGATCAGCACGGACTTATCTTTCAGCCGTGCCTGACCCGCCTCCCCCACTTCCGCCAGCATCAGCTGGCGGCCATATCTCAGATACTCTTTGTCACTAAGAGACGCCTCATCAGAGCGCATGGGCCGCCTCCTGCATGTCGGTAATGAGCTGTGCTGAACGCGGCTCATCCCCCGCTCCCACGGCGGCGAGCAGCCGCTCGGTCGCCCCCTGCCAGTCGTCGCTGGCGGTGATGGCCGAAACCAGCGCGATGCTGCCGACCCCGCTTGCCTTGACCACCGCCACCCGCTCCTCGCTGATGCCACCGATGGCGACCGTCGGCCAGTCGCACATCAGGGCGCGGTAGCGATGCAGCCGCACCAGCCCCTGCGGGCGTGAGGGCATCGCCTTGGTATTGGTCGGGAAGATATGACCCAGCGCCATATAGGAGGGGGCCAGCTCGCGGGCCCGCATCAGCTCGAAGTAGCCGTGGGTGGAGATGCCAAGGCGCAGCCCGGCGGCCTGAATGGCGGCGAGATCGGCGGTCTCCATATCCTCCTGCCCCAGATGCACGCCCCAGGCACCCGCCTCGATGGCCTGCTGCCAGTAGTCGTTGATAAAGAGCCGCGCCCCATGGCGGCGACCGAGCGCTACCGCATCGCGAATGGCCGGTACCACCTCTGCGGCAGGCAGATTCTTGATCCGCAGCTGGATGGTCTTGACCCCTGACCCCAGCAGGCGGCGCAGCCACTTGACCGAATCCACCACCGGATAGAGGCCGAGGTTGGGTTCGGTCGGCGCGAAGGGGCCATCCGGCAGGCGGGCGCTGCTTGTCTCATAAAGTCCGAAACGACGGTCGAGGGCAGACCCTGCCAGTACGGCACGGGGGAAGTAAGCAAGATCGGCTGGCCAGCCAAGATGGGCGATAGGCCCCGGGCCTGCGCCCACTCCTTGCGCCGCCGCCAAGCCCTGTTGCAGGTAGGCACGCGCCAGGGTGATGGCGTCCTCCACCGGATAATCCTGCGCCACCACGGCGGCGATGGCGCTGGCGTAGCAGCAACCGGTGCCGTGGCCATGGCGGGTGTCGAGGCGCGGCGCCGCCAACCAGAATTCGCGGGTCTCATCCTGGTAGTAGTCGAGGCAGAGATCGCCGCTCCAGCCCAGATGGCCGCCCTTGACCAGCACGGCGCGGGCGCCGAGTTCGCGCAGCCGCTGGGCGGCGAAGCGCACCAATACAGGGCTGGTCGCGGGAATGCCGGTCAGGGCCTCCAGCTCGGGGCCGTTGGGGGTGATGAGCGACAGACGTGGCAGCAGCTGTTCGCGCACCGCCGCCAGCATATTGGGCTCCGCCATCGGGGTGCCGGTGCTGGCGATGGCCACAGGGTCGTAGACCACAAAGGGGGCCGGGGTGGCAGCCAGGCGGCGGGCCAGCACCTCCACATGCAGCCGGGTCGGCAACAGGCCAATCTTGATGGCGGCGGGCGGCAGATCGACGCCGAGGGCGTCGATCTGGGCGGTGAAGGTCTGCATCAACACGGGGTCGACCATCTTCACCGCCACCGAGTTCTGGGCGGTGATGGCGGAGATGACCGAACAGCCGTGCACACCGAGATCGTGCAATGTGTGCAAGTCGGCCTGAATGCCGGCGCCGCCGCCGGAGTCGGAACCGGCGATGGTCCAGACTACAGGTAGCAAGTCCGTCACTGGCGACAGGTCGGCGGGGCTGACAGCCCCGCTTGCGCTGCTCACGCCTCCTCCCCTGCGGCCTGTTTCAGTGCCGCCGCCTGATGGTAGATCTCGCCGCCAGTCTCCTTGAAGGTCTCGGCCATGCGGGCCATGCCGCTCTCCACCTGAGCCACCACCTGCTCCTGCTGGCCATCCATGCCGACCAGCTTGATCTCCACGGCTTCCAGCTTCGCCGCGTAGTCACGCACGTCCTGAGTGATCTTCATAGAGCAGAACTTGGGCCCGCACATGGAGCAGAAGTGGGCCACCTTGCCGGACTCCTGCGGCAGTGTCTCGTCGTGATAGGCGCGGGCGGTATCGGGATCCAGCGCCAGATTGAACTGATCCTCCCAGCGGAACTCGAAACGCGCCTTGGACATGGCGTTGTCGCGGATCTGGGCGCCCGGGTGCCCCTTGGCCAGATCGGCGGCGTGAGCGGCGATCTTGTAGGTAATCAGCCCCTGCTTCACATCCTCCTTGTTGGGCAGCCCCAGATGCTCCTTGGGGGTCACATAGCAGAGCATGGCGCAGCCATACCAGCCGATCATGGCCGCACCGATACCGGAGGTGAAGTGATCGTAACCCGGCGCGATGTCGGTGGTGAGCGGGCCCAGGGTATAGAACGGCGCCTCGTGACAGTGCTCCAGCTGCTCGGTCATGTTGCGCTCGATCATGTGCATCGGCACGTGGCCCGGCCCCTCGATCATCACCTGCACGTCGTACTCCCACGCAATTTTGGTGAGCTCGCCCAGGGTGCGCAGCTCGGCGAACTGGGCCTCGTCGTTGGCGTCATAGACGGAGCCCGGACGCAGACCGTCGCCCAGCGACAGGGCCACGTCATAGGCGGCGCAGATCTCGCAGATCTCGCGAAAGTGCTGGTAGAGGAAGTTCTCCTTGTGGTGGGAGAGGCACCACTTGGCCATGATGCTGCCGCCGCGCGACACGATGCCGGTGAGGCGCTTGGCGGTCATCGGCACGAAGCGCAGCAAGACGCCGGCGTGGATGGTGAAGTAGTCCACCCCCTGCTCGGCCTGCTCCAGCAGGGTGTCGCGGAACAGCTCCCAAGTGAGGTCTTCGGCGATGCCGTTGGTCTTCTCCAGCGCCTGATAGATGGGCACGGTACCGATGGGCACCGGGCTGTTGCGCAGGATCCACTCGCGGGTCTCGTGGATATAACGGCCGGTGGAGAGATCCATCACGGTGTCGGCGCCCCAGCGGGTGGACCAGACCAGCTTCTCCACCTCCTCTTCGATGCTGGAGGTGACCGCCGAGTTGCCAATGTTGGCGTTGATCTTCACCAGAAAATTGCGGCCGATGATCATCGGCTCCGCTTCCGGGTGGTTGATATTGCTGGGGATGATGGCGCGACCGGCGGCCACCTCATCGCGCACAAATTCGGGGGTGATGTTCTGGGGCAGGCGGGCACCAAAATCGCGGCCCGGATGCTGGGTGCGCAACAGTTCAGAGCGCACCCGCTCGCGACCCATGTTCTCGCGAATGGCGATAAATTCCATCTCGGGAGTGACGATACCGGCACGGGCGTAGTGGAGCTGGGTGACCCGGCGACCCGGCTTGGCGCGGCGCGGCTTTGGCAAGTGCTCGAAGCGCAGGTGATCCAGCCCCTCATCGGCCAGCCGCTCCTGAGTGAAGGTGGAGCTGAGCCCAGGCAGTTCGTCAGTGTCATTGCGCTCCAGCACCCAGTGTTCCCGCTGGCGCGGCAGGCCGCGGCGCACATCGATGGCGACCCCCTCCTCCCCGTAACGGCCAGAGGTGTCGTAGACCGGCACCGGCTCGTTGGGCTCGAATTGGGGATTATCTTTGGTGCCGCCAACGAAGGTGTCGGCCAGCTGGATCTCCCGCAGGGGCACCCGGATATCGGCGCGGGAGCCTTCGATAAAGATGCGGCGGGAGTTGGGGTGAGCCATCCCCTTGAGGCTGTCGATAAAGGCCTGAGCGCTGGAGCGCTGCTCGCGGCGGCTGGATTTGGAGGTATCAGATACGGAAGTAGACATAGCAAAACTCACATTAACTGGTTGAAGTTATGGGTATTTGCTTGTCTGGAGTTCGAGGAGAAGATGAACTTGCGGCGGGGTGTTTATCTCGGGAGGGAGTGCGCGCGGGATGGATCTCCGCGCTGCTGTTCTGCCACTTCCCGCTCTCTACACGCTGTGGGCAAGGCGCCCCACGTGCTGGACAACCGGACGGGACAGACTCCCTCCTGTGCGCCCTGACCCATCAAGGGAGATCCCTTCGATGAGCGGAAGAGGCTTGTTCCTCCCCCGGCGCGGTAACCCGCAAGTTACCCTTGTTCCCTTCGCAGGTTTTAACCTGATCAGGTTCCACGGATCCCGAATTAACGGTCTCAGCTTCGCGTCGTTCAACGGTCAGCACTCCGACAAGATGGCGCCAGTATAAGGGGGAAAATTTAAAGCACAAGCCGTTAACAATCTGGCCAACACGTCTCTTTCAACAAATGAGTGAACAATGCCTCGCTCACGGGGCCACCCCAAACAGAGGTCAAACCTGCGTTGGCATCAACTTGGCACGCCATAGCTTTCTGTTGTGATCATTCAGGGACAAGAGGACAAAAAGAGGGAAAATCGAGGGGCGCAGGGCAAGTGCATCGTCTTGCGCAGAACAGAAACAGGCCCCTATGAAAGGGGCCTGCGAGTGAGGTTATTGAACCGGAACTATGGTCAGGGATACATTGCCAAACCCTTCGTTGGCAAGGGCCTCGCTGTCCAGATCCACACCGGTAAGCGCCACCTCCTCGGCAGAGGCACTGCGCAGCTGGGCAGCCTTCGCGGAACGGGTCTGGGGCTGACCGATTTCGATATCGCCGGCAAACTGGCTCTCGGCATAGAAATCACCGGTCACTGCCGAACGGATCGGGCGCAGCACACGACCCAGGTTATTCTGCATGGTCGACAAACCATACTCGCTGATGGTCCAGTTCCAGTCCCACCACTTCACTTCACCCGGGATATAACGCTTGTCCCACTGGTAACGGATGCTGCTTGCCTTGTCGCGGAACGGGCCGACGGCAAAGGTGTGCTCCCAGGTCGGACGATTCTCCGGATGGGTATACCAGGCATTGCCGCCCCAACGCAGGAAGCCCTTCATGGTCAGGTCATAATTGACCTCGGCCTTGAACTCGTAGGGGTAGGAGATGTTGGACTTGTAGAGGGCAACCCGTACCGGCAGGCTGGAGTGAGGCGGCACCGTGGGGCGCGCTTCAACCGAGACGGTCTCGGTCGTCGAGCCTCCTTTCTGGGAGGCCCAGCTCTGGCTCGCAGCGATCTCGATGGCTAGTTCAGTTTCCCCCACCAACGGCCACTGAAACTTGTTCTTGGTGGTCACCTTCTCGCTCAGGCTGTAGGTGTCGGTCTTCGACCAGTTGGTGGCCTTGTCGTACTTCAGGGTCACCACCACCTGCTGGGGCAGGTCGGTGTAGTTGGTTGCATTGGCCGTGATGGTCTTGACCAGCTGCTTGCCGCTCTCGGTGACCTGACCATGGCTGAAGGAGTCGGGTTCCAGGGTATATGAGAAGTTGCTTACCTTGATGGAGCTCTTCTCCCCGCAACGATATCCGGAGCAGCCGCCGTCATTATTTCCCTTTATCAGCCAGCCATCGCCAACCCGGGTAACATCCATATCTTCCCCGACATAGGGGCTATGATTTCCACCCACCCAGGCATATCCCAAATAATGGGCGAGATAACTGACCGGCTTGATAAAATAATCATTGTCGTGGACAAGCCGCCATTGCACATCGACCTCATCACCCGCCGGAATATTCCAGTCAGAGAGTGTTGGTATTTCTCCGGAAATCGGTGAATTTGGATAGCACCAGGTTTCTCCGGCAGTGCCCTGTTTGATTTCGCCATTATATCCTGGCCCCATAATCACCCAGCGATCCGCCAGTCCGGTGATCTGCCACTGCCCCATGCGGCTGACCAGATTACCCTTGATACTCATGGCTTCATCACGGGTCAGAGGACGGTAACCACTGGCACAGACGCCCGTGCCAAGCCCCGTCCACTTGACCTGATCAGGGTAGACAGGTTCAGCCGCCTGCACCTGAGCGAGCATCAATGAAGACGCCAAAAACGCCAGATTGGCGGTAATTATTCTATTCATCATTTATCCCTCTTTCAGACATACGATAATTGTTATTGTGTAGAAATATCCTTTTTCATTTGACAGGTATGGACTCCGACAAAACCTGACACAAATAAAATAAACCACCAAAAAACATCCATGACAAACAAAATAATGGTGGTATAAGAAAATAATTAGAGCGATGACTTTATTGAGGGATAAATCATAAATATTGTGGCAGCCATTATTTAATGGCTGCCACAATATGGTGAAGCTATATTAAATAAGAAGATGCTGAATTACTCTTCCGGATTGATCACTTCAATTCCCTGCAATATTCCATCCGCCGAACGGATCAATACCAGCTCGCTCCCGGCATGCAGATCGGCGGCGGAACCGTTGACCCAGCGCACCTGCGGATTGAGTGGCACTGTGCCCAGGGTTGCCAGCGTGAGCTGCCGGTCATCGAAGGATTGCAGGCGATCTTGCGCCCGCTGCCAGGGCTGATTGGCCAGCTGGGCTCTGGCGGCCAGCAGCTCAATCCGGGTGGCAACGCCATCTGCCACCAGCAGGGCGAGCTGGTCGCCGGGTTTGAGTGGCTGCGGCCAAATCTCCCCCTGCCGCCAGACGGCGGCACTGCCCTGCTCCACCTCGGCCCCCTGAAATTGCAGGCGGATGCCGTCGCTGTGCTCCAGCTCCACCAGCCACAATTCGTCGGCTCCCGCCTGCGCCGCCCAGAGCGGCACACCCAGCATCCATGCACACCACTTTCTCGATTGTTCCATCTTCGTTCGTCCCTGAACAAAAAGCCCATGCTGGACAAGCATGGGCTTCATTCGGGAGCATTTCTAATCGGAACGCAGAGATCGGATCAGTCATCCTCGCGGCAACGGCTCAGGCGCATGCCGTCAAACTTGCACTCCAGCTCCAGCCAGCGCCCTTCGAACGGCGCCAGACTGTTATCCGAAGTGGTGTAGCCCCAGATCCGCCCCCCTTCGACCGGCCCCTCCAGATCCATCTCGTCCTTGTCATCTTCGTCGAGGGCTTCGACCTTGCGTACATAGCGCACGCCGTTCTCAACCACCCCTTTCATCTCGACCCAGGTACCACCGAGATCATCCTCGTTGAGCCAATCCTTGAAGCGGGTCTGGTCGTCGATCACGAACGGCATGCCGTTGACCATCAACTGGCCAAGCTGCCAGGTGGTGCGGCCGGTCAGTTTGAATTCGGTCGCCTGTGCGGTGCCAAGTGGCAACAAGATCAGCAACAGAAGGGCGCAGAGAGACTTCTTCATCAGGGATCCTCGGGGTTACACTGGCAAACAGGATGCCGAATCCGGTGTGAAAAGAGCGTGAAACGCTCGCCAACCAGGAGAGCAAAGCATGAAGATTTTGGTAGTGGAAGACAATCCTCAGGTGGCGGAAACCATCATGGATTATCTGGAGCTGGCCGGTCACCGCCTCGATTGCGCCTATCACGGTCAGGCGGCGCTGCAACTGCTGGAGGATCAGCGTTTCGACGTCATCATCATGGATGTGATGATGCCGCGCCTCGATGGCCTCAGCACGGTGGCGCGCCTGCGCGAGCAGGGGATTGCCACTCCTGTGCTGTTTCTCACCGCCCGCGACAGCCTGGAGGACAAGCTGGCAGGCTTCAAGGCGGGAGGGGATGACTATCTGGTCAAGCCGTTCGCCATGGAGGAGCTGGAGGTGCGGCTGCAAGCCCTCAGCCTGCGCGGCCCGCGCGGCGATGTGGGAGCAATCAGCTTTGGCGATCTGACGGTCGATGTCACCAGCGGCCGCGCCACCCGCGCCGGTGAACAGCTCAAGCTCGGCAAGATCCCGTTCCAGATCCTCGCCCTGCTGGCCCGCCGCGCCCCGGCCATCGTCAGCCGTCAGGAGGTGCTCGACACCGTCTGGGGCGATGAGGAGCCCGACTCCGATGCCCTGCGCAGCCACATCTACGCCCTGCGCAACGCGCTGGACAAACCCTTCCCCACTCCCATGCTGGAGACCCTGCACGGTCAGGGCTACCGACTGGTGAGCGCATGAGCCTGCCGAGCCTGCGCCGCCGCCTGATCATGGCACTCGGCGGCGCCGGGGTGGTGCTGCTGATCCTGCTCTCCGGCCTGATGCTGGTGGCCGAGGACAAGATGGAAGAGCTGAGCCTGCGCCACTGGCTGGAAGCCGAAGTGACCCGCTACAGCGATGACTGGCTGCGACTCGGCCCGGCCGCCGCTGCCCCGAGTCCCAGACAGTTCTCCAGCTACTGGACCGAGGCGGGCCGCTTGCCCAAGTGGTTGAAGCCCTACCAGACTCCCGGCTTTTTCGAGCACCAACTGGGCAAGGAGGACAAACACTTTCTGGTGGCCCGTCACCCCTCCGGCGAGGGACTGCTCTATCTGGTGTTCAACGACGACGCCGACGACTACCTAGACCCCTACGAAGACAAGCTGCATCTGGCGACCCGACTGATCGGGGTGACCCTGCTACTCGCCTGCCTCGGCTTCGGCATCTGGCTGGTGCGCCATATCACAGGGCCGCTGCAACGGCTGCAACAGAGGGTCGCCCACCTCACCCCGGATCAGGCGGATTTCGAGCCCGATGCCCCCTGGCAGGAGCTGCGGGATATCGAGCTGGCGCTGCTGGCCGGCAAGCAGGAGGTGAGCGCAGTATTCGCCCGCGAGCAGGAGTTCAGTCGCTTCGCCAGCCACGAGCTGCGCACCCCCAACATGGTGATCCAGGGCTCGGCCGCGCTGCTTGGCAAGGTGACGGATCTGCCCGCACCGGCCTCCCGCGCCACCACCCGTATCCGCGCCGCCGCCGACGAGATGGCGCTGCTCACCGAGACCTTCCTGCTGCTGGGCCGCAAGGAGGCTGTGGAGCGACCGCTGCAACAGGTCACCCCGCTGATCCGTCAGGAGCTGGCCCGTCTCGCCCCACTGTTGCAGCGGGAGGCCCTCGATATCCGGCTTAATCTGGACGAGAGCAGCGAAGTAAATGCCCCCCTCTCCCTGCTCGCCATCGCCCTCGGCAACCTGCTGAAAAATGCCCTGAGCTATGCCGAGGGACATATCGACATCGAGCTGTATGGCCCGGTGCTCACCATCAGCAACCCGACGGCGGCGGCGCCGGATCAGATCCTCGGCTACGGCTGTGGCCTCACCATCATTCAGCGCATCTGCGAGAAACTCGGTTGGAAGATCGATACCCGGCTGAAGGACGGAATTTTCAGCGCACGGCTGGCGATGATCACTGCCGAACAGTTCCCTCTCCCTTTGGGAGAGGGTTAGGGTGAGGGCGCAGTGGCACCGCCAACCCACCAGCCAGATAGCAACAAGGCGCCCGAGGGCGCCCTGTTTCTATCTGACGGATGCAAGCCTGAGGCTCACTCCGCCGGTTTGTTCTTGCGGCTTGCCTTGAGTTCGAGGAACTCGATGATCTTGCCGGCCACATCCTTGCCGGAGGCGGCTTCCACCCCTTGCAGGCCGGGGGAGGAGTTGACCTCCAGCACCAGCGGGCCGCGGGCGCTGCGCAGTATATCCACCCCCGCTACATCCAGCCCCATGATCTTGGCGGCCTGCACGGCGGTTGCACGCTCTTCCGGGGTGATCTTGATCGTCTCGGCGGTACCGCCACGGTGCAGGTTGGAGCGAAACTCCCCCGGCTGGGCCTGACGGCGCATGGCGGCAACCACCTTGCCGTTGACCACCAGACAGCGGATGTCGGCACCATTGGCCTCGCGGATATACTCCTGCACCAGAATGTTGTTGTTGGTCTGGATAAAGGCTTCGATCACGCTCTCGGCGGCTTTCTGGGTCTCGCAGAGCACCACGCCAATCCCCTGGGTTCCCTCCAGCAGCTTCACCACCAGCGGCGCCCCGCCCACCATGGTGATGAGGTCGGGTACGTCGTGGGTGCTGTGGGCATAGCCGGTGATGGGCAGGCCGATGCCATGGCGGGAGAGCAGCTGCATCGCCCGCAGCTTGTCGCGGGAACGACTGATGGCCACCGAGCTGTTGAGGGCCATGGTGTTCATCATCTCGAACTGGCGCAGCACGGCGGTGCCGTAGGCGGTAATGCTGGCACCGATCCGGGGGATCACGGCGTCATAGCTTCCCAGCTCCCCACCCTCGTAGTGAATGGAGGGGTTGTGGGAAGCGATATTCATATAGCAGCGCAGGGTGTCGAGCACCTCTACCTGATGACCGCGCGCCTGCGCCACCTCGACCAGACGGCGGGTGGAGTAGTTTTTCGGCTCACGGGATAAAATGGCGATCTTCATGACAATTCCGCTAGAAGGCTGTGCCTGGGCAGGATGGGGCGGGAGAGTATAAGGTGCCACAGCGCCAAGACAACGCCAATTGTTTATCCTGACAACAAGACAAACCACGCCAAACCGCACGCTACCCTGTCGCTGTGACCAACAGGTTAAACGGCGGCTCTGCGCAGGTTGTTCAACCCGTGCAAGGATGCCGCCGTTTCTCGTTAAAGATCAACCGATGTCACACGGGAGTCAGTTCAGGTTTGGCCCCAGCCAGCGCTCGGCCTCGGCCAGCGTCATCCCCTTGCGAACGGCGTAATCCTCCGCCTGATCTTGCTGGATCTGTGCCACCGCGAAGTATTTGCTCTCGGGATGAGAGAAGTACCAGCCCGACACCGCAGCCCCCGGCCACATGGCGTAGGATTCGGTAAGCTGCATGCCGATAGCCTGCTCCACCTCCAGCAGCTCCCAGATGCTTCCCTTCTCGGTATGCTCCGGACAGGCCGGATAACCGGGGGCCGGGCGGATGCCCTGATAGTTCTCGCGGATCAGCTCCTCGTTGCTGAGGGCTTCGTCCGGGGCATAACCCCAATGCACCTTGCGCACCTGCTCGTGCAGGTACTCGGCAAACGCCTCGGCCAGACGGTCACACACCGCCTGAATGAGGATGGCATTGTAGTCATCGTGCTGCGCCTTGTAGGCCTTGGCGATGGCCTCCTCACCGATACCGCCGGTCACCGCGAAGGCGCCGATCCAGTCGGGCTTGCCGCTCTCTTTCGGCGCCACATAGTCCGCCAGACAGTAGTTGGGGAAGCCCTGCTTCTCGCTCTGCTGGCGCAGGTGATGCAGCACCTTGATGACCTCGGTGCGCGACTCGTCGCTGTAGACCTCGATGCTATCCCCTACCGCGTTGGCCGGGAACAGGCCGATCACCCCGGCACAGCGCACGCTCTGATCCTTTTCCAGCTGCTCCAGCATGGCGTTGGCGTCGGCAAACAGCTTGGTCGCTTCCTCGCCGATGATCTCGTCCTCAAGGATGCGCGGATACTTGCCCGCCAGCTCCCAGCTGAGGAAGAACGGCGTCCAGTCGATGTAGGGGCGCAGCACCGAAATGGGTACATCTTCGAACTTCTGCACCCCGAGCTCGCGGGGCTTCGGCGGCTGGTAGCCAACCCAGTCCAGCTGGTGCCGGTTGGCGCGGGCATGAGCCAGACTGACCGGGCGGGAGCGCGGCTGCTTGCGGGCATGCTGATCCCGGGCGATCTCGTACTCCTTGTCGATGCGGGCGACAAACGCCTCCTTGAGATCCGGGCTGAGCAGGCTCTGGGCCACCCCCACCGCACGAGACGCGTTGGAGACATAGACCACCGGCTCCGAGTAGTTCTGCTCGATCTTCACCGCAGTGTGCGCCTTGGAGGTGGTGGCACCGCCGATCAAGAGCGGCAGCTTGAAGCCCTGACGCTCCATCTCCTTGGCCACGTGCACCATCTCGTCCAGCGACGGAGTGATGAGACCCGACAACCCGATGATATCGGCGCCGACCTCACGCGCAGTCTTGAGAATGGTCTCGCAGGAGACCATGACCCCGAGGTCGACAATCTCGAAGTTGTTGCACTGCAGCACCACCCCGACGATGTTCTTGCCGATGTCGTGCACATCCCCTTTCACGGTGGCCAGCACGATTTTGCCATTGCTGGAGCCACCCGACTTTTCCGCCTCGATATAGGGCTGCAGATAGGCCACCGCCCGCTTCATCACCCGCGCCGATTTCACCACCTGCGGCAGGAACATCTTGCCCGCGCCGAACAGGTCGCCGACCACGTTCATGCCATCCATCAACGGCCCTTCGATGACGTGCAGCGGCTTCTCGGCGCCAGCGCGTGCCTCTTCGGTATCCTCTTCGATAAAGTCGGTGATCCCCTTGACCAGCGCGTGCTCCAGCCGCTTGCCCACCGGCCAGCTGCGCCACTCCTGATCCCGCGGATCCTCAGCCTGAGCACCGGCACCGCGATACTTCTCGGCGATGGCCAGCAACTCCTCGGTGGCGTTGTCATTGAGGTTGAGCACCACCGCCTCGACCTTCTCTTTCAGCTCCGCCGGAATGTCTTCATAGATGGCGAGCTGACCGGCATTGACGATCCCCATGTCCATGCCGTTCTTGATGGCGTGGTAGAGGAAGACGGCGTGAATCGCTTCCCGCACCGGCTCGTTGCCGCGAAACGAAAACGAGACGTTGGAGACGCCGCCGGAGATCATGGCGTGGGGCAGGTGCGTTTTGATGTCCTTCACCGCCTCGATGAAGTCCACCGCGTAGTTGTTGTGCTCATCGATGCCGGTCGCCACCGCGAAGATATTGGGGTCGAAGATGATGTCTTCCGGCGGGAAACCGACCTGATCCACCAGGATCCGGTAGGCACGCTGGCAGATCTCGAACTTACGGGCGCGGGTATCGGCCTGACCCGCTTCATCGAACGCCATCACGATGACGGCGGCGCCGTAGCGGCGCAGCAGTTTCGCCTGCTGAATGAACTTCTCCTCCCCCTCTTTCATGGAGATGGAGTTGACCACCGGCTTGCCCTGCACGCACTTGAGGCCCGCTTCCAGCACCTCCCACTTGGAGGAGTCGATCATCACCGGCACCCGGGCGATATCAGGCTCACCGGCGATAAGATTCAGGAAGCGCACCATAGCCGCTTCGGCGTCCAGCATCCCCTCATCCATGTTGATGTCGATGATCTGGGCGCCGTTCTCTACCTGCTGCTTGGCAACATCGAGCGCCTCGTCGTAAAGCCCCTCCTTGATCAGCCGCTTGAACTTGGCCGAACCGGTAACGTTGGTGCGCTCCCCTACGTTCACGAACATGGACTCAGGGGTGATGATAAGGGGCTCGAGGCCCGACAGGCGGCAGGCCACCGGCAGCTCGGGCAGCACACGCGGCTTGATGCCCGCCACGGCATCGGCCATGGCGCGAATATGGGTCGGGGTGGTGCCGCAGCAACCGCCGACCAGGTTGAGAAAGCCGCTTTGGGCCCACTCGCGGATATGCTCTGCCATCTCACCCGCATCGAGGTCGTACTCGCCGAACGCATTGGGCAGACCGGCGTTGGGGTGGGCGCTGACGCAGGATTCGCTGATGCGAGACAGCTCCTCCACATACTGGCGCAGCTCGTCTGGCCCGAGCGCACAGTTGAGACCGAACGAGACCGGTTTGACGTGGCGCAGCGAATGGTAGAAGGCTTCGGTGGTCTGGCCGGAGAGGGTACGGCCGGAGGCATCGGTAATGGTGCCGGAGATCATCACCGGCAGGCTGTAGCCCAGCGCCTCGAACACCCCTTCCACCGCGAAGGCGGCGGCCTTGGCGTTGAGGGTATCGAAGATGGTCTCGATCAGGATGATGTCAGCGCCGCCCTCGATCAGGGCGTGGGTCGATTCGGTATAGGCGGCCACCAGCTGGTCATAGGTGACGTTGCGCTTGCCGGGATCGTTGACGTCAGGCGAGATGGAGGCGGTACGGTTGGTGGGGCCCAACACCCCTGCTACGAAGCGCGGCTTGGCGGGATCTTTTGCCGTCCACTCGTCGGCCACGGCGCGGGCCAGACGGGCAGCTTCACGATTAATCTCGGCCGAGAACTCTTCCATCTCGTAATCGGCCATGGCGATGCGAGTGGCGTTGAAGGTGTTGGTCTCGAGAATGTCGGCCCCGGCAGCGCAATACTGCTCGTGGATCTCGCGGATCACCGCCGGACGAGTCAGCACCAGCAGGTCGTTGTTGCCCTTGATGTCGGTATGCCAGTCAGCAAACCGCTCACCCCGATAATCCGCTTCCCCCAGCTTGTAGCCCTGGATCATGGTGCCCATGGCCCCGTCGATGATCAGGATCCGCTCCCTGAGGCAGGCTTCCAGCTTCTTTGTTACGTCCGACTGCTTGCTCGGCTCTCTGCTCGACATTACGTTCGACACCGCGTGTTCCTCTTACATCCATGCAACTGCGTAAACAGCATCCTAACAGCAAACAAATAAAATGGAAATCTAGCCGTCTATCAGTCCAAATGCGCCACCATATACTCATTTATGGGTAATGAGTAACATAGGGCCCGAGAGTAACCTATGCCCGTCCTGCATAGGGATACGTGCTTGCTGTCTACCAACGAGAAAAAAATAACTATGAGCGTCTACTACACACTCTGTTTTCTGGCAGCGTTGGCGATTTTTATCGCCTTTGCCAACCAGTATGTTGTGAAGATCCAGACCACCATCGCCATTACTGCGGGCTCCATGCTGATCTCCGCACTGCTGGTGCTGTTTGGCAAACTGGGCTGGTTCAACCTGGAACCTCTTGCCGTCAAGACCATGGAGAGCATCGACTTCCAGAACTTCCTGCTGAAGGGGATTCTGGGCTTCCTGCTGTTCGCCGGTGGCCTTGGCATCAACCTCAAGGCGCTGCGTAGCCAGAAGTGGGAGATCACCATTCTGGCCATCATTGCCACCCTGCTCTCCACCTTCCTCATCGGCTACGGCTTCTGGTTTATTGCCAAGCTGCTGGGCTGGGAGTTGCCGCTGGTCTACTGCATGCTGTTCGGTGCGCTGATCTCCCCCACTGACCCGATTGCCGTACTGGCCATCGTCAAGAAGATGAAAGCGCCACCCCAGATCGCCATCCAGATCGAAGGGGAATCCCTGTTCAACGACGGCGTTGGCCTCGTCATCTTCGCTACCGTGTTTGCCGTCGCCTTTGGCGGGGTCGAGCCCACCTTCGGTAGCGTGGCCGGTCTGTTCCTGCACGAAGCCCTCGGCGGCATCCTGTTCGGTGCCGTGCTGGGCCTCATTGCCCACGTGATGATCAGCGCCACCGACGATGGTTCATTGGAGCTGCTGCTGACCCTCTGCATCCCGACCGCCGGCTTCGCTTTTGCCAACATGATCGGCGTCTCCGGCGCACTGGCCATGGTGGTCACCGGCATCATGATCGGCAACTGGACCCGTCACTCCGGCTTCTCCGAGCAGAGCAGCCATCACCTGGATCACTTCTGGGAGTTGATGGACCAGTTCCTCAACGCCCTGCTGTTCCTGCTGATCGGTCTGGCGCTGGTACTGCTGGATCTCGCCTGGCGTGACTGGATCCTGCTGGTCATTGCGGTGCCGCTCTGCCTGGGCGCCCGTTTTATCAGCGTGTCGCTGCCCTATGTGGCTTTCCGCCGATTCCGCAATTACAACACCTTCTCGGTGCGGATCCTCACCTGGGGTGGCCTGCGCGGTGGTCTGGCGATGGCGATGGCACTGGCACTCCCCTCCGGCGTCATGATGATCCCGGAACATGGCGTCGATCTGCGTCAGGTCATCCTGGTGATGACCTACTCGGTGGTGATGTTCTCCATCGTGGTGCAAGGCATGACCATCACCCCGATGATCACGGCAGCCAAAAAGGCCTGTGGCGACTACTGAGTCGGCCCACTGTGCTGATTGCAGAATGAGAGAGGGCTCCCGTCGGGAGCCCTCTTGTTATGGCGGATAGTTGCGAATATTTGCTGCTGATAGCGTCTTGATTAGACAGAGGAAAAGCGTACTGACTTCAACATCGGCAAATTATTGTTTGCTTTTTATTCATTTCGAGGAGAGAATGCGCGTCGGCTAGTTAATCAGCCCTGTTTATGTTTACCCTGCAATGCTTCACCTCACGATGAATCCTGCCAGTACCCGCATAACCTTCTTCTGATTTACTCGCCTTGAGAACCGTCAGGCTGTCTGCCTGCGTTGCCCGGCTCTCACGGTGCAGACCCGATCTGCCCACCCAATTTGATTTATGCATCAGCATATTCCTTGAAAGTGCAGACGCCCCTTAACCGGGCTGGGTATTCCTGCGCGCTTGTCGTTCACCCAATCGACCGCGCCCATTGACCTGACATTTGCCAATACAAGGAGCAAACACCTAATTTATATAGAGAAATACCATGATGAAAGCAGTACAAACACACAAGCCCCTGCGTCGCAGCAAGCCCATCAACCTGCCTGTGCAAGAGCACGACAATGATGCGTTTCTGATCCAGTTCAGCACCCGCTTCAGCGGCGGTTTCGCCATCTCCTGTGATGGTATCGCTGGCGAGTTCTCCATCGAAGACCTCAACTGATCCTGCCTGCCCTCCGGCAGCGCCCGATGCAGACAGGCCGCAACTCACGGCGGCCTCTTTGCTTCTCTCACGCCTTTAGCCAGATCCAGCCTCTTGCTTGTCACTCAGCCTGACAGCTACCTCGCCATTTGCTTTTCAGCTCTCTGACCTTGATCACTGCTCCAGCAGCAGGCATTCGTCAGCATCTTCGCTCAATTTGACCAGTCGACTGCGCACCAGCCCCAGCTTGGCCAGCAGGCCGATGGATCGCTCGTTGCCCGGGGTGACGATGGCAACTACCTGCCCGATCCCCAATCGGCTTTTGCCATCGGCAAGAGCGGCCTGCGCCGCTTCAATGGCGTAGCCCTGACCGCGATATTGCGGCAGGAAGGCATAACCGATATCGACCTGCTCCAGTGTGTCGCGCTTGATCAGGCCGCAGATACCGAGGCTGGCACCGTCCTCCTTGCGCTCCACCAGATAGAGTCCGTGACCATAGCGGGCATAGCTGACCGCCGGCCCCTGCTGGATATACTCCTGCGCCTGCTCCAGGGTGCGAATGCCCCGATCGCCGATGTAGCGATAAAAGTCGCCGTCATTGAGCAGCTCAAGGATGAAGGGGGCATCGGTGGCGATCATTTCGCGCAGGATCAGTCGGGAGGAGGCAATCATGGCAAGGGCTCTCAAACGGAAAGTGAAGGGCAAAGAGTGCCCCGTCACTCCAGGGCTGGCAAGCCTGTGGCACCATCGGCCATGAAAAAGGCTCTGTCCCAATTACGTGTTGAAAGGCTAATCTTGAAACAGGCCATCACCTTGAGGGCTACCATCATGGATACCCCAGCCTTTCAACACCTGTTATCCCTCTTTCCCCAGTTAACCCTGCGCCAGCGCCGTGTTGCTCAACAGGAGCTCACCGCACCCCATGCCATTACCTCGCTCAATACCCAGTTACCGGCATGCCGCAGTTGTCCTCATTGTCACGCCGATGCCGCCCAGCTGGCACCTTGGGGCTGGAGTCGTGGACTACGTCGCTACCGCTGCAAACTGTGTCTGCGCACCAGCTCGGTGCTAACCAGGACGCCTCTGGCCCGGTTGCGTAAAGCCCAGTGCTGGGAAGACTACGCGCAAGCCCTCATCGAAGGGCTGACCGTCCGCCAGGCAGCGATGCGTTGCGGGGTCAGCAAAAACACCGCGTTCCTCTGGCGGCACCGTTTCTTGCGCGCGATGGCCACTCATCAAGCCACTCGTGAAGAAGGCATCGTTGAGGTGGATGAGACCTTCTTCCTCGAGTCATTCAAGGGGCAGCGGGGATTGCCGCGTCCGCCGCGGCATCGTGGTGGCAAGGGACGAACCCGGGGAACCGGACGGGATTATATACCGGTGATGGTGGTGCTGGACCGTGCAGGTCACCATGCAGATTTTCAGTTGGAAGAGATGAATGCCGAGACGGTCATCGCGGTGTTGAAGCCCCTTGTCTCGCCGGATGCCGTGCTGTGTAGCGATGGTGCGGGTGTGTATGCCAGCTTCAGCAAAGTACAGGGTGTGACGCATCAAGTGGTACGCAATCGTCAGGGTGAGCGAGTAGCCGGCGCGTATCACATTCAGCACGTGAACGGGTATCACCATCGGTTGAAAGAGTGGATGGTACGTTTCCATGGCGTGGCGACGCACTACCTGAAGAACTACCTGGGTTGGCGCAGGATGCTGGAGCGTTACGGGAGGGGAGTGAATATCAAAGCGTGTTTGCATGAGGCACTGGGGCACCCCATGCAACACGTAATTGGGACATAGCCATGAAAAAGGGGCCATGTTGGCCCCTGATGAGATGGGATAAACGGGCTCAGGCAGCCAGCAATCCGGCATAGCCATTACCCTGCTCGCGCAGTGCAGTGAACTGGGCGGCGCAATCGGCCCAGCTCAGCCCCAACGCGTCTGCCACCTTGTGGGGCCACTCGGGCGGCGCCTCTTCCCCCACATCAGATTGCGCAGCCAGCACGATCGCCAGATGGATCAACCCTGCCTCGGCGGAGAACTCCTTGGCCAGCATGGGGTTGTAGTGATACTCCACCGCATTGCTGATGGTCTCGGGGAACTTCCAGTAGCGTGCCATGGCCGCCCCGACCTGGGCATAGTTGAAGCCGACCACCAGCTCTTCCGCCTTGGCCCGTCCCTTGTGCAACTCCAGATCGTGGATGTGATGGACGGTGTTTTCCGGCAGGCCCACATGCATCACCAGTCGGCCAAGATCGTAGAGCAGGGCGCAGGTAAAGACCTCATCCCCCTTCATCCCCTTCTTCACCGCCAGACGACGGGCCAGCTCCGCCACGTTGAAGACGCAGCCCCAGAAATGTTTGAGGTCAATGCCGGGCACCGCAGTGACCGATTCGGTGAGCCCGCAGGCCAGCACCATGTTGCGCACCATCGCCAACCCCAGCCGCACTGCGGCTTCATTGACGGTGCCGATCTGGCGACTGCTGCCGAACTTGGCCGAGTTGGCCAGCCGCAGCAACTTGGCGGAGATGACAGGATCCTTGTTGATCAACTTGCTGATCTTGAGCAGATCCGGATCCTTTTCATTGAAGGTCTGGATCAAATCGCGCATCACTTCCGGGATCTGGGGCAGTAGCTTGGGCTCGGCCAGCAGGGAATCTATCGTGGGCATAGGCGTGTCCATCCATGTTATCTGTGTTCCAACCTGTTTGCCTTGGCAAACTCCTCCTAATTATGGGTAACAAATGGCCTCCCCATCGGATTGTTTATTCGCAGGCTGTTCAAGGTGTTAGCCCCATTCAGGCTATACTGGCCGCCACATTCACTGTTGCGGATATCCCATGAACGACACTCAGGAATTTTTTGACGAAGACGCGCTGCTGGAGATGGTGGAGAACCAGCTCAACGACGGTCACCCGCCCCATGTGAAGGCGACCCTGATGCGGCTGGTAATGAAGGGCACCCCGAGGGAAGAGGCGCTGCAATATATCGCCTGCGCCCTCGGTGCCGAGCTGATGGCAATGGAGGCCGATCAGGGCCCCTTCAATCTGACCCGTTACGGCGAGTTCCTCGACAGCCTGCCCGAGATGCCGTGGGCAGACGACTGACCCGAACTGGATAACGGATGCAAAAAGGGCGGGTGCCAATGGCCCCGCCCTTGTTGCATGGATCCGCTCTGGATCAGAACTGGGAGTTGATGATCACCTCTTCCCCCAGCGCCCCTGCCAACGGCAGTGGCCGATAGCTGGAGTTGGCGGCCCGCAGCAGACGAATGCCGCGAATGCCGACCTCCTGCGCCGCCTTGATATCCCCGTCGGCGTCGCCGTAGAAGAGCTTCATCTGCTTATCCTTGAGCCATTGCACTTTGGTGTTCTGGCCTGGCTGATCACCGGCGAAGATCACTGGATTGAGCTGGTCGGCCGGAATATTCATGGTCTGCTGCAAGGTCTGGCTCACGGTTTCGGTCTTGGTGGCCGAGCGGCCGGTGACGAAATAGATGTGGTCACCGCGCTTGAGATGCATGGCGATGAGCGCCTTGCCCACCTCTTTCGGCATGCTGAACGCATCCCAGCCGTTATTCATCTTCTCCCAGAAGGCGGGGTTCTTCAGATAGCTCTCGTCGTTGGGCGAGAACTCCTGTTTGCCGCGATAGAAGCCCGGGCTGGAGAAGAGCAGGGTATCGTCGATATCAAACCCGACCGCCATCGGGGGCAGGCCATCCAGACTCTTGGCAATCTGCTCCACTGACACCCAGTGGATCGGCGCCTGCTGGGCCAACGTAACGGTGGTGACACCGGCAGGGATTGGCTGAACGATAGCGGCTTGACCCGCCACGGCAGGCAGAGAGAGGGCTGCCGCCAGCAAGGAGGCAAGCAGCGCCGGACGAGAGACGTGTTTCATAAGGCAGGTTGTCATCTTCAATCAAAAGAGGGGGCCAATAGTGCCCCCATCCTACCTCTCAAATCTGTGAATGCTCCTGCAAAAGGGAGCATTTGACGCCCGACAATTAATCCTTGATTGGCAGCAGATCGGTAAAGACAAAGCCATCGCGCAGCACTGTCTCGCCGACCCGAATGCCGAGCGGACGGGAGAACATGGGGCCATCATAGGCCAGGGTGTGAAACTCGCCGTTCTCGCCACATGGGTCAACGCCCTCCGGCAACGCCGCCAGCAGTGCCTCGTCAAACTCATGGCCCCCCAGCGCACCATCCAGCTTTTTCGGATCCAGGGTGCTGATCTTCGCCTTCAACCCCACCGTCATCATCTGCTGCGCCAGCTCCCTGGTGTTGCTGCCCCAGAGCGGGAAGAGCGGCTCGATGCCGGTACCGGCCAACTGTTTCTCCCGGTAGGCGCGCACATCCTCGAGGAACAAGTCGCCAAAGGCCATATGGCGGATCCCCTGTGCCACCACATCAGCGATAAAGCCGGTCATGATGCGGGCGTAATCCTCGTTGCTGCAGGGCCAGGGCAGATCGATGGTGGTGAGGGGCAGCCCGACGCAGGCGGCCTGCTCGGTCAACAGCTGCTTGCGCACCCCGTGCATCGCCACCCGCTCGAATGCCTGATTGAGGGTGGTAAACAGCCCCACCACCTCGATGGCGGGATCTTGCCGCAACTGATGCAGTGCCCATGCGCAATCCTTGCCGCTGCTCCAGGAGAGCAGTACCCGTTTCTTTTCCATCATTCCTCCGCCAGCGGGGCATTCGGATTGCCCCAAAAAGATGCAAGACAGTGTTGCGAATTGCGCGATTTACACACAAGAGGCAGGCAGCATACTCTCGATCACCTGTATATGCCCCTTGCACGGGGTGACAATAACTAAAAAAACCGATGGGAAACATACGGATATGACCACGACCACACAACAACATGATCACGCCCGCCCCCTCAATCGACAGGATTACAAAACCCTGAGTCTGGCTGCCCTCGGCGGCGCGCTGGAGTTTTACGACTTCATCATCTTCGTCTTTTTCGCCGTGGTCATAGGCGAGCTGTTCTTCCCGGCCGACATTCCCGAGTGGCTGCGCCAGTTCCAGACCTTCGGCATCTTCGCAGCCGGTTATCTGGCCCGCCCGCTCGGCGGCATCATCATGGCCCACTTTGGCGATCTCATCGGTCGCAAGCGGATGTTCACCCTCAGCATCATCATGATGGCGCTGCCAACCCTGTTGATCGGTCTGCTGCCCACCTATGCGGTGCTCGGCATCGGCGCCCCCATCGCCCTGCTGGGCCTGCGGATCCTGCAAGGCGCCGCCATCGGCGGTGAAGTGCCGGGCGCCTGGGTGTTTGTCGCCGAGCACGTTCCTGCCCGTCGAGTCGGGGTCGCCTGCGGCACGCTCACGGCGGGATTGACGGCCGGCATCCTGCTTGGCTCCCTCATCGCCACTGCGGTCAACAAGAGCCTGACACCAGCCGAAGTGAGCGAGTGGGGCTGGCGAGTGCCCTTCCTGCTGGGCGGTATCTTCGGCATCGTCGCCATGTACCTGCGGCGCTGGTTGCATGAGACCCCGGTCTTCGCCGAGATGAAAGCCAACAAGACCCTGGCTGACGAACTGCCCCTCAAGTCGGTGCTGCGCAACCACAAGAGCAGCGTGGTGGTCTCCATGCTGCTCACCTGGCTGCTCTCCGCCGGTATCGTGGTGGTGATCCTGATGACCCCCACCTATCTGCAGAAGGTCTATGGCATCAGCCCGGCTGACGCCCTGACCGCCAACTCGCTGGCCATCGTGGCCCTGACCCTCGGCTGCATCGTTTATGGTAGACTGATCGACCTGCTGGGCAGCGGTCTCACCTTCATGTTCGGCTCCCTGCTGCTGGCGGGCTCCAGCTATGCCTTCTATCACGGTCTGGCGGCCGGTACGAGCCAGCTGGTGCCGCTCTACATGCTGGCGGGCTTTGCGGTCGGGATTGTCGGTGCCGTGCCTTATGTGATGGTCAACGCCTTCCCGCCGGTGGTGCGCTTCTCCGGTCTGTCATTCTCCTACAACGTGGCCTACGCCATCTTCGGCGGCCTCACCCCGATGGCGGTGACCCTCTGGATGAAGAGCGACATGCTGGCCCCCTCCCACTATGTGGTGAGCCTGTCGGTGCTGGGTTTCGCTATCGGTCTCTGGCTCTGGTTCCAGCAACGGGCCATCCGGCAGCAGCAAGCGCCGCAAGCGGCCTGACCCGAACAACAAGCCCCGGTATCTGCCGGGGCTTTTTTGTACTGCTTATGTTCAGTTTCGCCAGCATAAGATAGCCTCCCTCTGGGGCCTGCCACCCGCATCGCCCCATGGCTTCCAACTCTTTATCCGAGGCTCAAGATGTTCTTTCAGGTCGTATTACTCACTTTGCTGGCGCTGCTGCCCATGGTCAACCCACCCACCACGGCCACCCTGCTGCTGGGGCTGAGCAAGGGGATGTCGCGCGAACACGTGCGCCGTCAGGTCAATCTGGCCGCCATCTATCTGTTCTGCACCCTCTGCATCACCTTCTTTATCGGATCCTCGATCCTGGATCTGTTCGGGATCTCCATTCCGGGCTTGCGCCTGGCCGGTGGTCTCATCATCGGCTTTATCGGCTTTCGCATGCTGTTCCCCGCCCCCAGCCAGCAGAGCGGGGTCGATATCAACCAGAGCATTGCCTTCGTACCGCTCACCATGCCCAGCATGTGCGGGCCAGGTACCATGGCACTGGTAATAAGCGGGGCAGCCCAGATTGCCGAGCTGCCTGACGAGTACAACCGCCTCACCATCTACGCCGGTGTAGTAACGGCGTTTGCCCTGATGAGCCTGATCAGCTGGGGGGTATTGAAGCTGGCGGATCCGGTCTGCAAGATCCTGGGCGCCACCGGCATCGATGCCATGACCCGCATCATGGGCTTCCTGCTGGTCTGCATGGGTATGCAGTTTTGCATCAACGGCATCAAGGAAGTGGCACAGGATCCGGTCTTCCACGGCGGCCAGGCTGTGCAAACCGCGCCGGCGCTCCCAAAGGCTTCCGGCACGTTTGATCAGTTGCCGCAAAAGCCCACCGGCTCTGATTGAAAACGGTATCAAAAAGTCCCTGACGATCTGCACTGATCTTGTTCCTGATCATGTTATTGACACACAAATGAGTTAGTTTGTTTTTCATACAGACTGTATTCAGATGGACGCTGATAGGTTTGTTGATGAATACCCACTCAACTTCAGGAGAGTATGCAGATGGACAAGATGCTGACCGAAATAGGGAGCCATAGCCTGTTTCACGAGTACCTGAACGTGGTTGGGATTGCGAGCCCATCCCTCGCCAAGATCGAGCAACGCTGGGAATATAAAGATCAAGAGCAGCTGGTTGCCAAAATCCAGATCGACAAACAGGGTAACGCTCGCTATTTCATCGACGCCCGCGCCATATCCGTCAACTGATACCGAATAACCCGCCAGCCCCGGTCCAACGACCGGGGCTTTTTGTTGTCTGCCTATCAGGCAAGATAGCCAATGCCGCTGTCACCCCCCTCCTCTCTCCATGCTTCTCTGCAGGAATTTTACCACGATAAAAACAACAACAAATGGAATAATTAATTATGCGATATTGATCTCACAATCAAAATCAAAAATCGATCATGATGGCCAACATCAAAAAAGATGATTTACGCCGGGAATGGCGACGACCTGAAGTAGAGGAAACGATGACCATTGACCTATCAAGCATGATTACTGAAACCCGCAATCCAGCCAGCATCGAGATCGATCAGCTCCCGACACTGGATATGCTGCGGATCATCAATCAAGAAGATCAACACGTTGCAGTCGCTGTAAGCCAACTGCTACCCGAGATCGCCAAGGCTGTAGATGCGATCGCTGCTGCATTTGGCAAAGGTGGCCGCCTGATTTACATCGGGGCAGGCACCTCCGGACGTCTCGGCATTCTGGACGCCAGCGAATGTCCCCCCACCTACGGGGTCTCTGCAGAACTGGTCATCGGTCTGATTGCGGGGGGGCACAAGGCCATCTTGCAGGCAGTGGAGAATGCCGAAGACGATGCAGAACTCGGTGCCAACGATCTTAAAAGCATCCACTTCAGTGCCAATGACGTGCTGGTGGGTATCGCAGCCAGCGGTCGAACCCCCTATGTGCTGGGCGCCATGCAATATGCCAGGAGCCTGGGTGCCACAGTGTGCAGCATCAGCTGCAACCCGGGCAGTCCGCTCGCGAAAGCGGCCGACATCAGCATGGTCGCCGTGGTCGGCCCCGAGATTGTGACCGGCTCCTCCCGCATGAAAGCGGGTACCGCCCAGAAGCTGATCCTCAATATGCTCTCGACCGGCGCCATGATCCGCACCGGCAAGGTCTACGGCAATCTGATGGTGGATGTGGAGGCGACCAACGCCAAACTGGTGGAGCGCCAGAAGCGCATCGTCATGGAAGCAACCGAATGTGACCGTGGCACGGCCGAGCAGGCTCTTGCCGCCGCAGATAACCATTGCAAGACCGCCATCGTAATGATCCTGGCCAATATCTCCGCCAGCGAAGCACGAGAGCGGCTGAAAAGCAGCGGCGGCTTTATCAGCAAATGCACAGATTAATCGGCCGACCGCACATTGGCCGCGCCAGCAATGGCGACAGGATAACAACATAAGCGGGGCATCCGCCCCCTCACATCAGACTGACTGGGTTCTTTATGGCAAAAATAACTGACACCATGATTGGCCAGATCATCCAGGCCATCGGCGGCCGGGATAACATCACCAACTGTGGCCACTGCATGACCCGCTTGCGGCTGAGCCTGGCGGACAGCCTGCATGCCGACCGCGATACTATCAAACGGATTGCCGGGGTGATGGGGGTGATTGAAAGCGACAATCAGTTCCAGATAGTGCTTGGCCCCGGCAAGGCCCAGACTGCCTGCGAGATGATGAATGGCATGCTGAATGCAGACGCGGGAACACTGACCGCCCCCCGCCCGCAATCATCGGATCTTGGCGACATCGCCGCCGCCAACAAACAGGCGCTGAAGCAGAAACAGAGCAGTGCGGCACACCGCTTCCTGGCCAAGTTTGCCACCATTTTCACTCCGCTGATCCCCGGTTTTATCGCTGCGGGTCTGCTGCTCGGCTGTGCCACCCTTATCGAACAGACCCTGTTGCTGGAAGGACAGCAGACAGGGGGCATGCTGGCCGAATTCGTCGGCTACATGAAGCTCTTCAGCAAGGGATTGTTCAGCTTCCTCAGCATCCTGATCGGCTACAACGCCCAGAAGGCGTTTGGTGGCTCCGGCGTCAACGGTGCCATCATCGCCTCTCTGTTTGTCATGGGTTATGACCCTCAGGCCAGCAGCGGCATCTACTCCGGTATCACCGACTTCTTCGGCCATCAGATCGATCCCCGCGGCAACATCATCGGCGTGCTGATCGCCTGCATCATAGGCGCTTCGGTTGAGCGCCAGGTTCGCCGCTACATGCCGGACAGTCTGGATATGATCCTCACTTCCTGCATCACCCTGCTGATCATGGGAGCCGTCACCTTTATCCTGATCATGCCCCTCGGCGTGCAGCTCTATAACGGCATGTCCTGGCTCTTCATCAACCTCAATGGCAACCCGTTCGGTACCGCTATTCTGGCTGGCCTGTTCCTCATCTCGGTGATGTTTGGCATCCACCAGGGGTTCGTTCCCGTCTACTTTGCGCTGATGGATGCCCAGGGCTTCAACTCCCTGTTTCCTATCCTGGCGCTGGCCGGTGCCGGACAGGTAGGCGCTGCGCTGGCGCTCTACAGCCGGGCAGGCAAGGATTCCCTACTGCGCACTCAGGTGAAGGGCACCATCATTCCAGGCATTCTGGGGGTCGGTGAGCCGCTCATCTACGGCGTCACCCTGCCGCGGGTCAAACCATTCATCACCGCCTGTTGCGGTGGTTCGCTGGGGGGATTCGTGGTTGGCCTGATCTCCTGGATGGGTCTGCCGGTCGGCCTCAACACCGTCTTTGGCCCATCCGGTATCGTCGCCCTGCCGCTGATGACCTCCGCCCAGGGGATCTTCCCCGGCATGATGGTCTATGCGGTCGGCCTCGCCGTCGCCTACCTCGGCGGCTACCTCTTCACCCTGATGTTCGGCTGCAAGAACGTCGATCTGAGTTAATCCCTCCTACGGATTTCTAGCCAAGGTCTGGCCCCGAGCAATCGGGGTCATGGCCAAACTCATCCCGGCTCTGGCACAGAGCCCGTACAGGAACGATAAAAAATGAAAAAATCCATGCTTGCTCTGATTCTTCCCGCGCTGCTCGGCACAGGTTCCGCTCATGCGGCCGTCATCTATCAGGCTGACGATGGCTCCAACGTCGACCTCTACGGCCGTCTTGGCTTCAATATTTCCGACAAGAAGAGCGGCAATGATCAGGGTGACTTCGATGGCCGTATCGGCTTTACCGCCCGTCAGACCGTCAATGATGATGTCGCAGTGATCGGCATGGCGCAATATCAGGTCAATGCAGCCGAATACGCCAACAACGTGCAGAAGAACAGCAGCGACCTCACTGCCCGTTACGTCTGGGCCGGGATCGACGCTGGCCAGTGGGGCAAAGTGACCGGTGGGCGCGTCTCTTCCGGCCTCATCATGTTCACCGATATCGGTGATGTGTTTGCCGCCTCTGATGTCTCCATGGCTCGTCAGGCCAGCAAGGTGGACTCCACCGCCGTGCAGGTGTTCCGTCAGGATGGCACCCTGCAGTACCAGAACACCCTCGGCAATCTGGATCTCTCGCTCGCCTACATCCTTGGTAACGGCACCTCGGATCTTGATTACGGCTACAACGGCGCCCTGCGCTACACCTTCGATCTGGGCAATGCCGGTAAACTGGCTCCGGTCGTGGCATATCAGCAGACCAAAGCCGCCCAGAGCAGTGGCAGCAAGGTCGATCCCAATGCCGATGAGTATCGCTTCGCCGGGATCGGTACCCGCTACTATCTCGGCCCTCTGATGTTGGGTGCCCTCTATAGCAAGGATCAGGTGACCTATCGCGATGGCCGTGCCGACAGTGAAGACAAGGTGTGGGAACTGACCGCTGTGTATGACATCAACCAGAAGTGGGCGGCCCGCGCAGGCTACCGTCACCTCGTCAACGAGGGTGGCGACCAGATGGCACTGCGCGATACTACGCTGGAGCTGCAATACAAGCTCACCCCGCGATCTTCCCTCTACAGCGCCTATGTGATCCGCAATGGTGAAGATGGTCTGACTGGTAGCACCATCACCAGCTTTGGTGGCAGCAGCAACAGCGAGAGCTTCTATCATCTCGGCCTGCGCTACGAATTCTGATCTGGTTGCCGGCCTGCGGGCCGGCTCCTTCATGGAGTCTTATGATGGCACGATCCTCCCTGCTCTCTCCCCTACTATTATCCCCCCTGTTTGCCCTGCTGCTCAGCGTACCGGCCACGGCAGCCCGACTGGAGCTGGCCGATACCCTCACCCTGCTCGCCTCGCCACAGGGCAAACCCTCGGCCTTCACCCGGACCATTGAGCTCCCGGCGGGAGAGTTCCGACTGCTGGTCCGCTTTGACAGCCCAAGTGACCCTCGCTCCACCAACGAGAGCCAGGGACGCGTGACCTCGGCTCCTCTGCTGGTTACTCTTACAGCTCCATCACAAGGGACGCTGCAACTGACCACCCCGGTGCTGACCAGCTCCTCGGCTATCCGCCAGTTTGCCGTCAGCCCGGCCCTGCTGCTGAGTGACGGCAAGGGCACCTCACAGCCGATGGCACTACAAGCCTTGCCACGCAGCCATGATGGTCTGGGCACCGATTACCAGGCCCTGCTGGCCAGCCATACGCCAACAGTGAGCTCGGCCCCCATTTTCGCAACACAAGCCGCAACTACCACTCATACAGCTTCGGCACTTACGCCGGAGCAGGCGGATGCCACCCTGCGGGAACTCTATCTGGCGACCGATGCCAAGCGGCGTAAAGCCTTTATCCGCTGGGCCCTTGACCTCTAGCAGACAACAAAAAACCACCTGTTCAGGTGGTTTTTTGTTGTACGGATGATACTGCGGGAGAGCAGGCATCACTCCTTGTTGAGTCGGTCGATGGCATCCCGGGTACCGTCGATCAGAGCCCAGGCTCGCTCGTCTCTGCGCTGCACCAGGCCGAGGAACAGGATGTCGGTAATGGTGTTCTGGGCGGTACGGGAGGAGATGGAAGAGATACGCAGTTCGTTCTCCTCCGCCACCGTATCCAGCACCATGTCGGCCATCTGGCGCAACTGGGTTTGCCGGAACGAAGTCACGGCAATCAGGGTGGCACCATTGCGCTTGGCCAGCTCGGCCGCCGCCAGCACATCACGGCTGGCGCCAGAGTAGGAGATGACCAGCTGCACATCACCCGGTCCCAGGGTCTGGGCGATGGAGATCTGCACATGGCTATCCTGGGCAAACAGGGTAGTTACACCGATCTTGAGCAACTTGTACCAGAGATCCTTGGCGGTCAGTGCCGAACCGCCAATCCCCACCAGCTGTACCCGCCCAGCGCCATCTATGGTGTCGAGTACCTGCTTCAGCAGAGCACTGTCGAGAGCCT
The DNA here is from genome assembly GCF_019047045.1 of Aeromonas sp. FDAARGOS 1419. Taxonomy (NCBI): domain Bacteria; kingdom Pseudomonadati; phylum Pseudomonadota; class Gammaproteobacteria; order Aeromonadales; family Aeromonadaceae; genus Aeromonas; species Aeromonas sp. FDAARGOS 1419. Next base: position 3,061,808 of record NZ_CP077209.1, read on the forward strand.
GAGTGGTCTCGATGATAGAATTTATCTTCTCCTGCGCCAGCTTCTTGGCCATGGTCTCCAGGTCATCGTCTCGCCCGATGCCATTGTAGAGATCACCGACATTGTCGGTCTTGATGGCATGCTTGCGCCCCAGATCCTCACTGACCGCCAGCTTGAAGGCGGTGAAGCCCTTGAACCCGATCTTCTGGGTGAACTTCACTATGCTCGACTGGCTCACCTCCGCCTGCTGGGCCAGCTCCTGAGAGGAGAAGTGGGTCACCTGTTCCGGACAGGAGAGGATGTAATCGGCAATCTTGAGCTCGCTGGGGGAGAGCTGGCTCCTGATATTGGATATTTTCGACAGGGTAAGCATGGTTTCTCTCTGTTCTTGTTCTGCGTCGAGGCTTACTGGGTACCACCCACGGTGAGCTGATCCAGTTTGAGGGTGGGCTGTCCGACACCGACCGGCACGCTCTGCCCCTCCTTGCCGCAGATGCCGACACCGCGATCCAGCGCAAGATCGCTGCCTACCATGGAGACCTGGCTCATCGCTTCGGGGCCGTTACCGATCAGGGTCGCCCCCTTGATGGGAGCGGTGATCTTGCCATCCTCGATGAGGTAAGCCTCGGAGGCGGAGAAGACAAACTTGCCGGAGGTGATATCCACCTGACCGCCGCCGAAGTTGGGGGCATAAATGCCCTTCTTCACCGAGGCGATGATCTCGGCCGGATCGTACTGACTCGCCAGCATGTAAGTGTTGGTCATGCGCGGCATCGGCATGGCAGCGTAGGATTCGCGGCGCCCGTTGCCGGTGAGTGGCACCCCCATCAGGCGAGCGTTCTGCTTGTCTTGCAGATAACCCTTGAGGATACCGTTCTCGATCAACACGTTGTAGCCGCCCGGCGTCCCCTCGTCATCAATGGAGACGGAGCCGCGCCGACCCGGCAGGGTGCCATCATCGACGATGGTGCAGTGCTTGGAGGCCACCTGCTCGCCGATGCGGCCAGCAAATGCGGAAGATCCCTTGCGGTTGAAATCCCCCTCCAGACCGTGGCCCACCGCCTCGTGCAGCAGCACGCCGGGCCAGCCGGAGCCCAGCACCACCGGCATGGTACCGGCTGGCGCGTCGATGGCTTCCAGATTGACCAGCGCCTGACGCACCGCTTCACGCACATAGCCAAAGGCGCGGCTCTCCAGCCCGTCCAGTTCGAGGAACCAGTCGTAACCAAAGCGCCCGCCGCCACCGGCACTGCCACGCTCGCGGCGATCGCCCTTCTCGGCGATCACAGTCACCGACAGACGCACCAGCGGACGCACATCCGCGGCCAGGGTGCCGTCGGTGGCGGCCACCAGCACCTCTTCGTAGACGCCGCTGATGGAGGCCATCACCTGATTGATGGCGGGATCCAGACTTCTGGCGAACTTGTCCATCTGCTCCAGCAGGGCGATCTTCTGATGCTTGTCGAGGGTCTGCAGCGGATCCATGGCCGGATAGAGCAGGTTCGCTTCGGTGCGGGCCCACGCCTTCACCTTGCCGTGCGCACCGGCAGCCGCGATGCCGCGAGCGGCAGTCACCGACTGTTGCAGGGCCAGCAGGCTCAGCTCGTCCGAGTAGGCGAAGCCGGTCTTCTCGCCGCTGACGGCGCGCACCCCGACACCCTGATCGATGTTGTAGCTGCCATCCTTGACGATGCCATCTTCCAGCATCCAGGACTCGTGCCAGCTGCGCTGGAAATAGAGATCGCCGAACTCGACCTGATGGCTCATCAGGCTGCCGAGCAGCTGCTGCAGGCGCCCTTCATCGAGGTCGTTCGGGGCCAACAGGGAGGCACTAACCTGGCTCAATAGACTCAATCTTCTTCTCCAATCTCGACGTGAGATGTCGTAACGGTTAATTCATCCGGTGTGGCCCGGTGTGCAGTTCGTATTCGCAGGGTGCAATGGGCGCCGTGAATGGCGCCGCCAACCCCAAGATCGGCACAGGTGCAATGCGCTTCGCTTATTGCACCCTACGTCGATCAACACCCCGGGATCACAGCAACCGGGCATGCCTCAGCACTGGCATGGTGCGTTTCAATTCGTCGATAAGCCCGGGCTCCATCTTCGCCAGCACTGTGCCGCCCTCGAACTCTTTGCTCGCCAGCACCCGACCCCAGGGGTCGATCACCATGCTGTGGCCCCAGGTCTGGCGCCCTGTCTCATGAGTACCGCCCTGATTGGCAGCGACTACGTAGCACTGGTTTTCGATGGCGCGGGCCCGCAGCAGCGGCTCCCAGTGCGCCTCGCCGGTCACGGCGGTAAAGGCAGCAGGCACCAGCAGCACGCGCGCACCAGCTCGGGCCAACTGGCGGTAGAGCTCGGGAAAGCGCAGATCATAACAGATCGAGAGGCCGAGGGGACCAAAGGGGGAGTCCACCAGCACAGGCTCCTCGCCGGAGCTGAAGGTCTCCGACTCCCGATAGCGGCCGTGATTATCCGCCACATCCACGTCGAACAGGTGGATCTTGTGGTAGTGGCCCCTGAGCACACCGCTGGGGTCAAACACCAGCGAGCTGGTGTGGATATGGTCGGAACCTGCGATGGTGGTCGGCATAGCCCCGGCCACCAGCCAGATACCGTAATCGCGGGCCCATTCAGCCAGTTGCTGCTGGATCGGGCCCTCACCTATTGCCTCGGCACCATCCAGATAGCCCTGTCGTTCGCCAAACAGGGCAAAGTTCTCCGGCAGCAGCACCAGCAGCGGCCGCTCTTTGGGCAAGGCCGCCAGCTCGGCGGCGATCTGCTCCCGGTTATCCTGCCAGTGACGGCCAGATACCAGCTGTATTGCGGCTAACCACATGACGTTCTCCTTGTCGCTTGGGCCATCAGACGGTGACAGCATCCCCTGCCTGCAGGGTGTAATCCAGTACAATGATTCGCTCCAGCACTGGGCGAAAGATGGCCTTGAGGGCATCGTGATCAGGATGGGGCAGATAGCGCTGGCGGGCCGCTTCGTCGGCGAAGGTCATCAGCACGCTGTGGGTAAAGCCACCATCCCTCCCCTCCGGGCTGTCATTCTCCCCCCACTCCACGGCGGTCACGCCGCTAACCTGATGGGGAATGGCGAGAAAAGCGGTACGGACCGTATCTATCTGGGCAGGCTGGGTGCCCGGCTTGAAGGCGATCAGCAGGATATGTCGGATCATGGCTCACTCCTTGTGATGGTGTCGTGCCGCTCGTTCAGCGCTGAGCGGGCCCCGCGTGTTTGGGGCTCAGCAGGAAAGGGGTCACCTCTTGAGTCGGCAGGCCGGGGGCAACGGCGTCGACCGCCTCTTTCTGCTGCTGGTTGAGCTTGATGCGTGCGCGATCGCGCCCCGCCTCAATCAGCTTGGGTGCGTCGAGCGGGCCCGAGATACGAAAGTCGATGCGGGTCACCACATCCACCACCGGCTCCAGCAGTTTGGAGAGGGCCAGCACATAGAGACCCGTGATCGGCGTGATGGAAAAGGCCGCCACCACCGGCAGGGTGCCACCCAGGTTCGGGGAAAAGCTCAGCTCGTAGTCGAGCCGCCAGCGCACCAAATCGGCGATCCCCTCGCCGCGCAGATTGCCTGCAGCCCCCTTCATATAGAAATCACTGTTGCTGACCTGCCCCTGCTTGATGGTGGCAGAAGCAGACATGGATTCGAAGTAGAAACCCTTGTCGAACACATCGCGAAAATCGAGGCGCAGCTTGCGCAGCAGGGAGTCGAGACTGAGCAGGGAGAGCAGCCGTGCGCCCTTGTCGTTGACCTCCCGCAGGGTGCCCCCCTCCAGCTGATAGTTGGCACTCCCCCCCAGAGTCGACAGACTCGGGCGATAGGGCACATCCTGCCAGTTGAGATCAAAGGCGAGGGAGCCGGGGGCATCACCGATGGGCGAGGTGTAGCCGAGCCGCTTGAGCAGCAGCTCGCTGTTGTTGCTGGTCAGCTTGCCACGGGCCCGCGTCTCCATCCGGTTGCCATCGGCCAGCCAGTCGACGCTGCCGGCAAGCTGACTGCCTGCCAACCGCATATCCAGCCCCTTGAGAGTCACCTTGTTGGCGCCCGGCAGCAGCTCGCCTTTCACTTCACCAAGCGGCAGCTCGCCAAAGCGGCAATCGACACAACTCACCTTCAACCAGGGGATGGATGCCATGATGGCGTTGTCCTGCTTGGCATCGGGGTCCGGGCTGAGATCCGAACTCTTGCCGGACCAGTAGATGCGGGCAAACTTGGCATCCACCGGGCGATTGGCCACTGCGGGCAGGCGGATCACCCCCATCACGTCGGGACTGTCGATCATCACCTCGGTCGCCTGATTGGTCGGCCCCACGGTGAAACGCGCCGCCTTGAGGGTGGCACTGCCGATATAGGCGCGAGCCAGCTGTCCATCCACCCACCACTCCGGCGGCAGGAAGGCCGGGCCAACCACCGCATTGCCAGTCTGGTTCTGCGCCGGCAGCCACTGCTTGAGTCGCGCCAACCAGCCACCGACATCGGCCTCCTGCTGGTTGATGGCAAGCAGCATGGGGGCATCGCGCATTACCCGGGCGCCCGGCTGACCCACATCGACCCGCACCCGACTGAGATAAGGCACCCCTTCGCCGTAGACCAGTCGGGTCTGCATATCCACATCAGCCCCCAGTACGGCGCGAATATCGGCGCTGCCATCCCGGCCACGAGCGATCACCTTGAGCGGCAGCCGGCTGGCACTGCTCTTGGCCAGTGGCAACGGCAGATCCAGCCCCATCCCCTGCAGGTTGGAGTCGAGCGCCAGCTGGAAGCTGAACGGCTTGCTCTCGGGCAAGGTCAACCCGAGCTTGCCGCCCCAGTTGCTGCGGCCGTTGAGAATACCGTATGAAGAGATGGCTGCGGGCTGGCGGCGGCTATCCCACTGCCCCTTGAAATCGAGGTCGACCTGATAGTGATCCGGATGCTGGCGCCCCTGATAATCGAGGGTCAGCGGCTGGTTCCACAGGCTCGCCTTGAGGTTGCTGAAACGGGTCTGTTCGTTGTCATATTCGAGGCGCCCCTGCACCTTCTCCAGCGGCAGGTCCAGACTGGCGACCCGCACCTTGTTGTTGCTGAAGGTGGCATCGCCGCTCGCCTTCACCTCGCTCTCGCCATCGAGAGGAATATCGAGCTTGACCGAACCGGCCATCGTGCCACGGATCTCGATCTCCCGCAGCGCCTGTCCCACCGAACTGCCCAGCGGGGAGTCCTGCAGGTAGTCGCTGATGGCCTGGCCCTCCCCCTGCACCTTGGCATCCACATAGAGGTGGGCGCCGGGGGAGAGATCCGGGATCCAGGCATGCACCGAGTCGGAACTCGCCTTGCCGAGTTTGGTGGATCGGCTGCGCATATCGAGACCGGCATTCTGGAACAAGAGATCGATCTGCAGGTCGGTGAGCGGTTGCCAACCGGGGAAGAACTCGTAGGTGGCCTGCTCCAGCGGCACCGCCACCTGGAAGATGCCCTTGCCATTGTCGTAGGGGAAATCCCGAAACTCCCCATACCAGAGCAGGTCGGCCCCCTTGGCCTTGCCCCCCTTGATGGCGCCACTCAGGTAATCCACCAGCCCCTTGTCCATCGCCTGCAGCGGGAAGTAGCGATCCGCATGGCCCGCATTCTTCACATCGATGCGACCGGTCAGGGCGAGGAAAGGGTGCTCGAACAGATCGAGGCGGAAACGGCTGGCCAGGGTCAGATCCGGGTTATCCAGCGCGATATCCTGCCCGTAGAGCACCCAGCCCTGTTCCTCACGCCACCAGTCGAGGCGGGCCGAGAAATTGTCGACCGGGATCGGCATCTTGAAGTGACGGGCGGGATCCACCTTGTCGTTCGCCAGCGCCAATCTGGCGCTACCGCCGGTCGGGGTAAGCCAGAACTCGCCGTTGAGATCCTGCATCCCGGGTATATCCTGCCACGCCTTGAGGCGCACCTTGCTGAAGCGGCCACTGAGGGAGAGATCCTGCCAGTCGGCGTTGGCCAGCAGCGTCAGATCCTGCACCGAGCCCTGCGGATTGGTCTGGCGCAGGGTCTCGCAGAGTGTGGGGTAGAGCGCCGAGACCAGCTGACTGATCTGAGTGATCTTGTCGAACTCTATGCTGGGCAGATAGCCCTGCACCCGCTCCCCAATCCGCTCCAGCTGCAACCGGCTCTGCAACCAGGGTTTGCCGTCCAGCTTGAAGGTGACGTTGTGGCTCGCCAGTTGCCAGTCAGTGCCATCCCGACGCAGCTGGATCTTGCCGCCATCGAGGCCGAAACGGTGCATATCCCCGTTCTTGGGATCCTTCCAGATCAGGTAATTGTTGCCAAACGCCAGCAGAGTATTGCCCAGCTTGCCACTGTCAAACTCGCTCCAGAGCTGGAAGTCGAGCTGACCGGCAACCTTGGGTTCGCCCGCATGGATCCTGGCCAGGGTCGGGGTGATATCGAGCTGGCGGGCCCCCAGATAGAGTTGCCCCTTGAGGCGATCGAGCCGGGCAGTCGGGGCGTCCACATCCAGAATCAGATCGAGGGTGCTCTCGCCCACCCCGTTGATGAGATAAGCCTTGCCGACCCCCTGATGGCGCTTGCCACGGTTCTGCCAGCGCAGCTGGGCGATGTCGAGGGCACGCAGATCACCGAGGGAGGTGGTGACGCTGAGGCGGGTGTTGTGCACATCGAAGGTGGAGAGCTGGGTCAGCAGAAAGCGCAGCAGGGCTCCCTGCTGGGGATCGCCGGAGGGGCTCTCGTCAGCCGGTTGGCGCAAGTCGAGGGTGATATCGCCATCGCTCAGGATCAGCTCGCCAAACACCGGCTTTAGCTCGTTAATGGTGCGCCAGAAATCGAGGTGCACCCAGGCTTTGCCGAGCTGTACGGTAAAACGCCCCGAATCCGGGGCGATGGCAAGTTGCTGCAGTTCGAGAGCGGGCCCGGACTGTGTCCAGTCCAGCCCCACTTGCTCCACGCTGACCTTGAGTTGTGAATCGCCCAGCAGAGTGTGGATCAGACTCTCCCGGTATTGATTCAGCAAAGGGCCCCCGACCCGTACCAAGGTGACCAGCATGGCCATCAGTACGAACAGGACCCCCAGGGCCAACCAGCCCCGACTCAGCCAGCGATAGACCAATTACATCATCACCACGTCGAACTGCTCCTGACCACAGAGGGGTTCGCTCACTACCCGCACCTGCTTGCCGATGAACACTTCCAGCTCAGCCAGACTGTGGGACTCCTCGCCATGGAGGTAGTCGGCAACGGCCGGGGCTGCGTAGACGGTGAACTGATCCGCATCATAGGCACGATTGACCCGGATGATCTCCCGCAGGATCTCGAAGCAGACCGACTCCACCGTCTTGACCCGGCCGCGCCCCTTGCACTCGGGGCACTCGGAGCAGAGCACATGCTCCAGACTCTCGCGGGTGCGCTTGCGGGTCATCTCCACCAGGCCGAGCTGGGAGAAGCCGTTGACGTTGGTCTTGGCGCGATCCTTGGACAACGCCTGCTCCAGGCTGTGCAGCACCCGACGGCGGTGATCTTCCGACTGCATGTCGATGAAGTCGATGATGATGATGCCACCGAGGTTGCGCAGGCGCAGATGGCGGGCGATGGCCGCCGTCGCCTCGACGTTGGTGTTGAAGATGGTCTCTTCCAGATTGCGATGGCCGACAAAGGCGCCGGTGTTGATATCCACCGTGGTCATGGCTTCAGTCTGGTCGATGATGAGGTAGCCGCCAGATTTCAGCTCTACCTTGCGCTCCAGCGCCCGCTGGATCTCGTTCTCCACGTCGTAAAGATCGAAGATAGGCGACTCGCCGGGGTAGTACTCCAGCTTGCTGGCCAGCTCCGGCACGTACTCTTCGGTGAAGCGCTTGAGCTGATCGAAGCTCTGGCGCGAGTCAACACGGATCTTGTCGAGCTCGGCACCGACAAAGTCACGCACTACCCGAAATGCCAAACTGGGATCCTCGTAGAGGATCTTGCAGGGTGGATACTTCTGCTTGCGCTCGAGGATCTTGCGCCACAGGCGTTTCAGGAAGGCGGCATCCTGCTCCAGCTCCTGCTCCCCCACCCCTTCGGCGGCGGTGCGGATGATGTAGCCACCCAGCTCGTCCACATAACCGGCCACGGTGCGCTTGAGGCGCTCCCGCTCTGCTTCGGACTCGATACGTTGGGAGACACCGACGTGGGCACTGCCCGGCATAAAGACCAGATAGCGGGATGGCAGGGTGATATCGGTAGTGAGACGGGCACCCTTGGTACCCAGCGGATCTTTCACCACCTGCACCATGATGTCCTGCCCCTGACGCACCAGCTCGGCGATGTTACCGACCTGGAACTGCTCCTTCTCCTTCACCGCCACACATTCGGTGTGCGGCACGATGTCGGAGGCATGGAGAAACGCCGCCTTGTCCATGCCGATATCGACGAATGCCGCCTGCATGCCGGGCAGCACCCGACTGATCTTGCCTTTGTAGATATTGCCCACGATGCCGCGTTTGGCCTGACGCTCTACATGCACTTCCTGCAGCAGACCGTTTTCGACCAGAGCGACCCGGGTTTCGGAGGGGGTAACGTTAACCAGCAGTTCTACCGACATAAGTAACCTTGCCTGTTCCAGTTTTGAATTCTATAGAGCCAATCCGGTACAACGCGCGCAAGGGAGAAACGCAGCAGAGCACAGCTGACGGGAAATTATTTGAGCTGTTCCAGATGATGCTTGATCAGCAGGTCTGTCTCCAGCAGGGGCAGGCCGACCACGGCGCTATAGCTCCCTTCGATGCGGCTGACAAACTTGCCGGCAATACCCTGAATGCCATAAGCCCCGGCCTTGTCACAGGGCTCACCGGTCTGCCAGTAGGCCTCGATCTCGGCCTCGTCCAGCTTGCGAAACGCCACGTTGGTGGTGACCAGACGCACGTCACAACGATCCTTGCTGGCCAGCGCCACCGCCGTCATCACCTGATGCACCTTGCCGGAGAGGGACTCCAGCATATCTTTGGCATCCAGCAGATCGGACGGTTTCTCCAGCACCCGGTCGCCCAGCACCACTATGGTGTCGGCACCCAGCACCGGCAACGCCGTCGGCGCACACGCCACGCCCGCCATCGCCTTGTCACGGGCGAGGCGGCAGACGTAATCCTGCGCCTTTTCACCCTCTTCCCGCTGTTCGGGCACATCCAGTTTCAGCACCTCGAAGCGGTAACCAATCTGGGTCAGCAGTTCACGGCGACGGGGAGAAGCCGAGGCGAGATAGAGTTGTGGTTCGTTGTTTTTGTTCATATTTACCTGATATTGAAGCGGCGCCGCACCTTGCGCAGCACCAGAAACACCCAGGGCCATATTAGCATCGTCGTCAACGTCGACCAAAAGTAGGAGAAGTTGAGACTGGCCTGGCTGAACAGATGCTCGGCCCAGAATACCGTCATTTTACCCACCAGCGAGAGGCCACCGATGATCAGCGCCTGCTGCCAGAGGGAGAAGTTGCGGATCTTCTGGAACTGGAAGGCCGCCAGATAGGTGGTGATGGCCATCGCCATCGCCCGCACGCCGAGGGTGCTGCCAAGCAGCACATCCAGCAGCAGGCCCGCCACCCAGGCGGTGCCGACGTTGGTCCGGTGCGGCAAGGCCAGCGCCCAGTAGATGAGCACCATGGCCAGCCAGTCCGGACGGAAGGGGTCAAATTCAAAAGGAAGCGGCAGGATCGACAGGCTCAAGGCCAGCAGGATCGAGATCCAGATCCAGATCCTGCCGCTGGCGGGTTCTAGCATTAGCGGGTTGCTCCTGCGGCGGACGCAGCGGGAGCCGCCCGTTCGCCATCCTCATCGTGTACTTCAGGCTTCTTGTCGGTCCACAGCAGCAGCAGATAGCGCAGTCTGTCGAGCTCCACCAGCGGCTTGGCCTCGACCTGAGCGAAGGGCTTGCCCTCCACATACTCGGAGCGGGTCACAGTCGCCACCGGATAACCTTCCGGGAAGCGGCCACCCAGACCCGAGGTGACCAGCAGGTCACCCACCTGAATATCGGTGTTGCGCGGCAGGTTGCGCAGCTCAAGCTTGTCGAGCTCGCCACTGCCGGAGGCAATGGCGCGCAAGTCGTTGCGCAGCACCCGCACCGGAATGCCATGGCTGGAGTCGGTGATCAGCAGCACGCGACTGGTGGTTGAGCCCACGTGGAGCACCTGACCAATCACCCCCTGATCGTTGATCACCGCCTGACCGTTGTAGACGCCATCCAGCGCCCCCTTGTTGATCAGCACCTGATGGCTGAAGGGGTCGGAATCCACCGACAGCAGCTCGGCCACCATCTTGCGGGACTCCTTGTGCACCGGCGAACCCAGCAGCTCACGCAGCCGCTGATTCTCGTGCTCCAGCTGATCCATTTTGAGCAGACGGGCACGCAGGGTAAACAGCTGTTGCTCCTGCTGCTTGGTCTGCTCGATGAGATCGGCACGGGTCTGCACCTGGGTCGACATGGTGTCGAGCAGGGTACCCGGCGCATTGGCCATGTATTGCAGGGGACTGACTAACGAACTGAGGTAGACGCGGACATGGGTAAACACACCGAAGCGGGAATCCGCGACGATGGCAGCGATGGAGATGATGACGGCGAGAAACAACCGTAACTGAAGCGAAGGGCCTCTACCAAAAATGGGTTTCATGGGTCGTCAAAAAAGAGCCGGCACGCTGGCCGGCTTTGGGTCTTATTCGTAGTGGAACAGATCGCCACCGTGCATATCGATCAACTCCAGCGCCTTGCCGCCGCCACGGGCCACACAGGTGAGGGGATCTTCGGCCACGACGACGGGGATACCGGTCTCTTCCATCAGCAGACGGTCGATATCTTTCAGCAACGCGCCACCACCGGTCAGCACCATACCGCGCTCGGAGATGTCGGAGGCCAGTTCCGGCGGAGACTGCTCCAGCGCCACCATCACGGCAGCCACGATACCGGACAGCGGCTCTTGCAGCGCTTCCAGGATTTCGTTGGAGTTGAGAGTGAAGCTGCGCGGTACACCTTCAGCCAGGTTGCGGCCACGGACTTCAATCTCGCGCACCTCTTCGCCCGGATAGGCGGAGCCGATCTCGTGCTTGATGCGCTCGGCAGTCGCCTCACCGATCAGGCTGCCGTAGTTGCGACGAACGTAGCTGATGATCGCTTCGTCAAACTTGTCGCCACCGATACGGACGGACTGGGAGTAGACTACACCGTTCAGGGAGATGATGGCCACTTCAGTGGTACCACCACCGATATCAACCACCATGGAACCGGTCGCTTCGGATACCGGCAGGCCAGCACCGATGGCAGCAGCCATAGGCTCGTCGATCAGGTAGACCTCGCGGGCACCGGCGCCCAGTGCGGACTCCTTGATGGCGCGACGCTCAACCTGGGTTGAACCGCACGGTACACACACCAGCACACGCGGGCTGGGGCGGAAATAGTTGTTGTCGTGAACCTGCTTGATGAAGTGCTGCAGCATCTTCTCGGTCACGTAAAAATCGGCAATCACGCCGTCTTTCATCGGGCGGATCGCGGAGATGTTGCCCGGGGTACGGCCCAGCATCTGCTTGGCGGCATGACCGACAGCAGCGACCGATTTGGCGTTCCCGCGCTCTTGGCGAATGGCGACAACTGAGGGTTCGTTAAGGACGATCCCTTGATCTTTTACATAGATCAGGGTGTTGGCAGTTCCCAAATCGATCGACAGATCGTTGGAAAAGACGCCTCTGAGCTTTTTGAACATGGCTACGGGAAATCCTAAGAATTTGGAGGTGCAGAAAACCGGCTAACTTTACCAATGCCCACCCCAATGGGCAAGCGCTCAAACTGTCGCCAATCAATCAGGCGCGACAAAAATGCGAGTCATCACTCACTCGCACACGCTTGCAAACACTAATAAACAAGGATTTAGGGGGATGCTGTTGAGCCAGCCCCCCTTTCACATCATTTACTGCAATACTTCGCGCCGATAAATAATTCTGTCATTACCCCGGCTGGAGCCGAAAATGGCCTCACCTTGCAGGTTGCCGTCATTGGCACTCGTTGGGTCAGACAACCAGAGTGGCGATGATGGTTGTTTTGCCAAATCGACCTTGTAGGGGATGCGCACCGAGATATCCGGCTTGGCAAAGTGGAACAGGATCTCCCCGTCCTTCGCCAGTGCAGCATCCCCACCCGGTGCAGAACTACCCAACCCCAGCTTGATCTTGCGACCCGCCCCCAGATTCAGCTCGCGAGTCGCCGCATCAAAGGTGTGACTCGGATTGAGGAAAGTGAACCCCTGATTGGCCAAAGAGAGCTGGGTACATTGATCTTCCTTGTTTTGCAGCCAGTTGCCCGCTTCGTAATATTGCATCTGCAGTGGAATGGCCAGCGGCGCCGAGGCCAGGCCAGCCGCCGTGCCAGCCTGCAGGCGGCCAAAATAGGCTTTCATAGGCACACTGTCTATCTGACGGGCATTACAGCCGCTGCCACTGCAGTTACCTACCACGGCATCATTGAAATTCGGGCTGGCAATCAGCGTTCTTTCACCATCGTTATCCCTCATATACAGACCAAACAACAAAGACTTGTAGGGACCATCCGGTTGCGTGCCAGAGAGGCGCACAAACTCGCTGCTACCGGTAGTCAAGGCCGCACGGCCATTGAGCCATGGTAGCGGCTGCAGACTGCGCAAGCGGCTTGACAGGGATTTCCCATCCTTATCATTGGCAACCGAGAGATAGGCTTCGCCCTTGGCAAAGGGCCCCGTATAGTTTCGGGTCTGTACGCCCGTCGTATTACGAGCCAGCACATCCAGCATGACGCCAAAGGGCTGCCCCATATAGGAGAACGCATTGCAGGCTGGCACTATGTCGCCGCTCACCAGATTGAAGTCGGCAGGAATAAAACGCCCCACCGGCTGGCTCTGGGTTGATGGGATGGTGTAATTGAAGTAGCCATTGGCTGGTGGCGTCGCCGTCATCCGGAACACTCCCACCTCGCTCACAGTCTGGCTAACGCTATTGAGACTGTTGGCCGCGGCCACATGGTTATAGGTGGTAGTACCCAGCGTTGCATTGGTGCCCGGATTGGGTGCCACCAGCGTACTGCCCAGAGCAATATTGGGCAGGGAAAAGTTGGGCGTAGTCAGATTCCCAGCGCAGATATCCCCATCATTGGCGGATTCCCAGGCCATCGCCTTGATATCCACCTGGAATGTTTCCCCTGCTTTTTTGAAGACCGGACAGCTGCTATCACCAGCCGTGCAGACCCCTTGCGGAGGGGTTATACACAAGCCGACAGGACGTGCCACAAACTGATCCGCGCCTAGCATCACCAGACCGGCGTCACTGCCAGTACCATCATAGCGGGCATCCAGTTGCACCTTGCCCGCATCCGGGTACTTAACCGTTATGGTCGACTGCCCCTGCGCATCGAATACGAGGGAGAGTGGCGTTGCAGCTCCCTGACTGGCGCCAATCGCACTGCTGTTGACGCTCATCTGGCTGTTATAGGGATTACTGGCGGGGGTGATATAGCTGCTCCAGAACTTGACGCTCTTGGTCTGACTGGCAAACCCCGGCACACACTGCTTGGTCACATCGCTCTTTTTGACCGCCTTGATGGTCACCGTCTGTGGCTGATTGGAATAGGTATCAGGCACATCAAAGAAGAAGCCGCTATCGGCAAAGTTCAGACTACAGGCTGCCGCACTGGGCGTACCGGCCCCGGCCTTGCACAAGGTGGTACTGAATGGCTTGGTCGTCGGAGTCGAGCCGGAAACGCCTATGGTCACCGCGGTCGGCGTATTGTTGCGCAACTGCACCGTGGTCGAACCGCCGCTAAAGGTCACAGTATTGCCGCCAATCCAACCATTGCTGGCAGAAGTAGGGGTAAGACTCAGGGTTGCAGTAACCGGGTCTGTGATAAGCGTGGTACAAGCGGCATCGGCGCACGCCTTGACCGTCACAGTCTCGGGATTGCAGGTCAGTGGCTGACCGGAGTGATCAAGTTGGAAATGATCAATCTGCACCCCGATCGGGTTGGAGCGCAGGGCGCAGATCTGGATATCATCCAGCTCATGGTTATTATTGGCGCCTCCGGTTGACCCTGTAAGCGACAGCAAAAAATCTGCAGGAACCTGCTCCTGCCCAGCGGTCGCCATCGCATTGAATGGGGCAACAAGGTTACTAAATCCTAAGCCACTGTCTCTATCGAGCGAGACCATGGAGCGGCCAGCCACACGTGAATCAATCCTTAACCGATAGAGATGGCCGGGCTGGGCAGAAGAAGTACCACGTACATCGACTCGGGGGCTAATATTGGCCGTCGTCCCCGCCAAATAGCGATAACTGGAACCAACCCCTCCTCTTATAGCAATAGCCTGCGCACGAGCACCGGGGCCACCCACTTTACCCTCATTGGGGTTGGAGAAGTTTCCATATTCATCAAGCCCGACACCAAGCCAACCACCTGCAAAACCGGGCGTACCATTATCACGCTGCGCATATCCCAATGCGCCACCAAAACTGCCGGGTTGAGGTGTAACGGTCGCATCGGAAAGAATCACCGCCAAGCCATCCCCTCCGGTTCCGGTTTGAGGTGACCAAGCGTAATAGCGGAAAGTAACTTCAACCAAGTTGTTAGCTGCGGGAAATAAACGCTGATAAGTCGCGGAGGTGGCCTGGTTACCGATATTGCGGGTCATCCGTAAGCGACCACTCTGAATAGACGGTAACTCACTGTTATTTCTCTGAGATACAACCCAGTTATCACCCAACCCGGTTCTCGAGAAATCATCATTAAAGCAAGTAAGAGAGGGAGCGAAAGCTTGGTCATTAATAGCGCTATTACTCGCCATTGTCAGGGAACGGCTGGTAGTACGGCCGTTAATGACGGAGGTATTGTTCAACACCAGCGTCTGATCGGAATAAACATACCCATTCAACAAGGTATCGTTGTTCAGGGTGATATCCTGATATCCAAATAGCAGCAGAGAACCCGTACCGGAACGATTCAATACAGCACCGTTGAGCTGGGTTGCCTGTTTCACAAAAATCCTCACTTCTCCCTGAATTTCAACCTCGGCCCCCTGATTAAGGGTCAACTGATCGATCCAGTAGTCTCCACTAGGCAAAATCAGCTTGGCACCACTGCCAGCTTCTATCTTCTGGATCCGATATTCGGTGCGAGCTGAGGAGAAGGTCACGGTGCAACTGCTATACAAAGAGAGGCTGGAGAACTGATACTGACTTGCACTGCCTAAACTGATAGCCTGCCCTGCACTACAGAAAGGGACTCCACCATTGCCGCCATTTCCGCTCAGAAATGCATTACCACCGCTTGTGGATAGACCGTAGATCGTATCATTCACAATCGAGCATATTCTTCTGCTGCCATTACTGTTATCGCAGCTATCAGTGGGCATCCCAGCCCCTTGATTGGAATTACAGAAATTAAGCGCAGCACCTCCAGTACCCGAGATCTTGGCACTACCATTCATAGTCAGTGTCGAGTTGTTGCCGCCCCAGCCGCACCACCAGTTACTGCTGCCTCCATGCCCCTGAGTCACTGCCGGGAAATAGGTTGCGGTATCAATCACCTGAAACGCCCCTGCTGCGCCACTAAATAGCCACACGGCTACGACGATCCATAAATTGCGCATCAGGGAGTTCCTCCATCATAAGCTTCGACCATCAGGGTTCGGCTCACGGCAAAATCAGGGTTGGCACTGTTAAGGTCGGAACTGCCACAGGTTCCGACACTCTCGAGACGATAGCCATTGGTCACAGATCCGTTATAGGTCACCGGCACCGTGGCGCAACGAACCACAGCCTGACAGTTGGTCAGTCCGGGCGTGCTGGCAAAGCTCAGTGGGCTGCTTGCCGGGCAGACCGCAGGTGGGGTCGGTTGGGCAAGCGTGCGCTTGGGGAACAACCGATAGAGTGCCACTTCCAGCCCGCTCTGGGCGGCCAGCAGGGCACGCACGCTGCGCACCTCCACGGTATTTTTCTCACCACTATCGACCAGAAAACGGCCCATAGCAGCCGCCAGCAGGGCCATCACCACAATCACAAACAGGGCGATCATCAAGGCGCTGCCTCGCATCCGTCCGAAAGCCTGTGGATCAGGGCACATTGAACACCTCTATCTTGTGGTTGAAGGTGACCGACTCCCCCTTGCGCTCGAACACAAAACGCATACCAAACTCCCCTTCGGCGTTAAACGCCGAGGTTTCCCGATAGAAGGTGCCTATACGAAGGGAATCCGCCATCAACACGCCCTGTGCAGGTAAGGATGCCCCAATGGGCGCGGTAGCGCGGGTCAGCGTGTTTCCTTCCACACAGTAACGTACCTGCTGGTTGGCAAAGTAGACCCGGCTGCCAGGAGAGAGGCCCGTCAGACTCTCGGTGCTGGTATAGCGGATGGTTTGCGCTCCGGATACGGGCGTCAGTACATCGGTAACCCTGGCTACGCAGCGGCCATAATCGCAGCCTGCCGTAAGCGAACCGACATTTTTGTCCGGCACGGGGAATACTATCAGCTGATCGTCTTTTTTAACGGCGGTGGCATCCACATCCAGCGGATTGGCAGCAGAAGCCGGGGTCGCCATCACCAGCTCAAGGGTGGACGTGCTCCCAGACATGGCGCGGTTAAGCGCCAGATAGCGGCTCGAGGTGCTGATGGGCCAGAACCGCAAACAGGCACCAGTGTCGCCCCATGTCCCGCCAGTCGTCTCGATCCGCTCCGAGCCCGGCACCGCATCACGCAATTCACGGTTAAGCCGCTCCATGGCGAAGCGGGCATCGCTCATCAGCAGCTCACGACTACTGGCATCGCCATAAATCTGGGTACCGATACCGATAAACTGGCTGGTAAAGGTCGCCATAATCCCGAGCAACAGGATGACCATCACCAGCTCGACCAGGGTAAAGCCACGGTTACCCCGAGGTTTACGGTAGGTTCGATTGGCCGGTAGGCGCAATCGAACGCCGGAAGTGGTTACAGGCGCGGATATTCTGGTAGAGAGGCAACCCCCGACAGCAGAGCGATCCATCAGTAATTCCCCCGATAGAAGGAGAAGTCGAACACGCTCTGATCCGGTAGCTTGATCTGCAGATCAATACGCTTGCCCACAGAGCAGGGGGCGACACAACTCTTGAAGGTGCCGTCGCTGAAATCGGCTCCACTCACCGCAATTTTCACCTGATAGTTGCGATACTCCTCGCTGCTGACTCCCGTCGCAGTCTGAGTCAGCGTGTTGGCATCCACCCAGCTACCTGCGGTATCGAAATCATCCACATCGTTATAGGCATAGGATGCGGGCTCGCCATCCGGACCATAACTGGTGGAGCAGGAAGAGATGGTCACCCCTGCCACCTGCTCGCCACAACGATAACGACCACCGTTATGATCCGAATGTTCATCAAACGACTTTTGCAAGATCTCGCCGGAGAGGCGCTGGGCCAGCTGGGTGGCGCGTACCTGCTGCACTGGGTCTACCGCCTGAGGCGCCTGATTGATGAGTAACCCCAATACGCCGGTCAAAGCCACCGCCAGCAGCACTATGCCAACGATCAGCTCAATCAGGGTGAAACCGCGCTTAAGGGATCTCATGAATAAACCCCTCGGATTCAATCTTGATACGGCTGATTTCGCGGCCATCACTCACCAGCAAGGTACAACCGGTAGCACAGTTGCCTAGCGGTCTCCCCATCTGATCGAAGCGCAGCACGAAGCGGTTGTTGTTATCTAGGGAGATGGAGATACCGGCAGAGGGCGTAACCAGTCGACCACGAGTCTCCAACTGGGGAGTCCAGCCACTATTGGTATCCAAATTATCGCTGGCGGGACACGCAGCATAAGTTCGGTGGGCAAAACGGGGAGAGGCAACCACCAGCTGGGTACAGCGGTTGGCAGGCTCATGCATATTGACGGTCTGTACCAACCGCAGCCGGGTAAGCAGCTCGTCACGCACGGTTTGAGTTTCAAAGCCGCCTTTGCCCAGCCATTTGGGCACGGCAAAGGCGGCCAGAATCCCGAGTAACAGGATCACCAGTACCAGTTCAATCAGGGTAAAGCCCTTGGTTGCAGGCATGGGACTTCTCATCAGGGAAAAGAGAAAGCGAGGCCGAAGCCTCGCTTGTCCAGATATTATTACTTACAGTTCTTCAGCTCGACCTTAAACGGTACACTTTCCGAAGTAGCTGCTGTATAAGTCACATAGCACTCGTTACCCTTGGTATTATCTGGATAGAAATCCGAGGAAGTAGCTGAAGCGCCAGATACTTTCCAACCATCCAAAGTGACAGCCGCAGAAACGGTATCAGCAGTTGGATAGCCGTAAATTACTTTAACACCCGTCATGCCGGTCAGAGCGGTTCCACCCGCAGCAGATGCTTTTTCCTGGCCTTCCAAAGCAGCCTTGCTATAAACCAAATTGGCTGCACTCTGCAGTGCAGATTGAACACCCTGCGCAGCAGACTTACGAGCATCATCCTGCAGATTCAGGAACTTGGGTGCAGCGGTGACCGCCAGAATACCCAGAATGATGATCACGATAACCAGTTCGATCAGGGTAAAACCCGCCTGTTTTTTCATTTCACTTTCCTCTGTTAATTAATATTTGTGGTCACCTGACCGGATGCCGGGCGGTAACTGAAACTCATAAATGCATCAGTCTTGCCTTGCGGATCCTGATACTTGCCATCACTGCCCTTACTCAAACTATTGACCAAATAGTAGCGGCAGACCGAATCCAGTCCATTACTGCTTACTGTGGCATAGTATTTCAGGTCATTGCCGCTACCGCGCACTTCATTGAAGCTGGCCGTAGCCTTGGGCGGGTTTTGCAGTAACCCCTCCCAAATATTGAGACAACGTTCGGCTGTCAGATTGGCCGGATCCACATCCGGATTACCGCTTGCAACGGTATCCATCGGATAGCCGGGCGACAGCTCGCCGTTGCTGATCTGGGTATCGGTCGGTGTGGTCAGATAGAAGCGGCTGCCGTCATAGAGCACGGTATTGAGGCTGTCCTGTTTGGCGCGACCTTCCGCCTCCCATTGAGCACGCACCAGCGAAACGCCGGTAGCAAAACCGCCGGAGACTCCCTCGACGCTGGCCTTTTTCGCTTCATCTGTCACATCGAGAAAGCGTGGCAGCGCAGTCACCGCCAGGATCCCCAGGATCACGATAACGATCACCAGCTCAATGAGGGAGAAGCCGGCAGACCGTCTCCTCATCCCGTTTTCCGGCATTGTTGATGCCATTGGTTTCATTGTCATGCTCCCTCCGTAATGCCCCACATTATTTCATGCAGGCCCAAAAAAATCATGTAGTTGGGTCATATGATTAGTTTCATTCAAGGCTTTTTCATCACCCGCCCGTCAGAAAACTGATAAACCAGCCAATAACCATCCCACCCCATCTCGCAACCACTGCCATCGGGGCGGGCCAGAACCTGCAGGGGAGGCATGCCCCCCTCCGTCTCACCCATCAGTGCCAGCCACAACTGACGGCAATTTTCCGAAGGAGATTGCAGCGGCACCAGCCCCAAGGGCCACCCTCGGGCATCAAACTGCCACCCCTTGCCGGCGACATGCAGTGTCTGCGGGCGCCGCTCATCAAGCCAAATGCCGTGCAAACGCTGTGCCCGCTCGGCAAATTGTTCCCCCAGCAAAGTGAGAGTGAGCTGCTGCGCCTCTTCCCGGTGGCCCTGATAGCTGCGCACCAGGGTCGCCACGATCACCATCAGCAGGATGATCACGGCGATCCGCCTATATCCGGTCAGCCAGCGATCATCCTGCTGCGTCTGTCTGTTCATCCAGCCCTCGACTCCACCGATCACTTGCCTCTTACGGCTCTCATCATGTCCCACCATTCAAGCGTGAAGATGCCGAGTTACTTGCCGCGAACTGCGCGCATCATGTCCCACATGGGGGTGAAGATACCCAGTGCCAGGATCAGTACCATTACTGCCACGATCCCGATCAGGATCGGCTCGATCCGAGCGGTGAGACTCTTGAGGTCATAATCCACCTCCCGCTCGTAATACTCGGCCGCTTCGTGCAGCAGGTCATCGACCTGACCGGTCTCCTCCCCCACGGCGATCATCTGCATCACCAGCGGAGTGAACAGGCCGCTGCTGCTGGCGGTGCGCAGCAGGCTCTCGCCCCGCTCGATACCGGCGCGCATATCCCGCACCCGCCCCGCCATATAAGCGTTATCCACCGCATCGGCCACCAGGGTCAGCGCCGTGTTTAGCGGCACCCCGGCCTTGAGCATCATGGAAAAACTGCGGGCAAAACGGGCCAGCAGGGAGCGCTCTATGATGGTGCCGACGATCGGCAACTTGAGCTGCCAGCGGTGCCAGGTCAGCTTGCCCTTGGTGGTGGCGACCCAGCGGCGCCAGCCGAACACCATCCCCGCCAGAATGGCGAGCAGCAGCCACCAGTAGTGGACGAAAAAGTGGGAAGTCGCGAGCAGAATGCGGGTCGCCAGCGGCAACTCCACCCCGAATTTGGCGAACATGCCGGCAAACACCGGGATCACCATGATATTGAGGATCACCATGGCGATACCGATGGCGATCATCACGAAGCTGGGGTAGCGCATCGCGGTCTTGATCCGCTTGCGGGTCTCCAGCTCCAGCTCGAAATAGTTGGCCAGCTGCAAAAAGGACTCTTCCAGCTGACCTGTGTTCTCACCCACATGGATGATGGCAACAAACAGGCTGCTGAATACCTTGGGGTGCGCCTGCATCGAGCTGGAGAGAGGGCGACCATTGCCGAGATCTTCCCCCAGCGAGTGCAGCGCCCGCTTGAGCGGCTTGCTGTGAGTGCTCTCCTCCAGCCCGGCAATGGCGCGCAAGATAGGGATCCCGGCCCGGGTCAGGGCATACATCTGGCGGCTGAAGATCACCAGCTCGTCCAGCTTGACGCCCCCTTCCAGCAACAGCGACCAGTCGATGGCGGCGGATTTGGCCTTGCCCGGTTTGAGCTCGGTGGGCATCACGCCGCGGCGCATCAGCTGCTCGGCGGCCGCCATCTCGTTGGCCGCTTCGACCACGCCACTGGTGGCGTTGCCCTGGCTGTCACGCCCCTTGTAGGCAAAGTTAGCCATCGCTTACCCCAGATCCTCGGCCAGTCGCAGCACCTCATCCACCGAGGTGATTCCCTGACGGGCATAATCGAGGGCAGTGAGGGCAAGCGGCCGGTAGTGTTCGTGTTGACGGGCCGCCTTGGCGAACCCTTCCGCATCGTTGCGACGCAGGGCATCCATCATCGGCTGATCCAGCTCCAACAGCTCGTAGACCCCGATCCGGCCGGAATAACCGGTAAAGTTGCAGCTCTGGCAACCCCGCCCCTTGTGATAGGTGTGTTGGCCAGCCGCCTCGCCGGAGAGCACGGTGAGCCAGGTGGCCTGCCCTTCGTCGGGCGCCTTCTCCTCGACGCAGTGCTCACATACCCGCCGCACCAGCCGCTGGGCGACCACCGCCCGCAGGGCACTCGCCACCAGATAGCCGGGCGCCCCCATGTCGATAAGGCGCAAGGCACTGGTCACCGCATCGTTGGTGTGCAGGGTGGTCAGCACCAGGTGACCTGTGATGGCGCCACGCAGACCGATCTCCACCGTTTCGTTGTCCCGCATCTCACCCACCAGCAGGATGTCCGGATCCTGACGCAGGGTGGAGCGCAGCACGTTGGAGAAGGTGAGGCCGATCTTGGGGTTGACCTGCACCTGATTGACGCGGGAGAGACGATATTCCACCGGGTCTTCTACCGTGATGATCTTGTTGCTGGACTGGTTGAGCTCGGAGAGTGCGCCATAAAGGGTGGTGGTCTTGCCGCTACCGGTCGGGCCGGTCACCAGGATCATGCCGTGTGGCCGTTTGAGCTGGCGACGGAAACGGGTCAGGATCTCCGGCGGCATGCCGGTCTCGGTCAGCGACAGGATGCCGGAGGATTGATCCAGCAGACGCATCACCACAGACTCGCCATACTGCACCGGCATGGTGGACATCCGCACATCCACA
The DNA here is from genome assembly GCF_019047045.1 of Aeromonas sp. FDAARGOS 1419. Classification (NCBI taxonomy): domain Bacteria; kingdom Pseudomonadati; phylum Pseudomonadota; class Gammaproteobacteria; order Aeromonadales; family Aeromonadaceae; genus Aeromonas; species Aeromonas sp. FDAARGOS 1419. The sequence continues at coordinate 3,083,789 of NZ_CP077209.1, forward strand.
TCGCGACCGCGCACCTTCATATTGAAACGGCCATCCTGCGGCAAGCGCTTCTCGGAGATATCGAGCCCCGCCACCAGCTTGAGACGCAGCACCAGCGCCTGGGCGATGCGCACCTCGTTGAGGATATTCTCGTGCAGGATGCCGTCGATCCGCTGGCGAATGCGCAGCACCTTCTCGTCTGGCTCGATGTGAATATCCGACGCCCCCACCTGCACCGCATCCTCAAACAGGGAGCGCAGCAGCTTGGCCACCGTCGCCTCCCCCTCGTCATTGGCTCCCAGATTGCTGGAGCCCAGCTCGAAGCCGGAGTCCTGATACTCCTCTTGCAGCTGTTCGGCGAAACTCTCAATCTCGCGGGTCCGGCGATAGAGGCGGTCGAAATACTCCAGCAGCTGCCCTTCCCGCGCCACCGCCAGCACCATGATGCGCGGGCTGAGCAGGGCGGCGATGGCATCCAGTGCGCTCAGATCGGCCGGATCCGACATGGCCACCGTCACCTTGTCGTCGGTAAGGTTGACCGCCAGCGCCCGATAACGGCGCGCCTGCACTTCGGGCAGCAGCGGCACCGCGGCGGCGTCGATGGTGAGGTTGTTGAGATCGAAGAAGGGCACATCCAGCTGGCGGGCGAGGAACTGCAACAGCTGCACCTCGCTGATAAAGCCGAGGTCGATGAGAGTGGTGCCCAGCTTGCGGCCGGTCTGACGCTGCTGCTGCAGGGCAAGCTGCAACTGATCATCAGAGATGATCTGCTCTTGTACCAGCAGGTCGCCGAGGCGCATTTTCAGTCTGGGTTGTGCCATGTTTGCTCCGATCTCTGTTACTTCACACCCGTTGCCGCATCCGATTAGGCTTAGCTAATCGAACCTGCTGTTTATCAAGGGGTTAGTTGGCCAATTCGTTGTTCCAGCCAGTTGGTCGACGCCTCGCCGAGGTTGCCGTGCAGCAAGGCGTTGCGATAGGCATCGAGCGCCCGCTGGCTGTGACCCTGACCATCCTCGGCCACGCCGAGGCCAAGCCACCAGCGGCCCTGATCCGGCTGCTGACGCAGCAGCTTCACATAGAGCGCCGCCGCATCGGCATTCTGGCCCAACTCCTGAGTCAGTCCTGCCCAGGTGGCGTAGTAGTCCATGTTGCTGGCGAGATCCGGCTGATAGCCGGACAACCAGCCAAGCGCCTGCTGCTGTTGCCCCTCGCTGATGGCAAGGCGGGCCAGCAGCAGACGAAAATCGGCCTGTTGGGGATCGAGCCGGATCCCCTCTTCCAGCAGCTGACGCGCCTCGGTCAGACGGCCCTCGCCGTAGAGCAGCCCCGCCAGCTGCTCGCGCGCCCCCTGATTGTAGGGATCGTGGGCCAGCACCTGATAGTAGTTGTCCTGCGCATCCCGCAGGCTTCCCTTGGCCATGGCGGTAGTCGCCTTGCGCTCCGCCAGTGCCGCCAGCTCCTTGGCCGACAGCTCCACCGTCTCGATCTTCAATACGCTCGGCTTGCGCGGCGAGCTGGCGACGGCCTGCTGCTCTGCCGCCAGTTCGGCGTAAAGCTCGGGCTGCAGCTCTTCATCGGTCGGCTCGGACTCGTCAACATCGCTGGAGGCATCAAAGGGCGCACCGTCGGCCATGCCATCCGAGTCACTCTCGCCTGCCTCATCATTCACCTCATCCTGACTTGGCAACGGCAGCGCGGCCGCCACCTCGACCGGCTCGGGCTGGCTGACCGGCGCGGCGGCCCTTGCCACCACATCGGGGGCGACCACTTCGCTGGCAGCCGTCACGGTATGGGTCTGCTGCCAGTAGATCCAGGTTCGCCAACCAAGGATCCCCAGTGCCAGACCGCAGATCAGGGTCAGCAGCAACATCCACCATCCCTGCTGACGCGCAGGGGCAATATAGACGGCAGCACCTTCGGATCCTTGCTGGCGCCGGTCCAGATCTTTCAGCATCTGGTTGATAACGCTCATGGCCAGACTCCATAAGCCAGGGCGCACCCCAGCAACAGTAACAAGGGCCACCAGCGCCGTGGCGCAAAGCGGCTGGCATCGTCGGTATCGCGAATGGCGAGCCGCACCAGACGGCTATCGATCTGGCGCACACCCTGACCATAGGCCAGCATCAGGCACTTCTGCGCCAGGATATTGATAAGTCTCGGGATCCCTCGCGATGCCCGCCACAACAGACGCATGGCTCGACCTGCAAAAAGCGGTGCCCCGCGGTAACCGGAGACCTGCAATCTGTGCTCCAGATAGGCGCGGGTCTCGTCAAAACGCAGCGGCCGCAGGTTGTAGGAGAAGCCAATCCGCTGGCGCAGTTGGCGCAGATGCGGCTTGGCCAGTCTGGCATCCAGCTCCGGCTGGCCGAACAGCACGATCTGCAGCAGCTTGCTCGATTCGGTCTCGAGATTGCCGAACAGGCGGATCGCCTCCAGCGTCTCGTCCGGCAGCGCTTGCGCCTCGTCGATCAGCACTACCACCCGACTGCCCTGCTGGTGCAGGCTGATCAGGTGACGATGGATACGATCGGTCAGATCCAGCTCGCTCTGATCCCGTACCGCCAACCCCAGCTCCAGCGCCAGCGCGATGCGCAGCTCGGCCGGAGTGAGGTGGGGATTGGGCAACCAGGCAAGCCGCACCGGACGCGCTTCCGAGCCCAGCTCGCTGAGCAGCTTGCGGCAAAGCAGAGTTTTGCCGGTACCCACCTCGCCGGTCACCTTGATAAAGCCCTCCCCCTGCGCCAGCGCCCAGTTAAGCACCTGCAGCGCCTCTTCGTGAGGCGGCAGGCCGTAGTAGAAGCCGGTATTGGGAGTGAGGCTGAACGGTGCCTCCTGCAGGCCGAAGTGGGTCAGGTACATGAGACCTCACCTGCCACGGCAAGCAAGCAGCCTGTGCAGTCAAGACTGCACAGGCCGTTCGGAATAAGGGTGACCGTATCTGGTGTCATGGGTCAGCCCTTGGCCGGATACCACTTGTCGAGCAGCTCGGAGGAGCGTTGCAGCTCGTTTTGCCAGGTATCTTTCTCCACCACGGTCGGTTTGAGCATGATCACCAGCTCCACCTTCTTGGTGCTCTCGCGGCGGTTGGTAAAGGCTTCACCCACCCAGGGAATATCCCCCAGCAGCGGCACCTTGCTGACGATCTCCTGCTTGTCGGTCTTCATCAGGCCGCCGATAACGATGATGTCACCGTTATTGGCCTGCACCACGGTATCGGATTCGCGGATCGAGCTTTTCGCCAACGGCAACACCAGCGTATCGCTGTCTGTCACCTTTATGGTCTTGGTTTGCTCTTCAGTATCGATAACGGAGGGATGGATGTGCAGCAGCACCTTCCCCTCTTCATCGATCTGTGGTGTTACATCCAAAGAAATACCTGAGAAGAAAGGGGTCAACTCTACATTGGGAGTTGTTCGGTCACCGCTCGTCGTGCTCACGGTTGTTGTCGATGCGTTGGTGACGAAGTACTCGTCCGTCCCCACCTTGATCACCGCCTTCTGGTTGTTGGTCGCGGTGACACGGGGGCTGGAGAGGGTATTCACATCGCCCTGAGTCTTGAGCAGGTTGACCGCTACATTGAAGTTGCCGTCAGAGACCTTGAAACCGGCGCCGCCACCCAGTGCAGTGAAGATCTGATTAGGGGTGGTGGGTAACTGGGTATTGGCCAGTGAACCGCCACCGGTAATCCCCTTGTTGCCATCCCAGCTGGCGGAGAGACCGCTCCAGTCCACTCCCTGCTCATACCCTTCGTTGAGGGCAACTTCGATGATCCGCGCCTCCAGCACCACCTGCCGCTTGAGGTGACTATCGGATTGATTCAGGAATTCACGCACCGCCTTGAGCTCTTTCGGGTAGGCGCGAATGGTGACCAGACCCGCCTGCGGGCTGGTGATCACCGCGCGACCATCACCCGTGCCAATCAGGGTCTGCAGAGAATCGCGCAGATCGGTCCAGTAGTCGCTGTTGGTATCGGTCTCGATACGGGTGCCATTGCTGCTGTTGCCGTTCGAGTTGTTGCCGGAGGAGTTATTGGTGCTGTTGTTGTTCGATGCACTGTCAAAACTGCTGTCGCTGCTGTTATTGCTGTCATTGGCCGTCACCCCGCCGGTGCTGACCGAGGTACGGGAGAGACCACGACGGGACATCATCAGGTAGTTGACCGGGATGGTTTCGGTACGCAGACCCGCCGGATAGATATGGAAGACATTGCCCTTGCGCTGCACGTCGAAGCCGTACATGTCGCCCACCACCGCCAGCACTTCCGGCAGAGTCACATCCTTGAGCTCGACGGAGACCAGCCCTGCCACCCCGGGGTGAACCGCCACGCTGTAGCGGGAGCCCTTGAACAGGGAACCGAAAAACTCCACCGCTTCCACGTCGTGAGCCGCGATACGCAGCCGCTTCTCCGGCATGCCGACCGGTATCTGCGGCCGGTTCAACTGCAGCAACTCACTTTGCACCGATTTGGGCAAAGCGGTCAGAGGGGCAGCCTGTTTCTGCTGTTCGTTCATGGCCTGTTTGAGGGCATCCTTCGCCTGGGTCGGCTCGGGGTGCTGATACGTGGTACAGCCTGCAGCCATCATGGCCACGGTGATCAGACAGAGACGGTGTTTTTTCATGTAATTAGGGCACCCTGACTTGCAATTAAACTCGATAAAGCCGATTCACCTCTCGAGAGGCAAGCACGACTCAAACCCGGATCTTGCTGGCAAACAGTGTTACCGCATGGCGTTTTCCCGCCTTTTCCAGCACCACGGCATCGGCATTGATGGCTACCAGCGTATAGCCGTCCACCTGTTGTCCGACCCGATAACTCTTGCCATTGAGTACCGCCAGTGCCGGGCCATTGCCCAGCACCACACTCTGCAGCTTCGGCAAACCGGCGCTGCTCTCGCCGGTCGCACGGGCGCCAACCGCCACATCAGCCAGCGGCGCGGTGGGATCCTGCAATACCTCGACCTGCTCCGCCTGTACCAGCAAGCTGAACAGGCAACAGCACAACGCAAACACTCTAGCCACGGATAAACTCCTTGCTGGTACTCAGGGTGTAGATCTCCATCTCCACCACCGCGCCGGGGTAGGCTTTGACCTGATAGTCGAACTGCTTCCAGTAAAAGTGGCGCGGCAAGGCTTCCAGCGCTTTAAGATATTGATACACATCGAAATAGCCGCCTTCAAGCTGAAGCCGGATACCATGTTTGTAGAGATTGACCTTCTGCTCCCCCGCCATCAGCGGGGTCGGCTCCAGCGAACTGAGGGCCAGCATGTGAAGGTTGGCGGAGCGGGAGAGCAGCGCCTCCAGCACCAGCGGCATCTCGTGCGCCGGGATCAGATCGACGGTCTGGGCCTTGAGCTCATCGTCGATCCGGGCCAGATCCGCCTCGACCTGTGCCAGCTGGTCGCGAACGCCCTGATTGGGATCCCGCTTGAGCCGGGCCTGTTTGCCGAGGTTTTCCAGCTCCATGATCTCGAGGTCGCGCTCGGCGGCGCTCAGGGCCATGCGATCCTGCTGCAGGCGGGTATCGGCACCATCGAGCCAGCCGTAGAGTCCGGCCGCGCCCAGCAGCACCAGACCAGTCAGCAGGATCAACACCCGCTCCCGCTGGCTCAACAGGGCGATACGCTGGCCCCATGCCTGCCATTGTGCTTTCAGGTTCATCAGGGTTTCTCCCGCGCAATGCCGCTCAACTGGAAGGTCAAACGACCCTCCTTGTCACGGCCGAGGGTCAGTTCACCAAACTCCTTGCCCACCAGACTCGGGGTCTGCTTGAAGCGGTTGACCCAGGCCGGCACATCCTGACTGCGTCCGGCAAAGCCGGAGAGGTTGATCCGCCCTTCGTTGATCTCGATGCGCTGCAACGAGAGGTTGCTGCTGCGAATGCGGGAGAGATCCGCCATCACGCTGGCATAGCCCTGGGATTTTTGCAGGGTCAGGCTGCCCAATTGGCGCATCAGCCCCTGCTTGGCCGTCAGCTCATCCTGCTTGTTGACCAGTTGCTGTTGCAGCCGGGGATCTGCCTGATGGCGCGCCAGCTCGGCATCGAGCCGCTGCGCCTCGCTGCGCTTGAGTTCCAGCTCGGCAGAGCGCTGCGCCAGCGCCCGGCTGACCTGCTGCTGCTGCCAGCTGTAACCGACACCCGTCAACAGAATCAGCAGCAGCGCAAAGCCCCATACCAGCGCCATCTGATTGAGGCTGGCCCACTGCCGCTTGGGGCGAAACTCGGCGCCATAGAGGTTTATCTGACGTTTCATCACGCATCCTCACCGATGGCGGCGGCGTAGGCCGAGAGGTATTCGACGCCGGCCAGGACCGCCTTGTTGGCCATGGCGGAGACGGCAAAGCCGAAGGTCTGCTCCATGTGACGCACCAGGGTACCGATAAAGGGCGAGGCGACGGCAAACTGCATCTGCCCCAGCTCGGGCAATTTCAGCTGGCCCGCCAGATAGTCGAGGGAGCGCTGGATCTCCAGCGCCAGTGAATCGAGCAGCATGCTGTCCGGCTCATGTTCGCCAGTCAGGCTGCTAAAACCGCGCAGCTGGCGGGAGAAGCAGAGCCCGCCCTGATGGAAGACCAGCAGTTGCAGATCCTGCCCCTTGGGCTGCCACAGCAGCATGCGCACCGTCTCGTCAGCGTCATAGAGAGAGGTCAGCGCCAATTCGTCGCTGATGATGGATTGCAGGGAGGCGATGCCGTTGATGGCATCGGCCAGCTGTTGCACCCGGCTCTTGGGCAGGCAGATCACATTGATGCGCGGACGACCGGCAGGCGGAGTGGGCAAGTCCACATAATCCATCGCCAGTTGCAGCACGGGTTCGCTGACATAATCCTTGATGGCCCAGGGGAGCGCCCCCGCCATCTCGGCGTCAGGCACGGCAGGCTTGTCGATCTGGATCTGTTGATAAAGGCTGGCGGCGAGGGCCACCCGCACCGTAGACTTGGCCAGCCCATGACGGCTGAACAGCTCGTTCATGGCCACTGCCCACTCCTGTGGGCCGTTGATGGTGCGCGTCGAGAAGACGGGGGGATTGCCCACCGCAGCCAGCATGATCCTGTCATTGGCCAGCAAGAGCCCGACCTGGCGGCTTGGCGTCGACCGTCTGAACAGTTGTTTCATGTAAGCCCGCCCATCAATAGTGATTAAATGTATGAAATATTAACATAAACAGCAGATTAGCCTCCAGATTAAAAGACGGACTCACCATTGCAAGCCAACCTTTCCGCCGAGTCAGAGGGTCAAGCCATCCTCCCTTCCCCCCTGCAACGTCTCCACCATCCGTTGCTGACCCGCTATGGCGTCGAGCTGTGGTGCAAGCGGGATGATCTGATCCATCCAGCCATCTCCGGCAACAAGTGGCGCAAGCTCAAATACCACCTGCTGCATGCAAAAGAGCACGGCAAACGGCATCTGCTCTCGTTTGGCGGCGCCTACTCCAATCATATCCACGCGCTGGCGGCAGCGGGGTGCCAATCTGGTCTTCGTACTACCGGTATCATACGGGGCGAATATGACGCCGTCAGTAACTCTACTCTGCGTGATGCCCGGCGCTGGGGCATGGATCTCGTTTTTGTCGACCGCCAGAGTTACCGGCGACGGCAGGATCCCGACTGGCTGGCCCAATTCGATGCACCCGATACCCTGATAGTGCCGGAAGGGGGTAGCAGCCCGCTGGCCATCCCCGGCGTGGCAGAACTGGTCTGCGAAGTGCCCTTCTCGCCGGATCTCTGGGTACTGCCCTGCGCCAGCGGCGGCACTCTGGCGGGCCTGATCGCTGGGAAACAGGATCGGGAGCAGATCCTCGCCATTGCGGTACTGAAAGGAGGTGGCTTTATCGCTGACGAGGTGTGTCGCCTCCATCCCGCGGCTGCCAATATCCCCGGCTGGCGCATCGCGCTCGATCACCACGACGGTGGCTACGCCAAATTCAGCCCGGCCCTCTGGCAGTGGGTGCAGGATTTCAGCACCGACACCGGCCTGCCCCTTGAGCCCATCTATAGCGGCAAGGCAATGTGGGGTCTGTTTCGCGAGCTGGCGGCAGGCCGTATCGCCCCCGGCAGCAAAATCGTCTTTATCCACACTGGCGGCATGCAGGGGCTCGCCGGGCTGCGTGAGCAGGGGCGACTGTGACCCCCGCCTGACGGCAACCGCAAACAGCATCGCAAGCAAGAGAGGGTCGCCCCAAGGCGACCCTCTCTTGTTTATCTCAATCACCAGCCGGTTCCAGCACCAGACGCTGGGGCTCGGCAAACCAGGGCCCCTGCCCGGCATGCACTCCGAGGTGGCGCAGCATCTTCCACTCATCACCACTCTCCACCCCCACTGCCAGCACACGGGTGCGGGTATTGGCGCAGCCCCCCACCAGACTGCGTACCGCCATCTGGTTGACCTGACGGGCATGGATTTCCCGCACCAGGCTGGGGTGCAGCTTGAGGAAGTTGATCTCGAACTCCTTGATGTACTGGGTGCTCACCACATCCTGACCGGCATGATCGATGGCAAGCTGGCAGCCCAGCATCCGCAGGGAGCGCAGAGGCCGCTTGAGCGCCTCGAAGTGGCGGGTCACTTGGGATTCGGAGAGTTGCAGGATCAGCCGCTCGTTAGTGCTGCGCGGCAGCTGGAACAGGGCGAAGAAGAGCCAGCGCTGGAACTCGCGGTTGAGCAGGCTCTGGGCACTGAGGGTCAGGCTGATGGGACAGCTCTGCTCGGAGCGCTGGCGCAGCAGGGCTAGGGTCTGCTCCGCCACCAGCCGATCCAGTTGCAGTAACAGGCCCACCTTCTCCGCCATCGGCATGAAGATCCCCGCCTGCAAAGCCCGTCCCTGCTCGTCGTGCAGATAGGTGAGCAGCTCCTGCTGCAACACCACCTGCCCCCGATCCTGCTGGATCGGCTGGGTGTAAAATTCGATGCCGTGCTCTTCGAGACGGCGGCTGATCAGGGTGCGCCAACGTACCGTGCCCTTGCTGCTCTGCTCCTCATCCAGCTGCTTCTCGTAGAGGAACCAGCCGTTGTGCCCTTGCAGACGGGCGCTCTTGAGGGCCAGCTCCGCCTCCTCCTGCACCTTGAGCAGGCTGTCTTGTGCCTGATAACAGACGGCGCCGAGATAGACCGCAGTCTCCGGATTGACCTCCTGCGGCCAGTGCAGCCGTTGCAGGCTCTTGAGCAGCTGGCTGGCGCTATCCACCATCTCGCTCTCGGACATATTGGGCAGCAGCACCGCAAAGACCTGACCGGCGTAGCGGGCCTGCAGGGCACCGTTATGCTTGCGCACGAAGGCACCTATGGTGGCGCTCGCCTCCATCATCAAATCGTGCCCCAACAACTCGAACTGATCGGCCTCCAGCTCCTCCAGACAGGCGAGATCGATCAGCAGCACGCCGCCGCTCATCACGCTCGCCTCCATGATGGCGCTCTCCAGCCGGTTGTCGAAAAACAGCCGGTTGCCGATGCCGGTCATCTTGTCGACGAAGGCGTTGCTTCGAATGAAGTTGTCGAAGCGGCTGCGCTCCTTGCGGGCATCCGCCAGCTCGGCGAGCAGATGATCGAGGGCCTGACTGGCGGCCACCGGCCACTCTTCGGCGGGGTCATGACTCAGTTTGGAGAGCTTGTCATCGAGGATCAGCTGGGCGCGAATGCCCAGCAGCTCGGCCCCGCGCAGCTGCTGGCGTAGCCAGCGGATGGAGTACCAGAGACCGAACACCACGATAAAGATGCCCAGCGAGATGCCGGACATCGCCTTGATGGAGTATTCCGCCTCCTTGAAGGGGCGCTCCAGTTTGAAGTTGGCCTGCATGCCGGCCTGATGGGGCAGCGGGTGGCTGTATGGCACCAGCAGCTGCTCGTCGACCGGATTGCGCACATCGCGGAACCAGTAGACCCGCTGGTTATTCTGGCGCACCTCCAGCTCTACAACATGGGCAGCCCGTAGCAGGGTGGGCAGCCAGTGACTCATATCTTCCATGTCGTGAGCAACATCGAGCTGCTTGTCGATCACTTCGACCAGTGCATCGACCTTCTTTTGCTGCAACTCCATGCCCAGCTCGCGAAAGCTGAACACCCCGCCAATCAGCACGGTCGCCATGGCTGCGATCACGCAAAGGGTGATAAATGAGACAAGCTGTGTAGTGAGTTTCATGCGCCTTTCCGTATGCCCAGCATCATCCATGTCGCCTCATGGTAGCAGCGGCGATCGGGCCACAGCTATGGATGAAGATCCCGCTTCTGCAATTTAAGCGGGCAAGCATAACCCAAAGCAGAGGGAGAATACCAAGGATGACGGGCTACAGACGCGGGAAAGGGCGGGATGACAGACAGAAAAATGGTCCCTCAAAGGGGACCAAAAGGAACACTCATATCAAAACTAACACTCTGTGCTACTGACAAAAAACAGATACAGGAGTATTGAACACACGGTGAGTCAAACCGCAGGGCTACTCTAATGCAGTTCGGATAAGCTGAGCAATTGTCATTTATGACAGGTCAGCGATTGAATCTAGCCAAAGTTAATAATAAACACATTTAAAATCATGCAGTTAAAAAATCCATCAACAAGTGTGACAAGTCGGACTCAAATTGATTGCACTAATGCTCTATGATGGCTAAGTCCATTTGTGTCTCATGAAACTGGCAGGTACTTCCTTTGCGTAAATCACCCGTCTGGATCGCTCTGTTGCTGTTCGCCCTGCCTGTCGTGGGCAGCCAGTTTCTCGGCCTGTGGTTTGCCAAGCCGATGGCCTTTCATCTGCTGGAAAAGAAGGTTGCCGAGCTCAAGGGAGCCATGGCCGTACGCCACCGGGAGCTGGATGCTGCCATCAACAAACAACTGGCACAATTTGAGTTCAACTGCGGCGCCAAAGACATGGAGCTGCTGCGCGATCCTCGCTTCTACAGCACTCATATCCGTCTGCAGGGGCTGGAACTCGCCTCCGGCAACAGCTGTTCCAGCCTGGGGGTGGGGATCCCGCTACTCAAGGAGATCCAAGACAGCGGGCAGACGTTCGGCAAACTGGGGATTACCGCCACCGTGGCCAAATACAATACCGAACAGGAGGTGGTGGCCTTTTACCGATCCGGCAGCAACCTCGCCTACTGGGTGCTGGATAACAGCTGGAGCCACGACCTGCTGCAACACCCTTGTAGCCACTGCTTCTATCTGGAGTTCAGCCGACAGGATACCGCTGCAAGCACAGTCCACTTTCCCCGTGGCGACAAGGAGATCAAACAGGAAGAGAGCAATATCAGCCTGAGTTTCTTCGATCCCAATGAACTCACCAAACAGACGGTCTGGGCGGGTAAAGCGCTGCAGCAATATGCCCATGACCAACTCAATCACTACGGTCTCTGGTTCGGTATCGCGCTCGGTGCCCTGTTAAGCGTCACATACTGGCTGCTGCGCAGCTATCGGCGCTCCCTCAAGGGACTGCTGCAAACAGGGTTGATACGCAGGGAATTTATTCCCCTCTACCAGCCGATAGTGGATGCCCGTTCCCACCAAGTGGTGGGATTCGAGGCGCTGCTGCGCTGGCAGCGGGGAAACGAGCTGATCCCTCCGGGCACCTTTATCGAATATGCAGAGGAGCAGGGGCTGATCCTGCCGATGACCGAACAGTTGCTGGAGCAGGTGATCACCGACCTGCCGCAGCTGGCGCCAGAGCAGTGGGTCAGCGTCAATCTGGTGGCGGCCCATATCGAGCAGCCCCTGCTGCGCACCTTGCTCGCTCACAGCCAAAACCCCTCACCCGCCCGGCTCACCTTCGAGCTGACGGAGCGCAAGCCGATCCTCGACATCAAGGCGGCCACCGAGGAGATCACCCTGCTGCAACAGATGGGGTATCACTTCAAGCTGGATGATTTCGGTACCGGCTACGGCGGCTTTGCCTACCTGCAGAGCCTGGGGATCCGCCAGATCAAGATCGACAAGATGTTCGTCGATACCATAGGCACCAACGACCTCAAGCGCAGCGTACTGGATGCCATCATCATCTTCGGTCGGGAATCGGGCATGGAGATGATCGCCGAAGGGGTCGAGAGCCAGCTGCAGGTCGACTATCTGAGCCAGCACGGCGTCTATCTGATCCAGGGCTACTTCTTCGGCAAACCCATGCCGCTGAAGATACTGACCCACTGGCAACGGGAGTGGCAGTTGCAACACCAGAAGGCCAGCTAACGTAGATATGGCAGGATCTGGCCGCGAAACAGTTTGGTCAGCGGCTCGACATCATCAGGTTGATGCTGGCGGTAGCGCCGTAACCCAGCCCGGCCATCAGGCGGATAAATCCCCCTGCAGACTCAGGCCCGGCTCCATGGTGAAATCAAACCGTCTCCTGCCACCCCTTATTTACATTCAGCAACAAAATGATCTGCCCTGACGGGGATAACAACCTTTATCATAAGGAGCCGGTTATTGCGCAACCGATAACCGAGCAGCCTGTTTATGTCATCCGGTCGTCAAGACCCCCAATAGAGAACCATTGCCTATGAAGACAGTTATCCGGCAAGAGATTGCCCTGCCCGTTGGCCTGCTGACCCTGCTCTTTTTCAAGACCCTGGGCAGTGACCTGCTGACAGAGACAACTCCGCTCGGGATCTATCTTCCGGTTTCAGCGGCACTACTGGCCATCGTCACCTGGGCCATCTTCTCGGTCGTGCGCCACTCCGATGCCCTCGCCATCAAGCTGGGCGAGCCCTTCGGCACCCTGATCCTCACCCTCTCGGTCATCTCGCTGGAGGTGGTGATGATCTCCTCGGTGATGCTGACCGGTGAGCCCAACCCCACCATGGCCCGCGATACCATGTTTGCGGTAGTGATGCTGGTGAGTACCGGTCTGGTGGGCTTCACCCTGCTGTTTGGCGGCTGGCGCTACCACACCCAGAGCTTCAATCTGGACGGGGTGAAATCCTATCTGGTGGCCATCATCCCGCTGGCCCTGCTCTGTCTGGTGCTGCCCAACTTCACCGAGGGCGGTGCAATCGGCAGTATGTCGCGCGCCATGTCGTGGATGCTGATCATCATTTCGATCCTGCTCTACGGGGTCTTTCTGCTGATCCAGACCCGCAGCCACAGCCACTTCTTCGTCGACAGCGATCACGAGGATTATGAGGAGCACCACGGCCCGCTGCAGAGCAACGTCTATCACACCATCCTGCTGCTCGCCTACCTGCTGGTAGTGATCCTGCTGGCCAAGACCCTGGCCATCCCCATCAACTACGGGGTACATGTCATGGAAGCACCCGCCGCACTGGGCGGCTTTATCGTTGCCTGCATCGTGCTGGCCCCCGAAGCAGTCGGCGCCATCAAAGCCGCCTTCAACAACCAGCTGCAGCGGGCAATGAACCTCTACTTCGGCTCCGTGCTGGCCACCATCGCCCTCACCGTGCCTGCCGTGCTCTTTATCGGCTCAATGCTGGATCAGGAGGTACGCCTCGGCCTCTCCCCCGCCGATATGGTGCTGCTGGTCACGACCCTGATGGTCTGTAAAGTGACCTTCAGCAGCGGCCGCACCAATGTGCTCCATGGAGCGACCCATCTGGTGTTGTTTGTGGTCTATCTGTTCCTGATGTTCGAACACGAATAACCGCGTTCAACCAATGTCAGAAACGCAAAGACCGCCCGATTGGGCGGTCTTTTGTTATCTGCTCCCGGCGGTCACCGGCTCCAGTGAAGCGGCTTCCCCCTCATCCCCAACCCTTCCCCCGCCAGGAGAGAAGGGGGATCAAGGCTTACAGGCTGGGCAGCACCCCGGCCGGGATCAGGTCGTTGTAGCTGGCACGGCCCAGCAGGGCGGCGGCCGCTTCGATATCCGGCGCGAAGTACCGGTCCTTGTCGTAGAAGCTCACCTCTGCCCGCAGTCGTCCCTTGGCCTGCTCGATCAGCTCGGTACTACGCAACGGCGCACGAAAATCGAGCCCTTGCGCCGCCGCCAGCAGTTCGACTGCCAGAATACCGCGGGTATTCTCGGCCATATCGGCAAGCCGGCGGCCAGCGAAGGTCGCCATGGAGACGTGATCCTCCTGATTGGCGGACGTAGGCAGGCTGTCCACCGAGGCGGGATGGGCCAGGGTCTTGTTCTCGGAGGCCAGCGCCGCCGAGGTGACCTGAGCGATCATAAAGCCGGAGTTGACCCCGCCGTTGTTGACCAGAAACGCCGGCAGACCGGACATCCGAGAGTCGATCAGCAGCGCCATGCGCCGCTCGGAGAGGGAACCTATCTCGGCGATGGCCAGAGCCAGATTATCGGCGGCGAAGGCAACAGGTTCTGCGTGGAAGTTGCCGCCGGAGAGGATCTCCTCGTCATCGGCAAACACCAGCGGGTTGTCGGAGACCGCGTTGGCCTCGCACACCAGCACCTCGGCGGCCTGGCGGATCTGGGTCAGGCAGGCACCCATCACCTGCGGCTGGCAGCGCAATGAGTAGGGATCCTGCACCTTCTCGCAATTGTGGTGGGACATGCCGATCTCGCTGCCATCCACCAGCAGGTGGCGATAGCAGGCGGCCGCATCGATCTGGCCACGCTGACCGCGCACTTCGTGGATGCGGGCATCAAACGGCCGACGGCTGCCGAGCGCAGCCTCCACACTCATGGCACCTATGGTGATGGCACCAGCGAACAGATCCTCGGCATGGAACAGCCCTTCCAGCGCAAAGGCGGTACTCGCCTGGGTGCCGTTGAGCAGCGCCAATCCTTCTTTGGGTGCCAGCGCGATAGGCTCGAGCCCGGCAATTTTCAGCGCAGTAGCGGCGTCGATCAGCTCGCCCTTGTGGCGGGCCTTGCCCTCCCCGATCAGCAGGCAGCTCATATGGGCCAGCGGTGCCAGATCGCCGGAGGCACCGACGGATCCCTTCTTCGGCACCACCGGATAGACTTCGGCGTTGATGAGGGTCATCAGGGCCTCAAGCACCGTCAGCCGGATGCCGGAGAAGCCTCGCGCCAGCGAGTTGAGCTTGAGCACCATCATCAGCCGTACGGTGGCGTCATCCATGTACTCGCCAATCCCTGCCGCGTGGGAAAGCACGATGGAGCGCTGCAGCTCGTCCAGCTGCTCCACCGGAATACGGGTGTTGGCCAACAGGCCAAAGCCGGTGTTGATGCCATATACCACCCGGTTCTGCTCGATCACCTTGGTAACCACGGCAGCTGAGGCGTGGATCCCCGGCAGCGCGGCCGGATCCAGTGAAACATGTACCGGCTCGCGGCTGACGCGGCGCAGGGTGGCAAGATCCAGCTTGCCCGGAGTAATAGTCAATTCAAACATGGTGTTACACCTTTCCTTTGACACCGTTGGCGCCGTCAATCATCGGCAGATCCAGTTTCGCCTCATGGGCACAGTTGATGGCAATCTCGTAGCCGGCATCGGCATGGCGCATCACGCCGGTGGCCGGATCGTTGCGCAGCACCCGACCCACGCGGCGAGCCGCATCATCGGAGCCGTCACAGACGATCACCACGCCGGAGTGCTGGGAGAAGCCCATGCCGACCCCGCCGCCGTGGTGCAGCGACACCCAGGTCGCGCCACCGGCGGTGTTGAGCAGGGCGTTGAGCAGCGGCCAGTCGGAGACGGCATCGGAGCCATCCATCATCGACTCGGTCTCGCGGTTCGGGCTCGCCACCGAGCCGGAATCCAGATGGTCGCGGCCGATGACGATGGGGGCTTTCAGCTCGCCGTTTTTCACCATCTCGTTGAAGGCCAGACCGAGCCGCACCCGATCCTTGACCCCGACCCAGCAGATCCGCGCTGGCAGCCCCTGAAACGCGATGCGCTCGCGGGCCATGTCGAGCCAGTTGTGCAGGTGAGGATCATCGGGGATCAGCTCTTTCACCTTCTGATCTGTCTTGTAGATATCTTCCGGATCGCCGGAGAGGGCCACCCAGCGGAACGGGCCTATCCCCTCGCAAAACAGCGGGCGAATGTAGGCGGGGACGAAGCCGGGGAAGTCGAAGGCGTTCGCCACCCCCTCCTCCAGCGCCATCTGGCGAATGTTGTTGCCGTAATCCAGAGTCGCCGCGCCGCGCTCTTGCAGGGTCAGCATCGCCTCCACCTGACGGGCCATGGAGCGACGAGCGGCCAGATTCACCTCCTGCGGGGCACTCTGCTGCAGCTCGCGCCACTGGGCCACGCTCCAACCCTGCGGCAGGTAGCCGTGCACCGGGTCGTGGGCGGAGGTCTGGTCGGTCACCACGTCAGGGGTGATGCCACGGGCCACCAGCTCGGCGAAGACGTCGGCGGCGTTGCCGAGCAGACCGATGGAGATGGCGGTGCCGCTCTGTTTGGCCTCGTCGATCATAGCCAGCGCCTCATCCAGGCTGTGAGCCTTCTTGTCCACATAACGGGTGCGCAGACGAAAATCGATGCGGGTCTCGTCGCACTCCACGGCGATCATCGAGAAGCCGGCCATGGTGGCGGCCAGCGGCTGGGCGCCGCCCATGCCGCCGAGACCACCGGTCAGGATCCAGCGCCCTTTGGGTTCGCCGTTGAAGTGCTGGTTGGCCACCGCAAAGAAGGTCTCGTAGGTGCCCTGCACGATCCCCTGGGTGCCGATGTAGATCCACGAACCCGCAGTCATCTGGCCGTACATCATCAAGCCCTTCTTATCGAGCTCGTTGAAGTGCTCCCAGTTGGCCCAGTGCGGCACCAGGTTGGAGTTGGCGATCAGCACCCGCGGCGCATCCTTGTGGGTCTGGAACACCCCGACCGGCTTGCCGGATTGCACCAGCAGGGTCTGATCCTCCTCGAGCCGGGTCAGCACCTCGACGATCTTGTCAAAGCAGGCCCAGTTGCGGGCGGCGCGACCGATGCCGCCATAGACCACCAGTGACTGGGGATGCTCGGCCACCTCGGGATCCAGGTTGTTCATCAGCATCCGCAGCGGAGCTTCGGTGAGCCAGCTCTTGGCGGTCAGTTCGGTGCCGCGCGGGGCACGGATCACGCGGTTCGGATCATGACGGGGATCCTGCTGTTGCACAGACATACACACTCCTTGTTGTATCAATAGGGTGCCTTCGGCGACGAGCGGCCAAAAGGTTAACGGGTCAACAGATGAACCAGTCGCGCGGCCACGCGGGCACTGCGATTGTCCTGATCCAGCGTCGGGTTGTACTCGGCCAGATCGGCAAGCCTGAGCTTGCCGCTGGCCCGGATATGGGCGATCAGTGGTTCGATCACCGCCAGCTCCACACCACGGGCGGCGGGAGCACTCACTCCCGGCATCAGGTTGCCGGGCAGCACGTCGAGATCGATGGTCAGATAGAGGTGATCACAATCGGCGATAAAGGCGTCCAGCCCGCTTAGCAAGGCTGGCAACCCGGTCTGGGTCATCGCCTCGTCCAGCACATGCCACACACCCAGCGCCTTGGCACGGGCAAACAGTGCTTGGGTATTGGCGGTCTCGGCCACCCCGAGGCAGGCGTAGTGAAACGGTGTGCCCTGAGCGGCGCACTGCTCGGCGATCTGGAAGAAGGGGGTGCCGGAGCTTGCCAGCTCCTGTTTCATCCGCAGGTCAAAGTGAGCATCGAGGTTGATAATGCCGACTCGCCCCTGACCCGCCAGATGCAGGTTGAGGCCGCTCCAGCTGCCGAAGGCCACCTCGTGGCCGCCCCCCAGCACCAGCGGGAAGTGGCCCAGATCGAGTGCAGCGGCGACCCGCTCGGCCAGACGGCCGTGGGCGGCGTCGAGATTGCCATCGGTACAGCTCACATCTCCGCCATCGTAGACGGGACGGTTCAGGTGCCAGGCAGTGTTGGCCAGCAGCTTGCGCACCGCTTGCGGCGCCCCGGCAGCACCAATGCGCCCCTTGTTGCGGCGAACCCCTTCATCGCAGGCAAAACCAAGCAGTACTACACCGGCAGAGTCTTGTGCTCCGGCGGTCCAGGGCAGCACCTTGTCGTGCCAACGCAGGGCCAGTTCGCCATCTTCCGGATCCTGCCGCCCCTGCCAGAGTGACATGTCGATCGGGTTGAACTTATCCATGGAGGGTCTCCTCGCCGTTGAAGATGCGGCCTGCCAGCTGATCGACGCCGACCATGTAACTCAGCTCGGCCGGATGGACGCAGTGCCAGATCAGGAAATCGGCTGCCATGCCGACCCTGAGCTGACCAAGGCGATCCTGCTCGCCAAGCGCTTTGGCGGCGTGACGGGTCACCCCGACCATGGCCTCCAGCGGGGTCAGGCCAAACAGGGTGCAGGCCATGTTCATCGCCATCCGCAACGAGACGATGGGGGCCGTACCCGGGTTGATGTCTGAGGAGACCGCCATCGCCACCCCCGCCTTGCGCAGGGTGGCAACCGGCGGCAGCTTGGTCTCTTTGAGGAAGTAGAAGGCGGTGGGCAGCAGGGTGGCGACCACGCCACGGTGGGCCAGCGCCAGGATCCCTTCCGGATCCAGATACTCCAGATGATCCACCGAGAGAGCGCCAAAGTTGGCAGCGAGGGTGCTGCCACCGAGATTGGAGAGCTGATCCATATGCCCCTTCACCGGCAGGCCGTATTGATCCGCCGCCAGATAGACCTGCTCGGTCTGGGCCAGCGAGAAGCCGATATGCTCGCAGAAGACATCTACCGCATCGGCCAGACCCGCCTCGGCGGCGGCCGGGATAATCTCCTGACAGATGGTCTCGACCCAGCTGTCGGGATCGTCGCGATACTCCGGCGGCACCGCATGGGCCGCCAGCAGAGTGGTCTTGACCCGGATCGGCAACGCCTCTCCCAGTCGACGGGCCACCCGCAGCATCTTGAGTTCATCATCCAGCGTCAGGCCATAGCCGGACTTGATCTCCACCGTGGTGACCCCTTCGCGGATCAGGGATTTCACCCTCGGCAACGCCAGCTCGAACAGCAGCTCTTCGCTGGCGGCACGGGTCGCACGCACCGTGCTGATGATGCCACCGCCCCGACGGGCGATCTCGGCATAGGGCACTCCCTGCTGACGCAGCTCGAACTCCTCGGCACGGCTGCCGGCGAAGACCAGATGGGTGTGGCAATCGATAAGGCCAGGAGTGACCAGCTTGCCCTGCATATCCTGCCAGTGAGCAGGATGGGGCCCCTTAAGCTCGGCCATCGGCACCAGCGCGTGGATCTTGCCATCCTTCACGCCGATGGCCCAGAGCGGCAGCAGGCCGTAGTCGGCCAGCTCATCATTCAGGGTAGCGAGCGTCACGTTGAGCCAGACCCGCTCGCAGTTCAACAGTTCCTTGTTCATAGCGACCTCAAATGTATATACATATCCTTATAGTCGATCTCTATGACGAAAGAAAGAGCGAAGTTCACATCCTGATAACAGCATCAAACTTAGAGTTTAAGCACAAAAAAGCCCACCAAGAGGTGGGCTTTACAAAATCGAGTTGTATAGACATTTACTCCAACTGAGTCTTGGAGCTTAGCTTGTATCGGGAACCCGGGGAAAGCAAACGGGCGTAGGAGACCAGATGCCCCTCCGACCAGGTACGCCGGTGCAACAACAGGCAGGGGGAATCTACACGGATCTGCAACAATCCCGCCTCACCGGCGCTAGGCAACACGGCTTCCACCACGTGCTCCATCTCGGAGAGGGGGCAGACATCCATCAGATAGCGGTTGGGAGTCTGTTGGGTAAAATCCTGCTCGCCATAGCCCGGCAGGCGCCCGGCATCGACGAAGCGCTCCTCCAGCTGCAACGGCTCCCCATCGGCCTGATGGACGATCAGGCTGTGAAAGATGGGGGCGCCAACCCGCAGTCCCAGTTGCACTGCCACCTTCTCGTCGGCGGCCAGTCGCTGCAGCCGGATCACCCGGGCGCTGTACTCGCCGCCACGCTCGGCGATCTCGTCGGCGATGTTGCGAATAGCCAGCAGCGGCGACTCGGTGCGCCGGTCCGCCACGAAGCTGCCGGAACCGGCGGTACGCACCAGCCACCCTTCCGCCACGAGTTCCCGCAGCGCCCGGTTGACCGTCATCCGGCTCACGGTGAACTGCTCGCACAGGGCCGCTTCGGTCGGGATCCTGTCCCCCGCCTGATAGTGGCGTTCGCGGATCCCGTCCAGAATGTGCTGCTTGATCTGCAGATAGAGGGCTGGCGCCACCATGAAGCTCCCTAGCGCCGACGGTGGGGCGGACGCATGTCCGGCCAGGCGCGATAGACATCGGGGATCTGATCCGGCCCGCTGATGCAGAGATCGAGATCATGCAGCAAGCCATCCTTGATCCCGTAGATCCAGCCGTGGACGGCCAGCTCCTGCCCCTTGCGCCAGGCGTTCTGGATGATGGTGGTGTGGCAGACGTTGGCAACCTGCTCGGCCACGTTCAGCTCGCACAGATAGTCGAAGCGCTCGTGCTCATCCTCGATGGCCTCGAGCTCTTCACCATATTTGAAGTAGACATCCTTGATGTTGCGCAGCCAGTTGTCGATGAGACCCAGCTCCTGGTTCTGCATCGCGGCCTTGACGCCGCCGCAACCATAGTGACCGCAGACGATGATGTGCTTCACCTTGAGCACTTCTACCGCGTATTGCAGCACGGAGAGGCAGTTGAAATCGGTATGTACCACCAGATTGGCGACGTTGCGGTGGACGAAGACATCCCCCGGCAACAAGCCCATCAGCTGGTTGGCGGGAACCCGGCTGTCGGAACAACCGATCCAGAGGTATTCGGGGGCCTGCTGGGCAGAAAGAGTGGCAAAGAAAGCGGGATCTTCGGCTTTGATCCGTTCGGCCCACTCACGGTTGTTGGTAAACAGGTCGTTCAACAGTTTCACTTCTGCTCTCCCTAATGTGGCAGTGGCGGCAACATAACACACTCAAGGGTAACCAAAGCAAGGCCGACCAGATCCCTGCGAAACAAAAACAGGGCCATCAGGCCCTGTTTTTATGAGAAGAAGCATCAGGCTTCCATGGCATCTTTCAGCTTCTTGAGTGCGTTTTTCTCAAGCTGACGCACACGCTCGGCAGAGACGCCGTAGGTATCGGCCAGCTCCTGCAGAGTGGTCTTGCTGTCATCATCGAGCCAGCGGGCGCGGATGATGTGCTGGCTGCGCTCATCCAGGGTGGCGAGGGCCGAGCTCAGACGACGGGTCGCGTGATCGTCCCAGTTGTCGTTCTCGATGGTGGCGGCCAGATCGGAGGATTTGTCCTCCAGATAGTGAACCGGAGCGAAACCGCCCTCTTCTTCATCATCACCCACCAGATCGAACGCCTGATCGTAGTTGGCCATCCGCGCTTCCATCTCGGTCACGTCAGCGGCAGAAACGCCGAGATCGGCCGCCACGGCCTGAACCTCTTCGTGGTTCAGCCAGCCCAGACGCTTTTTGGATTTGCGCAGGTTGAAGAAGAGCTTGCGCTGGGCCTTGGTGGTCGCCACTTTTACCATGCGCCAGTTGCGCAGGACATATTCGTGGATTTCGGCCTTGATCCAGTGCACGGCAAAGGAGACCAGACGCACGCCGACCGTCGGGTCGAAGCGCTTGACCGCCTTCATCAGACCGATATTGCCTTCCTGTACCAGATCGGCCTGGGGCAAGCCGTAACCGGCATAACTCTTGGCGACATGAACGACAAAGCGCAGGTGCGACATAACCAGCTGGCGGGCAGCCTCAAGATCGCCATCCTGCTGCAAACGCTCAGCCAGTTCACGCTCTTCCTCTGCGCTCAGCACAGGAATAGAGTTTACTGCCTGGATATAGCCTTCCAGACTACCTTGCGGAATCAGAGCCATAGTGCGCTGCAATGAAGTTCCCATCTGTTACCTCTTACTTTTCAATCGAATCAGTCTAACACCCTGAGAGGGTCTGTCTACTGACCGGATGCCATTCTGCGGCGTGTATCAAAGAACATGCCCAGTTTTAGACCGGCTTATCTTAAGCCTGCAGGATGAATCATGAATGAACAGTCAAAAAAAGGGGGTCACAATGAAGGACCCCCGAAAAGTAGCATGCTAAGTCCATTGTTGCGGAGCTCGCAACCTTCACATGCTTGCCAAGTCTGACGAGCAAGGCAGAGGGGCCACACCCGTATAAATGCTTCAGCTTTAATAGACTGCTTATAAATCAGAAGGTTCACTGGATCTAGCGAAGATCCGGAAGATCATTGTTATTCAGAATACTCTGACTATGGGGGCCAAGCCAGAAACGGCCCCTCTTTTACTTGATCCGCCTCTCAAAATCCAGCGATTTACTTTGATGACAAAATAATCAGGATGGTTCGATGTCGCGAATGTGGCGATGGACCGAGAACCAGGAGGCAATCAGCCCCAGCAGGGCGCCCAGCAAGATCAGATTGATCCCGTCTACCGCCCCCATGCCAACCAGCCGGAAGTTACTGTTATACAAGCCCGCCAGCTCCTTCACCACCCCTTCGCTCCAGATCACCATCACTTCGGTCAGCCACCAGGCCAGCATGCCGCCGATCACCCCGAACCAGATACCGGTATAGAGGAAAGGGCGATGAATGAAGGAGTCGGTCGCCCCCACCAGTTTGAGCACTTCAATCTCGGAACGCTGATTGAGGATGTTGAGACGCAGGGTATTGCCAACGATCAGCAACACGGCGGAAAGCAGCAGCACCGCGATACCGGTAATGGTGTGGCGCAGCAGGTTCATGATCCCCTGCAGCCGGGTCAGCCACTGCAGATCCAGCTTGCCCTGTTCGACCCCCACCTCGTTATTGAGCTTGCTGAGCAGCTCGGCGGCCCCTTCCGGGTTCTGCCAGCGTGGATCCGGAATGACACTCAGCACCGGCGGTAGCGGGTTGCTGTCCAGATAATCGAGGGCATCGCCGAAGCCGGAGATCTCGCGAAACTCCCGCAACGCATCGTCACGGCTCAGGTAGGTGACCGAATCCACCTCGGGATAGAGCAGGATCCGGTGCTGCAGATCGAGAATGCTCTGCTCCGGCAGATCCTTGCGCAGGTAAAGAGAGATCTGGGAACTGCTCTGCCAGCTCCCCTCCACCACCTCGGCATTTTTCAGCAGCACGTGGAAGCAGGATGGCAGTGCCAGACTGACGCCCAGCACCGCCAGCGTCATCAGTGAAGCGAGCGGATTGCGCCACAGCTCCCCGAGACTGGCAAACGCCTGCCGCACATGGTCAACCCCGTACATCATCAGACGGCGCAGCGGCGGTTGTTTATGACGAACGATAGCCATCAGAGCTCCTCCCCGGCCGAATACATGCGACCCGCCTTGAGGGTCAGGGTGCGATAGCGCATGCGCGCGATCAGCCCCAGATCATGGGTGGCAATCAGTACCGAGACCCCAAAATTGTTGAACTCCTGAAATAGCCGCATGATATCCATGGAGAGCTGGGGATCCAGGTTGCCGGTCGGTTCATCCGCCAGCAGCAGCGGCGGCTTGTTGACGATGGCACGGGCGATGCCGACCCGCTGCTGCTCACCACCGGAGAGCATGCGCGGCTGGTAGCGCTCCTTGCCGAGCAACCCCACCTTGTCCAGCGCCGCCGCCACCCGCTTGTTGATGTCCGCATGGCTGTAGCCATCGATCACCAGCGGCAGCGCCACATTATCGAACACGGTTCTGTCCATCAGCAGGCGGTGATCCTGAAAGATCATCCCGATCTGGCGGCGAACATAGGGGATCTGGCTGCGCTGGATATGGCTGACATCATCGCCATGGAAGAAGACGCGACCATCGGTCGGGCGCTCCATCACGCTGATCAGTTTGAGGAGGGTACTCTTGCCCGCCCCCGAGTGCCCGGTCAGAAAGGCCATCTCTCCCTTGCGCAGGTGAAAGCTGACCTTTTGCAGCGCCTGATGGCCGCCGCTGTATACCTTGCTGACCTTGTCAAAACGAATCATAACGGTTCCCTGAAATTGACAAACCCCGACCGGAGTCGGGGTATGGAACACTTACTCATCACGGCTGAGCTGACTCATCACGGCCGGACTTATTCATCGCGGCTAAAGAGCGCCTCGATGAAGTCGTTGGCAACGAAGGGACGCAGATCGTCGATCCCCTCGCCCACCCCGATGTAGCGGATCGGGATCTGGAACTTGTCGGCCACCGCGAAGATGACGCCGCCCTTGGCCGTGCCATCCAGCTTGGTGAGGGTGATGCCGGTCAGGCCCACCGCCTCGCTGAACAGCTTGGCCTGGCTCAGGGCGTTCTGGCCGGTGCCCGCATCCAGAGTCAGCATGATCTCGTGGGGCGCCTCTTCATCCAGCTTCTTCATCACCCGCACTACCTTCTTGAGCTCTTCCATCAAGTTGCTCTTGTTCTGCAGGCGACCGGCGGTGTCGGCAATCAGCACGTCAGCCCCGCGGGAGCGGGCGGCCTCGATGGCGTCATAAATAACGGAGGCGGAGTCGGCACCGGTATGCTGGGCAATCACCGGAATGTTGTTACGCTGGCCCCACACCTGCAGCTGTTCGACCGCAGCGGCACGGAAGGTGTCACCCGCCGCCAGCATCACGCTCTTGCCCTCGGCCTGGAACTGCTTGGCCAGCTTGCCGATGGTGGTGGTCTTGCCGACGCCGTTCACGCCGACCATCAGGATCACATAAGGCTTCTTGCTGGTGTCGATCACCAGCGGCTGCTCCACCTTGGCCAGCATCTCGCCCATGTCCTGCTTAAGCAGGCCGTAGAGCGCCTCGGCATCCTTGAGCTGCTTGCGATCCGCGTGCTGCACCAGCCCTTCGATGATGCGAGTGGTGGTATCCACACCGAGATCGGCGGTCAGCAGCTGGGTTTCCAGCTCCTCAAACAGCTCATCGTCGATCTTCTTGCCACGGAACAGGCCGAAGAAACCGGAGCCGATATTCTCCTTGGTGCGTACCAGACTGCGCTTGAGGCGAGCAAAGAAGCCCTCCCGCTGCGGTTTGTCCTGAGTGTCGTCGTCCACCTTGGCGGCCAGCGGCAGGGCTGCCAGGGCGGCGGCCTCAGCCTCCATCGCGGCGACCAGGCGCATATCTTCCGCGCGCTGGGCCTCTTTGGCGATACGGGCTTCTTCCGCAGCCTGAGCTTCGGCGGCAATGCGAGCCTCTTCCGCAGCCTGAGCTTCGGCGGCAATGCGAGCTTCTTCCGCAGCGCGGGCTTCGGCGGCGATACGAGCCTCTTCCGCAGCGCGGGCTTCGGCAGCAATGCGAGCCTCTTCCACAGCGCGGGCTTCGTCAGCAATACGAGCCTCTTCCGCGGCGCGGGCTTCGGCAGCGATGCGAGTCTCTTCCGCAGCACGAGCTTCGGCAGCGATGCGGGCCTCTTCCACTGCGCGGGCTTCGGCAGCGATACGTGCCTCTTCTGCAGCGCGAGCTTCGGCGGCGATGCGGGCCTCTTCTGCGGCGCGAGCCTCGGCGGCGATACGAGCATCTTCTGCAGCGCGGGCTTCGGCCGCGATACGAGCCTCTTCCGCGGCGCGGGCTTCGGCGGCAATGCGAGATTCTTCCGCGGCGCGAGCTTCGGCAGCGATACGTGCCTCTTCTGCAGCCCGAGCCTCAGCGCCAATACGAGCCGCTTCAGCAGCTTGTGCCTCTGCGGCAGTGCGAGCGGCGTCAGCGGCACGCTCCTCTTCGGCGATCAGCGTTTCGTTGACGATCACCGGCTCCAGATCGGAGGCGCACTCCTCCACCACCAGCGGGCCGTGGTCGTCCAGCTCGGTCGGCAGGCAGCAATCATCTTGCAAAACGGAATTCTGTGCGCTGGCAGGCACTTCGGGGGCAACGGCCGGCGTACTATCGGAAACAGTGGTATCGGAAACGGGAGCGGGGGTAGCAGTGACCTCGGGCTCAACGGTAACGGGGGTGGCTTGGGGTGTCTGTGGTTGGACAGCCTCAGCCTCTTCTTTCTTGCGGCCGAAACCCAGCCAGGAAAACAAACCTTTTGCCATCTAAAAATACTCACATCAAAGGCTGACTGCTAAGATAGCCGTCCCTTGGCGGGTCGGCATAAAAATGAACCGCCTTATACTACCACTTTATTTTCTGACGATGAAACGCGATGCCCAGAGTGAAATCCAGCCGTAGCAACCCGAGCAAGAGTCCCGCCCCGCAAGGAAAATCGGGCTTTGTAAGAATCATCAGCGGCCAGTGGCGAGGCCGCAAATTGCCGGTCAAGGATGTGGAGGGGCTCAGACCCACCACGGATCGCGTCAAAGAGACCATCTTCAACTGGCTGGCCCCCCACATTCGTGGCACCCGCTGCCTGGATCTGTTTGCCGGTAGCGGCGGACTCGGACTGGAGGCACTGTCGCGCTATGCCGAGCAGGTGACCCTGATCGAGATGGACAAAGGGGCCGCCGACCAAATCAAGAAGAACCTGATCGCCCTCGGCAGCTGTCAGGGTCAGGGTCAGGTGATCCAGTCTGATGCGGTGAGCTGGCTGCAAGGCACTGCCACCCCGTTCGATCTGGTGTTCCTCGATCCGCCGTTTCGCCGCGAGCTGCTGCCGCAAGTGTGCGAACTGCTGGAGCAGCGCGGCTGGCTGGCACCGGACGCCCTCATCTATCTGGAGCGGGAGAGGGAGATGGCCGATCTGGCACTTCCTGCCAGCTGGCAACTACTCAAGGACAAGCAGGCCGGTCAGGTCTGTTATCAACTCTATCTACGGGAGGTAAACAATGAAGCGGGTCTTTAATCTGTTGGCGATGGGGCTGATACTGTTCTTCTGGTTTGGCGTACTGGTGAGCCTGATTGCACCGCTGCCCGGCAAACTCAACGGCTTTCTGCCGGTCTGCGGCGTGATCGTCGCCCTGCTGCACTGGCTGCAGGCCAGCATGATCAAGGCGGCTTGCAAACGCTACTTCGCGGTCACCAAAGCCGAATTTGTCACTGTGCTGATATTTGGCGTGTTTGGCATGGTCGACATTCGTCAGCGCCTGCAAGAGATCGTCAACGCCGCCCAGCGCGGCAATCTCTCGGACAAACCATAAAAGAAAAGGGGACGGCGGTAGCCGTCCCCTAGAGTCGTGTCGTCCTGTCCGTAGAACTGCAATGCTCCCTGCAATCCCTGACGTTATCCTAATCCTTTGGAATATCCCCTTTCCAATCCGTTGGCGTGTCCTGCGGCGTTCCTGGCCTGGCAATTCATCCTGAACTGCTTCTCTGTCTCCATCCTGGAAGTGTCCATTACCACGTCCTGTGGGGTTCCTTGCGTCTTCCTGACAGATAACCATCCGGGTTATCTCACTTCATCCTGAAGTATTCCTCTCGCATCCGGCGAGGTCCTGTTCATCCTGAAGAACGAGGTTCCGTTCGTTCTGCTCCCATCCCGAGACTGTCCTGCCGCATCCCGCGGTGTTCCTTTATTCATCCGTGACGATAATCATCCTGATTATCGAGCTCATCCTGAGGTGTCCCTTGTCCACATCCTGCGAACTATTCCATCTTTATGCGCTGACCTGCTTCCTGCCGGACCAGCTCCGTCCTTGTGAGACTCATACTAAGGAAATGCGCACCCCGAACAAGGGCCATCCGATGATAAAGATCCGATGCAGCTCCCATCCAAAAATACGAACTTAAAAACTAACCCCTTAATATCAGTTACTTATTTAGTTTCATGGGAAAGCTCGATCATTCTGGCATGGCTTCGCGTACGGCTCAAAGCGCCAGCCTCTTACAGTCGCTATGGCAGATCTCTTACACGGGTTTCGCCCCCAAAAACGGGGCAGGAAAACGGTTCAATCCTGACGTTAAGACTTAAAAATTAGTTGAATAAATATGCTTAAAAAAACCGCAAAAAAAAGAGCCGAGACCAGGCTCGACTCTTTAACATTCCAATTTTTTAATCAGCTCAAGCGGTTGGCCGGATTGAGATAGGCCTTGCGCAGCGATTCCGGTGCCAGCACTTCCAGTTCACCGCCGATGTTGTTCAACCAGCTGCGAAACTCCGGGGTGTCCTGCACTTCTGTCTCCACCACCACACTGCGCTTGTCATAGCGGGTCATGCGCGGATTATTGCCGGGGATCTGGTTATCCACCAGCGACTGGCTGTTGGCATCGATCCGGCCGACGAAGCGGATCGGGCCGCTCACATCCTGATAGCCCTGATCGCGGATCAGCTTCTGGATATTGAAATCCTTCGGCTGGGTGGCGCTGAAGTTGGTTAGCTCCACGTTCTTGATATGGTCAAACGGGATGCCGTAGACCTTGGGATCCAGCTCGGAGAGGGTGCAGAGCAGGATCGGACCGTCCGGCTGATTGAGAATGCCGAGCGGGTTGATACGGTCGTAGCAGAGCCACACGGTGCGTTCTTTGATCACGCGCTGGATCTCGGCACTGAACTTGCGACCACGCCAGAGCGCATCGCGGATCAGGGTGCTGCGGCGGATCTCCGGGTTGCCGGCAAACGGGCGCGGTGACTGGTGGACACTCTCCAGCCAGCGCTCGGCCAGTTCGCTCTGGCTGTCGCGGATCACCTGGCTCGCCTTGTCGACCAGCGGATTCAATTCGGTCAGTACACTAGCCGGCAACAGTTGGCTCGCCTGATCACTCCAGGTTTTCAGGGCCACCGCCAGCGAGAGCGGCATGATATTGGCAAAGTCGTTGAGGCCGTGGCGCTCGAAGCACCAGCCATGGGGTTTGCTGCGCTCGTCCGAGGTGAGGTCGAACAGTCCCATGCCGGACATCTCCTCCAGGTCCCGTTGCACGGTACGCAGACTGACGTGGATACCTTCCTCTTCCAGTTTTACCTGGAGTTGGCTGGCGGTCAGCTTGTAAGGGCGGTGCGGGATGCAACGCGCCAAGGTCAGTTGTCGTAACAGCTTCTTGCTCATGGTGCTTGCCTTCACTGGTTTAGCGTTGACTGTATGCTAGTCGTGACTTGCGACAGTCTATGTCGCAAGTTTTGCTGCGACAACTGTCGCCATTTTCATACAAAACACACTAAAGAATTGATTTATAAAGACAATCCACCAAAAAAAGGAGCCGCTAGAGGCTAAAATTAGCCAAAAATCCCTCAAATGAAAGTTCTATGTTGTGATTTATTGTTAGCATAAAACTCCGATTAATTAATTCATCTCAGAATATGATTTCAGGGGAGAGCATGACTCTCCCCTTTTGCTCACATCAGCCACGACCAGGCTGACTTGGTGATGGCCGCACCGACCATGTAGCCAAACACCGCCAGTGCCGCCACACCGGCCACCAGCTTCTGACCGCGGGCCGTGCGCTTGAGCGCCATGACACCCAGACCGATATAGAGCACCAGTGCAACCAGCTTGGCCATCAGCCAGGGTTGTTGACCCGGGCTCAACTGCAAGGCCACCGCCAGCAACACACCAAACAGCAGCAGGAAGGTGTCGTTGATATGAGGCAGGATCTTCAGCCACTTCTGCTGCAACCGAGCGCTGCCGGCCAGCGCCAGACTCCAGCGATAGATAAAGAGCAGCAGACTGACCAGCGCCAGCGTCATATGCAGGTGTTTGAACATGGGGTAATAGGCAATCATTTTGCTTCCTTGTCGTCGTCGGGTAGCCCGCTATTCCAGTTGTGGGCATGGATACGCTCCTGCCCCTCCTCGTCGTCTTGCAACAGATCGGAGAGTATCTCCCGGTATTGCAGGCTCTTGTTGATATAAGTGTGTTCGTCATCCAGATAGTTGACCTGCTCGCGCAACAGCCAGTTATCGTGCTGCTTGAAGGTCTGCCCCGCCCGCCAGGCCTGGTTGGCCCGAAAACCGAGCTGGGTCAGGGCTTCCACCCCCAGATCGACCGCAGAGCCCAGGGTTTCCCGGTGAACGCTGTCGACCCCGTGGCGCAGGATCTCGTGGGCATGGGGTCGATCCAGCGCTCGCGCCAGGATCTTCAGGTGCGGGAAGTGCTTCTGCACCATCTCGATCACCGCCAGCGAGGTAGCCGGATCGTTGATGGAGAGCACCAGCAGCTTCGCCTTGTGCGCCCCTGCGGCATGGAGCAGGTCGATCCGGCTGGCATCGCCATAGAAGACCTGATAGCCGTACTTGCGCAGGGTCTCTATCTGGCTGGCATCCTGCTCGAGGATGGTGGTACCGATGCCGTGACCATGCAGCAGACGCCCCACGATCTGACCGAAGCGGCCGAAGCCTGCGATGATCACCGGATGCTCCACCAGCTCAGGTTGCTCATGTTGCGGTGCATCGCTCTGGTTACGGTAATCGAACCAGGGCTGGATCACCCGATCGTTGAGGATCAGCAGCAGCGGGGTGAGCGCCATGGAGAGTGCCACCACCAGCGTCAGCAGGGAGATGGTCTCACCGGGCAGCACCCGGTTCTGGGCGGCAAACGAGAAGAGCACAAAGGCAAACTCGCCCCCCTGTGCCAGCGCCAGCCCGAAGGTCCAACGTTGACTCGGCGAGATGCGCAAGACGAAGCCGAGCGCCATCAACACCAGCCATTTGAGCACCATCAGGCCAACCACCAGAGTGGGTATCAGGAAGGGGTGTTCGGCAAACAGCCCGAAGTCGATCCCCGCCCCCACCGACATAAAGAACAGGCCGAGCAGCAAGCCCTTGAACGGCTCTATGTCGGCCTCCAGCTCATGGCGATATTCGCTGTCGGCCAGCACCACACCGGCGAGGAAGGAGCCGAGAGCGGGCGAGAGCCCCACCGATTCCATCAGCACCGCGATGGCGATCACCAGCAGCAGAGCGGCGGCGACGAAGATCTCCCGCATATGGGACTGGGCGATGGCACGAAACACCGGCCGCATCAGGTAGTGACCACCCAGCACTATGCCGGAGATGGCCGCGACCACCAGCAGACCATGCTGCCAACCCGCCAGCTCGGAGCCACCATTGCTGGCGACCGGCGCCATGGCCAGCAGCGGCAGCAGCGCCAGGATCGGAATGACCGCAATATCCTGAAACAGCAGCACCGCAAAGGCGGAGCGACCGCTCTCGCTCTGCATCAGCTTGCGCTCCTGCAGGCTCTGCAACACGATGGCGGTGGAAGAGAGCGCCAGAATGAGGCCGATGGCCAGCCCCTGTTGCAGCGGCAGACCAATCAGGTGCGCCACGCCGGTCAGCGCCGCCGTGGTGAGCAGCACCTGCAGGCCGCCGGTGCCGAGGATCGGCCCCTTCAGCTGCCACAAAAGGGCCGGACGCAATTCAAGACCGACCAGAAACAGCATCAGCACCACGCCAAACTCGGCGAAGTGCATCACGTCCTTCTGCTCCCCCACCAGCCCCAGCAGGAAGGGGCCTATGATGATCCCCGCCAGCAGGTAGCCGAGCACCGAACCCAGCCCCCAACGCTTGGCCAGCGGCACCGCGATGACGGCGGCGGAGAGATAGATAAAGGCATCAAACAGGATCCCGTGGCCCATCAGTCAGCCCTCCGTTTCAACGTCTGATCCGGCTCATAAGCTCGGCCAAAATGCAGCCCGTGTTTCATCAGAGCACCTCCAGCAGATCGCGCAGATAGGGGCGGCTGGCCAGCTGCTCCGGCGTGAGTTGCTCGTCACGCAAGGCACAAAGCAGCTGACGGTAGTCCTGCCCACAGCGGCGCAGGGCGGCGGGCTCCTTGATCTTGTGAAAGGAGTGCAGCACAAAGGGCGGCAGCCAGTTCATGCCGCACAAGGTGGCAGCCTGCTGAAATGGCAGCAGAAAATCGAGCAGCGGTCGGCTGTTATACCCCTCGCTGCAGTAGGACTCTGGCGCCCCGCCGGTGGTGATGGCGCTCAGCCACTGCTTGCCCTTGAGGGCATGAGCCTCGGGGCCGTAGGCATAGCCATACTCCAGCACCAGATCCATCCACTCTTTCATGATGGCCGGGCAGGAGTACCAGTAAAACGGGTGCTGGAAGACGATGATGTCGTGCTCACAGAGCAGCGCCTGCTCCCGCTTCACATCGATAAACATGTCGGGATAGTGCTGATAGAGGTCGTGAACTGTGACCCCCTCCAGCCCCTCAATCGCCTGCAACAGCTGCTTGTTGGCCCGCGAGCTCTGCAGCGCGGGATGGGAAAAAATAACCAGAATGCGTTTCATGACCACATCACCCGAACAAAGCCTTGCGGTGCAAGGCGAGGTAAACAGAAAAGGGGAGTCTGGGGAGCTGCATCGTAAAGGTGCACAGGAGAGCGACCTTATCAGGAAGCGCCATAGCCTGCCAACTCGGGGATCAGCTCCCGCAGCGCCGGATTGAGGGTCTGGTGGGCGGGATAGCAGAGCCCAATCCGGCGAAACATCCGCGGCCCGCTCACCGGCAGGGTACAGAGACCCGCCTCATCTTCCACCAGCCCGTCCGGCAGAAAACTGATGCCGACCCCCGCCAGCACCAGCGCCATCACCAGCCCCTTGCTCTCGGCCTTGGCCACCAGATTGAGGGTAAGCCGGTCACAGGCCAGCAGGCCGATAGTCTGCTGATGGGCTTCGCAGGGCGGGCACTCAATAAAATCATAATGTTGCAGCTCGGCGAGCTCGATCCTTTCGCGACTGGCAAGGGGATGGTCGACCGGTACGCAGAGCACGTAATCCTCCTCCCACAGCGGCAGAAAGATCTCGTCCTCCCGGCGCAAGGCATCCAGCGTCAAGCGGCAGTCGGCGGGTGTGGTGTAGTCGGAAAGGGTGAGATCCAGCTGCGGCAACACGCGCTGTACTTGCTGCAGCAGCCCGGCCACCCGACGGCGACTCAAGTCCGGCATGATGGCGATATTGAGCCTCGCACGCGTCGCCTTCTGGCGAAACAGCTCCGGCAGACGGCGCGCCTCCTCCACCAGCTTGACCGCGTGAGGATAGAGATAGTGGGCCGGAGCTTTCGCCACCACCCCCTTCTTGCCCCGGACAAACAGGCTGTCACCGAGCGCCTCTTCCAGCTGGCGCAGCCCCGCCGAGAGGGAGGGCTGGCTGACGTGGCAGCGCTCGGCCGCCGCCGTGATGTTCTTCTCTTCATAGATGGCAATGAAGAAACGCAGCAATCTCAAGTCCAGCATAAACCAACCATAGTTTTTTCAGATGATAACCAGCGGAAAACAATATTTATCACTTATAGATGCAGTGACTATAGTGATTGGGTTCCGTGCTGGCCAGCCACCTGTTTGCTCAAACCGACTCTTGCATCAGAAGGAAAGACCCATGTCCAAATCTCTCGTCGTGATCACCGGTGCCTCCGCCGGGATCGGTGCCGCCATCGCCCGTGCCTTCTCTGCCGCCGGTCATCCGCTGCTACTGCTGGCCCGCCGGGTCGAGCCGATGCAGGCACTGAACCTGCCCGATACCCTCTGCATCGGGGTCGATGTGACCGACACCGCCGCCATGAAAGCCGCCGTCCAGCAGGCAGAAGCCAAATTTGGCCCGGTCGGCTGCATGGTCAACAACGCCGGTGTCATGCTGCTTGGTCAGGCCGATGTGCAGGATCCCGCCGAATGGCAGCAGATGCTCAACATCAACGTGATGGGGGTGCTGAACGGCGTCCACGCTGTGCTGGCAGGCATGAAGGAGCGCCGCAGCGGCACCATCATCAACATCAGCTCCATCGCCGGTCGCAAGACCTTCCCGAACCATGCAGCCTACTGCGCCACCAAGTTCGCCGTGCACGCCCTGACCGAAAACATCCGGGAAGAGGTGGCCGATGTCGGCGTGCGAATGGTGACCATTGCCCCGGGTGCGGTCGAGACCGAGCTGCTCAGCCACACCACTGACGAGAGCATCAAGGCCGGTTACCACGACTGGAAAGATCAGATGGGTGGCGTCATTGCGCCGGAAGTGATCGCCGATGCCGTGCTCTACGCCTGGAACCAGCCTGCCAACGTCTGCGTGCGCGAGATAGTGCTGGCGGCGACCCGTCAGCAACCTTGAATCCAGCTGACTGACACCATGGGGAGGGCTTGACCCTCCCCCGGGGCACAGGGTTACCATGTGCCCCTTATTTTTTCCGAGTCATTCCATGGTTCTCACCCGTCGCCAACTCGCTCACGCCCGTCGCTGGCTCCCCTTGTGGAGTCTGGTGCTGGTGTTGATGTCGTTTGGCAGCCGGGCCGCAACCGACCTCTGTACCCTGACTACCCACTGCAGCCAGAGCGAGCGCACCCTGGAAAAGGCGATGCCCTGCGGCAGCTTTACCACCGCCCTTTCGATGACGCTGGTAGGCAGCGACAGCCTGACGGTCGCCGTACTGGAACCGGATACCCCCGACTTCGCCTCCCCCTCTCTCTTTATGCCGGACGCCCCGTGCGAGCGGCTCGAACGTCCCCCACGCACCCGGATCTGAAACGCATCCCGTATCGGGCATCTTTTCTTTCAATCTGAGGTGAGTGATGTACAAACCCCTGTTACTGGCCATGCTGGCCGGTACCGTCAGCTTTTCGGCTCTCGCGGCCGAGAAGATGACCGTCTACAAATCCAAATATTGTGGCTGCTGCCAAAGCTGGAACGAGCACATGGAGCAGAATGGCTTCGAACTGGAGGTCATCGAAACCGAGCAGCTCGGCGCAGTGAAGCAGCAATACGGTATCGCGCCGGGACTGGCTTCTTGCCATACCGGTATCGTAAATGGCTATGTGATCGAGGGGCATGTACCGGCCGCCGATGTACAGAAGCTGCTCAGGGAAAAACCGGCGATCCGTGGCCTGACCATTCCGGGCATGCCCCAGAGTGCGCCGGGCATGGATATTCCGGGCCATCCCTATGAGGTACTGAGTATCAGCAACGAGGGCACGACCAACCGCTGGTCGAGCTACCCCGGCTGACGAAAACTGGTCATGAGAGGGCACTCCCATATCATGTGAGGCACACCTGAGCGGACGCTTGCCGCTCATGGCCAGAAAGAGGGCCGCTATCGCGAGATAGCGGCTTTTTTTGATTACATTTCCTGCAATAACAAGGGATTGCTTGCAACCACCGGCAACAAGGGGCAGATTTAACGCCAATTCATGGAGCCGATGCTCAGGTCTACCAACCCTTTCCAGCGCCAAGGATGCGACATGTTTACCTTTTCCCGAGGAGTTCTGCTGCTAGCCTTTCTGACAGTTCTCCCCCCTACTTATGCCAATGAAGAGCCCGCCATGCTGACAAGCGAACATCCAATCCAGCCGCCCGTGGCCGCCAAACATCCCCGCACTCTGAAAAAACACGGGGATACCCGCATCGACAACTACTACTGGCTGCGTGACGACGAGCGGCAGAAGCCCGAGGTATTGGACTATCTCAAGGCCGAGAACGCCTATACCGAGGCCATGCTCAAGCCGACCCAGCCCCTGCGCGAACAGCTCTACAAAGAGATGGTCGCCCGCATCCCCCAGCAGGATGAGTCGGTACCCTATGTGAAGAACGGCTACCGCTACCAGACCCGCTATGAGCCGGGCAAGGAGTACGGGATCTACTCGCGCACCAAGCTCGGTGAAGAGCAGTCGAGCCTGTTGCTCGACAGCAACCAGCGGGCAGAAGGGCACGAGTTCTATGCCCTCGGCGCCCTTGAGGTGAGCCGTAACAACCGCTGGCTGGCGGTGGCGGAAGATTTCCTCTCCCGCCGTCAGTACCAGATCCAGTTCCTCGATCTGGAGAGCGGCCAGTGGGCCACCGACAAACTGGAAAATACCTCCGGCAATCTGGTATGGGCCAACGACAACAAGACCGTCTTCTATGTGCGCAAGCACCCGCAGACCCTGCTTCCCTATCAGGTCTATCGCCACACGCTCGGGACGGATCCGGCCACAGACAAGCTGGTCTACGAGGAGAAAGATGACTCCTTCTACATCAGCCTCTACGCCACCACCTCGGAAGATTTCATCGTCATCGCCCTCTCCAGCACCACCACAGGCGAAGCGCGGCTGATCGATGCCAACCAGCCGGAGCACGCCCCACGCCTGTTCCTGCCCCGTCAGGTGGATCACGAATACAGCCTGGATCACTACCGCGGCCGCTTCTATGTGCGCTCCAACAAGGACGGCAAGAACTTCGGCCTCTACGAGACCAAAGAGAGCCCGGTCGATCGCTGGAAGGCGGTGATCGCCCCCAATCCGGACGTTCTGCTGGAGAGCTACGCCCTGTTCAAGGATTGGCTGGTACTGGAAGAGCGCAACAAGGGGCTGACCCGACTGCGCCAGATCAACTGGCAGAGCGGTGACGAGAAGGAGATCGCCTTCGACGATCCCGCCTATGTCACCTGGCTCGCCTACAACCCGGAGCCGGATACCAGCGCCCTGCGCTATGGCTACTCCTCCATGACAACCCCCGCCTCTACCTATGAGCTGGATATGGCGAGCGGCAAGCGCACCCTGCTCAAGCAGCAGCCGGTGGCCGGCTTCAAGGCCGATCAGTACGCCAGCGAGCGGCTCTGGGTGACCGCCCGCGACGGTGTATCGGTGCCGGTGTCGCTGGTCTATCGCAAGGACAAGTTCAAGAAAGAGCAGGCCGATGCGCCCAAGAATCCGCTGCTGGTCTATGGCTATGGATCCTACGGCGCCAGCATGGATCCCGACTTCAGCAGCTCGCGCCTGAGCCTTCTGGACAGAGGCTTCGTCTACGCCATCGCCCATATCCGGGGTGGTGAAGAGCTGGGCCGTCACTGGTACGAAGATGGCAAGTTGCTGAAAAAGCAGAACACCTTCAATGACTTCATCGATGTCACCAAGGCGCTGGTTGAGCAAGGCTACGGTGCCAAAGATCAGGTCTACGCCATGGGCGGCAGCGCCGGTGGCCTGCTGATGGGGGCGGTCATCAATCAGGCGCCCGAACTCTATCGCGGCGTGGTAGCGCAGGTGCCGTTCGTCGATGTGGTCACCACCATGCTGGACGAGTCCATTCCCCTCACCACCGGGGAGTATGACGAGTGGGGCAACCCGAACCAGAAGCGCTACTACGACTACATGAAGAGCTACAGCCCCTACGATCAGGTCAAGGCACAAGCCTACCCCAACCTGCTGGTCACCACCGGACTGCACGACTCTCAAGTGCAGTATTGGGAGCCCGCCAAGTGGGTCGCCAAGCTGCGCGAGCTGAAGACGGATGATAACAAGTTGTTACTGAACACCGACATGGACGCCGGCCACGGTGGCAAGTCGGGCCGCTTCAAAGCCTACGAAGATATCGCGCTGGAGTACGCCTTTATCCTGGATCTGGCCACCCCGGCCAACTGATCCATTATGACCCCGGCCCTTGTCACACAAGGGCCGCATAAGAATCCCCTCCTAGTTTTTCCCTCTTCCATTTCCCTTCATATCAAATTAATCTTCGGCTAGAAAATGAATGATCAAGGTCATGTTTCTCAAGATTAAACTCCGTGATTTTGCCATTTCGTTTGATTTATGTTGGGTGAATGTGCTTAATCGGAGTGCTTGCAACTTTTTATTTGGCCCCTCAGGGGCCAATTTATCTTCGACCGACAGGAGGTCGGTAGCCTCACCACAGGATGAGGGTGACCGCCGGAAAAGGGGGCAATCAACTCCCCCGCTTTCGCGCAACGAGAAGAGCGGGCAAGCCCGGCGCAGAACGGGATTGCCATCAATTTATCCGGGGATCGGATAAACAAAATCAAAGAAAAGGGAGAAAAAATGAAAGGATTAACTTTGGCATGCGCCCTGTCGGCGGCTCTGGTCGGTGTTTCATTCGGTGGTCCGGTACAAGCACAGGAGCGCTTCGTGACCATAGGCACCGGCGGTCAGACCGGCGTCTACTATGTCGCTGGCCAGTCCATCTGCCGCTTCCTCAATCGCGGCGCCGCCGATCACCAGATCAAGTGCAACGCCCCGGCCAGTGGCGGCGGTGTTGCCAACGTCAACGGCATCCGCAGCGGTGAATTCAACTTCGGCATCATGCAATCCGACCACCAGTTCAAGGCGATGAAGGGGCTGCCACCGTTCCAGGCCGAAGGGGCCATGGACGATATGCGCGCCGTCTTCTCCCTGCAGAGCGAAGTGTTCACCATCCTGGCTCGCCGCGATGCCAAGATCGCCAGCTTCGACGATCTGAAGGGCAAGCGCGTCAACATCGGCAACCCGGGCTCCGGCCAGCGTGACACCATGGAAGAGATCATGGCGGTCAAAGGCTGGAAGAAGGGTGACTTCGGTCTGGTCTCCGAGCTGAAGCCGGCCGAACAGGCCTCCGCCCTCGGTGACAACAACATCGACGCCATGAGCTACTTCGTGGGTCACCCGAACGGCGCCATTCAGGAAGCTTCCACCACCACTGATGCGGTACTGGTCCCTGTGACCGGCGCCGACATCGACAAGCTGCTGGCCGAGAAGAGCTACTACAGCAAGGCCGAGATCCCGGGCGGCATCTACAAGGGCAGCGACAAGCCGACTCCCTCAATCGGTGGCAAAGCGGTGCTCTCCACCAGCGCCAAAACCGATCCGGAAGTGGTCTATCAGCTGGTCAAGTCGGTGTTCGACAACCTGGATCGCTTCAAGCGCCTGCACCCTGCCTTTGCCGACCTGAAAGAGGCCGACATGATCAAGGTGGGTCTCTCTGCACCGCTGCATGAAGGGGCTGCCCGCTACTACAAAGAGCGCGGCTGGCTCTGATTGAAGGCCCCGGGGCCTTTGTCACTCTCTTCGACACCCGTCTGCCGCCTGATTGCGGGGGCGGGTGTCGCTCTTGTTGTACTCGTTGGCACAAGTTAACCCTATGCAAGATAAACAACTCTCTACCGAGGAACTGATCGCCCAGGATGTGGGCGCTCGCCTGCCGCTGGGCATCATGGGCTGGCTCATCACAGCACTGGCGCTGGCCTGGTCCCTGTTCCAGCTCTGGATCGCCTCGCCACTCCCCTTCATGGTGGGGTTTGGCGTACTCAATGACACCGAAACCCGCTCCATTCACCTCACCTTTGCCCTGTTGCTGGCTTTTCTGGTGTTCCCGGCATTTCGCTCCTCGCCGCGGGATCGGGTTCCCCTCGGCGATATCGCCCTCGGCCTGATCGCTGCTGGCGCCGCGTCTTACCTGTTTGTGATGTATGAAGCACTGGCGCTGCGTCCCGGCACCCTCACCACCGCCGATCTGGTGACCGCCTGCATCGGCATTCCGCTGCTGCTGGAAGCGGCGCGCCGCGCCCTGGGGCCGGCACTGGCGGTCATCGCCATCGTCTTTCTGGTCTACAGCCTGGCGGGCCCCTGGATGCCGGGCCTGCTGGCACACCGCGGAGTAGGCTTTACCGCGCTGGCCAACCACCAGTGGATCACCACCGAAGGGGTGTTCGGCATCGCCCTTGGCGTCTCCACCAGCTTCGTGTTCCTGTTCGTGCTGTTCGGCGCCCTGCTGGAGCGGGCCGGTGCCGGTCACTACTTTATCCAGCTCGCCTTCAGCCTGCTCGGTCACCTTCGTGGCGGCCCGGCCAAGGCGGCAGTGGTCGCCTCCGGCCTCACCGGTCTGATTTCCGGCTCGTCGATTGCCAACGTGGTGACCACCGGCACCTTC
The DNA here is from genome assembly GCF_019047045.1 of Aeromonas sp. FDAARGOS 1419. Classification (NCBI taxonomy): domain Bacteria; kingdom Pseudomonadati; phylum Pseudomonadota; class Gammaproteobacteria; order Aeromonadales; family Aeromonadaceae; genus Aeromonas; species Aeromonas sp. FDAARGOS 1419. The sequence continues at coordinate 3,123,005 of NZ_CP077209.1, forward strand.
ACCATCCCGATGATGAAGAAGGTGGGCTTCAGTTCAGAGAAAGCGGGGGCGGTGGAAGTGGCCTCCTCGGTCAACGGCCAGATCATGCCGCCGGTGATGGGGGCTGCGGCTTTCCTGATGGTCGAATACGTGGGCATCCCCTATGTGGAGATCATCAAGCACGCATTCCTGCCTGCCGCCATCTCCTACATAGCGCTGCTCTACATCGTCCATCTGGAGGCACTGAAACTGGGCATGCAGCCCATCGGCAACCATCAACCCAAACCCTGGCTGCGTCGCCTGACCGGTTTTGCCTTTGGCGCGGCCCTCATCAGCGGCCTGTCACTGGCGGTCTACTATGGCCTCGGCTGGCTCAAACCTGCACTGGGTGACTACGCCCTGCCGGGGATCTCGGTACTGCTGGCTGCCACCTATGTGGCTCTGTTGAAGATCGCCGCCAGCAATGAACCACTGCCTGCCGAAGATCCCGACAAGCCGCTCACCGAGCTGCCCAACACCCGCGCCGTGCTGCTCTCCGGCCTGCACTTCCTGCTGCCGGTGGTAGTACTGGTATGGTGCCTGATGGTGGAACGCCTCTCGCCGGGGCTATCGGCCTTCTGGGGGACCGTGATGCTGGTGATCATCCTGCTGACCCAGCGCCCGCTGCTCAACTGGCTGCGCAAGGACGGCAAGCACGACTACGGCACGGTCGCTGATGGCGTGGTGGATCTGCGGGAAGGGCTGGTTGCCGGTGCCCGCAACATGATCGGTATCGGCATTGCCACCGCCACCGCGGGGATTATCGTGGGTGCGGTCTCCCAGACCGGGGTTGGTCTGGTGCTGGCGGATCTGGTGGAGTTCCTCTCCATGGGCAACCTGCTGCTGATGCTGCTGCTCACCGCCCTGTTGAGCCTGATCCTCGGAATGGGGCTGCCGACCACTGCCAACTACATCGTGGTGTCCAGCCTGCTGGCGCCGGTGGTGGTGACGCTGGGGCAGCAAAACGGGCTGATCGTGCCGCTGATCGCGGTGCACCTGTTCGTCTTCTACTTCGGCATCATGGCGGATGTGACACCGCCGGTGGGGCTGGCCTCCTTCGCGGCAGCCGCTGTCTCCAAGGGCGATCCCATCAAGACCGGGATCACGGCGTTTTACTATAGCCTGCGTACCGCGGCGCTGCCGTTCCTGTTTATCTTCAACACCGACCTGCTGCTGATCGACGTGGACTTCGCCCACGGGGTGCTGATCTTCATCGTGGCGACCATCGCCATGCTGATCTTCGCCGCCGCCACCCAGGGCTGGTTCCTGGTGAAGAGCCGCTGGTACGAGAGTGTGCTGCTGTTGCTGGTCGCCTTTACCCTGTTCCGCCCGGGTTTCTGGATGGACATGGTGCACGACCCCTATCGTGAGACCCCGCCTGCCCAGCTGGCCCAAACCATGGGTGAAGTGGAGGCGGAGAGCACCCTGCGGCTGCGGATCCTCGGTGAAGATGCCGTGGGCAAGCCACGCAAGTTCACCCTGCTGGTCGCCGTACCGGATGGGGCAAATGGCGAAGAGCGGCTGGCCAATCTGGGGCTGAGCCTCTATGAGCAGGATGGCAAGACGCTGATCGACAACGTCGCCTTTGGCAGCCCGGCCGCCACCATGGGGCTGGAGTTCGATCAGGAGATCCTCACCGTCAAGGCGCCCACCGATCGCTGGCGCAAGGAGTGGATGTGGATCCCGGGCTTCCTGCTGTTCGGGGTGATCGTCTGGCTGCAGCGTCGCCGCAGCGTCCAGGCCGGTTAACCCACCGGGCAGATGAGACCGAGGGCCGCTATTGCGGCCCTCTTTTTATTGCCTTGCCCTCTGCGGCTCTTGCAATGAGCAACAGTCATGGAAAAAGGTAAACGGTGGCGAGCGGCCAAAAAAGTGGGGTGACATGTCCATGTCACCCCCTCGCAAATAGCATGTTCCATATTGGAGTCCGACCGCGCCGGGTCTCTGTTTCACTTTCCGATAGTTCGCGACCCATCTGAAGTGCGCGCCAATTGCAGCAATGCAACCGACCAGCTACCCGTTACAACCTTCGTCCACACGGCAGACAGGCCGCCGTGTTTGTCCTTGCAACTGAAATATTACGCATAAAAACAAAATAAAAAACGTTTTTATGCTAATTCCATTCACATCAGAGTACAAAAAACAGCCTTATCATCACCGATAAATTGTTATAAAACAGTAAGATAGGTTCATGCATGGTTATTCACCCGCAAAGGGCATCAGCAATGGCTTACAAGGCTTTGCGAGATCTCGCACAAAAAATGGCCGCCTCACAGCCAACGGCGCAGGGGCAACCAGTCACTCAGGCGGGCTATCAGTCGCCTTGACCACCCCTCGGGTTTGCGCGGCAATCCACCCGCCTGCTCCTGCCAGCGAACCAGCCACGTTCGCAGCGCCTCGCAGATCGGCGGGCAGTGCAGATGCAGCATCAGCTCGGTATTGAGAAACAGCGAGCGGGGATCGAGGTTGAGGCTGCCAAACAGCGCCCGCTCCTCCCCCAGCAGGATCAGCTTGGCGTGCAGGCTGCCGTGGCCATGGTCAAACTCGGCGACCCGGATCCCGCGGCGCAGCAACCAGCCGAGATAGCGTTGGTAGGCGCCATAGATCAGCGGCACATCGGTGCTGGCCAGCGAGTTGGTGAGAATGTCGATGGCGACCCCCTGCTGGCGCAGCCGCGCCAGACGGTGCCGAAACCCGCGAGTAAGGATGAGGTAAGGGGTCACCAACCCCAGCGAGCTGGGATTGTCAGCCAGCTGGCGCCAGAGCTGACGGGCGGTGGTGGGACGGGAGATCAGCCCCTTGCCGGGACGGTCGAACCACACCTCGGCCCGCCCCTCATGCCACTGCAGCGGCAAATCGCTCTCGTCAAACAGCGCCACAGGCAGATCGTAGACCGTCGCTACCGCCGGATCCGTCATGGTGAACAGGAAGTCGTTGACCACCTCTATTTCGGCGGGCAGCAGCTCGCGGCGCAGCAGATGGCGGATGGGGTGACTCCAGCGGCTGTGCCAGAACTGCTCGAACCCCTGTGCCATCTGCTGGCACAGTCCCCCCTGACAGGCGAGATCGAGATCCACGAAGGGGGCTTGCGGATCCAGACCGAAGTAGCGATCGCCGATGTTGCGCCCGCCGATCAGCGCCAGCTTGCCATCTACCAGCAGCAGCTTGTTGTGCATCCGGTGGTTGATGCGGCGAAAGCTGAGCAGCCCCTCCAGCAGCAGTGCCAGCGGGCGCCAGCCCCGCAGCCAGAAGGGGTTGAACAGCCGTACCTCGATCCCCGGGTAGTGAGCCACCATCTCCAGAAAGCGGTTATCACCGGCATAGAGATCATCCACCAGCAGCTGCACCTTGACGCCGCGCCGAGTGGCGTGGAGCAGCTCGCTCAGCAGCAGCTTGCCGCTGCTGTCCTCTTCCCAGCTGTAGTACTGCGCCTGGATCCGCTCGCGGGCATGGCGGATCCAGTGACAACGCACCTTGAGCGCCAGCAGGGGATCGTCGATCAGGGCAAAGGATCCGGGGATCATGGTGTCATCCTGCTGTCATGGCCGGGTGTCATAACGCTGGCGAGCCTCTTCACATATTCAAAAGGAGTTGCTGATGGAACTGCATGATACCCCGATGTTGCGCTATCTGGGCCAGCTCAGCCAGCCAGATCTCATCCCGGCCACCGGCCCTGCTCACTGGTTTTTGCAACACAGGGACGGTGGCTGGCAATTGCCGACCGTGCAGGCGACCCTGCCGGTCAACCGGCTCAGGGCTGAGCCGCTTCGATAGCGGCAGCCTTGCCCTCGATCTGGGGCAGGCTGAAACGATAGGCCACGTAGTACTTGTAGATGGTGCCGACATAGTTGATCGGCCCCTGTCCGACTTCGTTGGCTACCAGCTGATCCACGTTGCCGAACCAGACGTTGGGATCGAGCCCCAGCTTCTCCGCCTTGCCTCGCAGTGCCTGCACCCGGTTCGGCCCGGCGTTGTAGGCGGCGAGGGCAAACAGGTGGCGGTTGAGTCGATCCAGCTTGGGATCATTGAAGTAGGTATCGAGGATCAACCGCATGTAGCGACAGGCGGCCTCCACATTTCCCTCCAGCGTGGTGAGTCTGGCGCCGTTGATGCCGACCTCCCGCCCTGTGCTGGGCAGCAGCTGCATGAGGCCCACGGCCCCCTTGGGCGAACGCGCCTTGGGATTGAGGCCGGACTCCTTGTAGCCAAGCGCCGCCAGCATCAGCCAGTCGAGATCGTATTGATTGGCGTACTTCTCCAGCACCTTGCGAATGGTCGCGAGGCGCCCCATGGGATCCGGCGCCAGGATATTGCTCATCTGATCGCTGCGAACCAGCAACCGGCGCAGGGTCATGTCACTGTAAAGGCTGTTGCGGCTGACACTCGCCAGATAGCCATTGACCGCCTTGAGCAGCTCGGGGCTGTTCTTGCGCAGCGCCCAGGCGCTGGTGCCGTTGCTGCGCAGGGGGATCAACTTGTGAGCCTTGAGGCCGGAGATCATGCCACCCAGCCAGATCCGCCCCTTGTAGCTGTCGGTCACCGTCAGGGGAATAATGCCAGCGGCCACCATCTCCAGCAGATCGCCATCCTGCAGGTATTCGGGCACCGTTTCGATATAGACGGGGGGCAACCCCAGCTCGCGAAACAGCCAGTTGAGCTGGCGCAGACTCTCGTAGTAGCTGGAGCTGGCACGCACCCAGACCCGCCTGCCGGAGAGCTGGGTAATACGGCTGAAGGCGGGCAGGCTCTGCTGGCTCACCACCCACTCCTCTATGGATGAAATGAGCGGCCGGGAGAAGGCCACCTGTTCACGCCGGGTCGGGGTCACCGTCATGGTCGCCGCCACCAGATCGCCACGCCCCTCGGTCAGATAGTCCAGCAGCTTGTCCTGCCGCACCGGGATGTAGACCACCTTGAGTTTGACCTTCTCTTTGGCGAGATAGGTCTTGTTCAGCCAGCGTTCGAACCCTTGCAGCTGATTGACTAGAATGCCGTACTGGGCGCCGCGATCGAGAAAGTAGAAGCCGCGCTCATAGACCACCAGAGCCCTGAGTTCGCGCTTTTGCAGAATGCTTTCGAGATCCCCGGGTTGGGGCAGACGCTGTGGCTTGAGTTCAGCCGCCAGCAGGGGAAAACAGCAGAGGGCCAGCAGAGCCCAGATCCAGCGTCGCATCACGATGGCTGCCCCTGTTCTGAGGTCACGCCTGCTGCCTGTTGGCAGCACGGATCACGATAGAGGGTGGGATTGGGGGCAGAGATCCATCGCTGCGTCATGATGTTTACGCCTTCTGTTGGCCGACTCGCGCCGGGCAAAACGTCTGTGGGATAGAGTAACTATAGAACGCCGACCCACAGCAGAAGGGTCAACACGGCAGGCAAACCTGCCGCGTTATCAGACAACTCAGATAGAGCGGGCCCGCATTTCGAAAATCAGTTTTTCGGCGGTGCAGGTGAATTGCAGGCGGGCTTTCAGGATCACGCCGTTGGCGCCCTGGGTCAGTTCGCTGCTCACTTGAGCTTCGGCAGTGACCTGTTTGGCCAGTGCTTCATAGGCAGCCAGCTTGGCGCGGGCATCCGCCTCGGCAGCGGCTTCAATAACCAGCTCCATCACATCGTCGCCTTCGCCGATGATGGTGCCGATCTCGGCAAAACAGCCACAGCTGTCACAGGTTTCGTTCAGTTCAACTTTCTCGTCTACAGACATTTTCTACTCCTACTGCTTATTTCGGATGATTTGCGTCGTCACGCATCGCCTTGCGAAAATCTTTGATGGCGGTACCCAGATCCTCACCTGCACTGGCAAGACGCTTGCTGCCGAAGACCAGCACAACGACCAGCAAGAGGATCAACATATGCCAGATATGAATTCCACCGAGTCCCATAGGGATACTCCCTCACAAAGAGATATCTGTTACTTGTATCAAAATAGAGCGCAGGGATTGTTGGGCAAAATCAAGGCAGGTGCAAGTGAGCAAATAAATCATAGCCAAAAAATAGGGCGACCCTGAGGTCGCCATATTGATTGTGCTACATGTCCCCTCAACCGCTACATCCTGTACCAGTGGTTCATGCGAACCTGAGACCATTCGAGGATAAGATCGCCAAGATATGAAAACAAATGGTATAAATTCATCTTAGAATTGAAGAGGATTCATATCATGCTGCTGGAACAACTGGGTCGCATCGACCTCAATTTGCTGATTATCCTGCAGGTACTGCTAGAAGAGCGCAACGGCAGCAAGGCGGCACGCCGCCTTCATCTGAGCCAGTCCGCCGTCAGCAAAGCCCTCGGCCGTCTGCGCGATACCTTCAATGATCCCCTCTTCATCCGCTCTGCCTATGGGCTGGAACCCACCGGCCGTGCCCTTGCGCTGCAACAGCAGTTGCAACCCATCCTGCTGTCGCTGGACAACCTGATCCAGCCGCCCGAGTTCGACCCCGCCAGCTCGGAGCGGGAGTTCGTCATCGCCAGCATGGACAGCGCCTTTACCCTGTTTGCCCCGCTCTACCTGAGCGAGCTGAAGCGGCAGGCACCAAGGATCCGCTTGCGTTACGAGGAGTGGACCGAGAACAGTCTGACCGAGATGAGTCAGGGACAGGTGGACATCGCCTTCGCGGTGCGGGAGAACTGCATCAGCTCCGATTATCGGCTCGATACCCTGCCCGACAGCATCTGTCAGCGAGTGCTGGCGGTCGATGATCTCACCTGTCTGGTGCAGCAGCACCACCCCGCGCTGCGAGAGCCCAACTGGAATCTGGAGCACTACCTCAGCTATCCCCATGTGCAGACTTACTGCGAGGGGCGAGACCGCTGGATGCTGGATCACAAGCTGGCAGAGCAGGATCTCTACCGGCGTATCGAGGCAACCGTGCCCTCCTTCGAGGCGGCGCTGCGGATGGGGATGCACTCCGACATGATAGTGACGCTATCCCGGCTCTACGCCCGCCACGCCACCCAGGTCTATCCGCTGTTACAGCTGCCGCTGCCCATCGGGTTGGACAGCATCTCCCACCTGCTGATCTGGCATCAGCGTCACAGCGAGGATCCGGGCCACCGCTGGCTGCGGGAATTGCTGCTCTCCCTCATCATGAGCAAACTGGAACCCGCTGCGACCACTCACGAGTGACTGCACGTCCTCTCGGTAGGAAACAAGAACGGGGCTCTGCGTAGCCCCGTTTCATTCACTTCAAGATGTAAACCGCTCAGCCCTGACCGGTCACCGCCAGATAGTGATGCACCCCGTCCAGCAGCATCTGGACCGAGATCATCACCAGCAGCATACCCATCAGCCGCTCCACCGCAGTGAGTCCCCGCTCACCCAGCAGCTTGTTGAATACCTCGTAGAACATCAGGATCACCGCGCTGGCAGCCCAGGCCAGAAAGAGTGCCAGCGACCAGTCCACCATCCGGGTCGGCTCCTGATTGGCCAGCAGCATCAAAGAAGCCAAGATAGAAGGACCGGCGATCATCGGGATCGCCATCGGCACCAGGAAGGGCTCCTCGCCCGCCGCCAGCCCGGTCACGCCCCCTTCACTCGGGAAGATCATCTTGATGGCGATCAGGAACAGGATAATGCCCCCCGCAATGCTGACCGCCTCCTGCCGCAGGTTGAGGAAACCGAGGATCTGCTGACCGACGAACAGGAACAGCATCATGATGGCCAGCGAGAAGAGCAGCTCGCGCACCATCACCTTGCGACGTCGCTTGGGATCGATATGACGCAGGATAGAGAGGAAGACCGGCAGGTTGCCCAGCGGGTCCATGATCAGAAACAGCATGACTGCGGCAGAGAAAGTATCCATACAACGCCCGGGCTACGCCCTGAATAGGGAAAAGAGAGGGGGCGAAATATAGCAAAGGGCGAAGAATTGAGCGAGCGCCATGATGCGCTCGCAGCGGGATTAACCGTGGTTGCAGATCTTGTCGGCGCGGGTCTGGAAACCCTCAGCCGAGTCGATGAATTTGCCGCGGGCGGCCAGAAAGTCGATCAGCGCTTCCGCATCCATCTCGCTGGCGCTGCAGGTATGAAAACGGGCCTCGGCACCGAACCGCTTGGCCATCGCCTGTTTCAGGCTGGCACGGGTAAATTGCCCCCCTTGCGCCAACATCATCTCCATCACTTCGTGACCATGAACCGATTGCGACATCTCTCACCTCAATAATGAACATATTTAATGCCAATTAAATATCTCCCCGCCCGGAGGGATCTTGATATAGGCCAATAAATTGCGCATTTCCTGGTCAGGGGAGTGGTCACCGCCACCGCTTTGTCGATAATGTGGCAACCCGCGTCAGGGATCGCTACACTGGCGCCCCTTTTTGGCCATCGCAGACAATGTATAAGGATATTGGCGTCATGCTGTTCCATGGAGAGGCTCTCAAGCCCTGGCAGATCTGGACCCGCCGACCACTCTGGCTCAAGACCCTGATCGGCATGCTGACAGGGGTGGGTCTGGGCGTCGGCTTTGAAGAGCAAGCCCTGCTGCTCAAGCCCCTTGGCGTCCTGTTCGTCAACACCATCCAGATGCTGATGGTGCCCCTCATTTTCTGCTCGGTCATCGCCGGTCTCACCTCGCTTCTCAAGGGCAAGGCCCTCGATCGCATCGGCAGCAAGGCGATCTGCCTCTACTTCTGCTCCACCGCCATCGCCATTTGCATCGGCCTGATGATGGGCTGGCTGCTGGAGCCCGGCATGGGTGCCGACATGGGCCCCTATGAGCGGATCGGTATGTCGGAACCACCGACCCTGGCCAGCGTGCTGAGCCATCTGGTGCCGAGCAACCCGGTACAGGCGATGGTGGATGGCAAGATCCTGCAAGTGATCGTCTTTGCGGTGGCGCTGGCGGTCGCCCTCAATGCCAGCGGTCGCCGTGGCCGTCCCGCCATCCTCTTCTTCACCTCGCTGGCCGAGGGGATGTTCAAGCTGACCCAGATGGTGATGGCTCTCGCCCCTTATGGTGTCTGCGCCCTGATGGCCTGGATGACCGGCAAGTACGGTCTCGATCTGCTGCTACCGCTGCTCAAGGTGATCGGCGCCGTCTACCTCGGCTGTCTGCTGCACGTGCTCGGGGTCTATAGCACCCTGCTGCTCCTGCTGGCACGGCTCAATCCGCTGCACTACTTCAAGAGCATCGTCGATGCTCAGGCGGTGGCCTTCACCAGCAGCTCCAGCAACTCCACCCTGCCCATCAGTCTGGCCTGCGCCGAGAAGCGGCTGGGAGTCTCCCCCGCCATCACAGCCAAGGTGCTGCCCATCGGCGCCACCATCAACATGGATGGCACAGCCCTCTATCAGGGAGTGACTGCGCTGTTCGTGGCTCAAGCATTCGGTGTGGATCTGCACATGGTCGATTATCTGACCATCATCAGCATCGCCACCCTGGCCAGTATCGGCACCGCTGGCACCCCGGGCACCGGGTTGATGCTGCTGACCCTGACCCTGACGGCGGTGGGCTTGCCGCTGGAAGGGGTGGCACTGATTGCAGGCATTGACCGGATCCTCGACATGGCGCGCACCACGGTCAATGTATCGGGGGATATTCTGGTGTCGGTGCTGATCGCCCGCAGCGAAAACGAGCTGGATCTGGCGACCTATCACGATGCCAGCGCAGGGGAAGATATCGAGTTCCCGCCGCGCTAGCGAAAGAGAGATCAGCTGTCGTGGGGATCGTGATGACAGCGCCAGCAGACGTCGAAGTTGGCGCCGTTCTCCTCCCCGCACTGACCGCACAGCCAGCCGTTACCCTGGCGCTGCTGGTAACGCTCGATGACCCTTCCTGCCTTGCTGCGATCCTCAGCCCGCACCATCAGGGTCACCTGCAACATGTCGACCGGCAGTTCGCCAAGGGCGCCTGACAGCCCCTCGCCATTGAGGCGCACCAGCACCCCTTCCGCCTCCAGTGCCCCTTTCAACGCGTGCGCCTCCAGGGTGTGTGAGGCGCGATAGAGATTGATCCAGTTATCCATAGCTCCCCCTTACAACAACTTGTCGATGCCAAACTCGGCGCCGTTCTCAATCATGAAATCGATGAATGCCCGCAACTTGCGCGGCATCAGTTGCCGCTCCGGAAACAGCAAATAAATCGGCACCCTGGGTTGCTGCCACTCTGGCAGCAGGATCACCAATTCGCCGCTGGCCAGCTCATCCTGACAGAGCATAGCGGGTAACGAGGCCAACCCCAGCCCCGCCTTCGCCGCCTCCCGAGCACAGGTAATATTATTGACCCGAAAACGGGAGGGGGGGTCAACCAGCACCTCTCTGCCATCCAGCTCGAAGCACCAGTGAGAGGCGAGAAACCCGCTGCTCACCGTCACCCGCTCGTGGTTGGCCAGATCCTCCGGCCGCTCGATGACCGGGCTGCGGGCCAGATAGTCCGGGCTGGCACAGAGCAGCCTTCCGGTGCTCCAGAGTCGGCGCGCCGCCAGATTGGAGTCGCTCATGTCGCCAATCCGCACCACCGCATCCAGCCCTTCGCTGATGGGGTCCACCACCCGGTTGGTCAGCTCCAGCTCCACCTGCAGGGCGGGATAGGCCTGCAAAAACTTGGCGACCAAGCGCCCGACCACCAGTTGCCCCGTCTCGATAGGCACCGCCAGCTTGAGGGTGCCGGTTACCTCCTGCTGGCTGGCGCTCAGCATCAGCTCGGCTTCGGTCAGGGCATCGACCGCTTTGCTGCAGTGCAGGTAGTACTTCTCCCCCTCCTCGGTCAAAGTGAGCTGACGAGTGGAGCGATAGAGCAGACGCACTCCGAGCCGCTGTTCCAGCTCGGCGATGCGGCGGCTGACCATCGCCTTGGTCATCCCCAACTCGCGGGCAGCCCCCGTAAACGAGCCCTTGTCGACAATACGCACCAGAATTAACGCGGCATTGAGATCCATTGTTGCACCAGTGAAACTGTATATCTCGTGAACCAATACTAATCGAAACAGTTGACCAGTGTTAGCCTGCGCCCCTTAAGTTCAGGAATCACAAAAATGAGTCAACACAAAAAAATTCCCCTGCTGGCAGCCATGATATTGGCGCTGCTCGGTCTGCTGTTCGCCGGTTACTGGTATCTTCACGGCCGCTATTTTGAAAGCACCGACAACGCCTATCTGCAAAGTGAAGTGACCGGGATCAGCTCCAAGCTGCCCGGCTATATCCGCGAAGTGCTGGTCACCGACAACCAGCCCGTCAAAGCGGGCCAACTGATCGCCCGTCTCGATGATCGCGAATACAAAACCAGGGTCGCGGAGGCCGAAGCCGACCTGCGCCTCAATCAGGCGACGGCCGAAAATCTGGCGGCCACCCGCACCCAACAACTGAGCCTGATCCAGCAAGCCGAAGCCAAGGTCGCCTCCGCCAATGCCGAACAGCTGCGCGCCAGCCAGCAGGTCAACCGGATCAGTCAGCTCAACCAGCGCCACTACAGCTCGCAAGACAGTCTGGACGAGGTACGTGCCGGCCTGCAGGTCAATCAGGCACAAGCCCGAGAGGCCCAAGCAGCCCTGCAAGCGGCCCGTGAACGACTGCTGGTACTGGATGCCGAGCGCAAACAGAATCTGGCCAAGCAGGCATTGAGCGAAGCACAACTGGAGCAGGCCAAGCTGGAGCTCGGCTACACCGAACTGCGGGCGCCTGCCGACGGCATCATCGGCAAGCGCAGCCTGCGGGAAGGGCTCTACGTCCAGTCCGGCATGCAGGTCGCCAGCTTGGTGCCGCTGCAGCAGGTGTGGGTCGAGGCCAACTTCAAGGAGACCCAGCTCGCCCATATGCAGCCGGGCCAGAAGGTCGAAGTGGTACTCGATGCCTACCCGGATCAACCGGTCGAGGGGATCATCGACAGCCTGGCCCCGGCGACCGGCGCCAAGTTCGCCCTGCTGCCGCCGGAAAATGCCACTGGCAACTTCACCAAAATCGTGCAACGGGTGCCGGTGAAGATCCGCATCCCCGAGCCGGGCCCGCTGGCAGGCAAGCTGCTGCCGGGTCTCTCCACCGAAGTGATCGTGGATACCCGCACTCCTGATCCCGTGGTGGCTGCCAACTGATGGAACCCATTCCACGTCGCAACTGGATCGCGGTCATGGGGGGCCTTATCGGCGCCTTTATGGCCATCCTCGATATCCAGATCACCAATGCCTCCCTGAAGGATATTCAGGGGGCCCTGTCGGCCACCCTGAGCGAAAGCTCCTGGATCTCCACCTCCTATCTGGTGGCGGAGATGATCGCCATTCCCCTGAGCGGCTGGTTAAGCCGGGGGTTGAGCGTGCGCCGCTACCTGCTCTGGACCACCGGTGCGTTTATCGCCGCCTCCGTGCTCTGCTCGTTCAGCTGGAACCTCACCAGTATGATCGTCTTCCGGGCGCTGCAAGGCTTCACCGGCGGGGCGCTGATCCCGATGGCCTTTTCCCTCATCGTCACCCTGCTGCCGCTACAGAAGCGGGCCACCGGCATGGCGCTGTTCGGCCTCTGCGCCACCTTCGCCCCCGCCATCGGCCCAACCCTCGGCGGCTGGCTCACCGAGCAGATGTCGTGGCACTACATCTTCTATCTCAACGTGCCGCCGGGACTGCTGGTGATGGCCATGCTGGCCCACGGGCTTGATAAAAAACCGGTGGACTGGGCCGTGATCAAGCGGGCAGACCTCATCGGGATTGTCACCATGTCACTCGGCCTCGGCTTGCTGGAGGTGGTACTGGAAGAGGGCAACCGGGAGGACTGGTTCGGTTCAAGCTTCATCGTGCGACTGGCGGTCATCTCGGCGGTGGCGCTGGTGTTCTTCGTCATCAGCCAGCTGATCCGCCGTCACCCGCTGGTCAATCTGCGGTTGCTGCACAACCCGCGCTTCGCGCTGGCCTGCTTCGCCTATCTGATCCTCGGCATGGCGTTGATGGGCTCCATCTATGTACTGCCGCTCTATATGACCCAGATCCACAACTACAACGCGCTGGAAATCGGCGAGGTACTGATGTGGATGGGGCTGCCGCAACTGCTGGTGTTACCGCTGGTGCCCAAACTGACCCACAAGATAGACCCGCGCTATCTGGTGAGCTTCGGCTTTCTGATCTTCGCCGTCAGCTGCTTTATGAATGTCAACATGAGTGCCGACTACGCCGGGCCGCAGCTGATCCATTCGCTCATCGTGCGGGCGCTGGGGCAGCCCTTCATCATGGTGCCGCTCTCCCTGGTCGCCACCGCCAGCCTGAGCCACGACGAGATCCCCTCCTCCTCGACCCTGCTCAACGTGCTGCGCAACCTCGGTGGTGCGTTCGGTATCGCCATCATCGCGACCATGCTCGACAACGATACCCGCACCCATGTGCTGCAGATTGGCAGCACTCTGGCCGCCAGCAGTATCGAGGGGCAGAGCTATCTGCTGCAACTGGCCCAGAGCATGATGGCGCAGGGTTCAGGCCTCGAGATAGCCCAGCAGCAAGCCCACGCCATGCTGGCCAATACCATCAACCGGGAGGCGGCCATCATGGCCTACAACCAGGTGTTCTACATCATGGGGATCTTCCTGCTGATCGCCAGCGGCCTGATGTTGTTGCTCAAATCCCCCGCCCCACGGGCTGAGGATGCCGAGCCGCTAGAGGCGTGAAAAACAGCCGAGGCATAAAACGAAAAACGGGCAAGCGCCCGTTTTTCTTTATCTGTTACCTGCACTCAACCAGATGGCGTTAGCCCGCCAGCGACCCCGCGATCAGGAATTGCGCAGCGAAGTAGCTGCTCATCACCCAGGCGCGGGCGTGGGGAAAGGGGCGGCGGAAGCGATCAAGCGCCAGCATGCTGTCGGAGAAGAGGAACATCAGCGCCCCCACCAGAGCGGCGGCAGAACCGGCAGTGAGAGAGGCGTGCCAGGCACCGGCAGCCACCCAGGCCATGCCGATGATCACCAGCATGTAGCAGAAGACCGGGATCCGCATCTCCCCCAGCTTGCCCCACAGCAGGCCAAAGACCATGCCGGCGATCAGCAACAGCAGCAAACCATCCACCAGATTGAGCAACAACGGCCCCTGGGCAAAGCCGACGATATAGCAGAGATGCGCGACAAGAAATGCCGCCAACCCCTGAATGAAGCGATCACTTGGCAGCATCAGCAGCACATCGCCCGCCAGCGAGAGACAAAGGCCGAGCAGGATCCAGGCGTGTGAACCATCGTGGTCATAACTCTGGTAGCCGAACGCCAACGCGATGATAAGCAGCATGGTCAACGGCTTGCTGATATAGAACTGGCGGCTGTCTGAACCGTAGGCAGCACGGATATGCCACCAACCTGAAGCGATGATCAAGAAACTCAATAACATGCCCTGCTCCTCACCTGTTGCTCGCAGTCATACGGCAACCGTTTTTATCATGGTGCAGGGTAACAAATTCCCTCCCCCAGTGGCAGGGGTGCTGATCAAATGGACAGACTAAGCCTAAAGTCTAATTGCCGCCCCGAGTGGTTCAGGGCATAAGTGACGGGTCTGGAGGATCACCATGGAAGAAGCTATGAAGAACTATCTGCCCGCCATCGATATTATGATGTGCCATCTGGGGATCAGCTTTGAGCAGGCCTGCGAACAGCTGGGTCTTAGCCAGCAGGAGCAACAGGCGCTGGATCAGTTGCAGCAACAGCAGAGCCAAGCCAACTAAGCCCTACCGTTATTGGATATCATGATGCGCCATCTGGTGATCAGCTTTGAGCAGGCCTGTGAACAGCTGGGTCTCAGCCAGCAGGAGCAACAGGCACTGGATCAGTTGCAGCAACAGCAGATCCAAACCAACTAGCCCGTTCAAACATGCATACCAAAGAGAAGACCGCCAGCAGGCGGTCTTCTCTTTTAGTGTGTGTGATACCCCGGCAAGGCATCATGCAATGCCTGCCAGCAGGCGACTCCAGTTGCGTTTGCCCGCGATAAAGCCGTCCCGCAGGGCTCGGTACTCCAGTTGCAGCTTGAGACGGTCATAGCGCGCCAGCGCCTTGCGCTTGCGCAGCTCCAGCAGCCGCTTGCGACTGGCGTAATAGTGTTGCAACTGCTGGCTCAGCTTGTCGTACTCCTCCTGCAGCAGCGCCTGCCACAGTTCACGATCTTCCTGCTTGCGCAACTTGGCTTGTGCCCGTTTCAGTTGCATCTGCAGCCGGGCTTGTTCGATACGCACCTCCGGCGAAGATCTGAGATCTCCCGCCAGACCGCACCAGGAGGCGAGCCGGATCAACCACTTGGTCGGATCGAACTGCCACCAGTGAATGCCGTTGCGGTAGTCATTCTCGAACAGGTGGTGAAAGTTGTGGTACCCCTCGCCAAAGGTGAAAAAAGCCAGGATGCCGTTATCGCGAGCGGTATTGCGATCGGTATAGGGCTGACTGCCCCAGATGTGGGCCAGCGAGTTGATGAAGAAGGTGGTGTGGTGAGTCATCACCATCCTCAGCACGCCCGCCAACAGCAACATGCCGAGCAAGTCCCCGTGCCACAGGCCGAGCAGCAGCGGCAGCCCCAGATTAGCCGCCAGTGCCAGCGTCAGATAGTGACGGTGCTGAAACGCGACCACCGGGTTGTTTTGCAGGTCTCGCACATTGCTGTAATCACCATAGCGACCTCCCTGATGCTCCCGCAACATCCAGCCGATGTGCGAATACCAGAAACCGCGCCCCGCGCTGTAGGGGTCTTTATCGTTGTCATCCACATGACGATGGTGACGGCGGTGATCGGCCGACCAGTGCAGGGCCGAATTCTGCAGCGCCAACGCACCGCCGATGGCAAATAACCACTGCAAAGCGGGGTGCGCCTTGTAAGCCTTGTGCGACCAGAGCCGGTGATAGCCTGCGGTGATGGAGAGACCACTCAGGCAGAACAACAACAGGAAACTGGCCCACTGCCAGAGATCGTAACCGTGGCTCATACCGTACCAGGGCACGACAATCAACGCCACTATCCCGGAGAGGGAGAACAGCAGGGTATTAGTCAAAATAATGGGGGGTCTGGCCATCTCATTGCATCCTTTCAGCGAACAGCTGTTAGCCATTTTCTATGGTGATTTCCTCACGGTCAATGGTAAAAAAGTAGGATACAAACCTGATCCTGAGGCGCCTTCGGGTTATCATTTGGCCTCAATAAGCTGAAGGTGACTGATTTCGTGGGTATTCGCGCTCAACAAAAAGAAAAAACCCGGCGTACATTGATCGATGCTGCATTCAGCCAACTGTGCGCCAATCGGAGTTTCTCCAATCTCAGCCTGCGGGAAGTCGCTCGCGAAGCGGGTATCGCGCCCACCTCTTTCTATCGCCACTTTCGCGATATGGAGGAGCTGGGCCTGACCCTGGTTGACGAAGGAGGTCTCACCCTGCGCCAACTGATGCGCCAGGCACGCCAGCGCATTGCCGGTGGTGGCAGTGTCATCAGCACCTCGGTGCAGACCTTTATGGAGTTCGTCGAGAACAACCCCAACATCTTCCGGCTGCTGCTGCGGGAACGCTCCGGCACCTCGGCCGCCTTTCGTCAGGCGGTGGCTCGCGAAATCCAGCACTTTATCGCAGAGCTGACCGATTATCTGGAAGCCACCACAGAAGCACCACGGGAAGATGCCTACATCCAGGCAGAAGCCATGGTCACCATCGTCTTCAGTGCCGGTGCCGATGCGCTCGACATGACCAGCGAAGAGTGCCGTGCACTCTCCGACCGAACAATTCGCCAACTGCGGATGATCGCCATGGGCGCCGAGGTACAAAACCAGAAGCGCCGTGAACCTCACCCATGACCACAGGATGGAGAACGATATGACTGAACAGCTTATGATCCCGAAAAAACCGCTCGCCATGGCCATGCTGATTGGTATCTGTGGCGATGCCTCTCTGGCCGTGCTGACCAACTCGGTTGTGCCTTTCTCCTTCTTCCCACTGATTGCCCTCTGGCTGGCGGCCTATCAGCTGTTCCAGCACTATCGCCATGAACCCATGGTGGGCAACACCCCCATCTGCACCCTGCTCTGCTTCTTTATCGGTGTCTTCGGCCACTCCGCACTGCTCAAGGTGCAATACCCAGAGCTTGGCAGCAACTTCTTCTCCCTGATCATGATGCTGCTGTTACTGGCAGCCCTCTCCATCAAGCTCGGCCTGAGCATTGGCAACAAAGAGAAGCGCTGATAAATCGACCGAGTGATGGTAATCAGCTGATAGATAAAACAAAGAGGCCTTCCCGTCGGGAAGGCCTCTTTGCTTGAACGATACCTGATTAATACGGCAATCTCGGTATTCCCAACCTAGCCAAGCTGCTGGGCTTCAAGATCGATGTGCAGATGGAAGAGGGGGTGGTCAATATGGAACTGCCCTGCAACCAGCAGGCGGCAGAAGCCTGATTTGGCCGCCTGTAAACTCGCTCAAATGGCTGATAAGGCTCGGATATAGCCAGAAAATGGTGGAAATAACCGGCTATCTGGCCATTCTTCCGACAGGTAAAAGCCAGACATTGGCGGTTTAACGCACTAAAAATACAAGAGCTCGGTCGTGAGAGCGGGCTTTGTTGTCGCCTGCAAATCTGTGGGTCTTATGGACAAAACTGCCCATAGCAAAAAGGCCTTCCCAATCGGGAAGACCTTCAAATTAGTGGCGGAGCGGACGGGACTCGAACCCGCGACCCCCGGCGTGACAGGCCGGTATTCTAACCGACTGAACTACCGCTCCGCATTCGGTTAGCTTGCGCTAAATCTTTTGCCGCTTCTTTATGAGGTGTCATCCTCGCAGCCGGTTATGTCTTTCACATCACCGTTTAATTGGGTGCCTGGCAGTGTCCTACTCTCGCATGGCGAATGCCACACTACCATCGGCGCTACCGCGTTTCACTTCTGAGTTCGGCATGGGATCAGGTGGTTCCACGGCGCTATTGCCGCCAGGCAAAATCTTAATCTAGAAAGCTGACGTGAATAACGACTGGTCGCTATCACTGAATTTGAGTAGTTCGCTCATTCGCTACAAGGCCCAGAACACTTCTTGGGTGTTGTATGGTTAAGCCTCACGGGTAATTAGTATGGGTTAGCTCAACACGTCGCCGCGCTTACACACCCCACCTATCAACGTTGTGGTCTCCAACGGCCCTTTAGGACCCTCAAGGGGTCAGGGATGACTCATCTCAGGGCTCGCTTCCCGCTTAGATGCTTTCAGCGGTTATCGATTCCGAACTTAGCTACCGGGCAGTGCCACTGGCGTGACAACCCGAACACCAGAGGTTCGTTCACTCCGGTCCTCTCGTACTAGGAGCAACTCCCTTCAATCATCCAACGCCCACGGCAGATAGGGACCGAACTGTCTCACGACGTTCTGAACCCAGCTCGCGTACCACTTTAAATGGCGAACAGCCATACCCTTGGGACCGACTTCAGCCCCAGGATGTGATGAGCCGACATCGAGGTGCCAAACACCGCCGTCGATATGAACTCTTGGGCGGTATCAGCCTGTTATCCCCGGAGTACCTTTTATCCGTTGAGCGATGGCCCTTCCATTCAGAACCACCGGATCACTATGACCTACTTTCGTACCTGCTCGACCTGTCCGTCTCGCAGTTAAGCTGGCTTATGCCATTGCACTAACCTCCTGATGTCCGACCAGGATTAGCCAACCTTCGTGCTCCTCCGTTACTCTTTGGGAGGAGACCGCCCCAGTCAAACTACCCACCAGGCACTGTCCGCGAGCCCGATTCAGGGCCCTGCGTTAGAACATCAAACATACAAGGGTGGTATTTCAAGGACGGCTCCAGCGCAACTGGCGTCACGCCTTCAAAGCCTCCCACCTATCCTACACATGTAGGTTCAATGTTCAGTGCCAAGCTGTAGTAAAGGTTCACGGGGTCTTTCCGTCTAGCCGCGGGTACACCGCATCTTCACGGCGAATTCGATTTCACTGAGTCTCGGGTGGAGACAGCATGGCCATGGTTACACCATTCGTGCAGGTCGGAACTTACCCGACAAGGAATTTCGCTACCTTAGGACCGTTATAGTTACGGCCGCCGTTTACCGGGGCTTCGATCAAGAGCTTCGCTTGCGCTAACCCCATCAATTAACCTTCCGGCACCGGGCAGGTGTCACACCCTATACGTCCACTTTCGTGTTTGCAGAGTGCTGTGTTTTTGATAAACAGTCCCAGCCATCTGGTCACTGCGACTCCCAACTGCTCCATCCGCAAGGGACTTCACTGTCAAGAGCGAACCTTCTCCCGAAGTTACGGTTCTATTTTGCCTAGTTCCTTCACCCGAGTTCTCTCAAGCGCCTTGGTATTCTCTACCCGACCACCTGTGTCGGTTTGGGGTACGATGACTTGTAATCTGAAGCTTAGAGGCTTTTCCTGGAAGCAGGGCATCAATGGCTTCCGCACCGTAGTGCGTTCGTCTCGTGTCTCAGTGTTGTGTCTCCGGATTTGCCTAGAAACACCACCTACGCACTTTCACCAGGACAACCGTCGCCTGGCCCACCTAGCCTTCTCCGTCCCCCCATCGCAATTACAAGTCGTGCAGGAATATTAACCTG
>NZ_CP077209.1:3147500-3317500 GCF_019047045.1 Aeromonas sp. FDAARGOS 1419
TACGGTACCACGGCCAGCGATAGAGAATACGTCTTCGATAGGCATCAGGAACGGCTGGTCAATCGCGCGCTCCGGCTCCGGGATGTAGGTATCCAGGTGGCCAGCCAGCTCGATGATCTTCTCTTCCCACTGAGCGTCGCCTTCCAGCGCTTTCAGTGCGGAACCGCGAACTACCGGCAGGTCATCACCCGGGAAGTCGTACTCGGTCAGCAGTTCACGAACTTCCATCTCGACCAGTTCGAGCAGCTCTTCGTCATCAACCATGTCACACTTGTTCATGAACACGATCATGTACGGGATACCAACCTGACGACCCAGCAGGATGTGCTCACGAGTCTGCGGCATCGGGCCGTCAGTCGCTGCTACTACCAGGATCGCGCCGTCCATCTGGGCAGCACCGGTGATCATGTTTTTAACGTAGTCGGCGTGACCCGGGCAATCTACGTGGGCGTAGTGACGGGTAGCGGTGTCGTATTCTACGTGGGAGGTGTTGATGGTGATACCACGCTCACGCTCTTCCGGTGCCTTGTCGATCTGGTCGAAGGCGAAAGCTTTACCACCGAAGTGCTTGGCCAGCACGTTGGTGATAGCTGCAGTCAGGGTGGTTTTACCGTGGTCAACGTGGCCGATGGTGCCGACGTTTACGTGCGGTTTATTACGCTCAAATTTTTCTTTAGACACGACGTAGTCCTTCTAGGTTAAACCCGCCTACCGTCGTAGGCGGGGAATCTTAAATTACTTGGATTTGCGCTCTTCGATCACGGCTTGTGCAACGTTGGTCGGTGCATCGTGATACTTGGCGAATTCCATGGCGTAGGAAGCACGACCCTGGGTAGCGGAACGCAGTGCAGTTGCATAACCGAACATTTCGGCCAGCGGCACCAGAGCACGTACGATCTTGCCGGACGGGCCATCTTCCATACCTTCGATCAGGCCACGACGACGGTTCAGGTCACCGATAACGTCGCCCATGTAATCTTCCGGAGTTTCAACTTCTACTTTCATGATCGGTTCGAGCAGAACCGGGTTGGCTTTCATGAAGCCAGCCTTAAAGGCCATGGAAGCAGCGATTTTGAACGCCAGTTCGGAAGAGTCGACATCGTGGTAAGAACCGAAGTGCAGACGCACACCCAGATCCATAACCGGGTAACCAGCCAGCGGACCAGATTTGAGCTGCTCACGGATACCTTTATCAACACCCGGGATGAATTCACCAGGAATGACACCACCTTTGATGTCGTTGACGAATTCGTAGGCTTTGCCTTCTTCCAGCGGGTACATGTCGATAACAACATGACCGTACTGACCGCGACCACCAGACTGCTTGGCATGCTTGCCTTCGATGTCTTTAACGGTGGTACGGATGGTTTCACGGTAGGCAACCTGCGGCTTACCTACGTTGGCTTCAACCTTGAACTCGCGACGCATACGGTCAACGATGATGTCCAGGTGCAGCTCACCCATACCAGCGATGATGGTTTGACCTGACTCTTCGTCAGTCCATACGCGGAAGGACGGATCTTCCTGAGCCAGACGGCCCAGTGCCAGACCCATCTTCTCTTGGTCAGCCTTGGTTTTCGGCTCAACCGCGATAGAAATTACCGGCTCCGGGAATTCCATACGCTCGAGGATGATCGGTGCGTTCGGGTCACACAGGGTGTCACCAGTGGTCACGTCTTTCAGACCGATAGCAGCAGCGATGTCACCAGCGCGTACTTCTTTGATCTCTTCACGCTTGTTGGCATGCATTTGAACGATACGGCCAAAACGCTCGCGCTTGTCCTTGACGGAGTTCAGCACGGTGTCACCGGAGTTGATCACGCCAGAGTAGACACGGAAGAAGGTCAGGTTACCAACGAACGGGTCGGTAGCGATCTTGAACGCCAGAGCAGAGAACGGCTCGTCATCAGAAGCGTGACGCTCGTCTTTGGTCTCGCCGTCCATTTTCAGGCCGTCGATAGCAGCAACGTCGGTCGGAGCCGGCAGGTACTCGATCACGGCATCCAGCATTGCCTGTACGCCCTTGTTCTTGAACGCGGAGCCACAGGTTACCAGGATGATTTCGTTGTTCAGCACGCGCTGACGCAGAGCACCTTTGATCTCTTCCTCGGTCAGCTCTTCGCCGCCCAGGTATTTTTCCATCAGGTCTTCAGACGCTTCAGCAGCGGCTTCAACCAGATTCATGCGCATTTCTTGCGCCTGTTCCAGCAACTCGGCCGGGACGTCTTCGTAATCGAAGGATACGCCCTGATCAGCTTCATTCCAGTTGATGGCTTTCATCTTGACCAGGTCAACAACGCCCTTGAAGTTCTCTTCAGAGCCGATGTTCAGCTGAAGGGGAACCGGAGTACCTTTCAGACGGGTCTTGATGTGCTCAACGCAGCGCAGGAAGTTGGCGCCGGTACGGTCCATCTTGTTGACGAACGCGATACGGGGAACCTTGTACTTGTTAGCCTGACGCCATACGGTTTCAGACTGTGGCTGTACGCCACCTACGGCACAGTACACCATCACGGCACCGTCCAGAACACGCATTGAACGCTCTACTTCGATAGTAAAGTCAACGTGGCCTGGGGTATCGATGATGTTGATACGGTGCGGTTGGAACTGTTTACCCATACCGGACCAGAAAGCGGTGGTCGCGGCGGAGGTGATGGTGATACCACGCTCTTGTTCCTGTTCCATCCAGTCCATGGTGGCAGCGCCATCGTGAACTTCACCGATCTTGTGACTTACACCGGTGTAAAACAGTACGCGCTCGGTAGTAGTAGTCTTACCGGCGTCAATGTGAGCGGAGATACCGATGTTACGATAACGCTCAATGGGGGTTGTACGAGCCATTGTCATCCTCTTACTAAGGCGCTTGTCCCTAGATAATTAAAGGTGCGCAGAGTCAAAAGACCCTGCGCAAGCGGATTACCAGCGGAAGTGAGCGAAGGCTTTGTTCGCTTCAGCCATACGGTGAACGTCTTCACGTTTCTTGACAGACGAACCCTTATTGTCAGCGGCATCCAGCAGCTCGCCAGCCAGACGCTGAGCCATTGATTTTTCACCACGTTTACGAGCGGCATCAACCAACCAGCGCATTGCCAGGGCATTGCGACGTACCGGACGAACTTCTACCGGCACCTGATAGGTTGCACCACCGACGCGACGAGATTTAACCTCGACCGCCGGACGAATGTTATCCAGAGCTTCTTCGAATACGGCCAGGTGCTCTTTGCCAGATTTGGTGGCAATGATGTCCAGGGCGCCATAAACAATGGCTTCTGCAACAGATTTCTTACCGTCAACCATTACTACGTTGACAAATTTAGCCAGCAGCTCTGATCCGAACTTGGGATCTGGCAGGATTTTACGCTGACCAACAACACGACGTCTTGGCATTTCAAATTCTCCGTAACTTCAGGGATTACCCAAAACTAGAAAGCTATCTAACTAGAAACGAATTAACGTTTGGCCTTACTTAACGGAGAACCATTAAGCTTTAGGACGCTTCACGCCATACTTGGAGCGAGCCTGCTTACGGTCTTTAACACCGGCACAGTCCAACGCACCACGAACGGTGTGATAACGAACACCTGGCAAGTCTTTTACACGACCGCCACGGATCAGAACAACAGAGTGCTCTTGCAGGTTGTGACCTTCACCACCGATGTAGGAGGTGACTTCGAAGCCGTTGGTCAGACGTACACGGCACACTTTACGCAGTGCAGAGTTAGGCTTCTTCGGGGTGGTGGTATATACACGAGTGCATACGCCACGCTTCTGAGGGCACGCTTCCAGCGCCGGCACGTTGCTTTTCACAACGAGCTTGATGCGTGGCTTGCGAACCAACTGGTTAATAGTTGCCATCAAAAGGCTCCTGATAATGACTTCATAAACGTGTGGAAAATCCTCCCCGCAGATACGGGGACGCGAAATTTTATGCCCTGTTGTCTGGGGAGTCAAGATTTATACAATTTGCGTCACAAAAGGGCAATTCGGATCCGTTTGCTTTCACGACATCGCCTTGAATTTTCTTGAAAATATGCTTCTCAGCCACCCCAGGTGCGCGGGGAACCTTTTTGCGCAATCAGTGCCACCAGATCCGCCATATCGAGCACATTGCCCACCCGATGCTGCAAACCGCGAGCTTGCAGATCTTCCTGCATCACATAAAGCGGGATACCCGCCAGCCGCGCGCTCCACTGGGGAGCCGATGCCGCAATCACGGCATCCTGCATCAGTACCAGCTCATCCTCGGGCTGAAGGTATGAGAGCGCCTCTGCCAGAGCCTGACTCTGAAAGGGGGAGTTCAATATCAGATGCAACATGGAGACCTCAAAAGCTGATGTGAGTCGAACACTGTGCCCAGCGCCGAGCCAGTTCTTGGCGCGGCAGACTCTCGACGGGGATCAGCAGATCATCCACTGTCACGCCACGCTCTGCCAGCGAGTCAGCACAGACATAGACCTCTTCGATGTCGTAGAGTTCCAGCATTTTGAAGGTGGGCGCGTAGTGGCGCTGCAAAATGGCGGCAGGCTGCTGCTCCTTGAGCAGTTGCAACACACCGTCCCCAATCAGGAAGAGGGCCAGCTCATCGGTCATGGCCGAGGTGGCCAGCAGGGCATCCAACCCTTCCCGGCCAGCGGCATGGCCATGGGGACCACGACTGCAGATAAAGGCAATTTTTTTATTCATGGCTCCCCCTAGAACTGAACCAGCCGATCGGCGATTAGCGCAGCCTCGGCCAACTGGCCAAGCCCGCTCAGGCAAAATGGCGGTTGCAGATTGAAGTGTACCTGCCCTGCCCCCTTGGCTTCCTGTTCATCGAGCACACCGCGTCGCATGGCAGCGGCGACGCAGACGTCGATACGGATCCCCTGCTCTGCTGCCAGCTCTCGCCACAGACGCACCAGGTCAGTCTCATCGGATGCAGGCAGATGCAAACCGTTGGCGTTGCAGACCCCATCCTGATAGAAGAACAGGTGGGACAAGGTATGCCCCTGTGCCAACAGGGTACGGGCAAAACGATAGGCTGTGCTGGCCGATTGGGTGCCATAGGCGGGCCCCGTGACCAGGATGGCAAAACTCAGACTCATAGCAGGACTCCTGTGCTGACCCGGTCCATTTTACGCCAAAAACAAAAAAGCCCCTGCCAGGAGGGGCTTGATTCGATCTGTTGATCAGAGATGGGCAATCGCCTCGACCTCGACCAGCACATCTTTCGGCAGACGGGCCACCTCTACGCAGGAGCGAGCTGGCGCCGCATCGCCAAAGTAGCGGGCATAGACCTGATTGAAGGCAACGAAGTTGTTCATGTCGCTCAGGAAGCAGGTGGTTTTGACCACTTTGCCGGCATCGGCACCGGCAGCATGCAACACGGCAACCAGGTTCTTCATCACCCGTTCGGCCTGCTCTTCAATGCCGCCAGCCACGATTTCCATGGTGGCAGGATCGAGCGGGATCTGCCCGGAGGTGAAGATCATCTCGCCAACCTTGGTAGCCTGAACATACGGACCAATCGCGGCAGGCGCCTTGTCGGTTGCAATCACTTCTTTAGCCATTCATCTATCCCCTTCTGGAATGAGTTACTCGTTCTCGTCTTCACCCTGCTTGCGCTGTCGGATGTAAAGATAAACGGTATGTTTTGAAATATTGAGTTTGTCCGCCACCAGATTGATCGAATCCTTGATGTCGAAAATGCCCTTCTCGAACAGCTGGGTCACGATGAAGCGGTTCTTGGCATTGTTGGCCACGGTGGGATCGCGATTGATCTCGTCGATGGTGTTATCCACCGTCTGGGCAACCAGCTCTTCCACGCTGTTGGCGAAGGTCTCTGGTGACTGGCGCGCCGCCTGCTGGGGCGTCGGGAAAAATTCGGCCACGAACTCGTGGAAAGGCGCATTGATGTGCAGGTTGATGCAGATAAGCCCCACCACTTGCCGCTCGCTGTTGCGAATGGCGATGGTGCTCGACTTCATCAGCGCGCCGGTACGGCTGCGAGCGAAATAGCTCTGGGTGTAATCCTGGCCAGTGCTCTCGATATCCTTGAGCATGCGCAGGGCGAGATCGGTGATGGGCGCCCCGAGGGTGCGTCCGGTATTGAAGCCGTTGGCGATCTTGATCACCGACTCGTGCAAATTTTCCAGGGAGTGGAGTACTACTTCACAATGCTTGCCGAACAGCTCGGCCAAGCCATCGATGAGCCCATCGTATGAGCGCAACAATTCCCTGTCTTCATCTGTAAAAGTGCGGCTGATCAGCTGTTCTTCGGGAAGCATTGCTTCCTCGATACCGACAGTCATGTTCTACCCCTGTAATAACCATTCAACTTTCCCGAGTTTTAAATTGCAGGGGAGTAAAGTCAACTTTTTTTGATTTTTTACTCTACAACTTTGCTCTGGATCATCCTGAAACCCGCGCTGCGTCTGCCTTTGCCGAGGAATTGGCCAACAAAAAGGGCTCCTTGAAGGAGCCCTTTTTAATCACGGATGACGAGTTACTCTTCGTCGAAGCTACCGGCTGCGTTCAGCAGATCCGCCAGGTTCTGCTCCGCTTCATCAGCGGTCACCTGCGGGGTGCCAACAGCACGAGCTGCGGCAGCACGCTGGTTGATCCGGCTGTGGTGGTAGGCAAAGCCGGTACCAGCCGGGATCAGACGACCCACGATGACGTTCTCTTTCAGACCACGCAGTTCATCACGCTTGCCACCTACGGCGGCTTCGGTCAGAACGCGAGTGGTTTCCTGGAAGGAAGCCGCGGAGATGAAGGACTCGGTGCTCAGAGATGCCTTGGTAATACCCATCAGTACATGACGGTAGGTCGCAGGGGTCTTGCCCTCGGCAACCAGCTTACGGTTGGCAATCTTCACACGAGCCACTTCAACCTGTTCGCCTTCGATCAGATCGGTATCGCCAGCGCTCAGGATCTCGCACTTGCGCAGCATCTGACGAACGATGACTTCGATGTGCTTGTCGTTGATCTTAACGCCTTGCAGACGGTAAACGTCCTGCACTTCGTTGGCGATGTAGTTGGCGACCGGGCTGATACCGCGCAGACGCAGGATGTCGTGAGCAGACTCAGGACCGTCCGCCAGCACTTCACCCTTCTCAACTTTTTCACCTTCGAACACGTTCAGGTTACGCCACTTCGGAATCATCTCTTCGTAGACGTTGCCACCATCGGTCGGGGTGATGACCAGACGGCGTTTGCCCTTGGTCTCTTTCCCGAAGGAGATGGTACCGGAGATCTCGGCCAGAATTGCCGGTTCCTTCGGTTGACGTGCTTCGAACAGATCCGCAACGCGCGGCAGACCACCGGTGATGTCCTTGGTACCGCCGGACTCTTGCGGGATACGCGCTACCGCGTCACCCACTCCCACGTTGGCACCATCTTCCAGGTTCACGATCGCCTTGCCCGGCAGGAAGTACTGGGCGGCTACATCGGTACCCGGGATCATCACGTCTTTGCCGTTCAGGTCGACCAGTTTAACGGTCGGACGCATCTCTTTACCGGCGCTCGGACGCTCGTTGACGTCCAGAACAACGATAGAAGAGAGACCGGTCAGCTCGTCGGTCTGACGAGTGATGGTCACACCATCGATCATGTGTTCGAACTGCAGGCGACCTGCCACTTCGGTGATGATCGGGTGGGTGTGCGGATCCCAGTTGGCAACGGTCTCGCCAGCACTCACGGCCTGGCCGTCCTTCACTTCCAGCACGGAACCGTAAGGCAGCTTGTGGCTTTCCTTGGTACGGCCCATGTCGTCCATGATGGTCAGTTCGGTAGAACGTGAGGTGATAACCAGTTTGTCATCGCTGTTGTGAACGAACTTGGCGTTCTGCAGCTTGATGGTACCGGTGTTCTTGACCTGGATGCTGCTTTCAGCAGCGGCACGAGATGCAGCACCACCGATGTGGAAAGTACGCATCGTCAGCTGGGTACCCGGTTCACCGATGGACTGGGCGGCGATAACACCGACAGCCTCACCCTTGTTAACCAGGTGACCACGGGCCAGATCACGGCCGTAGCAGTGAGCACAGTTACCGAAGTCGGTTTCACAGGTGATGGCAGAACGTACCTTCACACGGTCAACGGAGTTACGTTCCAGCAGGTCACACAGCTGCTCGTCGAGCAGGGTGTTGCGGGCAACCAGGATCTCGTCCTCGGTACCCGGCTTGATGACATCTTCTGCCACCACACGACCCAGCACGCGCTCACGCAGCGGCTCGACCACGTCGCCACCCTCGATCAGCGGAGTCATCCACAGACCGTCGGTAGTGCCGCAATCGTCCTCGGTGATCACCATGTCTTGCGCCACGTCTACCAGACGACGAGTCAGGTAACCGGAGTTCGCAGTCTTCAGTGCGGTATCCGCCAGACCCTTACGAGCACCGTGGGTAGAGATAAAGTACTGCAGTACGTTCAGACCTTCGCGGAAGTTCGCGATGATCGGGGTCTCGATGATGGAGCCATCCGGCTTGGCCATCAGGCCACGCATACCGGCCAGCTGACGGATCTGGGCGGCGGAACCACGCGCACCAGAGTCGGCCATCATAAAGATGCTGTTGAACGAGGCCTGCTCTTCTTCTTCACCCAGCGAGTTGACGTTACGCTCTTTGGACAAGTTCTCCATCATGGCCTTGGAGACGCGCTCGTTGGCGCTGGCCCAGATATCGATAACCTTGTTGTAACGCTCGCCCGCAGTTACCAGACCTGACAGGAACTGGTCCTGGATCTCGGCAACTTCGGCTTCGGCAGACGCGATGATGTCTTTCTTGGCATCCGGGATGACCATGTCATCGATACCAACGGAAGCACCGGACAGCGCCGCGTAGTGGAAACCGGTATACATCAGCTGGTCAGCGAAGATAACGGTGTCTTTCAGCCCCTGCTTGCGATAGCAGGTGTTCAGCAGACGGGAGATGAGCTTTTTGCCCAGCGCCTTGTTGGATACGGACTTGATCCAGTTCTGCGGATTGGCGTCCAGATCGGCCTGCTCGGCAGCAGTCAGCACCTTCGGCTCGTCGATCAGGGCGTATTCCATGCCTTTCGGCAGGATCAGGCTCAGGATCGCACGACCAACGGTGGTGTTCTTCATCTCGGTCTTGGCAACCAGTTCACCGGCTTCGTTCTTCACGTACTCGGTGATGCGGCACTTGACGCGAGCATGCAGGTCGGCCAGACCGGCACGGTACACTTTCTCGGCCTCTTTCGGGCCGGACAGCACCATACCTTCACCCTTCGCATTGATGCGGGCGCGGGTCATGTAGTACAGACCCAAGACCACGTCCTGAGAAGGAACGATGATCGGCTCACCGGATGCAGGCGACAGGATGTTGTTGGTAGACATCATCAGCGCACGCGCTTCCAGCTGGGCTTCCAGGGTCAGCGGTACGTGAACAGCCATCTGGTCACCGTCGAAGTCCGCGTTATACGCAGCACAAACGAGCGGGTGCAGCTGGATTGCCTTGCCTTCGACCAGAGTCGGTTCGAATGCCTGGATACCCAGACGGTGCAGAGTCGGTGCACGGTTCAGCAGAACCGGGTGTTCGCGGATCACTTCGTCCAGGATATCCCAAACGACAGCTTCTTCGCGCTCCACCATCTTCTTGGCGGCCTTGATAGTGGTCGCCAGACCGCGGGTTTCCAGCTTGCCATAGATGAACGGCTTGAACAGTTCCAGAGCCATCTTCTTCGGCAGACCGCACTGATGCAGACGCAGAGTCGGGCCTACGGTGATAACGGAACGACCGGAGTAGTCGACACGTTTACCGAGCAGGTTCTGACGGAAACGACCCTGTTTACCCTTGATCATGTCGGCCAGGGATTTCAGCGGGCGCTTGTTGGAACCGGTGATGGCACGACCACGACGGCCGTTATCCAGCAGCGCATCGACGGACTCTTGCAGCATGCGCTTTTCGTTGCGCACGATGATGTCCGGAGCAGCCAGATCCAGCAGACGCTTCAAGCGGTTGTTACGGTTGATCACGCGACGGTACAGATCGTTCAGATCGGAAGTCGCGAAACGGCCGCCGTCCAGCGGTACCAGCGGACGCAGGTCCGGCGGCAGCACAGGCAGCACTGTCATGATCATCCACTCCGGCTTGTTGCCGGACTGCAGGAAAGCTTCCATCAGCTTCAGACGCTTGGTGGTCTTCTTGCGTTTGGTCTCGGAGTTGGTCTGATCCAGCTCCTCACGCATCGCTTTGACTTCACCTTCCAGATCGATGGCGCGCAGCAATGCCAGGATTGCTTCGGCACCCATCTTGGCGTCAAATTCGTCGCCCCACTCTTCCAGCGCATCCAGGTACTGCTCTTCAGAGAGCATCTGGCTGCGTTCGAGGTTGGTCATGCCCGGCTCGATAACTACGAAAGATTCGAAGTAGAGCACGCGTTCGATGTCGCGCAGGGTCATGTCCAGCAGCAGACCGATACGGGACGGCAGGGACTTCAGGAACCAGATGTGGGCAGTCGGGCTGGCCAGCTCGATGTGGCCCATACGCTCACGACGGACCTTGGTCTGGGTCACTTCAACGCCGCACTTCTCACAGATCACACCACGGTGTTTCAGGCGCTTGTACTTGCCGCACAGACACTCGTAGTCCTTCACCGGTCCGAAGATACGGGCGCAGAACAGACCATCACGCTCCGGCTTGAAAGTCCGGTAGTTGATGGTCTCAGGCTTTTTGACCTCACCGAATGACCAGGAGCGGATCATGTCAGGAGAGGCCAGACCGATCTTGATACTGTCAAACTCTTCGGTCTTGGTCTGAGCCTTCAAAAACTTGAGTAAGTCTTTCACGTGTTTCCCCTGTCAGGAGTCTAACCTCGGCGCCCCGGCTGCCAAAACAGCGGGGCGCCCACGTCAATTCTCGAACAATAAGAGCGAGCTCTTACTCTTCGTCCAGCTCGATGTTGATACCCAGAGAGCGGATTTCCTTCAGCAATACGTTGAAGGATTCGGGCATGCCCGGCTCCATACGGTGGTCGCCATCCACGATGTTCTTATACATCTTGGTACGGCCATTCACATCGTCAGACTTGACGGTCAGCATTTCCTGCAGGGTATATGCCGCACCGTAAGCCTCCAGGGCCCACACTTCCATCTCACCGAAACGCTGACCACCGAACTGAGCCTTACCACCCAGCGGCTGCTGGGTAACCAGGCTGTAAGAACCGGTAGAACGCGCGTGCATCTTGTCGTCGACCAAGTGGTTCAGCTTGAGCATGTACATGTAACCAACGGTTACTTTACGCTCGAAACGGTTACCGGTACGGCCGTCGAACAGATCAATCTGACCGGACTCCGGCAGATCGGCCAGCTTCAGCAGGGCTTTGATTTCGCGCTCTTTGGCACCATCAAAGACCGGAGTAGCAACCGGCAGACCCTTACGCAGGTTACCCACCAGGGTACGTACGTCGTCATCAGACAGTTCGGCGATGTTCACTTGCTGGGTGTCCTTCTCGCCCAGGTCATAGACCTGTTGCAGGAAGTTGCGCATCTCGTGCAGCTCGCGCTGCTCTTTGACCATGCGATCGATCTTCTCGCCGATACCCTTGGCCGCAAGGCCCAGGTGCACTTCGAGGATCTGACCGATGTTCATACGGGATGGTACGCCCAACGGGTTCAGTACGATGTCGACCGGACGGCCGAACTCGTCATGAGGCATATCCTCGACCGGACAGATCTTGGAGATAACACCCTTGTTACCGTGACGGCCCGCCATCTTGTCACCCGGCTGGATGCGACGCTTGACTGCCAGATAAACCTTGACGATTTTCAGTACGCCCGGCGCCAGATCATCACCCTGGATAATCTTGCGACGCTTGTTCTCGAATTTCTTGTCGAACTCGGCTTTCAGCTCAACGTGCTGTTCAGCGATCTGTTCCAGTTCGGTCTGCTTGCCTTCGTCTTCGATGGCCAGTTCAAACCACTTGGAGCGATCGAGCTTGTTCAGACGATCTTCGCTGTAACCGGCGGCCAGCAGCAGGTTGCGGGAGCGGCCGAAAATGCCGTCTTCCAGGATCTTGAACTCTTCGGTCAAGTCCTTCTTCGCTTCCTTCAGCTGCATCTCTTCGATTTCTTTGGCGCGCTTGTCTTTTTCCACGCCATCGCGGGTAAAGACTTGCACGTCAACCACGGTACCGTACACACCGTTCGGCACACGCAGGGAGGAGTCCTTCACATCGGACGCCTTCTCACCGAAGATGGCGCGCAGCAGCTTCTCTTCCGGCGTCAGCTGGGTTTCACCTTTCGGGGTTACCTTACCGACCAGAATGTCGCCGCCCTTCACTTCGGCACCCACGTAGACGATACCGGACTCGTCCAGCTTGGACAGAGCGGCTTCACCCACGTTCGGGATGTCAGCAGTGATCTCTTCCGGACCCAGCTTGGTGTCACGGGAGATACAGGCCAGTTCCTGGATATGGATGGTGGTCAGGCGATCTTCCTGAACAACACGCTCGTTCACCAGGATCGAGTCTTCGAAGTTGTAACCGTTCCACGGCATGAACGCGACGCGCATGTTCTGACCCAGCGCCAGTTCACCCAGGTCGGTGGACGGGCCGTCAGCCAGTACGTCGCCAGCCATGACCGGCTCACCCAACATCACGCAAGGACGTTGGTTGATACAGGTGTTCTGGTTGGAACGGGTGTATTTGGTCAGGTTGTAGATGTCGATACCGGCTTCGCCTGGCATCAGCTCATCTTCATTGACCTTCAGGACGATACGGGAGGCATCGACATAGTCGATTACGCCGCCACGCTTGGCTACTACGGTTACACCGGAGTCAACGGCCACAGCGCGTTCCATACCGGTACCTACCAGCGGCTTGTCAGCACGCAGAGTCGGTACAGCCTGACGTTGCATGTTTGAACCCATCAATGCGCGGTTCGCGTCATCGTGTTCCAGGAACGGGATCAGAGCCGCTGCCACAGATACGATCTGCTGCGGGCTCACGTCCATATACTGGATCTGGTCGGCGTTCATAAAGGTGGATTCACCTTTGTGACGGCACGGGATCAATTCATCTTTCAGACGGCCATCTTCGGTGGTCGCGGCATTAGCCTGTGCGATCACGTACTTGCCTTCTTCAATAGCAGACAGGTAGTCCACTTCGTCGGTGATCACACCGTCAATGACCTTACGGTACGGGGTCTCGAGGAAACCGTACTCGTTGGTACGAGAGTACACGGACAGAGAGTTGATCAGACCGATGTTCGGACCTTCAGGAGTCTCGATAGGGCACAGACGACCGTAGTGAGTCGGGTGTACGTCTCGGACTTCAAAGCCGGCACGCTCACGAGTCAAACCGCCCGGGCCTAGCGCGGAGATACGACGCTTGTGGGTCACTTCGGAGAGCGGGTTGTTCTGGTCCATAAACTGGGACAGCTGGCTGGAACCAAAGAACTCTTTGACTGCGGCGGAGATCGGCTTGGCGTTGATCAGATCCTGCGGCATCAGGGTGTCCAGGTCGCCCAGGGAGAGACGCTCCTTGACCGCACGCTCGACACGCACCAGACCGACGCGGAACTGGTTTTCAGCCATTTCACCGACAGAACGGATACGACGGTTACCCAAGTGGTCGATATCGTCCACTTCGTCGTTACCGTTACGGATGTCGATCAGGCGCTTCATCACATCGACGATGTCGTCTTTGGTCAGTACACCAGCGCCAGTCTCGTCTTCACGACCCAGACGGCGGTTGAACTTCATCCGACCTACGGTAGACAGGTCGTAACGCTCGGCGGAGAAGAACAGGTTTTCGAACAGCTGTTCTGCAGCTTCGCGAGTAGGCGGCTCGCCCGGACGCATCATGCGATAGATCTCGACCAGCGCTTCCAAACGGTTGGAGCTGGAGTCGACACGCAGGGTCTCGGACATGTAAGCACCGTGATCCAGTTCGTTGGTGAACAGAACCTCGAAATGCTTGAAGCCGGCTTGGGACAGGTTAGCGATCGCTTCCAGGCTCAGCGCCTGGTTGGCGGTCACGACCATCTCGCCAGTTTGCGGGTGCGGGTAGTCCTTGGCAGCAACTTTGCCAACAACATACTCAACCGGTACCTCAATCTGGGTGACGGAATCTTTTTCCAACTGACGGATGTGACGGGCAGTTACCCGACGACCAGTCTCGACCACCACGGCGCCATTGGCCACGATGTCAAAGGTCGCAGTTTCACCACGCAGACGCTCCGGCACCAGATCCATCATCAACTTGCCATCTTTTACTTCAAAACCGATGGTCTCGAAGAAGGTGGCCAGGATTTGTTCGGAAGTGAAGTCCAGGGCGCGCAGAATAATGGATGCTGGCAGTTTGCGACGACGGTCGATACGGACAAACAGGTTGTCTTTCGCATCAAACTCGAAGTCCAGCCAGGAGCCACGGTAGGGGATAACGCGAGCGTTATACAGTACCTTACCGGATGAATGAGTTTTGCCTTTATCGTGGTCGAAGAAGACGCCCGGGCTGCGGTGCAGCTGGGAGACGATAACCCGCTCGGTACCATTGATAACAAAGGTGCCGTTCTCGGTCATGAGCGGAATTTCGCCCATGTATACTTCTTGTTCCTTGATGTCTTTGACGGTGCCGGCAGCTGCTTCACGGTCGTACAGAACCATACGAAGCTTGACACGCAGCGGCGCGGAGTAGGTCACTCCACGGATCTGGCATTCTTTTACGTCAAATACCGGCTCACCCAGGCGATAGCTGACATACTGAAGCTCAGCACTACCGGAGTAACTGGTGATCGGGAAAACGCTACGGAAAGCGGCCTCTAGGCCATATTCACCTTCCGGGTCAGCCTCGATGAACTGCTTGAAGGAGTCCAGCTGAATGGACAACAGATAAGGCGTGTCCAGTACCTGGTCTCGCTTACCGAAGTCCTTACGAATGCGTTTTTTTTCGGTATAAGAGTAAACCATAGGGTTCCTCAGCTCGCTGATAAGTGACCCACTCTGTCCCGCGGGACAGCTCTGTCTCAACACCGTTTTGTGTTGGCCCGGACGAAAGAAGACAGTCCGGATTGCTGGTGCACCGAGAGTCGTAAACGGTGTGAAATGCTCTCAGTCTACAGCGCAAAAAGGCTGGTGAACAAAAATTCACCAGCCCTAGCCTGTTTTATCAGGCTAATCTACATAAATGCAGATTATTTGATCTCAACAGAAGCACCGGCAGCTTCCAGCTCTTTCTTCAGAGCTTCAGCTTCGTCCTTGGACACGCCTTCCTTCAGGTTAGCCGGAGCAGCTTCTACCAGATCTTTGGCTTCTTTCAGGCCCAGACCGGTAGCGCCACGAACGGCTTTGATAACGGCAACTTTGTTGGCGCCAGCAGCAGTCAGAACTACGTCGAACTCGGTCTTCTCTTCTACTGCTTCAGCAGCAGCCGGGCCAGCCATTACGGCAGCAGCGGCAGAAACACCGAACTTCTCTTCCATAGCTTCGATCAGCTCAACAACTTCCATTACGGACATGGAAGCAACGGCTTCGATGATTTGGTCTTTAGTGATAGACATGACAAAAATTCCTGATGTTGAATAAACTCAAACAGCCTAAATAGGCGAGAATCAAGCAGCAGCTTGTTTCTGGTCGCGAACAGCAGCGATAGTACGAACCAGCTTGCCAGCAGAGGCTTCTTTCATAGTCGCCATCAACTTCGCAATTGCTTCTTCGTAAGTCGGCAGCGTGGCCAGACGATCAATTTGTGCTGCGGCGATAAACTCACCGTTAAAAGCGCCAGCCTTGATTTCGAACTTTTGGTTCGCTTTGGCAAACTCTTTGAACAGACGAGCAGCAGCGCCCGGGTGTTCGTTAGAGAAAGCAATCAAGGTAGGACCGGTAAATGCGTCGTTCAGGCACTCGTATTCGGTACCTTCTACCGCGCGACGCAGCAGGGTGTTACGCACAACGCGCATGTACACACCGGCTTCACGAGCGGTTTTACGCAGGACGGTCATCTTGTCTACAGTTACACCGCGAGAATCGGCAACAACTGCAGAAAGAGCGCCTTTGGCAGCTTCGTTGACTTCAGCAACAATTGCCTTTTTGTCTTCGAGTCCCAATGCCATTGGCTTAACTCCTGGATTGAATCCGGGTCTATTGACCCAGTACTGACACATCCCCCCTACCTTTACAACAGAGGGGAACGATGCGGTAGCAGGATTCCAGAAGAGAAAGAATCTTTCTCGCTGGGTTTCCGGCACCGTCTACGCAGGAAACATTAAGGCTTTGCAGCCTCCTGCGGTCTTGGACGGAGGTCGAAACCCCCAACCAATCAAGGCGCAAAATTATAGATTAAATTTTGCGCCTTGTAAAACCCATCAATTAGGCCTGAGCTTCCAGAGAAGCTTGGTCTACGGCAACACCGGCACCCATGGTGGTGGAGATGCTGACTTTCTTGATGAATTGACCTTTGGCGGAAGAGGGCTTGCCTTTTTTCAGGGCAACCAGCAGAGCTTCCAAGTTTTCTTTCAGCTGAACTTCGTTGAAAGAAACCTTACCCAGAGTGGTATGGATGATACCATTCTTGTCATTACGGTAACGAACCTGACCAGCCTTGGCGTTCTTGACAGCTTCGGCAACGTTAGGAGTTACAGTACCAACTTTCGGGTTCGGCATCAGGCCGCGCGGGCCCAGGATTTGACCCAGTTGACCAACAACGCGCATTGCATCCGGGGATGCGATAACTACGTCGAAGTT
Organism: Aeromonas sp. FDAARGOS 1419; assembly: GCF_019047045.1. NCBI lineage: Bacteria > Pseudomonadati > Pseudomonadota > Gammaproteobacteria > Aeromonadales > Aeromonadaceae > Aeromonas > Aeromonas sp. FDAARGOS 1419. The sequence continues at coordinate 3,164,183 of NZ_CP077209.1, forward strand.
CATCTCGCCTTTCTTAACCAGATCGGCCAGGTCATCCATACCTACCAGGTCAGCACCGGCAGCTTTTGCTGCTTCGGCGTTGGCACCTTGAGTAAATACGGCAACGCGTACATCACGACCGGTACCGTGCGGCAGTACAGTAGCACCACGTACGTTCTGGTCAGATTTACGAGCGTCGATACCCAGGTTGACAGCAACGTCAACGCTTTCAACGAACTTGGCGGTAGCCAGTTCTTTCAGCAGGGCAATGGCTTCGTTGATGGAGTACTCTTTGGTACCGTCAACTTTTTCGCGAATAACGCGCATACGCTTGGAAAGTTTAGCCATTGTCTTAATCCTCCACTACCAGACCCATGGAACGAGCGGAGCCTGCGATGCAACGTACTTTTGCATCCAAATCGGCACCAGTCATATCCGGCTCTTTGGTCTTGGCGATTTCTTGCAGCTGAGCAACGGTCACCTTACCAACCTTGTCTTTGTTCGGCTTGGAAGAACCAGACTTGATGCCAGCAGCTTTCTTCAGCAGGAAGGAAGCAGGCGGAGTCTTGGTTTCGAAGGTGAAGGAACGGTCGCTGTAAACGGTGATCACGACCGGAGTCGGTGAACCTTTTTCCAGCTTCTCTGTACGAGCGTTGAACGCCTTACAGAATTCCATGATGTTAACACCGTGTTGACCCAGTGCAGGACCAACGGGAGGAGACGGGTTGGCTGCACCAGCAGCAACCTGCAGCTTGATATAAGCTGTGACTTTCTTAGCCATTAGGAAAATACCTCAAAAATGGGTTCTAGCGCCTCGGAGACTTGCTCCTGCAAACGGCTCCCCAACTAATAAAGGGGCAGCGAATTATAGAGATATTCGCTGCCCCTGACAACCGTTAAACGTACAGAATTCAATCAGCCTTTTTCGACCTGACCAAAATCCAGTTCAACAGGAGTAGAACGACCGAAGATCAGTACAGAGACCTTCACGCGGCTCTTCTCATAATCTACCTCTTCAACGGTACCGTTGAAGTCGGCAAACGGACCATCGGCAACCCGCACCATTTCACCCGGTTCAAACAGGGTTTTCGGACGCGGCTTGTCGTGGGCATCCTGCAGACGGTTCAGGATGGCATCGGCCTCTTTGTCGGAGATCGGTGCCGGACGGTCGGAAGTACCGCCGATGAAGCCCATGACACGCGGTACGTTACGCACCAGGTGCCATGTGGTTTCATCCATGATCATCTGGACCAGGACATAACCCGGGAAAAACTTGCGCTCACTCTTGCGCTTCTGGCCAGCACGCATCTCGACCACTTCTTCGGTCGGGACCAGTACTTCACCGAACATGTCTTCCATGCCATGCATCTTGATATGTTCGCGCAGGGACTTGGCTACACGGCCTTCATAGCCGGAAAAAGCCTGCACGACATACCATCTCATACGCTGTTCACGTTGTTCAGTCATGGCTTATCCTTACACACCGGTAATCAGGTTGACCAACCAGACCAAGGCACCGTCCAGAACGAACAGCAGCAGCCCCATCACGGCGGTCACCGCCAGCACAATCAGGGTTGTCTGAATGGCTTCCTGACGGGTCGGCCATACGACCTTGCGGACTTCCAGGCGAGACTCACGGGCGAATGCCAGTGTTGCCTTTCCCTTGGTGGTTTGCAGGGCTACTGCACCAGCAGCAGCAATGACAACGACCACACCCAGGGCGCGGACGGCAGCGACAACATCGTTGAGCAGGTAATTACCCACTACAGCGGCCGCCAGGATAATGAAAACCAGGCCCCAAAGCAGGGTATCCTTGCTTCCGCCCTGGCTCTCAGAACTAACACTCATACAACCCACCTGTATCTGACGTAACCAAAGACACAAAAGCCCCGTACGAGACGAGGTATATGGCAGGGGCGGCAGGACTCGAACCCGCAACCATCGGTTTTGGAGACCGCTGTTCTACCAATTCGAACTACGCCCCTACACAAGAAAGCCCCTATTATAGGGGCTTTGCTTTATTTATGTAAGCCAAAGATTAAGCGATAACTTTAGCTACAACACCGGCACCTACGGTACGGCCACCTTCACGGATAGCGAAACGCAGGCCATCGTCCATCGCGATCGGCGCAATCAGGGTAACAACCATCTTGATGTTGTCGCCCGGCATTACCATCTCTACGCCTTCCGGCAGTTCGATGGTACCGGTCACGTCGGTAGTACGGAAGTAGAACTGCGGACGGTAGCCTTTGAAGAACGGGGTATGACGACCACCTTCTTCTTTGGACAGCACGTACACTTCAGATTCAAACTTGGTGTGCGGCTTGATGGTGCCCGGCTTGGCCAGTACCTGACCACGCTCTACGTCTTCACGCTTCACGCCACGCAGCAGTGCACCGATGTTCTCGCCTGCACGACCTTCGTCCAGCAGTTTGCGGAACATTTCAACGCCGGTACAGGTGGTCTTGGTGGTATCTTTGATACCAACGATTTCCACTTCTTCACCAACTTTAACGATACCGCGCTCTACACGACCGGTTACTACAGTACCACGGCCAGCGATAGAGAATACGTCTTCGATAGGCATCAGGAACGGCTGGTCAATCGCACGCTCCGGCTCCGGAATGTAGCTGTCCAGGTGGCCAGCCAGTTCCAGGATCTTCTCTTCCCACTGAGCTTCGCCTTCCAGCGCTTTCAGTGCAGAACCACGGACTACCGGCAGGTCATCACCCGGGAAGTCGTACTCGGACAGCAGTTCGCGAACTTCCATCTCGACCAGTTCCAGCAGCTCTTCGTCATCTACCATGTCACACTTGTTCATGAACACGATGATGTACGGAACGCCTACCTGACGACCCAGCAGGATGTGCTCACGAGTCTGCGGCATCGGGCCGTCAGTCGCTGCTACTACCAGGATCGCGCCGTCCATCTGGGCAGCACCGGTGATCATGTTTTTAACGTAGTCGGCGTGACCCGGGCAGTCTACGTGGGCGTAGTGACGGGTAGCGGTGTCGTATTCTACGTGGGAGGTGTTGATGGTGATACCACGCTCACGCTCTTCCGGTGCCTTGTCGATCTGGTCGAAGGCGAAAGCTTTACCACCGAAGTGCTTGGCCAGCACGTTGGTGATAGCTGCAGTCAGGGTGGTTTTACCGTGGTCAACGTGGCCGATGGTACCCACGTTAACGTGCGGTTTATTACGCTCAAATTTTTCTTTAGACATGATCGTCCCTCTAAACTAACGCTGAGTACGCGGTGGCAAGCTAACCACAGAACAGTTTATATGATGGATTTGAATCTGGTGGGAAAGAGAGAGGTACTGATGGCTGGTTCGCTTGCCGAACTCACCCTAGGGTGCGGCTCTGCTAACGCCTGAGCCATATCAGCATCTTGGAGCGGGCAGCGGGAATCGAACCCGCATCATCAGCTTGGAAGGCTGAGGTAATAGCCATTATACGATGCCCGCATTTCTCTAACCCAAAGAACTCAAACCGCAGAGAAATATGGTGGAGGGAGAAGGATTCGAACCTTCGAAGGCAGAGCCGTCAGATTTACAGTCTGATCCCTTTGGCCGCTCGGGAACCCCTCCAGACGCCAGATTGTCACAACGGTAATTCTGCTTGCACCCGTTGTGTTTATCGCTTTTGCACGGCAAATAGACGACAGACAGTCAAGCGTCGCGCATTTTATTGTAAGGTTTTGGGGGATGCAACCATTGAACCTGGCAAAATACGCTTTATTGCAGGGAAGTTTGCAAAAAAGCGGGGGCAAACAAGCCAATCCTGCTGCGTCCCTTGTCGCTCCCCCACCCTTGGTGTATGGTCGCCGTGCCCAAGAAACAGTGATGACACCATGACGACAGAGCATAACCCCTATCTGCAATTCACCCGCGAACAATGGGCGTTATTGCGCGATTCGGTCCCCCTGACCCTGACCGAACACGATCTGCAGACCCTGCGCGGGATCAACGAGAAGGTGTCATTGCGGGAAGTGGAAGAGATATATCTGCCTCTCTCCCGCCTGCTCAATCTCTATGTCAAAGCCAAACAGCGTCGCAGCCGGGTGCTGGAGCAGTTCCTCGGCCAGTCCCGCGGCAAGGGCACCTATATCATTAGCATTGCCGGCAGCGTGGCGGGAGGCAAAAGCACCACGGCCCGTATTCTGCAGGCCCTGTTGGAGCGCTGGCCGGAACATCCGCGGGTGGAGCTGGTCACCACCGACGGCTTCCTCTATCCCAACAAGGTACTGGAAGAGCGCGGCCTGATGCGCCGCAAGGGGTTCCCTGAGTCCTACGATATCCGCCATCTGGTGGAATTTGTCGCCAATATCCGCGCCGGTCACGAGAAGGTCGAAGCGCCGGTTTACTCCCACCTTATCTACGACATCATTCCCGATGAGAAGAAGGTGGTGGAGCAGCCGGACATCCTGATCCTGGAAGGGCTCAATGTGCTGCAAAGCGGCATGGATTACCCTCAGGAGCCCCATCGGGTCTTCGTGTCGGACTTCGTCGACTTCTCCATCTATGTGGATGCCGATGCCGAACTGCTGCGCACCTGGTATATCGAACGCTTCCTGAAATTCCGCAGCGGCGCCTTCTCGGATCCCGACTCCTACTTCCATAACTACGCCAAGCTGACGGAGAGTGAGGCGACCCAGATCGCCAGCAACATCTGGCAAGATATCAACTATCTGAATTTGCAAGAAAATATCCTGCCAACGCGTGAGCGTGCCAACCTGATCATGACCAAGGGCCATGAGCACGCCATCGAACAGATCAAGCTGCGCAAATGATGACTACAGTTGCCGGATAACGAAGAGGGGGCCCGCAGGCCCCCTCTTCTGTTTGGCATCATGAGCGGCCTTGCTGACCCTCAATCACCCCGGCGCAGGGAGAGTTCACCACCCAGATAGAACTTGGTGCCCTCCTCCGTATCCAGTCGCAGGGCGCCGCGATCGTCGATGCCACGAGCGATGCCGCGGATCTCCTGATCTCCCATCAGCAGGCGCACCGGGCGACCGGCAAAGTGATCGAGCCGGTTCCACTCATCGACAAAGCTTGCCAGCCCCTGCTGCTCAAAGGTATGCAACGCCCGCTGCAGATGGACGATCATCCGGGCCGCCAACTGATTGCGATCGACCAGCTCGGGATTGATGTGGCGCAGCTCGGCCCAAGCCTGATCGATCTTCTCACCTTCGCGGGCAGGCATCGCCAGATTGAGACCGATGCCGATCACCAGATGACAGCTGGCCCCGGCGCTACCGCTCATCTCTACCAGAATGCCCGCCAGCTTGCGGCCCTGATAGTAGAGGTCGTTCGGCCACTTGAGCTCGACCCCCTGATAACCAAGGGACTCCAGCGCTTCAACCACTGCCACGCCGACCGCCAGACTCAGCCCCATGGCCGCCGCCATGCCTTGCTCGAGTCGCCAGTACATGCTGAGGATCAGCTGGCAACCAAACGGCGAAATCCAGGGTTTGCCACGACGACCGCGCCCGGCGGTCTGACACTCGGCCAGACAGCTCTCGCCAGAGCGCAGCTCATTGACCCGATCCAGCAGGTGTTGATTGGTCGAGCCAATGACCGGAAAACAGTGTACCGGTGCCATCGGGGCCAGTGCCTGCAAGGTAGCCTGATCATAGAGCGCCATCGGCACCGCCAGCCGGTAGCCCTTGCCGGTCAGGCTAAAGAGATCCAGCCCCAGCTCCTTGAGCGCCGCCATGTGTTTGCTTACCGCAGCCCGGCTGATGCCGAGCTGCTCACCCAGCTGTTCGCCGGAGTGAAACTGGCCGTCGCTAAGCAGGGTGATCAGGGTCTGTCTGATGGGAGTCAACGTCATGAGAGCACCTCATCGAGCCAAGTTTCACCGTGCGCCCCCATAAATCGCACCTCGTGCTCCAGCACCACGCCAAACGTCTGCTCCACGCTGTCGCGGACATGGGCCGCTAGCGCGATCAGCTCCATGGCACTGGCGCCCCCCAGATTGACCAGCACCAGCGCCTGCTCCTGATGAACAGCGGCGCGGCCGATGGCGAAACCTTTCAGACCACACTGATCGATGAGCCAGCCTGCCGCCAGCTTGGCCTGCCCTTCTCCGGCCGGATAGCAGGGCATCTGTGGGTAGCGCGACTTGAGCGACTCCGCCAGCGCGGCAGGCACCACCGGATTTTTGAAGAAGCTGCCCGCATTGCCGAGTACGGCGGGATCCGGCAACTTGGTCATGCGGGTGGCACAGACGGTATCGAAGATGGCCTGCGCCGAAGGCGCGTCACCGAGCGCCGCCAGTGGGCCATAGCCCAGCACAGGTTGCCACGCCTTGGGCAGTTTGAGCCCGACGGCGGTGATCAGGTGGGAATCCTGATACTCGTGTTTGAAGATGCTGTCACGATAACCGAAACGGCACTCTGCCGCCGCGATCCGTTCAATCTCGCCACTCTGCCAGTTGAACGCCTCGACATAGGCGCAGAAGTCGGCCAGCTCAACACCATACGCACCGATGTTCTGCACCGGCGCGGCACCGACCGTGCCGGGAATGAGCGCCAGGTTCTCCAGCCCGAACCAGCCCTGTTGCAAGGTATGACGCACCAGCTGATGCCAATCTTCACCCGCCGCCACATGGAGCAACCAGTGATCGCCACCATCTTCAGCGGTAATCCCCTTGAGCCGGTTGAGCACCACCAGACCGAGAAAATCGGTGGTGAAGAGCATGTTGCTGCCGCCGCCCAGATTGAGGCGTGGCAACTGGTTGAGCTGTGGGTCGGCACGCAGGGTCGCCAGATCGGCAACCTGCTCCACCTCGGCCAGCCAGAGGCAGTACGCATCGAGGGCAAGGGTGTTGAGCTTCAACAAGGAGGCGTTGGCATTCAGTTTCATCGGTCTATCCCGGCTTGGTGCAAGGGCGCAGTCTACCTCAAGTTACCCCATGACGAAAAACCCGAGCCCTTTTCGGGGGAATAGCAGTGGTTTAGAGTAGGCGACTTCAACTGCTGAGGAATAACTCATGAACAACCAGTTTGCCGTCATCGGCCTGGGCCTGTTTGGCAGCGCGCTGTGCGAAGAGCTGCAACGGCAAGATGCCGAAGTATTGGCCATCGATATCGACGAGAGCAAGACCCGGCAAATCGCCGCCCTCTGCAATCACGTGATCGTGGCGGATGCTACCGACGAGGCCACCGTGGCCGAGCTGGGACTGGCCAATTTCGATATCGTCTTCGTTGCCATCGGTGACAACCTGGAGACCAGCATCCTCACTACCCTCGTCTTGAAAGAGGCGGGCGTGAAGAAGGTGTGGGTCAAGGCGCGCGACAAGTTCCACGCCAAGATCCTGCAGAAAGTGGGCGCCGACAAGGTAATCAACCCGGAGTGGGACATGGGCCGCCGGGTCGCCCAGAGCATGTTGGACAACCGGTTGTTCGACTATCTGGAGCTGGGCCACGACATGGTGCTGACCGAGTTCGTGATTGGCCTGCAACAGAACGGCCGGGAACTGGGCGACTTCCACCTGCTGCAACAGAGCGATTTCCAGCTGCTCGCCATCAAGCGTGGTGATGTGCTGCACAACGTACTGACCGGCAAGATGGAGCTGCAACTGGGCGACATCCTGATCCTGGCGGGCAACAAGCACGCCATCGACCACTGGCTCGAAACCCTATGATCAACTGGCGCAGCAGCTACGCCTTCGCCCTCCATCGGGAGCAGGACTCTCGCTGGAGCGAAGCCCGGCTGATCCTCGGCAGCTTTCTGATCATTCTGCTGATTGGCACCATCTTTCTGGTGCAACCCTCCAGCCACAATGGCGAGGTCACCTTCGTCAACGCCCTGTTTACCGCCACCTCGGCCATCAGCGTGACAGGTCTTGGCGTGGTGGATACCGGCACCGCCTTTACCCTGCAGGGGCAGATTTTCCTGCTGATGCTGATGGAGATAGGCGGTCTGGGCCAGATGACCATGACCCTGCTGCTGATCGCCATCTTCAGCAAGCGGGTCGGTCTGCGCCAACAGGTACTGGCCAAGGAGGCGCTGGGACAGGAGGGCTCGGTCAACATCATCCAGCTGGTCAAACGGATCGTGCTGTTCGCCTTTATTGCCCAGCTGATCGGCACCGGCATCATGGCGATCCGCTGGGTGCCCGAGATGGGTTGGGTGCACGGCCTCTATGTCAGCTTTTTCCACGCGGTCTCGGCCTTCAACAACGCCGGTTTTTCGCTGTTTGCCAACAATCTCATCGACTATAGGGACGACCCCATCATCAGCCTGACCATCGCCGGCCTGCTGATCCTGGGGGGGATCGGCTTTACCGTCATCGTCGATCTGGTGCGCAACCGCCGCTGGCGCAAGCTGAAGCTGCACAGCAAGCTGATGCTGCTGATGACCCCGGCGCTGCTGCTGGCCGGTACCCTGATGTTCTGGCTACTGGAACACAACAACCCCGGCACCCTCGGCAAGGCCGGTGTCGGTGGCCAGCTGCTGGCTGCCTTCTTCCAGTCTGCCAGTGCCCGTACCGCCGGTTTCAATACCATAGATATCGGGCTGATGACCCCGGCGGCATTGCTGTTCCTGATGATGCTGATGTTTATCGGTGCCGGTGCCACCTCAACCGGTGGTGGTATCAAGGTCACCACCTTCGCAGTCGTGCTGCTGGCGACCAAGGCATTTCTGACCAAACGGCCCCATGTCACCGCTTTTGGCCGCACCCTGTCGCCCCAGATTGTGACCCGCTCGCTGGCCATCATCATCGTCAGCACCATGGTACTGATGCTGGCGATGTTCCTGCTGATGGTGACCGAGGATCTGCCGTTCGACAAAATCATGTTCGAGACCATCTCGGCATTTGCCACCGTCGGCCTCTCCACCGGCATCACCGCCTACCTGAGCGAGCCGGGCAAACTAATCTTGGTGCTGGTGATGATCTGCGGCCGTCTCGGCCCCCTGACCCTGGCCTTTATGCTGGCCCGCCCGGTCGAGACCCGCATCCGTTATCCGGAAGAGAACGTCTATACCGGCTGACCGGTTATGAAAACGGGGCTGCCACTGGCTGCCCCGTTTTTTTATTCGGCTTGTTGCTGCGCCTTGAGCCAGCGCCCCGGGCTCACCCCCAGCTCCCGCTCGAATGCCCGACCAAAGGCAACACTGCTGCTGTACCCCGCCCCCAGCGCCACCTGCACCATGGGATCCCCCGCCAGCAGTTGCTGGCAGGCTCGCGCCATGCGCCAGTGGGTCAGATAACCAAGCGGCGCTTGACCAACCCGCTCCTGAAACCTCGCGGCAAAGCGGGCTCGCGACATGCCGGCCTCCCGCGCCAGCGTGGCCACCGTCCAGGGTTCATCCCCACGCTGATGCATCACCGAGATCGCCTTGGCCAACTGGGGATCGGAAATACCTGCCAGCATCCCCTGCTGACACCCCCCTTGCTCGACCAGATGACGCAGCAGCAGGATCAACAGTACCTCCAGCAAGCGGGAGATCAGCGGATCCTGCCCGTAGCGGGGGTGAAACGCCTCGTCAAACAACTGGTTCAGCACCGGCGTCAGGGCAGGCAACTCCCTTAGCGGCAGCACCAGCGAGCCCGGTAATGCCAGTTGCAACGGCGATGATCCCCCCTTGCCGAATGCGACATTGGCGCACACCAAATCACACCCCCCCAGCGTTCTGGGTTCAAGCTTGTGGGGACGTCCCCGAGGGAACAGGATCAGGGTCGGCTCCTCGAGCAGCAAGCTGGTTCCCCCCTCTTCACGCAGCATGACGGCACCGCTGCGCAGCAGATGAAGATGTCCGCCACTCGGATAATCATCACTGGAGGAGTTCTGGCACAGGTTGCCGGCGAAGAAGATCTTGGCTTCGGGGGAGGCATGAACCAACAGGGCAGAGAGCGGATCCATATTTGAGACGAATAGTATTTATTTGCAGACGATAAGTGATAAACCGTATCACGAATGACGGCACACTGTCTCCCGTACCTTCACTACCACAGGAGAAGATCATGAGCCGTATCCAACCAGTATCCCAACCGCAACCCGCAGCCGCCCAGACCCTGACCACCCTGCGCCGCAATCTGGGCATGGTGCCCAACCTCTACGCCACCCTGGCCCACTCGCCAGCCCTGCTCAATGGCTTCCTGGCCTTTGCAGAGGCGCTTGGCAAGGGGCGCCTGACTGCCCCACAACGGGAGTTGCTGGCACTGGCCATAGGTCAAGCCAACGCCTGCCAATACTGTTTGTCTGCCCACACACTACTGGCGGGCAAGGCCGGATTCTCGGCCCAGGAGATCCGGGCTGCCCGGCTCGGCCAGGCCTCGGCTCCCCTTGATCACGCCCTGCTGCAACTGGCAACGGCGCTGGTCAGTCAGCGCGGAGTGATCAGTGACGAGCAGCTTGCTAGCGCCCGTGCCGCAGGCGTAGATGACGAGCTGCTGCTGGAGGTGCTCGGCCAGGTGGTGGTCAATACCCTGACCAACTATGGCAACCACCTGGCGGCGACCGAGATCGACTTCCCGCCCGTCACTCTGACCCCTTAAACAAGGAGCCCCCATGCAGCAACATGACAAAGGCTTTCTGGTCGCTCTGGCGGGCGTGGTATTGACCCTGCTCTGGATCGGCGTATTCAAGTTTACCCCGACAGAGGCAGCCGCCATCAAACCACTGGTAGCCAGCCACCCCTTGATGAGCTGGCTCTATGGTCCCCTGTCGGAACAGAGCGTATCGAACCTGATCGGGGTGGTCGAGATAGTGATCGCCATCGGACTGGTCGTGGGTCTGTGGCAACCTCGCATCGGTTACTGGTGCAGCATGGGGGCTATCGTCACCTTCCTGGCGACGCTGAGCTTCCTGCTGACCCTGACAGGTGTCTGGAAAGTGGTTGATGGCGTGCCAGTCACCGAGTTCTTCCTGTTCAAGGATCTGGTGTTTCTCGGTGTGGTTCTGCACTACCAGCACAGGATCCGTGCCAGCTTGTCCACTCAGGCAGCCTGACAACAATGCCTTTGGTGCCCGGGATGGGCGCCTTTTTTCGTTATGCAGCCCTGGTCTGGCGCTTGCTGGCCGTCTTGCGCGGTCGGGGCCCGCCAGTCGTGCTGGCCGCCGGACTCTTTCGCTTGGTAAAACGCCGCTTGCCGGCACCCGGCGCCTCCTTGGGCAGGGCGCTGAAGCTGGCGCCGGAGTCCTGCCGCGCCCCTTCAATCAGGCCGTTGAGCTGCTCGGTGAGCGGCCCCATGAACTGCTGGTAGCTGCCGTGGCGCTCGGCGATCTGGCCGAGGCTCAGCTCCCACAGCGCCGTCATATCCGGCGTGGTGGCGGTGGCTGGCAACGCCTGAACCAGCGCCCGCCCGGTCGGGGTCGCCTTGATGCTCTTGCCCTGACGCACCAGAAAGCGGCGCTTGAACAACAGGTCGATAATGCCTGCCCGGGTCGCTTCGGTGCCGAGGCCATCGGTGTCGCGCAGGGTCTTGCGGATCTCGGGATCCTGCACATAGCGGGCGATGCCGGTCATGGCCGCCAGCAGGGTGGCATCGGTGAACGACTTGGGCGGCTGGGTCATTTTCTCCTGCAGTTCGCCCCGCTCGCACAGCAGTTGCTCTCCCTCTTTCAGGGCAGGCAGCGTGCCCGCCTTCTCTTCGTCGTCATCCTCCTCCACCCCGAGCAGCGCCTTCCAGCCCGCTTTGAGAATGCGCCGTGCCTTGGCCTGAAACAGGCCACCGGCGATGCGCAGCAGCACCTTGCTGTCGTTGTATTCGAACGGGGGATAGAACTGCAGCAGATACTGGCGGGCAATCAGGCCATAGAGCTTAGCTTCGTCGGCCCCCAGCGTGGCGGGGTTGCCCTGCTTCTCGGTGGGGATAATGGCGTGGTGGGCATCCACCTTGCTGTCGTTCCACGCCTTGCTGCGGATCTTGCCGTCTGCCTCGCTCACCGCCTTGGCCAGCGCAGGCGCTGTGGCGGCGATGGCACCGCGCACCTGCTCGGCCCGCTTGAAATGGTCGGTCGGCAGATAACGGCTGTCGGAGCGCGGGTAGGTGATGAGCTTGTGGCGCTCGTAGAGGCTCTGGCAGATGTCGAGCACCCGCTTGGCATCCATGCCGAACCGCTTGGCGGCATCGATCTGCAGGCTGGAGAGGTTGTAAGGCAGCGGCGCCGCCTGCTTGCGGGCCTGCTCTTCCACCGATTCAACCTGTGCGGGCTGGCCGTTGATCCGGCTCACCACCTTGTCGGCCAGCGCCCGGTTGAGCACCCGCCCCTCCTCGTCCTGCCACGGCAGGCAGGCTTCGGACGGCAGCCACTTGGCGGTGAAACGCTCGTTGCTATCGGTCAGCAGATGGGCCAACACCTCGTAGAAGGGTTTGGGGACAAAGGCCTCGATCTCGAGATCCCGCCGCACCACCAGCCCGAGCAGCGGGGTCTGCACCCGACCGACCGAGAGCAGTTCACTGCAACCGGCCTTGCGCCCGAGCAGGGTATAGGCGCGAGTCATGTTGATGCCATAGAGCCAGTCGGCCCGACTGCGGGCCAGCGCCGAGACCGCCAGCGGTACGAACTCCTTGTTGTCCCTCAGCTTGTCGAGGGCGCGGCGCACCGCAGGCGGGTTGAGATCGCTGATGAGGCAGCGCTGCACCGGCTTGGATTTCGGGTAGCCGAGAAAGTCGATCACCTCATCCACCAGCAGTTGCCCTTCCCGGTCCGGGTCACCGGCGTTGACCACGCAGTCGGCCTGCTTGATCAGCCGCTTGATAACGGTGAGCTGGGTTTTGGTCTTGGGCTTGGCCACCAGCTGCCACTGGGCGGGGATGATGGGGAGATGCTCCATCCGCCACTGCTTGAAGGCGGCGTCATAGGCATCGGGCTCGGCCTGCTCCAGCAGATGGCCGATGCACCAGGTGACCACATCCCCCTGGGCTGTTTCGATAAAACCGTCGCCCTTCTTGTGGGGCTTGGGCAGGGCATCGGCAATGGCGCGGCCCAGCGTGGGCTTCTCGGCGATAAAGAGTCGCATCGGTGGCTACCTGCAATACTGTATATGCAGACAGTATACAACCGCCACCGCGAAAGCCCAACTACCCCTATTCGTCGAACGGGTGATCGTGGATGGCGGCAAACAGCCGCGCCTGATTGAGCAGCGGCGCATAGTGGAAGGCATTCTCGCCATCTTCCGCCAGCAGGTAGTCGGTCAGCTGTTCGCGCACCGCCTCTTGCAGGGTCTCCAGCTTCCACGGCTTGGCGAGGTAGTAGTGCAACCCGCCGCGATTGACCGCGTCGACGGTGGCCTCCAGCCCCGCTTGTCCGGTCAGCAGCAATTTGCGGCTGGCCCGAGTGGTGGCACGCCGGTTCAGCTCCACCAGAAAATCGACCCCCAGGGTTCCCGGCATGATGTGGTCACAGAGGATCAGCGCCAGCTTGTTGCCGTCGCGCTCCCACTCCTCCACCACCGCACGCGCCTCATCGACGCTCTCGGCGGCTTCCAGTTCGAAGTGGGAACGGAACGGGGCGAGATCGTGGATCACCGCATCCAGCACCTCCCGCTCATCGTCCACACACAGGATCAGATAGTGTTTGTTCATTGCTCCTCCTTGGCGACATGGTTTGGCACGCCGCGCGATTGATGCTGGCGACGGCTCAGGCCGCATGCTCCTTATTGTGATGAGGTTCGCCCCCGTAACCGGCCTGCCCCATGCCGTCCAGCGGCAGACAGACCCGCATCCGGGTGTAACGGCCCGGCTCGGAGGCCACCTCGATCCGGCCGTGGTGCTGCTGAACTATCTGCAGTGAGACGCTCAGACCAATCCCGAGGCCGAAATGGCCCTCCCGTTTGGTGGTGAAGTTGAGATCGAAGATCCGCTGCCACAGCTCGGGCTCGATGCCGCAACCGCTATCCTCTATCTCCACCATGACCCACTCGGGATCCAGCAACCCGGTGCGAATGGTGAGCCGTCCCGAGCCGCTCATGGCATCCAGACTGTTGGCGATCAGGTTGGTCCACACCTGTTGCAGGACGATGGGGTGACAGCGCACCAGCGGCAACGGCTGGTACTCCTTGCAGAGCTCATGATGCTTGAGGCGGTTTTCGAAAATCATCAAGGTATCTTCCAGCCCCTCGTGCAGGTCTACCAGCGAGGGCTCGGCCCGATCCTGCCGGGCATACTGCTTGAGGCTCTTGACCAGATCGCCGATGCGACGGGCACACACTTCGATATTGCGCAGGAAGCTGCCGGTCTGCTGGAACAGCTCCAGCCGGGAGAGCAGCGCCTCCCGCTCGTCGGCAGTGCGGCTGGCAAACCAGCGCTGCCAGTTCAGCTCGTCATCCAGATTCATCTGCACCGCCAGCCGCGCCTGCTGACGATCGCCAAAGCGCCCCTCCGCCTGCCGGGTCTTGTCACGGATCTCGCTGGTCGAGACCGGCTGGGAGGAGAGCGCCTGACATAGGATCTGGTTGCCGAGACCCTTGATGGGGGCGGGCAGTTCGAGATTGACCAGATCGGGGATGGCGGCCCGCAGGGTCTCGCTGCCACGGATAATGGCCGCCACCGGGTTGTTCAGCTCGTGGGCGACACCGGCCACCAGTTGACCCAGCATCGCCATTTTTTCGCTCTCCACCAGCTGGGCGTGAGCGGCATCGAGGGAGTTGAGGGTCTGTTGCAGCCGCATCTCGGTGCGGATGCTGTTTTGCAGACGGCGATTGAAGTGGCGCAGCAGCAGGTTGGTAAAGGAGGGGAGCAGTTCGCTGCGTGCCTGCATCACCCGGGAGAATTGCAGCTTGTCGAGCTTGATCACCTCGGCACCGGTCAGAGTCACGCCGGTGGTGAAGGCGGGTTCGCCAGTCACAAAGGACATGCCCCCCACCAGCGAGCCGGTACGGTAGTGCACCACCTCCTGATCGATCCCCTGCTCGTCCCGCTTGCGCAGCACCACCTCCCCCTTGGCGATAAACCAGAGGAAGCTGTTGGGCTCCCCCTCGCGGGTCAGCACATGGCCCGGGCTGTAGTGGCGGCAGACCCGCTCCTCGTCATTACCCTCGAAAAACTGGTAGAGACCGTCGATCACCACCCGCGACAGCTCTTCATCGCTGCAGTGGGTGTAATCCATAAAGCCCTGCCGATAGGCAGCCAACTGGCGATCGACGTGGGCTCGCAGCAGCTTCTGGTTGTCGAGCACGGCGGCATAGCTCAGCAGGTCCGCCTCGGGGCGCTGCAATACAAAGTGGCTCGCCTGCTCGATCACCGCCCGGCGCAAGCTGCCATCGCGCCAGGGGCGTTGCAGGTAGTAGTCGAGACGACCGAGGTTCACTGCCTCGATGATCGATTTCATCTCCGGCTGACTGCCCAGCAGGATCTTGCGGCACGCCTCGTGACGGCTGCCGAGGCGGATCAGAAAATCGGCCCCTCGCCCATCCCCCAGCTCGCTGTCACACACCACTACGGCGGGTGGCTGCCCCTTTCGATCCAGCTCGTCCAAGGCCAGCTCCGCCGACCCCTGACCGACCACCACCACCAGCGCGAAATGGCCGAGCAGCGGAGCCAACTCCTGTTCGAATTCGGCCAGCAGTTGCACGTTGGCGGCGACACACAGCAGTGAGAAAGGGCTCATCAGCGACACTCCGTTGAGGCTCACTGCTCACTATATCAGCGAATCTTGTGGGGTTTTGCGAGGGGGCTAACAGCTGTCGCGGAAAGTGCACAAATAGATAAAACAGAAAACAACTGAACTTAATTCGATAAATATGTAAATAACAAAACAAAGGACAAAATGTGACACCAATCAAAAATATAAACCATGATGGAGGTCAACGCCTTATCCCTGTCATTACTACTACTATTGGACTAGTACTATGTAGGTAATTATTGACCGTAGGAAAACGCCGCCATGATTGGAAAACTGATAAGAAAAACCTGGTTCTGGCTCCTGCTGCTCGGGGCCCTGCTGGGTGTCGCGGCACTGGGTGTCACCGTGACCGTGCTGCACAAGACCAGCTCCACCGAATTCTGCGTCTCCTGCCACTCCATGCAGACTCCGCTCGCCGAGTATCAGGGCAGTGTCCACTTCCAGAACACCAAGGGGATCCGCGCCGAGTGCGCCGACTGCCACATCCCGGGCGACCCCACCTCCTACCTGTGGACCAAGATCCGCGCCGTGAAGGATATCTATCACGAGGCGATCGGCACCCTGGATACCCCGGAAAAGTATGAAGCCCACAAGCTGCGGATGGCCCAGTCCGTCTGGGACGAGCTGAAAGCCAACGACTCCGCCACCTGCCGCAGCTGCCACAGCTACGAGGCGATGGACATTCTGGCCCAGCGCCCCAATGCCCGCGCCGAGCACCCGGTCGCCATCAAGGAGGGCCAGACCTGTATCGACTGCCACCGCGGTGTCGCCCACATCATGCCTGACATGAGCGGCCTGGCTGCCGCCGGTGCCAGCGAGCTGGCGCAGGCTGCGGCCCAGACTCCGGCCAACGTCACCACCCGCTACGCCATCGCCACCACCCCGCTGTTCCTCGATGCCGCCGCCAAGACCGACGAAGGCACCCTGATGCCCTCCACCAAGGTGGAAGTGCTGGCCAACGAAAACGGCCGAGCCAAGGTGCAGATCGAAGGCTGGCAACAGGATGGTGTGAGCGAAGTATTCTACGCCGCACCGGGCAAACGGATCCTCAGCGTACTGCTCGGCGATGCCGCCAAGAAAGCGCTGGTCACCGGCCAGAGCGAAACCGACAACGCCACCAACCTCACCTGGCATCAGGTCAAGCTGACCGCCTGGGTCGACCAGAGCCAGCTCATCGGCGATCAGGGCAAGCTGTGGCAATACGCCTCCACCCTGATGTCCAACAACTGTACCGGCTGCCACGGCCTCACCGCGCTGGATCACTTCAATGCCAACCAGTGGATCGGCGTCATCAAGGGGATGGAATCTCGTACCTCCCTGACCCCGGAACAGGCTCGCATGTTGACCCAGTATGTCCAGAAACACGCCAGTGACATGAGCGCGGCCCACTAAGGCTGGCACAGAGGAAAACCGTTATGACTTTTTTCAATGACAAGAAGACCAATCTGTCCCGCCGCAACCTGCTCAAGGGGCTCGGCGCCTGCGCAGCCCTGCCCCTGCTCGGCGGCATTTTTCCCAAGAGTGCGCTGGCGCAAGCCATCAGCACCGCATTGAGTCAGTTCCCGACCCTGGTGCCCGCCCAGAAGGGCATTCTGACCGGCGCCCACTGGGGTGCTTTCGAGGCGATCGTCGAAGATGGCCGCATGGTGCGCGTCCAGCCGGTAGCCGATGATCCGGCGCCGAACGACCTTATCGACATGGCGCCGTTCCAGGTCCACGCCAAGAACCGCATCAAGTATCCCATGGTACGCAAGAGCTGGCTGGAGCATGGCCCGGGCGCCAAGCCTGAGCTGCGCGGTGCCGACGAGTGGGTGCGAGTGAGCTGGGACAAGGCGATCGAACTGGTGGCCGGCGAGATCCAGCGCGTGCAGAGTGACTTCGGCCCGCAGGCGATCCACGCCGGTTCCTATGGCTGGAAAAGCGTCGGCATGTTCCACAACAGCCGTACCCTGCTGCACCGCCTGATGAACCTCTCCGGCGGCTTCACCGGTTATGCCGGTGACTACTCCACCGGTGCGGCTCAGGTGATCATGTCCCACGTGATGGGTTCCATCGAGGTGTACGAACAGCAGACCGCTTGGCCCAACGTGGTGGAGAACGCCGAACTGGTGGTGCTGTGGGGGGTCAACGCTCAAGTAACTCTGAAGAACAGCTGGAACATGCCGGATCACGAAGGTCAGGCTGGCTTTATGGCGCTGAAAGAGAAGGGCACCCGCGTCATCAGCATCGATCCCATCTACAACGAGACCGCCAAGCTGGTCGGTGCCGAGTGGATTGCGCCGAACGCCTACACCGACGTGGCCATGATGCTGGGTGTGGCTCACACCCTCTACAGCGAGAAGAAGCACGATCAGGCTTTCCTAGATCGCTACACCGTCGGCTTCGACAAGTTTCTGGACTATCTGCTCGGCAAGGATGACGGCCAACCGAAGAGCGCCGAATGGGCGAGCACTGTCTGCGGTATCGATGCCAAGGTGATCCGCCAGCTGGCCCTCGACATGGCCGCCAAGCGCACCATGATCATGGCCGGTTGGGGCATGCAGCGTCAGCAGCACGGCGAACAGCCGAACTGGATGCTGGTCACTCTGGCCTCCATGCTGGGCCAGATCGGCCTGCCGGGCGGCGGCTACGGCTTCAGCTACCACTACTCCTCCGGTGGCAGCCCCACCGCCAAGGGCGGCATTCTGGCCGGTATCTCCGCCGGTAACGCACCGAAGAACAGCCCGGCCCCGATCCCGGTGGCCCGCATCGCCGACTGTCTCGCCAACCCGGGCAAGACCATCGACTTCAACGGCCGCAAGGTGACCTATCCGGACATCAAGCTGGTCTACGTGGCGGGCGGCAACCCCTTCCACCACCATCAGGACACCAACAACCTGCTGCAGGCGTGGCGCAAACCGCAAACCGTGATCGTCCACGAGCCCTACTGGACGGCGACTGCCAAGCACGCCGATATCGTGCTGCCGGTCACCACCAGCTACGAGCGCAACGATCTGGAGATGGGCGGCGACTACTCCCAGCGCTATGTGTTCCCGATGCATCAGTGCGTGCCGCCCCAGTTTGAAGCCCGCAACGACTTCGACATCTTCAGCGCCATCGCCGCCAAGCTGGGCGTGCAGGAGCAGTACACAGAAGGGAAGGACGAGATGCTGTGGCTCAAACAGATGTACGACGGCATGGCAGCGCAGGCCCGCGGCGCCCGCGTGGCGCTGCCGCCGTTCAATATGTTCTGGGAGTCCAACAACTACATCCGCTTCCCGATCCCCGAGGCCAACCGCCAGTGGATCCGTCACGCCGATTTTCGCGAGAATCCGCTGCTCAACCCGCTCGGCACTCCGTCCGGCAAGATCGAGATCTTCTCCAACACAGTGGCGGGGATGGGTTACGCCGACTGTGCCGGCCATCCCAAGTGGTATGAGCCCAAGGAGTGGGTGAAGAGCGAGGTGGCGGCGCGCTATCCGCTGTCGCTCAACACCTCCCACCCGACCCAGCGGCTGCACTCCCAGCTCGACAACACCCCGCTGCGGGACAAGTTCGCCATCGCTGACCGCGAGGCGATCATGATCCATCCGCTGGATGCCAAGGCTCGTGGCATCGCCCAAGGGGATCTGGTGCGCGCCTTCAACGAACGGGGCCAGATTTTGGTGGGCGCCCTGCTCTCCGAGGATGTGCGCCAAGGGGTGGTGCGGATCTGCGAAGGGGCCTGGTACGACCCGGCCAAGCCGGGCGAAGCGGGCAGCATCTGCAAAAACGGCAACGTCAACTGCCTCACCTTCGACGAAGGCTCGTCCAGTCTGGCGCAAGGCAACTGCGGCCACATGGCCCAACTGCAGATCGAGAAGTACACAGGCCCTGTGCTGGCCAACACCGCCCACGCGGTACCGGCCAACGGCTAAGGCGATTGCCACCCAATAAAAACGGCGCCATCAAGGCGCCGTTTCTTTATCCGTCTGCCAAAGCGCAGGCATGGGGATGGGTTTAGAACTCCCCCTCCTCCATATACTCCTGCGCGCACTCCACCAGTTGCGGCCACAGCTCTTCCGGCACCCAGGCGTCCGGGTCATCTTCATCCCCGTCGTACTGGCTCCAGAAATAGCGGCGCAGGCCGGAGGCAAACTCGTCGCTGATCTCGGCCAGCTCCGAGAGCGGCCCCAACCAGGCGATGCGACGCAGGCCGGAGGCGAGATCGTTGATGGCATCCATCAGGGTGCGATCGTCGAAGCTCTGCTCCACCAGCAGGGTGAAGCGCTCGCGCGCCTGCTCGGTCTGCTCCTCGTCCAGCTCGCCCACATCGGCCAGCAGGTCGACAAAATCTTCCAGAAGGAACGCGATGAGGCCATCCCTGTCTTCAAACCACTGGATCTGGGCGCCCTTGACCCCCAGCACAGAGGCATCAAACGAATCGTCAAGGTGACACAGTGCCCACGGATCGTCGGTCATGCTTCTCTTCCTCAGGCTAAAACAAATGCCATATGTTATGCCTAGCTCTCGACTCTTGCCACCTTGGGCAACGAGAGGGAGGCGGCCAGACCGCCCAGTTCGGCGCGGCCCATGATGAAACTTCCCCGATAGGCTTCCGCCAGATCGGAGACGATATTGAGGCCCAGGCCCGAGCCCGGTACCTTCTCGTCGAGCCGCACCCCGCGCAACACCGCCTTGGCGATCTGATCTTCGCTCATGCCGGGGCCGTCATCCTCGATACGCAAGGTGATCCAGCCCCCCAGCTCGGCGCTGGAGATGCGCAGCTCGCTGGCAGACCACTTGAAGGCGTTCTCCAGCAAATTGCCCACCATCTCGTCGAAGTCCTGCTCCTCCACCCCGACCGCCAGATTGGCGGGCACTTGCAAGTCCACCGTCTTGCCCGGATAGAGGCGGGAGAAGGCGCGGCAGATATACTCCACCCGCGCCCGCACCGGGGTCGAGACCCCGAGGATCTTGGCGGCGCCAGTCACCCGCGCCTTGCCGAGGTGGTAATCGATATGGCGCTGGATCTGGTCGAGCTGCTCGCCGATGGCGGCCTGATCCTCCGGCGGCAATTGAGCCACCTGATTGCGCATGATGCTAAGCGGCGTCTTGAGAGCGTGGGCCAGATTGCCGGTGTGGGAGCGCGCCCGCTGAAGCAGCTCGCCGTAGTGGTGCAGCAGCCGGTTGATATCCTCCACCAGCGGCTGGATCTCCAGCGGATAGCGCAGCCGGAACCCCTCCTGATGACCCTCGTGAACCCGCCCCAGTTCGCGGCGCAGCAGGTGCAGCGGCCGCAAGCCGTAGACGATCTGGAACATGAAGCCGAGCACCAGACCGGCAGCAGCAAAGCCGAGACCGAGGAACAGGCTGATCCGGGTCTTGTTGAGGGTCTGGGTCAGGGCGCTGCTGTCCTTGCCCATCACCAGAGTGAACACCCGATCCGAACCGGGCAGCAGCACGGTGCGGGTCATGATCAGCAGCGGCTCCTTGTTGGGCCCCTTGCCGACAAAGAGGTCGGGATCGCCAAACGCCGACTTGAGGCCGTCGCTCTTCAGGTTGGTATCCCATAGGGAGCGGGAGCGCCCCACCACATCGCGGCCCAGCTCCAGCTGCCAATAGTAGCCGGAGTAGGGTTGATTGAAGCGGGGATCGGAGAGGGAGCCGGTAACCACCGGCAGGCCGGTTTTGGCCACTTCCAGCCGGGAGAGCAGATCATAGAGCTGTAGGCGCAGGCCGTCGGCTTCCGCCTCCTGCCAGTAGTTGCGCATCATGGTCTGCAGACTGAAGCCGGTAGCGAACAGGAACAGCCCGCACCACACCAGCGCGATGGCGAGCAGTCGCCCCCGCAGGGTTCTGACCAGCCTCATTCGTTGATCCGGTACCCGAGGCCGCGCACTGTCTCAATCAGATCGGGGTTGGTCTTCTTGCGGATCCGGCCGATGAACACCTCGACGGTGTTGGAGTCGCGGTCAAAATCCTGAGCGTAGATGTGGTCGATCAGCTCGCTGCGCGACACCACCTTGCCCCTGTGCTGCATCAGGTAACCCAGCACCCGGAACTCATGGGCGGTCAGCTTGATGGGAGTCCCTTCGTACCACACCTGTGACGCCGCCATGTCGAGGCGCACCCCGCCAATCTCCAGAATGGAGCTGGCGTTGCCCGCCGCCCGGCGTACCAGCGCATGCACCCGCGCTACCAGCTCGGCCACCTGGAACGGCTTGGTGAGGTAGTCGTCGGCACCGGCATTGAGCCCCTCGATCTTCTCGTGCAACTGACCACGGGCGGTCAGCACCAGCACCGGGGTATCGATCCCCTTGCTGCGCCACTCCTTCAGCACACTCAGGCCATCGCGACCCGGCAGACCGAGATCGAGAATAATGGCATCGTAGGGCTCGGTCTCGCCGAGAAAACCGGCCTCGTTGCCATCGTGGCAGAGGTCGGTGACAAAGCCGGAGAGGCGCAGCTGTTCAGCCAGCTGGCCGGCCAGAATTTTTTCGTCTTCAACAATCAGAATTCGCATGAACAGGCTTCCACACAGGGGTTATTCATCATCCTCGACCGGGGGCTTTGGCGGTTCGAACAGCCGCTCCAGATGGTGGCCCTTGGCCCACACCAGCTCAAGGTTGTCGGCCCGATAGGCCACCTTGATCACGCTGTTCTCCCGATCGATGACTCGCAGTTCATAGAGCCAGATACCATCCTCTTCCCCCAGATCCACCCGCAACACCCGCACCGGCAATCTGGCCGCCACTTCCATCATTTCATGGAAGGGCCGAACCCGTCCCTCATGGACAGCTTGCTGCAGCTGGGCTTCATCAGGCGTGACCGCCTGTGCCAGCAACGGCAGCAATAACCCAAGCAGAGGGAGCGCTCTATTCATGGATGATTCATCTCCAAAAACCTAACATAATGGCGTTTATAGTCTGCCAGCCATGAATCCGGAATGAATATGATCCCGCGCAGTTTCCTGCTGATCCTTTGCCTGTTGAGTGCCACAAGCTGGGCGGCCCAGAGCCGTCTCGACATGGCCGGGCTGGTCAAACTCCTGCTGGCGCAAGGGTATCACGACATTCGGGAAGTGGAGCTGGAAGGGGACAAATTCGAGGTCAAAACCCTCAATCGCCAGGATCAGAAGGTGCATCTCATCGTCGATGCCTACACCGGCGAAATCAAACAACAAGAGGCCGATTAGGCCTCTTTTGCATTCCAGCGTCCCCGCATGGGGCGCAGCAGCTTCTCCCGCCTCGGCCAGAGCAGGGCGCAGGCCAGCAGCAGGTAGACGAGGGGCTCCCCCCAACCGCTCTTGAGCGACCACCAGTAGTGCACCGGCACCAGCAGGGCGATGGCATAGACCCAATTGTGCAGCTTCTGCCATGCGGCGCCCATGCGGCGCTGCAATGCGGGCAGCGAAGTGATGCTGAGGGCGGCCAGCAGCAGCAATGCCACCATCCCCACCACTATGTAGCTGCGCTTGACCAGCTCGCCGCCAATCAGACCCCAGTCAAACTGCAGATCCAGCCCCAGCCACGCCATGAAGTGGAGCAGCGCCCAAGCAAAACACCAGAGCCCGAGGGGACGGCGCAGCTTGATGAGCTGCCCCTGCCGCCAACGCTTGGCCAGCGGCGAGACCAGCAGGGTGAGCAGCAGCAGGTTGAGCGCCCCCTTGCCGAGGTAGTGGATAAGCTCGGGCACCGGATCGCCCCCCAGCAGACCTGCCGGAATGGCAAAAACCAGCCAGAGCAGGAAGCCGAGAGCGCCCAGATGCACCAGTGCCCGCAAGCCGTTGATATGGGCCGGTTTCAATCTCAGTACCATTGGCGCAGATCCATCCCCTGATAGAGCGAGGCGACTTCGTCACCATAGCCGTTGAACATCAGGGTCGGCTGACGCTTGGCGCCAAACACCCCGCCCTCGCCGATGAAACGCTCGCTGGCCTGACTCCAACGCGGGTGATCCACCTGCGGATTGACGTTGGCGTAGAAGCCATATTCGTTGGGAGCCAGCAGGTTCCAGGTGGTCGGCGGCATCTCCTCTACCAGCCGGATCGAGACGATGCTCTTGATGCTCTTGAAGCCGTACTTCCACGGCACTACCAACCGGATCGGCGCACCATTCTGGGCGGGCAGGGTCTTGCCATAGAGCCCCATCGCAAGGAAAGAGAGAGGGTGCATCGCCTCGTCGATACGCAACCCTTCGACGTAGGGATACTCGATGCCGCCCCCCAGACTGGAGGCCTGCCCCGGCAGCTGTTTCGGATCAAACAGGGTTTCGAAGGCGACAAACTTGGCGCGACTGGTGGGCTCGGCACGGCGGATAATCTCCGCCAGCGAGATGCCGTTCCAGGGCAGCACCATGGACCAGGCTTCGACACAGCGCAGCCGGTAGATCCGCTCCTCCAGCTCACTCTTGTTGATGAGGTCCCACACATCGAGTGTAAAAGGCTTGGCCACCTCCCCCTCCACCTTGAGGGTCCAGGGTTCGGGCTTGAGGTAATGGCCGTTGCGAGCCGGGTCGGACTTGTCGGTGCCCAGCTCATAGAAGTTGTTGTAACTGGTGGCCTTCTCTTCCGGTGTCAGCACCAGATTGGCCGGGCGCTCGGCAGGCTTGCTGTTGATCGGCTTGGTGGCTAATTGGGGAGCATCCTCTTTACCGCGCAGCAGATCGAGTACACCGGCCTGAGTGGGAAACGCCAGAGTAGCCGCGCCCAGGCCCAGCCCTTTGAGAATAAGGCGGCGGTCCTGATAGACGGCTTCCGGGGTGACATCCTGTTCGGTGAGGGGGTGGGCGGTACGACGCTTGATCAACATGAAAAACTCCCGGGGCTGAGTGAGGCAGTATGGATAAGACCCGCCCCGGCAGATTTTTATTTCACACAAATTTACATCATGTGGTGCAGGGGCAGTGCCTTGGCCATGGTGCCGACCAGAAACAGGACTACGAACACCAGCAGGGGAACGATCACATTTGGCGCCATCAGACTCACTCCATGAGCAGGACAGGGCCTCTAACTATGGCCGACTGTCAGGCCGGTCACCAATGAATTTTTTTCGCGAGCGCAAGCGTATTCCTGAGTTGAAAAGGGTGATGAAGATCACACACAATTCCGCCCCCGCTTGCCGCCCCGATTGCCGGGGGTAGGCTGCCCATTTTGCGAAGCCAACTGAAGAGTCGCCCCATGAGCCCACTGATCGCCATCGCCATCACCACTGGAATTCTCTCCGCCGTCTGGGGCTGGATTGCCGTCGCGTTCGGCCTTATCTCCTGGGTCGGCTTTCTCGGCTGCACCAGCTATTTCGCGTCAAGCGGCGGCTACAAGGCGCTGCTGCAGACCATCTTCTGCAACACCAGCGGCATGCTGTGGGCACTGCTGCTGATCCATGGCGACAGTCTGTGGGGGGCGGGCGTGGCGGGTTACGTGATGACGGGTGTGGTCGCAACCCTGATGTGCGTACAGGCCAAGCAACAGTGGCTCGGCTACATTCCCGGCACCTTTGCCGGTTGCTGTGCCACCTTCGGGGCGGCTGGCGAGTGGCGGCTGATCCTGCCCTCCCTCATCATTGGCGCCTTGTTCGGTTACCTGATGAAGGCGAGCGGCCTCTGGCTCTCCCATAAAACCCAGAAAGCTGACGCCGCTCCGGCGGTGGTTGATCCCGCCTGATTTATCCCTTCGATTTGAAGTTTGCTGCTTCAATACCGTGCCGATTCAATAACTTGTAGAAATCGGTACGGTTTCTGCCCGCCATGTTGGCCGCCAGGGTCACGTTGCCCTCGGTGGTGCGCAGCAAACGGATCAGATACTCCTTCTCGAATTCGGCCCGCGCCTCGTTGAACGAGGGGATGCCGCCGCCGCCGCCACTCAGGGCGGACTCCACCATGGAGACCCCGATCACTGGACTGCAACAGAGGCTGGCGAGCTGCTCCACCACGTTGCAGAGCTGGCGCACGTTGCCAGGCCAGGCCGCGGCAGCCAGCATCGCCAGCGACTCGGGCGAAAATCCCATGGCGGCGCAGTCGCTGTGGCGGCTACGGTAATCGTCGAGCGCCTGTCGGGCCAGCAGGGGGATATCCTCGCTGCGGGCACTGAGAGACGGCAAGGTGATATTGGCGACGTTGAGACGGTAGAAGAGATCTTCCCGAAAGCGCCCCTCCTCCATCGCCTTGACCAGATCCTGATGGCTGGAGCTGAGCACCCGCACCTCCGGCGTGCCCTGACCATACTCCTCCATCACCTGCAGCAGCTTGGCCTGCAGGGATTCGGAGAGGCTGCCAATCTCGTCGAGAAACAGGGTCGCCCCCTTGGCCTGCTCGAACAGTCCGGACTGGCCATCTTCACCAAACAGCTGCAAGTCGAGTGACGCCCACGGAATGGCGGCACAGTTGATGGTATGGAGCGGCTTGTCGCGCCGCTGGCTGGCCTGATGCAGCGCCTGCGCCATCGCCCCCTTGCCGGAGCCTGACGGCCCCATGATCAGCACCGGCACCTCCATGGTCGCAATGCTGTGGGCCTGGATCAGCAGCTGTTCCAGCTGGGGATTGCGGGTCAGGATCAGCGACTGCCACTCCTGCTGCTGTTTCGGCCGGGTCAGGCTGAGAGCATGTTCGATGGTGGCGAACAGCTCATCCTTGTTGATGGGTTTGGTCAGGAAGCTGAAGACCCCGGAGCGGGTCGCCTGAATGGCGTCCGGGATAGTGCCGTGGGCGGTCATGATGATCACCGGCAAACCCAGCCACTGGGCCTGGATCCGCTCGAACAGCGCCAGACCGTCCATGCCGGCCATCCGCAGATCGCTCAGTACCAGATCGGCCCGTTGCTGACGCAACCGGTCGAGGGCCCCTTCCGCACTGTCGGCGGTATCCACTTCATAACCCTGACTGCGCAGCCGCATGCTCATCAGTTTGAGCAGGCTGACGTCGTCATCCACCAACAGGATCCGGCTCATGGTATTACCTCACGATTCTCGTTCAGCTTGCGCTGGTTGAGCTGGTCGTCGATGGCGGTCAGCTGCTCGATCTGGCGGCGCAGCCGCTGGATCTCCTGACTCTGGTCATCGCGACGGCTGTCGCGGGCCAGCAGCTGTTCGCCGAGGGCGATCCAGCTACGTAAAAAGGCCTGCGCATCGAGACCCAGCTCGGGCAGCATCTGCTTCAGGCGCGCCAGACCGGCGGTGCGATTGGCCACCGATTCGGCGGGGTGGGAGTCCACCATGGCCAGACTGACCCGGCTCTCCAGATCGTCGGCCCCTTTCAGACGCTGACGCTCCTGCACCCGTTGCTGGGGGTGACTGGCCAGCAGCCAGTCGGAGTATTGCAGACGCACCTGCATCTCCTTGTTGGCAAACTCCATCCGCTTGGCAAAAGCGATATCGGAGGACTCCCGCTCTGCCTGTTGCGGCAGCAAGGAGCAACCCGCGAGCAGCCCTGCCATCAGAGCTGGAAATACGCGTTGTATCTTCATAGTCCTCATTTCAACGTCAACCTGAAACAGACATCCGCCTGTTCATCCTCTACCAGAACCAGTTCTCCCCCCAGGCTGTTGGCAGACTCGCGGGCGATGGAGAGGCCCATGCCCGAGCCTTTCAGGAGGCCTTGCCGCACTGTGCTGCCTTGCTCGAAGGGTTCAAAAATGCGTTGCTGATCGGCCACGGGGATCTTGGGCCCCTCGTTGGCCACTTCCAGCCAGCTTATCTGTTCATCCTGCCCTGCCCTGATCCAGATATTGCCTCCGCTGGCGCCGTAACTGACGGCGTTGGAGAAGAGGTTATCGAGGATCAGTCGTAGCCGGTAGGGCTCCGCCCACAGGGTAACCGGCACGGTCGGCAAGTGTACACGGATCTGCTTGGACTCCAATGCCAGCCGGTACTCTGCAGAAAGTTCCGACAACATCGGCAGCAGGGGGACGGGCTCCAGTTCGAAGGCCTCCTGCTGACTGAGCCGGTTGAAGTCGAGCAGCCGCTCGATCAGGGTCTGCAAACGCCGACTGTTCTCGTCGAGCATCTGGCAGATCTCCAGCTGATCCGGCGTCAAAGGCCCGACCAGCTGCTCACAGAGCAGATCCGTCCCCTCCCGCAGCACCGCCAGCGGGGTCTTGAGCTCGTGGGATACATGGCGCAGGAACTGGTATTTCTGCAGCTCCAGCTCCTTGAGTTTGTCGTGCAGCCAGACGATCCGCTCCCCCAGCAATACCAGCTCGGCAGGGCCGTCAACCGGCTTGGGATCGGGTTCGACCCCGGCTCCCAGACTCAAGATGCGCGACTCAATCTGTCGTACCGGGTGGATGATGAGGTAGGTGAAGATAAAGACCATCAGCAGGCTTAGCGCCGCCACCGCTCCACTCACCCACCAGAGCTCGCTGGTCAGTCCGGCGATGGTGAGCTGCACCCGATCCATATGTTCGTCAACCCGGCTGCGGGTGACTATTTCAAGCTGCTTGTTGGCATCGTTGAACTGCTCGAGCTTGTCTCCCGCTACCGCCGCCCGGGCCAGCGCGGCATCCTGCAGGCTGTCGAGCCAGGCCAGCCCCTGATCGAGCCCGCTGTAGAGCTGGCCGTCGGTGATGGAGTTGCGGTGTTCCGCCAGCAACACCCGATAACCATCGAGTTGCTGCTGGTAGCTGGTGAGACTGCGGCGATCCCCCAGCACCGCGAAGCGGCGCAAGGTGCGCTCGATATCGATGGCTTGCGCCGTCAGCAGGGTGGCGCGGCGGGTATCCTTGACCGCCCGCTCCATCTCGTCGCTGGTGAGCTGACTGAGGTGGGCAAGGGAGGTGCTGTTGTGCCAGATCATGCCGCCCAGCGGCATCAACACCAGCACAAATCCCATCAATACCACCTGCAGCAGGGAGCGTGGGCGAACCTTGGTCATCATCTCTTCTCTTGCGTTCTCACCGGTGCGCCAGCATAGCTGCACCGCCCAGAAAAACAAAACCGGCCAACAGGCCGGTTTGTATTATCTGGATTGTGGTGATTCACGCCAACGCGACAGAGGCCAGACAGATAATCATGATCATCGCCAGCGCGCCCGAGGCGGTCAACAGCGCCCATTTCAGCTCCACACTCATGCAAACCTCCTTTCTGCCAATCAGTGCCGGATCACAATAGATAAGACAATGTTAAGCCATAGTTAATCCGATAACCGTGAGCTGCGTATACATTTCAGATGAGCCCAACCCAGGGAAGGTGAGCATGTTCTATCTGTGTAGCATTGGTTCCAATCTTGAGCCGCATATCCATGTCAGCCGAGTGCTGGCCGAGCTGCTTGCGAACGTCGGCCCCCTGCGGCTGAGTTCGGTGATCCGCACCAAGCCGGTGGGAATGCACTCCAGCCACGACTTTCTCAACTGCCTGCTGGTGGTGGAGAGCCCGCTCGATGCCGCCCGCCTCAAGCAGCACTTTGTCGCCCTCGAGGTGGCCCACGGCCGGGATCGCAGCGATCCGCTCTGCAAGGTGCACGACCGGCCGCTCGACATCGATATTCTGGCCAGCAACAGGAGCGGTGACTTTGCCTCGGCAGAGGTCGATTCCTATCTGGCGGAGCTGCTGGCCGAGCTCTACGGCCATGGCGAGGTGCATGCCCCCAAGGTGGCGCTGCAAGTGACGCTCCCCGCCCCGTCGGGCAAGCTCAAACCCGGCAAGGGCTTGCTGACCCGGCAGGTCGGGCTGGAGCCGCTGGTGCTTGGCAAATCTTCAGAGAGTGGCCAGCGCGCGCCCGCCATCCACCTTGATGCTGGCCCCCGTCATATAACTGTTCCCCATCAGTAACTGCACCGCCTGCCAGATGGGCTCAAGCCCTCCCTCCCGCGCCAGCGGTGTTTTCGCCAACACCTGCTGGCGCCATGCCTCGTCATGCTCGTCGAGAAACAGAATGGGGCCCGGCTCTATGGTGTTGACTCGCACCGCAGGCGCCAGCTCCCGGGCAAAGCTCATGGCCAGTGAATGGGCTCCCGCCTTGGTGGCCACATAGCTGGCAAAACGGGGGACCGGGGCATGAATATAGATATCGGTGATGTGAATGATGCTGGCGTTGGGGTTGCTGGCAAGCTGAGGGGCCAACGCCCGATTGAGCTGGAAGGGGGCCGCCATGTGTACCCGGTAGAACTGCTCGAACTGGGCCAGTTGCGCCGCCGGATCAGTTGCCTGCGGCTCGAAGGCCGAGGCGTTGTGGATCACCAGCGTCAGATCCTGATGGGCAGCCAGCACATCAATCAGCTTGCCAACGTCCTCTTCCCGGCCAAAATCCGCCTGCACCAGCTCGACCCCCAGTGCCGCCAGCGTGGCCAGCTCCGGCCGCTCGCTGCGATAACTGCCCGTCACCTGCCAGCCCGCCGCCACCAGCTGTTCACAGAGATAAAATCCGAGTCGACGGCCGCAGCCCGTAACCAATGCACGCATACGATCTCCTTTCCCTTTCATGGTCTTGCATGAACGAAGCCCGCCTGCCAGCGGATCACCGCCGATGGCTTGTGCCTATCAATCCCTGCGGCACAAGCCATTGGTCGCGGGCCACCCACCCGCGTCATAGTGGCGGCATCACCCTCTTGCGGAGTCACCTCCATGCTGAAAGTACACCACCACATGGGTCGCCTGACCCACACCCTCACTGCCGGACTCGGCCTGGCAGAAGCACTGGATCGCCTGCATCAATCGGGTCTTGGCGGCCTGCCGGTGCTGGATGAGCAGAAACGGCTGATCGGCTTTCTTTCCGAACAAGATTGCATCCCCAGCCTGCTCACCGGCAGCTACCACTGCGATACCCGCACCCGGGTGGAGGATCTGATGAACCGTTCGCCCCTCTCGGTCGGGCCGGATGACAGTATTCTGGAGCTGGCCCGCCAGATGGCTGACGCCAAGCCCAAGATCTACCCGGTGCTGCAACAGGGCAAGGTGGTCGGCATCATCAGCCGCCGTCAGGTGATGCAGGCCCTCAACCAGCAGATGAAGGTGTGCCAGCAGACCTAGATCTGGTAACGCCCCTTGTCACCGATATCGAAGTGCAGGGGCATCCGCCACTTGGCCAGCGCCAGCAAGGTCAACAGGGCGCCGCATACCAGCGCCACCAGTGCGGCGGCCCACTCCACCCGCAACCACTCCAGCAGCCATAACGCCGGCAGCAATACGGGCACCAGCTTGATGCCGGGAATGGCGAAGCAAAACTGCTCCTTGAACGCCAGCCCGGAGAGGGTCGCCAAGGCCGCGCCCAGCACCAGCGCATCCGGTGCCCCCA
Organism: Aeromonas sp. FDAARGOS 1419; assembly: GCF_019047045.1. Lineage (NCBI taxonomy): Bacteria > Pseudomonadati > Pseudomonadota > Gammaproteobacteria > Aeromonadales > Aeromonadaceae > Aeromonas > Aeromonas sp. FDAARGOS 1419. The sequence continues at coordinate 3,194,927 of NZ_CP077209.1, forward strand.
CCGCAGCCAGGGCCAGTGCACCCCAACCAAAACCCTGAAGAATCAGGCGAATCCGCTTGTCGTAGATATGCAGCGAGAAGCCGCAGATTGCGCTTGCCACTGCCAGCGACATCAACCATTGTGCCGACGGGAGCAGTGCCATCCCGCTCAGCAGCGCCGCACCGCGGCAAAGCAGCAACAGGGCAGCCGCACTCAAGCCAAGGCGGTAGAGCGAGACGGTCAACTTGTCGATCCCGTCCAGCGGGCTTTCGATTTCAGGATTTGCCATAAACAGTCGCTTCTAACGGATCAGGTGCCATCCAATATACTGGAATCAGGTCTTGGAATATCTTCAAACGGGCTCAGGAGACGTAGTTTGCGTGTGATCCCCCTGTTTTGGTTGCTGTTTCCACTCGGATTGCCCGCCAAGGAGCTGGTGATCTGCGGCACCATGGAGCCCCCGCTCAAGTTTCTCGATGCCGATCAGAAACCCCGCGGACTCGATATCGACATAGTCACCGCCATCTTCGACAAGCTGGAGACGCCCTTTCGGATCGAGCTGGCCGACTCCGGTGCCCGCCTCACCCGCAACGCCGAAACCGGCGCCTGCGACCTGGTGATGACCCACTCCTACAAGGCAGAGCGGGAGAGTTATCTCATCTATCCCCAACAGGCCCATCTTCGCCACAGCTGGCACTTCTTCGTGCGCAAGGCGGACCTGATGAAGATCCGCTACGAAACGCTGGCCGATCTCAAACCCTGGCGCATCGGCGTGACCAAGGATTTCTCCTATACCCCTGAACTGGCAGCAGCCATGACCGACCCGGCCTATCAGTTTCAGGAGATCACCATGAACCAGCTGCAACTGCGCAAACTGCTGGCCGGACGGATCGATACCGTGCCCATGCCGCTGGTCACCGCCTTCACCCAGATCAAGGAAGAGGGGCTGACGGGAAAGATCGATTACCTGCCCAAACCGCTCAAGAGCAGCCCCTACTTCAACACCTGGGCCCGCGCACGGGCGGATGCACAAACCCCCGCCCTGATGGCGGCCTACGATGCCGAACTGCTGCGCATGAAACGCAACGGCAGCCTCAAGGCCCTCTACGACAAGTACGCCATCCCCTATATCGAACCCTGATCAAGGGGTCAGGGTTTCACATCCCGCAGGATAGGGTTTTGCAGCGAAATCAGGGTTTCAGTGGACTGGATCTCGTCGATGGTCTGGATCTTGTTGATCAGCACTATCTGCAGCTCGTCGATGGAGCGGGTCATCACCTTCATGAAGATGCTGTAGTGGCCGGTGGTGTAGTAGGCCTCCACCACCTCGTCCAGCGCCTGCAGCTTGGCCAGTGCCGAGGGGTAATCCTTGGCGCTCTTCAGATTGATCCCGATAAAGCAGCAGACGTCGTAACCCAGCTTCTTGGGGTTAACCTGCACCCGTGTCCCCTCGATGATCCCCGCCTGTTTCATCTTCTCCACCCGCACATGGATGGTGCCCGGGCTGACCGCCAGTTGTTTCGCAAGTTCTGCGTAAGGGATCCGCGCATTCTCCATCAGAGCGGTGAGGATGGCCTGATCGAGATTATCGATTCGGTAATTTTCCGGCATTTTTTTGCACCCCCGTTGACGATACCTCATTAAACAACAGCTTATTTTGAAGAAAAAAACACACAAAGCCTATTTCTATTATCGAATATTGAATTTGGTTGGCATTCCGTTGAAGAATCACCACATCCAACGGGGTTTGAAACAGGAATTCAGCATGAAACAGCACTACATTCGCAGCCAACAGCAGATCAGCTTCGTCAAAGAGATGTTCTCCCGCCAACTCGCCCAGCAACTGGGTCTGATGGAGGTGCAAGCCCCCATTCTGAGCCGGGTCGGTGATGGCACTCAGGACAACCTCTCTGGCCATGAGAATGCAGTGCAGGTCAAAGTAAAAACTCTGCCGGATCACAGCTACGAAGTGGTCCATTCACTCGCCAAATGGAAGCGCCAGACCCTGGGTCGCTTCGGCTTCGGCCCGGGCGAAGGGATCTACACCCACATGAAGGCGCTGCGTCCGGACGAGGATCGCCTCACCCCCATCCACTCCGTCTACGTGGATCAGTGGGACTGGGAGAAGGTGATGCCGAGCGAGCGCCGCGATCTCGCCTATCTGCAGGAAACCGTGCGCGGCATCTGGGCCGCCATCAAGGCCACCGAGCGCGCAGTCTGCGCCGAACATGAGCTGACCCCCTTCCTGCCAGCCGAGATCCAGTTCCTGCACAGCGAAGAGCTGCTGGCCCGTTACCCGGACCTCGATGCCAAGGGGCGCGAGCGTGCCATCGCCAAAGAGCTGGGGGCCGTGTTCCTGATCGGCATCGGCGGTGCCCTCTCCCACGGTGAGCGTCACGATGTGCGCGCCCCGGACTACGACGACTGGAGCAGCCACAGCGAGCTGGGTCTGGCGGGTCTGAACGGCGACATTCTGGTGTGGAACCCGGTACTGCAGGACAGTTTCGAGATCTCCTCCATGGGGATCCGGGTCGATGCCGAGGCGCTGCGCCGCCAGCTGGCCATCACCGGCGACGAGGATCGCCTGCAGTACGACTGGCATCAGGATCTGCTGGCAGCACGGATGCCGCAGACCATCGGCGGCGGCATCGGCCAATCCCGCCTGGCCATGCTGTTGCTGCAAAAAGAGCATATCGGTCAGGTGCAGGTTGGTGTCTGGCCAGCCGAGATGAAAGCAGCCGTGCAAGGCATGCTGTAACGAATGAAGGCCATACCGGCGCCATCGCAGCCGGCATGGCAACAGGCAGGTGGCCGTCGGGGTTGAGCGAGCGCATCCCCGGCAGGCTGTAAGACGCAAGGCCGTTAGCGGTTTTGTTTCGAAATCGGGGGCTTGCCCCTGCGACCCGCTCAACCCACGTCAGGTCGCGTCACTACATTCCTCCCGGCAATCTTCGGATTGCCGTTTTTTTTGCGCCCAAATCCCCGCCACCAGATACGACAACGCCAGCCCGAAGGCTGGCGTTGCAAACATAGATGCGAGATCGGTTACTGGGTCATGGTCAGACCGTTGCTGTCGGCCCCCAGCACCAGTTTTTTGCCCGGAACGATGCGACCGGAGAGCAGGGCCTGCGCCAGCGGGTTCTCCACCTTCTGCTGGATCGCCCGCTTGAGGGGCCGCGCCCCGTAGACGGGGTCGAACCCGGCGTGAACCAGCTTCTCGAGCAGCGCTTCGCTCACCTCCACCTCGTAACCCTGAGCCTCCAGTCGGCCCATCAGGCTCTTGAGCTGGATGCGGGCGATGGACTTGATGTGATCCTCGCCTAGGGGATGGAACACCACTGTCTCGTCGATCCGGTTGATAAATTCCGGCCGGAAGCTGCGGGTCAGCACATCCATCAGCATGGCCTTCATCTCGTCGTAATCCTTCTCGGAGTGGTGCTCCTGAATCAGATCCGACCCGAGGTTGGAGGTCATGATCACCACCGAGTTGCGGAAATCGACGGTGCGACCCTGACCATCGGTCAGGCGGCCATCATCAAGCACCTGCAACAGGATGTTGAAGACATCCGGATGCGCCTTCTCCACCTCGTCCAGCAGGATCACCGAGTAGGGACGACGGCGTACCGCCTCGGTCAGATAACCGCCCTCTTCATAACCCACGTATCCGGGAGGCGCCCCCACCAGACGGGCCACGCTGTGTTTCTCCATGAACTCCGACATGTCGATCCGCACCATGGCATCCTGGGTATCGAACAGGAACTCGGCCAGCGCCTTGCACAGCTCGGTCTTGCCCACCCCGGTGGGCCCCAGGAACAGGAAGGAGCCGATGGGGCGGTTCGGATCTGAGAGCCCGGCGCGGGAGCGGCGAATGGCGTTGGAGACCGCATCGACCGCCTCTTCCTGACCAATCACCCGGCTGTGCAGCTGATCTTCCATCCGCAGCAGCTTGTCGCGCTCCCCTTCCAGCATGCGGGCGACCGGAATACCGGTCCAGCGGGCCAGCACGTCTGCAATCTCCACGTCGGTGACCCGGTTGCGCAGCAGACTGGTCTCCTGCATCTCGGCCTGAGTGGCGAGATCCAGCTGTTTCTCCAGCTCCGGAATGCGGCCATATTGCAGCTCGGACATCCGACCCAGGTCGCCTGCGCGGCGCGCCACATCGAGATCCTGACGGGCCTGCTCCAGTGCAGCCTTGATATGCTGGGTGCCGGCGAGGGCGGCTTTCTCGGCCTTCCACACTTCGTCCAGCTCGTTGTATTCCCGATCTTTTTCGCCAATCTCCTGATTGATCAGCTCCAGACGCTTGCGGCTGGCGTCGTCGTCCTCTTTCATCAACGCCTGCTGCTCCAGCTTGAGCTGGATGATGCGCCGCTCGAGGCGATCGAGCGCTTCCGGCTTGGAGTCGATCTGCAACCGGATGCTGGCTGCCGCCTCGTCGATGAGGTCGATGGCCTTGTCCGGCAACTGACGATCCGCAATATAGCGGTGCGACAGCTGGGCCGCCGCCACAATCGCGGGGTCGGTGATCTGCACATGGTGGTGCAGCTCGTAACGCTCTTTCAAGCCACGCAGGATGGCGATGGTGTCCTCCACGCTCGGCTCTTCTACCAGCACCTTCTGGAAGCGACGCTCAAGCGCGGCATCTTTTTCGATGTACTGACGGTACTCATCCAGGGTGGTGGCGCCGACGCAGTGCAGGTCGCCGCGGGCCAGCGCAGGTTTCAGCATGTTGCCCGCGTCCATGGCCCCTTCGCCCTTGCCGGCGCCGACCATGGTGTGCAGCTCGTCGATAAAGAGGATGACATTGCCCTCCTCCTTGGCGAGATCGGTCAGTACAGCCTTGAGCCGCTCTTCAAACTCGCCGCGATACTTGGCACCGGCCACCAGCGCCCCCATGTCCAGCGACAGCACCCGCTTGTTCTTGAGCCCTTCCGGCACCTCGCCGTTGATGATGCGCTGGGCCAGCCCCTCGACGATGGCGGTTTTGCCGACACCGGGAGCACCGATCAGCACGGGGTTGTTCTTGGTACGGCGTTGCAGCACCTGAATGGTGCGGCGGATCTCGTCATCCCGGCCGATCACCGGGTCGAGCTTGCCGAGTTCGGCCCGCTCGGTCAGATCGATGGTGTACTTCTCCAGCGCCTGACGGTTCTCCTCGGCGTTGGCATCCTCCACCTTCTTGCCGCCACGCACCTTGTCGATGGCCGCTTCGAGTTTCTCTTTGGTCAGCCCCTGAGCGCGCAGCAGCTCGCCCAGCGTCCCCTTCTCATCGAGGGCCGCCAGCACGAACAGTTCAGAGGAGATGAACTGGTCCTTGCGCTGCTGGGCCAGTTTGTCGCAGACGTTGAGCAGCCGGCCGAGGCCGTTGGAGAGCTGCACATCCCCTTCCACACCGCTGACGCGCGGCAGGCGATCCAGCTCCTCGCCGAGGCGGGAGCGCAGGGCATTGATATCCATCCCGGTCAGGGTGAGCAACGGACGGATGGAGCCGCCATCCTGATTGACCAGTGCGGTCATCAGGTGAACGGGTTCGATGAATTGGTGGTCACGACCCAGCGCAAGAGACTGGGCATCGGAAATAGCAATCTGGAATTTGCTGGTAAGGCGATCGAGGCGCATTGCACTCCCCCTTCAAACAGGCAGACGCCGCTTGCGCGGCAAACAACATAACTTTCTGAGATGAAAGATGAGGCCCGTACGGGCTATTTCAAGGGCATGGGCTGGTTATTTTTTCTGCAAAGCGGGGAGAGGGCAGGATCCCCGCCTCTCTCATACGGCTCTGGTCTTGAGAGAGACGGGCTATTACTTGGCGGGTGATTGCTTAGCGGGCCAACCAGATGAGGGAGGCCATGCGGCCGGTCTGGCCGTCGCGACGATAGGAGTAAAACTGCTCGCTGTCGCTGAAGGTGCAGTATTCGCCGCCATAGACGGCGGTAACGCCGGCACGGGCGAGGCGCAACCGCGCCAGCTGGTAGATATCCGCCAACCATTTGCCGTCGTTGGACGAAGGGACGAACGCCGCTTCTGCTTCAGCCTGCTCAGCCATAAAGGCTTCGCGCACCTCTCCCCCCACTTCAAATGCAGTGGGGCCAATGGCCGGGCCCATCCAGGCCAGGACCTCGCCCGGCTCACAGCCCATGGCCGCGATACTCGCCTCCAGCACGCCCTCTTTCAGGCCACGCCAGCCGGCATGGGCGGCAGCCACCACAGAACCGGCCCGATCGCAAAACAGCACCGGCAGACAGTCGGCGGTCATCACTATGCAGGCCTGATCCGCCTCATGGGCGCAGGCGGCATCGGCATCCGGTGCCTGCTCATAATGGCTGCTGACCGGATGAACCACGGTGCCGTGCACCTGATTAAGCCAGTTGAGGGGCCCCGGGATGGCGGCCACCTGCTGCAAACGAGCACGATTAGCCTCGACCCGCGCCAGATCATCCCCCACATGGGCACCCAGATTCAGCCCGGCGAACAACCCCTCGCTTACCCCGCCATCCCGAGTAGTTGACAGGGCTCTGACATTGGCCGGAGCAGGCCAGTCAGGTTCGATCCATTTCATCTGTGACTCCTTCAATTCACCGATATAAAAACGGGGCTCCTGCAAGGGAACCCCGATTGGCATCTATTCGGGCCGGATGACGCCAGAAACCGACGCAGCAGGCCCTATCACATCAGTTCCAGACCAGATCATCCGGATTGGCGAGCGTATCCGCGCGCAGCACTTCCATCAGCTCCACCATGTCTTGCGGTGTAGCTGAGTGCCACTGCATCACTTCACCCGTGATGGGGTGAGCCAGTTGCAGCATGGTGGCATGCAGCGCCTGACGGTTGAAGTTGCGCAGTGCCTGGGTCAGCTCTGGGGTCGCGTTGCGCAGCGGGCGCAGACGGCCACCGTAAGCGGGATCGCCCACCAGCGGGTGTTTGATGTGCGCCATGTGGACACGGATCTGGTGGGTACGACCGGTTTCCAGACGCAGACGCAGACGGGTATGGCCACGGAACTTCTCGTGAACCCGGTAGTGAGTCACGGAAGGACGACCATTGGGCACCACGGCCATGTGGGTACGCTGGGTCGGGTGACGGCCGATGGGCGCATCAACGGTGCCGCCAGCGGTCATGTGACCGATGGCGATCGCTTCGTACTCACGGGTGATCTGGCGCGCCTGCAGCGCTTCCACCAGGTGGGTCTGGGCGGGTACGGTTTTGGCAACCACCATCAAACCTGTGGTGTCTTTATCCAGACGGTGCACGATACCGGCGCGGGGCACCTCGGCAATGCCGGGGTAGCGGTGCAGCAGGGCGTTGAGGATGGTGCCATCCGGCGTACCTGCGCCCGGGTGAACCACCAGACCGGCCGGTTTGTCGATCACCAGAATGTGTTCATCTTCATAAACAATGTTGAGCTCGATATCCTGGGCATCCCAGCGAGTATCATCTTCCAGCTCGACATTCACATGCACCTGCTGCCCGGCCAGAATCTTCTCGCGCGGGGTGTTGGCAACCTGACCGTCCAGGGTCACTCTGTCCTGTAAAATCCACTCCTTGATGCGGGTGCGGGAGTAGTCTGGAAACAATTCGGCCAGGGCCTGGTCGAGTCGCTGCCCGAATTGGTGATCCTGGAATTCGCCTGTCAGTTCAATATGCTGGCTCATGTATGGTCTCTTGAGCGGGGGGTATCAATTCGAAATAATCCGGGTATTCTAGCTTTTCTTTTAGCCAAGCATAACGGATACTTTGCCAATTTCGTGGAAATGGACCGGATGTTGTTGATGGGAAAGAAGTCTCACCTGCTGATGTCGCTCGCCTTGGTCGCTACCTTGATCACAGGCTGTTCCAGCACTAAACCCAAGGTACCCGACGAACCGCCGGAGACCCTGTACCAGAAAGCACGCCTCAAACTGGATGTTGGCAATTACGTGCAAGCCACTGAATTGCTGGAGGCTTTGGACTCTCGCTACCCGTTCGGCGCCTACTCTAATCAGGTGCAGCTTGACCTCATCTATGCCTACTACAAGCAGGATGATACCGCTCAGGCGATCGCCAATATCGACCGTTTTATCCGCCTCAATCCGGCGCATAAAAATATCGATTACGTCTTCTATATGCGCGGCCTGACCAACATGGCGGCGGATTACAACTTCTTCCAGAGCCTGTTCGGTATCGATCGTGACGACAAAGACCCGGCTTATGCCCGACAGGCATTCCAGGACTTCAAGACCCTGTTGCAGAACTACCCCAACAGCGTCTATGCCGCCGATGCCCGCGCCCGCATGATAGGCCTGAAGAATCGTCTGGCCCGATATGACCTGAGCGTGGCCGAGTATTACGTGAAGCGTGATGCACTGGTCGCAGCCGCCAACCGGGCCAAGCTGATTGTCGAAACCTACCCCGACACAGCCGAAACCGAGAAGGCATTGGAGATCATGGTCGAGTCTTACGACGCTCTGAAGATGCCGCAGCTGGCCAAGCATGCCCGCGAAGTGCTGGCCAAGAACTACCCGGAGAACCGCCTCGGCCGTGGCTGAGTGATACGGATAAACCGTTAACAAAAAACCGATGCCTTGGCATCGGTTTTTTTATCGCTGCAATTTACCCTCAGCTGTTACCCGCAGATTGCTCTGTAAAGCAGGATCCCCGTTACGGCGCCGTCATCGCAACGCTTACTTCGCGACGTTACCCGCCACGTTCAGGGCATCCCAGGTGCGTGAGAAGGGCGGCGCGTAGGCAAAATCCAGCATGCCGAGCTGTTCGGTGGTCACCCCCATGGTGATGGCCACCGCCAGCGCGTCGATGCGGTGTACCGCCCCCTTGCGACCGAGGATCTGGCCACCCAGCAGCCGCTTGCTGCCCGCCTCATAGACCAGCTTGACGTGAATGTCGGACTGACCCGGGCAGTAGTTGGTGTGGCACTTGTCCTTGATAACCACGGTGCGATAGTCGATGCCCATCACCTTGGCTTCCTGCTCGGAGAGGCCGGTACGGCCCGCCTCCAGCCCCAGCACCTTGAGCGCCGCAGAGCCGAGGGTGCCCGGGAACTCCTGCTCGGCCCCGGCCAGGTTCTCACCCACCATGCGCCCCAGCTTGTTGGCGATGGTGGCGAGCGGCACATAGACCTGCTGCTGCTTCACGCTGTGCCAGACGCTGGCACAGTCACCGGCCGACCAGACGTTGGCCAGCGAGCTGCGTCCCTGACGATCCACCTTGATGGCGCCGTTACCGAGCCGCTCGATGCCGGTATCGGCCAGAAACTCGGTGTTGGGCTTGACCCCGGTGCAGACCACCACGATATCGGCCTCGTACTCGCCCTGGCTGGTGCGCACGCCGGTCACCCGGCCATCCCCCAGCAGTGCTTCAACTCGCTCACCCAGATGGAGAGAGACCCCCTGCTCGCGCAGTTCGGTTTCGATGTGCTGGGTGATCTCGCCATCAAATGCGTCGGGGATGACCCGATCCGCCAGCTCGATGAGACGCACCTCCTTGCACTGATGCACCAGCGCCTCGACCACCTCCAACCCGATAAAGCCGGAACCGATCACCACGGCGCGGCGATTATTCTTGTCTTGCACCGCAGCTTTGAGCGCCAGCCCGTCGGCCATCCGGCGCAGACCGAATACCCCTTGCTGCTGCAAACCGGGGATGGGGGGCATCACTTCGCGGGCGCCGGTGGCGATCATCAGCCGATCGTAGCGATCGGTGAAGGTGTCGCCGTTGTGCTCCACCACCAGAGTCTGGGCCGCCGCATCGACGCTTAGCACCCGATGGCCAATCTTGACCTCGATCCCCTTGGCAGCGAACTGCTCCGGGGTGAACTCGGCCATGTAGCCGGGCTCCTGAAACTCGTCACCGACGAAGTAAGGCAGGCCGCAGGCACCGAAAGAGATCACCTCGGAGGCCTCATACACCACGATGTCGGCATCTTTGGCCAGACGGCGCGCCTTGGCCGCCGCACTCATACCGGCGGCTTCACCACCGATGATCAGAATTCTCATAGTTTTTCCTCTCAATGGCGCAGGGAGGGCATGCCCTCCCTGCGGTCTATGACGGGAAAGAGTCGCCCCTTTCCACGGGCAGATCAACCGACAGCAAATCAGACGGTGGACTCTTCGCCGTCCAGACTCACTTCGTGATCGCTGTTGAACACATGCATGTCGGTCTCGCCCATCAGGCGGCTGGTGACCGTCCCTGCGGTGATGGAGCCGGAAACGTTGAGCGCGGTACGGCCCATGTCGATCAGCGGCTCGATGGAGATGAGCAGACCGGCCAGCGCCACCGGGAAGTCCAGCGCGGAGAGCACGATCAGCGCGGCAAAAGTGGCGCCGCCGCCAATCCCGGCCACCCCGAAGGAGCTGACGGTGATGATGGCGATCAGGGTCATGATAAAGCCGGGGTCCATCGGGTTAACCCCGACGGTCGGGGCAATCATCACTGCCAGCATGGCCGGATAGATACCGGCACAGCCGTTCTGGCCGATGGTGGAACCGAAGGAGGCGGCGAAGTTGGCGATCCCCTCAGGAATACCCAGCGACTTGGTCTGGGTCTGCACGTTCATCGGGATGGAGCCCGCACTGGTGCGCGAGGTGAAGGCAAACGCCAGCACCGGAGTGATCTTCTTGAGGAAGCGCAGCGGGTTGATGCCGACCATGCTCACCAGCAGCAGGTGCACGACAAACATGATGGCGATGGCGCCGTAAGAGGCCATCACAAAGCTGAGCAGGTTAAGAATATCCGCATAGTTGGAGCCGGAGACCACCTTGGTCATCAGCGCCAGTACGCCGAACGGGGTCAGGCGCAGCACCAGGGTCACCATTCGCATTACGATGGCATGAGCCACGGCCACGAAGTGGCTGAAGCTGGCGAAGATCTCCGGCTTCTTGCGGGCGATGCCGGTGGCAGAGAGGCCGATGAAGATGGAGAAGATCACCACGGCGATGGTGGAGGTCTTGCGCGCCCCGGTCATGTCGAGGAAGGGGTTGGCGGGAATGAACTCCAGCATCATCTTGGCAAACGACATGCTCTCGACGCTGCCGAGGGTGGTCTGCAGCGCGGCGCCACGAGCGCTCTCGGCGGCACCGGAGGTGAGCCCTTCAGCGGTCAGGCCAAACAGGTTGGACATCAGGATGCCCGCCCCGGCGGCGATGGCGGTGGTGAAGATCAGCACGCCTATGGTCATGGCGCTGATCTTGCCCAGCGCGGTGCCGCCATTGAGCTTCAAGATAGCGCTGATGATGGAGACCATGATGAGCGGGATGATGATCATCTGCAGCAGCTTCACATAGCCGCTACCCACGATATCCAGATAGTCGATGGTCTGAACAATGACGGGCGAGCCTGCACCGTAAAGCAGTTGCAACGCGGCGCCGAACAGAATACCGAGCCCCAGACCGGCAAATACCCGGCGGGTGAAGCTCACATGTTTTTCCTGTAACCGGTAGAGAAAGAACAGCAAGATGGCGGCGATGGCCAGATTGCCGATAACGCTAAATGTCATGGTATGACTCCCCAAAAAGCGGGCTTGCGCCCGAGAAACAAGAGCAAGCGCCATGCTTGCCCTGGCAACCGTGTCAGACGGTCTGCGCCGTCGTGACAAGAACAAGGGGGTCTATCGCCCCCTTGTCACAGATTCACTGCTTCTGCTGTTTCGCTCGCATGATATTGATGATTTCGATGTCGGTATCCAGCATCCCCTCTTTGGAGAGTCGGCCCAGATTGGCGATGGTCTGGTCCACGTCATCGGAGACGATCCCCTCGCTCTGGGGGACATGCAGGTTGTTGATGGCCATCAGCGAAGACTTTACCGCCGCCGAGGTGGAGGTGGAGACCTTCATGGAGCAGGCGCTGCCCGCGCCGTCACAGATGATGCCGGAGACATCGCCAATCATGTTGTTGATGCAGTGGCTGATCTGCTGATACTGGCCGCCCAGCAGCCAGGTGATAGCGGCACCGGCCCCCATGGCGGCGGTACTGGCGGCGCAGAGGGCCGACAGCTTGTTCTGATAGGTCTTGATGTAGATGGCCACCAGATGGCTCATCACCAACGCTCGGGTCAGCTGCTCGTCGCTCGCCTTGAGGAAGCGGGCGGCCGCGACCACAGGCATGGTGGCGGCAATGCCCTGATTGCCGGAACCGGAGTTGGACATGGCGGGCAGCATGGCACCATCCATCCGCGCATCGGAGGCAGCGGAGGAGAGGCGCATCGCCAGCGTCATCAGGTCATCGGAGAGCAGCTTGCGCTCCACCTGTTCGGTAAGGATCTTGCCGATCTTCAGACCGTAACCCTGCAACCCTTCATCTGCCAGCGCCTGATTCATGGTGGCGGCCTCGCGGATAAAGTCGATCTCCGCCAGCGGCACTTCCAATGCAAAATCGACGATCTCCCGCAGGGTCATGGCCGGTTTGGCGGATTTGGCCGGCTGAATCTGCACGCCGGGGGCACTGGCCTGCTCCATCAGAACTTCGCCATCCTTCTCCATCAGGATGATGCGGGTGTGGTCGGTGCAGATCACCACCCGGGCACTGTGCCCTTCAACTTCGGCCAGCACCTCGGCGTAGAGCACGTCCGGCACATCCTTCACATCCACCTTGATCACAGGCAGCAGCGCCTTGGCCGCCTCGACCTGGGCCGGGGTGAGAGTCTTTAGTACCTCCAGCCCGGCATCGGGATTACCCCCTGTTATGCCGACCGCAGCGGCCACCGGCAGGCCGATCATGCCGGTGCCCGGCACCCCGACCCCCATACCATTCTTGAACAGATTACCGCTGACCCAGACGCTGATGCTGGTCGGGGTCTCTCCCAGCAGCTTGCGGCAGTTGGCCGCCGCCAGCGCCACCGACATCGGCTCGGTACAGCCCAGGGCCGGCACCACTTCACGCTTGAGCAGGGTAATAAAGTCGGTCCATTGTGCTTTCATCGCAGTGTTTCTCATGTTCAGGGTGCCCGCAGGCAGTTATTGCTTGTTCAGATCCGCCTTGTGATTGCGGATATGCAGATAAACAGTATGACGGGAGATGCCGAGCATCCGGGCAACCAGCTGGGCCGCCTCCTTGATCTCGAAGATCCCCATGTCGAAGAGCCGGGTCACTATCTCCTTGTTGCGCACCGTGCAGGAGAGCGAATCGTCCCGATTCACCTTCTCAATCACCTGAGTCACCAGATCGTCCACCGAGCTGGCAAAGGTCTCGTTGTTGAGCGGCGCCGGTGCCGCTGGCAGCGCAAAAGTATCGAGCAGACTGCCAAGGGAGGTATCCAGACTGAAGTTCACGCAGAGCATGCCGATGGGCTTGCCCTGCCGGTTGCTGATGGTGATGGAGGAGGACTTCATCAGCGTCCCGTCGCGGGTACGGCTGAAGTAGCTGCTCCACTGGCTGCCCGCCTCCCCCTGCAAGCGGTTGAGGGCAAAGTCGGTGACCGGCGCCCCCTCCCGACGACCGGTGACATGGCCGTTGGCAATCTTGATGACCGATGCATCCAGCGTATCGAACGCATGCAACACCACCTCGCACCCTGCGCCAAACAGCGCGGCCAGCGCCTCGACCGCGGGCTCGAAACTGGCGATCAGATGACGTTCTTCATCCGTTAACGAATTGATCTGGTCAGTGGTGGCTGCTGTGGACATATATGAGTAACTTTGAGTAAACCGCAGTTGATTCTACTATCAACAAGATCAACTAATGTTGAGCGGCATCCCCTTTTTGTTCGCCATTATGCCCACCTTTTAACAAAGTGCGACAAATTGTGAAGCGGCGCACAGCAGGGCGGCAACTCAGAGGTGATAGCGAGCCAGCAACTGCTTGTAGGCTGGGGTCTGTTTGAACGCCTTGAGGGCAGAGGAGAAGCGGATAGCCAGCTGGTCGTGGCCGGGCTTGTGGGTAAACGCGAGGAAGTTGCGGTTGTCGTCGGTCAGCAGACGCGAGCCGTGGCTCACCTGATCCTGCAACCCCTGGGTATGCAACAGATAACGACCGACCCGCTCGTTGAGCACCACCCCGTCCAGCCGACCGGCCATCATCAGATGCAGCTGTTTGATGGCATTCCCCTCCCCCGTCATCGGCATCCGGATCACCCCGGGATCGGTCAGAAAATCGGGGCTGTAGGCATAATCCTCCTGAATACCTATCCGCAGCCCCTTGAGGTCGGAGAGCTGCCTGAAATCCACCGGACGAGCCGATGGATAGAAGAGCACTTCACCGCTGTAAGAGAGCGGCTCTTCGGGGTAGTGGAGCCAGTGCTGGCGGGAAGGTTCAAAGAAGACGTCGACTACCGCATCCCCCTGCTTGAGACGGGCCTGCTGCAGAACCCGCTTCCAGGGCAGCACCCTGATTTCAGTGCGATAACCCATCTGGCGCAACACGGTACAGGCCAGATCGAGATCGGCGCCAGCCAGCTCGCCATTGTCACCACGCATCACATAAGGGGGCCACAGCTCGGTCAACAGCGTCAGGGTCGGCTGTTCGTCCGCCGCCATGGCCGAACCAGCACCAAACAGGGAGGCCAGCAGCCAGCCGTACAACCCGATCCTTCGCCAACCCTGACACCACATCATGGAGATCCCTCATGGTCCGTATGGATTGAGGATATACAAGGGATGGGCAATAAAAAAGGAGGCCGAAGCCTCCTTGATATTCACTCTCTGAATGGCACTTACAGTGCTTTCAGGATGGCCTCGACGCTGGCCTTGGCATCGCCAAACAGCATCTGGGTATTTTCCTTGAAGAACAGCGGGTTCTGGACACCGGCGTAGCCAGTGTTCATGGAACGCTTGAAGCCGATGACGTTCTGCGCTTTCCACACTTCCAGCACCGGCATACCGGCGATCGGGCTGCCCGGATCTTCCATCGCAGCCGGGTTGACGGTGTCGTTGGCACCGATCACCAGCACGGTATCGGTATCGGCGAAGTCGTCGTTGATCTCGTCCATTTCCAGCACGATGTCATACGGGACTTTCGCTTCCGCCAGCAGCACGTTCATGTGGCCAGGCAGACGACCGGCAACCGGGTGGATACCGAAGCGCACCTTGACGCCGCGGTCACGCAGCTTCTGGGTGATTTCAGCCACCGGATACTGGGCCTGCGCCACCGCCATACCGTAGCCCGGGGTGATGATGACGGAGCTGGAGTTCTTCAGCAGGTCAGCCACTTCCTCGGCGCTGGTTTCGCGGTATTCGCCCATCTCCTGATCCGCCGTGGAGGCCACGCCATCGGAGCCGAAGCCACCGGCGATCACGGAGATGAAGGAGCGGTTCATCGCCTTGCACATGATGTAAGAGAGGATCGCACCGGAGGAACCCACCAGGGCACCGGTGACGATCAGCAGGTCGTTGGAGAGCATGAAGCCCGCCGCCGCCGCCGCCCAACCGGAGTAAGAGTTCAGCATGGAGACTACCACCGGCATGTCTGCGCCACCGATGGAGGCAACCAGATGCCAGCCGAAGGCGAAGGCGATCAAGGTCATCACCAGCAGGGCGAAGGTAGAGCCGCCCGCGTTGACGAAGTAGACCATCAGCGCCAGCGAGGCGACCACGGCCAGCAGGTTCAGCTTGTGGCGGTGCGGCAGCATCAGCGGCTTGGAGGAGATGAGACCACGCAGTTTGCCGAAGGCAACCACGGAACCGGTGAAGGTCACGGCACCGATGAAGACGCCCAGGAAGATCTCGACCAGGTGGATGTTCAGCATGGCGCCGGTCAGGTGCTCGACCTGAGCAACGCTGTTGGCCTGCTCGAACGCCGCACGGGCGGCTGCCAGGGTGGCATCCAGGTTGGAACCGACGGAGACGACCACCTCAGCAGGTGCAGAAGGGTGCAGATCGATGAAGCTGTTGAAGCCCACCAGTACTGCCGCCATACCCACGAAGCTGTGCAGCACGGCCACCAGCTCGGGCATCTCGGTCATTTCGACCTTGAGTGCCAGACGCACGCCGATGGCACCGCCGATCACCATGGCCAGGATGATCCAGTGAACACCACTGGTCTCCGGGTTGAATACGGTGGCGAGCAGGGCGATAGCCATACCCGCGATACCGAACAGGTTGCCATGCTTGGCCGTTTCTTGCTTCGACAGTCCCGCGAGACTGAGGATGAAGAGCACGGCGGCAACGATATAGGATGCTGTTACCAGTCCTTGAGACACGTTAAACCCCCTTAATCCTTACGGAACATCTTCAGCATGCGCTGAGTGACGGTGAAGCCGCCGAAGATGTTGATACTGGCAATCAGCACGGCGACGAACGCCAGCGCGGTGACCAGGGTCGACCCTTGCCCGATCTGCAGCAGGGCACCGACCACGATAATGCCGGAGATGGCATTGGTGACCGACATCAGCGGCGTATGCAGGGCGTGAGAGACGTTCCACACCACGTAGTAACCGACCACACAGGCCAGGATGAATACGGTGAAGTGGGAGAGGAAGGCTGCCGGGGCAACGGACGCAATCCAGCCGAAGGCGGCGATGCCGAGAGCACCGAACACGAACTTCTTGTTGGAAGGCTTGGCCTCTTCCTTCTTGGCGGCCGGTTTGGCGGCGGCCGGTTTCTGCGGGGCAGCAGAGACGGAGATGGCGGGCGGCGGGAAGGTCACTTCACCGGCCTGGATCACCGTCATGTTGCGCTGAACCACGTCTTCGAAGTCGATGGCAACGTTGCCGTCCTTCTCCTTGCACATCAGCTTCATCAGGTTGACCAGGTTGGTACCGTAGAGCTGGGAGGATTGGGCAGGCAGGCGACCCGGCAGATCGGTGTAACCAATCACCTTGACGCCGTTGGCGGTGACATGCAGTTCGCCCGGCACTGTGTATTCACAGTTACCGCCAGCCTGAGCGGCCATGTCCACGATGACGGAGCCCGGCTTCATGCTGTCGACCATCTCTTTGGTGATCAGCTTGGGAGCCGGCTTGCCCGGGATCAGGGCGGTGGTGATGATGATATCCACCTCTTTGGCCTGCTGGGCGAACAGCTCCATCTCTGCCTTGATGAACTCATCGGACATGACTTTGGCGTAACCATCGCTGGATGCACCGTCTTCGCCACCGAAGTCCAGCTTGAGGAATTCCCCACCCATGGATTCGATCTGCTCGGCCACTTCCAGACGGGTATCGAAGGCACGCACGATGGCACCGAGGGAACCGGCAGTACCGATGGCAGCCAGACCGGCTACGCCGGCACCGATCACCAGTACCTTGGCAGGCGGCACTTTACCGGCAGCAGTGATTTGGCCGGTGAAGAAGCGACCGAACTGGTGCGCAGCTTCAACCACGGCGCGATAGCCACCGATGTTGGCCATGGAGGAGAGGGCATCGAGGGACTGGGCACGGGAGATCCGCGGCACCATATCCATCGCCATCACATTGATGTTGCGCTCGGACAGCTTCTTGACCAGCTCAGGGTTCTGGGCAGGCCAGATGAAGCTCACCAGAGTGGCGCCATCTTTAATTTGTGCGATCTCGGCATCGGTCGGCGCATTGACCTTGAAGATAAGGTCGGCTTGCCAGACATTCGGCACCACGCTGGCACCGGCAGCCTCGAAGGCGGCATCATCGAAGCTGGCCGACAGGCCTGCGCCGGTCTCGATGGCGACCTCGAAGCCGAGCTTTTTCAGCTGCTCGACGGTAGCCGGGGTCGCTGCGACCCGGGTCTCACCGGCGAGACTCTCTCTCGGTATTCCAATCTGCATGACTATTCCCTGATGGTTAATAAACAATCGCTGCCCAGTGTCTCACTTCTGACGAAACAAGACATGACCAAAGTGCAGGTCCAGGGCTCTTTGTTATGAAAATCAGTAGGCTTTACCTCAACCTCCTGTCATGGTCAGGCCCCCGATTTTCAGGCGCGAAGGTGATTAGTATCAAATTTTGGAGTTTTATTACAACCGCAGTCCCGACGGCACTCGTACAGAATTCAGCCCATCCCTGGCTACGATTAAAAAAAACAAACCAAATTAGAGGCTTATACCAGTAAAAACGGCTGAAAAAAGTGATCCAACCAGTCAAAAAAAATGTTTTACCGGCCCTCTATCTTAGCGTTTTTTGTTCTTACGAAATCCGCTTTCGTCTCACTTCTCGCAGCGAAACGCCGAAAAGTAACATTTTCCCAACAAAAGCGGGGCCGCTCAGCCGCCAGAAGGCGGGAGAGGGCCCCGGCAATTCAATCGTTTCGCCCGTTTGGCACCGATTGGCGGCCCTTACCAGGCCGCTTCATAAATATGCTGGCTCTGCACCAGATCGATATCGCCGTGCTCGCCCAGACGTGTCATGCCGTGCTCACCCAGCTTGCCGATCAGGGTGTCGATACCCAGATCTTTCAGACCGTAGTCGCGCAGTCGGGTCTTGACCCCCATCCGCTCGAAGAAGTCGCGGGTCGCGGCGATGGCATCGTCGATGCGCTCCGCTTCGCTGCCGCTGTTCAGACCCCACACCCGCTCTGCGTATTGCAGCAGCTTGGCATGCTTCTGTTTGCGCTTGGCCTGCAGCAGGGCGGGCAGCACCACCGCCAGAGTTTGGGCGTGGTCGAGGCCGTGCAGGGCAGTCAGCTCGTGACCCAGCATGTGGGTGGCCCAATCCTGCGGCACACCGGCACCAATCAGGCCGTTCAGCGCCATGGTGGCACTCCACATGATGTTGGCGCGCACCTCGTAGTTGTGCGGCTCGGCCAGCGCCTTGGGGCCCTCTTCGATCAGGGTCAGCAGCAAGCCTTCGGCAAAGCGATCCTGCACCTTGGCGTTGACCGGATAGGTGAGGTACTGCTCCACGATGTGGACGAAAGCATCCACCACCCCGTTTGCCACCTGACGTTCGGGCAGGGTGTAGGTGAGCACCGGATCGAGCACGGCAAAGCGCGGCATCACGAACGGCGAGAAGAAGTGCACCTTGTCGCCACTGCTGCGACGGGTGATGACGGCACCCATGTTCATTTCTGAACCGGTCGCCGGCAGGGTCAGCACCGAACCGAGCGGGATGGCGGAGCGCACTTCGCTGCCGACGGTCTCGAGAATGTGCCAGGGATCCCTGGCCGGATCGTAGTGCGCGGCAGCGGCGATAAACTTGGTGCCATCGAGCACCGAGCCGCCGCCAACGGCGAGCAGAAAATCGACCTGCTCGGCACGGGCCAGCTCCACGGCCCCCATCAGGGTCTCGTAGGCCGGGTTGGGCTCGATGCCGCCAAATTCAAACAGGGTGAAGCCAGCCAGTTCGCTGCGGATCTGCTCCAGCAGGCCGCTGCGCACCACGCTGCCGCCACCGTAGGTGATCATGACGCGGGCATCGCTCGGCAGCTGCTCGCGCAGCTGGGCGATCTG
The DNA here is from genome assembly GCF_019047045.1 of Aeromonas sp. FDAARGOS 1419. Lineage (NCBI taxonomy): Bacteria > Pseudomonadati > Pseudomonadota > Gammaproteobacteria > Aeromonadales > Aeromonadaceae > Aeromonas > Aeromonas sp. FDAARGOS 1419. Next base: position 3,214,187 of record NZ_CP077209.1, read on the forward strand.
CCCCTGGCCGAACAGGATTTTGGTCGGGGTATGGAGAGTAAAGTTGTTCATCGACATTGCCTTCTTCTGATAGTCAGGGCGGCCTGGCCGCGAAATCGTGATTGCATTTTTCTCCAGAGCACCCCTACCATCAAGACAACATCCTGCTTGATTCTTGCCTATTTCTACAAAGCAGCGAAAACCAAAACAGTCGAATCAAAGAGCCCCCATGCAAAACCGTTACAGCGACCTCGCCGCCAGAGTGGCCCGCCACGTCACCACTCCCGGCATCTCCCCGTCACCGGTGAAACAGGTCAATCTCATCTACACCACCGAGTACCACGGCCGTACTCCGGTACTCTACCAGCCGCGGATGATCGTGATCCTGCAGGGGCACAAGGTGGGTTATCTGGCGGATCAGGTATTTCGCTACGACCCCAACCACTACCTGCTGATGACCCTGCCGCTGCCCTGCGAGTGCGAGTGTTTCGCCTCCCCCGAGCAGCCCCTGATCGGTTTCTCCATCGAGATCGATCTGGTCATCCTGCAGGAGCTGTTGCTGGAGCTGGGCGATGCCCTGCCCGCCCCCGCGCCACAAAAGAGCGGCGTCCACTCGGTCCCTCTGTCGGAGACCATGTTCTGCGCCGCCGAGCGGCTGATCGAGCTGATGGACAATCCGCTGCACGCCAAGGTGCTGGGGCCGCAGACGGTGCGGGAGATGCTGTTTCACGCCCTCACCGAGGGGGGCGGCCCGGCGTTGCAGGCGCTCGCCAACCGCCACAATCATGTGGGCCAGATTGCCCGGGTGCTGCGTATGATAGAGCAGCGCTATGCCGACAACCTCACCATGGAGGAACTGGCGCGGGAGGTGAACATGAGCGTCTCCGCCTTTCACCACCACTTCAAGGCGGTCACCGCCACCTCGCCGCTGCAGTACATCAAGTCGTTTCGCCTGCACAAGGCGCGTCTGATGATGCTGCACGACGGCATCAAGGCGGGGGCGGCCGCCGCCAGAGTCGGTTACGAGAGCAACTCCCAGTTCAGTCGGGAGTACAAGCGCTTCTTCGGCAGCACGCCGACAGATCAGGCCTCCCGCTTTCGGGATGGCCAGCTTCGCATCATAGAGGGATAACGAGAGAGGGATTACCTATGCGTTCACTGCTTTGTCTGTTTACCGTCTGGCTGCTGACGGCCTGCACCGGCCTCGCCGACGGCATCCGCCCCGTCACCGGCTTCCAGCTCGACCGCTATCTCGGCACCTGGTACGAGATTGCCCGCCTCGACCACAGCTTCGAGCGCGGGCTGGAGCAGGTTAGTGCCACCTACAGCCTGCGTGACGATGGCGGCGTCAAGGTGCTCAACCGCGGCAAGCAGAGCGATGGCAGCTGGCGCGAAGCCGAAGGCAAGGCCTACTTCGTCGGCAGCCCTGACGAGGCGCGGCTCAAGGTGAGCTTCTTCGGCCCCTTCTACGGCGGCTACAACGTCATCGATCTCGATCCCGATTACCAGCTCTCGCTGGTGACCAGCTACAACCACGACTACCTCTGGATCCTCGCCCGCTCACCCAACCCGCCCAAGGCGAAGGTGGATGCGCTGGTCGCCAAGGCGAAGTCGCTGGGCTTTGCCACCGACCAGCTTATCTGGGTCAAACAGACCCCTTAAGCCAGTCGTGAAATAACAAAGGGCAGCCCGCGGGCTGCCCTTTTTCATGGAGAGTTGGCGGAGGATCAGAGCCGGAAGCGGCCGATCTCCTGCTCCAGCCGCTCGGTCAGCGACTTGAGCTCGGCCGCCTGCGCCGCCTCGTTGCCCGCCTGCTCGGCCAGCTCTTGCGAGACGTGGCGGATATTCTCGGTATTGCGGCTGATCTCGCCGGTCACTGAAGTCTGCTCCTCGGCCGCCGCGGCGATCTGGGTCGCCATGTCGCTGATGGAGCCGATCGCTTCGTTGATCCGGGCAAGGCTCTGGTTGGCCGCTTCCGCATCCTCGACGCTGGTACCCGCCAGCTGACGGCTGGTCTCCATGCCACCCACGGCGCGACGGGTGGTCTGCTGTAGGGTCTCGATCATCTGCTGGATCTCGTCGGTGGAGTCGTGGGTACGGCGCGACAGCACCCGCACCTCGTCCGCCACTACCGCGAAGCCTCGGCCCTGCTCACCGGCCCGGGCCGCCTCGATGGCGGCGTTGAGCGCCAGCAGGTTGGTCTGCTCGGCGATGCCGCTGATGGTCGCCAGAATACCGCTGATCTTCTGGGCATGGCTGTCGAGCTCATTGATGATCTGGCTGGCATCGGCCACTTCGTCCGCCAGACCGGTAATGCTGCGCTGACTCTGGCCAACCTGGGATTGGCCGGCGACCGCCAGTGCGACCGCATCGGTGGCGGTGGTGGCGGCAAACTCGGCGTTGCCGGCGATCTCCTGAGTAGCGGAAGCCATCTCGGTCACCGCGGTCGCCACCATCACGATCTCGTCCTGCTGCTGGCGCACCCGCTGACTGCGGGCCTGCGCCCCGGCCGCCTGGGCACGGGACTGTGCCGCCAGCTCGACGGTAACATCCCGCAACCGGCTGACGATACCGTGCAGCCGCGCCACGAACTGGTTGAAGTTCTGGGCCAGCTGACCCACCTCATCCTTGCTGTGAGTGTTGATGTGAACGGTGAGATCCCCCTCGCCGTGGGCAATGTCGTGCAGGGCGTGCGCGACCCGACCGAGATCGGCGAACAGGTATTTGAAGGTGGCGGTGAGCAGGGCGCTGAACACCAGCATCAGCACCAGGGTCAGCCCCACCAGCTCCCACAGCAGACTGCTGAGCGGCGCCTCCAGCACATCGCGATACATAACCATGGCCAGCAGCCAGTCGGTGCCTGGTACCGGTTGTACCGCCAGCAGCACATCCCGCCCGTCGAGGGTGGCGGCGTGCAGCTCGCTGTTTTCGCGGCCCCACTGCTGGAAGGTGGCGGCAGAGAGTCCCGGCGCCAGCTCGGCGATGGGCTTGAGTGCCAGATCCTTCTGCGGATGGCCGACGATGAGACCACTGCTGTCGAGCAGCATGGCGTAGCCTTCACCCTGCACCTTCATCGCCAGTACTTCGTCGATCAGCTTGTCGAGCGCCAGGTTGGCCCCCACGGCACCGACCAGCTCGCCCTGATGGCGTACCGGCTCGGAGAGAGTGACCACCAGCTTCTGCATAGTGACGCTGACATAGGGGGCAGTGACGATCAGCTGCCCCGCCTTCACCGCATCCTGATACCAGGGGCGCTCGCGCGGGTCATAGTTGCCGGTGTTGAGGGAGGGATCCTGCCGGGTCATCACCCCCTGCGCGGAGCCAAAATAGGTGAGGCCGAACCCACCGGAGGTATAGGCCTGCTTCAGGTGCGGCACCAGCTCGGCTTGGGGGTTATCGCTGATCAGGTTGACCAGCGCATGGACGGTGTTCTTGCGATCCGTCATCCATTCGCCGATGGCGACCGAGTAGGCGTGGCCATAGTTGACCGCCTCGCTCTGGATGGCGCTCATGGTGCGGGATTTGAGGGTGTGAAAGGCAACGATGCCGAGCAGTGATGCCATCAGCAGCACTACGCCAAGACTGGTGGCCAGCAGCTTGCCGCGCAGAGAGAGGGTCATGACGACGAATCCTTGTTGTTGTGTCAGGCAGGGAAAACCCTGATGTATCAAAGGCTATCGGCCGCAATATGAACAGACTTTAGTGAATCTGTATATTTTCCCATCTATCAACAACAGAACGCGCTATTCGTGTGAAGCAGATCGCTATTCCATGCTACTGACTCTTGTAACAACAAAGCAGCAGGCCGCCCGAAGGCGGCCTGTCACTTACCCCTGATATGCACCAGCGGAGTAGGTCAGCTCATAGCTGTGGCTGTAGATCTCGACGATATTGCCGAAGGGATCTTCCATGTAAACCATGCGGTAGGGTTTCTCGCCCGGGTAGTACTCGCGTACCGGCATCCGCTGCTTGCCGCCCGCCGCGACGATGCGCGCCGCCAGCCCCTCGACATCCGGATCCTGAACGCTGAAGTGGAACACACCGGTCTTCCAGAATTCGAAGTTGTTCTCACGGCGCTCGCTGTTGGGGAACTCGAACAGCTCGATGCCGATCTTGTCGCCGGTAGAGAGGTGGGCGATGCGAAAAGAACCCCAACCCGGGCCGAACACGTCGTTACACATCACGCCGATGGCGGAGTCATCCTCGGTGATGGTGGTGGCCGGCATGATGAGATACCAGCCCATCACCTTGGTATAGAACTCGACTGCCTTGTCGAGGTCAGTCACCGTGATGCCGATGTGGGAGAAGTTGCGCGGATAGGTCATACGTCACCTTGAAATTGTGTGTGGGAAACAGGTGACATGATAGGAAGGAGCGACATAATGAAAAATAAGGCCAAAGTAATCGAAGGTATAAATTAAATTTATGGTTAATCCACTCTGGCTCCATACCCTGGTGGTGGTGCATGAAACCGGCAGTTTTACCCGTGCCGCCGAGAGGCTGGATCTCACCCAGGCCGCCGTCAGTCAGCATATCTCGCGCCTCGAGGCCGAATTTGGCCCCCTGCTGCTGCGCAAGCCTCGTCAGCTGGAGCTCACTCCGCGCGGGCTGGTGCTGCTCGACTTCGCCCGCCAGCAGGCGCAGGCCGCCGAACAGCTGCGGGCGCGCCTCTCGGACGATGACCCTCACCACGGCGCCATCACCCTGTCCACCCCGGGCAGCATCGGCCTGCTGCTCTATCCCCTGCTGCTCGACCAGCAACAGGAGCACCCTGGACTCACCATCCAGCACCGTTTCGCCCCCACCCCCGACATAGTGCAGGCGGTACTGGCGGGGCGCAGCGATCTGGGACTGGTGGATCAGCCGCCTGAACACCCCAGCATCGCCGCCGAGCCCTTCGCCCGCGAACCCCTCTGTCTGGTGGTGCCCAACGACGGCGAGGAGCAGAGCTGGCAGCACCTCTGTCAGCTCGGCTTTATCGACCACCCGGATGGCCGCAGCATGGCACAACGCCTGTTGGGACGACGCTACCCCGGCCAGCGCGTTGACGAGATCCCGCTGCGCGGCTTTACCAACCAGATCGGCCTGATCCTGGAGCCGGTCGCCCGCGGCCTCGGCTTTACCGTGCTGCCCCGCTTCGCCGTCACCGCCTTTGCCCAGCAAGAGAAGATCCGGGTGATCCAGAGCAGCATTGAAGTGATCGACACCCTCTGGCTGATCTACCGCGCCGAGTGGCCGCTCCCCGCCCGCCACCAACGGCTGGTCACCGTCCTGAAACTGCGGATTGCAGCACACTGAACGCTCTTGCGGCAGACATCGAGATCAATCTGGCCACAGTCTCACCGGGGGGCTAACGGCAAGAAGAAAAAGAGAAAGGAGAGATGGATAAATTGGCGAACGCCGGAAATGCGAAAGGCCAGCTCAATGAGCTGGCCTTTCTGAAAATGGCAGGGGCGGCAGGACTCGAACCCGCAACCATCGGTTTTGGAGACCGCTGTTCTACCAATTGGAACTACGCCCCTGCAACAAACGAGGCGTAGTATACAAAGTGGAGATCAAAGGTAAAGGCTTTTTTTACGCTTTCGATGCGATTGCACAAATCCCGAACAAGTCGCGCTTGTTTGTGCAGCAAAGCGGGATAACTTGCTGTATTTGCAGCCCTGCCGGGGTAGGAATGGAACATAAATGGGGGTAGGGTGAAATCAGGTACCGGGAGGCCACTTATGCTCAATTACCGATTGCTCCAACAACTGGCGCCCCTCAACTTCAGGGATGAACGCAAGACAGAGTCCCTGCCCGCCTATCTTGAACGGGTCGCGCCGCTGGTGCCCTTTATTCCTGAAAATGTGCTCTCCCAGTGGATTTACCGTCATTGGCGCGGTTTTGAGTCCAACTGGAGCTTTATCGATCTCGCCAGCCATCAATTCACCTGTGAAAGCTGGCCCACCGCGCAACTGGTGGATCAGGTGGACTCCCGCCATATGGAGGTGATCGAGCGCTGGGGCGAGATGCTGCGCAGCAACCGCTATGTCCGCCGCTCCTGGCTCGGCGAGAAGATGCTGAGCGAAGGCACCTGGCCCGAACCTGTCATCGTGCTGGTGCCGGAAGAGGGTTCAAGCTACCCGAACGGCCATCCCCTGCCCCGCCCCTACTGCCTGCTGGAAGGACACCATAGACTCGGTTATTTGCGCGCCATGGCCCGCGATGGGGAATCGCTGCAAGAGACGCACAAGGTGTGGATTTGTCGTCATTTTTCCGCCACTTAAACGTTTTTCATGCTGAAATTGGCATCGGAAATAAAATTTTGACAATTAAAAAACCGGCCCTATAATCTGTCCGGTTTTGAAAAAGGTCGGGACGAAACGATGCAGTTTTTGATTCAGAAATCAGCCTTGCAGACGGGTGGTGCGCACCAGAGCGGCCCCGTTGTTTCCGGTTCCCACCCCAACGATCCCCAGTTATTTTTAAAAAAAGCCCCTGTTTCAGGGGCTTTTTTTTGTGCCCGAAAAACCTCCAATGATGTCAAAGGGAATGCAGACGATGACCAATCCACTCTATAAGAAACATGTCATCTCCATTTCAGACCTGACCCGGTCAGAAATGGAACTGGTAGTCTCAACCGCACAACGGTTGAAGGCTGAACCTGACAGCAGCCTGTTGAAAGACAAGCTGGTTGCCAGCTGCTTCTTCGAAGCCTCCACCCGCACCCGCCTCTCTTTCGAGACCGCGGTACAGCGCCTTGGCGGCAACATCATCGGCTTCGCCGACGGTGGCAACACCAGCGCCAAGAAGGGCGAGACGCTGGCTGACTCCATCAAGATCATCGGCTCCTACTCGGATGCGGTGGTGATGCGCCACCCGAAAGAGGGCGCGGCCCGTCTGGCCTCCGAGTTCTCCCGCGTGCCGGTCATCAACGGCGGCGACGGCTCCAACCAGCATCCGAGCCAGACCCTGCTCGACCTGTTCACCATCCATGAGACCCAGGGTCGTCTGGACAACCTCAACGTCGCCTTCGTCGGTGACCTGAAATATGGCCGCACCGTGCACTCGCTGGCTCAGGCCCTCAGCCTGTTCAACTGCCGCTTCTTCTTCATCTCCCCGGAAGCGCTGGCGATGCCGGACTACATCTGCGAAGAGCTGGAAGAGAAGGGTATCCAGTTCAGCGTCCACCAGACCATGGAAGAGGTGATGCCGGAGCTGGACATCCTCTACATGACCCGCGTCCAGAAAGAGCGCTTCGACGAGACCGAATACAAGCACATGGCCGCCAAGTTCATTCTGGAGCTGGCGACCCTGGAAGGGGCCAAGCCCACCATGAAGATCCTGCATCCCCTGCCCCGCGTCGACGAGATCGATGTGGCGGTCGACAAGACTCCCCACGCTTGCTACTTCCAGCAGGCGGAGAACGGGGTCTATGCACGCCAGGCGCTGCTGGCACTGGTACTGAACGAAACTGTCTGAGCTTAGGGGAATATCATGTCTGACAAGAACCAACTGCAAGTCGAAGCCATCCGTCACGGCTCCGTCATCGATCACATCCCCGCTGGCCAGGGCATCAAGATCCTCAAGCTGTTCCAGCTGGTCGAAACCCAGGAGCGGATCACCGTCGGCTTCAACCTGAAATCCGGCGCGCTGGGCAAGAAGGATCTCATCAAGATTGAGAACACCCGCCTGACCGAACAGCAGGCCAACCAGCTGGCACTGTTCGCCCCGAAAGCGACCGTCAACATCATCGAAGACTTCAATGTGGTGAAGAAGCACCAGCTGGAGCTGCCGGAGTTCATCGCCGGGGTGTTCCACTGCCCCAACTCCAACTGCATCTCCCACAACGAGCCGGTAGACAGCTACTTCCGGGTGCGCGAAGTGAAAGGCGTGGTACGGATGAAGTGCAAATATTGCGAGAAGTCCTTCACTCAGGACATCGTCAGCGAGCGTTACTGATATCTGATTGGGCCCTGCGGGGCCCATTTTTGAACCCTGTCACATCACCGAATTTCCAGTCAGCTATAATTTGCCATCGCAAGATGGTAATGCCCGCTCATTCCCTGCATATAGATGGATTATCAGTGTTTTTGCCTGATAACTGACTGCTATGGCAGATATCGCGCGTTTACCTCCGGTCATCATCAAAGGAATTCGCCGTGGTCAAAACCCTCAGTCGTCCCGTTGCCCAAGAGCCCGATCTGGCCCAGCTGGATGCCTGTCGCCAGATCATCGGTCAGCACTGCTACAGCACCCAGGAAGAGATCCGCCGCGAGCTGTCGGAGCGCGGCTTTGCCGACATCAGCCAGTCCACCATCTCCCGCCTGCTGCGCCGCCTCGGCGTCGCCAAGGCCCAAAATGCCAACGGCAAGAAGGTCTACACCCTGGTCGATGAGCAGCTGGAACCCGCCGGCAGCACCCGCTCGATCCACGACATGGTGCGCGAAGTGGTACACAACCAGCAGATGGTGCTGATCCACACCACTCCGGGGGCCGCCACCGTGGTGGCTCGCCTGCTGGATCGCAACGCCAATCCCGAGATCATGGGCGCCGTCGCGGGCAACGATGTAGTGCTGGTCGCGCCGCGCCATATCAGCCGTACCCGTCAGGCCCACGCCGCCGTGGTGCGCACCCTGGCGCAGGCCCGCTAACCCCTTTCATCGAATGCATCGAGGCGACCTGCGGGTCGCCTTTTTGTTGCCTGCGACTTTGTGTCCATCACTTCTTGCGCCCATAAAAAACGGGAGCCCGCAGGCTCCCGTTTCATCTTGCTTGTTATCCCTCAGGAGAGCACGGCGCCCAGGCTCAGGCAGACCACGATCAGCACGGTCAGGATACCGAGCAGCGGAGCCACCCACTTCAGCCAGCGCACATAAGGCACCTTGGCGATGGCCAGACCGCCCATGACCACGGCGGAAGTCGGGGTCACCAGGTTCACCAGACCGGAGGCAGACTGGTAAGCAGTCACCACCAGATCGCGGCCCACGTTGGCGAAGTCGGCCAGCGGCGCCATGATCGGCATGGTCAGTACAGCCAGACCGGAGGAGGACGGCACCAGGAAGGAGAGCACCACTTCCAGCACGAACATCACGTTGATAAAGACGATGGTGGAGAGGCCGGTCACGATCCCTTCTGCACTGTGCAAAATGGTGTGAGTGATCATGCCGTTATCCATCACCACCACGATACCGCGGGCGATACCGATGATCAGCGCCACACCCAGCAGGTCACGGGCACCGTCGATAAAGTTGGAGGTCAACTCCTCCTCGCTCATGCGGGAGATGAGACCAACGATGATGGCGGCAGCCAGGAACACGCCGGAGATCTGCGCCATCCACCAGCCCAGCACGGCCACACCGTAGATCATCACGGCGAAGGCGGCGACGAAGATACCCAGCACGATTTTACGGGTCAGGGTGAACTCCAGCATCTGGTCGCTCTTGTTGCCGAGGAAGTGGGCACGGTTCTCTTCCCACTTGTCAGCCACCAGAGATTTGCTCGGATCGCTGCGCACCATCTTGGCGTAACGCATGACGTAGGCAACGCAGAGCAACCAACCAGCCACCAGCATGGCAACGCGCAGCCAGATACCGTCGGTGAAGGAGATACCGGCGGCGTTGGCGGCAATAACGGTCGCAAACGGGTTGATGGTGGAACCGAGAGTACCGATACCGGCGCCCAGCAATACGGTTGCCGCGGCGACCACAGGGTCGAAGCGGGCGGCCATCATCACCGGCACCAGCAGGGTGTAGAACGGCAGCGACTCTTCGGCCATCCCGTAGATGGTGCCCCCTGCGGCGAACAGCGCCATCAGGATCGGGATCATCCACTCTTCGCGGCCGCGCAGGCGGTCGGTCACACGTTCAATACCGGCATCGATGGCACCTGTCTTGGTCACAATGCCAAGAAAACCACCGATGATCAGGATAAAGAGGGAGACGTCGATGGCGCCTGCCTCATAGGTGTCGTGGTTGTAGAGGCCATCGATAGGTGCCAGCAGCACGTCGACGATCCCCTGGGGATTCCCCTCCACCAGTTTGTAGGTACCCGCCACCGGCACTTCTTTGCCGAGGGCTTCGTTCATGGTCATCTCATATTTGCCGGCCGGCACTATCCAGCTCAGGGCGGCCACCAGGGCGATCAGCACAAACAGTATCGTGTAGGCTGACGGGAACTTGAATTTGGTCATGGTCCAGCTTCCTTCTGTGGGTGTGGTATCCATGCAGGCTGCGGGTTGTAGGGTTAGAGGTATTATGCCGCTGTCACATGGTCGAAAAGCCGGGGGTCACCCCCCGGCACCACTACTGCGACCTTAGTCGCCCAGCGTAGCAACCATCACTGCCTTGATGGTGTGCATCCGGTTTTCGGCCTCGTCGAACACGATGCTGTGCTCGGATTCGAACACGTCCTCGGTCACTTCCAGGCCTTTCATGCCATATTTGTCAGCCACTTCCTTGCCCATGGTAGTCTCGTCGTTGTGGAACGCCGGCAGGCAGTGCATGAACTTCACATCCGGGTTCTTGGTGGCGTTGATGACATCCATGTTGACCTGATACGGGGTCATCAGTTTGACGCGCTGATCCCAGGCTTCTTTCGCTTCACCCATGGATACCCAAACGTCGGTGTAGAGGAAGTCCGCACCCAGCACACCCTCTTTCACATCTTCGGTCAGGGTGATGCGTGCGCCGGTCTCTTCGGCGATCAGGCGGCACTTGGCAACCAGCTCCTCTTCCGGCCAGAAGGCTTTCGGCGCGACCAGACGGATGTCCATGCCCATTTTGGCGGCGCCGACCATCAGGGAGTTGCCCATGTTGTTACGGGCATCACCCAGGTAGGCGAACTTGATTTGATCCAGACGTTTGCCCTTGCCGTGCTCCAGCATGGTCATGAAGTCGGCCAGGATCTGGGTCGGGTGGAATTCGTTGGTCAGGCCGTTCCAGACCGGAACACCGGCGTAGGCGCCCAGCTCTTCCACGATCTCCTGACCGTAGCCGCGGTATTCGATACCGTCATACATGCGACCCAGTACACGAGCGGTGTCCTTCATGGACTCCTTGTGACCGATTTGGGAACCGCTTGGGCCAAGGTAGGAGACTTGTGCGCCCTGGTCGAAGGCCGCCACTTCAAACGCACAGCGGGTACGGGTGGAGGTCTTCTCGAAAATCAGGGCGATGTTCTTGCCGACCAGATGCTTGCGCTCGTAGCCACCGTATTTGGCTTTTTTCAGGTCGATGGCCAGGTCGATCATGTATTGGATTTCGCGCGGGGTGAAGTCCAGCAGTTTCAGGAAGTTACGGTTACGCAGATTAAAAGCCATGATGAGTTCTCTCTATATATGTTTCAGACCAGTTCGGGCAGTAGTGTTGACTACGCATTCTCAGTACAGATATCGGTAATTACGCATGTACGGTGCGGGTGGCGACGATATTGGTGCCGGCTTCACCCTTGAGGATGGCGAGGCCATCTTCCAGCGAGCCGATGCCAACCATGCCGCCGGTCGCTTTGACAAATTCACAGGAGGCTTCGACTTTCGGCCCCATGGAACCTGCATCGAACTTGACCCCGGCCAGCTCGTCCGGGCTGGTGACTCGCAGCGGACGCTGGGTCGGTTTACCCCAATCCAGATAGACGGCATCGGCGTCGGTCAGGATCAGCAGGGCGTCGGCCTTGATCTGCTTGGCCAGGTAGGCGGCAGACATGTCCTTGTCGATGACGGCTTCGATACCGGTCAGGCTCTGGCCATCCCAAGTCACCGGGATACCGCCACCACCGGTACAGATGATGAGGTGACCCTGGGCAATCAGGGTTTCGATGGCATCGCCTTCGACGATGCGCTGAGGCAGCGGGGACGGCACTACACGACGGAAGAACTTGCCGTCAGCCTTGACCACCCAGTGCTTCTCTTCTGCCAGGGCGCGGGCTTCAGCCTCTTCGTAGACGGGGCCGATAAATTTGGTCGGGTTGGCAAATGCCGGATCCTTGGGATCAACCTGCACCTGAGTCAGCAGCGCGGTGACGTTGCGGCTCGGCATCAGGTTTTTCAGTTCCTGGATCAGCATGTAGCCGATCATGCCCTGGGACTCGGCACCCAGCACATCCAGCGGATAGGGGGATACCTTGGTGTAGGCGCTGTTTTGCAGGGCCAGCAGGCCGACTTGCGGACCGTTGCCATGCACCAGCACCACGTTGTACTCCTGAGCGATCAGGGCGATGGTCTTGGCGGCAGTTGCAATGTTCTTGCGCTGGATATCCGCTTCCAGTGGCTCACCACGACGGAGCAGTGCATTGCCACCCAGAGCGACGACGACAGTTGGTTTTTTCATAGTGGTTAATCTCGAGTTTGGTTCTGTGTGGCGCCAGCTTCTGCCGGCGCCACGCCGTCTCATCAGATGCTGTCGCGTTCCATCGGGCAGCTCATGCAGCGGGCGCCGCCGCGGCCACGGCCCAGTTCATCACCCGGGATGGAGAGAACTGTGATGCCGGCCTTGTCGTATTTCTCGTTGGTGTAGGTATTGCGCTCGTAACCCACCACCACGCCGGGACGTACGGTCAGTACGTTGTTGGCGTCGTTCCACTGCTCACGTTCGGCTTCGAAGCTGTCACCGCCAGTGGTGATGATCTTCAGCTGATCCACGCCCAGTGCTTTCTCGATAGCGGTGACGAAGTAACCCTCTTCCTTGATGTTCATGCCGGTCGCGCCGCCCGGAGTCAGGCTCCAGCACTGCACGTCCTTGCGGATCACTTCCGGATAGACGGAGAAGGTGTCGATGTCCATGTGGGTCATAACGGTATCCAGGTGCATGCAGCTGCGGTGTTTCGGCAGCTCCATGGCGATGACCTGTTTAGCCTGACCGTGTTTGAACAGGCTGCGAGCCAGGTGCTCGACACCTTGCGGGGTGGTGCGCTCGGACATGCCGATCAGCACGGCGCCGCGGCCGATAACCAGTACGTCGCCACCCTCGATGGTGGAGTTGTCGTAGTCACGCTCCTCGTCACCGAAGTACTTGATGAAGTCCTGACCGGCAAACATCGGGTGCCAGCGATAGATGGCCTTCACATGGTTGGTTTCGCGGCGACGAGCCGGTTTGGCCATCGGGTTGATGGAAACGCCACCGTAAACCCAGCAGGAGGTGTCACGAGTGAAGAGGTGGTTGGGCAGCGGCTCGATGATGAAATCGGTCGGAGCATGCATGCCCACTACCATATTGACGCCGCTGTAGGGCATCTCGGAGTAAGTCAGGCCGCCGGAGAGAATGCGCGCCAGTTCGCGGTGCGGCATGTCAGCCAGGAAGCAGCGCACATCGTTGGCAAAAGAAGAGCCGAGGCGATAGTCGGAGACCTGATGTTGCAGCAGCCAGGTTTTGGCTTCCGGCACATCAAGTGTTTCGGCCAGCAGATTGGTCAGCAGGAAAACTTCGACATTCTGATCGCGCAGTACCTGAGCGAATTTGTCGTGCTCCTGACCGGCACGTTCAACAGACAGGACGTCATCGAACAGCAGATCCTGGCAGTTGGAAGGAGTCAGACGCTTCAGACTGAGGTTGGGGCGGTGCAACATGACACGGCGCAATTGGCCAACTTCAGAACCTACATAAAATTTGCTCATGATTATATTCCGTCTAGCAGTGGTCCCTGCGAGTGATTGAATAGATTCCTTCTATTCATGCTCGTGGCTAAGGCGGGATATTCTTTATGTAGGGTAATCGGCTTATGTTCTATCCTGCCCTTGCCTTTCGAGACCGAGGTTAGCCCTGCGAATCACGACAAACTTAGACATTGATCACATTCACTCAGAACTGAATATATTCACCATCCAATCTATGACCCCGGTAGCAAATTGCGCATTTTCCAAACAAATTGCACCGAATAACCATGCAAAACCACCCTGCTATATTTCAGATTGATTCATTTTTTATTCATGCCAGTTCACTGGAGTGATTAAATGCAAATAACAAAAACCGTTAAAAATCATTACTGTAAATAACTTTACAAATAGAATTTGAATATTACTCCCTAGGTATTGAATACATCGCCGTGACGGGAGGAATGCGGGAGAAATAAATACTCACATCGACCACATTCACTGCATAAATCTTTTCTTGTTCCAGATCATGGCATTGATGCCAACCCCATCAGGCTCGGCCTTATAAGTCATAACCTCTTTGTGCAGTTCAACTTAATATGCACAAAGTCCGCATCAAGGTGGGCAGCCATCCTCGTCGGTCATCACAACGCCTTTTGATACTTTTTTCATTAATTGAATTTATTCGTCTCACCTTGCGCTGGCGCCAACCTCGACTTAACTCAGAAAGTGATCCAGATCACACAGGAATGGCACTACCAAGGAGTTGTTATGAAGATGAAACCCATGCTGTTGCTCGCGACTTTGCTGCTCTCTGCGCTCCCCACCCTCAGTCAGGCTGAAGGAGCCCCTGCCATGCCCATGGTGGTATGCCATGTCGACAAGGCCCCTCAAATGCTGGTGCCTGACTATGTCTGCCGCTGGCAGGGAGGCAGCGTTCATTACTAGTCGAAACAACGAGAGGAGCATCACTCCTCTCGCCTTGTGATGAGACAGGCCCCTCCTATACTGAAATCAGCGGTTTTCTCATGGATAGGGGAACGTCATGATCTTGTTGGTCGGTGGAGAGAAGGGGGGGAGTGGCAAGAGCTGCCTGGCACAAAATCTGGCGGTCTACCTCAGATCCCAATTTCAGGGGGAGGTATTACTGGTCGACTGCGACCCTCAGCGCACCACCTCTGACTGGATTCAGGAGCGCAATGACAACCCGGAGCTGCCACAAATCAACTGCGTACAGCTCTATGGTAATATTCGCAACGACCTGCTCAGCCTGAAAAACCGCTACGACTACGTCATCGTCGATTGCGGCGGGCAAGATAACCGGGCTCTGCGCTCCACCATGGCTGTCGCCACCCACGCCCTGATCCCCTTGCGCCCGAAACGTCGCGACCTCAAGACCCTGCCCCACATGGAAGATCTCATCACCACCTGCAAGATGGTCAACCCGACCCTCAATGCAGCCGTAGTGCTGACCCAGTGCCCCGCCCTGCCCAATCAGGTAAAACGCATTCTGGAAGCGAAAGAGGTTTGCTCCTCGTTCGGTGTCGACGTCCTGAACGCCATCACCTATGGCCGCAACGTCTATGACGACAGCGAAGAGAAGGGACTGTCGGTGATGGAGATCGAGCCGGATGGCAAATCCGCCGAAGAGATCCGGGCCATCGCCAAAGAGTTCCTGCAAGTGGGGGTGTGAGATGGGTCTGGCCGATCTGAAGAAAAAGCACCAGCTGCATCACCAGAAGAAGTTCACCGTCGACGAATTTATCGAAGATGCGGATTTCTACGCCAAGGGCAAACCCAAGGTGGTCAGCCTTGAACTGGGCCTGCATCGTGACGAGGCGTTGTCGGCGCTGGCCTTTATCGAGAGTGGCGAGCACCTGAAGCCCAGCTACAAAAAAGCCACTTTCTCCATGAGCACGGTGGCCATCGACGAGCTGGGTAATCTGACCCAGCAAGATGGCATGAACAAGTCCCTGTTGCTGCGCCTCTTTACCCACTACTTCTCTTCGCTGACTCCTGAAGAGCGCCAGACCATCTATGAGCGGCTCAACCAGCGCTCATAATTTCTCCATTCAGCCGCTCTTTGTGTGCCTCACCAACTCACCCCGAATGGCCATCATCAGACTGCAAAATCTGTTTCTGAAGCAACCAAAACGCCGTGTAAGAGATCTGCCATTCCATATGTAAGCAAACAGCCTAAAAGATCCCCGAGATAATCGGAAGATAAGATCTTAAAACATGAAGATGAGCAACTTAACTGGCTGTTTATAAATGAATAAATCGAAACTCACCACTTTCGAAACAGCTAATGACAAAAACGTTTTCCAATCTGGCGTTGTAGCCCGTTAGAAAATCCTTATAGTTACTCATGCACGGACGCAATGAAGTCGGTCAGGAAGACTGGCTGCCAGGGTTGGGCAAATGGACTCACCACAGGATGTGGTAAAGGACACCTCCCAGGACGGAGAAAGTGCGACGGGACAGGATGACTCGTCAGGCCAAGATGGCTAAAGGACACCCCAAAGGATTGGGAAGGGGAAACCTAAAGGAAGAGGTAAACAGTCAGGGATTGCAGGGAGCAACTTCGTTCAAGGATCTGAGCGATACGACTACCGGGGGCGACGCAAGTCGCCCCCATCTTTTTATCTGCGTTTCACAGCCCTATCGCTTGCCTCAGCCCACGGCCTTCTTGCCAGAACCTTCCCGACCCGCTGCCTAAGCAAAATACATATGAAAGGGCGCCACTATGGCGCCCTTTTCTGTTTTCTAATCGGCAAACAAGCTTAAATCACGCGAGAGAACTGCTGCTGACGCGCCTTGTTGCGCAGGTACATGTCGAAGCACATGCAGATATTACGGATCAGCAGCTGCCCCGTGGAGGAGACTTCCAGACCATCCTCCGTCATACGCACCAATCCATCGTTGATGAAGGTCTGCAGCAGCTTGAGATCATCGGCAAAATACTCTCTGAAATTGAGCCCGTGCGCCTGTTCGACAGCGGCAAAGTTCAGACGGAAATCACAGATGAGTCGCTTGATCACCTCACGGCGGATCAGGTCATCCTGATTGAGCGAGCAGCCTTTCCACTGGGCATGACCCAGCTCTGCAACCCGTGCGTAATACGCCTTGAGCTCTTTCTGGTTCTGGGAGTAGGCATCACCGATCATGCTGATGGAGGAGACCCCCAGCCCCAACAGATCACAATCTCCCTGAGTGGTATAGCCCTGGAAGTTGCGGTGCAGCTTGCCCTCGCGCTGCGCCACCGCCAGTTCGTCATCGGGTTTGGCAAAATGGTCCATGCCGATGAACTGGTAACCCTGACCAGTGAGGAAGGCGATGGTGTCCTGCAGCATGGCCAATTTCTCCTGCGGCGCAGGCATATCCACCTCTTTCAATTTGCGCTGGGCGGCAAAGCGGCTCGGCAGATGGGCATAGTTGAAGATGGAGAGGCGCGCCGGATCCGTCTTGAGCACCTCTTCCAGCGTATGGTGGAAGCTGGCACGATCCTGATGCGGCAGGCCATAGATAAGGTCGAGGTTGGTCGAGCGGAAACCCAGTTCTCTGGCCCGTTCCAACATGGCTTTAATAAAGTCGTTGTCCTGCTCGCGGTTGACTGCGAGCTGTACATCCTTGTTGAAGTCCTGCACCCCAAGGCTGATGCGGTTGAAGCCGACGTCTCGCAGCACATCCAGCATGGTAATGGCAATCTCGCGCGGATCGACCTCGATGCTGAACTCCCTCTCTTCGGCGAAATGGAAGTGCTCACGCAGCATGGCCATCAGACGGCGCGTTTGTGCTTCATCCAGATAGGTGGGTGTACCGCCACCCCAGTGCAGCTGGGTGACCAGACGGTGCTTGAAGAGCGGGGCTTGCGCCTTGATCTCCTGCTCCAGGTAGTCGAGATACTCGTCAGCCTTGTGCTGATGACGGGTAATGACCTTGTTGCAGCCGCAGTAGTAGCAGAGCTTGTGACAGAAAGGGATATGCACGTAGAGCGACAGATTGCGCTCGGGATACTGGCCGGCTGCGCGGACAAAATCCGGATAGCCGAAGCTCTCGTTGAACTCCAGCGCAGTGGGATAAGAGGTGTAACGCGGGCCACTGTAGTTATATTTTTCGATCAGGGCCTGATCCCACACAATCTGTTCTGCTTGCACGCTCGCTTCCTCTCTTGTTGTTATTGTTGGCTCACCGACCTAACTGAAAATCCTTCAGCTGGGCCACATCCTTGAGGATCTGAGCCTCCAGCTCGGCCTCGTAGCCGCTGCGTTCGAGATCCATCTTCATCACTTCATTGCGCTTGAGGGCGCGTCTGGCCTCATGAGTCGGCATATCTTTCACCTTCTCATACAGCCCGTACAGACCCGGGAACTCGGCAACGAACGCTCGCCCCCCCTTGATCTGCAACGCATCCAGCAGATTGGTCAGCCGAATGGCGCCTTCGGAGTAATCGCACTGCCCCTCCTGCACCGCATGGGCAATGACCCGTACGCTCTCCAGAATTCGCTCATTGCGAGCAGTTATAGCCTGCCACTGCATCGCTTGCTGTCGCCTCAGTCTGGCCAGCAGCATGCCTGCATAGATGGCCAATCCTGACAAAATCAGGCCGCCCAACAGGGCGGCCAGCATCCATCCACTCATCACTTTTTCTTCGGCTCAGGCTTGGGTTCCGGCTTGAAATCGACCTGGTTGAAACGATCCCACAACTCCTCTTCGGAGGCCGGTTTCTGCTCGTCGAACTCGGCATCATCGCCATCATCAAACGGCAGATCGTCATCTTCATCATCGTCATTGTCGATGATGCCCAGCTCATCCATCAGCTCCTGATAACGGTCGACGCGCTGATCAACCCAGGCCTGCTCGGCCGCTTCCAGGGTTTCACCGGCATCCAGACGATCCAGCAGATCATTCAAGCGGTCATCGTTTTCGATAGAAGCCAGCTCCTGCTCGGGGGTCATCACCAGCTTCTTCTCTTTCACCGCCTTGGGTGCTGCCGGCTTCTTCTGTTTGTCATCCACCACCAGAACTACCGGCTTGCGGGAACCGATACGCGGATCTTTAGACTGGCTGTTGCCAGACTTGTTCTTCGGCTGTTCAACTTGCTGACGAGAACCAGCCTTCAGGCCCTTTCGCTTGGCAGCCCGTTTACGCTCACGGCCTTCCTGAGCACTGACATCAGATTCTTTGCGCTTGCCAGTAGGCTTGCGAGTGGGTTGTTTGGCAGACATGAATGGCTAACTCCGAAAATAACTGGTTTGACCCGTACCCGGGATGATCTCACCCGGTGGGATACGATGCGAGGAACAGTAAGGCTGGAACAAGAGCAGGATCCCGCACCAATCAGGCCCAATCAGGCCACTGAACACCGCAGGATCGGTATCCTCTGGGCATGTTGCTGGTATTTTGACACAGAATGGCTAATCGGGTTAATGACCCAAAAGAAAAAAGGCAGCCGAAGCTGCCTTGATATGTTCATGCGTGCGCCATCCTGAATGGCAAAACAGTCTGTTTCGTCCTCTCCATGACAACTTGTCGCCGCATCATATCGTTGTGTGGTCATCCTGACCTTATATTGGTCGTTCCTGAATGTGCGTGTGCTTGTTTGACCCGTCTCGACCGCATCCTGCCATCGTGCCGGGGAGTCTGCATCCCGCAACCCCATCCCGCTCCGGAGATGGTCACCATCCTGATCCTTCAATCCTTTGCCAGCTCATCCGAGCCCATGGCATCCCGCCACGCCAGCCATCCTCTGCTCACAACCCCCTGTCGTGAAACCGCCACCCAATCCGTGGGTGAATCCATTAAGCCTACTGTACCAACTCTATAAAGCGGCTCAATCCACTCAAAACATTCTCAACATGTCGAAAAATATCAATATTCATATAATTCATTGATAAATAATGATTATTTAATATTTTATGCAATTTTATGAGCCTTGGCCTGCCTTGAGAATGGGAGATCTCTTACAGAATGGGGGGATTAAACCGAGAATTATCTGAAAGCCATAAAAATAACGGGGAGCCCAGGCTCCCCGTTTCAACTCAAATCGACCGTATCGACTATATCAGTGCAGACCCGCCACATATTTGGAGAGGGCTTCGATATCCTGATCAGTCAGTTTCTTGGCAACGTCCCGCATCATGCCATTCGGATCGTTGTCACGCGTGCCGGCACGAAATGCGATGAGCTGAGCCTTGATATAGGCAGGATGCTGGCCGGACAGGTTTGGATACTTCGCCTGTTCGACACCCGAGCCACGGGGACCATGGCAAGCCGTACAAGCTGCCAGACCGCGACTCATGTCACCACCCATATAGAGTGCCTTGCCCGCTTCGACCACGTCGTCAGGGACAGCGATAGGGGTAACCTTCAGGCTGGAGAAATAAGCCGCCAGGTCATCCATGTCCTGTTCCGACAAAGGTAACGCCATCGGCCCCAT
This sequence comes from Aeromonas sp. FDAARGOS 1419, assembly GCF_019047045.1. Taxonomy (NCBI): domain Bacteria; kingdom Pseudomonadati; phylum Pseudomonadota; class Gammaproteobacteria; order Aeromonadales; family Aeromonadaceae; genus Aeromonas; species Aeromonas sp. FDAARGOS 1419. The sequence continues at coordinate 3,234,169 of NZ_CP077209.1, forward strand.
CACTGGCGCAACCCGGCCAATTTGACCAGAAGCGGCAGCCTTCAGTTCAACTAACTGCTTTTTGATATATGATGCGTGCTGACCAGCAATTTTGGGGTACATATCAACCAGGCTGTTTCCGTCCGGTCCATGACAAGCCGCACAAACGGCAGCCTTGGTCTGTCCCGCAGCGGCATCGCCCTTGGCTTGTGCCATCCCCGTTACGCCAACCATCAGAGCAAGAGTAATGACTAGGTTCTTCATGGCGTTCCAACTTTTCGTTATTAGGCTTCCAGATCCCATGCCGCTGAAGGCATGTTAAAATAAACGCGTTTAAGCGACGCTATTTTACACCATTTTACAAAAAAGTAACTCTATAACCCTCTATCTCCATGGGGAATTTACGTTGGATACACAAACTCTGAATTTCAATAAGGTGCATTTTGTGACCAGCGCACCCGACATCCGTCACCTGCCAAATGATGGGGGTGTCGAGATCGCGTTTGCCGGCCGTTCCAACGCCGGTAAGTCATCTGCATTGAACACCTTAACCAAACACAAGAACTTGGCGCGCACCAGTAAGACACCCGGTCGTACCCAGCTGATCAACCTGTTTGAGCTGGAACCGGGCAAGCGTCTGGTCGACTTGCCGGGTTATGGTTATGCGCAAGTTCCGCTGGAAATGAAGCTCAAGTGGCAAAAATCACTGGCAGAGTATCTGCAGCGCCGTGAGTCATTGAAAGGTTTGGTGATCCTGATGGACATCCGCCACCCGCTCAAAGATACCGACATGAACATGCTGGAGTGGAGCTCGCACCGTCAGTTGCCCGTCATGCTGCTGCTGACCAAGGCTGACAAATTGAGCCCCGGCCCGCGCAACAACCAGGTAATCAAGGTGCGCCAGGCCGTTGCCAACCTCGGTTCCCAGATCCAGGTCGAAGCGTTCTCCTCCCTCACCAATATCGGTGTGGAGAAGCTGGCGCAAACCCTGACCGAATGGTACGTCAGTGGTGACGATACCGACCTGCTGGACGCTGATGAACAGCAACCTGCCGAGGAGTAATCAACTCCTCGCTCTCCTTGCAATTGGCGGAGCACTCCTCCGCTGATTGAAAGGGTTTCAGATTGCCGCTTTCACCTGCCTCACGACAAATACCCCGCATTCGCCTCCCCTGCTATATCCAATACTGCTTAAAGTTCATATAGATAGGCAGTTAATTCACAAAAATAATTAACTTAAGTAGGCGTTGATAGCGTTTTCAAATTCGTTCTTTCAAAACGAACAAGAATTACAAAAAGAGACAAAAATGAAATTTAATTACAAGTTCTAACCGAAAGGGATAAAAATGAGGCCGGACGACAGTGATGCCATCCAGCCTGAAATAATAAGTTCAAAAAATTGGGAAGAAGCTGAATCTTGAGTACCAGACGACAGGTATTCCTCAAGAAGCAGCCTCATTCTATCAAATGCATCGCCAATTTAAAGCATTTACTCTAAATGATGCGCATAAAAAAACACCCCGACGAGAACCTCATCGGGGCAGCTATTCAGCCACATTCAATTACGTGAAATAAAAGGTCTGAAAGATAGAACATCTTACCTCTGTACCCTACGCAGACAACTGTACAGCAAAGCAGCAGAAAGTGAAAGTAATTTATGTAATTTAGTTTCACAACTTACAGATTAAGAAAAAACCCTTTGCTTTCATGCAGATAAAAAAATCCCCAGTACGAATACCGGGGAGTTATAAAGGTGACTAGCTAGCACTTCCTCAACTATCTAGTTAGTCAGCGCCATTTCAAAGTAGTTCCGCTACAAAACAAAAAAACTTTGAAAAATCAGAGGTAGATAGCGCCATCTTCAGCAAACTCTTGTTCTTCAATGAGTTTTTCAGCCATATCTTCAATATCAAAACGTACACTTTCGAAGGCTCTGACGATGTCATCCTCCCTCGTCAGCGCCAGACCGGTCATTCTCTCCAGTCGCCGCTGGCTGATGTAACAATCTATCAGCGCCCCCATCTGCTGGGCAGGAAAACGCACCCGCTGTTCGTCAGCCTGCCACTCCATCAGGTCGGGAAACAGAATACCCTGGTTCATATCACCCCCAAGTTACGCTTCAACTCTCTCAATACCTGTTTAGTCCCGGGACGAATTCCGCGCCACACGGTAAACGCTTCGGCGGCCTGTTCCACCAGCATGCCGAGTCCATCCATAGTTTGACGGGCCCCATGCTGCTTGGCCCAACTGATAAACGCCGTATCCGAGGCGCCATACATCATGTCGTAGATGGCAATATCAGTGTGGATCAGGGCAGGGGCCAACGGCGGCAGCTCCCCTTGCAGGCTGGCGGAGGTAGAGTTGATGACGAGATCGAATGGCCCTGCCAACTGCTCATAGGTCTGGGCAGTCACAGGCCCCAGATCGTGGAATTCGGCAGCCAACTGTTGCGCTTTTGTGTGGGTGCGGTTGGCGATCACCAGCTCGCTCGGCAACTCAGCCAGCAGCGGCGCCAATGCACCACGAGCCGCGCCACCGGCACCCAGCAGCAGGATCCGGCTATCCGCCAGCGTCACACCATGGGACTTGAGATCGGCGACCAATCCGGCACCATCGGTATTATCCCCCAGCAACACGCCATCATCGGTCAGCTTGATAGTATTGACCGCGCCCGCCCGCTTGGCCCTCGGGCTCAAGCGATCGACCAAAGTGAATGCTTGCTCCTTGAAGGGAACGGTGACATTGCACCCCTTGCCCCCTTGGGCAAAGAAAGCACGCAGAGTTTGGGCAAACTCGTCGACGGCGGGTTCAGCCAGCCCATACTCCAGCTCTTGCTGGGTTTGTCTGGCAAACAGGGTGTGAATAAAGGGGGACTTGCTGTGGCGCACCGGGTGGCCAAAAACCAGATAACGATCCATCAAAGAGTTCCATCAGAGGGCAATATTCCGATTTAACGGGTTTTCGCACTCGGGAACAAGCCGAATAACGGCCAGTAAAAAGGGACCATCATGGTCCCTCGGGTCACAGCCATTCTCGCGGCGTGAGGTAATCGGTGTAGAGCAAGGCTTCAGGAGTGCCCGCCTCCGGCTGCCAGTCATACTCCCAACGTGCCAGCGGTGGCATCGACATCAGGATCGACTCGGTACGTCCGCCGGTCTGCAACCCGAACAGGGTGCCCCGGTCATACACCAGATTGAACTCCACATAACGACCGCGACGATAGAGCTGGAACTCCCGCTCCCGCTCGCCATAGGGCAGCGCCTTGCGTCGCTCGATGATCGGCAGGTAGGCATCGAGATATCCTCGACCTACCGCCTGCATAAAGGCAAAGCAGTCGGCAAAAGGCCAGCGATTCAGATCGTCGAAGAAGAGGCCGCCCACCCCCCGCGTCTCGTTGCGGTGCTTGAGGAAGAAGTAGCGATCGCACCAGGATTTGAACTCGGGGTAGATCTCATCACCGAACGGCTGGCAGAGATCACGGGAGACCTGATGCCAGAGCTGCACATCCTCGGCAAACGGATAGAAGGGCGTCAAATCGAAGCCACCGCCAAACCACCAAATGGGCTCTTCGCCTTCCTTCTCGGCGATGAAGAAACGGACGTTGGCGTGGCTGGTCGGCACATAGGGGTTGTGCGGATGGATCACCAGCGACACGCCCATCGCCTCGAACTTGCGACCAGCCAACTCTGGCCGATGGGCTGTAGCAGAGGCAGGCATGGCATCGCCATAGACATGGGAGAAGTTGACGCCCCCCTGCTCGATCACCGCGCCGTGGCGCAGCACACGGGTGCGACCACCGCCACCGCCTTCACGGCTCCAGGCATCTTCCACAAAGTGTCCACTGCCATCGGCCTGCTCCAGACCACGGCAGATCTCGTCCTGCAACTGCAACAGGAAGGCCTTGACCTGGGCCACATCCGGTTTGCTCATCTTGTCTCCAGTCAGGCAGGATCGTGAACGCCCTGTCCATTTTTATAGTTAAATCAATCCGGTGAGCTCACCACTCAGCAGATTGATAGCAAATCATGACGTATCCGCCAGCTCAGGAGGGGCGGATAATGGCGCCGGTTCGGGCGTCCTTGATCTCGGAGGGGTTAGCTTGACCACCCACTTCACCGGGCAGGATATAGGCCAACTTGCTTGCCAGCCGCTCACCAATATCGGCCACTCGACGGGCAGGCTCCTCACCGGTCAGGTTGGCGCTGGTAGAAACCAGCGGCTTGCCAAAGGCGCGACACAACGCCTGCACCTGAGGATGAGCCGTCACGCGTACCGCGAGGGTCTCGAACTGCCCGGTCAGCCAGGCCGGCGTCGTTGCACGGGCAGGCATGATCCAGGTAAAGGGGCCGGGCCAGCTGGCTTCAACCCGAGCCAGTTGTTCACCACTAAGTTGGCTCAGATCGATGTAATCCTGCAATTGCGCCACGTCGGCAGCAATCAGGATCAACCCCTTCTCCACCGGACGCTGTTTGATGGCCAGCAGTCGCTGCACCGCAACTTCGGAGTCGGGATCACAACCCAGACCAAACACGGCCTCGGTCGCATAAGCAATCACCCCTTCCTGTTGGAGGGCGGCAACTGCCTGTTCAAATTCATTTGGCATAGGAAAAATGCGGCAGCCACGCTGCCGCCTCGTCACTTAGTAGCAAGTTGAATCCGTATGGCGGCGACCATGGCAAAGTAACGTGTTGCTGTTGCACAGGAAAAATACGACACATCCGGATCGCCACCTATTCACTTACTTGAGTTGAGCCTGCAGGGCGGCATCCTTGGCCATCACCTCTTCGGCATTCTTCTGGCGTTCGGCCCGAACCTTGGCCGCCAGTTCATCATCGGCTACTGCCAGCATCTGGGCTGCCAGATAACCTGCGTTCTTGGCACCGGCTTTGCCGATCGCCACGGTCGCTACCGGTACACCACCCGGCATCTGCACGGTGGAGAGTAGCGCATCCAGCCCCTTGAGCGGGCCACCATCGATGGGCACCCCGATCACGGGACGAGTCGTGATGCCGGCAACGGCACCCGCCAGGTGCGCAGCCAGACCGGCAGCACAGATAAAGACCTTGCAGCCACGGGCCTCGGCATCGGTCACATACTGATGGGTCGCAGCCGGCGTGCGGTGCGCGGAGGTGACTTTGACTTCCACTGCGATATCAAATGACTTGAGCACCTCGAGGGTGGTCTGCATCACGGGGAAATCAGAATCAGAGCCCATCAATACGGCAACAAAGGGTTTATTCATGGTGGGAATTTCCTTACTCCAAGTGGGGGGTTGAAGTTCACCGAAAACGTTTCAATCCGGTTGCGGCGGCGGGATTATACCTGCTCACTTTGGTGGCCGCATTTCTTTTGCGGACAGACCCAACGCAGAGTTCCCCTCACTCTTTTCTCTACCATGATGCCCCAGCCACACGCGGGGCAGGGCATGGGGATCGGTTTGTCGTTCACCACATATTTGCAGTGTGGATAGCCATCACAGGAGTAAAACTGCTTGCCGTAGCGGGAGGTACGGCTCACCAGATGACCCTTGCCGCACTCGGGGCAGAGGATCTGGGTATCGTCGCTCTCCTGCAGGGATTCGATATGCTGGCAGGCCGGATACTGGGTACAACCGACAAAGAGACCGTAACGCCCCTTCTTGATCGCCAGCGGCTCTCCGCAATCGGGACAAGCAGAGCCTTCGAGCACCTTTTCGATGTCGCGGCCGGATGGCGTCAGGGAGCGTATGTAATCACAGGCAGGATAGGCAGAACAGCCAAGAAATGGGCCATGTTTGCCCTGGCGGATCACCAGCTCGGCCCCGCACTGCGGGCACGGCTCGCGCTCGAAGGCATGTTCGTGGGCTGAAAAGAGGTGATGATCGATTTTTGACATGGGCCGCGCCTTGAAATCCAGATGGCCTGAATTCTACCAGCGCGGCACCGGACTGTCAGTGAATGACGCCGTCTGACTCATCAAACACCAGCTCTTCCATCTGCTGGTAGGCATTTTCACTGCCCGGTACGTTGAACAGCACCATCATGACGACCCACTTCAGGTCATCCAGCTCGATATCCGGCTTGTCCAGCTCGAGCAGGCGCTCGATACAGATCTCGCGGGTTTCGGCATTCAGCACCTGGGCCTGTTCCAGAAAGAGCAGGAAGCCGCGGCACTCGGTGCTGAGGCGTGCCAGCTCTTGCGGAGCGTAGATACGCATCGAGCCTTGCGCGCTGGCGGTGACATAGACCTCCCGCTCGCTATCGTGCAGATTGGCCAGCCGCTCCAGCCAGTCGAGCGCCTTGTCGATCTCTTCTTTATCGAAACCGGCCCGGCTCAACTCGTCGGTGAGCTCATCCTGCTCGACCATCACATCTGCATCGCTGTGGATGTAGGTCTCGAAAAGGTACATCAATACATCAAACATGATTCGCCCTCCTCGCTCTGACGTATCCACCGGCTACCGCCATCACTGCACCGGCCAGCTCCAGCTCTACCAACCTGCCCAATACCACTTCGACAGGAAGCTGGGCCCGCTCGGCAACGGTATCCACGCTCGTGGTCTCATAATCTACGTTATCCAACAAATCGGCATAAGGCAATTCGCTATTATGCGGTTGCTCAGATGATGTAACCGACGGATCTGGCCGTGCGACCCACTCTGGCAGCTCTTCCACTATATCGGCCGCACTCAGCACAAGTTTGGCTCCCTGCTGAATTAATCTGTTGCACCCTATCGCCTGGGCATTTTGCGGAGCACCGGGTACCGCAAACAGTTCACGCCCCTGTTCAAGCGCATAGCGAGCGGTGATCAGCGAACCGCTCTGCTCGGTCGCCTCCACCACCAGAGCTCCCAGCGACAGACCACTGATAATACGGTTGCGACGAGGAAAATGTTCAGCCAGCGGTCCTTTATCCGGCGCCAGCTCGGAGATAAGCAAACCACCGCTCTCCAGAATCTGACCTGCCAGCCCCTGATGGCGTTTGGGGTAGAGGCAATCCAGCCCGGAACCCAACACGGCAAGGGTGATACCGCCACAAGCCAGCGTTTGCTGATGGCAAACACCATCGATACCGAGCGCAAGGCCCGAGGTGATCGCTAACCCGCATCCAACCAGCTCGCTACAAAGGCGGGAGGCATTATCTTTGCCTGCATAGGTAGGATGGCGTGTCCCCACCATTGCCAGCTGGGGTAGCGACAGCGCAGCAAGATCTCCACGACAGTAGAGCAAAAGGGGGGCCGCGGGAATTTCCCGTAACAAGGGTGGATAAACCGGGTGATCTTGCGGAATAAGGAGATTGTCAGGCAAAGCGGCCCAAGCCAGGCTCTGCTCAACCACCGGCGAAGGCCAGCGCAGTTGTTTGATCTGCTCTGACGACAACCCCATACCATGCAATTGCGCTTCATCGCTCTGGAACAGGGCCTCAATACTTCCCCCGGCCCGCTCCAACAGACGTGCAGCGGTCACCGGACCAATACCGGTGACCGCATCGAGAGTTAGCCAAAGCGCCAGACGCGCGGCGGGGTAGTTCACGTCAGAAGTGAGTGACCTGATAGCCCGCACTCACCATGTCGTTACTCTGCATGATGAGACCGTAACTGAGCTTGTCATACACCTTGAACAACATGACACGGGCAATCGCTTCAGAGGGCAGTGGTGCCTTCTTGTTACTGCTGTAAAACACCCGGTTAAAAACCGACGAGAGCTCCTTGTACTGTACATCGCCACTCTTGGTGACCAGGGCAGCACCGGGCCGTCTGACATCCAGTACATCCCCGGCGACCAGTTGATCGCGGCCACCCCGGTTGATCAGCACCACATCAAACTTGCCACCGCCCCGGGTCTTGTTCGGCAAATCGATGATATAGCCCGGCGTGATGGCAGGTGCCGCTTTCGGTGTGAATACGGCGGGTATGTTCTCCTGAGCGGGCAGCGGCATCACCTTGTCGCCCTGCAGCACTTCGCGCTGGTTATGAGTCAGCATCACCTCGGTCCGATCGCCATCAAGACGCGCAACGGCCCGCACCACACCGGCAAAGATCGCCTCCTGGCCCAGCAGTTCACCAGTTTCGCGATCCTTGTAGACCACTCCGGGGTGATAAATGCCATAAACCTGCCCCGGCGTCAGGGAGCCCTGCACATAGAGGGTGTCCCCCTCCAGCATGCCGATATGTTTCTGATCCGACCCCAGCAGATAGGGCAAGGTTTTCTGCTGCTGGCTGTCAGCCAGAATATGGTCGGTTTGCAGGAAGGGGCCGATCTCGCTGATAGGCAGGGTCGGAATGGGGTTGGCCTTGTTCTCGTAACGGGTTTTCGGGCCGAGACGGATGACTTGCTTGCCACCCTGCATCGCCTTGCCGAGCCGGGGTTCACCATTGACCCAGCTCAGATGCAGTACATCACCGGGGTAGATCCAGTGAGGATTGGCAATCTGCGGATTGATGTTCCAGAGACGGGGCCAGAGCCAGGGTTCGGAAAGATACTTGCCGGAGATATCCCACAGGGTGTCGCCTTTTTGCACTACATAACTTTCGGGGTAACCCGCTTTCAGCCTCAGCTGATCGGCCACTGCTGCCTGACTCACGGTCACCAGCAGGCAGGCGAGGATGGTTTGCTTCAGATACATAACACTCCCTGTTACTTCTGTACGCAAAGTGTTGCTGTTTTTTGTCGGCGTAAATGACTAGAATTACGCCAATATTGACTGCATTTATACGAAACTAAAGAAAAAACTATGGCCATTCTAGATGTATTGCGTTTTCCCGATGAGCGCCTGCGCACCGTTGCAGCCCCTGTCGAGACCTTTACACCCGAGTTACAACAGATTGTAGATGATATGTTCGAAACCATGTACGCGGAGGAAGGCATTGGCCTGGCCGCGACTCAGGTCGACATTCACCAGCGCATCATAGTGATCGATGTCTCTGAAAACCGTGAAGATCCTCTGGTATTGATCAATCCGGAGGTCATCGAGCAGTGCGGCAGCACCGGTATCGAAGAGGGTTGCCTCTCCGTGCCCGGCAGCCGTGCTCTGGTGCCTCGCGCCGAACAGATCAAGATCCGCGCCCTGGATCGCCACGGCAAGCCGTTCGAGCTGGAAGCCGATGATCTGCTCGCCATCTGTATCCAGCATGAGATGGATCATCTGGTCGGCAAGCTGTTTGTGGATTACTTGTCCCCGCTCAAGCGCCAGCGCATTCGCCAGAAGCTGGAAAAGATGGCCCGTGAAGATCGCAAAGTCCTCTGAGGATCTGCCCCATTGAATAAGCTGAAACTGATTTTTGCCGGTACTCCCGACTTCGCCGCCCGTCACCTGGCGGCGTTGTTGTCTTCCGACCACGAGGTCGTTGCCGTTTATACCCAGCCTGATAAGCCTGCTGGCCGTGGTCAGAAGCTCACCGCCAGCCCGGTCAAAGAGCTGGCACTGGCCCACAACCTGCCGGTTTACCAACCTGCCTCTCTGCGCAAGGAAGAGGCACAGGCCGAGCTGGCCGCCCTTGGCGCCGACCTGATGGTGGTGGTGGCCTATGGCCTGATCCTGCCCAAAGCGGTACTCGATACCCCGCGTCTGGGCTGCATCAACGTCCATGGCTCCCTGCTGCCACGCTGGCGCGGTGCCGCACCGATCCAGCGCTCCATCTGGGCGGGCGATGCCGAAACCGGCGTCACCATCATGCAGATGGATGTGGGACTGGATACCGGCGCCATGATCCGCAAAATGACCTGCCCCATCGCCGCCGACGAGACCTCCGCCAGCCTCTATGACAAACTGGCCGAGCTGGGCCCGCAGGCGCTGGTCGACACCATCGACGCCATGGCCGCCGGCGACACCGCGGCCGAAGTGCAGGACGATGCGCTGGCCAACTACGCCGAGAAGCTCTCCAAGGAAGAGGCCCGCATCGACTGGTCGATGGACGCCGCAGCCATCGAGCGCTGCATCCGCGCCTTCAATCCCTGGCCCATCAGCTGGTTCGAAGTGGCTGACCAGACCATCAAGGTATGGCAAGCCGCCGTCATCGACAGCGACCATGGCCAGCGCGCCGGAACCCTGCTCAAGGCTGACAAGCAGGGGATCGATATCGCCACCGGCAAAGGGGTACTGCGCCTGCTGACCCTGCAGCCGCCCGGCAAGAAGGCGATGTCTGTGACGGACCTGCTCAACTCTCGCCGCGACTGGTTTGAACCCGGCACGCAATTGAATTGAACTGGATTGAATTGACACAAGCGGGGCCCAGGCCCCGACTTGCGCATCTAAGGTAACACTATGAAAACACGCGCACAGGCTGCTCTCGTTATTCAACAGGTGCTGGATCAGGGCCAGTCCCTCTCCGCCGTTCTGCCTGCTGCCCAGGAGAAGGTTGCGCCCCGCGATCGCGCCCTCCTGCAAGAACTCTGCTACGGTACCCTGCGCTGGCTGCCCCGCCTCGATGCGGCGGTCGGCGAGATGATGGACAAGCCGCTCAAGAACAAGAGCCGCATCTTCCACTACCTCATCCTGGTCGGCCTCTACCAGCTCATCTACACCCGCATTCCGGCTCACGCCGCGGTGGCCGAGACCGTCAACGCCGTCAAACTGCTCAAGGGCACCTCCCTGCGTGGCCTCATCAACGGCGTGCTGCGCAACTTCCAGCGCAGCGCCGAAGTCATTCTGCTGCGTATCGACCGTGTTCCCAGCATTCGCCTCGGTCATCCGGAGTGGCTCACCAAGCGCCTGCGTCAGGCCTATCACGATGAGTGGGAATTCATCATGGAGGCGAACAACCAGCGCCCCCCCATGTGGATCCGCAACAACAGCCAGCGCCAGAGCCGCGAGCAGATGCTGGCCCGCATGGCCGAAGCCGGCATCAATGCCGTGGCCGGTGAAGAGGGCGAGGATTGCATCCTGCTGGAGCGTCCCTGCGATGTGACCAAGCTGCCCGGCTTCGAGGTCGGCGACTGCTCGGTACAGGATGGCGCAGCACAGCAGGCTGCCGCCCTGCTCGACCCGCAACCGGGTGAGTGGGTGCTGGATGCCTGCGCCGCCCCCGGCGGCAAGACCGCCCACCTGCTGGAGCGTCAACCCAAGCTGGCTGGCGTGGTGGCCCTCGATGCCGACGAAAACCGCCTCAAGCGGGTGCAGGAGAACCTGGACCGTATCGGCCTCACCGCCAAGGTGATCCATGGCGATGCGGCGGCACCGGAACAGTGGTGGCCGGAGGGTCAGTTCGACCGCATCCTGCTGGATGCTCCCTGCTCCGCCACCGGCGTCATCCGCCGCCACCCAGACATCAAGTGGCTGCGCCGTGATCAGGACATCCGCGAGCTGGCCGAGCTGCAGCGCCGTATTCTGAACGCCCTCTGGGGCAAGCTGAAAAGCGGCGGCACCCTGCTCTACGCCACCTGCTCCGTCCTGCCGGAAGAGAACCGCGAACAGATCCGTGCATTCCTTGCCGCGACCAAAGATGCCAAATTGGTACCGTTGCACGAACAGGACACCCCGGACTACCCGGGTCGCCAGTTCCTGCCGGGTGAAGCCGAGATGGATGGCTTCTACTACGCCAAGCTGGTCAAGCTGTGACGCTGACATGCTTCTTCCGGGGCAATCGCCATGCAGGCGAAATGCCCCTTTACTGCCTCAACGTGAGTAGACGTTCCCTATGAAAATCATCATTTTGGGAGCCGGCCAGGTCGGCGGCACTCTGGCCGAGAACCTGGCCGGAGAGAACAATGACATCACCATCGTCGATACCGACAGTGAGCGCCTGCGCGAACTGCAGGACAAGTTTGACCTGCGGGTGGTCAACGGTCACGGCGCTCACCCCAAGGTGCTGCGCGAAGCGGGTGCTCAGGATGCCGACATGCTGGTCGCCGTCACCAACAGTGACGAGACCAACATGATCGCCTGTCAGGTGGCCTACTCCCTGTTCAACACCCCGAATAAGGTGGCACGGATCCGCTCGCCAGCCTATCTGACCGAGCGGGATCGCCTGTTTCTGCCAGAATCGGTACCGGTTGATCACCTGATCGCGCCGGAGCAGCTGGTGACCGACTATGTGCGTCGCCTGATCGAATATCCGGGAGCCCTGCAAGTGGTTGATTTTGCAGGTGGACGCGTCGGTTTGGTAGCGGTCAAGGCCTACTACGGTGGCCCGCTGGTGGGCAACGCCCTCTCCACCCTGCGCGAGCACATGCCCAACATCGAGACCCGGGTAGCGGCCATCTTCCGTCAGGGCCGCCCGATCCGTCCGCAAGGCACCACCATCATCGAAGCGGATGACGAGGTCTTCTTCGTCGCCGCCGCGGGCCATATCCGCGCCGTGATGTCGGAGCTGCAGCGCCTAGAGAGCCCCTACCGCCGCATCATGATCGTCGGTGGTGGCAACATCGGCGCCGGTCTCGCCCGCCAGCTGGAGAAGCGCTACAGCGTCAAGCTCATTGAGCGCAACCAGAAGCGGGCTGAGCAGCTCTCCGAACTGCTGGAGAACACCATCGTCTTCTGCGGCGATGCGGCGGATCAGGAGCTGCTGGCCGAGGAGCACATCGACCAGATCGACGTCTTCATCGCCGTGACTAACGAGGATGAGGCCAACATCATGTCGGCGCTGCTCGCCAAGAAGATGGGCGCCAAGAAGACCATGGTGCTGATCCAGCGCGGCGCCTATGTCGATCTGGTGCAAGGTGGCTCTATCGATATCGCCATCTCGCCCCAGCAAGCCACCATCTCGGCCCTGTTGACCCATGTGCGCCGAGCCGATATCGCCAACGTGTACAGTCTGCGCCGCGGCGCGGCCGAGGCGATCGAGGCGATTGCCCACGGTGACGAGAACACCTCCAAGGTGGTCGGCAAGACGGTGGGCGAGCTCAAGCTGCCGCCGGGCACCACTATCGGTGCCGTAGTGCGCGGGGATGAGGTGCTGATCGCCCACGATCGCACCAAGATCCAGCAGGATGACCACGTGGTCATGTTCCTGGTGGACAAGAAGTACATCCCGGAAGTGGAGCGGCTATTCCAGCCAAGCCCCTTCTTCCTGTAACGTCTTCATGCGCACAGGCTGTCAAACCAGACCCGGCTCAGCTCCCCCAAGGGGATGGTCCGGGTCTTTTGTTAATCAACGACCAGGTTATCGAACATGATCAAGCTGCGTCCCATTATCTTCACCCTCGGGCTGGTGCTCTCCAAGCTGGCGCTCTTCATGTGGCTGCCCACCTTGCTGGCACTGCTCACCGGGTCAGAGGGATTTGTCGAGTTTCTCAAGTCCGTGCTGATCACCCACGGCGCTGCCCTGCTCTGCCTCCACTACGGTCGCAAGGCGGAGTTTCATCTGGGGGTGCGGGAGATGTTCCTGCTCACCACCTCGGTCTGGGTGGTGGCCTGCATCTTCGGCGCCCTGCCCTTTGTCTTCATCACCCACATCAACTTCACCGATGCCTATTTCGAGACCATGTCGGGGGTGACCACCACGGGCTCCACCGTGCTCTCCGGCCTCGACAACATGGCCCACAGCATCCTGTTGTGGCGTTCCATCCTGCAGTGGCTGGGCGGGGTCGGCTTTATCGTGATGGCGGTTGCCGTGCTGCCCTACCTCAACGTCGGCGGCATGAAGCTGTTCCAGACCGAGAGCTCTGACTGGTCAGACAAAAGCGCCCCGCGTGCCAAGACGGTGGCCAACAACATCGTCGTGGTCTATCTGGTGCTCTCCATGCTCTGCTTCATGGCCTACTGGGCCAGCGGCATGAACATGTTCGAGGCGATCAACCACGCCATGACCACTCTCAGTACCGGCGGCTACTCCACCTCCGATCAATCCATGTCCCACTTCTCCAACTCGGCCCACTGGATTGGCACCCTGTTCATGTTCCTCGGCGGCCTGCCCTTCCTGCTCTATGTGCAGAGCCTCAACCACAGGGACAACAGCCTGTTCAAGGATGCCCAGGTGCGCGGCTTCTTCTGGCTGGTGGTGTGGGTCACCGTCATCATGACCTTCTATCTGTGGGAGAGAGACCTGTTCGGCTTCTGGGATGCCCTGCGCATCAGCTGCTTCAACATCGTCTCGGTGCTCACCACCACCGGCTACGGCCTTGGTGACTTCGGCACCTGGGGGCCGCTCGCCAGCATCGTCTTCATCGTGCTGCTGGCTCTTGGGGCCTGCTCCGGCTCCACTGCGGGCGGCCTCAAGATCTTCCGGGTACAGGTGGCGTTTGCCCTGTTCAGAAAGCAGATGCGCCAGCTGATGCACCCCTCTGCCGTCTTCCCCCAGAAGTACAACGGCCGGACGGTCAATGACGCCATCATCCGCTCGATGATCTCCTTCGTACTGGCCTACTTCGCCATCATTCTGGTGATAGCTGCACTGTTGGGCGCCATCGGGCTTGACCCTCTGACGGCCATATCCAGCTCCATCACCGCTGTCGCCAACGTCGGCCCGGGCATGGGCCCGGTGGTCGGCCCCAGCACCAACTTTGCCAGCCTGCCGGAATCGGCCAAATGGCTTTTGTCATTCGGCATGCTGCTGGGACGACTGGAGATCCTGACGGTCGCCGTGCTCTTCTTCCCCTCCTTCTGGCGCCAGTAACCCCTTACTGCAAGCCAGCAAAAAGCCGCAGCGTTCATCCGCTGCGGCTTTTTTATCTCACCCACCCCCACGACTTTCGTTCGCCGCTTATCAGCCCACTCATCATCCATTGCTGATGGCCTGAACGGGCTCATCAGGATGGCCAGAGCGGATCACAAGCATAAAAAAACGGACCCAAACCAGAGGTTTGGATCCGTTTATCAGTGAACCGTCAGCGGCCGCAAGGGCTGCCGAGACTCAGCACATGGCATTAACCACGGCCAGAGCGCTTGCGATCCAGCTCGGTCAGCAATTTCTTGCGGATACGGATGTTTTTCGGAGTCACTTCTACCAGTTCGTCGTTATCGATGAACTCGAGAGCCTGTTCCAGAGTCATGCGGATCGGCGGAGTCAGTACTTGAGCTTCGTCGGTACCGGAGGCACGCATGTTGGTCAGCTGTTTGCCTTTCAGGCAGTTAACAGTCAGGTCGTTGGAACGGGAGTGAATACCGATCACCTGGCCTTCGTACACTTCGGTCGCGTGACCGATGAACAGACGACCACGGTCTTGCAGACCGAACAGGGCGTAAGTCAGTGCTTTACCGGTAGCGTTGGAGATCAGTACGCCATTCTGACGCTCGCCGATGCTGCCACCCTTGTGCGGACCGTAGTGGTCGAAGGTGTGGTACAGCAGACCGGTACCGGAGGTCATGGTCATGAACTCGGTCTGGAAGCCGATCAAACCACGGCTCGGGATCATGAAGTCCAGACGGACACGACCCTTGCCATCCGGGGTCATGTTGGTCATTTCGCCTTTACGCAGACCCAGTTGCTCCATCACGGAACCCTGGTGCGCTTCTTCAACGTCCACAGTGACGGTTTCGAACGGTTCTTGCAGAACGCCATCAACGGTACGCAGGATTACTTCCGGACGGGACACTGCCAGTTCGTAACCTTCGCGACGCATGTTTTCGATCAGGATGGAGAGGTGCAGTTCACCACGACCGGATACACGGAACTTGTCCGGATCATCAGTCTCTTCCACGCGCAGGGCCACGTTGTGGACCAGCTCCTGGTTCAGACGCTCCAGAATGTTACGGGAGGTCACGAACTTGCCTTCTTTACCGGCGAACGGTGAGGTGTTGACCTGGAAGGTCATGTTCACGGTCGGCTCGTCAACGGAGAGCGGCGGCAGGGCTTCAACGGCACCGTTGTCACAGATGGTGTCGGAGATTTTCAGCTCGCCCAGACCGGTGATAGCGATGATGTCACCCGCTTGCGCGTCGGTAACTTCAGTACGGGACAGACCCAGGTAACCCAGCACCTGACCGACTTTACCGTTACGGGTCTTGCCGTCGGCACCAACGATGGTGACTTGCTGGTTGGTCTTGACGCGACCACGGGTGATACGGCCGATACCGATAACGCCCACGTAGGAGTTGTAGTCCAGCTGGGAGATCTGCATCTGGAAACCACCTTCGGCATCAGCCTTCGGCGCTTCAACGTTGTCAACGATAGCCTGGAACAGCGGTTCCATGTTCTCGGACTCGACGTCCTGATCCATGGTGGCCCAACCGTTCAGTGCAGAGGCGTAAACAACTTTGAAATCCAGCTGTTCATCAGTCGCGCCCAGGTTGTCGAACAGGTCGAATACCTGATCCATTACCCAGTCAGGACGAGCACCCGGACGGTCAACCTTGTTGATGACCACGATCGGCTTCAGACCCTGAGCGAACGCTTTCTGGGTCACGAAACGGGTTTGCGGCATCGGGCCGTCTACGGCGTCAACCAGCAGCAGCACGGAGTCAACCATGGACAGTACGCGCTCTACTTCACCACCGAAGTCGGCGTGACCCGGGGTATCAACGATGTTGATGCGGTAGTCATTCCAGCGGATCGCAGTGTTCTTGGCGAGAATGGTGATGCCACGTTCCCGTTCCAGATCATTGGAGTCCATGATCCGTTCCTGGCCTTCCGTGGAGCGGTCCAGGGTGCCGGACTGCTGCAGCAGCTTATCAACCAGAGTCGTTTTGCCGTGGTCAACGTGCGCAATAATCGCAATATTGCGTAAATTCTCTAACATTCTCGCCTCAATCACCGGGTAAAATTGGGCGCTAATTGTACTCTTGCCTTTGTGATCTGCCTAGCAGAATTGCAGTACATTCGCGCATAACAACAGATCTGGATCATAGACCTCTCTGACAAACCCTGCTTAGATGGGCAGTGACCGTATTTCGCGCACCATTACAGTGCACCAAAACGATCCACCATCGCACTAAATTGATGCAACGCGAGTCGAGATCGCCTGATTTTGGGGAGCCTCTTCAGCGAGATTGCCCTGAAATCAAGCTGTCACAAACTTGGCACGATACTGGCTTATGTGAATACGACGACGCATTCACCCAGAGAGTTTTAACACCGGAGGTTACTTAGCATGTCAGCCCAGAACGTTTTGGCCCTGATCCAGGAACACGAAGTCAAGTTTGTTGATCTGCGCTTTACCGACACCAAGGGTAAAGAGCAGCATGTATCCATCCCTGCTCACCAGGTTGATGAAGATTTCTTCGAAGACGGCAAGATGTTCGATGGTTCCTCCATCGGCGGCTGGAAGGGCATCAACGAATCCGACATGGTACTGATGCCGGACGCAGCCTCCGCCAAGCTGGACCCGTTCACCGAAGAGACCACCCTGAACATCGTTTGTGACGTACTGGAGCCTGCCACCATGCAGGGCTACGACCGCGATCCGCGCTCCATCGCCAAGCGTGCAGAAGATTTCCTGAAGTCCAGCGGCATCGCTGACACCGTGCTGTTCGGGCCGGAGCCGGAATTCTTCATGTTCGACAACATCACCTTCTCCAACACCATGGGCCACAGCTTCGTGAAAATCGAATCTGAAGAAGCCGCATGGAACTCCGGCACTGCCTATGAGCATGGCAACAAGGGTCACCGTCCGTTCGTGAAAGGCGGTTACTTCCCGGTTGCACCGGTCGACTCCTCCCAGGATATCCGTGCCGCCATGTGTCTGGTGCTGGAAGAGATGGGCCAGGTCGTTGAAGCTCACCACCACGAAGTGGCCACTGCCGGTCAGAACGAGATCGCTACCCGCTTCAACACTCTTACGCTGAAAGCTGATGAAGTACAGGTACTGAAGTACGTGATCCACAACGTGGCCCACGCCTACAACAAGACTGTTACCTTCATGCCGAAACCCATGTTCGGTGACAACGGCTCCGGCATGCACTGCCACCAGTCTCTGGCCAAGAACGGCGTCAACCTGTTCGCTGGTGACCTGTACGGCGGTCTGTCCGAGATGGCGCTGCACTACATCGGCGGTATCATCAAGCACGCCAAGGCCATCAACGCCTTCGCCAACCCGACCACCAACTCCTACAAGCGTCTGGTTCCGGGTTATGAAGCACCGGTCATGCTGGCTTACTCTGCCCGCAACCGCTCTGCCTCCATCCGTATCCCGGTAGTGCCGAGCCCGAAAGCCCGTCGTATCGAAGTGCGCTTCCCGGATCCGGCTGCCAACCCGTACCTGGCCTTCGCTGCCCAGCTGATGGCCGGTCTGGACGGTATCATCAACAAGATCCATCCGGGCGATGCCATGGACAAGAACTTGTACGACCTGCCGCCGGAAGAAGCCGCAGAAGTGCCGACTGTTGCCGGTTCTCTGGACGAAGCCCTGGCCGCTCTGGATGCTGACCGCGAGTTCCTGACCCGTGGCGGCGTGTTCAGCGATGACTTCATCAACTCCTATCTGGAACTGAAACAGCAGGATGTTGACCGTGTGCGCATGACTCCGCACCCGCTGGAGTTCGAACTGTACTACTCCGTCTAAGGCTCAGCAGACTGGCCGTTTAAATCTGGTCAGCTTGCTTAATCGTGACAAAACCCGCCATCTGGCGGGTTTTTTCTCTGATAGGATTAAGCAAAATACCGTCAAGGAGAGATGGATGAACAACAAACATGGCATAGGGGTGCTCAGCCTCCTGTTGCTGACCTCATTTGGTGCGGACGCGGCCAAGGTCTACTCCTGGGTCGATGGCAATGGCATCACCCACTACTCGGATGCGCCACCACCCGGCAAAAACGCCAAAGAGGTCGATCTGCGGGTCGCTCCGCTGCTGGGCAGCAGCGCGCCCAGATCAGTGCAGGTGGATAACTTCAACAGCCTGACCGGCGCCGATGCCAAGAAAGAGAAAGAGGCGGCCAAGCTGACTATCGAACTGCTCTCCCCGGAACAGGGCAGCACCCTGCGCGACAACACAGGCAACATCGTCTTTCAGGGCACCATCAGCCCCAAACCTCCGACCCAGTATGATGTGCGCCTGACCCTGGATGGCAAAGCCGCCCCCATCGTCAGCAACAGCCTCTCTGTCCGCGTCGAAAACGTCGATCGCGGCGCCCACGAGGCTCAGCTCGAGCTGCTCGCCAAAGACGGTACGATCCTTGCTAAATCCAGTGCAGTCACCTTTTACCTGCATAGAGCGAGCGTGACGCCGGCTCCCAAACCCACCCCAAAAGCCGACTAGGGGTGATATAGCGCACCGATGCGGGTAAACTCTATGCACCATATCGGTGCATAACAGGTGTGTAGCACCGTTTTAGGGAGAAACCTGTGCCAACCCGCTCGGACAACGCCAAAACACTCTTGGATAATTTGCTGACCGCCGTGATCCTGATGGATGAGCGGCTCTGCATCCAGTTCGTCAACCCAGCGGCTGAACAGCTGCTCTCCCTCAGTGAACGCAGGCTGATCGGCATCGAACTGCCCCATCTGCTGGAACATATCTCCCTCGATTTGCAGCGACTCAAGCAGTGCCTCGCGTCAGGGCAAGGCTTTACCGATAGCGAAGTGACTCTGGTGGTAGAGGGAGAACCGCGACTGGTGGAGCTGAGCGCCACCCCGATGGCCGACCACGAACAGCGTCTGCTAGTGGTGGAGCTGCGCAAGATCGACCAGCAGAAGAAGATCAGTCAGGAGCAGCAGCAACATGCCCAGCAGCTGGCGGCCAAGGAGCTGGTGCGCGGGCTGGCCCACGAAATCAAGAATCCCCTCGGCGGCCTGCGCGGCGCGGCCCAGCTGCTGCAAAAGGAGCTGCCGGACCCGGCCCTGCGCGAATATACCGGCATCATCATCGAACAGGCTGACAGGCTGCGGGTACTGGTCGATCGGCTGCTCGGCCCCCAGCGCCCCGGCCGTCACCAGATGCACAATGTCCATTCGGTGCTGGAGCAGGTACGCCGACTGGTGGAGCTCGAACTCCCTCCCTCTGTTCGCATCGAGCGGGATTACGACCCCAGCATCCCCGAATTCGAGATGGAGCCGGATCAGCTGCAGCAGGCGTTTCTCAACATAGTGCGCAACGCGGCCGAAGCACTGGGGGATCAGACCGGGCTTATCCGTATCAAGACACGCACCGCGTTCCAGATCACCATCCACGGCCAGCGTTACCGGCTGGCGGCGGAGATCAAGATCATCGACAACGGCCCCGGCATTCCCGATGCCATTCGCGACACCCTGTTCTACCCCATGATCACCGGCAAGGAGGGGGGAACCGGGCTCGGCCTCTCCATCGCCCAGAACCTGATCGACCAGCACAAAGGGCGGATTGACTGCATCAGCTGGCCGGGTCACACCGAATTCACCATTTTTCTACCGCTTCGCAAGTAAGGGAACCCCATGACCGCCAAAGTGTGGATCGTCGATGACGACAGTTCTATCCGCTGGGTGCTGGAGCGCACTCTCGGCAGCGAAGGCTTCAACTGCGAGAGCTTTGCCGATGGCGAAGCCCTGCTGCACGCCCTTGAGCTGCGCTCGCCTGATGTCATCCTCTCCGATATCCGGATGCCCGGCATCGACGGCCTGAGCCTGCTTGAGCAGATCCATCGCCGTCAGGCCGATCTGCCCATCATCATCATGACCGCCCACTCGGATCTCGACAGCGCGGTCAACGCCTACCAGCGAGGCGCTTTCGAGTACCTGCCCAAGCCGTTCGATATCGACGAAGCGGTGACCCTGGTGCGCCGCGCCGAGAATCACCTCAAGGAGCAGCGCACCAAGCGCAAGTCTCGTCAGCAAGAGACCACCGCCACTCCCGAAATCATCGGTGAGGCACCGGCGATGCAGGAGGTGTTCCGCGCCATCGGTCGCCTGTCACGCTCCAGCATCTCGGTGCTGATCAACGGCCAGAGCGGTACCGGCAAGGAGCTGGTCGCCCATGCGCTGCACAAACACAGCCCGCGCGCCCACAAGAATTTCATCGCCCTCAACATGGCGGCTATTCCGAAAGATCTCATCGAATCGGAGCTGTTCGGTCACGAGAAGGGGGCCTTTACCGGCGCCAACAATATCCGCCACGGCCGCTTCGAGCAGGCCGACGGCGGCACCCTGTTTCTCGACGAGATCGGCGATATGCCGCTGGATGTGCAGACCCGACTGCTGCGGGTGCTGGCCGATGGCCAGTTCTACCGGGTCGGTGGCCACCAGCCGGTGCAGGTGGATGTACGGATCATCGCCGCCACCCACCAGAATCTGGAGAAACGGGTCGCCGATGGCGAGTTTCGCGAGGATCTGTTCCACCGCCTCAACGTCATCCGCATCCACATCCCCGCCCTCAAGGAGCGTCGTGAGGATATCCCCCAGCTGGCCCGTCACTTCCTGCTGCGCGCAGCCAAAGAGCTGAACGTCGAGGCCAAGAGCCTGCACCCGGATACCCAGGCCTATATCAGCCGCCTGCCCTGGCCGGGCAACGTGCGCCAGCTGGAGAACGTCTGCCGCTGGCTTACCGTGATGGCCTCCGGGCAAGAAGTGCTGGTCGGCGACCTGCCTGCCGAGCTGCTCACCCCCATCACCCACAACGCCGAACCGGGCCAACCGGCGATGCCCGGTTGCTGGCAACAGCAATTGCAAGAGTGGGTGGCCAGCAAGCTGGCGCTGGGAGAGACAGACATCCTGGCCGATGCCATGCCCCAGTTCGAGCGGATCATGCTGGAGACGGCGCTGGAGCACACCCACGGCCACAAGCAGGAGGCGGCGCGCCTGCTTGGCTGGGGTCGCAACACCCTCACCCGCAAGCTGAAGGAACTCGATCTCTCCTGAGTCCCCGGGAAAAACGATTCCCATCACGCCCTGACAAATCACCGTCCGCCAGAACCCCGTTTAACCATAAACGGGGTATCTTTTTTGAAAGCCCCGCCTAGAATGGCAGGCTTTCAAACCTGACTCGACGAGGGCGCCCCCATGATTGACAGATCTATCCCCCTGACCGACCTGCACCGCCATCTGGACGGCAACATCCGCCCGCAAACCATCCTCGAGCTGGGTCGCCAACACAATATCCAGCTGCCCGCCTTCGAGCTGGAAGCGCTGCGTCCCCACGTGCAGATCGTCGAGAACGAGCCGAGTCTGGTTGCCTTTTTGAAGAAGCTGGATTGGGGCGTGGCCGTGCTGGCTGACTATGACGCCTGCCGCCGGGTCGCCTACGAGAACGTGGAAGATCTGCTGCGCGCCGGTATCGACTATGCCGAGCTGCGCTTCAGCCCAGCCTATATGGCGATGGCCCACAAGCTGCACCCGCAGGGTGTAGTAGAAGCCATCATCGACGGCGTGGCCGCGGGCAGCCGCGACTTCGGCATCAAGACCAACCTGATCGGCATCATGAGCCGCACCTTCGGCACCGAGCAGTGCAATCAGGAGCTGGCCGCCTGTCTGGCCCACCGCGACAAGCTGGTCGCCATCGATCTGGCCGGTGACGAACTGGGCTTCCCGGGCGAACTCTTTGTCGACCACTTCCGCAAGGTGCGCGATGCTGGCATGCGCGTCACGGTACACGCCGGTGAAGCCGCTGGCCCCGAGAGCATGTGGCAGGCCATTCGCGAGCTGGGCGCCGAGCGTATCGGCCACGGCGTCAAAGCGATTCAGGATCCGGCCCTGATGGCCTATCTGGCCGAGCACCGCATCGGCATCGAATCCTGCCTCACCTCCAACGTCCAGACCACCACGGTAGCGAGCCTGACCGAGCACCCGATCCGCCAGTTCCTGGCTGCCGGTGTGCTGGCCTGCCTCAACACCGATGACCCGGCGGTGGAAGGGATCGACCTGCCGCACGAATATGAGGTGGCCGCTCCGGCCGCCGGCATGACCGCCAGCGAGATCCGCACCGCCCAGCAGAACGGCCTGACTCTGGCCTTCCTGAGCGATAGCGAGAAAGCCGAACTGAGCGCCCGCGCCGCCAGCCGCTGATCCACAACGGCACTGCAAATAACAACGGCCCACTTCGGTGGGCAGTTTTTATTTGCCTGTTACATGGTCAGACATAAAACCAAAAGCCTCACATGACGAATTCGTCAATGAAAAACCATTATAAACAATGAGTTGAGCAACACTCCAAACACCCTCATTCTAATTGCGTAACCGTGAGGTTACTTCTTACAAAGAGGGTTTTTGATGGATATTACACCAGATATTGTTGGGCACTTCCGCGCTTCGTTTTTCGGTCAATTCGGTAAGGAAGATACATACCCTACCGAGAAAGTTATCTTCGCCCTGCAAGAAGCGAGCTATGAGACAGGGGGTAGCCGTTGGGGGGAATATGGATCGCAGACATTAAAACAACGAGGGATGTTTTATCTCGCAGCTCATATATTGACTCAACCAACCAGTGCAGATCTAAAAACAACCAGCTTTGGCCAGCAATACCAAAAACTCAGAAGACGAGTGGGAATGGGATCCATCGCCTGTTAACAAAGCTAAATGGCAAAAGGCCCAAACCGGGTTTGGGCCTTTTGCTGATGGCTGTAAGGGGAAAAACTACTCCCGCTCCTTGTCGCGCTCCAGCGCTCGCTCTACCAAAGGTTCTGGCAGACTCTTGGTCACCTCCACCCCCAGCTCGCGGAAACGCTCGACCTGAGCGATCAGGTTGCCACGGCCGTTGACCAGCCGTCCCATCGCCTTGTCGTAGCTCTCCTGCGCCTTGTGCAGGCTGCCGCCCATCTGCTGCATCTCCTCGACAAACAGCCGCAGCTTTTCGTAGAGGCGACCGGCCCGTTCGGCAATCTGGCGGGCATTCTGGTTCTGCCGCTCGTAGCGCCACAGGTTCTCGATGGTGCGCAGCGCCACCATGAGATTGGTGGGGCTCACCAGCAGGATATTGTTGTCGAGACCATAACGCACCAGCGAGGGATCGGCCTCCATCGCGGTGAGGAAGGCGGGCTCCACCGCCACGAACATCAGCACATAGTCGAGGGTACGCACCCCGGGTAGCTGCTGGTAATCCTTGCGACCCAGCTCGCGGATATGATTGCGCACCGAGGCGACGTGCTCTTTCAGCGCCACCGCCTTCTCCAGCTCGTCATCGGCGTTGTACCAGCGTTCGTAGGCGGTCAGCGACACCTTGGCGTCGATGATGATGTCCTTCTCCTGCGGCAGGTGGACAATCACGTCGGGCTGGTAGCGCTTACCCTTCTCCACCTCGATATTGACCTGGGTGTGGTACTCGTGGCCCTCGCGCAGGCCGCATTCGCTGAGGATCCGTGCCAGCACCACTTCCCCCCAGTTGCCCTGCTGCTTGCTGTCACCCTTGAGGGCGCGGGTCAGCGCCGCCGCCTCTTCGGTCATGCGGGCATTGAGCTCGGCGAGGCGCTCCAGCTCGAACTTGAGGCTGTGGCGCTGGGCCGTCTCCTGGGCGTGGGTCTCGCCTACCTGACGACGAAAGCCCTCGAGCTGCTCTTTGAGCGGGGTGAGCAGCAGATCGAGGCTGTTCTGGTTCAATTCGCGGAAGTTGCCGGAGTTTTGCTCGAAGATCCGGTTGGCGAGATTCTCGAACTGCTGGCTGAGGCGCAGTTCCGCCTCCTGTTGCAGTTGTAGCTTCTCGGCGGCGGCCAGCCGTTCGCTGCGCAGGGTCGCTTCCGCATCCTTGAGGCGGGCGGTGAGCTTGATCAGCAGGGTCTGCTGCTGATCCAGCTTCTGCTGGCCCTGCATCCGCTCATCCTGCAACTCGTCGAAGCGATCCTGCAGCGCCTGATAACGCTCCTGCGCCAGCATCAGCTCCTGAGCCTGCGCCGTGGCGGTACGCCGCCCGATCAGCCAGCCAAGCCCGAGGGCCAGCACGGCGGCTGGCAGCAAGATGACCCAGAGCCCAGGCTCGATCATTTACGGCTCCGCTGGCGCAGGAAGAGTTCGAGATAGCGGTTAACCAGGATCCAGAGCACCACGTAGATGAGGTAGGCGGCCAGCACCACCCACTTGTGGGTGTTGACGCCGGTATCGAGCTCGGCGAACTCGATATCCTTGATGCGGCAGTAGGCCCACATCAGCAGGGGAAAGACATAGAGCAGGGACGCACGCCAGAGAAATAGCCACATATGTTTTCATTCAACCACGTAAAAAGACCCGCCTAGCTTACACAAGGGCAACTGCGCTTGCGATCCTGACGGCCGCTATTCTCTGGCCTGCTTCCCGAAACTTCGATAAAATTAACCCCTAATAGGTATCAGGGGCGAGCATGACTCACTATTTCCTCCGTTGGCTGACACAAGGTTGGCAAGCTTCCCGCAAGCCCGCCGTGGTTTGCCATGAAGCGCGCCCGCCGTGGGCCATCGAGGAGTCCCAGTACCTCTCCCTCTGCACCCGCTGCGGCGAGTGCTTCAAAGCCTGCCCGCGCGGTCTGCTCAAACCGGCCACCCAGGAGGAGTACGAGGGGAGTCCCATCGCCGGTACCCCGGTGCTCGATCTCGCCTGCGGCCAGTGCAGCTACTGCGGCAGCTGCGCCAGAGCCTGTCCCACCGGCGCCCTCGACCTGCAACTGGGCCGTCAGGTGCAGACCCGGGTGCAGATTGAAGAGAGCTGCCAAGCACGGCAGGGCTTCTACTGCCTGCTCTGTGAAGATGCCTGCCCGCAACAGGCGATCAAGGCCACGGCCGACGGCATCAACGTCAATATGGATGCCTGCAATGGTTGCGGTGCCTGTGGCCTCGCCTGCCTGCACGGCGCCATCACCCTGATCCGCCAGCCAGGCAGTCGCTAAAAACCACCTGCGTACAAAAGCAAAAGGGGCCATCAGGCCCCTTTCACATCTTGTTCGATATCCACGCCCTGTCAGGCCATGGTCACAATAGTCTCTTGCTCGATACCCAGCAGGTGGCAGAGACGGTTGGGATCGCGCACCGCATCAGCCAGAGTGTACTCGCCCAGCACTTCGAGGAAGGCGTTCATGGCGCGGCGCAGAATGCCCTGAATGCGGCAGCCACCGGAGAGACGGCAGTTTTCGCGCTTGCAGTCGACCGGACAGAGCACATGCTCCATGTCCATCACCACATCCCGTAAATTGATGGAGACTGCAGAGCGACCGAGGCGGATGCCACCGTGCTTGCCGCGTACCGTCTCAATGTACCCCTTGATGCCAAGCTGGTGCACAATTTTGACCACGTGGTTGCGAGAGATGCCGAAGGTATCGGCCACTTCGGTAATGGTCGACAGACGATCCCCCGGCTGAACCGCCAGGAAGGTCAGGGTACGCAGGGCGTAGTCGGTAAATCGTGTCAGTTGCATGGTCGCACTTGCCTCTTACTACAAGCCAGGAATCAGGACGACAACATTGAGCTAAGAGGCAGGAGACAACCGGTTCGCCTCTGTTTGCCAATTGGTTCGCCAGAGGGGGCCTGTCTCTTAATCTGAGTTGCGGAGTGACAGGTTAAGAGCAGCACAACCGGGTGTCGATGAAGATGCACATAAATCGACACTTTCTTTGATTGATCGCAAACTTGCCGGGTTAGCCCGGCGTTTGCCCGCTTTATGGCGGGTAAATCTACCGAATAGTCCCCCTCGCCAAGCCCCTTCGACCAGCGGCCATATGGCCCGCGAACCGCCCCTGAATCGACCGCCAGCAAGGTGGTTCAGTGGGGCTGTTTCAGCCAGTTTTTCAGCGCGACCGAGGGAATGGAGCTCTCGGAGGCGACGGCAAACGCCCCCCAGTCCACCGCACACTGCAACGCATCCTTGATGGCCATGCCCCGCGCCAATCCGTGTATCAATCCGCCGGCGAAGGCATCACCCGCCCCCGTAGTATCGACCACCGAGACGGGCCGAGCGGCGACCCGGATCTGCTCATCGCCGTGGATAGCCACTGCGCCCGCCTTGCCTTCGGTCAGCACCAGCCATTCGATCTGCTCCCCCGCCAGCTGGCGGGCATGTTGCCAGGGGTCGCTCACCTCGCCGAGATCGGAGCGGGAGGCCACCAGCACATGACAGGGGCGGCGCGCTTGGCCGCCCTTGGGATACTGGGCCACCACGAAGCTCTTGCCGAGCATCTGGCGCATGTAGCTGATGATGGCGGTACCGGGATAGTTCACATAGAGGCAATCCACCCCCTCCAGCGGCAGATCACCGGGCAGGTCGGGACGCCGCGGGCGGCGCAGTATGGTGCGCTCGCCGGTGGAGTCGACCAGGATCAGCAGCTCGCCGGTCTCGCCGCCAAAGCGCTCCACATGGCTGCAATCCAGCCCGTAACCGGCCGCCTGCTCCAGCAGCCAGTCGCCGGTCTCGTCCAGCCCGATACGGGAAGCAATGGTCACCTCGTGGCCCGCCCATACCAGCCCGATGCCGGTGTTGGCCGCGCCGCCCCCCAACCTGCGCCCCTGATCCACATATTGCAGCCGGGCCCCCGCCACCAGCGGTTCGGAGAGGGAGAGCACATGATCACAGTTGAGATTGGCAAGCAGCAGAATGCGGGACATAGAGACCTCGGACGATGGATATAGCCCAAAAGAGACAGGCTGAACCCCGAGTAGAGCCCAGCCTGACAGAAGAGACAACCGGCAGCGATCGGGAATCCGATCGGGATCAATAGATGGGCAGCTCCACCCCGGCCAGCAGCTCGTCGATGCGCGCCTGGGTCGGCTGCTGCATCACGCTCTGGATCACCTCCTTGGTGAGGTGGGGCGAGAAGGAGCTGATGAAGTCATACATGTAGTTCTGCAGCAGGATGCTCTTGCTGAAGCAGATCTGGGCGGGGCAGGGCTTGAACAGGTGCTCCAGATTGATGGAGACCAGCCCGGGGCTGTCGGTGTCGTTGGCCACCAGCGAGGAGATGATGCCGATGCCAAAACCCAGCTCCACATAGCGCTTGATCACTCCGGCATCCATTACTGTCATGTAGTAGCTCGGGGTCAGCCCCGCCGCCTGAAACACCTCATCCTGCACCTGCCGACCGGTGGCACCGCTCTCGTAACTGAGGATGGGGTAGTGGCAGAGCTGCTCCAGCGTCGGCTTCTTCACCTTGGCCAGCGGGTGATCCTGCGGCACCACCAGCGAGAGGGTCCAGAGGTAGGCGGGCAGCGCGATCAGCTCCTTGTCGAAGCCAATTTCGTGGGCAACGATGGAAAAATCGGAGTAACCCTTGCTGATCTGCTCCTTGCTCGCCGACATCACCGGATGGAGGTGGAACGAGATCTTGGGGTACTTCTTGGTGAAGTAGGTAACCGATTTGGGAAGCAGATAGCGGGCGATGGTGTGGGTAGTGTGGATGTTGAGAGTGCCCACGGTCGGATCCAGATACTCGCGGGAGATCGCCTTAATCTTGCTCTCGATGTTGAGCATTGCCTCGGCACACTTGATGATCTCTTCCCCCACCGGCGTGATGCGGTGCAGGTGCTTGCCACGGCGCTCGAAGATCCGCACCCCCAGCTCGCTCTCCAGCAGGCCAATCTGTTTGCTGACCCCCGGCTGACTGGTGAAGAGCGCATCGGAAGCCACGGACACATTGAGGTTGTGGTCCCGGATCGCGATCAAATACTTCAATTGCTGTAGTTTCAAGGCGTCACACTCTCACACTGGTTTGGCTCAGACAGGTTTGGCTCAGGCCGGGACGGCAATCAAGCCAGACAAACAGGCCGCCACATGGGCGGCCAGTGTACCATCCGATCCCGACATTTCAGCGCTTGATCCTTCATTTTGCTACAAAATCTAGCATCCGAAGGGGTGGCTGACAAACCGGGTTCAGGCCGCGCCAGCCCGCAGCGGCAGGATCCCCAGAAACTGCAGCAGCCACTGCATCATGGTCGCCGAATCCACCTCCCCCTCCAGCGAGGAGAGGCTGCTCTGGTAGCGCTCGTCGGGCAACAGGCCGCGGCGCCGCTCGATCAGCGCCCGGTTGTACTCCACCGAAAATTCCGGATGTCCCTGAATGGCCACTATGTTGTTCCCCTGCAGGAACATGAAGTTGGGACAAAAATCGTTGCCCGCCAGTCGGGTCGCCCCCGGCGGCAGCAGGGCCACCTGATCCTGATGGCTGGCCAGAATGCGGATCTGATCCCGCGCCGGCGCCATCCAGGGCTCATCTGCCAGCATGGGGTGCACCGACACACCCAGCCCCCACCCCTTGGTAGACTTCACCACTTCGCCACCGAGCGCCTGGGCGATCACCTGATGGCCGAAGCAGACACCGGCCAGCTTGACGTCGGCATCGTGCGCCTGGCGGATCCATGCCCGCAGTGCCTGAATCCAGGGGATATCGCTATAGGCGTCGTGGCGCGAGCCGGTGATGAGCCAGGCATCGCACTCGTGCAGATCCTCCGGCAGCTCCCCATCGAGAGCCGACCAGACCCGAAATTCCAGTTCGGGGGCCAGGGCCGCAAAGCCCCTGATAAACATCTCGGAGTAAACGGGGCCAAAACGATCCGCCAGATCGGGATCGAGCCGGTCACAATCGAGAATTCCCAATCGCATCTGTTGTTCCTTTACAGAGTTCGCCCCCGCCAATCAACGACCGGCGGGGGCAAGAGGTTAGGCCATGAGCACGCGCCAGCGCGTCACTTCATGGTCGGCATGGAGAACTCGGCACCACTGCGCAGGCTCTGGGGCCAGCGCGCCGTCACCGTCTTCATCCGGGTATAAAAGCGAACCCCGTCCGGCCCGTGCATGTTGAGCGGCCCGAAGATGGAGCGCTTCCAACCGCCAAAGCTGTGAAACGCCATCGGCACCGGAATGGGAACGTTCACCCCTACCATACCGACCTGCACCCGTGCCGTGAAGTCCCGCGCGGTATCCCCATCACAGGTAAAGATGGCGGTGCCGTTGCCGTACTCATGTTCATTGATGAGGCGCAGCGCCGTCTCGTAATCCGGCACCCGCACGATGGAGAGCACAGGGCCAAAGATCTCCTCGCGGTAGATGCGCATCTCGGGGGTCACCTCGTCAAACAGGCAGCCGCCGATAAAGTAACCCTCGTCGTGGCTCAGCGTACGGCCATCGACCCGCAGCGCGGCCCCTTCGGCCACCCCCTGATCAACGTAGCCGCGCACCTTGGCCAGATGCTCCTTGCTGATCAGCGGCCCCATTTCGTTCTCCGGGCTCTGGCCCAGCCCCGGGCCCACCCGCAGTTTTTCCACCAGCGGTGTCAGTTTGGCCACCAGCGCATCGGCGGTCTCGTCACCCACTACCACGGCTACCGAGATCGCCATGCAGCGCTCGCCCGCTGCCCCATAAGCAGCCCCCATCAGGGCGGAGACCGCCTGATCGAGATCCGCATCCTGCATCACCACCATGTGGTTCTTGGCGCCGCCCAGCGCTTGTACCCGTTTGCCGTGGGCAGAGGCGGTGGCATAGATGTACTGGGCGATGGGGGTGGAGCCGACAAACGACACGGCACCCACTCGCGGATCGGTCAGCAACACATCCACCACCTCCTTGTCACCGTTCACCACGTTGAGCACGCCGTCAGGCAGACCGGCCTCCTTGAGCAGCTCGGCCATCCGCAGCGAGAGAGAGGGATCCTTCTCGGAGGGCTTGAGAATAAAGGTATTGCCGCAGGCGATGGCGACCGGGAACATCCAGAGCGGCACCATGGCCGGGAAGTTGAACGGGGTGATACCGGCGCAGACCCCCACCGGCTGCATCATGGAGTAGCTGTCCACCCCGCGGCCGACGTTGAGAGAGTGCTCCCCCTTGAGCAGATGGGGAATGCCGCAGGCAAACTCCACCACCTCCAGCCCGCGGGTCAACTCTCCCTGCGCATCAGAGAAGACCTTGCCGTGTTCGCGGCTGATGAGCTGGGCAAGCTCGTCCCTGTGCTGCTCCATCAACTCCTTGAAGCGGAAAAAGACCCGAGCCCGCACCAGCGGGGGGGTTTGCGACCAGTCGGCAAAGGCGCGCTCGGCGATGGCGATCGCCTCCTGACACTCGGCGGCGCTGGAAAGCCCCACACTCCCCTGCTGCTTGCCGCAGGCGGGATTGAAGATGGCCCCCTGGCGCTCGCTGCGACTCTCCTGCGGCTGGCCGTTGATGAAGTTGCTGACCCTGTATGTCATGTATCCTCCGTGATAACTGATGTGGTAAATGCGCTGAGCAAACCAACGCAAGGCCCCGCCAGTGCGGGGCCATCAAATGGGTTAAGGTTGTGCCTGCAGGGCATCCTGCAGCAGGGTGAAGAGATCATCGATCTGGCTGCGCTCGATGATGAGGGGTGGCGACAGGGCGATGATGTCGCCGGTCACCCGGATCAATGCCCCCTTCTCGAAGCAGCGCACGAACACCTCGTAGGCGCGCTTGCCCGGCGCATCGGGCATCGATTCCAGCTCGATACCGGCCACCAGCCCGTAGTTGCGCACATCCTTCACATGCTTGCAGCCCTTCAGCGAATGGGCCGCCTCCTCCCAGTAGCCCGCCAGATCGGCGGCGCGGCTGAGCAGGTTCTCGTTGCGATAGATCTCGAGGGTCGCGAGCCCCGCAGCCGCAGCCACCGGATGGCCGGAGTAGGTGTAGCCGTGGAACAGCTCGATGGCCCCCTTGCCTGCCGCCATCATGTCGTCATAAATGTGCTTCTGCACCAGCACCGCCCCCATGGGGATGGCGCCGTTGGTGAGCCCCTTGGCGCAGGTGATCATGTCGGGAATGACATCGAACTCCTGCGCGGCGAAGGGGGAACCGAGGCGGCCGAAACCGGTGATCACCTCGTCAAAAATCAGCAGGATGCCGTGCTTGGTACAGATCTCCCGCAGCCGCTTGAGGTAGCCTTTGGGGGGCATCAGCACGCCGGTACTGCCAGCGATGGGTTCGACGATCACCGCCGCGATATTGCTGGCATCGTGCAGAAAGACGATCTTCTCCAACTCGTCGGCCAGCGCCACATCCTCCTCGGGCAGCCCTTTGGTGAAGGCATTCTTGGCGATATTGAGGGTATGGGGCAGATGATCCACCCCGGTCAGCAGGGAGCCGAACCACTTGCGGTTGCCGGGAATCCCCCCCACCGAGATGCCGCCAAAGCCGACCCCGTGATAGCCACGCTCGCGGCCAATCAGCCGGGTGCGGGTGCCCTGACCGCGAGCCCGCTGCCAGGCCAGCGCGATTTTGAGCGCGGTATCGACCGACTCGGAACCTGAGTTGGTGTAGAAAACGTGGCCAACCCCCTTGGGAGCGATCTCCACCAGCTTGTTGGCCAGCTCGAACGGCAGGGGGTGGCCCATCTGGAATGTGGGGGCGAAATCGAGGTGGGAAATCTGCTGGGAGACCGCCTCGGCAATCTCGCGCCGACCATGGCCCGCGTTGCAACACCAGAGTCCGGCTGTGCCATCCAGTATCTTGCGGCCATCCTCTGAGTGATAATACATCCCCTCTGCCGACTTCAGGATACGCGGCGCCGCCTTGAACTGCTGGTTGGCGGTGAACGGCATCCAGAAGGCGGACATGTCGGAGGGCGTATTGATGTCGCTGATCGGTTTCATGGTCACCTCATCCTTAAGGTGTTTAGCAACTGTCGGCCAATGCCTATTAAATTAAACACCTGAATCCATAAAAAAGGGCCCGTTATCGCCCTGTCTGGTGCCACCCCTAGCTAGACGCATCAGCAGGGTGGTATAAGATATTTAACACAATTTTAATAATAGTAAACAGTCAAGGAGTGTCTATAGATGGATATCGGTCACCGCCTCAAGGCGGTTCGCACCAAGGCAGCCCTCTCCCAGCGCGAGCTGGCCAAGCGCTCCGGTGTGACCAACGGATTTATCTCCCAGATCGAGAAAAATCAGGTGAGCCCCTCTGTCGCCTCCCTGCGCAAGGTGCTGGAAGGCATCCCCATGTCGCTGGCCAGCTTCTTCACCGAAGAGACCGAAATGGGCACCGAAGTGATCTTCCGCGCCGCCGATATGCCGGATCTCGGCACGCATCCCATCAGCTACCGGCTGGTCGGGCACAGCCGCGCCAACCGCGCCATCGGCATGTTGCAGGAGGTGCTGCCACCGGGCGCCGACACCGGCGACGACATGCTGAGCCACGAGGGTGAAGAGTGCGGCATCGTCATCAAGGGCGAGGTTGAAGTGACCGTGGGCGAGCAGATCTACCTGCTGGGCGCCGGGGATGGCTACTACTTCGACAGCCGCACCCCCCACCGTTTTCGCAATAGTGGTGAACAGGAGTGCGTGCTGATCTCGGCCAACACCCCCGCCAGTTTCTGACATTCAGAGGCGCATCGGCAGGGGAGCAATGTTTAATGAATTGTTACAAGATGGATTTACAAGCGGCAGGATGTTTAGCATATTGATACGCGGAAACTGACTTTTGCCGGTTCAAGGAGTGAACATGAGTGACCTGACCCTGGCCCAGTGGCAACACAAGGCCGCCCATCTGACCCTGCCCTCGCAAGCCTTTATCAACGGCAGCTATCGGGATGCCGTCAATGGCGCCACCTTCGATTGCATCAACCCGGCCAACGGCAAGCTGCTGACCAAGGTAGCAGCCTGCGATGCCGCCGATGCCGAACTGGCGGTACAGGCTGCACGTGACGCCTTCAACGACAAGCGTTGGAGCGGCCTGCCGCCGAAACAGCGCAAACAGATCATGCAGCGCTTCGCCGAGCTGATGCGCCTTAACAAGGTTGAGCTGGCGCTGCTGGAGTCGCTGGATATGGGCAAACCCATCGGCGATGCCATGGGCTATGACGCTCCCGCCGCCGCCAACTGCATCGCCTGGAACGCCGAAGCGATCGACAAGATCTACGACCAGGTCGCCCCGGTGGAGGAATCCGCCCTGGCACTGGTGACCCGCGAAGCGCTCGGGGTGGTCGCCGCCATCGTGCCATGGAACTTCCCGCTGGTGATGGCCTGCTGGAAGCTGGGCCCGGCGCTCGCGACCGGCAACTCGGTCATTCTCAAACCTTCCGAGAAATCCCCCCTGACCGCCCTGCGCATCGCAGGTTTGGCCAAGGAAGCGGGCATTCCGGACGGTGTGTTCAACGTGCTACCGGGCTTTGGCCACACCGTGGGCGAGGCGCTGGCCATGCACATGGACGTGGATTGCATCACTTTCACCGGCTCCACCAAGATCGGCAAACATCTGGTGGAGTGCTCTGGCAAGTCCAACCTCAAGCGCGCCTTTATGGAGTGCGGCGGCAAGAGCCCCAACATCATACTGGCGGATGCGCCGGATCTGGACGCCTCAGCCAAGAGCGCCGCTGGTGCCATCTTCTACAACCAGGGCGAGGTGTGCACCGCCGCCTCCCGCCTGCTGGTGCAAAACAGCATCAAGCCGCAATTTATGGAGCGACTGCTGGCCCATGCCCGCGAGTGGATCTCGGCCAACCCGCTCGACCCTGCGACCCGCATCGGCGCCATGGTGGATCACATCCAGATGGAACAGGTGCTGCGCTATATCGAGATTGGCAAGCAGGAGGGGGCCAAGCTACTGCTGGGCGGCAACCGCACCAATATGGAGAGTGGCGGCTTCTATATCGAACCCACCATCTTTGACGACGTGACCCCCGAGATGCGCATCTTCCGCGAGGAGATCTTCGGCCCTGTGCTGGCGGTGACCGGCTTCGATACCATGGAAGAGGCCATTGCGCTGGGCAACGACACCGACTATGGGCTGGCAGCGGCGATCTGGACGGCGGATCTCAACAAGGCGGTGAAAGGTTCCCGCGCCCTGCGCGCCGGTACCGTGTTCGTCAACAACTGGGACGGCGGCGACATGACCATGCCGTTTGGCGGCTTCAAACAGTCCGGTAACGGCCGCGACAAGTCACTTCATGCACTGGAGAAGTACACCGAGCTGAAAAGCACCTGGATTCAGCTGGAATAACACGACAAAGCAGCACTATCGGATCAAAAAGGGGGAGAAATCCCCCTTTTGCATTTTTGGCCTTCCATCAGCGGGCTCAATCCTTATAATGATAAAAAAGCCAACATGTTAAATATAAAGACAAAAATGCTATTTTTTCTGGGAAGCGTACTTTTTCTGGTGATCGGTTTGCCCCTGCTGTTCTTCGTGCTGGGGCACGGCGAGGCCTACGTGACCTGGGGCCCCTGGATCTCCGCCATCGCCCTGATGTTGTGGCTGTTGATGGACGTCGACAAGATCCGCCGCGGTAAAGGCTGACCGGCCAGCAACACACCTCCTTTCCCTCAAACTTCGTTTATTCGCTTCTTTCCCCGCAAAAGGATCGCTACACTGATTTTTTGCGATGTTTTCCCGCATCCAACGCTTCAGTAAAGGTCATCCGCATGCCGCAACAGATCCAGCGTCAGGGCGTCATCTACGCCCTGTGCGCCTATACCCTTTGGGGCATAGCCCCCATCTATTTCAAGACCATCTCTGCCGTTCCGGCCGCCGAAATCCTGACCCACCGGATGATCTGGTCCTGCGTGCTGCTGATGGTACTCACCCTGGCAGGCCGTCAGTGGCACAAGGTGCAGGCGGTGCTGCGCCAGCCAAAAGTGTTGCTCACCCTGGCGTTTACCTCGGTTACCGTCGGCGGCAACTGGCTGCTGTTCATCTGGGCCATCAACAACGGCCATATGCTGGATGCCAGCCTCGGCTACTACATCAACCCGCTGTTCAACGTACTGTTGGGAATGGTGTTTCTGAGCGAGAAGCTGCGCCGCCTGCAGTGGTGGGCGGTGGCGCTGGCCTTTGCCGGGGTGGCGATCCAGCTTATCGCCTTTGGCTCCTTGCCCTGGATTGCGCTGGTGCTGGCGTCGAGTTTCGCCATCTATGGGCTGGTGCGCAAAAAACTGGCCCTCGATGCCCTCACCGGTCTGCTGATCGAAACCATGATCATGCTGCCGCCAGCGGCCATCTATCTGTGGGGCTTTGCCGACAGTCCCACCAGCCATCTCACCCAGAATGACTGGCACCTCAACCTGCTGCTGATCGCCGCAGGCGCCGTCACCACGGCCCCCCTGCTTTGCTTCACCGCCGCCGCAACCAGGCTCAAGCTCTCCACCCTGGGCTTCTTCCAGTACATAGGCCCCAGCCTGATGTTTATCCTCGCAGTCACCCTCTATGGGGAAGCGCTGGCGATGGACAAACTGCTCACCTTCGCCTGCATCTGGAGCGCGCTGGTACTGTTCAGTCTGGATGGGCTGCGCAGCGGCAAAGCCGCGCCAAGCCGGACCTGACACCGCCTCACTACCAGTGACCCCGGCTCATCAGCCGGGGTTCTTTTTCGTGCCACCAGCGGTTTTCAGACTGTGACTTCCCCTTCTCCAGAGCCGACTCGCTATCAACAGACCACACCCGAGTCTCACCATCCCGCCAGAGAGCTATGCTATCCATGAACGGAGCCGAATGGAGGCAACATGCTCAAGCACATTCACGACAGATCCCTGCTTTTTGGTCAGGTTCTGGGGATCATGGTCATTATCACGCTGATCTCCATCAGCTTTTTCGGGCTTTACTCGGTCCGGAGCGCAGCCGATCAGATGGGACAGGGGAAGGATGTGGTAGCCGATATTCTGCCGCCGCCTCTCTACCTCATCGAATCCCAGTTGCAGGTCTACACCCTGCTCCATGCCAAACCGGAGGAGCGGGAGGCCCTGCTGCAAACCCTCGCCCGACTGCAGCAAGAGTTCGAGAGCCGTAACCGCTTCTGGCAAGAGAGCAGCCTGAACGAGCCCCTCAGGGAGCTGCTGCTGGGGGAGCAAAAAGTGCAGGGGGAGCTGTTCTGGCAGTTGCTCAACGACAAGTTTGTCCCCGCCATCAAGGCGGGGGATCTGGCGCAGGCGGGCGCGATTGCGGCGCGCCTGCACACCCTCTATAACGCCCACCGGCTAGGGGTGGACGCCACCGTCATCCGCGGCAACGAGTATGCCGCCGAGCAGATGGCCCATCTCGCCAACACCACCCGACTCTGCTACGGACTGCTGTTGTGCGCCGCACTGCTGGGGGCTGGGCTCATCTTCTGGCTGGGACGCCCCACCCAACAGCGGCTGCTGGCCGCAGGCAAAGCCACCGCCGCCATCGCCGAAGGGGAGTTGAACCGCCCCATGCCGGAGCCGGGCCTCGATGCCATCGGCGAGCTGATCCGCCAGATCGGGGCCATGCGTGACCAACTGGCAACCCTGGTGGAGTCCCTGCAACGCAGCGCCAGTACGCTGGATGATCGCGCCACCAGCCTGACCGCCATGGCACAACGGCACACCGATGACAGTCAGGCTCAGGTCGGGGCAGCCCACCATATC
This sequence comes from Aeromonas sp. FDAARGOS 1419, assembly GCF_019047045.1. NCBI lineage: Bacteria > Pseudomonadati > Pseudomonadota > Gammaproteobacteria > Aeromonadales > Aeromonadaceae > Aeromonas > Aeromonas sp. FDAARGOS 1419. The sequence continues at coordinate 3,271,112 of NZ_CP077209.1, forward strand.
GAACAGGCCATCGAACAGCTCACCCACTCCATTGAACAGGCGGGTAGCCAGCTGCATCAGGTGGGGGAGCAAACCCTGCAGTCAGCTGAGCGGGCACAAGAGGCGACGATCGCCATCCACACCGTGGAACAGGTGATCGGGGAGCAAGTCACGGGCGTGAAGCAGGTCTCCCATACCATTTCGGATCTGGCTGGCCTCTCGCAGCAGATTGCCGGGCTGGCGGGCGCCATTCACGATATTGCGGAGCAGACCAATCTGCTGGCGCTGAACGCGGCCATTGAAGCGGCACGGGCAGGTGAACAAGGGCGCGGTTTTGCCGTGGTAGCCGATGAAGTGCGCTCGCTGGCGACCCGCACCGGCAGCGCCACCACCGAGATCAACACCATCATCGGCAAGATCCAGGATGTCAGCCTGCGCGCCGCCAACGAGATGGATACCGAACTGGCACGGGTCGAACAAGCGGTCACTCACACGATGACAGCGCGCCAGAGCGTCGCCCGGATCGCGCAGAGCTGCGAGGAGATCAACCAGCGCATCGCTCAGGTCGATCAGTTGATGAGCGATGAGACCCGGCTGATACAAGGGATCCACCATCAGGTCGGCGAGATGTCGCGGTTGGCGGCCGAAGTCAATCAGAGCGCCAGCCACGCCGCCGAAGAGGCGACCATGGTCGCCCAGCACGCCCGCATCCTGACCAGGCAGACTCACCACTTCCATCTCGACACCACCCGCCATTGATCCCCGGCGCTGACGGGAGTCAGCGCTCCTCTTTTTCTCTGCACTGGTTAAATGGGTAGCATTAGACTCCATGAGGGAATAGGATCCGCCCCTCTGAAAACCAACTGCAAGGAACAACTGACATGACTCGAAAATGGTCGCTCCCCATCGTGGTAATCGCGGGGGGAGCGTTACTCTGGCTTGGCAACACCTTTGGTATGAAATGGGCTCTGATGGCCCTGATCGGATTCGGCTTCGGCTTCACCCTCTCCTTCAGTCGCTTCGGCATCGTATTCGGTTGGCGCGAAATGCTGACCAAACGCAACAGCTACTACGTGCGGGTTCACCTGCTCACCATCGCCATCGAAATTCTGCTGTTCACCACCTTCCTCTCCTTTAGCCACGCCCTCTTTGGCGATGCCATGGTGGGTAACGTGATGGCTATCGGCATTCCTTTCATCGTCGGTGCCTTCCTGTTCGGCATCGGCATGCAGCTGGCAGGCGTCTGCGCCACCGGCACTCTTTACTGCTGCGGCGAGGGGCAACCCCGCTTCTGGCTGGTGCTGATCTGCTACGGCATCGGCACCCTTATCAGCAACCAGTTCCGCCCCGAACTGGAGGCTACCTTCTCCAGCCATGTGGTGCTGGCCAAGGATTTGACCGGCAATATCTGGAGCGGCATGCTGCTCAACCTGGCGCTGGTCGCCGCGCTGTTCCTGCTGTTTCGCAACAGCGAACTCAAGCGCACCGGCGAGCTCAAGCCCCTCTTCAGCGGCAGCAATCTGTTCTGGCGCGATGGCCGCTTCACCGTGCTGACCGGCGGCATCATCATCGCCCTGCTCAACTCGTCCGTGGTCGCTCTGCACGGCTCGGCCTGGACCATCACCGGCGCCGTCTATGACATGGCGCTGCGCGGTGCCTCCCTGTTTGGCCTGTTCGAGGGGAACCCGAAACTGGCCCAGCCGCTCTTTATCAACCCCATGGTCGGCATGTTCTGGCTCGGTATTCTGGGGGCCATGCTGGCGCGCAGCCTGAGCGGTGGCGGCAACTTCGCCCCGATGCGGCTCGGCAACAGTCTGGCCTCCATCATCGGCGGCCTGTTGATGGGGATGGGCGCCATGTACGCCGCCTGCAACCTCGGCGGTTTCTTTGATGGCACTGCGTCTGGCAGCCTGCACGGCTGGGTCTGGATGTTGATGGCCCTCGCTGGCAGCCTCATCGGCATTCGCCTGCGGCCGCTGTTCGGGCTCTGAGGCTCAACATCGTAAACACCCCATAAGAAACGGGAGGCCAAGCCTCCCGTTTTTACATTTATTGCTCCCGTCGCTCTGCTTATTGAACAGGCTGGGAGACCCCTTCCAGATGGATTTCCACTCGGCGATCCGGTGCCAGACAGGCGATCAGCTCCTGCTTGGAGCGACTGGCACAGCTGTTGCCAGTGACCGGATTGGCCTTGCCACGCCCCTCGACCCGTACCTTGTCGGCATACAAGCCTTTGGATACCAGATAGCTGGCCACGCTCTGGGCCCGCTTCTCGGAGAGGGCCAGGTTGTAGTTGTCGGAACCGATGCGGTCGGTATAACCGATGACAGTTGCGACACCATCTTTCGGATTGGCCGCCACAATCTGGCTGAACAGGGCATCGAGCGCCTGATTGGCAGCCGGTTTCAGGGTCGCCTTGTTGAACTCGAACAGCACATCGGAACTCAGACTGAAGGTCTTGGGCTCAACCACGGCTACAGGTGCCGGTTCGGCGGCCGGAGCGGGCGCCGGTGCTACGACCTCGCCACCTTGCTGACCGAAGCGATAGAGCATCCCGAACGAAATCAGGCCGTTATCCATCTCGATACCGGAGCGATCGAGAGACGCATCTCCCAGCGGCGTGGTGTACTGGTACTCCAGACGGGCAGCCCAGTCACGATCGATGGCATATTCGGCACCCAGCGCACCAACGAAGGCAGCGCCATGCTTTTTGCCGGTCTCGCTGGTATTGGCGAAGCTGATCTCGCTATCCGTCCAGGCATAGGCGCCGCCCAGTCGACCATAAAGATCGAGCACATTCGTTGCCGGGAAGCTGATCTTCATGGTGGCCTGAATCATCTGGCTCTTGGCTTCGGTCTTGAGGGTATTGGCGCCAGTGCCCGAAGTGGTGTCGTATTTGCCAAGCCAGTCATAACCCAGCTCGAAACCCAGGTTGGGGTTGAGCTGGTAACCGGCGAACAGGCCCAGACCCAGATCATCCGTGTTCTCGCTGGTATTACCCAACGTCTGGGCAATCGACTCGGCATACTGGTTGTGGTCAACGCCATAGTAATTGGACCAACCGGCCTTGCCACCGACATACCAGGTATTGTCCTGAGCGGCGGCCTGCACGGCTCCGGCCGCCAGCAAACCACTGACCAATACGGCAAGCATGGATTTATTCATATTTTCGCCTCTGCAATAAGTCGTTATGGGCGCCTGAGTGCGCACTTTCCCTGTGTGAAGCCGTCAGGCGGCCTCTCCGCTATTCAGGGTATCCCATCCGAACGCAGCCTCAAATGACCAAGCCATCAGGAGTGTGAGCTTGCCAGCAATATCCGGCGTAAAAATCACCTATGTACCTATTCACACTGTTTTGCCAGTTAAACCATGACGTTGCGTCGTACGGAGTGGACCTATCCACACGCAGCAATAGAAAAGGGAGGCATAACGCCTCCCTCCTGATGAGTTGTTGCAGCCCCCTTGCTCAACTGGCCAGGAACAGCCGGTAGGCGGGGTCGTCGCTCACCTCTTTCCAGCCGTAGCCAATCTCGCGCAGGTAGTCGTGGAAGGCGGCCACGTCCTCGTCCGGCAGCTCGAAGGCGCAGAGCACCCGGCCGTAGTCGGCACCGTGGTTGCGGTAGTGGAACAGGCTGATGTTCCAGCGACAGCCGAGGGTCTCGAGAAAGCGCATCAAAGCGCCAGGCTGCTCCGGAAACTTGAAGCTATAGAGCCGTTCACCGAGGGGCCGGGCCGGGCGGCCGCCAATCATGTAGCGCACATGGTTCTTGGCCAGCTCGCTCTCGGTCATGTTGACCACCGGATAGCCGTTGCCGCCGAGCTGATCGATGATCTGGCCCAGCTCTTCGTCACCGCCAGTGAGGCGCACCGAGACGAACAGCGACGCCTGCTCGGCATCGGCGTAGCGATAGTTGAACTCGGTCACCATGCGGGGCCCCAGCTGACGGCAGAAGTCGAGGAAGGCCCCTTTGCGCTCGGGGATAGTCACCGCCAGCATGCCCTCGCGCTTCTCGCCAATCTCGCAGCGCTCCGACACGTAGCGCAGGCTGTGGAAGTTGACGTTGGCACCGGACAGAATGGCCGCCATCCGGCCACCCCTGACCTGCTCCCGCTCGCTGTAGGCCTTGAGGCCAGCTAGCGACAGGGCACCCGACGGCTCGGCAATGGCGCGGCAGTCGTCGAAGATATCTTTCAGCGCGGCGCAGATCTGGTCGTTGGAGACGGTCACCACCTCGTCCAGATACTGGTTGCAGAGGCGGAAGGTCTCCTCGCCGATACGCTTGACCGCCACCCCGTCCGCAAACAGCGAGACCCGCTCCAGATTGACCGGCTCACCAGCCGCCAGCGCGGCCTTGAGGCAGGCGGAGCCCTCCGCCTCCACCCCGATCACCTTCACATCCGGCAGCAGTTGCTTGATATAGACCGCCACCCCGGCGGCCAACCCGCCGCCCCCCACCGGCACGAAGACGTGGGTGAGGTGGGTATCCTGCTCCAGCAGCTCCTTGCCGATGGTGCCCTGCCCGGCGATCACCTCGACGTCGTCAAACGGCGGGATCAGGGTGTAGCCCTCCAGCGTGGCGAGGCGGCGGCTCTCGCCGTAGGCCTCGTCGAAACTGTTGCCAAACAGCATGACGTTGCCGCCCTGCCGGCGCACCGCGTCGATCTTGATGTCCGGCGTGGTCTTGGGCATCACGATGATCGCCTTGATACCGAGCTTGGCGGCCGACAGGGCGACCCCCTGGGCGTGGTTGCCAGCAGAGGCGGCGATAACGCCGCGCGCCTTCTGCTCCTGGGTCAGGGTAGCGATCTTGTGATAGGCCCCGCGCAGCTTGAAGGAGTGAACCGGTTGCAGGTCCTCCCGCTTCAGGCTGACGTGATTGCCGAGTCGCTCGGAGAGTTTCTTCAGGGTTTGCAAGGGGGTGACCCGCGCCGCCTCATAGACGGGGGAGAGTAGCACCTTGCGTAGATAATCCGCCGCAGAGACCATGATTTATTCCCCCAGCATCGAACGATCGCGCACCGCACCCTTGTCGGCACTGGTGGCGAACATGGCGTAGGCGCGCAGGGCAAAGGAGACCTGACGCTGGCGATCGAGCGGCTTCCAGCCACGGGCCTCGACGGCAACGCGGCGGGCAGCCAGTACGCTGTCGGCCACCTCCAGCACCATGCTGCGAGCCGGAATGTTGATGCTGATGATGTCGCCATCCTCCACCAGACCGATGGTGCCGCCGGAGGCCGCCTCCGGCGAGACGTGGCCGATGGAGAGGCCCGAGGTGCCGCCGGAGAAACGGCCATCGGTGATCAGGGCGCACGCCTTGCCGAGCCCCATGGACTTGAGATAAGTGGTGGGGTAGAGCATCTCCTGCATGCCGGGGCCCCCTTTCGGCCCTTCGTAGCGGATCACCACCACCTCACCCGCTTTCACGGTACCGTCGAGGATGCCGCTCACCGCGCTCTCCTGACTCTCGAATACCCGGGCCGGACCGCGGAAGGTGAGGTTCTCCTCATCTACCCCGGCAGTCTTGACGATGGCCCCGTTGACCGCGAGGTTGCCGGAAAGCACGGCAAGGCCGCCCTCCTGGCTGTAGGCGTGATCCAGCGAGCGGATGCACCCTTCGGCGCGGTCCAGATCCAGCTCTGGCCAGCGGCAATCCTGACTGAACGCTTTGGTGGTGCGGATGCCGGCCGGGCCGGCGCGGTAGAAGTCCACCACCTCCTGGCTCGGCTGACGGCTGACGTCATATTCATCGAGCTGTTCGACGAGGGAGCAACCCAGCACGGTACGGGTATCCCCATGCACCAGACCCGCTTTTTCCAGCTGGCCCAGAATGGCGACCACACCGCCGGCGCGGTGCACATCTTCCATATGGTACTTCTGGGTGGAGGGCGCCACCTTGCAGAGCTGCGGCACCTTGCGGGACATGCGGTCGATATCGGCCATGGTGAAGTCGACGCCCGCCTCCTGCGCCGCCGCCAGCAGGTGCAGCACGGTATTGGTAGAGCCGCCCATGGCGATATCGAGCGCCATGGCGTTCTCGAACGCCGCCTTGGTGGCGATATTACGCGGCAGGGCAGTCTCGTCATCCTGCTCATACCAGCGCTTGGCCAACGTCACGATGCGCTGGCCCGCCAGCTTGAACAGCTGCTCACGATCGGCGTGGGTCGCCAGCATGGAGCCGTTACCCGGCTGGGAAAGACCCAGCGCCTCGGTCAGACAGTTCATGGAGTTGGCGGTAAACATGCCGGAGCAGGAGCCGCAAGTAGGGCAGGCACTACGCTCCACCTGTTCGCTCTGGGCGTCCGACACCTTGGGGTCGGCGCCCTGGATCATGGCGTCCACCAGATCCAGCTTGATGATCTGGTCGGAGAGCTTGGTCTTGCCCGCTTCCATCGGGCCGCCGGAAACGAAGATCACCGGGATATTGATGCGCAGGGCGGCCATCAGCATCCCCGGGGTGATCTTGTCGCAGTTGGAGATACAGACCATGGCGTCGGCGCAGTGGGCGTTGACCATGTACTCCACCGAATCGGCGATCAGCTCCCGCGATGGCAGGGAGTAGAGCATGCCGCCGTGGCCCATGGCGATGCCGTCATCCACGGCGATGGTGTTGAACTCCTTGGCAACACCACCCGCTGCTTCGATTTCGCGCGCCACCAGCTGGCCCAGATCCTTGAGGTGGACGTGGCCAGGCACGAACTGGGTGAAGGAGTTGACCACGGCGATGATGGGCTTGCCGAAATCCTGATCGGTCATTCCGGTGGCGCGCCACAGGGCGCGGGCCCCGGCCATGTTACGTCCGTGGGTGGTGGTGGCGGATCTCAACTTCGGCATTGTCTCTACTCCCTGAATGCCCATATGGGCTCGATGCGTTATGCGGTGATGATACGAGTGGATCGGAATCGATCCTGGTGAAGACTCCTCTGGGAAGTTCTCACCGGAAGCGACTCGGGGAGGCACAGCGCCTCCCCTCTCTCATCAGTCGTTGACGGGCGTCAGCCAGCCCCACTTGTCTTCGGTCTGGCCATTGAACAGGCCGAAGAAGGCATTCTGCAGCTGCTCGGTCACCGGGCCACGGCTGCCAGCGCCCACCTTCATCCGATCGACGGAACGCACCGGGGTCACCTCGGCGGCGGTGCCGGTCATGAAGATTTCGTCTGCCACATAGAGCGCCTCACGGGGCAGCGCCTGCTCGCGCACCTCGTAACCCAAGTCGCGCGCCAGCGTCATGATGGTGTCGCGGGTGATACCGGGCAGGATGGCGGCGGTAGCGGGCGGTGTGAACAGCACGCCATTCTTCACCAGGAACAGGTTCTCCCCCGCCCCTTCGCTCAGATAGCCGTTCACATCCAGCGCCAGCCCCTCGGCAAAGCCGTTGCGCTTGGCCTCGCGGCTAATCAGCTGGGAAGAGAGGTAGTTACCGCCCGCCTTGGCGCCGGTGGGGATGGTGTTGGGAGCGAGCCGGTTCCATGAGGTGACACAGACATCCACCCCGTTTTTCAGCCCCTCTTCCCCCAGATAAGCGCCCCACGGCAGAGCGGCGACCATCAGGTCAGCCTTGGCATCCAGTGGCGGATGCAGCCCCAGCCCCACGTTGCCGACAAAGGCCAGCGGGCGCAGGTAACCGCTCTTCAGGCCGTTCTCGCGCACCACGGTGCGGCAGGCTTCATTCACTTCGGACTCGCTGTAGGGGACGTCCATCCAGTAGATCTTGGCGGAGTCGAACAGACGGCGGGTGTGCTCCTGCAGACGGAAGATGCAGGTGCCTTTGGGTGTGTCGTAGGCACGCACCCCCTCAAACACCGAGGAGCCGTAGTGCAGGGCGTGGCTCAGCACGTGCACCTGGGCATCTTGCCAGGGCACCAGTTTGCCGTTAAACCAGATGTATTGGGGGTGAGTGGCGGATTGGGAAGGCTGTGACATTGGCTTGGCTCCTTAAGCTCTGATCCGGGGTTGCTGTTCCAGTGCATCGACCCGGGAGACGTCCACCAGCTTAACCAGCTGGCTCCACAACTGCTGGATGGGACGCACCGACTCGACAGTAACCGTGATCCGCAGCTGTTGGCAATCCTGCTCCATATTCAAGGCGCAGAGATTGAAGCCGCGGTGACGCACCACCCGCAGCACCCGCTCCATCACTTCCGGTCTGGGCTGGGCGTGGATATGCAGGGTGTGTTGTGCAAATGCTGGCTGGGCAAGGGTGTGCGGGTTCATGGGCGTTGCTCCATCATCTGGTGGTTGGCGACTCCCGGCGGAACCAGGGGCCAGACGTTTTCTTCCTCTGAAATAGCCACATGCAGCAGGTAGGCACTCTCGCTTGCCAGCAGGCGATCGAGGGCACCGGCTATCTGCTCCTTGCATGTGATGGTCTCGCCGGGGATGCCGAAAGCAGCAGCCAGGGCGACGAAGTCGGGGTTGTCGGAGAGGATGGTCTCGCTGTAGCGGCCGTCGAAGAACAGCTCCTGCCACTGGCGCACCATGCCGAGGCGCTGGTTATCCAGCAGCACCATCTTCACCTTGAGCTGGGCTCGGCGGATGGTGCCGAGCTCCTGCACGTTCATCATGAAAGAACCGTCACCGCTTACCAGCACCACTTCATCCTCCGGGCGCGACATCTTGGCGCCGATGGCGGCGGGCAGACCGAAACCCATGGTGCCGAGACCGGCGCTGGAGAGGTGGTTGCGCGGACTGGTGAAGCGCATGTGCTGGGCCACCCACATCTGGTGCTGACCCACGTCGCAGGCGACCACGCTGCTCTCCGGCAACTTGGCAGATAGCTGTTTGAGCAGAGCCGGGGCATAGATGGCCTGACCCGGATGGTCGTAGCGAAACGCATATTCGCGGGCCATGGCGGCGCAGTGTTCACGCCAGGGGTCGATGGAGAGGGGCATGGCGAGGCGCGGCAGCACCAGCTTGAGATCCGTGGTGATACCCACCTCGGCAGCGCGGCGCTTGCCGAACTCGGCGGCATCCACATCGAGATGGATCACCTTAGCCTCGGGGGCAAACTCCTCCAGCTTGCCGGTCACCCTGTCGTCGAAACGGGCACCCACCACCACCAGCAAGTCGCACTGTTGCACCGCATAGTTGGCTGCCTTGGTACCGTGCATGCCGAGCATGCCGAGATAAACGGGGCTGTCGGGGTCGAGTGCGCCGATCCCCTTGAGGGTGGTGACCGCAGGCATGCCGGTGGCGGCAGCAAAGTCACGCAACTGCTGCTCGGCATTGGCCATGCCTACCCCGCCACCGACGTAGAGCACCGGGCGCTCGGCGGCGGCCAGCAGGGTGCGGGCCGCGGCCAGATCCGAGGGGTTGAGCACCTCCGGCTCTTCCACTGCAAACAGCGGGCTCTGGGCAGGCACGGCGGCCAACTGCACATCCTTGGGGAGATCGATCAGCACAGGGCCGGGGCGACCTTCGGTGGCGATGGCGAAAGCTTCTGCCAGCACTCGCCCCAGATCGGCGGCATCGGTCACCATAAAGGAGTGCTTGGTACAGGAGAGGGACATGCCGAGCACGTCGACCTCCTGAAACGCATCGGTGCCGATGGCGGAACAGGGCACCTGACCGCTGATGGCCACCAGCGGCACCGAATCGAGCAGCGCCTCTGCCAGACCGGTCACCAGATTGGTGGCGCCGGGGCCGGAGGTAGCGATGCAGACCCCCACCTGACCGGAGGCGCGGGCATAACCGACCGCCGCCATGGCGGCACCCTGCTCGTGGCGGCAGAGCTGATGGGCCAGACCACCGTCATACAGAGCATCGTAGACCGGCATGATGGCCCCGCCCGGGTAACCAAACACCTGGGTCACACCCTGTTTTTTGAGAGCCTGTACCAAAAACTGCGCGCCGTTCATGTGGAAAATCCTGTCCTTTGGTCGAAAAAAAACCCCCGAGCTGTGAGGCTCGGGGGTCGCTTGTTTCGTTCTGTCCGGTGGTGGGTCTATCCCTTGTTCCGTGCAGCTAAACGAGCCCCGAGCGGTGAGATAATAATCACCACTAGGACCACAATAATGCTGACGAAACGGGAGGCCATGTTCATAGTTACAACCGGAAATCCTGTGAAATTGGGGCGGTTTTTACCGCGAATGGCTATTAGAACTAGCACGGTGATTTTTATTGGGCAAGCCTTTTTTCTGTGACAACCCACTGATTTTGGCTAGTCCCCAGCCGGAACTCTGGAATAAAAAACCAACAACAAGCAGTTAGTCAGAACATATATCAACTCAAGGACGGGATTTATGTCATTAGCTGTGGTTTATAGCCGTGCCAGCCTCGGGATCGCGGCCCCGCAAGTTACAGTGGAAGTTCACCTCTCCAACGGCCTGCCCGCCTTCAACATGGTCGGCCTGCCGGAAACCTCGGTGAAGGAGTCGCGGGATCGGGTGCGCAGCGCTCTGCTCAACGGCAATTTCGAGTTCCCGAGCAAACACATCACAGTCAATCTGGCCCCCGCCGATCTGCCCAAGGAGGGGGGCCGTTTCGATCTGGCCATCGCCATCGGAATTCTCGCAGCTTCAAAACAAATACCTGCAAAATACCTGCTCGATCACGAATTTTTAGGCGAATTGGCCCTGACCGGCGAAATTCGCCCCGTGCTCGGCGTGTTGCCCGCCGTGCTCGCCTGCCGGGATGCGGGACGCACCCTGCTGGTACCGCGGGAGAACGGCCCCGAAGCTTCCCTTATTCAGGATGCCGAGGTGCGCACCGCTCACCAACTGCTGGCCGTCACCGCCTGGCTGGCCGGCCAGTACGAGCTGCCACTGCCGGATCAACAAAGCGCAGAGAGCCTGCCCGATGTACCGGATCTGCAGGATGTGATCGGCCAGTCACAGGCCAAACGGGCGCTGGAGATTGCCGCCGCCGGCAGCCACAACCTGTTGTTCATCGGCCCGCCCGGCACCGGCAAGAGCATGCTGGCGAGCCGTCTGCCCGGTATCCTGCCGCCGCTAAGCGAGCAGGAAGCGCAGCAGACCGCCGCCATCCACTCCATCGGTGGCCTCACTCCGCGCGCCGGTCACTGGCATCACAGACCCTATCGCACACCCCACCACAGCGCCTCGGCAGTGGCGCTGGTGGGCGGCGGCAGCCACCCAAGGCCCGGCGAAATATCGTTGGCCCACAACGGGGTGCTGTTTCTCGACGAGCTGCCCGAATTCGAACGCAAGGTGCTCGACTCCCTGCGCGAACCACTTGAGACGGGGCACATCACCATCAGCCGGGCCGCCCGTCAGGTGGATTTCCCCGCTCGCTTCCAGCTGGTGGGCGCCATGAACCCCAGCCCCTGCGGCCACTATGGTGACGGCCAGACCCGCTCCAGCCCGGATCAGATCTTGCGCTACCTCGGCAAGCTCTCCGGCCCCTTTCTCGACCGCTTCGACCTGACGGTGGAGGTGCCGCTGCTGCCCAAGGGGAGCCTCACCGGCAAGGCGGAGCGAGGGGAGTCGAGCCAGCAGATCCGCGATCGGGTGCTGGTGGCGAGAGAGCGTATGCTGAGCCGTAACGGCAAGCTCAACAACCTGCTGGATAGCCGTGAGATAGAGGATATTTGCCGCTTATCACCGCAAGATGCCGAATTTTTGGAGAACGCCATCCAGAAGCTGGGGCTCAGCATCCGGGCCTGGCATCGCATCCTGCGGGTGTCACGCACCATCGCCGATCTAGCCGGGCAACCCGCCATCGGCAAGGAGCATCTTATCGAGGCGCTCGGTTATCGCGCCATGGACCGGCTGCTGTCGCGACTGCGCAGCAGCTGACAGAAGGAAAAGGGTGAGTCCAACCCCGTAAAGGCTCTGAATGGTCTCGCAGGCAATCGGCTGATATTATGGCCACAGATCTGACCACTTGATGGCCCTTTATCGACAGCAAGACGGACCCGACTCATGCCCAACAAGCTGACAGAGCGACTGCGCGGCAGCCTCTCCACCCTGCTCTATTTTTTCAACACCCTCTTCTGGTTTGTCCCCATCTTCTCGCTGGGTCTGCTCAAGCTCCTGCTCCCCCTCAAGGGGTGGCGCACCCTCTGCAACTGGCTGCTCGATGGCTGTGCCAGCTGCTGGATCGGTTTCAACAATCTGATCCAGAAAACCATCATCAAAACCCCTTTCGAGGTGGTCGGAGTGGACAAAGGGCGCCGGAATGAGTGGTATATGGTGATTGCCAACCATCAATCCTGGGTCGACATACTGGTACTGCAGCGGGTTTTTAACCAAAAAATCCCCTTCCTGAAGTTTTTCCTCAAGAAAGAGCTGATTTGGGTACCTTTTCTCGGTCTGGCATGGTGGGCGCTCGACTTCCCCTTCATGCGGCGATATTCCAGGAAATTTCTGGAAAAGCATCCCCATCTGAAGGGAAAAGACATAGAGACAACCCGTAAAGCCTGTGCCAGGTTCCGCCACATTCCGGTGAGTGTGATGAACTTCGTCGAAGGCACCCGCTTCACCAAGGGCAAACATCAGAAGCAGGGTTCGCCCTATCGTCACCTGCTCCACCCGAAAGCAGGGGGCATCGCCTTTACTCTGGCCGCCATGGGTGATCAGTTGCATCAACTGGTGGATGTCACCATCGCCTATCCGGACGGCATCCCCAGCTACTGGGACTTCATGTGTGGCCGGGTCGGGCAAATCAAGGTTCAGGTCCGCTATTTGCCGATCGACCGCAAGCTGGTGGGGGATTACTTCAATGACCCCGAGTTCCAACAAGAGTTTCAACAGTGGTTGAACGGGATCTGGCACGAAAAGGACCAGACCCTGAGCCAACTGCTGGCAACCAAGGCGCAGTAAACATTCATGCTATCCCTGCTTCCCGGCCCGCTGGTGCTGATCATCAGCGCGGGCCTGACCATCCTTTTCACCGCCTTGTGCGCCAGCCTGATCCTGCTGGTGTCGCTGGCCAAACTAGTACTGCCGATCCCGGCCTTTGGCCGCGCCTGCAGCCGCCTCAACAACCGCTTCATGAGACTGTGGCTGGCCTGCAATGCGCTGGTGATCCGCCTCACCACCCGTATTGACTGGCAGGTGGAGGACAATACCAAGCTGCGCAAGGATGGCTGGTATCTCATCATCAGCAACCACATGAGCTGGACCGATATCGTGGTGCTCGGCCACCTGTTCCGCGACCGGCTGCCGGTGCCCAAGTTCTTCATGAAGCACGAGCTGATCTACATCCCGCTGCTGGGGCTCGCCTGCTGGGGGCTCGATATGCCCTTTATGCGTCGCTACTCACGGGAGTTTTTGCTGAAGAACCCGCACCTGCGCGGCAAGGATATCGAGACCACCCGCAACGCCTGCGAGAAGTTTCGCCACATCCCCACTACCGTCATCAACTTCGTGGAAGGAACCCGCTTCACCGAGCAGAAACGGGATGCGGCCCGCTCCCGCTATCGTCACCTGATGCCGCCCAAGGCGGCGGGGCTGGCCTTCACGCTGGCCGCCATGGGCGAACAGTTCGACAACCTGATCAACGTCACCATCCGCTATCCGGACAACGCCGAGACCCCGTTCAAGGACTTCCTGATGGGGCGGGTAAAACGCATTCAGGTGCGGATTGAGGAGCTGCCGGTGAATGAGCAGCTGATAGGAGATTACTTCAACGACAAGCAGTTCAAGCGCGGTTTTCAGGAGTGGCTAAACCAGCGCTGGCAGGAGAAGGACGAGGTGCTGGAGGGGTGGCAGAGCGGTCAGGCGCCGCTGCCGGTTGCCGCCAAATCCGGGGAGGAATCCAAAGAGAGCGCAGAAGCCAACTCGGCCAACTGATCTTCGGAAAAGACAGCAATCCCGTGGCGGCGCAGCAGGGCGGTGGTCTTGCCCTCGCCCGCCACAGAGACCCCTTCGAAGCGGCCGTTATAGATACGGCCGCTGCCACATGAGGGGCTCCCCTCTTTCAGCAGGGCGAAGCGAATGCCCTGCGTCTGACAAATAGCCAACGCCAGCGCGGCGCCGCGATCAAACTCGGCAGTCACATCCAGCCCGCTCGCCGTCACTACGCGCTCGCCCTGCCGCTCGGCAGGAAGGCGTGGGGTCGGCAAACCGCCAGCCACTTCGGGGCAGAAGGCCAGCACCCGCCCCTCGGCACCCAGCTCACTCAGCCAGTCGCTGACGATCCCCTTGCTCTGACCGTCGTAACGCACCGGCTGACCCAGCAGGCAGGCACTCACCAGCACCTTGTGCGCGCTGGTCTCACTCATGCTTCCGCTCCATGCATCACTTGATCGAACATCACGCAGCAGGGGCTCTCCAGCCGGTAGAGGATGGCAGGGCGCTGTTTGCCGGTGCGCTTGCGGCCGGTATCCACCAGAATGTCGGCGCGATGAATCCGCTTGCGAAATGCCGCCGTATTCATGGGTGTTTGCAGGATGATTTCGAAGGCGCGCTGCACCTCGGAGAGGGTGAACTCGGGCCCCAGCAGTTGTAGCGGCAGGGTGCTGTAACGGCTCTTGATCCGCAGCCGCTCCAACCCCTTGGCGATGAGCTGGACATGGTCGAAGGCGAGGCTCAGCCCCGGCAGGTTGGCGAGCGGATGCCAGCAACCGTGGATCGCTTCCACTTCCGGATCGACCAGACAGAGATAGACCAGGGTCGTGGACCAGCCGCGGGGATCCCGCTCCAGATTGCCGAGGGTGCAGACCTGCTCGCTGTAGCAGTGACCGAGCCCCCACTCCGCCAGCAGACGGCGCTGGGCGGCATCGAGATCCCGATCCCGGGTCTCGTCGATGCGCAGGGCAGGCAGTTGCCAGCAGTGGGCAAAGGGGGGACGATCGCGGGTCTCGAGCAGCAGCTCGAGCCGCTCCTCATGCAACCGCAGCACCACCATATCCAGACTCATTCTCAGCATGCCGATCGCCCTGCTCGCCTTCCATTAATGTTTGGTAGATAATATCACACGAATAGTATGTGCAGGAGCCAATCATGGGAACCGTCGCCAGCCTGGATATTGATGCGCAGAAGGGCTTTACCCCCCTCTGCCCGAACGAACTGCCCGTTGCGGGCGGTGATGATATTGTGGCTGCGCTCAACGCTCAGGCCACCCTCGCCACGCTGCGGATCGGCAGCAAGGACTCTCACCCCGCCAATGCCGACTGGGCCGTCTCTGACCCCGCAGGCATGCTGTTGCCGCTGGATCTGCCCAACGCCGACCTCACCTGGCCGGTGCACTGCGTACCGGGTAGCAAAGGCTTCGAGCTGCTCGACGGCCTGCCCGCTCCCATCGACTATGACTTCTTCGTCTGGAAGGGGGTCGAGCCGGATCTCCATCCCTACGGCACCTGCTTCCACGACCTGGCAGAACGGCGCAGCACCGGACTCATCGAATTCCTGCAAGCCCGTGGTGTCACCACTGTGCTGGTCGGCGGCCTCGCCACCGACTACTGTGTCAAAACCAGCGTGCTGCAACTGCGCCGCGCCGGTTTCCGGGTGATCGTCCATCTCGATGCCTGCCGTGGCATCGCCCCCGCGACGGTTGCCAGCGCCCACACCCAGATGATCGAGGCTGGCGCCGAACTGGCCCAAACCCTGATCGATGTACAACGCCTGCTGGACGCCTGATATGCCCCCAATCCTCACCAGCCTGCTCGACACCGACGCCTACAAGCTGCATATGCAGCAGGCGGTGTTCCATCGCTATCCGGATGCCGAGGTGGTGGCCGAGTTTCACAGCCGCAATGAAGAGGATCTGCTGCCCATGATGGGCCAGATCGAGGAGCAACTGCGCCTCGCCGGTTCCCTGCGACTGACTAGGCCAGAGCTCGATTTTCTGGCCGAGCGCCCCTTCTTCACCCCTGACTACCTCGACCACCTGCGCCGCAAGCCGCTCGACGCCTCCCTGCTCAAGGTGTTCGAGCAGGATGGCCGCATCAATGTGCGGGTCGAGGGGCCCTGGCAGGATGTGATCCTGTGGGAGATCCCGGTGCTCGCCATCATCAGCGAGATGCGCAACCGCTTCCGCTATCCCCAGTTCGGCGTCAGCCACGCACTGGAGCGGCTCGATCAGAAGATCGACAAGCTGGAGAAGGAGCTGAGCCGCGATGAGATGAGCGAGTTCAACCTCATCGACTTCGGCACCCGCCGCCGCTTCTCCCATGCGGTACAGGATGCGGTAGTGGGTCGCCTCAAGGAGCGGCTGCCGGCGTTTCGCGGCACCAGCAACTACATGCTGGCCCAGAAGTACAAGCTGCCCGCGGTCGGCACCCAGGCCCATGAGTGGTTCCAGGCGCACCAGCAGCTCGGCTTCCCGCTGGAGCACAGCCAGCGCGCTGCCCTCACCAGCTGGCTGGACGAGTTCACCGACCATCTCGGCATCGCCCTGACCGACTGCATTACCATGGATGCCTTCCTGCGTGACTTCGACTTCGAGCTGGCCAGCAGCTATCAGGGCTTGCGCCACGACTCCGGCGATCCGGTGGTGTGGGGCGAGAAGGCGATCAGCCACTATCAGCGCCTCGGCATCGACCCTACCGACAAGACCCTGGTCTTCTCCGACGGGCTCAACCTCGACAAAGCGGTGCAGCTGTTCCGCCACTTCCGCGGCCGCATCAACACCAGCTTCGGCATCGGCACCAAGCTCACCTGCGATCTGCCCGGTGTCAGCCCGATGAACATCGTCTTCAAGCTGATCGAGTGCAATGGAGGCCCGGTAGCCAAGATCTCCGACAGCCCGGGCAAGACCCTCTGTCGGGATGCGGAGTTTATCCGCAACCTCAAACAGGCGTTCCACGTCGGGGTCTGATCTTCCCGACAACCAGAAAACAAAAAGCCCGCCGGTTCACACCGGCGGGCTTTTTTAATCAACTCAAAAAGTATCAGTCTTTCTTGGCCAGCAGGAACTGCACCAGCTTGTTGAACTGCTCTTGAGAGGTGATGGATTCAATCTTCACCATGTACTTGCCGTTCACCAGGAAGGCCGGTACACCGCGAATGTTGTAGCTCTCGGTGTTGCGATCGAACTGGGAGACCATGCCGGAGACGGCGAAACTGTCGACGGCACCGTCGAACTCTTCAGCCGGTACGCCGTTGTCCACGAAGATCTTCTTCACGTCGTCACGGCTCATCGGCGGCTGACGCTGGGTGTGGATCTTGGTGAAGATGGCCGGGGTCAGCTTGGCTTCGGCGTTGAGCAGGCTGGCAACGGCATAGGCACGCTGCATCTCGGGGCCCATCTCGCGGCCGAGGAAGGCAACCGGGTTCTTCTTGAGGGGCACACCCTCTGGCAACCCGGCCTTCAACTGTTCAACGATCGGTTCGAAGGTAGCGCAGTGCGGACAGTAGTAGGAGAAGAACTCCATCACTTCCGGCTGGGCACTGCCAGTCTGTTTGACCACATCGTAGTTGACGCCTTCCTTGAACTCGGGGGCGGCGTGAACCATGGGGATCATCAGCATGGCAGCAAGGAAAAATAGAACTTTTTTCATGATGTTTCCTGTTAAGGGATCACTGTGAGGCACGCCCGGCGAACCGAAGCAGTGCCAAGCCTATTGTTTCGCCATGCTGACGTCAATGGTCAGGGCCGGAGATCGAGTCCCGCTTGCCGCGCAAGATCCCTTCTATTTCACCAGTTTGGCATCAGGCTCAACGGTGGCGCCTTGAGTGCCTCCAGCTGATCGTGCAGTGTCGCTATCTGTTGACGCCAGTAGTGATCGGTATTGAACCAGGGGAAGTGACGGGGGAAGGCGGGATCTTCCCAGCGTCGCGCCAGCCACGCCATGTAGTGAACGATGCGCATCGCCCGCAGCGGCTCGATCAGCGCCAGCTCCCGCGAGTCGAACTCCATAAACTCCTCGTAGCCCGCCAGCAGGGTGTCGAGCTGGATCTGCTGCTCGTGGCGCTCGCCGCTCAGCATCATCCAGAGATCCTGAATCGCGGGGCCGGTACGGCAATCATCGAGGTCGACAAACATGGGGCCATCGCGCCAGAGGATGTTGCCCGGATGGCAGTCGCCATGCAGGGAGATCTGCGCCACATCCAGGGTCATGGCGTCGCTGACATGCTTGATCAGCTCGTCCAGCACCCCGAAGAATTGCTTCGCCAGCCCGCTTGGCAGCCATTCGCCAGACGCCAGCAGCTGACGCGGTTCGTGCAGCATGCTCTCCACATCGAGCCGCACCCGATGATGAAACGGCTTGCTGGCGCCGATCTGATGAATGCGACCGAGGAAACGCCCCACCCACTCCAGTTGATCGAGATTATCCACTTCGAACTGGCGGCCACCGACGCTCTGCCAGATGGCAAAGGGGTAGCCCTCGTGCTCCAGCAGGGTCTCGCCCGCGAAGGCGAGCGGCGCGGCGACCGGGATCTCTGCCTCCGCGAGACGGGTGGCAAACTCGTGCTCCTCGAGGATCTGGGCCCGGCTCCAGCGGCCGGGACGGTAGAACTTCACCACATAGCGGCGACGATCCTCATCCTGAAACTGGTAGACCCGGTTTTCGTAGCTGTTGAGCTCGATAAGGCCGGAGTCGAGCCGCAGGCCACTGAGATCGAGCGCATCCATGATGAGGTCGGGATTGAGGTCGGAATAGTTGAAACGCATGTCATCCACTATAAGAAAGGGGCGCCGTTGCGCCCCATTCTATCACTAATGCCCGCCATTGCCGTGCTCGCTGGTGACCGGACTGGTGTCACGCCCGGCCCGCAGCCACACGCAGTTACAACCGGCTGATAAACTTGCTGCCCTGGCGCAGGTTGCCCTTGCTGTCATCGGGCGCAGCCCCCTCCCGTTTCAGCACAAACTGGATATCCAGCGCCGGCCGTTTCAGGTTGTAGGGATCGACCGCCAGGCTGACCGGCAGGGTGTAGATCTCGCCCGCCTTCAGGGTCACTTCACGGGGGCCGAACCACTGATACTCGGGCAAGCCCTCCACATCCAGCTGGTAGGTCTGGGACTGCAGGGTCTTGTTGAGGATCTTGAGGGTGTAGGTGTTCTCAATCAGCCCCTCGCTGTTTTCGCGGAACAGCTGGTTGCGATCCCGCAGGATATCGAGCCCCATCGGCATGATGGACATGGCGTTGTAGACAAATACCCCCAGCATCACCGCCATCACCAGCCCGTAACCGATCAACTTGGGCCGCGCCACATGGGTGGAGTCGTTGGCCAGCTTGTGCTCGGTGGTGTAACTGATGAGCCCTTTCGGGTAGCCCATCCGCTCCATGGTCTGGTCGCAGGCATCGACGCAGGCGCCGCAGTTGATGCATTCGTACTGCAGGCCGTCGCGGATATCGATACCGGTCGGGCAGACCTGCACGCAGAGATCGCAGTCGATACAGTCGCCCAGCCCCATCGCCTTGGGATCTGCCTTGCGGGAGCGGGCGCCACGGGTCTCGCCACGCTTGGTGTCATAGCCGACGATGAAGGTGTCCTTGTCGAACATGGCGGACTGGAAGCGGGCATAGGGGCACATGTGGATACACATGATGGCACGCATCCAGCCAGCGTTGCCGTAGGTAATGATGGTGAAGAAGAGCACCCAGAACAGCACCCATCCGCTGGCCTGCAGGGTGAAGAGATCCGGCACCAGTTCAGTTACATCCTGGAAGTAGGCGACGAAAGTCAGGCCGGTCACCAGCGAGATCGCCAGCCAGGCCAGATGCTTGGCTCCCTTGCGGGCCAGCTTCTCGCCGCTCCAGGGCGCCTCGTCCAGCTTGCGCCGCTTGTTGGCGGGCCCTTCCAGCTTCTCTTCAAACCAGATGAACATGAAGGTCCAGACCGTCTGCGGGCAGAGATAGCCACACCAGACCCGACCGAGGAAGGTGGTAATAAAGAAGAGTCCGAAGGCGGCGATCATGAAGAGCCAGGCGAGCAGGGTCAGATCCTGCGGCCAGATGGTGGCGCCAAAGATATGGAACTGCTGGTGACCGAGGTCGAACAGCACCGCCTGTCGCCCGTCGTAACGCAGCCAGGGCAGCAGCACGAACAGCGCCACAAAGAACCAGCCCATGGCCTTGCGCATCCGCTGCCAATACCCTTTCTGGGCCCGCACATAGATGCGGTTGCCCGGGTTGAATCTGTCGTCGCTGGCTTTGAACGTATTGGGGTTGAAGGTCCCGGTTACGCCCTTGTCGGTGACGTCCTTGATATCGATTTTATCGTGGTCGGCCATTGCAAGACATCGCTCCCTTATTTGTTATGGAGCGGATTATATCTTAAACAACATGCTAATTGTGTGGATTAGATGTATCTAATATTGGGGTTGGATCGCAATTTTCAGCAACAAAAAAGCGCATCACCACGAGGTGATGCGCTTCCGCTAAAGATTCACTTGATTCCGCGCGCCTTGAGCAGTGCCTCTTTGAAATCGGGCACATGATCCTTGGCCAGACCGGGGATCATCGCCTGCTTGTCGGATTCCCGCATTTTGAGGTGATAGATCAGCATGTCGTCGGTCAGCTCGGACAGAGGCCCTTCAAATCCCGCTTCTTGGGCCAGTTTGGCAACAAACTGCACCAGGCTGAGATCCTGTTCCTTGATCCAGGCAGGCTGCAACAACTCCAGCAGCTCTTCGATACGATGACATTGCATAGACAACCTCTTTAATCTGTCACGTTAAATTCAGGCAACCTTACCCATCAAGGCTACTTCGATTCGATCCCGCCCATTATGCTTGGCCTGATAGAGTGCCGCATCCGCTTTTTGGATCAAATCGGCGATTTTCATGCTGTTGTCCGGTATCAGTGTCGCAACACCAAAACTACATGTGACCCGACCGGAGACCAGTGACTTCTGGTGCGGGATGGCCAGCTCCTTGAGCGCCTGCCGCACATTGTCCGCCACCTGCAATGCCCCCTGCATGCCGGTGCAGGGCAGCAGCAGGGCGAACTCTTCGCCGCCATAACGGGCCGCCAGATCGTCCTCGCGCCGCTCCACCTCGGCCAGCAAGCCCGCCACCTGTTGCAGGCAGTCATCCCCCAGCTGATGGCCGTAGAGATCGTTGAACTGCTTGAAGTAATCCACATCCACCAGCACCAGCGACAACGGCGCCCGGGCGCGGTGACAGCGCCGCCAGGCCCGCTCCAGAGAGTCGTCGAGATGGGCGCGGTTGGCGATGCCGGTCAGGCCGTCCAGGCGGGAGGTGAGACGCAAATGCTCGGAGACCGCCTTCAGTTCGGCAACCAGCTCGGCGTTGGAGAAACGGTGGTGGAGCGAGGCGATCTGATCCCGCCGCATCCGGCGCAGCAGGGTCGGCAGAAAGACAAACAGATAGCCCGCCAGCATGCAGGAGACAATCCGCTCCTGCTCGTTGCCATTGCCCAGCTCGAACAGCATCGCCATGCCCAGCGGCAGGGCGGAACCATAGAGGGTACGGCGGCTGCCAAACAGCATGATGGCGCTGCCGGTAAGAATGAGGCTGGAGAGCATCATCATGGCGGCCCGGTAGGTATCGGGCAGCTTGTCCATGTAGAGCAGCACCCCGAGGGCCCAGATGATGGAGGTGATGGTGGCTCCGATAAAGAGCTCCCGCTCCAGCACCGGCAACGGAGTCTGGTGCAGGCGGGCTCGACGCCAGCGCAGGTGCCAGCCCCGACCCAGCAGCCACAGGAAAGTGCCTGCCAGCCAACCGAGCGCTTCGATGGCGGGTAGATAGTCGTGAAACAGCAGACTCCAGCCAAATGCCAACACGCCCAAACAGGGGAGACTGAACGATGCATGGGTATAGAGCTGGGCCATAATGGCCTGCTTAACCTGGCGTGTCACACTCTGGGTCAACTGAGTACTCCTGTACAAGAGCCGAGCAGTCTACCATTACCCCCTGACCCGCAACAATAAAGCGCCGCTTATTAAGAAGTTAATCAATCAATATCGATTTCTTCTGCGCTGGCAGGTGAGTCTTTGCTCACCCCTTCTCCAATTCGTCGAGGATCGGGCACTCGGGATTTTCATCCCCGTGGCAGCAGCAAACCAACCCTTCCAGAGAGGTAAGCATGGCCTGCAGCCCGGCGATGCGAGCACGCAGATCGACGATCTTCTCCTGCGCCAGCTTCTTCACCTGGGCGCTGGTTCTGTGTTCGTCACGGTAGAGCGCCAGCAGCTCCTGACACTCCTCCAGATTGAAGCCGGTCTCCCGCGCCCGCTTGACGAAACGCAGCTCGCGCAGCGCCCCCTCGGTGTAACTGCGATAGCCGTTGTCACTGCGTACCGGGGCTGTGATGAGGCCAATGCTCTCGTAATAACGGATGGTCTTGGCGGTCAGCCCAGTGGCCTTGGCAACCTTGCTGATATTCATTTATGCCTCCTTACTGATCGGGTTGGATGCTGGCCCGTGCGCCGCCCTGGGCTGCCAGCGTTTCAATAACAGGGAATTGCTCAAAACGGTAATGCTGCTCAGGGCCATGGCCGCCCCCGCCAGCTCGGGGCTGAGGTAGCCCAGTGCCGCCAGCGGAATGCCAATGATGTTGAACACGAAGGCCCAGAACAGATTCTGCTGGATAGTGCGCCAGGTCGCCGCCGAGATGTCGATGGCATCGGCCACCAACCGCGGGTCAGATCGCATCAGGGTGATGGAGGCGGTCTCCATCGCCACATCGGAGCCGGAGCCCATGGCGATACCGAAGTCCGCCGCCGCCAGCGCCGGGGCATCGTTCACCCCATCCCCCACCATGGCCACCAGCCCGCGGGTTTGCGCCCGCAGCGCCTCTACTTTCTCCACCTTGCCAGCTGGCAGCACGGAGTCAAAGGCTCCGTCCAGTCCCAACTTGGCAGCGATATGGGCCACGGGGGCCGGCGCGTCGCCGCTCACCAACCAGCTGGCAATGCCGCGCTGACGCAGAGTGGCGATGGCATCCGGACTCTCCGGGCGCAGGGTATCGGCCAGCGCCGCGATGCCGGCGACCGTGCCATCAACGGCAACCCAAACCCGGGTCGCCCCATCGGCGGCTTGTTCATCCTGTTGCGGCTGATCAATGCCGAGCTGGGCCAGCAGGGAGCCATTGCCGATAGCGACCCTGTGGCCCGCCACCTGACCGACAATACCGGCCCCGACCCGCACCTCGACCGCGTCGGGCTGGGGCAATACCGCCTCTTTGCCGATCGCCTCGCGCATCGCCAGCGCCAGCGGGTGTTCGCTCGCCTGCTGCAGGGCGGCGGCCAGATGCAACTGCTCGTCATTGCCGCTCCAGCTGGCTAGCACCGGCTTGCCTTGAGTGAGCGTGCCGGTTTTGTCGAAGATAAGCGCCTTGATGGCGTGGGCCTTCTGCAGGGTATCCACATCCTTGATCAGAATGCCGTGGCGCGCCGCCACTCCGGTACCGGTGACGATGGCCGCCGGCGTTGCCAGCCCCAGCGCGCAAGGACAGGCGATCACCAGCACCGCCACAGCCGCCAGCAGGGCCTGACCGAAGTCGTTGCTGATGGCGTACCACACCAGCAGGGTGAACAGGGCGATGGCCATCACCACAGGTACGAAGATGGCGGAGACCTTGTCCACCAGCTGTTGCAGCGGTGCCTTGCCCATCTGGGCACTCTCCACCAGTGCGATGATCTTGCTGAGGCTGGAATCCTCCCCCACCGTAGTGGCTTCAATTTCCAGCACGCCGGAGCGGTTGATGGCACCGCCCAGCACCTTGTCGCCCTCTCCGCGAGGCACCGGCAGGCTCTCACCGGTGAGGATCGACTCATCCAGCTCGCTGGC
This sequence comes from Aeromonas sp. FDAARGOS 1419, assembly GCF_019047045.1. NCBI lineage: Bacteria > Pseudomonadati > Pseudomonadota > Gammaproteobacteria > Aeromonadales > Aeromonadaceae > Aeromonas > Aeromonas sp. FDAARGOS 1419. The sequence continues at coordinate 3,294,700 of NZ_CP077209.1, forward strand.
GCCGCTCACGATTTTGCCGTCCACCGGCACCCGCTCACCCACCAGCACCCGCAGCCGATCACCGCGCAGCACCTCGTCGATGGCGACGTTCTGCCAGCTCTCGCCACGCCAGACGGTGGCGGTCTCCGGCCGCAGCGCCATCAGTTCGCGAATGGCGGACTGGGTGCTGCGTCTGGCCCGTGCCTCCAGCAGTTTTCCCAACGAAATCAGGGTAATGATGATGGAGCTCGCCTCGAAATAGAGCTTGCCGCTGGCGGCCATCCCCAGCGTCAGCAGTAGATAGAGGCTGTAGAAGTAGGCGGCGCTGGTGCCGGTGGCCACCAGCACATCCATATTGGCTGCGCGGTTCTTGATGGCAAGCCAGGCGCCGCGATAGAAACGGGCTCCGATCCAGAACTGCACCGGGGTGGCGAGCAGCAGCTCGAGCCAGGCGGGCAGATGCCAGGGGAACAGGCCGGCCATGGCCAGCATCCCTACCAGCAGCGGCAAGGTGAGCAAAGCGGAGACGATGACCCGGGTCTGCGCCTGACGGGCAGTGGCGGCCTCCTGCGCTTCCCGCTCCAGCAACTGCTGGCGGCGGCCGCTGGCTGAACCCTGTGCCAGCTGGGCGCCAAAACCGAGCGCTTCGATCTGCTCGCGCAAAGCGGCCGGGGTATGCATCCCGGGAACCAGCACGATGCGGGCCTGTTCGATGGAGAAGTTGACCTCGGCCGAGATGACGCCGGGCAGCGCGGCCAGCATTTTGTTCAGGCGGGCCGAACAACCGGCACAAGTCATGCCGGTAATTTGGAACAAAAAGGTCTCGCTGCCGTAGTCGTAACCCTGACTCTTGATGCTGTCGAGCACCGCAGACAGGCGTTCAGGGCTGGCCAGCTCGATGGCCGCCTGCTCCAGCGCGAAGTTGACGGTGGCCGATACCCCGTCGAGTTTGTTGAGGCTGGTCGCGATGCGGCCTGCGCAGTTGGCGCAGCTCATGCCGCTGAGCGGCAACTGCAGATGAATGGGTGATTGAAGATGAGTGGTCATGTTGTTCCTCCCCGGAACCCGTCGGCACCACAAAACGCCGACTGACAAACCCTAACCTTTACTGTAAGGGCAAGCTCAAGCCACATGATCCACTTTTTGCAGATGAAAAAAACAGCGCCCGTTTGCTGCCAGAGAGCAAACGGGCGCCGCATTCAGCTATTGCGCGGTGTGAGCGGAGCTCAGATACCGTACTGGGCGCGGTAAGCCTTCATGGCAGCCAATTGCGCCGCCAGCTCCGGCTGCTCGGCCTGCTTCTCTTCCAGATACTGGATCAGGTCGCTCATCTGGATGATGGCGATGATGTGGGCGCCGTAGTCACGCTCCACCTCTTGAATGGCGGAGAGCTCGCCCTTGCCCTTCTCCTGACGGTCCAGCGCGATCAGCACACCCGCCAGCGAGGCGCCGTTGGCCTGGATCAGATCCATGGATTCGCGGATGGCGGTACCGGCGGTGATGACGTCATCCACCAGCATGATGCGCCCCTTGAGCGGGCTGCCCACCAGATTGCCACCCTCGCCATGATCCTTGGCCTCCTTGCGATTGAAGCACCAGGGCACATCCACATCGTGCTGCTCCACCAGCTGCACGGCGGTGGCGGAGGCGATGGGGATCCCCTTGTAGGCCGGGCCAAACAGCACATCGAACTCGATGCCGGCATCCATCAGGGCGGCGGCATAGAAACGGCCGAGACGGGCCAGATCGCGGCCGCTGTTGAACAGACCGGCATTGAAGAAGTAGGGGCTTTTACGACCGGATTTCAGGGTAAATTCACCGAATTTGAGGACCTGTTTCTCCAGGGCGAACTCGATAAATTGACGCTGGTAGGCTTTCATTCTGGCTCCTTGCTTGGCTTGTCGTTGTCTTGTGTGGGGGTATAAAAAAACGCGGTCAATGCCGCGTTTGCAGGATCTGTTGACGCTTCGTCACAGCCGCGACGGAGTCGGTTTTTGCGCACAACTAGGCATGAGATGCGAAGTTTGGTAATCCAAACGAGGCATCGAATAACGACGTTATGCACAAAAACCGCCCCGTCCCTACGGGTTGCGTGGCAAAGGATGCCATGCGTTGTTGCAGGACTTGCCAAGGGAATAACCATTGGCGGCATCCTGCGCCTAGCCTTGCATCCTTTGACACTGCAACGCAACTTGTGCCGAAACATCAACAGGTCCTGGTATCAGGAGAGCGACTGCTTCTGCAGCGCAATGATGTCGGCGATGCCGCCCTTGGCGAGCGCCAGCATCTCCAGCAGCTCCTCATGGGTGAAGGGCTCGGCCTCCGCGGTGCCCTGCACCTCGATGATGCGACCATCTTCGGTCATCACCACGTTCATATCGGTCTCGGCGGCGGAATCTTCGATGTACTCCAGATCGCAGATGGCTTCGCCCTGATACATGCCGACGGAGACTGCGGCGATCATCTGCTTGAGCGGGCTCTGCTTGATCATGCCCTTCTCGACCATCCAGTTCAGCGCATCCACCAGCGCCACGCAGGCACCGGTAATGGAGGCGGTGCGGGTGCCGCCATCGGCTTGCAGCACGTCACAGTCAACGGTGATGGAGTGCTCGCCCAGCGCAGTCAGATCTACCGCCGCGCGCAGGGAGCGGGCAATCAGACGGGAGATCTCCAGAGTACGGCCACTCTGCTTGCCGGAGGCCGCTTCGCGGTTCATCCGGGAGTGGGTGGAGCGCGGCAGCATGCCGTATTCGGCAGTCACCCAGCCCTGATTCTTCCCTTTCAGGAAGCGCGGCACGCTGGTGTCGACGCTGGCGGTGCAGAGCACGCGAGTGTTACCGAACTCCACCAGCACTGAGCCTTCTGCATGTTTGGTGAAATTGCGGGTAATGGTAACCGGGCGAAGTTGCGCGGCACTGCGATCGCTTGGACGTGACATGGAACGGACCTCTGGGCTGGCTCAAATTGGCGGGGGATTATAAGTGATCCCGCCTCAAATATCAGCCGCTAAAACCACGGCATCGGCTGACGAGCAGGGCCGGGCTGAGTATACTGGCCGCACACTTCATCAAGCCCGGAACAATCAATGATTCACAGCATGACCGCCTACGCCCGCAAGGAATTCAAGGGCGACTGGGGCACAGCCGTTTGGGAAATTCGTTCGGTCAACCAGCGCTATCTGGAAACCTACATTCGCCTGCCGGAGCAACTGCGCAGCCTGGAACCGGTTCTGCGTGAGCGTTTCCGAGCCAAGCTGCAGCGCGGCAAGGTGGAGTGCAACCTGCGTTTCGAGGCCGCTCAGGCCGCAGCCAGCCAGCTGCACATCAATGAAGAGCTGGCCAAGCTGATCATCGACAGCGCCAGCTGGGTAATGAAAGAGGCGGGTCAGGGCCAGCTCAACCCGGTCGACGTGCTGCGCTGGCCGGGCGTCATGGCTGCCGCCGAACAGGACATGGACGCGGTCGCCACCGAGCTGCTCGGCGGTTTTGACCAGACCATGGAAGATTTCCTCGCCTCCCGCGCCAGCGAAGGGGCCAACCTCAAGGCGCTGATCGAACAGCGTCTGGCCGGTATTCAGGTGGAAGTGAAGAAGGTGCGCGTCCACCTGCCGCAGATCATCGAGTGGCAGCGCCAGAAGCTCACCGACCGTCTGGCCGAAGCCAAGGTGGAGCTGGATCCGGCCCGCATCGAGCAGGAGATCGTGCTGCTGGCCCAGAAGATCGACGTGGCCGAAGAGCTGGATCGTCTGGAGATGCACATCAGCGAGACCAACAAGATCATGAAGAAGGGTGGCGCCTGCGGTCGTCGTCTCGACTTCATGATGCAGGAGTTCAACCGCGAGTCGAACACGCTTGGTTCAAAGTCGATCAACGCCGAAGTGACCCAGTCCGCTGTCGAGCTGAAAGTCCTTATCGAGCAGATGCGCGAGCAAATTCAGAACATCGAGTGATGGGTCACCGACTATCCGGTTGTTACCTGCAAAAGAGCCCTTGATTCCTCAAGGGCTCTTTTATTTTCAGGCCATCGCACCTGTCGCCCGCCGCCGGTGAGTCAACGGCTGGGGAGCACCCTAGCCTATCGGCATCACCAGCGCCGGTTGATGAGGATCGCTCAGCCGCTCGGCCAGATAGTCCACCAGCAGCCGCACCTTGGGGGAGAGGTGGCGGTTATGGGGATAGAGGGCCCAGATCCCCTCCGCCGGCGCCCGCAGCTCGGGCAGCAGCTCGATAAGCTCCCCCCGCGCCAGATGGTCACTCACGTAGTAGTCCGGCAACTGAATGATACCGATCCCCTTGAGCGCCGCGTCCAGCAGGGCGTGACCGCTGTTGCACTGCAGCAGGCCGTGCACCCGCACGCTGTGGGGGTGAGCGTCCAGGGTGAAGTACCACTCGTCACTGTTGCCCACCAGACAGCGGTGGCGGGCCAGCTCGGAGAGGCTGTTGGGGATGCCGTGGCAGGCGGTGTAGGCCGGTGAGGCGCAGACATAGGGCACCCGCTGCGCCAGCTTGCGCGCCACCAGCGTCGAATCTTTGAGATGGCCGAGCCGGATCGCCAGATCGTAGCCTTCGTGCACCAGATCCAGCAGCTGATTGGTGAGGTTGAGGATCACCTCCAGCTGGGGGAAACGCACCATGAAGTCGTTCACCAGCGGGGCGATGCGGCTCTCGCCGTAGGAGACAGGCGCCGTGATGCGCAACGACCCTTGCGGCACCGCCTGATGGCGTCCCACCGCCAGCTCGGCTTCATAGAGGTTGTCCAGCAGCTGACGGCAGTGGCGGTAATAGATTTCGCCAAGCTCGGTGAGCCGCACCTGACGGGTGGTGCGCAGCAGCAGCTTGGCCTGCAGCCGATCCTCCAGCTGTGCCACCTGACGGCTGACTTGCGCCACCGACACCCCCAGCTTGCGCGCCGCCGGGGTAAAGCCCCCCTGCTCCGCCACGCTGACAAATTCACAGATCCCTTCCCAGCCGAACATTATTACCTGTGTGTAAAAGTGATTTGAGATTTGCCCTCATTATCACCAAATCGGCGGGAAACTACACTGAATGCCCAAACTCATCTCTGTTCACCCTGCTCAACAAGAAGGATGTCATTCATGGCACAGGTTCAAAGCATCAAGTGTAAAGCCGCCATCGCCTGGGGCCCGGGTCAGCCCCTCTCCATCGAAGAGGTCGAGGTCATGCCGCCGCAAGCGGGCGAGGTGCGGGTGCGCATCGTCGCGACCGGCGTCTGCCACACCGATGCCTTCACCCTCTCCGGTGAGGATCCGGAAGGGGTCTTCCCCTGCATTCTCGGCCACGAGGGGGGCGGCATCGTCGAATCCATCGGAGAAGGGGTCACCAGCGTCAAAGTCGGCGATCACGTGATCCCGCTCTACACCCCCGAGTGCGGCGAGTGCAAATTCTGCAAATCCGGCAAGACCAACCTGTGCCAGAAGATCCGTGCCACCCAGGGCAAGGGGCTGATGCCGGACGGCACCACCCGCTTCTCCAAGGATGGCCAGCCCATCTATCACTACATGGGCACCTCCACCTTCAGCGAATACACGGTACTGCCCGAGATCTCCATCGCCAAGGTGGACCCGGCCGCCCCGCTGGAAGAGGTCTGCCTGCTCGGTTGCGGCGTTACCACCGGCATCGGCGCAGTGATGAACACCGCCAAGGTGAAAGAGGGTGAGAGCGTCGCCATCTTCGGTCTGGGGGGCATCGGCCTCTCGGCGGTGATCGGGGCTCGTCTGGCCAAGGCCGGTCGCATCATCGCCATCGACATCAACGAGAGCAAGTTCGAACTGGCCCGCAAGCTGGGCGCCACCGACTGCATCAACCCGAACGACTACGACAAACCGATTCAGGAGGTGATCGTCGAGCTGACCGATGGCGGCGTCGACTTCTCGTTCGAGTGCATCGGCAACGTCAAGGTGATGCGTGCGGCGCTGGAGTGCTGCCACAAGGGTTGGGGCGAGTCGGTCATCATCGGCGTGGCCGGAGCGGGTCAGGAGATCAGTACCCGTCCGTTCCAGCTGGTGACCGGTCGGGTCTGGCGCGGCAGCGCCTTCGGTGGGGTACGCGGTCGCAGCGAGCTGCCGAGCTATGTGCAGCGCTATATGCAGGGAGAGTTCCGCCTCGATGACTTCATCACCCACACCATGCCGCTGGAACAGATCAACGAGGCGTTCGATCTGATGCATGAAGGCAAGAGCATCCGCACCGTCATCCACTACTGAGCATGATCACCCCGCCCGCCATCGTGGGCGGGGTGCAGGAGTCCTTCGATGAATCTGGAGATTATCAGCAGCAACAAGAGCTTCGGCGGCTGGCACAAGCGCTATCGCCACCACGCCAGCGTGCTCGGCTGCGAGATGAATTTTGCCATCTATCTGCCGCCTCAGGCTCTCACCGGCCATAAGGTGCCCGTGCTCTACTGGCTCAGCGGCCTCACCTGCACCGATGAGAACTTCATGCAGAAGGCGGGTGCCCAGCGTATCGCCGCCGAGCTGGGCATAGCACTGGTGGCGCCGGACACCAGCCCCCGCGGCGACGGCGTAGCCGACGACCCCGGTTATGACCTCGGCATGGGCGCAGGCTTTTACGTCAATGCCAGCCAGAGCCCCTGGCAGGCGCACTACCAGATGTATGACTACGTCACCCGCGAGCTGCCTGACTTGATAGAGACCCACTTCCCGGTCTCGATCCGACGCGCCATCAGCGGCCACTCCATGGGCGGTCACGGTGCGCTGATCGCCGCGTTGCGAGAGCCGGGTCGCTACCGCTCCGTGTCGGCGTTCAGCCCGATTTGCCACCCGAGCCGCTGCCCCTGGGGCCAGAAGGCACTCGGCGCCTATCTCGGCAGCAATCCTCTGCTGTGGCAGGAGTGGGATGCCTGCCAGCTGCTGCGCCACCAGCCGGTCACGCCGCTGCCCACCCTGGTGGATGTGGGACTGGATGACCCCTTCCTCGCCGAGCAGTTGCATATCGATGCGCTGGCCGAAGTGGCGGCCAGCAAGGAGTGGCCACTGGAGCTCAACCGCCACGAGGGCTATGACCACAGCTACTACTTCGTGGCGAGCTTTATCGAGGCGCACCTGCGCTTTCACGCCCGCCACCTCTGATCAACACAGGCCCGTTGCGGGCCTGTTTCAGTTGTGGTGATCGGTTGATATCAACTGCCCGCGCGGGTCACGCCGCCGGAGCCTGCGATCTGCTGCTCCACCTTGGGATCACCCCAGTAGGCGATGTTGCCTGAGCCGGCGATGCCAACTTTCAGCGTCTCCTGCGCCCGTACCGCCACATCACCGCTACCGGCGATATTGACCTCTACCTCCTTGCCGCGCATCTCGCTCCCGAGCACATCACCAGATCCGGCAATGTTCAGCTCGATGGCCTGTGCCGAACCGCTGCCCAGCTCCAGACTGCCGGTGCCAGCGATATTCCCTTCCAACCGTTTCAGCTCCAGCTGACTGGCAACGATGTCACCGGTACCGGCCACTGACAGCACCAGCCCATCCCCCTTGAAGCCGCTCAGATCGCCGTTGCCGGTCCCGGCCAATGCCAGTTCGTTCAACACCGGCAAGGTGATGGTCAGCTCCAGCGGCTCGGTAGGATCGAGCCGGTAACCCTCCTTCACCTCGATCTCCAGCTTGTCGCCGCTCTCGGTCAGCACCAGATAGGGCAGCAGGTTCTCCTGCCCCTTGATCAGGATACCGCGCGGCTCCCCCGCAACCAGATGGAGGGTGGCAGGCACCCCCGCCAGCACCCGGGTCACCCCGTCACCAAGCGCCTGCTGGCGCTCGACCACAGCTCCCGTTCCGGTCACTCTGGTCTGATCCAGCCAGTGACAACCACTGAGCCCTGCCATCAACATGACAACCATCATCCATTTCATCACTACTCTCCTCCTTATGTGTTGGCCATCCAGGGCCAATTGGTTTTCATGCTCCGCAAAGCGCGAGCCAAAAATTAACATTATGATTAAAAAGGAAATAACCATTTAAACCAGAACAGACAGAAGAATTTAGAGAGCCATTTAGACCATATTTTGGTGAAAATAACCATTCTCGAACGGATATGATCGTGGCTGATTGGCGGGTCGTCCTGCCGGTCACTATGCTGACAGCCCGTGGAAGTTTTTGATTGCCCTGCCGGTCTGTTGAGCCAATAGTGGTACTTCGTGCGTACCAAGCTCTCCATTGCGGTAATGTCATTACCACTGTCTTGTCAGTCTTCACTGCCAACAAGGAGCCAGAGCGTGACCCAAGCAAGCCCTCTCTATGCCACCGCCACCGGTCTGCCGGAACCGACTCGCACCCCGCTGCTGACCGGCAGCGATCCCGAGCAGAAACGGCGCGAGCTGCTCGCCTACTTCTGCCAGACCTTCGATCTCTACGACTCGCTGTTCGACTGTCTGGCCGATGAGCGGGCCTGGTTCAACAAGGCGATCCCGCTGCGCCACCCGCTCATCTTCTACTACGGCCACACCGCCGCCTTCTTTATCAACAAGCTGCTGGCGGCACGCCTGATCGATCAGCGGCTGGATGCCCGCATCGAGGCCATGGTCGCCATCGGGGTGGACGAGATGAGCTGGGACGATCTGGACGAGACCCACTACGACTGGCCCAAGGTCAGCGAGCTGCGCAGCTATCGGGCCAAAGTCCGTTCGCTGGTGTGCGATTTCATCCGCCAGATGCCGCTCACCCAGCCCATCGACTGGCAAAGCCCGGCCTGGGTGATCCTGATGGGGATAGAGCACGAGCGCATCCACCTCGAGACCTCCAGCGTGCTGATCCGCCAGCTGCCGCTCGCCTGGGTGCGGCCGCAGCCTTATTGGCCCGCCTGCACTGAAGCCCGCCACCGCATTGATCAGGTGCCCGCCAACAGCCTGCTGCCGGTGGCTGGCGGCAAGGTGCGCCTTGGCAAGCGGGACGCCACCTACGGCTGGGACAACGAATATGGCGAGCGCCAGATCGAGCTGGCCCCGTTTCAGGCCAGCCGCATGCTGGTGAGCAATGCCGAGTACCTCGCCTTCGTCCAGGCGGGCGGCTACGGCCAGCAACAGTGGTGGGATGAGGAAGGCTGGGGTTGGTGTCAGTATGCCAAGGCGCAGATGCCCACTTTCTGGGTGGGTGACCCTGCCAAACCCGAACAACTGCAACTGCGGCTGATGACCGAGCAGGTCGCCATGCCCTGGGACTGGCCGGTCGAGGTAAACCAGCTGGAGGCGGCCGCCTTCTGCCGCTGGAAGGCGGCCAGGACCGGACTCCCCATCCAGCTGCCGAGCGAGGCAGAGTGGCAACTGCTGCGCGAGCAGCTACCCGGCGATCAGCCGGACTGGACACAGGCCCCCGGCAATATCAATCTGGCCCGTTTTGCCTCCTCCTGCCCGGTGGATGCCTGCCCGCAAGGGGAGTTCTTCGATCTGGTGGGCAATGTCTGGCAGTGGACCAGCACCGCCATCGACGGTTTCGACGGCTTTAAAATCCACCCGCTCTACGACGACTTCTCCACCCCCACCTTTGATGGCAAGCACACCCTGATCAAGGGGGGCAGCTGGATCAGCACAGGTAACGAAGCGCTCAAATCATCCCGTTACGCCTTCCGGCGTCACTTCTTCCAGCATGCGGGTTTCCGCTATCTGGTCTCCCGTTATCAGGAACCCGTTATCGTGAATCCCTATGAAACCGACACGCTGGTCGCTCAGTACCTCGACTTCCAGTACGGCCCGAGCCACTTCGGGGTAGCCAACTACGCCAAGACGCTTGCTGATCTTGCTGGCGAGCTGTGCAGCAACCACCAGCGGGCGCTGGATATCGGCTGCGCCACCGGCCGCGCCAGCTTTGAACTGGCCCGCCACTTCCAGCATGTGGACGGGGTGGACTACTCGGCCCGCTTCATCGATGTGGCGCTGGCCCTCGCCAGTCAGGACAGTTTCCGCTACGCCATTCCGCTGGAGGGTGAACTGGTGGAGTATTGCGAGGCACGCCTGTCGAGCCACGGATTGGGGGCGAGTCAGGCTGAGCGCATCCACTTCAGTCAGGGGGATGCCTGCAACCTCAAGCCCAAATATGACCACTACGATCTGGTGCTCGCCTCCAACCTGATCGACCGGCTGCGGGAGCCCGCCCGCTTCCTGCGGGATATCGCTCCCCGGCTGCGCAGCGGTGGCCTGCTGGTGCTCACCAGCCCCTACACCTGGCTGGCGGAATATACCCCGCCCGCCAACTGGCTCGGCGGCATTCGCGAGAACGGCGAGGCGCTCACCACCTATCAGGCGCTGCAACGGCTGCTGGCGGCGGAGTTCGAGGAGCACTGCCCGCCGCGGGATGTGCCTTTCGTCATCCGCGAGACCGCCCGCAAATACCAGCACACGGTGGCGCAGCTGACCGTCTGGCGTAAACGCTAGCACGCCGGTCGACATGCAGATGAAAAGAGGGAGGCCAACGGGCCTCCCTCTTGTTATGACAGCAAAAACGCCGCGAGTATCAATGCCCCTGCTCGTGATAGCGGCGCGCCAGCACGGCGCAGACCATCAGCTGGATCTGGTGGAAGATCATCAGCGGCAGCACCATCACCCCGACGCTGGCGGCCGGGAACATGACGTTGGCCATCGGCACCCCGTTGGCCAGACTTTTCTTGGAACCGCAGAAGACGATGGTGATCTCGTCCGCCTTGTCGAAACCGAGGCGACGGCTGATCCAGACGTTCCAACAGAGTACCAGCGCCAGCAAGACGCAGCTCAGCAGCACGATACTGGCCAGATCGTACCAACCTACTTGATGCCAAATCCCCTGTACCACCGCCTCGCTGAAGGCGACATAGACCACCAGCAGGATGGAGCTCTGATCCAGCTTGCCGATGAGCGGCCGGTGGCTGTCGACCCAGCGGCCAATGAGCGGACGCGACAGGTGGCCCACCACAAAAGGCAGCATCAGCTGCATCATGATGGACTGGATGGAGTGCCAGGTGTCGATCCCCTCCCCCTGCACGTGGATCATCATCCCCACCAGCACCGGCGAGAGGAAGATGCCGAGGATGCTGGAGGCCGAGGCGCTGCACACCGCTGCCGACACATTGCCCCCCGCCATCGAGGTAAAGGCGATAGCCGACTGCACGGTGGCTGGCAAAGCGCAGAGATAGAGGAAACCGAGGTAGATGGCCGGACTCAGCCAGCCCGGTACCAGCGGGGTGAGCAGCAGCCCGAGCAGCGGAAACAGCACGAAGGTGCTGAGCATCACCACCAGATGAAGCCGCCAGTGACCGAGGCCCGCCAGCAGGTTCTGGCGCGACAGCTTGGCGCCATGCATGAAGAACAGGAGCGCCACCGCCAGCTTGGTCAGCAGACCGAACCAGACGGCTGCCTGCCCCTCGCAGGGAAAGAGGGAGGCCAGAGTGACCACCGCAATCAGCACAACAGTAAAGGGATCCAGACGCACGAAAGGTCTCCATCAGAAGGGCATCCTGCAGCCATGGCGACAGTCAGGATTGGGGAGGATAAGAAACAGAGCGGGAGATGTCTGGCACCTCCCGCTAAAACGAACCTCCAGCTTACCCCGATAACGGAGAGGCGCAACGTTGTGCTGCGGTTAATTGTTCATCAATGCTTAACGCCTTTGCTTTGTCGAATAGCGGAAGTTGCTGACCCGCGGCCAGATAGCGCCAAACCGGGGCTAAATGGATAAAAAAACGGGCGACCCAAGCCGCCCGTCCCGCTTTTTCGCTCAGCCGATCAGCGCTGGCTGGCCAGCTTGCCGTTGCCGGTTTTCTTCTCATTACCGGCGAGCTTGCGGGCCTGCCGCTTCTCGAAGCGGGAGATCCACCAATAGGCCAGCGCCGAGAAGACCGCGGTCATAAAGACGTTGATGAAGAAGGCACGCACCAGATCCACCCCGGCCGGGAAGGCGGAGGCGCTCATGCTCACCACGAAGATGGCGATCAGCACCGACACCACGCTCATCCCGAACTTGCGCGACCCCATGCGGAAGTCGCGGGGGGTGTCGTCATGTTTCCAGCGGAACACGAAGTAGGCCACCATGATGAAGATCGGCGGCAGCATGGCGGTACCGGCGGTGAGGTTGATGGCAGTGTTCATCATCTGCTGCACCGACTCGGAGCCGAAGCCGTTGACCACCAGCATCGCGAACACGAAGACAAACTGCCACCAGGCGGCGCGCACCGGCACGCCGTGCTTGTTGAGTTGGGTGGTCTTCTCGCCGTAAACCCCCTGCGGGATCTCGGAAAAGTGGATCTTCACCGGCGCCGAGGTCCACATCATCATGGAGCCGAACATGGCGATAAACAGCACCACGCCGACGAAGCGGCCCACCAGCGCCTCGGAGAGCCCGAAGTACTGGGCCATGCCAGTGAAGATCTCCACCATGCCGCCGGCATAGGTGAGGCTCTCGCGCGGTACGAACACGTTCACCAGCAGGGAACCGACCGCATACATGGCACCGATGACAATGCCGGCACTGATGATCACCTTGATGAAGGACTTCTGGCCGCCCTTCACGTCATTGAGGTAGGCCGCCGCCGTTTCGGCACCGCCCGCCGCCTGGAAGATCCAGCACATGATGCCGAGGGTCGCCCAGTTGACGGTGGGAGTCATCGCCTCCAGCGTGATGGGCTGAGCCGGCACATGATCGCCACTCAGGGCCATCAGGGCGCCCAGCACATAGATGGCGAACAGGGCAAACACCCCGTAGGCCACTATTTCGGCAATTTTGCCGAGCCAGCTCGCCCCCTTGGTGGAGATATGGGTCGCCGCCGCAAACAGCACGATGGAGATGATCGAAGTGACCATGGGCGAGAAGCTGTACTCATAGCCCAGCATGGCGTAGGAGGCGTAGGCGATGACGTTGGGCAGCAGGGAGACGAACCAGAACAGGTTCACGAACCAGTAGAGAAACGAGCCCAGATAGGCCATCCGGGTACCGAGCGGCTTTTTCAGCCAGTCGTACATCCCCGACTCGGAGTTTTTGTTGGCCGAAACGAACTCGGCGATGATGAAGACGAACGGAATGAAGTAGACGATGGTCGCCAGCAGGAAGATGGGGGCGGAGCTGAGCCCCAGCTCGATGTTGTTGTTGACGATGTTGCGCACGTTGAACACGGCGGCAAAGGTCATCGACAACAGGGCAAACTTGCCTATGGTGCCGCGTACGGATTCAGACATGGTGTCCTCCAGTGGACTTGCGCTCCCTGCGGGTAACGCGGTGACTCTGTGATGTGTTCAGCAAGGGTCTGTCGGCCCCGCGCTTTACTCTCTTGTTATGATCGGGCCGCGTGCACGGCCTCGTTGCTGAACCGGTACCGTCTCCCGCACCGGCTCGCAATACCCGTCAGACGATCGGAGTGCCCGGCGCCATCGGCACCCGCGGTTGCAACAGCACGCTCTGGCTCTCGTCCGGGGTCTCGGCACAGAGCAACATGCACTCGGATCGCTCGCCGCGCATCTTGGTGGGCTTGAGGTTGGTCAGTACCACCACCTCGCTACCCATCAGCTCCTCTTCGCTGTAGTAAGGCACCAGACTGGTGACGGTCTGCAGCGGCCGCTCTCCACCCACGTCGATCTGGACGATGTAGAGTTTGTCGGCACCGGGGTGACGCACCACCTCCAGCACCTTGCCCACCTTCATCTCGACCCGTTTGAATTCGGCAAACTCGATCGTCTCGCTCATGCTCTTTTCCTTTTCTGGTTCAACGGTTTGCGGGTGGCCAACGGCCACCCGGTTTGATTGGGATTCAATGCAGTGCCTATGGCGTCTGCATGGCAACCTGCGCCGTCGGCTGGGCCTCTTTGGCACGCGCTTCGGCACTGAGGGAGGCCTCGTATCTGTTGTATTTCCACCAGGCGAAGCCAAGGAAGATCACGATCCCGCCGACGTTGTAGAAGATGATGGTCATGATGTCGGCACCGGTCGGGAAGGTGGAGGCGAGGAAGCCCACCGAGAAGATGGCGATCAGCACCGAGACCACGGCGATGCCGGTGGTGCGCGAACCCATCCTGAACTCCCGCGGCAGGTGATCGAGCTTCAGACGCAGATTGAGGTAGGCCAGCATGATGAACAGCGGCGGCAGCATGGAAGCGGCGGCGGTCATGTTGATGACGGTGTTCATCAGATCCTGCGCGGTGTTGGAGCCCAGAGTCGGGATCACCATCAGCGGCAGCACGATGAGGTACTGGATCCAGGCTGCCCGAGCGGGCACGCCGTTCTCGTTCAGCTCGACCGTCTTCTTGCCGAAGATGCCGGCCGGGATCTCGGAGAAGAAGATCTTCACCGGGGTCGCGGTCCACATCAGCAGGGAGCCGAACATGGCGGTGAAGGAGACCAGACCCACGAAGCGGTTCATCAGGATCTCCGGCAGGCCGAAGTAAGCCGCCAGCCCTTCAAAAACCTGCACCGAGCCGCCGGTATATTTCAGGGTGTCGCTGTGGACGAACACGTTGATCAGCAGCGATGCGATGGAGTAGAGCACGCCGATAAAGATCCCGGCGACGATGATCACCTTCACGAAGGATTTGGAGCCCCCCTTCACATCATTGACGTAGACCGCCACCGACTCGGCGCCACCGGCTGCCATAAAGATCCAGGTGGTGATGCCCAGGAAGGCCCAGCTGAAATCGGGGACCATGGCCTCTACCGTGATGGGGTCAGCCGGCTGCACGCCGCCCACCAGTGCCGCACCTGCCAGCAGAATGTAGGAGAGGGTCAGCAGCAGCATCAGGGACGAGGTCACCGAGGTGATGGGGCCGAGCATCTTGGCGCCGTTGGTGGAGACGTAGGTGGCAAAGGCGAACAGCACCATGCTCAATGCCGTGGTCGCCACCGGGGTGAGAATGTACTCGTAGCCGAGGAAGGCATAGGAGGCGTAGGCGATAACCCGCGGCAGCAAGGAGGTGAAGAAGAAGAGGTTCACGAACCAGTAGGTGTAGGCGGAGATAAAGGCCCAGCGACCGCCGAGGGAGCTCTTCACCCAGGCATAGACACCCGCTTCGGAGTTTTTGTTCAGTGACACAAATTCCGCAATGATCAGACAGAACGGAATGAAGTAAAAAATGGTGGCCAGAAAGAACATCGGGGCGGAGGCCAGACCGATCTCGATGTTGTTGTTGATGACGTTGTTGAAGCTGAATACCGCCGCGAAGGTGAGCGACAGCAGACCAAACTTGCCTATCGTATTGCGTTTGGAATCAGACATGGTGCATCTCCAGACCTGTAGTTATTGCCGCGAAAGGGCGGGGCATGGGTTGTAGGGTGAGCCCCGCCCTTCCGGCTTTTATCTGTGCAGAACCGGCGGCTTGTTATTTGTTCTTGAAGTAGCCGCCTTCGACGGTGACCTTGATGATCACCTTGCGCACCGGGCTGTCGCCGACGAACCGGTAGGCCTCGTCGTTCTCGAAGATCACCACCTGACCATTGCCGACCTGCTGGCGCTCACGCACCTCGCCTGCCAGCCACTCGCGGTCGGTGGTGTCGTCATAGGCCTGCTCGACCGCCAGCTCCGATTTGGGAGCCCACTCCACCGTCTCTGCCCCTTCCAGGTAGTAGTGGACGTCGAAGTAGCGGCGCTGCCCCTCGAACAGGGAGGTGGCCGGGCTGGCCCCCTCCTGCAAGCGGTAGGTGAGGGAGTCACCGATGGAGTGGCAAATGCCGGGCTTGAGGTTCGGCAGGTTGTTGATGGCCTCCACGCAGCGGCCCCACTTCTTGCCCTCCCGGTAGATGTTTTTGAACAGGGTCAGGTTGTCCAGGGTGATCATGCGAGGTTCCTCCCGCCGTTGATGGTGAGATCGAGCCCGGCCAGCGCAGCCGGATTGAGGTTGCCACGGGCGATGGGCAGCAGGGTCAGGCCGAAGCTGAACGGCTCGAAGCGCACCCGCCAGGAGTCCAGCACCTCGGAACCCCAAGAGTTGGAGCCGAGCCCCAGTACCTTGTGATCCAGATTGAGGGTGAGATAACCGCTCGGTTCCAGCTCGTTGATGTGCTGCGCCGCGTGGATATGCTCCCAGCTGTAGGGCCAGACGCTCAGGTTGATGGGGGCATCGGGCCGCACGTAGAGACCGGCGCCGTGACGGTTGGTCAGGGTCGCCCAGCGCACCTGCTGACGGTTGCCGTTGTCCTGCGGGAAGGGGTAGTGCTCCCACATCTCGCCCACCGTGCTGTTGAAGCTGTCGATCCAGTTGCTCTGGCGGCTGTCCTGATAGTTCTCGCCCGGCCCCATGCCGTAGTAGTGCACCCGGTCGAGATCCTGACGAATGCCCAGCTCGAAGCCGATCTTGGGGATGATGTCGTCGTAGCCGCCGTAAGGCTGACCAGAGAGCGCCACGTGCAGCTGACCGTTCGGGCTCAGGGTGTAGACGTAGCGGCAGCGCATGCCGAAGTCGAACACCGGCGGCGCGATCAGGCTCTCGACCGTCACCTCGACCGCCTCGCCCAGCTGACGCCAGCTCAGGGTGCGGAAGTGCTCCTGCATGATCTGCAGGTGGTTCGGGTGCCACAGGCTCTCGTACTCCTGCTTGTGGTTGTCGATCATCGGCTTGAAGAAGGTGAGGCGCGGCGCCCGCTCAATGAGCTCGATACCATTCTGCTGCCAGCTCACCAGCTTGCCGTCGAGACGCGAGAAGCGCAGGGCGAAACCAGTGCCGCTCAAGGTCAGCGCGAGCCGCTCGTCGGCGATCTGCAACGGTGTGGCATTGGGATTGGCAAAGGGCAGCAGCTGGCGAGTCGATGCCTTCAGTTGGAACTGGTACTGCCCCAGCTCGTGCTCCGCCGCACTGTAGCGGGTGGCACTGGCCTTGATGACCCGCAGCTGGACGAAGGTTTCCCGCCCATCGAGAGAAGGCAGCTCAAGCTGCAGTTCGGTGGTGGCACCGGGGGCAACCCCTTCCAGCCGGATTTGCTGGCTGGCCAGCAGTTCGCCCTCGGCCTTCACTTCGACCAGCAGGCGGATATCGTCGAGAGTGGAGAACCAGTAGCGGTTTTCCACCGCCAGCTTGCCGCTCGCCAGATCCAGTGCCCGCACCTTGACCGGGCAGATCACCTGCTTGTATTCGCGCAGCCCCGGCCCCGGGGTCTGATCCGGATAGATAAGGCCATCCATGCAGAAGTTGTAGTTGTTGGGGTAGTCGCCATAGTCGCCACCGTACTTGTAAACGGGGCGGCCCTGCTCGTCCTGATCCAGAATGCCGTGATCGCACCACTCCCAGATGTAGTGGCCCTGAATGTGGGGATGACGGTCAAACACCTGCTGGTATTCGCTGAGGCCACCCGGGCCATTGCCCATGGCGTGGGCGTATTCGCAGATAATGCGTGGCTTCGCCATCGGGAACTCGCCAAAGCAGTTCATCTGGGAGACGCGGGAATACATGGTGCTCACCACATCCACCACCTCGGCATCGCGATCCTCTTCGTAGTGCACCAGCCGGGTCGGGTCGATCGCCTTGCAGCGCTGGTACATGGCTCTGATGTTGCAGCCGTAGCCGGACTCGTTGCCGAGCGACCAGATGATGATGGAGGGGTGGTTCTTCTGGGCGTGCACGTGGCGCTCGATGCGATCCACGAACACCGGCTCCCAGAAGGGGTCATCGGTGATGCGGCTGAGATCGCCGACGTTGGCAAAACCGTGGGTCTCCACGTCGGTCTCCGCCATCACGAACAGACCGTACTGGTCGCACAGCTCGTAGAAACGCGGGTCGTTCGGGTAGTGGGCGGTGCGCACCGAGTTGAGGTTGTGCTGCTTCATCAGCACGATATCGCGCTCCACCCGATCCATGCCGACCGCGCGGCTCTTGAGGTGGTCGTTGTCGTGGCGGTTCACCCCGTGCAGCTTGAGGTAGTGGCCGTTGACGTAGAAGAGGCCATCCTTGACCTTGATTTCACGCACCCCGACCCGCTGCGGGATCACTTCCAGCAGCTCGCCCTGACCGTTGTAGAGGGAGAGCTGTAGCTGATAGAGGTAAGGGTCTTCGGCGCTCCACAGATGGGGGTTGGCCAGATCCAGCGTGAAGCGGCAATCACACTTGCCATCGATGGCGAGATGGTCGAGCGAGCCGCTGGCGATCTCACTGCCCTGATCCAGCAGCGACCAGACCAGACGGTGATCACGGGCGGGCGCCCCCAGATTTTCCAGCTGGAGATCGCAGCTCAGGGTTGCGCTTTGATTGTCATCGGCCAGCGCGGTGCGGATGAAGAAGTCCTGCACATGGGCGGCCGGTTTGCCCACCAGATAGACGTCGCGGAAGATCCCCGCCATCCACCACATATCCTGATCTTCGATGTAAGTGGAGTCAGCCCACTGCATCACCCGCACCGACAGCAGGTTCTCGCCAATGTTGGCGTAAGCGCTGATATCGAACTCGGCGGTGAGGCGACTCCCCTTGCTGAAGCCGACGTAGTGGCCATTCACATAGACCTCGAAGTAGGTCTCTACCCCGTCAAACTTGATGATCACCTGCTCGCCGTCCCAGGCCGGGCTCAGCATGAAGCTGCGCTGATAGGCGCCGGTGGGGTTGTTGGTCGGCACGAAGGGCACGTCGATGGGGAAGGGAAAACCTTCGTCGGTGTACTGCAAGTTGCCATGCCCTTCCATCTGCCACATGTTGGGCACGGTGATCTGGCCCCATTCGTTCATGGGGCAGTGATAGAAGGCCTCCGGCACCTGCAGGGGGTGGTCGAAGTAGTGGAACTGCCACTGGCCGCCAAGGCTCAGAAAACGGCGGCTCAGCTCGCGCTGCATGGTGGCCGCCAGCGCGTGGTCGGCATAAGAGAAGAAGTAGGCGCGCGGGGCCAGCCTGTTTTCACCAACAAATTGGACGTTTTCCCAGTTATTCACATGTCCTCCCGGAACAAGGCAACTTTGACTGGGTAAACTCTAGATAAACATTTACTAAATATCAGCTTTGAATTGGTAAAGTTTTAACCTGATCACAATGAACAGATGGTTTTGTGAGCGAGATCAGAAGCGGGAGATAAAGGAGGGCAAGATATGGATGAGTGGCATGGATGTTGATAGTAGCTGGCTGAACTGCAATAAAATCAACTATAAACAATATGATATGAAGTTGTTGGATGATATGGGAAAGAGGTTTGCTTGGGAGAGGTGTCGCACCACCGCAAGATGGTACGACTAAAAAGCAGAATGTTTTACTAAAATCAGCGAGTGGTGCCACGCAGGGTCAGCTTGCTCGGTACCAGCACCCGAAGGGGAATATCCCGCTCGTCTCGCAGCCGCTCAACCAGCAAATTGACCCCCTGGGAGCCCATCAACTCGGAATGGATCCGCACCGTGGAGAGTGGCGGGAAGGTGAACTTGGCGGTCGGGATATCGTTGACGCTGATAAGCTCGATCTGCTGGGGAATCGCCAGTCCCTTCTCATGAATGGCACGCAACACACCGATGGCGATGGAGTCGGAGGCGACAAACAGCGCCTTGGGCCAATCCCCTGCCAGCATCTCCTTCGCCAACTGGTAGCCAGAGGCGCTGGAGAAATCGCCGCGATAGAGATCGCTCTCCTGCACCACCCCCAACCGCTGGCCATAATCCCGGAAGGCCAATTCACGCAGATCCGGATTCTCATCCTGGCCACCGATATAACCGATACGCTGGTGCCCCTGCGCGATGAAGTAATCGACGACCTGCTGGCTGATCAGGGCGAGATCCACATCGACCGAGTCGAACTCTCCCTGTGAACGGCAGTCGACAAACACCAGCTGGCTGGAACAAGTCCTGAGCTGGGCCAGACGTTCGGCTGTGAGGGTGCCGACCACCAGAATACCATCCACGGCGCTCAGCTCGCGCCCTTCACCACAGTTGTAGAGATGAGTCAGCTCGATATTGAGGCGGGCACTCTGGGTCTCGATGCCATAACGGATGGCGAGATAGTAAGGATCGTTGACCTCGGTACTCTGGGGATAGGCATAGACCACCAGAAAGTGCAGCTTGCTCTTGTGCACCCCCTTGCGGGCGCTGCTGGTCTTGTACTCCAGCCGTTCGGCAATCTCGAAGATCCGCTGCTTGGTCTCTTCCTTGACGCTCAGGCTGGGATCCTCGTTCAGTACCCGGGATACCGTCGCGAGAGAAACCCCCGCTTCCTGTGCAATTTCCTTCAACGTAGCCATCAATACCTCGCTGGCAGCATCACGTGTTAATCGGTAACGGCTAAAGAGTAACGGGCAATCCCTTGATAGCCCAGCACTTTTACTAAAATGCCGGCGGCATGACAGATTTTTGGAAGGCAGAAATGCAAAAAGGCCTCCCGAATGGGAGGCCTCTTCTAAATAGGTGCCTGACAGTGTCCTACTCTCGCATGGCGAATGCCACACTACCATCGGCGCTACCGCGTTTCACTTCTGAGTTCGGCATGGGATCAGGTGGTTCCACGGCGCTATTGCCGTCAGGCAAAAGCTTTTAAAACTAACTTGAAAATGGTGCTGATACCCAGAATCGAACTGGGGACCTCATCCTTACCAAGGATGCGCTCTACCGACTGAGCCATATCAGCACACTAACCGGTAAAGACCACGCTGGGCGTAATCTTGAAATTGGTGCCTGGCAGTGTCCTACTCTCGCATGGCGAATGCCACACTACCATCGGCGCTACCGCGTTTCACTTCTGAGTTCGGCATGGGATCAGGTGGTTCCACGGCGCTATTGCCGCCAGGCAAAATCTTAATCTAGAAAGCTGACGTGAATAACGACTGGTCGCTATCACTGAATTTGAGTAGTTCGCTCATTCGCTACAAGGCCCAGAACACTTCTTGGGTGTTGTATGGTTAAGCCTCACGGGTAATTAGTACGGGTTAGCTCAATGCATCGCTGCACTTACACACCCCGCCTATCAACGTTGTGGTCTCCAACGGCCCTTTAGGACCCTCAAGGGGTCAGGGATGACTCATCTCAGGGCTCGCTTCCCGCTTAGATGCTTTCAGCGGTTATCGATTCCGAACTTAGCTACCGGGCAGTGCCACTGGCGTGACAACCCGAACACCAGAGGTTCGTTCACTCCGGTCCTCTCGTACTAGGAGCAACTCCCTTCAATCATCCAACGCCCACGGCAGATAGGGACCGAACTGTCTCACGACGTTCTGAACCCAGCTCGCGTACCACTTTAAATGGCGAACAGCCATACCCTTGGGACCGACTTCAGCCCCAGGATGTGATGAGCCGACATCGAGGTGCCAAACACCGCCGTCGATATGAACTCTTGGGCGGTATCAGCCTGT
This sequence comes from Aeromonas sp. FDAARGOS 1419, assembly GCF_019047045.1. Classification (NCBI taxonomy): domain Bacteria; kingdom Pseudomonadati; phylum Pseudomonadota; class Gammaproteobacteria; order Aeromonadales; family Aeromonadaceae; genus Aeromonas; species Aeromonas sp. FDAARGOS 1419. Next base: position 3,315,890 of record NZ_CP077209.1, read on the forward strand.
TATCCCCGGAGTACCTTTTATCCGTTGAGCGATGGCCCTTCCATTCAGAACCACCGGATCACTATGACCTACTTTCGTACCTGCTCGACCTGTCCGTCTCGCAGTTAAGCTGGCTTATGCCATTGCACTAACCTCCTGATGTCCGACCAGGATTAGCCAACCTTCGTGCTCCTCCGTTACTCTTTGGGAGGAGACCGCCCCAGTCAAACTACCCACCAGGCACTGTCCGCGAGCCCGATTCAGGGCCCTGCGTTAGAACATCAAACATACAAGGGTGGTATTTCAAGGACGGCTCCAGCGCAACTGGCGTCACGCCTTCAAAGCCTCCCACCTATCCTACACATGTAGGTTCAATGTTCAGTGCCAAGCTGTAGTAAAGGTTCACGGGGTCTTTCCGTCTAGCCGCGGGTACACCGCATCTTCACGGCGAATTCGATTTCACTGAGTCTCGGGTGGAGACAGCATGGCCATGGTTACACCATTCGTGCAGGTCGGAACTTACCCGACAAGGAATTTCGCTACCTTAGGACCGTTATAGTTACGGCCGCCGTTTACCGGGGCTTCGATCAAGAGCTTCGCTTGCGCTAACCCCATCAATTAACCTTCCGGCACCGGGCAGGTGTCACACCCTATACGTCCACTTTCGTGTTTGCAGAGTGCTGTGTTTTTGATAAACAGTCCCAGCCATCTGGTCACTGCGACTCCCAACTGCTCCATCCGCAAGGGACTTCACTGTCAAGAGCGAACCTTCTCCCGAAGTTACGGTTCTATTTTGCCTAGTTTCCTTCACCCGAGTTCTCTCAAGCGCCTTGGTATTCTCTACCCGACCACCTGTGTCGGTTTGGGGTACGATGACTTGTAATCTGAAGCTTAGAGGCTTTTCCTGGAAGCAGGGCATCAATGGCTTCCGCACCGTAGTGCGTTCGTCTCGTGTCTCAGTGTTGTGTCTCCGGATTTGCCTAGAAACACCACCTACGCACTTTCACCAGGACAACCGTCGCCTGGCCCACCTAGCCTTCTCCGTCCCCCCATCGCAATTACAAGTCGTGCAGGAATATTAACCTGCTTCCCATCGACTACGCCTTTCGGCCTCGCCTTAGGGGTCGACTCACCCTGCCCCGATTAACGTTGGACAGGAACCCTTGGTCTTCCGGCGAGGAGGCTTTTCACCCCCTTTATCGTTACTTACGTCAGCATTCGCACTTCTGATATCTCCAGCATACCTCTCGATACACCTTCGCAGACTTACAGAACGCTCCCCTACCACTCACACATAAGTGTGAATCCGCGGCTTCGGTGCCTGGTTTGAGCCCCGTTACATCTTCCGCGCAGGCCGACTCGACTAGTGAGCTATTACGCTTTCTTTAAATGATGGCTGCTTCTAAGCCAACATCCTAGCTGTCTGAGCCTTCCCACATCGTTTCCCACTTAACCAGAACTTTGGGACCTTAGCCGGCGGTCTGGGTTGTTTCCCTCTTCACGACGGACGTTAGCACCCGCCGTGTGTCTCCCGGATATTACTTACTGGTATTCGGAGTTTGCATGGGGTTGGTAAGTCGGGATGACCCCCTAGCCCAAACAGTGCTCTACCCCCAGTAGTATTCGTCCGAG
>NZ_CP077209.1:3322500-3365000 GCF_019047045.1 Aeromonas sp. FDAARGOS 1419
TGATCGGCAGGCCCAGCTTGGTGAAGAGGATCTCCCCAAGCTGCTTGGGCGAGGAGAGGTTGAACTCCTGCCCAGCCAGCTCGTGAGCCTGCTTCTCCAGCTCCGCCAACCGCAGCTCGATCTCCTGACTCTGCTGGTGCAGCAGCTTGGGATCGATGGTGGTGCCGAGCAACTCCATCCGCGCTAGCACCGGTAACAGCGGCAGTTCGATCTCGCTGAATACCTTGGCAAGGCCCGGCACGGCCTCCAGCTGACCCCACAGGGTCTGGTGCAGACGCAGGGTGATATCGGCATCTTCCGCCGCATAAGGGGCGGCCTGCTCCAGCTCGATCTGGTTGAAGGTGAGCTGTTTCACCCCTTTGCCCGCAATATCTTCAAAGGAGGTAGTCTCAACCCCGAGGTAACGCTTGGCCAGCGAATCCATATCGTGACGGCTGGCGGTGGAGTTGAGCACGTAGGACTCGAGCATGGTGTCGTAGGCGATACCCTGCAGGTCGATGTCATGGTTGAGCAGCACGTTGCGGTCGTACTTGAGGTTCTGCCCCACCTTGAGACGGGTCGGATCTTCCAACAGCGGCTTGAGCTTGCCCAACACCACGGCCTCGCTCAGCTGTACCGGTGCCCCCAGATAGTCGTGGCCAAACGGCACATAAGCAGCCTTGCCCGGCTCAACCGCGAAGGAGACGCCGACGATCCGCGCTTCCATATAGTCGAGACTGGTGGTTTCGGTATCGAAGGCAAACAACGGTGCCGCTTTCAGCTGTTCCAGCCAGCCGTCAAACTCGGCTTCGTCCAGAATGCAGCGGTAGTCGGTTTCGATGGCGGCAACCGGAGCGGCGCTCTCATCGCCAGCCTCGTCTTGTCCGGCGCTTTCGCTCCCCTCTTCACCACCGGATTCCAGCTCCTTGATCAGGTTGCGCAGCTCGTATTCGCGATAGACCGCCAGCAGGGACTCCTTGTCGACCGGTTTGAGCAACAGCTCTTCCAGACTCTGTTCCAGTTCGACGTCAGTCTTGATGGTCGCCAGTCGATAGGAGAGACGAACCAGCTCCTCCTGCTCGCGGAACTTGTCGGCGAACGCCTTGGAGCCTCGGAAGCCGAGCGCGGCTACCTTGTCGAGGTTGGCGGCAATCTCGTCGATGCTGCCAATCCCCTGCAGCAGAGCCAGTGCGGTCTTCTCGCCGACACCGGTCATGCCGGGAATGTTGTCCACCTTGTCCCCCATCAGCGCCAGGTAATCGATGATGAGCTCGGGCGGTACGCCGAACTTCTCGATCACCCCTTCCCGATCGGTCTTCACATCCTTCATGGTGTCGATCAGGGTGACATGGTCGGAGACCAGCTGCGCCATGTCCTTGTCGCCGGTGCTGATGAGCACAGGCAGCTGTTTCTCGGTCGCCTGACGGGCCAGGGTGCCGATCACGTCGTCGGCCTCCACCCCTTCGACCATCAGGAAGGGGAAACCCATCGCCTTGATCATCTGGTGGATAGGAGCGACCTGGCTGCGCAGATCGTCCGGCATGCTGGCGCGTGTTGCCTTGTATTCGGGATAGATGTCGTCACGGAAGGTCTTGCCCTTGGCGTCGAACACCACGGCCACGTGGCAGTCGGGGTACTGCTTGCGAAGGCTGCGCATCATGTTGGCCATGACACGGACGGCGCCGCTAGGCAAGCCGGTCGAGGTGCGCAGATCGGCCTGCTGCGAGGCAAAGAAGGCGCGGTAAAGATATGAAGAGCCGTCGACCAGAATAAGAGGATTGCTAGAGGCCATGAAAATCGTCCTGCCAGAGATAAACAGCCGCTAGGATGCCACAGGGCCCCCCTCACACCAAGGGGCGCAGCAACAGCACACAGTGCCTGATTAAGGGACTCAGTCTGTGGATAACTCTGTGTTCAAAAATGGGACGCATCAGAGCGCACAGTGACAAAACTGTGCATAAGAATATAAAAACCCATTAAAAACAATACATTGAGATCGTAAAAACCGATCGCGAGACAGTTAGAATGATCTCGATCAATGTGGAAAAAGATTTAAGGGAGTAGGTACGGCAGGATCCAAAACGAAACAATCCTAGCACAGCAAGATGACTTGACCAGCGGAGGGCGAGCGATAACCATACAAAAGTACAACAATCCATCCTGGCTCACATTTTCAACAATGAGGAGTTTGCCATGAAAAAAGTGGCCGTGATTTTGAGTGGCTGCGGTGTCTTTGACGGGGCCGAAATCCACGAGGCCGTCATCAGCCTGCTGGCGTTGGCCCGTCAGGGAGCCGCCGTCCAGTGCTTCGCCCCGAACGTGGCGCAGCTCCATGTCATCAACCACCTGACCGGTGAAGTGAGCGAGGGAGAGAGCCGCAACGTGCTGGTCGAAGCGGCCCGCATCTGCCGTGGCCAGATAAAGGATGTGGCCGAGCTGGATGCGGCCGATTACGATGCGCTGCTGGTACCCGGCGGCTTTGGCGCGGCCAAGAACCTGTGCGACTTCGCTATCAAGGGGGCCGAGTGCCAGATCCAGCCCGATGTGCTGAAAGCGTGCCAGAGCTTTGCCAACGCCAACAAACCGGCCGCCTATATCTGCATCGCACCCGCCATGATCCCGCTGATCTATGGTGCCGGGACGCTGGCGACCATCGGCCATGACGAAGACACCGCCAACGCCATCGAGACGATGGGTGGCAGCCATCTCAACTGCCCGGTCAACGAATTCGTGGTGGATCAGGAGCGCAAGGTGATCTCCACCCCCGCCTACATGCTGGCCAACAACATAGTCGAAGCGGCAGACGGCATCGAGAAGACAGTCAAGCAACTGCTGGCGCTGTAATTCCCATCCCGCCAAAAACAGACGGGCCGCTCATGGAGCGGCCCGTTTTCAATTCTGCCTGAAGGCGATGAATTAGATGGTTTCGCCCATCTGATCCATTTTACCCAGCAGGGCACGCAGACGCTCCTGCCATGCAGTGTGCTCGTTGCGCAGCTGATGGTTCTCGTCTTGCAGCTTGCTGTTCTGCTCTTTCAGCTCGTCCAGCTCCATCTTCAGCAGGGAGATGTTGTCGACAGCGGATTGTACTTTGGATTCGAGTTGCTCAAGGACTTCTAGTGACATATGCATACCTGTTTGTTCAATTGCGATGCCCCACAGAGGGCGATTCAAGCGCGTGAAGCCAGCATACCCCGAGCGCATCGGCACAAACAAGCCAGTGCGCTGTAAAATGCGCCTTCCATAGATGTATTGTCTAAATATGCGTCTATTTTTCTCGCATCCTGCGCCAGAGCCGCGACAACACTCGGAACAGTACGTAAAAGGCACCGCCACCCGCGCATCATTTGCACCCTCTCGACGGAATCGCCGTTATCCATGCAAGGCGATATAAGCCCCTAGCAACAGAGAGGCGACGACATACATCAGCAGGCCGTAGAGCAGGTTCCAGCGCAGGATCAACCCGGCACTGAGGTTGTAGCGGGAGGCCAGCGCCAGATTGGATCCGGAGAGCGGACTGGTGCCGGTGGCAAGCCCCCACCCCAGCAGGAAACACATGCCGAGCAGGCTGGGATCCGGCGCCAGCGGCCAGAGCAGCGGCGCCAACCCGGAGATGCTGATGAGCGGATGTACCCCGACGATGGCCACCAGCAGAATCAATAGCAGGGTGAGGGATGCCTCAAGCCAGCCAAAGTGGTTGAACAGCGGCAGGCCGTGACCAGCACCGAGATCGATGACCGACAACGCACTGTTGATGCCTGCCGCCAGCAAACCGGCCCCCAGAAACAGCACCAGCTGACCACCGATGGCGGGGAAGCGCTCCACCACCTGCCGCTTGAGGGCCGCCTTGCGCCCGACCCTCGGCATAAAGAGCAGCGCCAGCAGCGGGGCCACCAGCGCGATCACCGCCAGAATGCCGAGCTGGGGCCAGATCTGCTTGATGAGCAGTACCAGCAACGCCAGCGTGACCGGCAACCCCAGAGTCTGCAACCGCAGCGGATAACCGGCAAAGTCGGCCACCCCGATCCGTTCCACCTGCCAGGCGGTCAGCCCCATCGCCAGCAAGGCGGCGAGGATCCCGAACGGCAGAATATGGGAGAGCTGCAAACCCGGCGCATAGGTCAGTGCTACCGCCATGGCGACAAAGAAGGGCGACCAGAAGGCGGCGGCACAGAAGATCCGGCTCAGTACCATCACCTGACGCCGCTCCAGGGTGCCATTGCGCTCCAGTCGATCGCCGATGATAAAGAGCACCGAGAGGTTGATGACCGCCCCCAGCAGATTGAGGCTGGCCATGGTGCTCCACAGCCCCTTGCGCCCGGTCCAGGAGGTGGTGCCGGTCAAGAGACCTGATGTGGCAAGGTTGAGGGTGCTCACCGCGGCAAACATGGTGAGCATATTGATGTTGGGCAGCAGCCAGTCACCGGCGGTGAGGGTCGCTCCCCGCCACCAGGAGAAGATCAACAACAGCAGGGCGGCGCCATACAGGGCCAGCGCCTGCCGCTTGGCCGCCCCCACCAGCCAGGGCCAGGTGAGCAGTGATGCCCCCCAAGCCGCAATGGCCGCGGGCCAGGGGGAGAGTCCCAGATAGAGATGGAGCAGGTTGAGCAGCCACATCCCCAAAATCAGATAACCCGACCAACGTTTGGCCATCGACTACTCCGGCCGGGAGATCAGAGACACTGATCCATATCCAGTGAAGGCTTGTCGCACTCCGGACGGCCGACGATCTTGGCGGGTACGCCAGCGACCGTGGTATGCGGCGGCACCGGGTTGATCACCACGCTGCCCGCGCCAATTTTGGCGCCCACGCCCACTTCGATATTGCCGAGCACCTTGGCGCCCGCCCCTATCATCACCCCTTCGCGGATCTTGGGATGGCGATCGCCGCTCTCCTTGCCGGTACCACCGAGGGTCACGCTCTGCAGGATGGAGACATCATCTTCAATCACCGCTGTCTCGCCCACCACTATGCCGGTGGCATGGTCAAACATGATCCCCTTGCCGATGCGGGCGGCCGGATGCACATCCACCCCGAACACCACCGAGATCTGGTTTTGCAGATAAAGGGCCAGCGAGCGGCGCCCCTGACGCCACAGCCAGTTGGCGACCCGATACCCCTGCAGGGCATGGAACCCCTTGAGATAGAGCAGCGGGGTGGAGAAGAGATCGACCGCAGGATCCCGCTCCTGCACGGCGCAGATGTCGGCCGCCACTACCGTCAGCAGCTCGGGCTCGCTGCGCAGGGCCAGCTCGATCACCTCGCGCAGGGCGATGGCGGGCATGGTGGCGCTGTCGAGTTTGTTGGCCAGCTGGAAGCTGAGGGCCGAACGCAGGTTCTTGTGATTGAGAATGGTGGAGTGGAAGAAGCTGGCCAGCATCGGCTCTTGGGCCGCCATGCACTCCGCTTCTTGCTGAATTTTGTGCCAGGTTTTGGCAACCAGTTCATCCATGTTGCAGCCTACTGTTGTTCTGGGTGAGGGCTCTGTTGTTCTTTTGTCAGCACCGAGATGGGGTCCATGTGGATGATGACATCCATCCGCTCGAATGCCTGGCGGACCGCCAGTTCGGCTTCATCGGCGATCTGATGGGCCTTGACCAGGGGGATCTGATCATCCAGTTCAAGATGCAACTGTACGAATCGGGTCGGCCCGGATTGACGGGTGCGCAGGTCATGTACGCCGTGTACACCTTCTACGGCACAGCAGAGCGCCATTATTCTCGCTTGTTCTTCCGCTGGCAACTGACGATCGAGCAGGGCCTGCACCGACTCGTAGCCGATGTGCCCGGCCCCCCACAACAGGAACAGCCCGATCAGGATGGCAAACAGGCCGTCGGCCCAGTACCACCCCTGCCCCGCCAGCACCAGCGCCAGCAAGACACCGGCATTGAGCAGCAGATCGGAACGGTAGTGCAGCATGTCGGCCTTGATGGCCACACTGTTGGTCTTGCGAATGACAACGCTCTGGAAGCTGACCAGCAGCAGGGTCAGCACGATGGAGCCTCCACTGACCCAGAGACCCGCCTCCAGCCGCAGGATAGGCGCCTGATTGAGCAGGGATGAAATTCCGTGCATCACCAGCAGCAGGGCAGAGCCGGAGATAAAGGCCGACTGGATGAGGCCCGCCAGCGACTCCGCCTTGCCGTGACCGAAGCGGTGCTCGTCATCGGCGGGGGCCAGCGCATAGCGAATGGCCAGCAGGTTGATGATGGAGGCACTCACATCCATGAAGGAGTCGGTGAGCGACGCCAGCAGGGTCGACGAGTCGGTCATCAGCCAGGCGATCAGTTTGCCGATGATCAGCAAGGTAGCGGTGGTGACCGCCGCTATGCTGGCAAAGGTCACCCAACGAGAATATTGTTGATGGCTCAAAACCGGCTTTCCTCTGGCGATGAAAAACTTATTATACCCTGACCCCGGCGTCAGTTTGGCGCGAAAATCTGCGGAATAACACCAGATGAACAGAATACTCCTGGTCGACGACGATCTTGAATTGACCCAACTGCTCACCGAAATTCTGACCCTGGAGGGATTTCAGGTCACGGTCGCCGAGGATGGTGAAGAGGGGCTACAACGGCTGGCGGAGCAGAGCTTCGATCTGGTGCTGCTGGATGTGATGATGCCCAAGCTCAACGGCTTTGCCATGCTGACCAAGCTGCGCAAGACCCACGACACCCCGGTGCTGATGCTGACCGCCCGCGGTGACAGCCAGGATCGGGTCAACGGTCTGGAAGCGGGCGCCGACGACTATCTGGCCAAGCCATTCGATGACAGGGAGCTGCTGGCCCGGGTACGCGCCATCCTGCGCCGCACCCAGAGCGCCCCACCCCAGCGCGGCAACTCCTCCGACGAAGTGCACTTCATGGATATCGTGCTGCAACCCGGCCTGCAGCAGGCCCGCTGCGGCGAACAGCTGCTGGAGCTGACCGCCACCGAATTCGGGCTGCTGGAGTGCCTGCTGCGTAATCCCGGCCAGATCGTCAGCAAGAGCCACCTCTCCGAGCAGGTGCTGGGCAAGAAGCTGGAACCCTTCGATCGGGCCATCGACATGCACCTGAGCAACCTGCGCAAGAAGCTGCCGGACCGCACCGATGGCCAGCCACGCTTCAAAACCGTACGGGGGCGCGGGTACCTGTGGCTAGAGCAAGAATAGAGCGCATCAACTCCCTCAACGGGATCTCGACCCACATCTTCCTCTGGTTCTGGTTCATGCTGCTGGTGATGCTGGCCGCCGTGATCAGCCTGCCGACCCTGGATCCCCGTAACCAGATCCCGCTGCCGACCCACGAAGTCGCGCGGATGCAGAACAACGTGCAGGCCCTGCTCAACGCCGCCGAGCCGGATCAGGATTTTGATCTGGCCAAGGCGATGGACAAGATCGCCATGCTGCCGGTGGACAACGTCTACCTGCGCGACGAGAAGGGGCAGATCCAGTCCACCACCCATCCGCGCAAGTTCGTGGTGCGCTTTATGGTGGACGCCGATGACCCGGCCAATCCCATGCTGGGCAACGAGGATCGCAAGGCGATCGCCGGCCCCTTCCTGATGGAGCACCACGGTCATCGCTATCACGTCTATTTCGGCCTCAATGCCGAGAATCCCTACCTGTTCCTGTTTATTCAGGTGCTGGATCACCCGATCCGCATTCTGGGCATCTCGATGCTGGTCAGCACCCCGCTCTGCCTGCTGCTCGCCTGGCGGCTGACCCGCCCCATCCTGCAGTTGCAGAAATCGGTCTCCCAACTGGCGGCCGGCAATCTGGAGGTACAAATCCCCAACCTGGGACGGGGCGACGAGATCGGCCAGCTGGCGGATAACGTCAGCCGCATGGTGGAGACGCTCAAGAGCATGATCCAGAAGCAGAAGCAGCTGCTTTCCGATATCTCCCACGAGCTGCGCAGCCCCCTCACCCGGATGCAACTGGCGCAGGCGCTGATCCGCCGCAAGCAGGGTGACAGCGCCGAGTTGGCGCGGATCGAATCGGAGATCGGGCGGCTGGACAAGCTGATCGGCGATCTGCTGGATCTGTCGCGGGTGCAGCAGCATGTGGAGGCTCCCATCGTGCAGCCGCTGGCCGACCTGCTGGAGCCCATCCTCGAAGATGCCATGTTCGAGGCAAACCAGAGCGGCAAACAGCTCAGACTGCCGCCACTGCCCGCAGAGTCGATCCAGATGTGGCCAGAGCTGCTGGCCCGGGCGGTGGAGAACCCCCTGCGCAACGCCCTCAAATATGCCCGCGAGTTCATCAAGGTGGACTGGTATCGGGAAGGACTGGAGTGGGTGATGACCATTCGGGATGACGGCCCCGGGGTGCCTGACGAGCAACAGGCGCTGCTGTTCCAGCCCTTCTTCCGGGTCGATGATGCCCGCAACGCCAAGACTGGCGGCACCGGGCTGGGGCTGGCCATAGCCTCGGAGGCGATCCAGCGCCACGGCGGCACCATTGCGGCCAGCAACAATCATCCCACCGGGCTGACCATCACCATCCGCTTGCCCATCGCCTGATCCTTTTCATCCGGACGGGCGCTGGGTATGCTGGCGCCCCTTCTTGGCTTTACATCTCTTTGCAGGAGCTCGTCATGCTCGATATCGTCCTCTACCAGCCGGAAATTCCGCCCAACACCGGCAATATCATCCGGCTTTGCGCCAATACCGGTTACCGGCTCCATCTGATCGAGCCGCTGGGATTTGAGTGGGATGACAAACGGGTAAAGCGGGCGGGACTCGACTATCACGAGTTTGCCGAGGTGAAGCGCTGGCCAAGCTATGAGGCTTTTCTGGCCGCCGTGGCGCCCAAGCGGGTGTTTGCCTGCACCACCAAGGGCCGCACCGCGCACTCAGCAGCACAATATGCCCTTGGCGATGCCCTGCTGTTTGGCCCGGAGAGTCGCGGCCTGCCCATCGAGATCATCGAGAGTCTGCCATTCGAGCAGCGGCTGCGCATCCCTATGGTGCCCCAGAGCCGCAGCATGAACCTCTCCAACGCGGTGTCAGTCTTCGTCTACGAGAGCTGGCGCCAGCTCGGCTACGACGGTGCCATGTAAGCGCCACCGATGATCAGTGGCGGGCGTCGAGCAGATGCCCGCTGCGCTCCAGCCGCCAGCAAGTTACCCCCAGCGACAGACCGCGCCCCACCATCAACGCTGCCATCGCCGCCCATAACGCGGCCACGCCCCACGACTGACAGAGCCACCAGATCGGGAAGAAGCCGCCAAACGCGGCCAGCAACATGCTGTTGCGCATCTCCCGCGCCCGGGTCGCCCCGATAAATACGCCATCCAGCAGGAAGCACCAGACCGCCAGCAAGGGCATGGCGATCAGCCAGGGAAGCTGACGATTTGCCTCCGCCACCACGGCCGGAATGTCGGTGATATAGCCGATAAGGTGGGCACCGAAGAGGGCAAACACCAGGGTAAAACCACTGGCAATGAGGGCGGCCCAGCCCAGATTGAGCACGATGGCCTCCCGCAGTTTCTGCCGATCCCGCTGACCGATGGCTCGTCCTACCATGGCCTCCACCGCATAGGCAAAACCATCGAGTCCGTAGGAGATGAGCATCAGGAAGTTGAGCAGCACCGCATTGGCGGCCACCGCCACATCCCCCAGTCGTGCCCCTTGCAGAGTCATGAAGGCGAAACAGAGCTGCAAACAGAGGGAGCGCAGGAAGATATCGCGGTTGAGGCCGAGCAGCCGCACCATAGGCGCAAGCTGCCGCCAGCGCTGCCAACCATCCTGCCACACCGTCGGCGCCAGTTGCCGCAGCTGACGGCGTACCAGCCAGATGCCGACGGCCAGCGCGCAGTAGTCCGCCATGACAGAGGCCGCCGCCACACCCCGCACCTGCCAGCCGAGCCCCAGCACAAACAGGGCATCGAGCGCCATATTGACCAGATTGGTGAGGATCAACATCACCATGGGGCTGCGGGCATCCTGCATCCCCAACAGCCAGCCCATGACCACCAGATTGCAGAGCGCCGCCGGGGCGCTCCAGATCCGCACCGCCACATATTGGCCCGCATAAAGCTGCACCTCGGGCGAGCCGCCACTCAGGGCGATCAACCGTGGCAACAGGGGGAAGAGCAACAACAGCAGCGCAAGACCGAGAGCAATGGCCAGCCCCAGCGCCCGCAGCAGGGTATCGAGCTGGGCACGACCGTCGGCGGCGCCGTGCGCCTGCGCCGTCAGTCCGGTGGTCGACATCCGCAAAAAACCGAGCAACCAGAAGATGAGGTTGATCAGGGTCGCGCCGACCGAAACGCCCCCCAGAAACCAGGCCTGACCGAGATGACCGATCACCCAGGTGTCCACCAGCCCCAGCAAGGGGGTGGTGATATTGGAGAAAACCATGGGCAGGGCGAGCGCAAAAACAGCGCGGTGGCGAGAGGGATCTCGCCACCAGGGGGCAACAGCTGGGGTCACGCTCAGTCGCCTGTCAGCTTCAGGATGCGGGCGAAGTCAGAGAGCATGGTGGCCATCTGCACCCTGGGCACCTGACCCGGCGCCACCTGCGGGCGGAACACCGCCTGCAGCTTGCCCTTGGGATTGATGAGCACGATGGAAGCGGAGTGATCGATCAGATAATCCTTCTCCCCCTGATTGGCGATGGAGTAGATGAGCCCCAGATTGCGCACGAACGGGAACAGCTTGTCGTGGGGGGCAGTGGCCGCCTTGAACTCGGGATTGAAGAAGGCGGTATAGGTCTTGAGGCGTGGAATATCGTCACGCTGGGGATCCGCCGAGATAAACACCACCTGACTGTCGGGCGCCATCTTCTTCAGCTGGTCATAGACGGAGCGCATATCTGCCAGGGTGGTGGGGCAGATATCGGGGCAGAAGGTGTAGCCGACGAACAGGAAGGTCCAGTGCCCTTTCAGGCTGGCAGGGGTGAACGGCTGGTTGTCCGCATCGGTAAAGGCGAAATCATTGATATCCCGCCCCGCCGGATAATAATCGGCCTGTTCCGGCTGCTCTGGCTGTGTGGCGTAAAACACCAGGAGCAGGCAGGCTGTCAGCAGCAGAAAGAGCAAGGGATAGCGGAGCTTCATCATAACAAGAGACCCTTTCAGTTCGAGGCAGATGGCCAGCAGTGACCGGACAAGAAGGGGGCATTGTACCCCAGCGAGCCGCCAAGGTGGTTCAACCTTGTGCAACGCCCTGTCAGGAGTCGACCATTTGGCATAATTAATCGCCAATTTCAGCCATAAAAAAACCGGCCCCCTTGGGTGCCGGTTATGGATGGATTTGTTTGTCTCTTCTGCTCAGGGGCGAGCGTTACGCCCCTGCTGCAACATCTTGCCGATGGCCCGCACGCCGATGGGAATCACGGGGGCCAGCCAGCCCTCTTCCCCCTGGCGATCACCGTGACCACGCTTGAACAGCAGCACCAGACGCACCACCTTCTCTTTCGGGCATCCCAGCCAGAGCGTCCAGTGCGAACCACGATGGTGCAGCCAGAGACCGTAAAACCAGGTCATCCGGCTACCTTTGACGAAACGGGTGATTGACGATTCCGCTGGCGCAGCCCCAGCCTCTGAATCCCATGGCGATCTTGATGCCATACCAGTCCTCCTTGACCGACAGGTCATGTTGCTTCGTCGGCCTGAACTGGGAACAGGCCCGTCACGACTATCTGCAACCATTACGAGTGGTCCCCTTTGCCCGACAAGGCTCGGGATCTCCCCACTCCCCCTTCATATCCCGTGAAGGTGTACTGCCCGATTCTCGTTGTTACCGGCCCTCCCGTCCTGCGCATTGCGATGGTCAGAGGGAGGCGCCAAGCCCTATCTCGGCGACAGGGCACTGATCTGAGCATATATCTGAAATGGATGATTGGTAGCCGGTCGCGCAGGACAAAAATGCCGCCGCCGATGATTTGTTTGATATGACAGGGAAAGTGCGCCAGAAACAGCACGGCTTCCCGAAGGAGGCCGTGTGGCAAACGCAGTTGGCGGGGATGATTACATCCAGTCGGCGTTGCGGATCACCCCGACCGCCAGCCCCTCGATGGTGAGCTGCTGGCAAGAGAGGTCCACCTCGATGGGGGAGAGCTCTTCATTCTCCGGCAGCAGCCATACCTGACTGCCCTTGCGCTGGAAGCGCTTGACGGTGACATCCTCATCGAGACGGGCGACCACCACCTGACCGTTGCGCACCTCCTGGGTCTTGTGCACCGCCAGCAGATCGCCATCCAGAATGCCGATGTTCTTCATGCTCATCCCCTGCACCCGCAGCAGAAAATCTGCGCGCGGATGGAACAGGGCGGGATCAACCTGATAGTGGCTCTCGATGTGCTCCTGAGCCAGGATAGGTTCACCGGCGGCAACCTTGCCGATGAGCGGCAAACCGCTCTCTTCCAGCACCTCTTCCTCTTCGAGCAACAGGCGAATGCCGCGGGACGTGCCCGGCATGATCTCGATGACCCCTTTTTTGGCCAGGGCCTTCAGATGTTCTTCGGCCGCATTGGCCGACTTGAAACCAAGCTTCTGGGCAATCTCGGCACGAGTCGGCGGCATGCCGGTCTCGCTCATGTTCACCTTGATCAGCTCCAGCACTTCGGCCTGGCGGGGGGTAAGGGGTTTCATAGAATTGGCACCTGTCTTTTTATACAGCACACTGGCAGTATATACAGTGCAGTGGCCAAGGCAAGGCGCAGCTGACATTTGTCGCGACCAACCCCTCATTTACTACTGTTTTGATCCTGCGCAGCCGACTCATCGTACCTCTCGGCGACAAGGGGCTGTCGATTTGCTATGCTCACGCCGCATTTTTTTGGAGAGCAGACGCACATGTCCCTAGGACAGAAGATTTCCAGAGCCATCTTGCAATGGCCGGTCAGCGGCTTGGTCAATCACAAGAGCCTGCCGGAAAATCCCATCACAGAACTCAATCTGGATCCGGCCAGACCCATCGTCTATGCCCTGAAAACCAGTTCGATCACCGACCTGATGACCCTGCAGCAGTGCTGCGAGGATCTCGGTCTGCCCGGCCCCTTCACGCCGCTGGAACTGAACGGCCAGCTGCTGCCGCGCTATGTCTGTCTGGACCGTCCGCCTCCCCTGTTTGGCAAACGCAGCAAACCGCTCCCCTTCCTGCAGGAGTTCCACCAGCTGCTGGATCTGCACAAGCAGGATCCCGAGCTGGATATCCAGGTGGTGCCCGTCACCCTGTTCTGGGGCCGCGCTCCGGGTCGGGAAGGGGAAGAAGCCTCCGGCCTCAACATCATCAGCAGCCTGGCGCCGAACCGGCTGAAGAAGGCGCTTATCGTGATCCTCAAGGGTCGCGAGAATCTGGTGCGCTTCTCGCCGCCGCTCTCCCTGCGCTATATGGCGGACAAGCACGGCACTGACGAGGCCATCGCCCACAAGCTGGCACGAGTGGCCCGTACCCACTTCAGCCGTCAGCAGCTGGCTGCCACCGGCCCGAAACTGCCGAACCGCAACCTGCTGTTCAAGCAGCTGCTCGACTCCGCGGTGATCCAGCAGGCGATTGAAGAGGAGGCCCAGCGCGAAGGGATCAGCCTCGAGAAGGCGCAAAAGCGTGCCCATGGCTACATGGACGAGATCGCCTCCAACTTCTCCTACCGGCTGATCCGCCTGGGCGAGAGCTTCCTCGGCTGGCTGTGGAACAAGCTCTACCGCGGTTTGTCGGTCAATGGCGCCGAGAAGGTGCGCCAGCTGGCGCAGGAAGGGCACGAGATCGTCTACGTTCCCTGCCACCGCAGCCACATGGACTACCTGCTGCTCTCCTACGTCATCTACCACCAGGGGATGGTGCCGCCCCATATCGCGGCAGGCATCAACCTCAACTTCTGGCCGGCGGGCCCCATATTCCGCCACGGCGGCGCCTTCTTCATTCGCCGCACCTTCAAGGGCAACCCGCTCTACAGCACGGTATTCCGGGAATACCTCAACCTGCTGTTTGCCAAGGGTTACTCGGTAGAGTTCTTCACCGAAGGTGGTCGCTCCCGTACCGGCCGTCTGCTGCCGCCCAAGACCGGCATGCTGGCGATGACCCTGCAGGCAATGATGCGCGGGCTGGACAGGCCGGTCACTCTGGTGCCGGTCTATCTGGGTTACGAGCACGTGATGGAGGTGAACACCTACCACAACGAGCTCAAGGGCAGCCGCAAGGAGAAAGAGAGCTTCCTGCAGGTGCTCGGCATCCTGCGCAAGCTGCGCAACTACGGCCGTGGTTTCGTCAACTTCGGCGAACCGCTGACCCTCAACAGCTACCTGAGCGAACATATCCCCGACTGGAAAAAGCACATCGGGGAAGAGGAGCGTCCGGAGTGGATGGCGGGCACTGTCAACAATCTGGCCGAACTGCTGATGACCCGCATCAACGGCGCTGCTGCGGTCAACGGCCTGACCCTGAGCGCGCTGGCGCTGCTGGCCGCCGAGCGCCACGCCCTGACCCGCGACGAGTTGCAGGCCCAGCTCAACACCTATCTGGATCTGCTCAAGGCGGTGCCCTACAGCCCGCAGAGTACCATTCCGGATGAGGATGCCAAGACCCTGCTGGATCAGGCGATGGAGCTCAACAAGTTCGAGGTGAGCGAGGACAAACTGGGGCAGATCATCAGTCTGGACCGCTATCAGGCGATCCTGCTGACCTACTACCGCAACAACATCCTCCACCTGTTTGCCATGCCCTCTCTGGTGGCGGCATTGATCGAACGGTGCGAAGGGATCTCCCGCAGCGAGATCATGGCCCGTTGCATCGACATCTATCCGCTGCTCAAGACCGAGCTGTTCCTGCGTTATGAAGAGGAGGAGTTGCCGGCGCTGGTCGACAGCCTGCTCGACGCGCTGCAGACCCAGCAACTGATCGAGACCCGCGATGACGGCTACTGGGTCAATCCGGCCAACCAGATGCGCCTGCTGCTGCTGGCGGAGAGCATTCAGGAGACCCTGCAACGCTACGCCATCGTGCTGACCCGGGTGCTGGCCCAACCCCATATCGAGGCGGAGCAGCTCGAGGCGGACGGCCTGATGATGGCAGAGCGCCTCGGCACCCTGCACGGCATCAACGCCCCCGAGTTCTTCGACCAGAAGCTGTTTAGCACCCTGATCCACACACTGCGCAAGGAGGGCTACCTCTCTCCCGAGTGCAAGCCGGATCTCGGCCGCTTCCAGGCGCTGGCCGACAACATAGTGCCGCTGCTGAGCAACAAGATCCGCCGTACCATTCAGGCGGGCAATCAGCTCTGATCTGCAACGCAAACAAAGAAGGCCGCATGATGCGGCCTTCTTTTTTATCGGAGTCTGCGCGGGAACAGGTCACGCCAGCAGGTAATCGAGCACCAGACCGGCAAACACCAGCGCCCCCACATAGTTGTTGTTGAGAAACGCCTGGAAGCAGGCTTCCCGCTGCCGCTCGCGAATGAGCCGCTGCTGATAGACAAACAGCACCGCCGCCCCCAGCAATCCCCAGTAATACCAGCCCCCCAGCGTCATCAGCTGCCCGACCGCCAGCAACAGCAGCAGCGTCGAGAGTTGCAGTACGCCGATGATCCGTTTGTCGTAACGACCAAACAGGATGGCGCTGGATTTGAGGCCGATCTTGAGGTCGTCATCCCGATCCACCATGGCGTACTGGGTGTCGTAAGCCACCGTCCAGAGCAGATTGGCAAAGAAGAGCAGCCAGGCCACCAGCGGCAGGGCATCCGCCTGGGCCGCATAGGCCATCGGGATCGACCAGGAGAAGGCCATCCCGAGCACCAGCTGAGGGTTCGAGATAAAGCGCTTCATGAAGGGGTAACTCACCGCCAGCAGCAGGGCGACAAACGACAGACCGATGGTGAGCGGATTCATGGTCAGCACCAGACCAAACGAAATGAGCGCCAGCACGAAGAAGAGCGCCAGCACCTCCCACGGCTTGACTCTGCCCGTGGGCAAGGGGCGACCAGCGGTGCGTTTGACGTGGCCGTCGAAGTTGCGATCCGCATAGTCGTTGATCACGCACCCTGCCGAGCGCATCAGAAAGACGCCGACCACAAACACGGTCAGCACCCAGAGATTGGGCAGGCCACCAGCGGCCAGCCAGAGCGCCCACAGGGTTGGCCATAGCAGCAGCAGAGTACCTATGGGTTTGTCGACGCGGGCCAACTGCATATAGGCAAGTCCCCGCTCCTTGGTTAACAAATTCACTCCAGCTCCTTGTCACAGACGAGAGAGGGCAGAAACAGCTCGTGCACCAGCAGTGGCCACTGCCCCAGAAACAGACGGGAACGACGCCCCCAGACAGTGGCGGCCGGGCAACGGGGATTGGCGGCAATATCGAAACGGGCCAACTGCAGATGATCGCGGCGGGCAGGCTCATGGCCAAATACCCGCTCACCCAGCGGCTGCTCGCCAAGCTCGGCAATGCCGCTCCCTTGCAGTGCACCATCGGCAAACAGGGTCCAGCCCAGCACGGCGGGTCCACGATCTCCGTGCAAGATCACCTCGCGGCAGGTACCGGCCGGCGAGGCCGAATCCACCAGCCACTGCTCATCGGCAGTAAGGGCGACCGGGTGATTGCCCAGCCACTCCACCGAAAAGTGGCGATTGTGCTGACGCAGCCGCCGGGTCATGGAGCCGGGCTCCAGCAGCCAGGGGCGCAAGCTGGCGGGCAATTCGCAACATTCGGGGGCCAGCCACCCGCTTAACGGCGTGAGGGGAACAGTCAACTCGGACTTCACAGCTTCACCATCCAGAGATTTCCGTGTTCAGGTTAAAATCCGGTTTATTATCCGTAAATCAATAGCGAAATGTAAGAACATCCGTGCTTGACGGCCCCGATGGCAACATCAAAAATGGGTTATCTCTTGCTGATGAGCCATCTATATGAAGATATTCAAAATTCTGCTGGTGTTGTTACTGAGCTGTGGCGCCCTGCAGCAGCAAGCTCTGGCTGAAGATGAACCGCCCGCCGAGGGCACAGAGGGGGCTGCCAAGCCTGGTTTCTCCTACCACGCGCTCGATCCCGACATCATCACCAACTACCTGAGTGATAGCAAAACCCTCGGTTATATCCGGGTCACGGTGGAGCTGATGGCGGAAAACGAGGCCGATCTCAAGCTGCTGGAGCAGCATGACCCGCTGATCCGCGATGCCATCATCCGCCTGATTGGCAGCAAAAATGCCGATCAAGTGAAGTCCCTGACCAACCGAGAAGAGCTGCGCAAGGAGTGCGAGACAACCGTCAACGAACTGCTGGTGAAAGAGACCGGCAAGAAAGCGGTGCGCGAGCTTATCTTCACCAAGTTCCTCTACCAGTAATCCTTCCCGAAACAATCGCTTATTGGCATATCGGCCAATAAGCGAGCTTTGCCGGTTTATTCGAAATGAAAATCGATTACAATACGGCCGTCAAGTCGTAGAGGTAATCGTTATGGGCAGCAAAACCCTGTGTGAATGGCGCCGTCACGAGATCCCCACCGATCTCAAGGCGCTGAGAAAAATCGTGCGCAAACCCAAGTTCGTCTGCAGCAAGTGCGCCCGCAGTGCCAATGACAAGGGTTACCTCTGCCAACCGCTGCGTTTGAAAGAGGAGTAACGCCCCTCCCTGTCAGGGCGTTATTGATCGGTCCACCCCTGACGCCCCTGCTCGAACAATCTGCGTGCCTGGGTATCATTCGGGCAAACGCCGCGATACTCCTCGCCTGAGCGGCCAGCCAGATAGAGGTGCTCGGGGCGGCAATACCATGCCAATCCCTTCTGATGTCCCTGCTTCCACAGTTCAGGATCCACCTTCTTGCCACATTGCCCCTGATGGAACTCTATCCGCTCGGTGGTGAAGCCCAGCTTGCCATCCGCCTCCCCCACCTCACTCCACACCTTCTCGCAGGGATCATCGTTGGAGACACAGCCACCCAGCAGGGCAGCCAACAATATGATGGTGAGTCGCATAGTCATCCTTGAGCGTCATTTGGGCAGTTCATTCTACCCAGCGCCCCGCCCCTGACCAAGGACGAACGCTCAGCCGTGTGAGCGCGGCAAAAAAATCAGGCGGGCCCAAAGCCCGCCTGTTCGTTCAATGCCGTGGTTCACTGGTCATCGAAAGTGTCATCATCCTGCCAGCTTTCATCTTCCCACTGATCCAGCTCTTCTTCCCAGGAATCCGGCTCCCAATCATCATCAGAGGAGTCGTAATCCGGCTTGTGTCCACCCATCTTCACTCTCCTTGGATAGTTCACCCGCACTCCAATTTTATCCGGAATTGTCGGGCTCGCCAGTCAGAGAGAGTTCAAAGTTTGACCAGAGTCCGACCGGCGATCTGGCCTTGCGTGATGGCCTCGGCGGCCTCCACTACCTGCTCCAGCCCAATCTCGGTAACCGCCTGTTCAAAGAAGCTGGCGGGAAGATCCCGTGCCAGTCGCTGCCACGCCAGTTGACGACGTTCAAACGGGCACATCACCGAATCGACCCCCTGCAACCGCACGTTGCGCAGGATAAAGGGCATCACACTGGTCGGCAGATCGAAGCCGCCCGCCAGCCCGCAGGCCGCCACGGCGCCGCCATAGTTCATCTGGGCCAGCAGCTTGGCCAGCACCTGACTGCCGACGGTATCGATGGCGCCAGCCCACAGCTGTTTTTCCAGCGGTTTGGCAGGCACCAGCAGCTCACTACGCGGCACGATGCGGCTGGCACCCAGTGCGGTCAGCATGGCCCCCTGCTCTTCGGGACGACCGGTCAGCGCCGCCACCTGATAGCCAAGGGCTGCCAGCAGGGCAACCGAGGTGGCACCCACGCCGCCAGCCGCGCCGGTGACCAGCACCTCGCCGCTTTCGGGAGTAATGCCCGCCTCTTCCAGTGCCAGCACGCAGAGCATGGCGGTGAGACCGGCGGTACCGATGCACATGGCCTGCCGTTCATCCAGCCCGGCGGGCAACGGCACCAGCCAGTCCCCTTTGACCCGCGCCTGTTCGGCCATACCGCCCCAGTGCCCTTCACCCACACCCCAACCGGTCAGCACCACCTTGTCGCCGGGCTGATAGCGGCTGTCGGCAGATTCGAGCACGGTACCGGCAAAGTCGATGCCGGGCACCAGCGGCCACTGGCGCACTATCTTGCCCTTGCCGGTGATGGCCAGCCCGTCCTTGTAGTTGATGGAGCTGTAAGCGACCGCCACCCGCACCTCACCTTCCGGCAACTGGCTCTCGGCCAGCCGGGTCAGAGTCGGAACAGTCTTGCCGTCTTGGTTTTCCAGTAACAGAGCCTTGAACATGGTTGCCTCTTTGATGACGTGTGAAACGGGGATCAGCTGCTTTGACGCTTTTGCAGTTGAAAATCGAGAGCCAGCGCGGTGCCCATCATGGGTTCAGTCGTTCTCCAGCGCGGTGAGACAATGAGAGAGGGTGCATGCCAGGGCTCCCTGATTGCGCAGCACCACGGCGCGGGCCTGCTCGCCCATCTCGCGGCGGGCGTTGCCGTCGGCAAACAGCTGGCTCACCCGCTCGCCCAGCTCGGCGGCATCGGCCACGATGGCGGCGCCCCCCTGAGCCACCAGCTGGCGGGTAATGTCGCTGAAGTTGAAGTAGGCAGGGCCGGTCAGGCAGGGCTTGCCGAGCGCCGCCGGCTCCAGCAGGTTGTGACCGCCGATCTTCACCAGGCTGCCGCCGACGAAGGCCACATCGGCCGCCGCCAGCATCAGCGGCAGCTCACCCATGGTATCGCCGAGATAGACCTTATCCCCGGCACTCACCGCAGCACCATCAGTGCGACGCACGCAGCCATAAGGGGCACACAGTTCGGCCACCCGGTCGAACCGCTCGGGGTGGCGTGGCACCAGAATGAGCAGCGCGTCGGGATGGCGTTTGAGCAGCAGATCGAAGGCGGCCAGCACCTGCTCGTCCTCACCCTGATGGGTGCTGGCGGCGATCCAGACCGGCCGATCCGCCCCCAGCTGCTGGCGCAGGGCACGCCCCTTGGCCTGCACCTCGTCACCAAACTGGATATCGAACTTGATGGAGCCGGTCACCGCCAGCCGCGAACGCGCGATGCCGAGGCGGGCGAAGCGGTCTGCGTCATCCTGATGCTGACAGAGCAGATGGGTCAGCGGCCGGCTCAGGGCATCGAAGGCGCCGTGGAAGCGGGCATAACGCTGGCAGGAACGCTCGGAAAGACGGGCGTTGATGATGGTCACCGGCAGGTGGCGCGCCTCGCAGGCGGCCAGCCAGTTCGGCCACAACTCGGTCTCCATCACCCAGAGCGCGCGCGGCTTGAAGGTGTCGAGAAAGGCGGCAATGGCCCAGGGGTAGTCGAGCGGCGCGTAGCGATGGATCACCAGATCCCCCAGCTTGGCAGCCTGATCGGCGCCGGTGCGGGTGGTGGTGGTGAGCAGGATCGGCAGATCGGGCCGCTCCGCCTTGAGGGCACGAATGAGCGGCGTGATGGCCAGCGTCTCCCCCACGCTCACCGCATGGATCCAGAGCGGCGCCTCCTGTCCGGTGGCGGGCAGCCGCCCGAGATGCTCGGCCCAGCGCTTGCCAAAACCGGGCTTGCCTTTTTTCGGCTTGTAGAGGGCCAGCAGCGCCAGCGGCAATCCCAGATGGATCAGCAGGTTGTAGAGCAGACGGTAGGGCATCTTACTGACTCTGCTCCAGCTTCTTGCAGGCATCGACCACCTGCTCCGGCGCCAGGTCGATCAGGCACTTGAGATGGCCGAACTTGCAGGTGCGCTTGAAGCAGGGGCGGCACTCGATGTCGGTGTGAACGATCTCGACCCGATCTGCCAGCGGCGGGGTGTAGAGCGGCGAGGTGGAGCCATAGACGCCCACCAGCGGCCGGTTGAGGGCGGCGGCGATGTGCATCAGGCCGGAGTCGTTGGAGATGACCCGGCTGGCCAGCGCCATCAGATCGATCGCCTCGTGCAGGCTGGTCTTGCCCGCCAGCACGTGGCAGTTGGGGCGAGTCAGCAGATTGACCCGATCCCGGATGGTATTGGCCACCGGCACATCCTTGTTGGAACCGAAGATCCACACCTGCCATCCCTCGTCCAGATGCTGCTGGGCCACCACGGCATAGTGCCCTTCCGGCCAGCGCTTGGCCGGGCCGAACTCGGCACCGGGGCAGAGCACCAGCACCGGACGGGCGCGATCCAGTCCCAGCCGCTCCAGCGCCTTGCTCTGGTTGATCAAATCGACGTGGAGAGCCGGGTGCGGAATGGTCGGAATATCGGCCCGACTCTTCATCTGCGCTTTGGGATAAGCGAGCGCCAGATAGCCCTCCACCATCAGCGGGAAGGCGGATTTGTTGCTGCGCATATCGTTGAGCAGGCCGAAGCGGTGCTCCCCTTTCCAGCCGGTACGCACCGGAATGCGGGCAAACCAGGGGATCAGCGCCGACTTCATGGAGTTGGGTTGAACGATGGCCTGATCGTACTTCTCGGCCGCCAGTTGTTTGCCGAGGCGGCGGCGCGCCACCAGCTTGAAGTCACCGTGGCCGAGGGGCATGGTGATCGCCTTGTCCACCTCCGGCATCCGCTCCAGCAGGGCGCAGCACCAGGCGGGGGCCATCACGTGCAGCTCGCTCTCGGGATGGTTGGCCTTGATCGCCTTGTAGAGACTCTGGGACATCACCATATCGCCGACCCAGGAGGGGCCGATCACCAATATTTTCATTACGCGTCTTCTCTCGGGTCTGGCCCGGCGGTTAATCATCACTGGGCGAGATTATGCCCCAAGAATGGTCGGATAAATAACAGAAGATCCTTGGCAAACGCTGCCGTCACCCCATTTTTCCAGCAGTGGCCCGCTTCCAACCGGACGAGACGAGACAGGCAAACAGCTGATAGAAACGGGCAATGGCGGCTCTCTCTTTGACCCGTTTTTCCGTTAGAATGGCCCATCAATACGCATTCGACCCGCCAGCCGGGCAATAACCGTGAGCCCACATTCGTGAAAAAACCGACTCTGGCTGCCGTTCTTATCGTCAAGAATGAAGCCGACAACCTGCGCAAGTGCCTCGCCTCCCTCGACGGACTGGTGGACGAGATCGTCATTCTGGACTCTGGCAGTCAGGACGAAACCCCGGCCATCGCCGCCGAATTTGGTGCCCGTTTCTTCGTCAATGCCAAGTGGCCCGGCTTTGGCAAACAGCGCAGACTGGCCCAGTCCCATGTGCAGTCCGACTGGGTGCTGTGGCTGGATGCCGACGAGCGACTCACCCCCGAGCTGAAAACCGCCATCGCTAACGTGATGGCCAATCCGGCCAGCGACACCATCTACTCGCTGCCGCGCCTCTCCTGGGTCTTTGGCCGCTTTATCCGCCACAGCGGCTGGTATCCGGATCGGGTGCTGCGCCTCTATCCCAAGGCGCTCACCAGCTACAACGAGGCGCTGGTGCACGAAAAGGTGGAAGTACGGGCCAACATGAAGATCGTCAATATTCATGGCGACCTGCTCCACTTCACCTATCGGGATCTGGAGCACTATCTGGTCAAATCCGCCGGTTATGCCCGCGCCTGGGCCGACCAGCGCACCGCTCGCGGCAAGAAGGGCTCCCTCAGTCAGGGGCTGATGCACGCCGTCGGCTGCTTCATCAAGATGTACCTGCTCAAGGCGGGCTTCCTCGATGGCAAGCAGGGGTTGCTGCTGGCGATCCTCTCCGCCCACTCCACCTTCGTCAAATACGCCGACCTCTGGGTGCGCCAGCAGCCGCAGCAGCCGGAATAACCGTCATACTAAACAGGGCCCCGCGGGGCCCTGTTTGCATTGCTGCATACGTTATTTGCGCCAGAAAGGCGCCGCCCAGCGGGCCATCTCCGGCACCATGGCCTTGGGATCGAGCTGGCTCATATCCTCCGGGTGATCGCTGTCCTCCGGAGGGCTGAAGGCGAGGTGACGCCCTTCGCTGTTGAGGGGCTTCCAGCGCAGCGGAGTAGCGGAGCGGCGCATCGGGAAGAAACCGATGGTCGGCACATCGAGCGCACCGGCGATATGGAGCGGGCCGGTGCTGCCGGCGATAAACAGGGCTGCGTTGGCCAGCACCTGACAGAACATCGGCAGACCATCGCTGGAGCGGTAGATCCAGCCGTTGCCACCGTGGGCCAGCAACTCGGCCGCCAGCTGTTCGGCCATCTTCTCCTCGCCCGGGCCTGCGGTCAGCACGCACTGCAGCTCGGGGCAGGCCTGATTGAGCTTGATGATGATACGGGCATACTGCTCGATGGAGAGGTTGTTGGCCGAACCGCCGCTACCGGCATGCACCATCAGCCAGGGGCGGCTGGCATCGAGCTTGAGCTTGAGTGCCAACTGCTCGCGCACCTGTTGCAGGGTCTCGTCATCGAACTGCAGGAAGGGGGTCTTGGGCTCCACCACGGCCACCTGCTGATCGGCCAGGAAGCGGCGGATCAGCTCCAGGTTGTACTCGGACTCCGGTTTCTGGGAGCGGGAGCGACGCTGCACCAGTCGCTGGTTGTAGAGCACCTGCGCCAGCTTGGTCGCCGGGGCCAACCGGTAAGGGATGTGCGCCTTCCACACCAGCATGGCGTTGCGGGAGTTGGAGAAGAGGCAGATGGACGCGTCGAACGCCGCCGCCTTGATCCGCGCCAGCAGTGCCCGCTGTTGCTCCTTGTCGGCCCGCACGCCCGGATCGATGATCACCTCGTCAATCCAGGGGCAGAGCCGGGCCAGCGGCGCCGTGTAGGCCGGAACCAGGGCAGTCACATGACACTCCATGGAGCCTTTGAGCATGGCGAAGCTAGGCCACGCCAGCATGAAGTCACCAATCTTGTCATTGCGAACGACCAGAATACGTTTCATAAAAAATCCCTTTGCTCCCTGTCACCAATGCAAGGAGGCTTGATGCGCGATGGCGTATTCTTGCCTGATGCACTGCTATTCTCAAGCGACGACCTTATAATGCGACCAAATTTCCAGGTTGCAGGACCGCAAAGATGACTACCAGGGTAATTTATCCCGGGACTTTTGATCCCGTTACCAATGGCCACGCCGATCTCATCGGCCGCGCCGCCAAGCTGTTTGACGAGGTGGTGGTCGGGGTCGCCAACAGCCCGAGCAAGCGCCCGCTGTTCGATCTGGCAGAACGTGTCCAGCTTGTCCAGCAAGTGACCAGCACGCTTCCCAACGTCAAGGTGGTGGGCTTCTCCGGGCTGCTGGTCGATTTTGCCAAAGAGCATCAGGCCAACGTGCTGATCCGCGGCCTGCGCGCCGTCTCCGACTTCGAGTACGAGTTCCAGCTGGCCAACATGAACCGCCGCCTGATGCCGGAGCTGGAGAGCGTCTTCCTCACCCCAGCCGAGGAGAACTCCTTTATCTCCTCCACCCTGGTGAAAGAGGTGGCGCTGCACGGTGGCGACATTCGTCAGTTTGTCGATCCCGTGGTGGCCCAGGCCATCGCAGCCAAACAGCAACAGCGCTAATTCCTCCCCTGATGGCAGATACAACAAGGGCTACCCACGGGTAGCCCTTGTTGTATCTGTCTCGTTATAGAGAGGTCAGCCTGCCCTGCCGGTTACTGACGGGCAAACCGCTCATTCATCTCCTGCACCAGCAGATCGAGCCACTCGTAGCGGCGCCGATACATGGCCCGCTTCTTGGAGGCGATCTCCTCCAACGGCTTGCGCGGCTGGGCTTGCAGAGCGACGAAGTTGGCATCCACATCCTGCGCGCCGAACTCCTGCCACAGCTCGTCGTAATCGGCCTGCAGGTTGGCTTTCTGCTTGCTGCTGTAGCGCTTGGCCTGAAACACGTGGGCCCGCTTGCGCACCGCCAGCACCTCCGCCGCCCCCATGCTCTGTGCCAGTTGCAGCACCAGTTGCACCAGCAGGGATTTGGGCCGTAGGCCGTGTCCCTCTTTGGTCAGCTCGCGCACCCGATCCTGGGCATTGTCGACCGCAGGCTCCGGCCCCTGCATGGAGCCGATCATCAGAATCAAACGATCCACGCTGCCCGCCAGCGAAAAGGCGCAGCTGTAGAGGCGCTGTCCCTCGCCGTTGACGATGGAGAGCGCCAGCTCGGCCTCGCGGCGGAAGGTGCCATCGTGACGCAACAGAATGCGGCAGCCGCTCTGGGGATAGTGCCCAAGTTCGATCCCCTCGCCCAGATAGAGGGGGTCGATCAGCTGCGGGTAGCACTCCAGCAGCAAACGGTAGTGATTTTCCAGCATCTCGGCCCGCTCACGGGCGCTGGCACAGGCGAAGCGATAGGGGCGCATCGGCTTGTCGAGCAGCTCGGGATAGACCGCTGGCAGCGCCTTGAGCGAGTCGCACTGAAACAGGCTGAAGA
Source organism: Aeromonas sp. FDAARGOS 1419 (assembly GCF_019047045.1). Lineage (NCBI taxonomy): Bacteria > Pseudomonadati > Pseudomonadota > Gammaproteobacteria > Aeromonadales > Aeromonadaceae > Aeromonas > Aeromonas sp. FDAARGOS 1419. The sequence continues at coordinate 3,347,712 of NZ_CP077209.1, forward strand.
CCCGGCTCAGCGACTTGCGATAGAGCAGGCTGCGCAGCACGAACTTGCCGCGATTGAAGGTTTTCCGGTCACATCCCTCGGGGTAGAGGAAGCGGGCCATGGATTTTGCGCAATAGCGCTCCTGCCGGGATAAATATTCCCAGTCTATTGATTTAACTGTCATTTTTATATTCTCAAACCGCCTGAACGGTCGGGATACTAGTGACAGCTGTGCAAATCTTCAACAGAGTGGAAATACGCTGTTACAACTTCCCCCGGATCGGGGCAAAAAGTGCGCTCAGCGCTGGCAATGACTGCAAAAAACCGTGGTGCGCTGGCCCATTCTTGTCTCGGTCAGCAGGGTGTGACAGTGGAAACAGGGCTGACCGCCACGGCCATAAACCTGCAACTGCTGCACGAAATAGCCCGGCTTGCCATCGGCGCTGGTGAAATCCTTGAGAGTAGTGCCGCCCTGGCGAATCGCCTCGGCCAACACCCGCTTGATCTCGGCCACCAGGGTTCCCAGCCGCTCGGCACTGATATTGCCCGCCGCCCGTTTGGGGTGAATGCCGGCAGCATAGAGCGCCTCGTTGGCGTAGATGTTGCCCACCCCGACCACCACCTGATTGTCCATCAGGAACTGTTTGATGGCGGTGCTGCGTCCCTTGGCGCGCTCACGCAGGTAATCAGCACTGAAGGCATCGGTGAGCGGCTCGGGCCCCAGCTTGGCGAGCAGCGCATGGGCTTCGGCCGGTTCGCGAGTCCAGAGCAGGGCGCCGAAACGGCGCGGATCGTTGAGCCGCAGCAGCTTGCCATTCTCCAGCTCGATATCCACGTGGTCGTGCTTCTCGGCTGGCGTGCCGATATCCAGCACCCGCAGGCTGCCGGACATCCCCAGATGAAGGATGGCGGTGCCGAAATCGGTCTCCAGCAGCAGGTATTTGGCACGGCGACGCACCCGATGGATGGTGAGGTCCACCAGCTCCTGAATCTCACCGGGGATCGGCCAGCGCAGGCGGCCATCCCGCACCACCACACGCGTCACCTTGATACCGGTTAGCCAGGGGGAGATCCCCTGCCGGCTGACTTCTACTTCTGGCAATTCGGGCATGGGCACCTCGCAAGGAAAAGGAACTCAGGGAGCAGGACGCAGCAGATCGCGATACTGCTCGGCAGTGAGGGCGAGCCAGAGACCGGAGGGCAGCTGGGCGCCATATTGGCCGCTGTTCTGATAGAGGCCGATCTCGACCGGATCGTTCTGGCCGGCAATCCACACCTTGATGGTCACCGGGGTACCGCGCACCACCTCGCCGGGGGGCAGCAACCAGCTCTGCCAGCGTGCCAGACGGGCATCCAGCTGAGCAGTGTCGAGCCCCAGATCCGGCATGCTGCGCCAGCCCTGACCGATCCGCTCAATCTGCCAGCTCGGTCCCTGCCAAGTGAGCACCACAGACGCATCCGGCAGCAAGGGGCGAGCCCGCTTGGCGCTGTTCTCCTGCTGGGCAGTCTCCATACGATGCAACAGGGTGATCACGATCAGCACCACCACAATGATCACGTTATTCCAGCCTTTGCGGCTCAATTTGAACATGGCAAGCCTCCCTTTGAACCGGCAGTGTACTGAATTCGGCGCATAAAAAAACCCGGCACGAAGCCGGGTTTTTGGGAATGCAGCATCAAGTAATTACTTGATTTTGCCTTCCTTGTAGATCACATGCTGACGAACAACGGGATCAAACTTTTTGATCTCCATTTTTTCGGGCATGGTGCGCTTGTTTTTGGTAGTGGTATAGAAGTGACCAGTACCGGCGCTGGAGTTCAGGCGAATTTTCTCGCGAATACCTTTAGCCATGATCTAATTCCTTATACCTTAACACCGCTGGCGCGCAGTTCAGCCAGAACCACTTCAACGCCACGCTTGTCGATGATACGCATGCCTTTTGCGGATACGCGCAGGCTTACGAAGCGTTTTTCACTCTCAACCCAGAAACGGTGAGTGTGCAGGTTCGGCAGGAAACGACGCTTGGTGGCGTTGTTAGCGTGCGAACGGTTGTTACCAACTGCCGGGCGCTTGCCGGTTACTTGGCATACTCTAGACATGTCAGTCTCTCCAAATCTTACTTCATTGCTCGAGCAAATATCTGCCCCGCTGGCCTTCGATTGCGGGGCAAACAGAAGGCGGCATTTTATACAGCATCCGTGATCAAAGATCAACTAATACGGTGCCAGAGCACAGTTATAGCCAACCGCGCTCGGCAAAAGAAACCGTGATGCCATCACCGATCACCAAGTGATCCAGCACTCTGATATCGATCAGGGCCAAAGCGGCCGTGATCCGATCCGTGATCTGGCGGTCGGCCCTGCTGGGCTCGGCGACGCCGGACGGGTGATTATGCGCCAGAATCACCGCGGCTGCATTATGTTTGAGCGCGATCTGCACGATTTCTCTTGGCCAGACACTTGCCGAATCGATTGTGCCGAAAAAAAGCTCAACAAATTGAATGACTCTGTGCTGATTATCGAGCAACAGCAGGGCAAACACCTCGCGCGGCCGATCCCGTAGCTGGGCCTGCAGATAGTCGCGGGTCAGCTGGGACGAGGTGAGCGCATCGCCCCGTTGCAGCTGCTCGGCCAGATGGCGTCTGGCCATCTCCAGCACCGCCTGCAACTGGGCATATTTGGCCGGGCCAAGGCCGTGCGCCTCGCAGAATGCCCGTTGATCCGCGCCCAGCAAGCTGCGCAAAGAGCCGAATTGATTCAATAGATTACGTGAAAGATCCACTGCACTCAGGCCATTCACGCCGGTGCGCAAAAAGATGGCGAGCAGCTCGGCATCGGAGAGCGCCGCGGGCCCCTGACGCAGCAACTTCTCTCTGGGGCGTTCATCTTCCGGCCACTCTTTGATGCTCATTTGTCTCTCCCTCATCCCTGCTGAGAAAAAACATAGCAAAAAATTGCGCGCGCCCGACCACCCCCCTTGATGCCAACCCCTGTCGTCATCCATTGCCTGTGGTATCTTAGCCGACCAGTCAGAATGAGCCGGATAGAGAAACAGCAGATGAGATTGGCCGATAAACGCATCCTGTTGGGTGTCAGTGGCGGGATCGCCGCCTACAAGAGTGCCGAGCTGGTACGCCGCCTGAAAGATCAGGGCGCCGAAGTGCGGGTGGTGATGACCCGCTCCGCCAAGGAGTTCATCACCCCGCTGACCCTGCAGGCGGTCTCCGGTCATCCGGTGGCCTACAGCCTGCTGGACCCCTCTGCCGAGGCTGGCATGGGTCATATCGAGCTGGCCAAGTGGGCCGATCTGGTACTGATCGCCCCCGCCAGCGCCAACCTGATGGCGCGGATGGCTGCAGGCATGGCCGACGAACTGCTGACCACCCTCTGTCTGGCCACGCCGGCGCCCATCGCGCTGGCACCGGCAATGAATCAGCAGATGTATCTCAACGCCGCCACCCAGGCCAACCTCAAGACCCTGGCCAGCCGCGGCATTCTGCTGTGGGGGCCGGATGCCGGCAGCCAGGCCTGTGGCGATGTGGGCCCGGGCCGGATGCTGGAGCCCCTCGAACTGGTGGATCGCTGCTGCCAGCAGCTGGCCGCCGAGCCCTTGCTGGCAGGAGTCAAGCTGCTGCTCACCGCCGGTCCAACCCGCGAGGCGCTGGATCCTGTGCGCTACATCAGCAACCACAGCTCCGGCAAGATGGGTTACGCCATCGCTCGTGCTGCCCGTGAAGCGGGCGCCGAAGTGACGCTGGTGAGCGGCCCGGTAACGCTGGCTACACCAGCTGGCGTCACCCGCATCGATGTGGAGAGCGCCGAGCAGATGCATCAGGCGGTGATGAACCGGGTCGGCGAGTGCGACCTCTTCATCGGCTGCGCGGCGGTGGCCGACTATCGCCCCGAGCAGGTCGCCAGTCAGAAGATCAAGAAGACCGGCGACAACGACCAGATGGTGGTGACGCTGGTGAAGAATCCCGACATCATCGCGGCCGTTGGTGCCCTTTCAGACAAACCCTTCACCGTCGGATTTGCCGCCGAAACCGTGGATGTGGAACAATACGCCCTCGACAAGTTGCAGCGTAAGCGGCTGGACATGATCGCCGCCAACGATGTGTCCCGCGAGGGGCAAGGCTTCAACGCCGATGACAACGCCCTGACCGTGTTCTGGCAAGGGGGCCAGGCCCCGCTGCCGCTGGCCGACAAGCTGACGCTGGCCCGTCACCTGATCGCCCTGATTGCGCGCCACTACCGGCACTGAGCGTCCCGAAAGAACAAGACTCACGGCGCCCCGCCTTGCCAAGAGGGGCGCCAATACAAGATCCAACTGAAAAAGCGATTCATGACTACACAAATTGAACTGAAGATTCTGGATGCCCGTATCGGTACCGAGTACCCGCTGCCCGCCTACGCCACACCGGGCTCTGCCGGCATGGATCTGCGCGCACTGCTGGATGCGCCGCTGACTCTGGCTCCGGGTGATACCACCCTGGTGCCGACCGGTCTGGCCATTCACATCCAGGATCCGGGTCTGTGTGCCACCATCCTGCCCCGCTCCGGCCTCGGCCATAAGCACGGCATCGTGCTGGGCAACCTGGTCGGTCTTATCGATTCCGATTACCAGGGTCAGCTGATGGTCTCGGTCTGGAACCGCGGCAAGGATGAGTTCACCATGCAACCCGGCGAGCGCATCGCCCAGCTGGTGATCATGCCGGTAGTTCAGGCCAGCTTCCAACTGGTCGATGAGTTCAACCAGAGCGAACGGGGTGAAGGCGGTTTTGGTTCTTCTGGTCGCCAATAACAGACCACACCAGCCTGATGGGCGGTGCCTAATAACAGAATCAAGCCATTGTTTTTTTAGGGGAATCCATGGCAAGCAGTAATCAGAAACAGAGTCGGCGCGATCAGATCCTGCAGGCGCTCGCCCATATGCTGGAAACCAGTCCCGGCCAGCGCATCACCACGGCCCGTCTGGCGGCCGAGGTCGGCGTCTCTGAAGCAGCCCTCTATCGACACTTTCCAAGCAAAGCGCGGATGTTCGAAGGGCTGATCGACTTTATCGAGGATTCCCTGCTGTCACGGGTCAATCTGATCATGGCGGAAGAGAAAGACACCATGGCGCGCTGCCACCACATCCTGCAGCTGCTGCTGGTGTTCGCCGAGCGCAATCCCGGCATCACCCGCATCCTCAACGGTGATGCCCTGCTGGGCGAGCATGACCGGTTGCGGGATCGCATCAGCATCCTGTTTGACAAGCTGGAGACCCAGATCAAGCAGGTACTGCGCGAGAAACGGCTGCGCGAGGGTCAGGGCTTCCAACTCGACGAAACCATGCTGGCCAATCTGCTGCTGGCCTATACCGAGGGCCGCATCAGCCAGTTTGTCCGTTCCGAGTTCAAGCTCAAGCCCACCGCTGGCTTCGAGGATCAGTGGCAGTTTATCCGCAGCCAGCTGCTGCAGAGCTGAGCGGCAGCGCTTTTCACCGAGCATGAAGAAGGGAGGCCTTGGCCTCCCTTCTTTTTTGTGGCAGCTTTTTATGGCAGTAAAATAAGCACCAGATGCGACCCGGACTGTCGCGCTGCGATGTTAGATTCATGCGCCATAAACCTTTAGCACCCGAAAGGACATCCTATGGAACCCGAAATCATTACCGAAGCACAGACCTGGCTGGTCAATAACCAGGGCCTGCTGATCGAGTATGCCGTCAACATCGCGGCCGCCCTGCTCACCCTGCTGGTCGGCTATATCGCCGCCAATCTGCTCAGCGGTGGCGTGGTAAAAGTGATGCAGGCGCGCAAGCTCGACACCACAGTCACCCACTTCGTCGGCAGCATCCTCAAATACGCCATTCTGGTGTTCGTGGTGATCGCCGCGCTGGGCCGGGTCGGGGTGCAGACCGCCTCCTTCGTCGCCATCATCGGTGCTGCCGGTCTGGCCATCGGTCTGGCGCTGCAAGGCTCGCTCTCCAACTTTGCCGCCGGCTTTCTGCTGATTATCTTCCGCCCCATCAAGGCGGGCGAGTTTATCGAAGTGGCAGGCACGTCTGGCGTGGTGCAATCCGTTCAGCTGTTCACCACCACCCTCACCTCCGGTGACAACAAGATGGTGGTAGTACCGAACTCCGCTATCCTCAACGGCACCATCGTCAACTACTCGCGCATGGATACCCGCCGCGTCGATATGACCTTTGGTATCGGCTACGGCTCCGACCTGCGCAAGGCCAAGCAGATCCTTGAGCGTCTGGTGAACGAAGAGCCGCGCATCCTGAAAGATCCGGCTGCCACCATCGCCGTAGCCGCGCTGGCCGACTCCTCGGTCAATATCGTGGTGCGCCCGTGGGTCAAGACCGGCGACTACTGGGGTGTCTGGTTCGACTTCCACGAGAAGGTGAAACTGACCTTTGATGCCGAAGGGATCGAAATTCCCTTCCCGCAGATGGTGATGCACATGCAAAAACCGCAGGCGTAATCGCGGTAAAAGCAGCAATCAACAATGCCAGCCTTCGGGCTGGCATTGTCATTTCTGGCGCGCCATCCGCTGCATAATCAGGCCGGCGGAATGAAAACAATTTCAGAGCAGCGGGCCAGCCCCAATCATGAGCGAGCGCAAGATCCCCCTTGCTTTCGTGACTCATAATCCCGATGTTCTGGTTGTATACTCCCGACGGTTGCCCCATTGCGGTAAAAGACAATCGGTAAAACTCTGTTACACGGGCCGCCCGGCCGGCTCGCTATAATGCTCGGATAATAAGGTTTGGCGGGACCTTGCCTGCAAGGTTCAAACACAACTTGGCATTTCAGGAATCCTATGAAAAACATCAATCCAACCCAAACCCAGGCCTGGCAGGCACTGGAAGCCCACTTTGCAGCAAACAAAGAGACCCGACTCAAGGATCTGTTCGCGCAGGACCCGAAGCGCTTTGACAAGTTTTCCCTCACCTTCGGCGGCGACATCCTGGTTGATTACTCGAAGAACCTGATCACCGAAGAAACCCTCAAGTTGCTGGTTGATCTGGCCAAAGAGACCGATCTTCGCAGCGCGATCGATGCCATGTTCAATGGCGACAAGATCAACATGACCGAAGGGCGCTCCGTACTGCACGTGGCCCTGCGCAACCGCTCCGACCGCCCCATCGAGTGCGATGGCAAGGATGTTATGCCGGAAGTGAATGCCGTCCTGGCCAAGATGAAAGGCTTCTGCGAGAAGATCATCTCCGGCGAGTGGAAAGGCTACACCGGCAAAGCGATCCAGCACGTGGTCAACATCGGTATCGGTGGCTCCGATCTCGGCCCGGTGATGATCACCGAGGCACTGCGTCCCTACAAAAACCACCTGCAGATGCACTTCGTCTCCAACGTCGATGGCACCCATATCGCCGAGACCCTGAAGAAGATCGATCCGGAAACCACCCTGTTCCTGGTGGCCTCCAAGACCTTCACCACCCAGGAGACCATGACCAACGCCCTGACCGCCCGCGACTGGTTCATCAAGATCGCCGGTGACAAGGCCCACGTTGCCAAGCACTTCGCCGCGCTCTCCACCAACGGCAAGGCCGTGGCCGAGTTCGGCATCGACACCAACAACATGTTCGAGTTCTGGGACTGGGTTGGCGGCCGCTACTCCTCCTGGTCTGCCATCGGCATGCCCATCGCCCTGTCTGTCGGTTTCGAAAACTTCGAAGCCCTGCTGCAAGGCGCTTTCGAGATGGACATGCACTTCGCCACTGCCTCCTATGAGCAGAACGTGCCGGTGCTGCTGGCGCTGATCGGCCTGTGGTACAACAACTTCTACGGTGCCGAGTCCGAAGCCATCCTGCCGTACGATCAGTACATGCACCGCTTCCCTGCCTACTTCCAGCAGGGCAACATGGAGTCCAACGGCAAGTACGTGGATCGCAACGGCAAGCCGGTTGACTACCAGACTGGCCCCATCATCTGGGGTGAGCCGGGTACCAACGGCCAGCACGCCTTCTACCAGCTGATCCATCAAGGCACCAAGCTGATCCCCTGTGACTTCCTGGCGCCGGCCATCAGCCACAACCCGATCGGTGACCATCACCCGAAACTGCTGGCCAACTTCTTCGCCCAGACCGAGGCGCTGGCCTTCGGCAAGAGCAAGGAAGAGGTTGAAGCCGAGTTCCTGGCGGCTGGCAAAACCCTGGAGCAGGTCAAGGATCTGGTGCCGTTCAAGGTGTTCGAAGGCAACCGCCCGACCAACTCCATCCTGTTCAAGAGCCTGACCCCGAAAACCCTGGGTGCCCTGATCGCCATGTACGAGCACAAGATCTTCGTACAGGGCGCAATCTGGAACATCTTCAGCTTCGACCAGTGGGGCGTGGAGCTGGGCAAACAGCTGGCCAACAAGATCCTGCCGGAGCTGGGCAACAACGAGGCTGTCACCAGCCACGACTGCTCCACCAACGGTCTGATCAACACCTGGAAAGCGTGGAAAGCCTGATTTATCCGGCCTTTCTGAATGCAAAAGCCCCGCTCGATGAGCGGGGCTTTTTTATTTATGGCTGTCGGGCTGGGTTTTCTGGCGGGCCGGTCGGGTGTCCAGTCCGACCGGCGACGGGGATCGTCATCCCCGCCCCTTCATCCTCCAGTCCGATGCTGACTTAACCGCCAACGGCGATGCGTTTCATGTCCTTCATGTAACCGCGCAGTACCTGGCCGATTTTTTCGATCGGGTGGTTGCGGGTCGCTTCGTTGGCCGCCAGCAGCGCCAGGTTATCCACGCTCTGCCCTTCCGCCTTGCTGGCACCCAGATCGCCCGCTTTCAGGGTCGGCATGAAGTGCTCGCGCAGCAAGGGCACGGCGGCGTTGGCGAACAGGTAGTTGCCGTACTCGGCGGTATCGGAGATGACCACGTTCATCTCGTACAGACGCTTGCGGGCAACGGTGTTGGCGATCAGCGGCAACTCGTGCAGGGATTCGTAGTAGGCGGACTCCTCGTAGATACCGGAAGCCACCATGGTCTCGAATGCCAGCTCGACACCCGCCTTGACCATGGCCACCATCACCACGCCATTGTCGAAGTACTCCTGCTCGGCAATCTTGCCTGCAAACGCCGGGGCGTTTTCGAAGGCGGATTTACCGGTCTCTTCGCGCCAGCCGAACAGCTTGGCATCGTCTTCGGCCCAGTCGGCCATCATGCCGCGAGAGAACTCACCGGCAATGATGTCGTCCATATGCTTCTCGAACAGCGGGCGCATCAGGGTCTTGAGCTGCTCGGAGAGCTCGAAGGCGCGCAGCTTGGCAGGGTTGGAGAGGCGGTCCATCATCAGGCTGATACCACCCTGTTTCAGGGCTTCGGTGATGGTCTCCCAGCCGAACTGGATCAGCTTGCCGGCGTAGGCCGGGTCTGTGCCTTCGGCAACCAGCTTGTCGTAGCAGAGCAGGGAACCGGCCTGCAGCATGCCGCAGAGGATGGTCTGCTCGCCCATCAGGTCGGATTTCACTTCCGCCACGAAGGAGGACTCCAGCACCCCGGCACGGTCGCCGCCGGTGGCAGAGGCCCACGCCTTGGCGATGGCCATGCCTTCACCTTTCGGGTCATTTTCCGGGTGAACAGCGATCAGAGTCGGTACGCCGAAACCGCGCTTGTACTCTTCACGCACTTCGGTACCCGGGCACTTCGGCGCCACCATAACAACTGTGATGTCGGAGCGGATCTGCTGACCCTCTTCCACCACGTTGAAGCCGTGGGAGTAGCCCAGCGCAGCGCCCTGCTTCATCAGCGGCATCACGGTTTTCACCACGTCGGAGTGCTGTTTGTCCGGAGTCAGGTTCAGCACCAGATCGGCGGTCGGGATCAGCTCTTCATAGGTACCGACCGCGAAGCCGTTGTCGGTGGCTTTCTGCCAGGAGGCGCGCTTCTCGGTGATGGCGGCCTTGCGCAGGGCGTAGGAGATATCCAGCCCGGAGTCACGCATGTTCAGACCCTGGTTCAGACCCTGGGCACCACAGCCCACAATCACCACCTTCTTGCCCTTCAGCACGTTGCAGCCGTCCGCGAACTCTTCGCGCTGCATGAAACGACACTTGCCCAGTTGGGCCAACTGCTGACGCAGGTTCAAGGTGTTGAAATAGTTAGCCATGGTGATTGCTCCGTTCGATTGATTCCATGCCGGATAGCGGCGTTGTCTAAACCACTATAGCGCGGGACACTTATTGCCTGAACTGATATATTCGAAACAGTACGTTGCAAGAATTGAAAGATGATTCTTGGCAATTTATCCCTAAATGTGCCCCCGTTTCGACAATGTGGCCGCTGAATTGTGCGGGGATGCGGTTGCCAGAGCCGGACGGTTCGGCATGAATTTATGCCCTGACTGCAGCAGGAAGTGATCAATGGACCTTCGCAATCTCGAGCTGTTTCTCCACCTCGCCGACTCCCTTCATTTCGGCAAAAGCGCCGATGCTATGGCGGTCAGCCCTTCCACCCTGAGCCGCGCCATCCAGCGGCTGGAGCAGGAGACCGGCTGCATCCTGTTCGAGCGGGACAACCGCTCGGTACGGCTCACCCCTGCTGGCGAGAAACTGCGGGAGTTTGGTGGCGGCCTGTTGCAGGAGTGGCGCCAGCTCAAGCAGGAGCTCAAACGCAGCGATGAACCGCTGCAGGGGCGGCTGCGGGTGTTCTGCTCGGTCACTGCCAGTTACTTTCTGCTGCCCGAGGTACTGGAGCGCTTTCGCCGCCGCTACCCCCAGCTGGAGATCAAGCTGGAGACCGGTGACCCGGCGCTGGCGGTGGACAAGATCCTGGCCGACGAGGCAGATCTCGCCATCGCTGCCCGCCCCGACGCCCTGCCCGCCAAGCTGGAGTTCGCCAGCCTGCAGCAGGTGCCGCTGGTCTTTATCGCGCCGCGCAACGCCCCGCAACTGAACCAGTGGTTCCGTCAGGGAGAACCTGATTGGGAGCAGCTGCCAGTCATCCTCTCCGAGCAGGGCTTGGCCCGCAAACGCAGCGATCAGTGGTTTCGCAACAAGGGGATAGCGCCCAACATCTACGCCGAAGTGGCGGGTAACGAGGGAATCGTCGCCATGGTGGCGCTCGGCTGTGGCGTAGGATTGGTGCCTGCGGCGGTAATCGACCACAGCCCGCTCGGTGACAAGGTGCGGATCATCGACCTCAAACCAGCCTTCAAGCCATTTGATGTGGGGATCGGGGTGCTCAAGAAGCGGCTGGAAGAGCCGCTGATCCGCGCCTTCTGGGATACTGCGCAGAATCAGGGCTCACTGCGCTGACACCGGATTATAGATAAGGGCCGGATCGGCCATCATGATGCGACTGGGCAGCGGCAAGTCGGGGTTGTGCAGCTCGAGACGCACCCGCTCATCCAGTTTCAACCGCCGAATGGTACTGCCGAATCCCTCTTCAAAGACCCGGTCAAAAGCACCAGACTGCCGCGCCCGCAGCAGGCCGAGCTCGATGCGCTGGGCCAGCTCCGGATATTTTGGCGAGACAAAGAAGAGCAGTGCCAGCGGATAGCGAAACACCAGACGGGGCTCGATGGCGAGATCCGGATGCTGCCTTAGCTCATCCTCGACCTCGATGACCGATCGCAGGAAGCAGTCAAAGCGCTTCTTGCGCAGCATGTTGAAGAGCGCCTCATAAAGATTGCCCACCGTCACCTTGAGACCGTTGGCCCGCAGCAACTGGGTGTCTGGCCAGGATCTGTGCTGACCGATGGAGAGCCCGGCGCGATGCCAGTCCGCCAACGACCCGATCGCGGCAAAACGCCCCTCATCCCCCCGCCGAACCAGACACACCCGCCATCCCAGCAGCCCCTTGGCCAGCGGAATGTGGATTGCAAGCAACTCCCTCTCTCGCGCACCATCCGGGGCAAAGACACCGACCTGAACCAGCTCGCCGCTACGCAGCTCCTTCACCGCCCGCCCCTGCTCCATTTGCGGGCTGGAAACCAGCTGGTAGGGGCCATATTCGGGCACGGTGAGATCGAGGGAGAGCCGCAACAACTGGACGACGGCGGGGTTGGGGTGATCCAGCAGCAGATTCCAGGCGCGGATAGGCTGCTCGGTTGCCGATACGCCAACCGTCCACAGTGCCATGCACCACCACCAAACTCTGATCATCCTGTGCACCATCCGTGCCTCGTGCTCCTCGCCATACTATAACGCCAGCCAGCGTCTCAACGGCGCCCTCTCTGAAAGATGTGTGAGCGCTCTCGTGTCAAATCTCGTGTCAAAAGTGACAATAGGCAAACCCGACAGGTCATCGCAGACTGAGCGTTCATCAACAAACGCCAAGGCGCAGGGAGGAGAGCCATGAAACAGCATCTGGTAGAGATCAAGGGTTCAACCCTGTTTGACGAGTATCTGCAAAGCATGGGCGTGCCCAGTACGGCGCTCGATCGGGAGCAGGATATCTATCTTCAGGAATGCCACCTGGGAGCCATTCGCCGGGTGCAGGGCGAACTGCGCTTTTATCTGCGTGCCAATGCCCTGAACAAACGGTGATCAGGATCCGATCACAGAACCTGCAGCAAAGGCGTATTAGACTGGTATCTTCCCCCTTTTGTCGGGAGTGCCCATGAACGCAAGCGGTCTGGATCGGCTGTTCAAACCCCAATCAATCGCCGTGATCGGCGCCTCGACCGATCCGCTCAAGGCGGGTCATGTGATCGTGCGCCACCTGCTGGCAGGCCAGTTCAAAGGGCCCATCCTGCCGGTCACCCCGCGCAGCAAGGCAGTGGCTGGCGTGCTGGCCTATCCCGACATTGCCAGCCTGCCACTGGCTCCGGATCTCGCCATCATCTGCACCAGGCGGGAGCGAGTCTTGCCGTTGCTGGAAGCGCTCGGCCAAAAGGGCGCGGGGGCTGCCATCATACTGGCCGCCGACTTTTCCCCCGAGGAGCGGCTGGAGCTGAAACGGGTCTGCCAGCAATATGGCATTCGCCTGCTCGGCCCCAACAGCATGGGGATGCTGCTGCCCGGCCAGGGGATTAACGCCAGCTTTTCACCCATTGCCGCCAAGCCGGGGCAGGTCGCCTTTCTGTCGCAATCCGCCGCCGTCAGCACCACCATTCTGGATTGGGCCAAGCAGCATGAACTGGGCTTCTCCGCCTTCATCTCCCTGGGGGATCACTGCGATATCGACTTCGGCCAGCTGCTGGATCAACTTTCCCGCGACAGCGTGACCCGCGCCATTTTGATCTATATGGACAAGTTGCACGACGCCCGCCACTTTCTCTCGGCAGCGCGAGCAGCCTCGCGCAACAAGCCGATCCTGGTACTGAAAAGCGGGCGCCACGAACCGGCGCACGGTCTCGACAATGTCTATGATGCCGCCATCCGCCGCGCCGGCATGTTACGGGTGCGGGATACCCACGAACTATTCGCCGCGGTAGAAACCCTCAGCCACTCCATGACCCTCAAGGGAGAGCGGCTCGCCATCATCTCCAACGGCCGAGGGCTGGCCAATATGGCGGTAGATGTACTGCTGGAGCGGGGCGGCAAGCTGGCTCGCCCGCCACTCGATATCGGCAGCGATGCCACCATCACCACTTATCAGGAGGCGCTGGACAACGTGTTGCAGGAGGATGGCATCGACGCCATCCTGATCATCCACGCCCCCTCGCTCACGGCACCGAGCGCGCCGCTGGCCAGCCATCTTATTGCCCATCTGAAACAGCATCCCAGAGCGCGCCGTTTCAATATCCTCACCAACTGGGCGGGCGAGTACTCGGCGCAGGAGGGGCGCAAGCTCTTTACCGAGGCGGGCTTCCCGACCTACCGCACGCCGGAAAGCGCCATGGCGGCCTTCATGCACATGGTGGAATACCGTCGCAACCAGAAGCAACTGATGGAAACCCCAGCGTCACTGCACGGCAACCAGCTCAATGTCGAGCTGTGCCAGCCGCTGATCCGCCAAGCGCAGGAGCGCAAACAGCTAAGATTGGATACCCATCTGGTACACCCGATTTTACAAGCCGCCGGTCTCTCGACCCTGCCAACCTGGATCGTCACCGACGCCATCGAGGCGACCCTCACCGCCGAGCAGATCGGCTACCCGGTGGCAGTCAAACTCCGTTCGCCCGACATCCTGCACAAATCTGCCGTGCATGGTGTGGTGCTCAATCTGCGCACCTCGGCCGAAGTAGCACAGGCTGCCGACGCCATTCTCGACAGGGTGAAACAGCACGATCCCGGCGCCCGTATTGAAGGGTTGCTGGTACAGCGCATGGCGCGGCGCAGTGGCGGTCTGGAGCTGCGGGTACGTATTCAGCAAGACGCCATCTTTGGCCCCGTCATCCTGCTCGGTGAATCGGGCGCGGAGCCACAGGAGATGGTCGCGGCACTACCGCCGCTCAATCAGGCACTGGCCCGTTACCAGATCATCGGTGCGCTCAAAAGTCGCAAGATCCGTGAACATGCCACTCCGGATCGGCTGGATATCGATGCCCTCGGTCAGGTGCTCTGCCAGCTATCCGAACTGCTGCTCGCCTTCCCGCAAATTCAGGAGCTGGATCTTCATCCGCTGCAAGCGTGCGGTGCAGAGATGGTGGTGCTGGATGCCAGCCTCACACTGGCTGACCCCGCCATCCCGACCAGCAACCGACTGGCGATCCGCCCCTATCCTACCGAACTGGAGGAGGGTGCCTGGCTTAAAGATCAGCGCCATATCCTGCTGCGCCCGATCCGGCCGGAAGATGAACCGGCTCACAAGCAGTTCGTGCTGCAGGTCTCCGATGAAGACAGGTACAAACGCTTCTTTGCCGATGTGGGCGAGCTGGGCCATGAAGAGCTGGCTCGCATGACCCAGATAGATTACGACCGGGAGATGGCCTTCGTTGCTGTGGGGCAAGATGGCGAGCTGCAGGATCAGATCCTCGGCGTGGTACGCGCCATTTCGAGCCCGGACCAGAGCGATGCCGAGTTTGCCATTCTGGTGCGATCGGACTTGAAAGGGGTGGGTCTCGGCAAATTGATGATGGAGAAGATCATCCGTTACGCCAAAGAGCAGGGGATTGGCCAGTTATCCGGCATGACCATGCCCAGCAATCGCGGCATGGTCAACCTCGCCAAACGGCTTGGCTTCAAGATCGACGTGCAGATGGAAGAGGGGGTGGTCAATATGGAACTGCTCTGTAGCCAGCAAGCGACAGAAGCCTGATTTGGCCGCCTGTAAACTCGCTCAAATGGCTGATAAGGCTCGGATATAGCCAGAAAATGGTGGAAATAATCGGCTATCTGGCACTCTTACTTGGCAGAGAAAGCCAGATATTGGTGGTTTAAGGCGCTAAAAATACAAAAGCCCGGTCGTGAAGCCGGGCTTTTGTATTCGCTCTGGTGTGAAAGTCTTGGGTCGCTGGGTAAAGAGTGCCCATAGCAAAAAGGCCTTCCCAACCGGGAAGGCCTTCAAATTAGTGGCGGAGCGGACGGGACTCGAACCCGCGACCCCCGGCGTGACAGGCCGGTATTCTAACCGACTGAACTACCGCTCCGCATTCGGTTAGCTTGCGCTAAATCTTTTGCCGCTTCTTTATGAGGTGTCATCCTCGCAGCCGGTTATGTCTTTCACATCACCGTTTAATTGGGTGCCTGGCAGTGTCCTACTCTCGCATGGCGAATGCCACACTACCATCGGCGCTACCGCGTTTCACTTCTGAGTTCGGCATGGGATCAGGTGGTTCCACGGCGCTATTGCCGCCAGGCAAAATCTTAATCTAGAAAGCTGACGTGAATAACGATGTTGCTCGTTGCTTGTCGTTATCACTGAATTCGTAGTTCGCTTAGGTTTGCTACAAGCCTTAGAACACTTCTTGGGTGTTGTATGGTTAAGCCTCACGGGTAATTAGTACGGGTTAGCTCAATGCATCGCTGCACTTACACACCCCGCCTATCAACGTTGTAGTCTCCAACGGCCCTTTAGGACCCTCAAGGGGTCAGGGATGACTCATCTCAGGGCTCGCTTCCCGCTTAGATGCTTTCAGCGGTTATCGATTCCGAACTTAGCTACCGGGCAGTGCCACTGGCGTGACAACCCGAACACCAGAGGTTCGTTCACTCCGGTCCTCTCGTACTAGGAGCAACTCCCTTCAATCATCCAACGCCCACGGCAGATAGGGACCGAACTGTCTCACGACGTTCTGAACCCAGCTCGCGTACCACTTTAAATGGCGAACAGCCATACCCTTGGGACCGACTTCAGCCCCAGGATGTGATGAGCCGACATCGAGGTGCCAAACACCGCCGTCGATATGAACTCTTGGGCGGTATCAGCCTGTTATCCCCGGAGTACCTTTTATCCGTTGAGCGATGGCCCTTCCATTCAGAACCACCGGATCACTATGACCTACTTTCGTACCTGCTCGACCTGTCCGTCTCGCAGTTAAGCTGGCTTATGCCATTGCACTAACCTCCTGATGTCCGACCAGGATTAGCCAACCTTCGTGCTCCTCCGTTACTCTTTGGGAGGAGACCGCCCCAGTCAAACTACCCACCAGGCACTGTCCGCGAGCCCGATTCAGGGCCCTGCGTTAGAACATCAAACATACAAGGGTGGTATTTCAAGGACGGCTCCAGCGCAACTGGCGTCACGCCTTCAAAGCCTCCCACCTATCCTACACATGTAGGTTCAATGTTCAGTGCCAAGCTGTAGTAAAGGTTCACGGGGTCTTTCCGTCTAGCCGCGGGTACACCGCATCTTCACGGCGAATTCGATTTCACTGAGTCTCGGGTGGAGACAGCATGGCCATGGTTACACCATTCGTGCAGGTCGGAACTTACCCGACAAGGAATTTCGCTACCTTAGGACCGTTATAGTTACGGCCGCCGTTTACCGGGGCTTCGATCAAGAGCTTCGCTTGCGCTAACCCCATCAATTAACCTTCCGGCACCGGGCAGGTGTCACACCCTATACGTCCACTTTCGTGTTTGCAGAGTGCTGTGTTTTTGATAAACAGTCCCAGCCATCTGGTCACTGCGACTCCCAACTGCTCCATCCGCAAGGGACTTCACTGTCAAGAGCGAACCTTCTCCCGAAGTTACGGTTCTATTTTGCCTAGTTCCTTCACCCGAGTTCTCTCAAGCGCCTTGGTATTCTCTACCCGACCACCTGTGTCGGTTTGGGGTACGATGACTTGTAATCTGAAGCTTAGAGGCTTTTCCTGGAAGCAGGGCATCAATGGCTTCCGCACCGTAGTGCGTTCGTCTCGTGTCTCAGTGTTGTGTCTCCGGATTTGCCTAGAAACACCACCTACGCACTTTCACCAGGACAACCGTCGCCTGGCCCACCTAGCCTTCTCCGTCCCCCCATCGCAATTACAAGTCGTGCAGGAATATTAAC
>NZ_CP077209.1:3370000-3442500 GCF_019047045.1 Aeromonas sp. FDAARGOS 1419
CTTGCCAGGTGGCGTAGTGTCCGTGGGTCAGCAAGGCGACAAAGCAGATCATCACCAGGGTCGCCTGGATGGCCAGAAACACCTTGAGTTCAGAATCGTAGAGGTAGCGACCGAGCCGCACCGGGCGGTGTGAGAAAACGGTAAAGTGGAGCGCAAAGTTCACGCTGGCCAGCAGCAGGAACACCACGGTAATCAGGTTGATGACCGGACTGTTGAAGAAACCGATGCTGGCATCGTGAGTGGAGAAGCCACCGACCGACAGAGTCGAGAACGAATGGCAGACCGCATCGAACAGCGTCATCCCGGCGAGCCAGTAGGCCAGCGCACAGAGTGCGGTGAGCAGCAGATAGATGAACCAGAGCGCCTTGGCCGTTTCGGCGATGCGCGGCGTCACCTTGGTATCCTTCACCGGCCCCGGGATCTCGGCGCGATAGAGCTGCATGCCCCCGATACCCAGCAGTGGCAGAATGGCCACCGCCAGTACGATGATCCCCATGCCCCCCAGCCACTGCAGCAGCTGGCGATAGAACAGAAACGCCTTGGGCAGATTATCGAGCCCGGTCAGTACCGTTGCGCCAGTGGTGGTCAGGCCGGAAAAAGATTCGAAGAAGGCCTCCGAGACCGACATGTCCGGCACGTCGCTCATGATGAAGGGCACAGCCCCCACACTGCCCAGCACAGTCCAGAACAGCACCACGATGAGGAAACCCTCTTTCGAGCGCATCTCCTTCTTGTGATAGCGATTGGGAAACCAGAGCACCACGCCGAGCAGCAGGGCGATCAGAAAAGAGCTGACGAACTCGGCACCACCACCATCCCGATAGCCAAAGGCCACCAGTGCAGGCAACAGCATGGTCGAGCTGAACAGCGCAACCAGCAGGCCAACAATGCGAATAATGCTCAGAATGTGCATTACAGCTCCCTTTCCCCAATTAAAGAGCGATGGATTCTAGCCATCTAAGGGGCTGAGGGATACCCGCCCATGAGTCCGGTCGGTCAATTCACGGTCCACCTGAGCCCAAACCGAGGACTCCCACGCCACCTGCAAGATGACCTGCTGACCGTAATCGGCCGCCAGCAATTCGCCATTATGGCTGCTGATCAGCGACTCGACCGTCCCCATGTCACCGTAATCGCAGTGAATGAGAGAGGGAGTGCGCGGCACCTTGAGCAGGGTAGGCAGCTGCTTGAGGGCGGCACCGACGCCGCCCCCATAGGCTTTGACCAGTCCACCGGTACCAAGCTGGATGCCGCCGTAGTAACGCACTACCACGGCGCAGATTTCACCGAGCCCCGAGCCCATCAACTGGGCCAGGATCGGCTTGCCTGCGGTACCGGAGGGTTCGCCATCATCACTGAAGCCATAGACCTGACTATCTTGCGGTGCGCCCGCCACAAAGGCCCAGCAGTGATGGCGAGCGGTCGGATGTTGACGCTTGATCTCGTTGACCCACCCCTTGGCCGCCTCGACGGTCGGGGTGTGGGCGATCAGGGTAATGAAGCGGCTCTTCTTGATCTCTTCGCTGATCTCCAATGAAGCGGCCGGAATGGAGTACGCAGCAGCCATCAGAGTCCTGCTTGTCTGGTCATGTTCTCCACCCCGTTGGCGTGCAGCACTATGTTGTCTTCGATGCGGATGCCGCCGAACGGACGCAGCGCCTCCACCTTGTTCCAGTTGACCCGTTTGCCCTGTTCGCCCTGACGCAGCGGCTCCAGCAAACTGTCGATGAAGTAGATGCCCGGCTCGATGGTGAACACCTGACCCACCTCCATCACCCGGGTGCAGCGCAGATAGGGGAACAGCTCGGGCGCCGCCAGGTGGGTGCCGCGCTCATCCTGCATGAAACCACCCGCATCGTGTACCTGCAAACCGAGGAAGTGGCCGAGGCCGTGGGGGAAGAAGACGTTGGTCACCCCGGTGTTGATCATCTCGTCCACCGACATATCCACCAACTCGGTCGCTTGCAGCAGGCGCGCCAGCTTGTGGTGCATCTGCAGGTGCAGCTCGCTGTAGCGGCGACCCGGTTTGATCTCCTTGATGATTTCCTGCTGCTGCTCGTCGAGGGCGGCAATCAGATCAGCAAACTCGCCTCGCCGCCACGCCCAGGTACGGGTGATGTCGGAGGCATAACCGTGAAAATCGACACCGGCATCGATCAGGAAAGAGTGGCGCTCCGCATCGGGCACCCGCACGGCAGACAAATGAGTGTAGTGAAGGATGGCCGCATTACGGTTGATCGCGACGATATTGCCGTAGGGCGCCTCATTGGCCCCCTGCCCGACCGCTTTCATGTAGGCCAGATTGATTTCGAACTCGCTCGCCCCTGCCATAAAAGAGTCCTTGGCCGCGATATGACCACGGACACCGATGCGGTTCGCCTCGCGCAGGCACTCCAGCTCGTAGGGGGTCTTGTAGGCACGGTGATAGTGCAGGTAGTTGAGCACAGCCTCCGGATTGGGCTGGGTCAGACCAAGCAGCTCGGCCACTTCCAGATGACCGCCCAGATAGGCCCACTCCTGCTTGTTGCCCGGCAGATGATCGGCGACTTGTTCCGGTCGGGTCAGGAAGCGGATATCGAAGAACTCGACCCAGAAGGCATTGGGCAGATCCGCTGCTTTGTGCCAGAAATCCACCGGGCGATAGAACAGCAATACCGGTTTGTTCACCCCGTCCACCAGCAGCCAGCAGTGGGGATTGTCCAGCACCGGCAACCAGGCCTTGAAGTGGGGGTTTACCTTGAACGGGTAATCCTGATCATCGAGGAAGATGCGGTGAGTCTGGCCGGAGTGGATGGCCAGTCCGCTGAGCCCCTGTTGTTGCAGAATGTCGCGGGTGCGCTGCTGCAAGATATCGAGGTGCTGGGCAAAAAGTTGGCTGTAGCTGCTCATGGCGTCCTGCTCCGAGGTGAATGTGATTGCAGCATAACATCAAGCGCTTGGCGGCTCGACCCGTCAAGCTGCCGCTTCGTGAGGTAACGCATACGTTACAAACGTGTTTGTTATCAACAGAAAACCAATTATTAACAAATCAAAAACAATTCAATACACTGCCGGTAGATACATGAAGTCAGGGATTACTCATGGACAACCTCTGCCTGTGGCAACCGGATCCGCTCGGGATGCAGCAATCCAACCTCTACCGTTTTATGGCGGAGGTGAACCGTTTCCACGGCTTGCAGTTGCAGAACTACCCGCAGCTTTATCAATGGTCGGTGGAGAAGACCACCCGTTTCTGGCCGCTGGTATGGCAGCACTGCGGCGTCAAGGGCGAGCTCGGCAACATAGTGGCGGAGAACCGTCAGGATATGCAGCGCACCCGCTGGTTCCCCGACAGCAGCCTCAACTTCGCCGAAAACCTGCTGCGCCGTCAGGACGAGAGCCCGGCCATCATCTCCCGTATCGAAGGGAGTCCAAGCCGTACTCTTAGCTGGGGTGAGCTGAGTGATCAGGTTGCCCGGCTGGCTCAGTGGCTGCGTCATCAGGGGATTGGTCGTGGCGATGTGGTCGCCGCCTATCTGCCCAATATTCCGGAAACCGTGGTAGCCATGCTGGCAACCACCAGTCTCGGGGCGATCTGGACCTCCACCAGCCCCGACTTCGGTGAAGCCAGTGTGGTAGAGCGCTTCGGCCAGACCCAGCCGCGGGTGCTGTTTGCGGTGGATGGCTATCGCTACAACGGCAAAGCTATCGATATTCAGGACAAAGTAGTAGGGGTCGTCAGCCAGATCGGCAGCATAGAGCAGACGGTGATGATCCCGCTGCTCGGCAACCCGCTGCAGCTTGGTCACGACTGGCAGCAACTGCTGGCGAGCCAGCCGGACGCCAGCCTCCAGTTCGAACCCATGGCTTTCAACGATCCGCTCTACATCCTCTACTCCTCCGGTACCACCGGCAAACCCAAGTGCATCGTGCACGGCATTGGCGGCACCCTGCTGCAGCACCTGAAAGAGCACCAGCTGCACTGCGACATCAAGCCGGGGGAGCGCATCTTCTACTTCACCACCTGCGGCTGGATGATGTGGAACTGGCTGGTAAGCGCGCTCGCCTCCGGCGCCACTCTGGTGCTCTATGACGGCTCGCCGTTTTACCCGGATGGCAATGTGCTGTGGGATCTGGCCCGCGACGAGCAGGTCAGCTTGTTCGGCACCTCGGCCAAATACCTGGATGCGCTGCACAAGCAGGGTTATGCCCCGATCAAGACCCACGACTTGCCACACCTGCGGCTGATCTGCAGCACCGGCTCTGTGCTGTCGCCGGAGGGATTTGACTACGTCTACCAGCAGATAAAGCAGGATGTGCAGCTCAGCTCCATCTCAGGCGGCACCGACATCTGCTCCTGCTTCGTCATCGGCAACCCGCTCAGCCCTGTCTATCGCGGCGAGAGCCAGGGGCGCGGCCTCGGCCTCGCGGTGCAGGTGTTCAACGAAGCGGGCCAGCCGGTGCAGGGGGAGAAGGGCGAGCTGGTCTGCACCAAGCCGTTCCCGGCCCAGCCCATCTACTTCTGGGGCGACGAGAATGGTGACAAGTACCACGCCGCCTACTTCGAGCGGTTCGACAACATCTGGTGCCACGGCGACTGGATCGAGTTGACCCCGACCGGCGGCATTCTGTTCTACGGCCGCTCTGACGCCACCCTCAACCCGGGCGGCGTGCGTATCGGCACCAGCGAGATCTACCGCTATGTCGAACAGCTGGACGAGGTGGAGGAGAGCATCGTCATCGGCCAGCAGTGGCAGCAAGACGAACGGGTGGTGCTGTTCGTCAAGCTCAAGGTGGGTTGCAAGCTGGATGAGCCGCTGCGCGAGCGGATCCGCCAGCAAATAAAGCAGCACTGCACCGCCCGCCACGTGCCCTCCCGCATCCTGCAGGTGGATGCCATCCCCCGCACCAAGTCCGGCAAGATCGTCGAACTGGCGGTGCGGGAAGTGGTGCACAATCGGCCGGTCAACAACACCCATGCCCTCGCCGATCCCGAGGTGCTTAACCAGTATCGCAACCGGCCTGAACTGGCCAGTTGATAGCAAACTCACATCTATCCGGGGCGCCGCAAGGCGCCTCTCTTTTGCCCGTTTTGTGATGAAGAGCTTTTACTCGAGATCTGTTAAACAAATGTTTTAAATAGGTGTTGAAAATGTCTCCTTTTGGATCAATAGTGAGCCTCGCCCCCTGCTGGGGATTAAGGAGCACCACTCCCCACTGAGTGGGAACAAGGAGACACTCTCATGATCTACCAAGGCGAAACCCTGTCGGTCAGCTACCTCGAAAACGGCATCGCCGAGCTGAGGTTTGATGCCCCGGGTTCAGTCAACAAGCTGGATCGCGCTACCCTGCTCTCCCTGAGCGAAGCGATCGCCGCATTACAACAAGAACGTGAACTAAAAGGTCTGATCCTCACCTCCGGCAAAGACGCCTTTATCGTCGGTGCCGACATTACCGAATTCCTGGAACTGTTCGATCTGCCGCAAGAAGATCTGCTCGGCTGGCTGAAAAAGGCCAACGACATCTTCAACGCCATCGAAGATTTGCCGGTTCCGACCCTCTCCGCCATCAAGGGCCACGCTCTGGGCGGCGGCTGCGAGACCATTCTCTCAACCGACTTCCGTCTGGCTGACACCAGCGCCAAGATTGGCCTGCCCGAGACCAAACTCGGCATAATGCCGGGCTTTGGCGGCACAGTCCGCCTGCCGCGAGTGATCGGCGCCGACAACGCGCTCGAGTGGATCACCACCGGCAAGGATTACCGCGCCGATGACGCCCTCAAGGTGGGCGCCATAGATGCCGTGGTCGCACCCGACGTACTGCAGAGCGCTGCGCTGCAGATGATCAAGGACGCCATCGCGGGCAAGCTGGACTGGCAGAGCCGTCGCGCCGCCAAAAAAGCGCCGCTGCGCCTCTCCAAACTGGAAGCCATGATGAGCTTCACCACCGCCGCTGGCATGGTTGCCGCCGTGGCGGGCAAACACTATCCGGCGCCGATGACCGCGGTGAAAACCGTCGAGGCCGCCGCAGGTATGGGCCGTGACGAAGCTCTGGTGGCCGAGGCGCAAGGCTTCATCAAGCTGGCCAAGACCGATGTCGCCAAGGCGCTGGTCGGCATCTTCCTCAACGATCAGCACATTAAGGCGCTGGCCAAGAAGGCGGCCAAGCAGGCTGCTAAGGCCACTGGCCACGCCGCCGTACTGGGTGCCGGCATCATGGGGGGCGGCATCGCCTACCAGTCTGCCAGCAAGGGCATTCCGGCGGTGATGAAGGATATCAACGAGAAGGCGCTGGCACTTGGCATGGGTGAAGCCACCAAGCTGCTCAACGGCCAGCTCGAAAAGGGCCGCATCGACGGCATCAAGATGGGCCAGGTGCTCTCCGCCATCACCCCGACCCTCAGCTATGACAGCGTCAAAGGTGTGGACGTCGTAGTCGAAGCCGTGGTTGAAAACCCGAAAGTGAAAGCCGCCGTACTGGGCGAAGTAGAAGGGATCATCGGCGAAGACGCCGTGCTCGCCAGCAACACCTCCACCATCCCAATCTCCCTGCTGGCCAAGGGGCTGAAGCGCCCGCAGAACTTCTGCGGTATGCACTTCTTCAACCCGGTGCACCGCATGCCGCTGGTGGAGATCATCCGCGGCGAGCAAACCTCCGATGAAACCATCAACCGCGTGGTGGCCTACGCCGCCGCCATGGGCAAGTCCCCGGTCGTAGTCAACGACTGCCCGGGCTTCTTCGTCAACCGCGTGCTGTTCCCCTACTTCTTCGGCTTCAACAAGCTGGTCGCCGATGGCGCCGACTTCGCCGCCGTCGACAAGGTGATGGAGAAAGAGTTTGGTTGGCCGATGGGCCCCGCCTACCTGCTGGACGTGGTCGGTATCGACACCGGTCACCATGCCGGTGACGTGATGGCGCAAGGCTTCCCGGCACGCATGAGCAAGGAAGGCCGTACCGCCATCGACGTGATGTACGAAGTGAACCGCTTCGGTCAGAAGAACGGCAAGGGCTTCTACGCCTACGAGCAGGACAAGAAGGGCAAGCCGAAGAAGGTGGCCGACGCCACTGCTTACGAGCTGCTGGCCCCCATCGCCAAGCCGAAACAGGATTTCGACAAGGAAGCCATCATCGCTCGCATGATGATCCCGATGATCAACGAGGTGGTGCTCTGTCTGGAAGAGGGCATTGTCGCCACGCCAGCCGAAGCCGACATCGCACTGGTCTACGGTCTGGGCTTCCCTCCCTTCCGCGGCGGCGTGTTCCGCTATCTGGACACCATTGGTCTGGATCGCTACGTGGCCATGGCCGACCAGTATGCCGACTTGGGCCCGCTCTACCGCGTCAGCGACCGCTTACGCGAGATGGCCGCCCAGGGCAAAACCTTCTACTGATTGCGGAAAGGAGATCCATTCATGAAAGACGTAGTCATTGTCGACTGTATCCGGACCCCGATGGGCCGGTCCAAGGGCGGCGCCTTCCGCAACGTGCGTGCAGAAGATCTGTCCGCGCACCTGATGAAATCCATCCTGCTGCGCAACCCCAACCTCGACCCGAACGAGATCGAGGATATCTACTGGGGCTGCGTGCAGCAGACCCTGGAGCAGGGCTTCAACATCGCCCGCAACGCCGCGCTGCTGGCCGGCATTCCGAAGCAGGTAGGGGCGGTTACCGTCAACCGCCTGTGCGGCTCCTCCATGCAGGCACTGCACGACGCCTCCCGCGCCATTCAGGTGGGTGACGGGGATATCTTCATCATCGGCGGCGTCGAGCACATGGGTCACGTACCGATGAGCCACGGCGTCGACTTCCACCCCGGCATGGCCAAGTCGGTGGCGAAAGCCTCCGGCATGATGGGACTGACCGCCGAGATGCTCGGCAAGCTGCACGGCATCAGCCGCCAGCAGCAGGACGAGTTTGCCGCCCGCTCCCATCGCCGCGCTCACGCCGCCACAGTGGAAGGGCGTTTTGCCAAGGAGATCGTCGGGCTGGAAGGCCATGACGCCAGCGGCGCCCGCTTCTTCTACGACTACGACGAGGTGATCCGCCCGGAGACCACGGTCGAAACCCTGAGCCAGCTGCGCCCGGTGTTTGATCCGGTCAACGGCACCGTCACCGCCGGCAGCTCCTCGGCCCTGTCCGATGGTGCCGCCGCCATGCTGGTGATGAGCGCGGATCGCGCCAAGGCCCTCGGCCTCACGCCGCGCGCCAAGGTACGTGCCATGGCCATCGCCGGCTGTGACGCCGCCATCATGGGTTACGGCCCGGTGCCGGCGACCCAGAAGGCGCTCAAACGTGCCGGTCTGACTGTCGGTGATATCGACCTGTTCGAGCTGAACGAGGCGTTTGCCGCCCAGTCTCTGCCTTGCGTGAAGGATCTGGGTCTGCAGGATCTGGTGGACGAGAAGGTCAACCTGAATGGCGGCGCCATTGCGCTGGGTCACCCGCTCGGCTGCTCCGGCGCCCGCATCTCCACCACCCTCATCAATCTGATGGAGGAGAAGGATGCCACCCTGGGGGTTGCCACCATGTGTATCGGTCTGGGCCAGGGCATCGCCACCGTGTTTGAACGGGTGTGATAACCAGCCTGATCGACGGGATGCACTACTGAGAGTTGTCCCTTTTCGGGGCCAGTCTGACTGGCCCCTTTTCAAGTCTGTGACGATCGCCACACGGGGTGCTCGTCAGTGGTCAGAAGCTGTCTGTTGGCCGTCCCGTTTGGGTCGGCCTTTTTTCGTTTTAATCTTATCAATAGGCTGTTATTGCCTTAAACCTCACATTAGATAGGGGGCTTGCTTGCTTTTTACTCCCCCGACAGGTTCAATCTGCACAAAAAAATGGGTGGATGCACATACATATGTCAATGAGCAAACAACTGCTGATCGTCGATGACGACCAAGAGATCCGCGAGCTGCTCAATGAGTACCTGACCCGGGCGGGCTTTCAGGTATTGACGGCGGCGGAGGGCAACGAGATGCGCCAGCAACTCGCCCAGCACAGCCCGGACCTGATTATTCTGGACATCATGATGCCCGGCGAGGACGGTTTTACCCTCTGCCAGCAGATCCGTCGTGACTCCCAGGTGCCCATCATCATGCTGACCGCAGCCTCCGACGAAGCGGATCGGGTGATCGGTCTGGAACTGGGCGCCGACGACTATATCGCCAAGCCGTTCAGCCCCCGCGAACTGCAGGCCCGCATCAAGGCACTGCTGCGCCGCGCCGAATTCCGCCAGCCGGAAAAAGAGAAAGAGCCGAGCCGCCGCCTGCGTTTTGCCGAGTGGACCCTCGACACCCTGAGCCACCAGCTGACCCATGATGATGGCAGCCTGCTGGATCTCTCCGGCAGCGATGCCATGCTGCTCGGCATGTTCCTGCAACAGCCCGGCGTGGTGCTGGATCGCGACACCATCTCGGATGCCACCCGCGGCCGCGAAAGCCTGCCGATGGAACGCGGCATCGACGTACAGATCAGCCGTCTGCGCCAGAAGCTGGGCGACAACGGCAAGAGCCCGCGCATCATCAAGACCATTCGCGGCAGTGGCTACATGCTGATTGCCGAGGTGCACGAGCTGCCATGAGCAACAAGTGGTCCTGGGGGGCGCTGGTGCCCCGCTCCCTGTTGTCACGGATGATCCTGCTGCTGTTGCTGGCCATCCTGCTCTCCCAGACCATTCTGACCGGCATCTGGATGCAGCAGATCCAGAAGCGGGAACTGGAGGGGATGCTCAGCACCACCCGCAACCTCGCCATGTCTGCCGCTTCCACCGTCAACTTCTTCAAATCCCTGCCGCTGCAGTATCGCCATATCGCGCTGGACCAACTGCGCAACATGGGGGGCAGCCGCTTCTTCGTCTCGCTCAACGAAGAGGAGATCCACATCAACGCCATCCCCGACAGCGAACGCAAGACGCAGGTGCTGGAGGAGGTGCAGGGAGTGCTGACCCGCAAGCTCTCCGACGCCATGGCGATCAAGGTGGATTTCTCCCGACCCGACGACCTCCATGTCTTCAATAACGACACCCTGCTGGCGGATCTCCCCTCCTCCTGGGCCCGCTACACCCTGTCGCTGGAGCCGCTCAATCCGCCGGTACTGGTAACCCAGATCGAGATTGAAAAGGGGGAGTGGCTCTATCTGGCGGCCCTGCTGCCCGCCCCCTACATGACCCTCGACGATACCGTGATGCCGAGCAACCAGGTGCGTTTCATCGCCCTGATGACGGTGTTCCTCTGCTTCTTCACCTTTATGCTGGTGCGCTGGCAGACCCGCCCGCTGCGCCGTCTCGCCAAGGCGGCGGTCAATCTGGGCAAGGATATCGACCAGCCTTCGCTCAAAGAGGAAGGGGCGTCGGAAATCGTGGCGGCCACCCGCGCCTTCAACATCATGCAGCACCGCATTCGCCGTTATATCGATGATCGGGAACGGCTGTTCAGCTCCATCTCCCACGATCTCAAGACCCCCATCACCCGACTGCGGCTGCGGGTCGAACTGCTCGACGACGAGGTGCAAATCGCCAAGTTCAACAAGGATCTCGACGAGCTGGAGCTGATGGTGAAAGGAGCGTTGCAGACGGTCAAAGAGACCGACATTCACGAGAATATCGAGGAGATCGACATCAACGCCCTGCTGGAGCAGATGGCGGAGTCGATGAACCTGCACGACGAGCGGCTGATCATCGAAGGCCACTGCAAGTGGCCCTATCGCGGCAAGCTGCTGGCGCTCAAACGCTGCATCGGCAATCTGGTGGACAACGGCATCAAATATGGCCAGCGGGTGCGCATCATCATCATGGATGACGAGGAGATGCTGATCCTCTTTATCATGGATGAGGGCCCCGGCCTGCCGGACGATCAGTTCGAGCGTATCTTCGAACCCTATTACCGGCTCAGCACCGATCAGGCCGGCACCGGCCTCGGCCTTGGCATCGCCCGCAACATTGCCCACGCCCACGGCGGCGATCTGGTGCTGGAAAACCGTCCGCAAGGTGGCCTGCAGGCCACGCTCTCCCTACCAAGGCAGTAACCTTATGAAGTGGTTGTCTTTTTCTGTCATCGCCCTGCTCTCTGCTCCCGTTGCCGCCTCCCAGGTGGAAGTGCTGCACTGGTGGACGTCCGGCGGCGAAGCGAAAGCGGTCGAAGTGCTCAAATCCGAGTGGACCAAACAGGGCAACCAGTGGAACGACTTTGCAGTGCAGGGAGGCGGCGGCAAGAGTGCCATGACGGTATTGAAGAGCCGGGCACTGGCGGCCAACCCGCCAGAAGCGGCCCACCTCAAGGGTTACGAGCTCAAGGAGTGGGCCGGGCTCGGCTTCCTGCGCGATCTCAGCCCGATGGCCGAACACCTCGGCTGGTACAGTCAGATGCCGCCCATGGTGCGGGCCACCCTCAGCCAGAACGGTGCCCTGATGGCAGTGCCCACCGGCATCCACCGGGTCAACTGGCTGTGGCTCAACCGCAAGATCTTCGAGCGCAACAAGCTGACTCCGCCCACCGACTGGGCCCAGTTTGTCACCGTCGCAGACCAGCTTAAAAAACGGGGCATCACCCCACTCGCCATCGGCAACGAGCCCTGGCAACTGGCGGTACTGTTTGAAACGGTGGCACTCGGTGAGGGCGGAAAAGAATTCTATCGCAAGGCGTTCCTCGAGCAGGACAGCGCCACCCTGACCGGCCCCGACATGGTGCGGGTGCTGACCCGCTTCCAGCAGCTGCGCGCCTACGTGCCGCAAAAATACGCCGGTCTGAAGTGGCATCAGGCCACCAATCTGCTGGAGAGCGGTGGCGCCGCCATGCAGCTGATGGGGGACTGGGTGAAGGGTGAACTGAGTGCCGGCAACTACCGGCCGGGTGAGGATATCGCCTGTCTGCCAAGCCCGGGCAGCGCCGGACTGTTCAGCTACAACCTCGACTCTATCGCCATGTTCAAACAGCGGGATCCGGCCCAGTTGCAGGCGCAGGGGGATCTGGCCCAGCTACTGATGACGCCGAAATTCCAGGAAGAGTTCAATCGGGTGAAGGGGTCTATTCCGGCGCTGACCAACCCCGACATGAGCAAGTTCGACCGCTGCGCCGTCCGCTCCTATCAGGATTTCCTGCTGGCGGAAAAGCAGGACAACCTGCTGCCCAGCATGGCGGAAGGGATGGCGACGCCGACCAATATGCGGCAGGCGATCCTCGATGTGCTGAGCAACTTCTTCAACGACCCCAAGGCCAACCCGGAGCAGACGGCGCTGCATCTGGAGCGGGCGATGCGCTCGACCCGCTGATCCGGGCACATTGCCAAACGGCAGAAATGACAAAGGCGGAATTGCTCCGCCTTTGTTGTTGAATCGTCATCCGATTCAGGATTGATCGTTCTCGTCCTCATCCTCGTCATAGTAATCGCTGAGCTCGATCCAGAGCCCCAACCCGACCATCACCATGGAGCCGAACCAGGTACCGGTATTCCCGATCGGGCTGCCCATCACTATCATGGCGAAGGACAAGAACCCCATGCCTGCATAGGCTTGTAATCTGCCGTAGGAGACCTGCATATTCACCTCCTTGTTGAATATGGTTCAATTTTTATATTACTCGTCCGGCGCAAGCTGGATAGGGCCGAATAACATTTCGGTTACATATGCTGGTTGATGGGGCGTTTGTTTGATTATTTTTTAGCCCTGAGTATCATTGGCAGCCGAATAGGTTGAAGGTTGATAATAGATGAGTGATTTATTCTGCGACGCAACCCACGAGTTGGACGCAATCGGGCTTCGTTGCCCGGAACCCGTTATGATGGTTCGCAAAAAAGTGCGGCTGATGGCGGATGGCGAGACCCTGCTGGTCAGTGCCGACGATCCCTCAACCACCCGCGACATCCCCAGTTTCTGCCGCTTTATGGATCACACCTTGGTCGCCAGCGAGACAGAGCAGGCCCCCTACCGCTATCTGATCCGCAAGGGTCAATAAGCCCACGCACCGGAGCACTCCATGACAACCATTACCCGAATTGGCACCACCCAGCGTTGGTCTGACGTGGTCATCCACAATGGCACCCTCTATGTGGTGGAAGTGCCCGTCAGCGAAGAGGCCGACATCCACCAGCAGACCCGCGAAGTGCTGGCGAGCCTGCAACGCCTGCTGGAAGCCAACGGCTCCGGCGTCGACAAGATCCTGATGGCCAATATCTATCTTAAAGACATTCAGGACATCGCTGCCTTCAACGAGCAGTGGGATGCCTGGATCCCGGCTGGCACCGCGCCGGTTCGCGCCTGTGTACAAGCCCGCCTCGCCCACGAAGGCTACAAGGTCGAAGTACAGCTGACTGCAGCTGTCTAAGCCTTTCCCGGCTTGAGCTTGAGATAGCAAAAGGCCCCGCCATCACTGGCGGGGCCTTTTCGTTACCGAAACCTGAACGACTTAGGCGGTCGGGGTCAGGGTAATGGTCACGCGGCGGTTCTGGGCTTTGCCAGCGGCGGTGCTGTTGGTAGCAACCGGCTGATCCGGGCCCACGCCGGTGGTGGAGATGCGGCTACCTGCTACGCCCTGACCAATCAGCTGGGCGGCAACGGCATCGGCACGATCGCGGGAGAGCTTCATGTTCAGATCGCGGGAACCTGTGCTGTCGGTGTGACCGACCACGTTCAGGCGGGTCTTGTCGAACTCGGCAACCACCATGGCCACGCCGGAGAGGGTGTTGGCACCGGCCGCTTTCAGCTGGGAGCTGGAGCTATCGAAGGTGACGTTGTTCGGCATGTTGAGGATCAGCTCATTGCCATTGCGGGTCACGCTGACGCCAGTGCCTTGCAGCTTCTCGCGCAGCTTGGCTTCCTGCACGTCCATGTAGTAGCCGATACCGCCACCCAGCGCCGCGCCAGCAGCAACGCCGGTCAGGATGCCCTTCTTGCGGTCACCCTTGCTGGAGGAGAGCGCACCTACAGCCGCACCGGCAGCGGCGCCAGCCAGCGCGCCCCAGGCACCTTTAGAGGTCTGGGATTCACCTGTGTAGGGGTTGGTGGTACAGCCGCTCAGGGCAACGGTCAGTGCCAGAGCAGGCACCAGGATCTTGGCTCGCATGAAAAAACCTCTGTGAAAACAATCCGGCACCATGCCGGGGGCCGGATTGTAACGCGCTGGCACGCCATTGTCTGACGCAAGCCTGAACAGATGGCGAGAGTGGTGTTTTTTTGGCCAATCGGCGGGCTGTCAGCGCGGTAACTGACACTCGGCATGGCAAGGACAGCTGACCAGATGATCGTTCACCATTCCCACCGCCTGCATAAAGGCGTAACAGATGGTGCTGCCGACGAAGTTGAAGCCGAGCTTCTTGAGCGCTTTCGACATGGCATCCGACTCCGGTGAGGTCGCCGGAATATCGCCGTTACCCTGCCGCTGGTTGACGATGGGGGCACCGCCAACAAAGCCCCACAGGTAGTCGGCGAAGTCGATCCCCTGCTCCTGCAACGCCAGATAAGCGCGGGCATTTCTGATGATCGACTGCACCTTGAGCCGGTTGCGGATAATGCCGGTGTCCTGCATCAACCGCTCCACATCCTGCTCGTCGAAGCGGGCAATCTGCACCGGATCAAAGTCGGCATAGGCGCGGTAGTAGCTCTCGGTGCGCTTGAGGATGGTGATCCACGACAGCCCCGCCTGCTGGCCGTCGAGGCAAAGCTTGGCAAACAGCTCGCGGGCGTCATAGACCGGCCTGCCCCACTGTTTGTCATGGTATTCAATGTATTCCGGGTCCTTGGTCACCCAGGCGCAGCGCAGTTCCATTTCCTCTCCCTCGTTATTTCAGCGGTTTGCCCAACCCTGCCCACTCTGCAGGCGGCACTGCTCACATCATATACCGGACATCCCGCCCGACCAGCCACAGCGCAGCACCATCCCGCGAATCCGCTGCAATTTCGCCTATTATCCGACCATGCCAGACGGTATACTCCCTCGGTTCACATTCAGCAAATCTTGCTCTGATTTTCACTTCGCGCGAAAAAAATTATGCAAAAATTCGATGTCAAAACCTTTCAGGGCCTGATCCTGCAGCTGCAGGACTATTGGTCCCGCCAGGGCTGTACCATCATTCAGCCGCTGGATATGGAAGTGGGTGCCGGTACTTCCCACCCCATGACCTGTCTGCGTGCCCTGGGCCCGGAGCCCATCGCCTGCGCTTACGTGCAACCGTCCCGCCGTCCGACTGACGGCCGCTACGGTGAAAACCCGAACCGCCTGCAGCACTACTACCAGTTCCAGGTGATCATCAAGCCTTCCCCCGACAACATTCAGGAACTCTATCTGGGCTCCCTGAAAGAGCTGGGCATGGATCCTGAAATCCATGACATCCGCTTCGTGGAAGACAACTGGGAAAACCCGACTCTGGGTGCCTGGGGTCTGGGTTGGGAAGTGTGGCTGAACGGCATGGAAGTGACCCAGTTCACCTACTTCCAGCAGGTTGGCGGCCTCGAGTGCAAGCCGGTCACCGGCGAGATCACCTACGGTCTCGAGCGTCTGGCCATGTACATTCAGGGCGTGGACAGCGTCTACGATCTGGTCTGGTCTGACGGCCCGCTGGGCAAGACCACCTACGGCGACGTGTTCCACCAGAACGAAGTGGAGCAATCCACCTACAACTTCGAACACGCCGATGTGGAGTTCCTGTTCCACTGCTTCGAGCAGTACGAGAAGGAAGCCCAGAATCTGCTGGCACTGGAAAAACCGCTGCCGCTGCCTGCCTACGAGCGCATCCTCAAAGCCGCTCACTCCTTCAACCTGCTGGATGCCCGCAAGGCCATCTCGGTCACCGAGCGTCAGCGCTACATCCTGCGCATTCGCACCCTGACCAAGGCCGTGGCAGAGGCATACTACGCCTCCCGCGAAGCGCTGGGCTTCCCTATGTGTCAGCGCAGTGAGAACAAGCAAGGTTAAGGAACGGACATGGCACAACATACATTTCTGGTAGAGATCGGTACTGCTGAGCTGCCGCCCAAAGCCCTGCGCTCCCTGGCCGAAGCCTTTGCCGACAACTTCAAAGCCGAACTGACCAAGGCCGATCTGGCCTTTGGCGACGTCGAGTGGTTTGCCTCACCGCGCCGTCTGGCCCTCAAGGTGAGCGAGCTGGCTGGCGAACAGCCGAGCAAGAGCGTCGAGAAGCGCGGCCCGGCCGTAGCGCAGGCGTTCGATGCCGAAGGCAAGCCGACCAAGGCTGCCGAAGGCTGGGCCCGTGGCAACGGCATCACCGTTGAGCAGGCCGAGCGTCTGGTCACCGACAAGGGCGAGTGGCTGGTTCACACCGCCAAGGTCGAAGGCCGTCCGGCCGTCGATCTGCTGGGTGAACTGGTCGCCTCTGCGCTGGCCAAGCTGCCGATCCCGAAGATGATGCGCTGGGGCGACAAGACCATCCAGTTCGTGCGTCCGGTCTTCACCGTGACCCTGCTGCTGGATGGCGAGCTGGTCCCCGCTCACATTCTGGGTATCGACTCTGCCCGCACCCTTCGCGGCCACCGCTTTATGGGCGAGAGCGAGTTCACCATCGACAACGCCAGCCAGTACCCGCAGATCCTGCAGGAGCGCGGCATGGTGATTGCCGACTTCATGGCGCGCAAGGCCAAGATCAAGGCTGACGTCGAAGCGGCAGCTGCCGCTTTCGGTGGCGTGGCCGATCTGGACGACGCCCTGCTGGAAGAAGTGACCGCACTGGTCGAGTGGCCTGTGGTGCTGACCGCCAACTTCGAAGAGAAGTTCCTGGCCGTTCCGGCTGAGGCGCTGGTGCACACCATGAAGGGTGACCAGAAGTACTTCCCGGTCTACGACAAGAACGGCAAGCTGCTGCCGAAGTTCATCTTCGTCACCAACATCGAGTCCAAAGACCCGAGCCAGATCATCAGCGGCAACGAGAAGGTGGTTCGCCCCCGCCTCTCTGACGCCGAGTTCTTCTTCAAGACCGACCTCAAACAGACTCTGGCCTCCCGCCTGCCGCGCCTTGAAACCGTGCTGTTCCAGCAACAGCTGGGTACCGTCAAGGCCAAGGTCGAGCGCATCGAGACCGTTGCCGGCTTTATCGCCGAGCGTATCGGCGCCGACGTGGCTCAGGCCAAGCGTGCCGGTCTGCTCTCCAAGTGTGACCTGATGACCAACATGGTCGGCGAGTTCACCGACACCCAGGGTGTCATGGGGATGCACTACGCCCGTCACGATGGCGAAGACGAAGCAGTGGCTGTGGCCCTCAACGAGCAGTACATGCCGCGCTTTGCCGGTGATGCCCTGCCGTCCGGTCTGGTTGCCTGCGCCGTTGCGCTGGCCGACAAGTTCGACACCCTGGCCGGTATCTTCGGCATCGGCATGCTGCCCAAGGGTGACAAGGACCCGTTCGCCCTGCGTCGCGCCGCCATCGGCGCCCTGCGCATCATGACCGAGAAGCAGCTGGATCTGGATCTGGTTGAACTGGTTGAAGAAGCGGTACGCGTCTACGGCGACAAGCTGACCAACAAAACCGTCGTCACCGACGTGGTCGACTTTATGCTGGGCCGCTTCCGTGCCGCCTATCAGGACGAAGGCATCGGTGCCGACGTGGTGCTGGCCGTACTGGCCCGCCGCCCGACCCGTCCGCTCGACTTCGATCGTCGCGTCAAGGCCGTCAGCCACTTCCGCACGCTGGATGCCGCACTGGCACTGGCTGCCGCCAACAAGCGCGTGAGCAACATTCTGGCCAAGGTCGAAGGCGAACTGCCGACTGCCGTCAAACCGGAACTGCTGGTCGATGCCGCCGAGAAGGCGCTGGCCACCCAGGTTGCCGAACTGCAAGCCGAACTGGCCCCGCTGTTCGCCGCCGGTGACTATCAGGCTGCCCTCACCCGTCTGGCCGCCCTGCGCGAGCCGGTCGACACCTTCTTCAACGAGGTGATGGTGATGGCCGACGACGAGGCCCTCAAGGCCAACCGTCTGGCACTGCTGAACAACCTGCGCAACCTGTTCCTGCAAGTCGCGGATATCTCCCTGTTGCAGTGATTTTGGTTGAGTGAGTGATATAAAAACGGCGCCGTGAGGCGCCTTTTTATTAAATATACTATTGGGGGTCTCGTGACAAAAAATGCTACTAAAATGGAATCACATTGCAAACAATGTAAATCCGATATTCCATCAGGTGCTCGAATATGCTCAATATGTAATTCTTATCAAGATTGGAGGAGCTTAATACCATTCTCAAATACCGCTCTTGCCCTTCTCACCGCTCTTATTTCTGTTATTGGCATTGCAGCTCCTGCTGTCTATAAAATAATTCATAAGCCTACATCTGAGGCAACATTAACAATGCCATCATTCGATGGAGCAACACTAAGAGTAGTTGCAATGAATCATGGTGATGCCCCTGCATCGCTAATAAAAGCATGGGTTGATAGTGAATACTTAGCTGCAGCGACAAAAGTGAGACTTAGGAATGATTCTGATGCCATACTACATCCCGGAAGTCAGTTATTAACCTTCGATATAATTCCACTTTTAGATGAAGATGACTCTTATCGGAGCTCTTTGGAAATGCTCACATACGTCAATAAAAACCAACCAGCACCTCGGACTGAAATTCGTTTCCATTTACTCCAGTCAGATGGGAGATTTTCCGTTCAGGCTATATCTCTTGATGCCGGTCAGTTATTTTATCTACTACGCGAAAATGCTGACCGCTGTTCAGCAATTACAGAAATAAACTTTGAAAACGGATGTATTGGAAGAGGAACCCCACCAGAAGAACGTTTTCCAAGAAAATCAGATACGATACCAAAAGGATTAGCTGACGAACTCGAAATGCGCATTAATAGACAACAAGAAGCAGCGGCAAAGAATAAATATAATCATTAGCCAGTAGGTTCGATTAGCCATCAGGCGTAATCGGACATTCGCGTAAATCGATTCTCCCGCCATAACCGCCAGCCAAATTTCCCCCTCCGGCTGGCCGCCCCTGCGTCACGGCAACAACCGTAATCAAAGCCTCTCGTTCGTCCGATTACGCTGCGCTAATCGAACCTACAGGGGGGAGATGAGCTGTTATCATTTGAGACAGTGCCCAGCGCCGCCACGCCCAATCAGAGGAACGTCATGGATATACCTGCCGCCCCGTCCCCTGCCATCTGTCAGTTGTGTCAGGAGAAAGCCGATCTCGACTTCGACTTCACCATGGCCTTCCAGCCCATCGTCGATTGCAGCCAGCGCGCCATATTCGGCTATGAGGCGCTGGTGCGGGGGATCAACAACGAGCCGGCGCAGAGCGTGATTGCCCGGGTCAACGACGGCAACCGCTACCGTTTCGATCAGCTGTGCCGGATCAAGGCCATCGCGCTGGCCGCCCGGCTCGAGATGCGGGGCATGCTGAGCATCAACTTTCTGCCCAATGCGGTCTATCGCCCGGAGCGCTGCATTCGCACCACCCTGCAGGCGGCCCGCGAGCACCTCTTCCCCATCGAGCAGATCATGTTCGAGCTGACCGAGGTGGAGCAGGTGCAGGATAGCCAGCATCTTCGCGGCATCGTCGATCACTATCAGGCGCTCGGCTTCAAAACGGCGATCGATGACTTTGGCGCAGGTTACTCGGGCCTCAACCTGCTGGCCGATTTTCACCCCAACATCGTCAAGCTCGATATGCACCTGCTGCGCGGCATCGACCATGACCCGACCCGGCAAGCCATAGTGCGCCACTGTCTGGCACTGTTTGCGGAGCTGAAGATCACCCCGCTGGCGGAGGGGATCGAGACCCGCGAAGAGATGGCCTGCCTGCGGGAGATGGGCATCAGCCTGATGCAGGGCTATCTGTTTGCCCGCCCCGGCTTTGAAAGCCTGCCCCAGGTGGATTTCGCCAGCCTGTAAGCCATATCAACCGCGGCTGTGCAAACATCCGGCTCCATTGCGCTGGATGACAAGCGGTTTAGCCAGCACCACTGCTATGATGCTGGCACCTGTTCATCAACGACCGAGATATCATGAGACGCAAAACCATGGCCCTGCTGCTGGGCACCCATCTGCTGGTCGCGGCGGCAGGCTTTGCCGCCGGTGTCTACACCCTGCCGATCCTGATCGCGCCACCCGCCCCTGATACCGAGCAGGTAGCGGCCAGCCAGCAGCAGGCGAGATTCCACGGCACCTTTCGCCGGGATCTGCAAGACAGCGATCGGCTGCACTGGGGGGAAGGCAAGGTGAGCATAGGGCCGGATGCCGTCAGCCTGATGGGCAAGTTGGCCCCCGGGCCGGACTACCAGCTCTACCTCTCCCCCGAGTTTGTCGAGACCGAAGCCGATTTTGCCCGCCTCAAGGATCAGATGGTGCGAGTCGGGCCGGTGAAGACCTTCGACAATTTTATCGTGCCGCTGCCCGCCACGATCGATCCGGCCCGCTACAGCAGCGTGATAGTCTGGTGTGAAACCTTCGGCCAGTTCATCACCGCCGCCCGTTATCAGGAGCTGCGTCCGGAGCAGTAACCTCGCCCCTGACCCGCACCATGAAAAAGGGCTGACATCGCTGTCAGCCCTTTTGCTATCCGATCCGCTCGTCATTAACGCTCCGGCTTGGTCATCTCCCGCAGCAGCTGATCGATGCAGCCCACTACCTGCTCTGAGTTCTGCTCGATCTCGCGGTAGAGCGCCTCCGCCTCTTCATGCTTGTGCTGGTTTTTCAGCTCGATAATCTGCTGGATCACCTGATGCAATCTGGCATGGGGGGCGGCGATCGCCCTGAAGGCGGGTTGATCACCACAGCATGCCTGCCCTTCGCTGAAGTACCAGTGGCCAAGGCGGCACTCCTTGTCACTGACCGCCTCGCTGCGCGACAGCCCCTCCTGCCCATCCAGATAGGCGCGCACCCGGGTCTTCCAGCCCATATGAGCGGCGCGGGCGCGACTCAGCACCATCCGCACGTTGGAACCATCCTGAAACTGCCCGGCCAGATCCCCCAGCTTGTCCACCAGGGTCGCCACATGGCTGGCGATATGGGCGGTATCCCGCGCCACCAGCGTGGTGGCCTGGGAGATCTCGTGGACGCTGACGATATTGCGGGTGATCTCGTCGCTCACCGAGGATTGCTCCTCCGAAGCGGCGGCGATCTGGGTGTTCATGTCGCGAATGCTGTTAACCGCCCCCTTGATCCGGCCGAGGGCTTCTCCCGCCTGATTGGCCCGCTCCACCGACTCCCCCGCCCGCGAAACGCTGTGTTCGATCATGGTCACCGTGGTGCCCACCGCCCGTTGCAACTGCTCGATGGTGCCGCGGATCTCGGCGGTGGAGTGCTGGGTGCGCCCGGCCAGCGAGCGCACCTCGTCGGCCACCACCGCAAAACCGCGCCCCTGTTCACCGGCCCGGGCCGCCTCGATAGCAGCGTTGAGGGCCAGCAGATTGGTCTGCTCGGCGATGGACTGGATCACCGCCAGCACAGAGCCAATCTGCTCGCTGGCCTTGGCGACCTCTTTCACCGTGTTGCCCGCGCTGGCGATCTCCTCCGCCAGCTGTTCGATCATGTTGACGCTCTGCTGCACCACCTCATCACCGGTAACCGCCTGGTTGTCCGCTTCGTTGGCCGCTTCGGCCGCCTGTGCCGTGTTGTTGGCTACCTCGTGTACCGTGCTGGTCATCTCGGTCATGGCGGTGGCGAGCTGGGTGGTCTGCTCCTGCTGGCGCGTCATGCTGCCAAGGTTGCCTGCCGCACTGCGCGACAGCCGCTCACTCTCGCCAGCCAGTTCGCCCAGAGTGGCGGTGAGCTGGCTGATGGTGTCGCGGATCTTGGCAACAAAGCCATTGAACGCCGACCCGAGGCGGCGGATCTCCTCCGGCCCCGCCACCGGCAGCTTGCTGCCGAGATCGCCGGAGCCATTGGCCAGCGCCTCCAGCGCCTTGACGCTGTCGAGCAGTGGTCGATTGATGCGATTGAGTGCAAACGCCATCACCATGGCAATCACCAGAACCCCTACCAGAGAGATGATCGCCATCTGCCAGCCCTGACGCGCCAGATCGGCCGCGACCAGACTGTGATCCCGGGTCAATTCGATGATACCGACCGCCTTGCCGGAGTAATCGCGCAGGGGGGCCGCCATCACCAGCAAATCACTCCCCTGCTGCGTCATATTGACGAAGCGTTCCTCACCGGCCAGTACCGGCTGATACCACTCCATCGCCTCACCAAGCCGGGATGTGCCAACCAGCGTCACCAGTTTGCCCTGCTCAAACAGATAGATGGCGAGCTGCACCTGCTTGTCCAGCAGTTGGCCAAACAGCTTTTCATCCAGAGCACGACCAAACTCCACCGAACCGACCGGCTGCCCGTTGAAGGTGACCGGCACGACCCCGCGCAAACCGGTACCAGCCACGCCAATCTCCAGTCCGCCAACGGCATGATGCTCGCGATTCACCTCAACCACAGTGGGGCGAATGGCAGAGAGGTCATCACCGTGTTTTTCAGGCTTGTGTACCCGATAGAGGGAAGTGGCTGGCGGCAGGTGGAACTGGAACTGCTCGACCCCCTGCGCCTTGAGGGCGGGCCAGAGCGGATCAAACAGATTGGCGAGGGCCTGCCAATCCTTGTCGGCCACCGCCCTGGCTGCATCCGGCCGCTGGGCGATCAGGGTCGCCGCCAGCACGGTTTCATGGCTGGTGTTTTTGATCACCGCTTCCACGTTCTGGAGCTGGCTCCGCAGTGCAGCCTGCTCGGCCGCGAGCGCCCGCTGGCGATTTTCAAACAGATTAAAGGTAAGCAGCACCACGGCGAGCAATACGATGCCGCCGATTGCCAGCAGCGTGATCTGGTGACCCAGCTTGCGAGGGGGGAACATAAGACACCATCCTTGACAGTCATACCCAACCTACAGGATGGAACGGTTAAGTCGGGAGTCCATCAGAACTTAATCCTTTGTTGATATTGATCAAACGATTAACAGGCAAAATGCGAGGTGGGTCAAACGGGGGGAATATCCACCAGATAGAGGGCCATTCCCTACTTCGTGAGAGACCCTGCATCCAGCCAATAACCAACCCGCAGGCTGGCGAGCGGATTAACGAAAACGGTGCAGATGGTAGTCGACATGGTAGTCGTTACCATTGCGGAACATGATGGAGTAGTTGAGGAACTCTCCGCTCTCGCTGTATGAGAGCGAGGTGAGCCGCAGGATAGGTGCCCCCTGCTCGATATGGAGCAGATCGGCAGTAACCCGATCCGCCAGCACGGCACTGAAGCACTCATAGTTACCCGCAATCGCGATGCCGCACTCCCGTTCGATGTAGTCGAATTTGGACCCTTCCAGATGGGCGACCGACAGATTGCGAAACAGTCTGACCGGCATATAGCTCTCTTCCAGCAGCAGAGCCCGACCATCCACCGAGCGGATCCGGCTGGAGTAATAGACGGGCTCATTCACCTTCACCCTCAGCTGACTGGCGATGGCCGGTGGCGCAGGCATGGTGCGAAATTCCAACACCTGGCTGGTCAACGTGCGCCCCTGCTCGCGCATCAGTTCGGTAAACCCGCTCAGCCCTTTGGTCTCATGCTGGACATCCTTTTTCGTCACATAGGTGCCGCTGCCGTGGCGCCGCTCGACCAATCCCCACTCGATCAACATGTCTACCGCTTTGCGAATGGTCATGCGGGAGACACCATACTGTTCTGCCAGCGCTTTTTCGCCCGGCAACACATCTCCCACCCGGCACTCGGCACCGTTTACCCTGATCCTGAGTCGATCTGCCACCGATTTATAGATCACTGCTAGACATCTCCTGTGGTCACAACGCCAACCATCTTATTCTCAATGAAGTGGCTAAATTGCTTAAAAACAATAACTTAACTTTCAACTAAAGCTGCAAGAACATCACAAAACCAAGAGGTACAACAATATCGCAAAAGTTAGACATCTTTGTCTAAATAACTGCATGCGTCAGATCACATTATTCCAAGATATTTCATGAGGTCTCTTTTTATCGTTGCTAATTTGCATCTGGCAACACCGGCAAGGATTCGATTAGCTATTTCAACCAAGGGACAATATATGCTCAGTCAAATTCAACGTTTTGGCGGAGCAATGTTCACTCCTGTACTGCTTTTTCCTTTTGCAGGTATGGTAGTAGGCATTGCAATTATGCTGAAAAACCCGATGTTTGTCGGTGAATCACTGGCAAACCCACAAGGATTATTCTTCCAGATCATCCATATTATTGAAGAGGGTGGCTGGACAGTATTCAGGAATATGCCGCTGATATTTGCCATTGGCCTGCCAATCGGTCTGGCAAATAAGGCTCAAGCCAGAGCCTGTCTGGCTGTATTGGTCAGTTTCATGACCTGGAACTATTTTATCAACGCCATGGGAATGACCTGGGGCAGTTATTTCGGGGTCGACTTCAGTCAGGATGTGGGGGGTGAAAGTGGCCTCGCCATGGTGGCGGGGATCAAGACCCTGGATACCAGCATCATAGGGGCCATCGTCATCTCCGGTATCGTGACGGCACTGCACAACCGTCTGTTTAATCGCCAACTGCCGGTCTTTCTCGGCATCTTTCAGGGCAGCTCTTTTGTCACCATTGTCGCCTTCTTCGTGATGATCCCCTGCGCCTGGCTGACCCTGATCGGCTGGCCAAAAGTCCAGATGGGCATCGCCTCCCTGCAGAATTTCATGCTGGTCTCGGGTCCGGTCGGGGTATGGGTATACACCTTCCTAGAGCGGATTTTGATCCCGACCGGCCTGCATCACTTTATCTACGGCCCCTTCATCTTCGGTCCAGCGGCAGTAGAGGGGGGCATTCAGCTCTATTGGGCACAGCACATGCTGGAGTTCAGCCAGAGCACTCGCCCGCTGATTGAACAGTTCCCTCAGGGTGGCTTTGCCCTGCACGGCAACTCGAAGATTTTCGGTGCCATGGGGATTGCTCTGGCCATCTATGCCACGGCAGCCAAAGAGAACAAGGCCAAGGTGGCAGGCCTGCTGATCCCGGCCACCCTGACCGCCATTCTGGTCGGTATCACCGAGCCGCTGGAGTTCACCTTCCTCTTCATCTCGCCGCTGCTGTTTGCCATCCACGCCCTGCTGGCAGCCACCATGTCGACTGTGATGTACCTGTTTGGTGTGGTCGGCAACATGGGTGGAGGTCTGCTCGACCAGTTCCTGCCGCAGAACTGGATACCCATGTTCCACAATCATGCGGGAATGATGTTCACCCAGATCGCTATCGGATTGGTCTTTACCGGCATCTGGTTCCTGATATTCCGCGCGCTGATTATCAGGCTCAATCTTAAAACACCGGGCCGGGAAGACAGTGAAATAAAGCTTTATTCCAAGTCAGATTATCAGGCAGCCAAAAGCCAGCGTGGCAGTGATAGTGCAACACAAATTATCGAAGCGCTTGGTGGAGTCAAAAATATACGCAGTCTGAATAACTGCGCCACCCGCTTAAGAATATCGTTGGTTAACAGCAAACTGGCAGCAGCAGATGAGGAGTTTATTAAATTGGGTGCCCATGGGGTCGTCCGCCATGGCGATAGTATCCAGGTAATTATCGGTCTGCATGTACCTCAGGTACGTGAAAATATGGAATCGATTATGAACAACAGTCATCAACAATCGTCTTTAGTAATGGAGTCATGATCATGAAAAAATTCTCTGTAGTCATTGCCGGTGGTGGCAGCACTTTTACTCCTGGTATCGTTCTGATGTTGCTGGAAAATCAACATCGCTTCCCGCTCAAGGAGATCAAATTCTACGACAACGATGGTGCCCGTCAGGAGATCATCGCCGAAGCCTGCAAAATCTT
Organism: Aeromonas sp. FDAARGOS 1419; assembly: GCF_019047045.1. Taxonomy (NCBI): domain Bacteria; kingdom Pseudomonadati; phylum Pseudomonadota; class Gammaproteobacteria; order Aeromonadales; family Aeromonadaceae; genus Aeromonas; species Aeromonas sp. FDAARGOS 1419. Next base: position 3,395,718 of record NZ_CP077209.1, read on the forward strand.
GCTGAAAGAGAAGGCTCCCGAGATCGCCTTCAGCTATGGCACCGACCCCAAAGCAGCGTTTAGCGATGTAGATTTCGTCATGGCCCATATCCGGGTTGGCAAATATCCGATGCGTGAGCTGGACGAGAAGATCCCGCTGCGTCATGGCGTGGTCGGTCAGGAGACCTGCGGCCCGGGCGGTATCGCCTATGGCATGCGCTCCATCGGCGGAGTGCTGGAGCTGGTCGACTATATGGAGCAGTACTCACCCAATGCCTGGATGCTCAACTACTCCAACCCGGCCGCCATCGTCGCCGAAGCGACCCGTCGCCTGCGTCCCAACGCCAAAATCCTCAACATCTGCGACATGCCGATCGGGATCGAGGGGCGCATGGCCCAGATTGCCGGTCTCAAATCCCGCAAAGAGATGCGGGTACGCTATTACGGCCTCAACCACTTTGGCTGGTGGACCCGCATCGAAGATCTGGAAGGCAACGACCTGATGCCTAAGATCAAGGAGCACGTCGCCCGCCACGGCTATGTGCCCAATAGCACCAGCCATGCCGAAGCAAGCTGGAACGATACCTTCGCCAAGGCAAAGGATGTGTGGGCGCTCGACCCGGATACCCTGCCTAACACCTATCTGAAGTACTACCTCTACCCGGACTATGTGGTGGCCCACTCCAACCCGGAACACACTCGCGCCAACGAAGTAATGGAGCACCGCGAGAAGCAGGTCTTTACCGCTTGCACCGAGATCGTCAAGGCAGGCAACTCAGCAGCTGGCGAGCTGGAGATCGATGAACACGCCTCCTATATCGTTGACCTGGCAACCGCCATCGCCTTCAACACACAGGAGCGGATGCTGCTGATCGTTCCCAATCGCGGCGCCATCCCCAACTTTGACCCGGAGGCCATGGTCGAGATCCCCTGCCTGGTCGGCAGCAGCGGGCCAGAGCCGTTGCAGGTGGGCAGCATTCCGCTGTTCCAGCAGGGCATGATGGGCCAGCAGGTCGCGGTCGAGAAACTGGTGGTCGAAGCCTGGGTCGAGCACTCTTACCAGAAGCTGTGGCAAGCCATCACGCTCTCCAAAACAGTACCTAGCGCCTCGGTGGCCAAGTCCATTCTCGATGACTTGATTGAGGCCAACAAAGCCTACTGGCCGGAACTGAAATAACCCGCCCATAAACAAAAACCCCCTCGTGACAGAGGGGGTTTTTCGTGTTGGCAACGGGTGCGGATTAACGCAGCGGTTTGACCGAGCGACGGACGATCAGCTCGGGCTGTACCGTCATCGATTCCACTTCCAGCTCCTTGTTGCGGATCCGGCTGACCAGATGCTTCACCGCCAGCTGGCCCAGTTCGGCCTTCGGGTGACGGATGGTGGTCAGCGGCGGGCTGGAGAAGCGCGCCATCTCCACATCGTCGTAGCCGATGATGGAGATATCGTCCGGCACCTTGACTCCCGCTTCCCAAGCAGCACAAATCGCGCCGATCGCCATGGGATCGTCGAAGGCAAAGACCGCGGTCGGACGAGGCTGCAGGGCCAGGATGCGCTGCATGGCATCGAAGCCGCTCTGGCTCTCGTAATCCCCTTCAAAGACCTGTTCATCTTTGAGGGTCAGACCTTGTTCGCCCAGCGCATCACGTACCCCGTCCAGTCGCTGCTGGGTGGTCGGCTTGGAGAGCTGGCCAGTGATGCAGACGATGTCGCGGTGCCCCAGCTCCAGCAGATGGCGTACGGCCATGCGGGCGCCGATGCGGGCGTTGTCGTTGATGACGTTGGCGAAATCGCACTCCGTGCCCCAATCCAGTACCACCTGCGGCACGTTCTTGTGGATGCGCAGCATGTCGCGCAACGGGGTGTCGATATCGGTACCCAATACCAGCAGACCATCCACCCGTTTTTCCATCAGCATTCTCAGGTAATGCTGTTGGCGAGGCGGCTGGTTTTCGGTGTTGCAGAGGATCAGGCTGTAGCCCTGTTCGAAGCAGTACGCTTCAACCCCTTGCACCACTTCTGCGAAGAAGGGGTTTACGCTGGTGGTCACCAGCATACCAATGGTCTTGGTCGAATTTATTTTAAGACTGCGCGCTACCGAGTTGGGCGCGTAGTTGAGTTCTGCCACCGCCTCAATCACTTTCTGGGTCGCGTCTTCGCTGACCCGCCGAGTGTGGTTGAGCACATGTGAGACGGTGGAGATGGATACGCCTGCGCGCGAGGCGACATCCTTGATAGTGGCCATCTCTGTCTCCTGACTGTCAAAGGCGGAACATTAGCAGATTTCCCGAATAAAGGCTTGGTTTTAACGAGCTCTGCCACGGAATTGTCAATGCCGGCTAATTTAGGCGCTCATTTCTGTTTGCGCAAATGGATTCTGGTCAAAATGGGAGCGCTGTCAGAGTAAAATATCGCCAGATTAATCCTCTGGCGTTTGTCGGAATCGCCTATCGTTACCAAGATGTTAAGTCAACAAATCAAAATTAAGCTCTGATTAGCCGAAAATAACAGGTCATTTATTTCAAAATACACCCATCCAACCCCCTCTGGTTAGTATCTTTAACAGCTTGTTATTGCCCCGTGAGGAATGATAGAACCATACCTATAGCCGGATGCACGGGATGTAGATCCGGAATGGCACACGGAAATGAAACAATCCACTGATTAAGGGACGAATCAATGCATAAGTTGAGCAAAATCACAGTTGGCGCAGCGGTTTCTTTGGCTCTGTTTGGATCGATCTCCATCGCCCACGCGGCAGACACCATCAAGATCGGTATCGCAGGCCCGGTCACCGGTCCGGTAGCCCAGTACGGGGACATGCAGTTCACTGGCGGCAAGATGGCGGTCGAGCAGATCAACAAGGCTGGCGGCATTAATGGCAAGCAGATCGAAGCGGTCGTCTATGACGATGCCTGCGATCCCAAACAGGCGGTGGCCGTTGCCAACAAGGTGGTGAACGACGGCGTCAAGTTCGTGGTCGGTCACCTCTGCTCCGACAACACCCTGCCCGCCTCCGACATCTATGAAGACGAGGGGATCCTGATGGTCACCCCAGCCTCCACCAACCCCAAGATCACCGAGCGCGGTTACCAGCTGACCCTGCGCACCATCGGCCTGGATAGCGATCAGGGCCCGACTGCCGCCAAGTACATCATCGAGCAGGTCAAACCCCAGCGCGTGGCCGTTATCCACGACAAGAAGCAGTATGGCGAAGGGATCGCTTCCAGCGTCAAAGCGGCGCTCGACAAGGCTGGCGTGAAAGTGGTGGCCTTTGAAGGGATCACCGCCGGTGACAAGGACTTCTCCGCCCTGATCGCCAAGCTGCAGAAAGAGAACGTCGATTTCGTCTACTACGGCGGCTATCACCCTGAGCTGGGCCTGATCCTGCGTCAGGCTGGCGAGAAGGGGCTGAAAGCCAAGTTCATGGGCCCGGAAGGGGTGGGTAACAAGGATATCTCCGCCATCGGTGGCCCGGCTTCTGAAGGCCTGCTGGTGACCCTGCCGAACAAGTATGATCTGGTGCCTGCCAACGCCCCGCTGGTGGCGGCGTTCAAGGCCAAGGGTCAGGACTCCTCCGGCCCGTTCGTCTGGACTACCTATGCCGCGGTGCAAACCCTGGCAGCCGGTATCGCCAAGGCGGGTGAAGATGACCCGGCTGCCGTTGCCGCCGCCATCAAGGCTGCGCCGATCGATACCGTGATGGGCCCCCTGACCTGGGCACCGAACGGTGACCTGAAAGGCTTCGAATTCGGTGTGTTCCAGTGGCACGCTGACGGTACTTCCAGCCAAGTCAAATAATCTGCCGATCGGGGGTGAGTACGCTCACCCCCTCCTCTCTTTGCGGGCAAGTACAGGGAACGCAGTATGTCCGAACACCTCCTTTATCTCGTTCAGCAACTGCTGAACGGATTAACCATAGGCAGCACCTATGCGTTGATCGCCATTGGCTACACCATGGTCTATGGCATCATCGGCATGATCAACTTCGCCCACGGCGAGGTGTACATGATCGGCTCCTATGTCGCTTTTATGGTGATGGCGGGGCTCATGATGATGGGCATCGACAGCACCTTTCTACTGCTGGGGGGCGCCTTCCTGGTCAGTATCATCATCACCGGCACCTATGGCTGGAGCATCGAGCGGGTCGCCTACCGGCCACTGCGCGGTGGCAACCGGCTGATCCCCCTTATCTCCGCCATCGGCATGTCGATCTTCCTGCAGAACATGATGCGGATGGCTCAGGGCTCACGGGATATCGCCATGCCCAGCCTGATCTCCGGTGGCTGGACCCTGGGGGGGGAGGATGGTTTTCAGGCCAGCCTCTCCTATATGCAGCTGATCATTTTCGTGGTGACCTTCATCACCATGCTGGCGCTGACCCAGTTCATCGGCCGCTCCCGCATGGGCCGCGCCTGCCGCGCCTGTTCGGAAGATATCAAGATGGCCAACCTGCTGGGCATCGACACCCACGTGGTCATCTCCATCACCTTCGTACTGGGGGCTGCGCTGGCCGCCGTCGCCGGGGTGCTGCTCGGCATGTATTACGGCGTCATCAACCCCTACCTAGGCTTTATGGCCGGTCTGAAGGCCTTCACTGCCGCAGTGCTGGGCGGTATCGGCAGCATTCCGGGCGCCGTACTGGGCGGCCTGCTGCTCGGCGTGGTTGAAGCGCTCACCGCCGGTTATCTCAGCACCGAGTACAAAGATGTGATGGCGTTTGCCCTGCTCATTTTTGTGCTGCTCTTTATGCCGACCGGCATCCTGGGTCGTCCGGAAGTGGAGAAAGTGTGATGAAACATCAATTTATCCACGCCTGTATCGCCAGCCTGGTGTTGCTGGTGCTCTCCTTCTGGCTGCTCGGCTTCAAACTGGAGACCGATGGCTCCAGCCTGCAGGTAGTGAGCCGCCTCGATGTGTCGCTGGCCTGGCTGCTGGGGGGAGCCACCATTGTTTTCTGGTTCCAGATGCTGCGCGGCCAGATTGCCAAGCTGTTTCAGGCCTCCATCAGCGGCTTCTCGGTCGGCTTCACCAAGCTGGTGCTGCCGAGCCCGGAAGAGGCGCCCAAGCTCTATAACCTCACCGCCGTGCTGGTGCTGCTGTTTGCGGTGAGCTGGCCCTTTATGGCCTCTCGCGGCGCCATCGATCTCGCCACCCTCACCCTGATTTACATCATGCTGGGGCTGGGGCTGAACGTGGTGGTCGGCCTCGCCGGTCTGCTCGATCTCGGCTATGTCGGCTTCTACGCGGTCGGCGCCTACAGCTATGCCCTGCTCAACACCTACTTCGGACTGAGCTTCTGGGAGTGCCTGCCCATCGCCGGGCTGATGGCCGCTACCTTCGGCTTCCTGCTCGGTTTCCCGGTGCTGCGGCTGCGGGGGGACTATCTGGCCATCGTCACTCTGGGTTTTGGCGAGATCATCCGCATCCTGCTCAACAACATGACCACCCTGACCGGCGGCCCGAACGGCATATCCGGCATACCCAAGCCGACGCTGGGGGGTCTGGAGTTCAACCGCACCGTCAAGGATGGGGGCTTTGATACCTTCCACAACTTCTTCGGCATTACCTACAACGCCAACCACAAGGTGATCTTCCTCTACCTGATGGCGCTGGTGCTGGTGGTGGTGACCCTGTTCGTCATCAACCGCCTGCTGCGCATGCCACTGGGCCGCGCCTGGGAAGCGCTGCGGGAGGACGAAATCGCCTGCAAATCGCTGGGGCTCAACCCTACCATCATCAAGCTGACCGCCTTCACCATAGGCGCTACCTTCGCGGGCTTTGCCGGCAGCTTCTTTGCCTCGCGGCAGGGCTTTATCAGCCCGGAATCCTTCGTCTTTATCGAGTCGGCCATAGTGCTGGCGATTGTGGTGCTGGGCGGTATGGGCTCGCAGATCGGGGTGGTGCTGGCTGCCATCGTGATGACGGTGCTGCCGGAGCTGGCCCGCGAATTCAACGAGTACCGCATGCTGATGTTCGGCCTCTTGATGGTGTTCATGATGATCTGGCGGCCACAAGGATTGCTGCCGATGACCCGTCCGCATCTGGAGTTGAAGAAATGAGTACACATCAGAAGTTAATGGAAGTCTCTGATTTGTCGATGCGCTTCGGGGGCCTGCTGGCCGTCAACGGGGTCAAACTGGATATCGACAAGGGCGAGGTGATCTCCATCATCGGCCCCAACGGCGCGGGCAAGACCACCATCTTCAACTGCCTGACCGGCTTCTACTGCCCGAGCGGCGGCACCATCCGCTACAAGGGTGAGGAGATCCAGGGGCTGCCCGGCCACCTCATCGCCCGCAAGGGGATTGTGCGTACCTTCCAGCACGTGCGGCTGTTCAAGGAGATGACAGCGGTGGAGAACCTGCTGGTTGCCCAGCACCAGCACCTCAACACCAGCTTTATCGCCGGTCTGTTCAAGACCCCGGCCTTTCGCCGTGCCGAGCAGGAGGGGCTGGAGCGGGCCGCCTTCTGGCTGGATAAAGTGGGGCTCAAAGATCTCGCCAACCGCGCTGCCGGCAACCTGGCCTACGGTCAGCAGCGCCGGCTCGAGATCGCCCGCTGCATGGCGACCCGTCCCGAGCTGCTGATGCTGGACGAACCGGCCGCCGGCCTCAACCCGAAGGAGACCGACGAGCTGGATGAGCTGATCATGAGCCTGCGGGACGAGTTCGGGGTCTCGGTGCTGCTGATCGAACACGATATGAAGCTGGTGATGGGCATCTCCAACCGCATCTTCGTGGTCAGCCAGGGCACCCCGCTGGCCCACGGCAAGCCGGATGAGATCCGCAACAACCCGGCAGTGATCAAGGCCTATCTGGGCGAGTCGTAAGGACAAAAAGATGTTAGAACTTCGCAACGTATCGACCCACTACGGCAAAATTCAGGCACTGCACGATGTCAGCGTCGAGGTGAAAGAGGGGGAAATCGTCACCCTGATCGGTGCCAACGGCGCAGGCAAGACCACCCTGCTGATGACCCTCTGCGGTGAACCCAAGCCCAGCAGCGGCTCCATCTGGTTTGAGGGGGAACAGATCAGCTCCCTCACCACCGCCCGCATCATGCGCAAGGATATCGCCGTGGTGCCGGAGGGGCGTCGCATCTTCGCCCGCCTGACGGTGGAGGAGAACCTGCTGATGGGCGCCTTCTTCGTCGACAAGGCCGAGCAGCATGGCCTGCTGGATCAGGTGTTTACCCTGTTCCCGCGCCTGCACGAGCGACTGGAACAGCGGGCGGGCACCATGTCCGGCGGCGAGCAGCAGATGCTGGCCATCGGCCGCGCCCTGATGAGCAAACCGCGCCTGCTGCTGCTGGATGAACCCTCACTGGGGCTGGCCCCCATCGTCATCCAGCAGATCTTCGACACCATCGAACAGTTGCGGCAGAAGGGGATGACCATCTTTCTGGTGGAGCAAAACGCCAACCAGGCGCTCAAGCTGGCCGACCGCGGCTATGTGCTGGAGAACGGCCACGTGGTGCTGCAAGACACAGGAGCCGCCCTGCTGGCCAACCCGGCGGTGCGGCAGGCCTATCTGGGCGGTTAACCCACTGACCCGCATGCCATATCCACAAGGGAGCCGCTGGCTCCCTTATCTTTTGTGGGGTTAGTTTGCGCCCAAGCTTGCGGTACACTGGCCCGTAATCAACCTATTCGCAGGACATCCCGATGGACCAGTTTGCCCATATCAATGCCCATGATGCCTACCAGAAACTGAGCTCGGGTGAAGCCCGTCTGGTGGATATTCGCGACCCGCAATCCTTTGAAGCGGCCCACGCGGTCGGCGCCTTCCACCTTACCAACGGCACGCTGGTGCGCTTTATGAATGAAGTGGATTTCGATACCCCGGTCATCGTGATGTGCTATCACGGCAACAGCAGTCAGGGGGCGGCCCAATACCTGCTGCAACAGGGTTATGACGAGGTCTACAGTCTGGATGGCGGCTTCGAGGCGTGGCGCCGGGAGTTTCCCATCGAGGCAGGCGAGGCATGATCCAGCTGCTGGTGCTCGACAACGCCCGCATGGCGCAGGCGCTGGTGGACTATCTGGCGACCCTGGGCATCTCCTGCGAGCTGACCCAGTCCGAGCTGGGGGTCACCATCTGGCTGGCGGACGAGCTACGCCTTGCCCAGGCCCAGCTGGAGGTGAAGCGCTTTCTGGCCGAGCCGGGCCACCCGCGCTACATGGAGGCCTCCTGGCAATCCGGCCGCGCCGATGCCCGCATCGACTACAGCAAGGGGATGACGGATCCCATCACCGACTTCCTCCATCAGGCAGGGCCACTGACGCTGGTGGTCATCATCGCCTGTCTCGCCATCTACGGGATCGAGGCCATCGGCCTGCCCATTTTTGATCAACTGGCATTCCACCCGACGCTGGCCCAGTTCACCGACTGGCAGGCATGGCGCTATTTCACCCCCGCCCTGATCCACTTCTCGGTGCTCCATCTGGTGTTCAACTTGCTGTGGTGGTGGTATCTCGGCGGCCAGATCGAGCAGCGCCTCGGCAGCGGCAAGCTGCTGATCCTGCTGCTGGTAGGCGCCGCCCTGCCCAATATCGCCGAGTTCTTTGCCAGCGGCCCGCTGTTTGGCGGCCTCTCCGGCGTGGTCTATGCCCTGCTCGGCTACTGCTGGCTGCGCAGCAAGCTGCAACCGGCCTGTGGCCTGACTCTGCCACCGGCACTGATGGGCTTTATGCTGTTCTGGATGGTGCTCGGCTTCTTCGACATGCTCGGAACCAGCACCGCCAACATCGCCCACCTGACCGGTCTGCTGGTCGGCCTGCTGCAAGGCTGGCTGGATCGCAACCACCAGCCGACCTGATTTTTCAGCAGTTGCAGAAACGAGAACGCCGCCCCGAAGGGCGGCGTTTTTTTACGCGATGGGCAGTTACTGCTTGATCAGGGTGTCATCGGTTACCTTGACCGCCGCACCGCCACTCATAAAGAAGCTGGCGAACTGGGTCTGGATCTCGGTGGTGACCGCGCCAGCCTGATCGAAGTTCTCGTCAGGAGCCAGCAGCGAGCTATGACCCCCTTTCAGGAAGCGCGCAGCATGGTGACCCGCCGGGAGCACGCCGGAACCCTTCAGCTCTTGCAAACCCAGCACCCGGAACAGCGGTTCGGTGCCACCCAGCGGCGCAGAGGCGATGCTGTTGGGGATCACCTGATCTGGCAAGCTGAGCGCACCATCGCCAACAATTTCGGTGGCGAACAGCGGGAAGCTCTTGGCGATGCCACTGCCCAGATTGATCGGGTCCGCAGAGTCCAGCACTGACTGGGCGGCAAAGGTATAGCTCTGCAAGGTGCTCGCCGCACCCGCCTGCGTGGCGGCATCCAGACTGGGCAGGAACTCGTTGACGAAGCAAGTGGCGGCAGCCGTTTTGCAATTCGGTGCATAGGCGGTAAAGCCCGCTTTCAGCGCCGGACTGCCCGAGGTTAGCACGCTCATCTTGATGGTCGGCCCGAAGCTCGGCGAGTTGAGCAACAACGGCGCGATGCCGCCACCCGGCATCGCCAGACCACCGGTATCGAACTTGAACAGGGCATCAGCCTGAGCACTGCCGGTGGTCTGGTTGGCGACAGCCAGCAGATTGGCCCCGGTAATGGCACCGAGTGAGTGACCGAGGAAGTGAACTTTCAGACCGGCACCACCCAATTGGCCACCCAATCCCTGGGTGTTGGCCAGACCGACAGCCAGTCGCAGCCCCAGCAGATCCGCCACGCTCTGTTTCAGGTTGTCCCGCGCCACCGTCAGATAACCCAAATTCAGATAGGGAGTCGGGTTCTCGGAGGTGGTGACGGTATCCATGCTGCCGCTCAAGGCATAGCCACGCTCACCATGCAGAGGATGATCGATCACTACCACAGCGACGCTCTTGCTGGCTGTGGCACCGGCGCCGATTTGGCCCAGCGCCAGCGCATAGGCGTTCTCCTTGATGGAGGTAACCCCGTGTTGATAGATGATCACATCGGTAATGGTATTAAGCGGTGCGGCGGCAAAGATCCGCAGCGGTACCGATTGTACTTCGGTCAGAGTCGGCAACGGGTTGAAACGACCGATATTGCGCTCGGCATCCAGCGGCTTGCCACCGGAGGTGAGGGTCACCCCGATCAGCTTGCTCGCCTCGGTCAGCAGTTCACTCTGACGGCTCGGGTCGGTGATCAGCTCACCCAGCAATGCTGGGTCCACGCCCGCCCCGACCAGTCCACCGATCACCTCGGTATCACCCGCTTTCAGCGCGTGGGCGATGGCATAGAGGCTGGGAATGGCGCCGTGCCAGGATTGGGTCTTGGCCTTGTCCCAGGAGCCGGCTATCGCTGGAGTAGAGAGGAAGTAAGGGAGTTTGACGGTACCGGTATAAACCTTGGTTAGCTGGGCAACCCCGTTAAGCGGCGTACCAACACCAAAGGCGGCAGTCAGTGCATCTTTCTGATCCTGCGGCAAGAATGGCTCATTCGCCAGCTGGGTCAGAAAATCCACCCCGCCATTAAGACCGCTGATGGTATAGGTTGCCGGCAGGCTGGTGTTGCCCTTGGCATCCTGTTTCCAGACGAACGCAGCATCCAGACCATTTTCGACTACCTTGGCGGCCGCCCCCTTCACCGCCAGCAGCACATCGGCACCAGATTGGGTGGCAAACCAGTCGGAGAAGATCACACGATCGCTGGTGATCCCGGTGGCCGCCTTGAAAAGACCTTCTTGCAGCGAGATCAGGCCATTGATGGTCTGCTCCTGCGTGGTTGCGCCAGCTGTCGATTTGAAGCTGCTGTAATCGCCGCCCGCCTTGAGCGGTGTGCCACGACTGTCCTTGAGGGCATCGGTCGCCACTATCATGTAGTAAGAAGAGGGATTGAGTGGCTTGAGCGGAACCAGATTGAGCTTGCCGTCCCCACCGGTGACCACAAAGTCGGTCCCATAAACCAGTGGCTTGCCGCCCTTGACTCCGTTGGGTTGCAGAGTGACCGGATCCAGCGTGAGCTCGAGCAGGTAGAGGGGCGCAACGGTAGAGGCATACTCGCTGGCCGCCGGTGCCGGCACAGAGACGCCGGTCACGGTCGCCGGTACCAGCTGGACGGGTTGAGTGGTTGACCAGCCATCCAGGGTGGAGAGGGCAGATACCGGGTTCGACAGATCAGCAGTTTCTGTCGAAAACTTCAGGGTACCGTCGCTGGCACGGGGGGCCAGCACGCTCGGGCGCCCCCCGTTGGCGCCACTCAGGACGTAGTCGAGGGAGCTGGTGGTGTCTCCCTTGTTGTCATCTCCACCACATCCGGCCAGCAGGGCGCTGACAACAGCTGCATAAATTAGCTTCTTCTTCATTTTTTATTCTCTTTTTATAAGGTTGTTATCCATCACAAGCCAACGGGGTCATCACGACCTCGACTGCAAAACGTTAACATAAAACCAACACCAAATAAGACTCATGCCGGACAGTTCTGGCTCAGCTTTGTGGTGCATGTCATGGTTTCAGGTTAACAAAGGGGCGCAAGGGTAGCAGTTGTAGCCCCATCACCAGACCCGACCAGCCAGCGGGCACCATCACGACTAAAAAGCCGCCGCGATCTCGGCAAAGTGAGGGAATTGTCGGTAGAATGTCCGCCAACGCTTAAGGAGGACATCATGATCGACCCGAAGAAACTGGAAGAGATCGCCAAGCAGGTGCACAACTCCCTGCCGCCCGGCATTCGCAGCATGGGTGAAGAGGCCGAGAAGAAGATGCGTCAGGTACTGCAAGCCCAGCTGGGCAAGCTGGATCTGGTCAGCCGCGAAGAGTTCGACGTGCAGACCAAGGTGCTGCTGCGTACCCGTGAAAAACTGGCCGCCCTCGAAAGCAAGCTGGCTCAGCTCGAGCAGCAGCTCGGCGCCAAAGGCGAATAACAAAAACCCCAGCTCGGCTGGGGTTTTTGCTTTGTATTGAACCTGTAAAAACCATCACACCTGAAGCAGATACCAGGCCCGCTTGCCGCGTGCCTTGGCCTCATACATGGCACGGTCGGCCACCTCCAATGCCTGTCGGAAGCTCAATGGCTCCTCCCCCCAAAGGGCGATACCGATACTCAGCCCCACCCGTTGCGGGCAACCGGGTTTGGGCACATAGCCGTGCATCCGGCTGATCAGGGCGTCGGCCAGTTGTGCCAGGCCATGGCTCGACACATCCCGATGCAAATGCACCACAAACTCGTCGCCGCCGTAACGGCCACATAGCGCCGAGCCAGGCATAATAAGGCGCAGCCAATCCGCCATCTGCTGCAACACCAGATCGCCGCAGGCGTGGCCCAGCTGGTCGTTGATCCCTTTGAAATCATCCAGATCGATAAAGAGCAGCGCCCCCGCCCCTTGCGGCTGTAGCTGGGCAAACGCCTTGCCAAACCCCTGCCGGTTGAGCAAGCCGGTCAGCGCGTCGCTGTTGGCGCGCTCCGCCAGTCGCTGCTCATAAGCCTTGCGCTGGGTGATATCGATATGGGAGCCCATGATCCGCAGCGGCTTGCCATCGCCATCCCGATCGACGACCCGTCCCCTATCCCACAGCCAGGTAACCTCGCCTTGCGGGTTGATGGTGCGGTATTCGGCTTCATAGAAGGGGGTTTTCCCCTCAAGGTGGGCAAAGTAGCTGCCCATGGCGTGGGCGCGATCGTCGGGATGGAGCTTGGCGCTCCACTGATCGAAATGAGGGGCCATGTCACCGGCCTGAAAGTTCTGCAGATTGAAGACCCGCAGCTCGCCGGTGGGAATGGTGCCCTGCCAGAGACAGATGCCGGTGCCATCGAGGGCGGCATTGAGCTTCTCCTGCAACAGGCCGTTTTCATGCTGCAAAGCGGCGATTTCTGCCTGCAAACGGGCCATTTCACCACCATGAGGGGACGGGATCAGCGTTGCGACCCGCTCGACAGAGCCAGTCTCTCCCCTGTCATCCTCCGCAGATGCCCTGCCCTCTTCACTCAACACTGCGCCTCCTTGTGCTTGCTCTATGGATGCTCTTGTCAATCCCCCACAAAGATGCCATCAGCTACGTTCGATTAGTAGCCATTCATAGCCAAAATATTGAAAAATAATGGGATAACTCCGCGATAATCCAACCATTCGGTACGATCAGGTACTGCGGGAGCCCTAAAAACAAAAGCCCCCGGCAAAACCGGGGGCTGCGTCATCCAGACGGGGATCCCGTCAGATAAATTCGTAGGCGTCACCAAAGATGCGCTCCGGCTCGGCGCCAAGGATCTTGAACTCCTCCCGCGCGGCACCCGCCATCTCGAAACGGCCGGCGACATAGATGTCGTAGTCGTGGAGACTGACGAAATCATCCATGATCGCCTTGTGCACCAGCCCGCTCTTGCCAGTCCAGTCAGCCTCCGGCTCCTGCACCACCGGGATAAAGGTGAGCGGCGCATAGTCACGCTCCCACTGCTGCATCTGCTCCAGCTCATAGAGCCAGTGAGCCTGACGCACACCCCAGTAGAAGAACACCGGACGCTTGCTGCCCGTGTCGATCAGGTACTCCAGAATGGAGCGGGCGTAAGAGAAGCCGGTGCCGCCCGCCATCAGGATCAGCGGACGGGGAGATTCATCGCGCAGGAACGCCTTGCCAGCCGGCAATTCGACCTCGATCTCCCCCTGCTCGCGCATGCGGGCCAGCACCTGACCGGCGTAGGCGTTCTCGGGAGTGGCGCCGATCTGCAGCTCCAGCACGCCCGGGCGGGTCGGCGAGTTGGCGATGGAGAAGGGGCGCTTGTCCGAATCGCTCATCACCACCAGCAGATACTGGCCCGGCTTGAAGCTAATCGCTTGCTGCGGCGTCAGGGCCACATGCCAGATGGTGTCGACATATTCGCGCAGTTCCTCTACGCGGCATTTGATACGTTGCATTCTTGTCCTTGTGGCGGGCTCGCTCGGCCCGCTTCGCTCATTGTTTCACTATGGAGTGACGACCAGCAGCCCTGGCCCCGTCAGTCGAGAATACTCAAATCAGTGCGGATCGCATCACTTTTTGCAGCAAAGCTGTCATGTTTACCTCATCCGAGGATATTGAGCTCATCCCAGATGGCATCGACCTTCTGCTTCACCGCCTCATCCTGAACTATGGGCTGACCCCACTCCCGATTGGTCTCGCCCGGCCACTTGTTGGTGGCATCCAGCCCCATCTTGGAGCCGAGGCCGGAGACCGGCGAGGCGAAGTCCAGATAGTCGATCGGGGTGTGCTCGATCAAGGTGGTGTCCCGTGCCGGGTCCATCCGGGTGGTGATGGCCCAGATCACATCCTTCCAGTCGCGGGCGTTGACGTCATCGTCACACACCACCACGAACTTGGTGTACATAAACTGGCGCAGGAAGGACCAGACCCCCAGCATCACCCGCTTGGCGTGGCCCGGGTAGCGTTTCTTGATGGTCACCACAGCCATCCGGTAGGAGCACCCCTCCGGCGGCAGATAGAAGTCCACAATCTCGGGGAACTGCTTCTGCAGCAGTGGCACAAACACCTCGTTCAGCGCCAGACCCAGCACCGCCGGTTCATCGGGCGGACGGCCGGTGTAGGTACTGTGATAGATGGCATCGCGCCGCTTGGTGATGTGGGTGATGGTAAAGACCGGGAACTCGTCCACCTCGTTGTAGTAACCGGTGTGGTCGCCATAAGGCCCTTCCGGCGCCATCTCACCCGGCTCAAGATAGCCTTCCAGCACAATCTCGGCGCTGGCGGGCACCTCCAGATCGCAGCTGATGGCCTTGATCACCTCGGTACGGCTGCCGCGCAGCAGACCAGCAAAGGCATATTCGGAGAGAGTATCCGGCACCGGCGTCACCGCGCCGAGAATGGTCGCCGGATCGGCACCGAGTGCCACCACCACCGGGAATCGCTCGCCCGGGTGGGCCTCCTGCCACTCGCGAAAATCGATGGCTCCGCCGCGATGATCCAGCCAGCGCATGATCAGCTTGTTTTTGGCGATCTTCTGCTGGCGATAGATGCCGAGGTTCTGGCGTTTCTTGTAGGGGCCACGGGTGATGGTGAGGCCCCAAGTGACCAGCGGCGCCACATCGCCGGGCCAGCAGTGCTGGATCGGGATCTGGTCGAGATCGACCGCATCCCCCTCCTGCACCACCTGCTGGCAGGGGGCGGAAGAGAGGCGCTTGGTCGGCATGTTGAGCACCTGCTTGAAGATCGGCAGCTTCTCCATCAGCTCCTTGAATCCCTTGGGCGGCTCGGGCTCCTTGAGATAGGAGAGCCAGACCCCGACCTGACGCAGGGCTCCCACATCGGGCTGCCCCATGCCCATGGCAACCCGATCAGGTGTACCGAACAGGTTGGTCAGCACCGGCATGGTGTAGCCTTTGGGATTTTCGAACAGCAGAGCCGGGCCACCCGCACGCAGGGTGCGATCGCTGATCTCGGTCATCTCCAGATAGGGATCTATCTCGCGGGTGATGCGCTTGAGTTGTCCGTTTTGTTCCAGCTGCGCGATGAAATCACGCAAATCCTTGTATTTCATGCAAGTTCCCAACCGGGTTCAGGAGGTCACGCATTATAACCCTGGCTGCCCATCGGGTGTACCCGAATCGGGCAGCAGACTCGGTGCAATGGGTGGCATGTCACGCTGGCCAAGGCGTCTGGCCAGCGCAGAGAGCACCTGGGGCTCGTCCACCTCCATCAACAGACCGGCCACCAGCGCCCCGTATTGACGGTTGGAGAGTTCCGCCAGCAGGTATTTCTGGGCTTGCGGCGGCAAGGGCGAGAGCGCGCTCAGCTGGCGCAGGGCGGCCCCCTTCAACCCCTCGTTGCCACTGGCGGCAATCAGCAGATCGCTGGCAGCACTGCCGTGATGGAAGCGGTTGATGGTAGAGAGTGCACGCAGCGCATCCTGATCTGCCGGCCGCCGCCACAGCATGCTATAGAGCGCCGGTTCCCCGGTGCGCTGCAACAGATGGAACAACAGATGATTGTCGGGCAGATAGATATTCTGGCTGGCCAGCACTTGCGCCTCCCGCATCCAGATCGGTTGCGGCAAGGTGTCGAGGGCCAGCAACAGGGCTTGCTGCTGCGTGGCGAGATCGGGGTTACTGCTGTAGTAGATGGACTTTAGCTGGAAGCTGCCCTGGGCAAGCTGCTGCCGATAGCGCTGCATCAGTGATTGCAGCTGCCACTCCCCCAGCAGCTGACGGGCCTGCGCGGCAAAATCATAGACAGGTTGCTGCACCAGAAAACCGTCGACCTGCTGCTCCATGAGCCACTCGGGTGCCTTGTCGGCCTGAGCCTCGACCCACTGTTGCAACGCAGGGGATGCAGGAGTGGTAGCGGGAATATCCCGCAGCAGCTGCAACAGCAGAAACTCCCGCCGCTCGCGACTCAGGGTCGCCAGCAGGGAGTCGATGGCTGCGAATTGCCCCTCGTTCAGACGGCCCGCCAGATAGCGCTGGTGAGTCTGCAACGTCTCGGCTGTCACCGCGATCGGAGCACTCTGCGCGCAGGCTGGCATTGCACTCAGCAACCCCAGCAATAACCAGAAAACAGGCTTCATGACGTCTCCATCCATGTGACATCGGGATCTCATACTACTAGGGCGACCGGAAAACAGATAAACAAAAACCGCGACCTTGGCCGCGGTTTTGTCATTTTCTGACCGGACTTACTTCTGCTGGCGCCGCATGGCGTCGAAGAACTCATCGTTGGTCTTGGTCATCGCCAGCTTGTCGATGAGGAACTCGATACCGTCGATCTCGCCCATCGGGTGGACAATCTTGCGCAGGATCCACATCTTCTGCAGCTCGTCACCTGAGGTGAGCAGCTCTTCTTTACGAGTACCTGAGCGGGTGATGTCAATGGCCGGATAGACACGTTTCTCGGCAATCTTGCGCGAGAGGTGCAGTTCCATGTTGCCGGTACCCTTGAACTCTTCGTAGATAACCTCGTCCATCTTGGAGCCGGTATCGATCAGCGCGGTGGCGATGATGGTCAGGCTGCCGCCCTCTTCAACATTACGCGCGGCGCCAAAGAAGCGCTTGGGACGGTGCAGGGCGTTGGCATCCACACCACCGGTCAGTACCTTGCCGGATGACGGGATAACGGTGTTGTAGGCACGGGCCAGACGGGTGATGGAGTCCAGCAGGATCACCACATCTTTCTTATGCTCGACCAGACGCTTGGCCTTCTCGATCACCATTTCGGCAACCTGAACGTGACGGGAAGCAGGTTCGTCAAAGGTGGAAGCGATCACTTCACCTTTTACCATGCGCTGCATCTCGGTCACTTCTTCCGGACGCTCGTCGATCAGCAGAACGATCAGTTCACAGTCCGGGTGGTTGTAGGCGATGCTCTGGGCGATGTTCTGCAGCAGCATGGTCTTACCGGCCTTGGGCGGCGCCACGATCAGGCCACGCTGGCCTTTACCGATGGGGGAAGCCAGATCCAGTACACGGGCGGTGATATCTTCAGTAGAGCCATTACCCCGTTCCATACGCAGACGTTCGTTGGCATGCAGGGGGGTAAGGTTTTCAAACAGGATCTTGTTGCGGGAGTTTTCCGGACGGTCGTAGTTGACCTCATTGACCTTGAGCAGTGCGAAGTAGCGTTCGCCCTCTTTCGGTGGCCGGATCTTGCCGGAGATGGTATCGCCGGTACGCAGGTTGAAGCGGCGGATCTGGCTCGGGGAGACGTAGATATCGTCAGGGCCTGCCAGATAGGAGCCGTCTGCACTGCGCAGGAAGCCGAAACCATCGGTCAGGATTTCCAGCACACCGTCGCCAAAGATATCTTCACCACCCTTGGCGTGCGCCTTGAGGATTGCAAAAATAATATCTTTCTTGTGCGCCCGAGCCAGATTTTCCAACCCCATGGATTCGCCAAGCTTGACCAGCTCGGACACAGGAGTGTTCTTTAATTCAGTCAGATTCATAGTGGTGAAAGTCTGTAAGCAAGGATTGAAATGAGGAGACAGTCTGCTGGATTGATGCTGATCGGATTTGATTGCCAGGCTGTGGTTAGCAAAGAGTCAGGCAAAAAGGTTAGCAAACGAGCGATAAACTAGCACCAATCGGGATGAGCGTCTAGGTGATAAAACAGAAGGAGCGCATTATTGCAATGCGCTCCTCTTTAATTATTACAGGTTGCCGTCCAGGAACTCTTTCAGCTGAGTCTTGGACAGTGCACCGACCTTGGTCGCTGCCACTTCGCCATTCTTGAACAGCAAGAGGGTCGGGATACCACGAATGCCGTACTTGGGCGGAGTATCAGAGTTATGGTCGATGTTCAGTTTGGCTACGGTCACGCGACCTTCGTACTCTTGGGCAACTTCTTCCAGGATCGGGGCAATCATCTTGCACGGACCACACCACTCGGCCCAGAAGTCGACCAGAACGGCGCCATCGGCTTTGATTACATCTGCCTCGAAGCTGGCATCGCTCAGCTGAACAATCTTGTCACTCATCTCCAACTCCAGTCAGTAATTAAGGCTTTATTGACATATCAACAAAGGCAATAGTTGCCCTATTTGAAATGATCCTGTTTATTATTGCAAGCCTAACCTGATAACCTACCGCCATGAGCAAAACACACTTAACGACCGACAAATTCGCCCAAATGGGCCTCGAACCCGAAGTTCTGGCTGGTCTGGAATCAAAGGGATTTCACTATTGCACGCCCATCCAGGCACTGTCTCTGCCACTGCTGGTAGAAGGTCATGACCTCGCCGGTCAGGCCCAGACAGGAACCGGCAAGACCATTGCCTTCCTGGCTGCGACATTCAACTATTTGCTGACTCACCCGCTGACCAAGCCCCGTCTGGTTAATCAACCCAGAGCCATCATCATGGCACCCACCCGGGAACTGGCAGTACAGATCTATAACGATGCCGACAGCATCGCCGCCTCTACCGGCCTGAAACTCGGCCTCGCCTACGGTGGCGAAGGTTACGATAAGCAGCTGGCCGTGCTGGAGCAAGGTGTCGACATCCTGATCGGCACCACCGGCCGCATCATCGACTACTTCAAGTCCAAGGTGATCGATCTGAGCAACATTCAGGTCGTGGTTCTGGACGAAGCGGATCGCATGTTCGATCTGGGCTTCATCAAGGACATCCGCTTCCTGTTCCGCCGCATGCCGCCCGCGACCGAGCGTCTGAGCATGCTGTTCTCAGCCACCCTCTCCCTGCGCGTGCAAGAGCTGGCCTACGAACACATGAACCATCCGGAACATGTGCAGGTAGAGCCTGAGCAGATGACCGGCGTGCGGATCAAGGAAGAGCTGTTCTACCCCTCCAACGAAGACAAGATGTTGCTGCTGCTCTCCCTGATGGAAGAGGAGTGGCCGGAAAAAGCGATCGTCTTCGCCAACACCAAGCATGTCTGTGAAGACGTCCATGCCTGGCTGGAAAACGACGGCCACCGCGTCGGTCTGCTGACCGGTGACGTGCCGCAGAAAAAGCGGATGAAGATCCTCGAGGATTTCACCAAGGGTGCGCTCGATATTCTGGTCGCCACCGACGTGGCCGCCCGTGGTCTGCACATCCCTGACGTGACCCACGTCTTCAACTATGACCTGCCCGACGACGCCGAAGACTATGTACACCGTATCGGTCGTACCGGTCGTGCCGGCAAGAGCGGTCACTCCATCAGCCTGGCCTGTGAAGACTATGCCTTCAACCTGCCGGCCATCGAGGAGTACATCCACCACGCCATTCCGGTCAGCAAGTACGACCGTGAAGCGCTGCTGGATGACGTGACCCCGCCGAAACGGGTGTTCCGCAACCGTCAGCCGGTGAACCGCAACATGCGGGATCGTCAGGGCGGTGGCAACAGCAACAACCGTCGTCGTCCGCCGCGCAAGAGCTAAGGACAGGCCCGTTGCACAACTCGCCTCTCTATGCCGCTATCGACCTCGGCTCCAACAGCTTTCATATGCTGGTGGTGCGCGAGGTCGCCGGTGCCCTGCGCACCGTCGCCAAGGTCAAGCGCAAGGTTCGCCTCGCAGCCGGGCTCGATCCGGAATTTCGTCTCAGCCGTGCCGCCATGGAGCGAGGCTGGGACTGTTTGCGTCTCTTCTCCGAACAGTTGCAGGACATTCCGGCCGACAACATCCGGGTGGTGGGCACCGCAACCTTGCGGCTTGCCACCAACGTCGACGAGTTCCTCAGCGAAGCGGAACGGGTACTCAACCACAGCATCGAGATCATCTCGGGCGAGGAAGAGGCCAAGACCATCTATGAAGGGGTCTCCTGGACCTCCGCCGGGGAAGGCAACCGGCTGGTGATCGACATCGGCGGTGCCAGCACCGAACTGGTGATCGGCGAACATAGCGAAGCAAAACTGCTCAACAGCCTGCACATGGGCTGCGTCACCTGGCTCAACAATCACTTTGGTGATGGTGAGCTCTCCGAAGCCCGTTTCGAGCAGGCGATTGCTGCCGCCAAGGCGGTGCTGGAGAAGGTGGCGGAAGATTATCGCGCCCTCGGCTGGCGCACCTGCGTCGGCGCCTCCGGCACGGTACAGGCGCTGCAAGAGATCATGCTGGCGCAAGGGAAGAGCGAGCGGGTCACCCTGCCGAAACTGCAGGAGCTGATGGGTCAGGCCATCGCCTGCGGCAAGCTCGACCGGCTGCAACTGGAAGGGCTGGCGGCCGAGCGGCTGACCGTGTTCCCCTCCGGCCTCGCCATCCTGATCGCCATCTTCGAAACCCTCGATATCGAGAGCATGACCCTCGCGGGTGGCGCCCTGCGTGAAGGACTGATCTACGGTCTGCTTGGCAACAATCACGACTGTGATGCCCGGGATCGTACCGCCGACAGCCTGATCAGCCGCTATCAGCTGGATAAAGAGCACGCCGAACGGGTGCGCGATACCGCCGTCGAGGCGTTCAACCAGCTGCAACCGGCCTGGCGACTCTCCAAACGCTACGGTCGCCCGATTTTGCGTTATGCCGCCCTGCTGCACGAGATCGGCCTCTGTATCGAGTACAAGAAGGCGCCGCAACACGCCGCCTACATCATCGACAACATCGACATGCCGGGCTTTACCCCTGCGCAAAAGAAGCTGTTGTCGGCCCTGCTGTTCAACCAGCGGGACGAATTCAAGCTGGAACCGCTGGAGAAACAGGGTGCCGTCACCGGTCGTCAGGCGATCCGGCTGGCCCGTATCCTGCGCATCGCGCTGATCCTCTGCATGCGCCGCACCCAGGGCACAGTGCCCAGCTTCACCCTGCAGGCAGAAGAGGAGTCATTGACCCTGACCCTGCCCAAGGGCTGGATGGATGAACACTACCTGCGCGCCAGCGAGCTGCGCTTTGAAGTGGAACGCCAGCAGAAGATGGGCTGGCCGACCCGCGTACAGGAAGCCTGACTCAGCAACTAGCCTGTTTTGGAGCCGATCATGCCGGATTATCAACCCATCAGCTGCGATCTCTACGACTGGCTCGAAATTGCTGCCAGCTGGCAACTGCCGGTGACCCTCACCAGCCGCGATGATCGCCAATGGGATGACAAGATCCGCACCATCGAAGCCAGCGAAGGGGTCGAGTATCTGCTGCTGCACAGTGGCGAGCGGCTCAGTCTGGCAGAACTGGCGACCCTGCGCCTGAACTGGCAAGGGGAAGATAAGCTGATCCGCTTCGCGCCAACCAACTGAATCCAATACGAAAAAGGAGGGCCAACATGACGTTGGCCCTCCTTTTTTGCATCTGCGACTCGCACCGACCGTTAACTCGCCGCCAGCGCCGCCATCACATAGACATCGAAGCGGTTGCTCTTGGTTTCGATGGCCATGCTCGGCTTCTGTTCATTGAGCCAGCCGGCGTAGTCGGGTCGTTTCACCACCACCCGCTTCTCTGCCATTTGAAGCGCAGCTGGCAGCAGAGCATCAGCATCAAGATCCGGTCCCACCAGCGACTGAAACACCCGCATCTCTTTTTTCACCAGCGCCGACTTCTGCTTGTGCGGGAACATGGGGTCGAGGTAGATCACCTCGGGCCGCTCCGGCAGCGCCAGCAGATTGTCCACCGCCGGGCCTTGCAGCAGGTGCATCCGCTCGCTGACCCAGGGGCCAATCTCGGGATCCTGTGCCGCCCGCGCCAGCCCATCCTGCAACAGAGCAGCCACCACAGGGCTGCGTTCGATCAGGGTCACCTTGCAACCGAGGGAGGCGAGCACGAAGGCATCACGCCCCAGCCCGGCCGTGGCATCGACCACGGTCGGAGTCGCCCCCGACTTGAGCCCCACCGCCTTGGCAATGGACTGACCGCGACCGCCGCCAAACTTGCGGCGATGGGCGACGGCTCCTTCGACGAAATCCACGTAGACAGCCCCCAGCTTGGGCTCATCCAGCTTGCGCAGCTCCAGCCGCTCCGGGGTAAATACCAGAGCAAACTGGGGAAGGTCTATCTGGGCAAGCTGGCTGGCCAGCGCGTCTGCCTGCGCGGCCTTGGCGGGGTCTTCGAGGAGGATTTGCATGGTCTTTGGATGCGTTCTAAGTTCAGTGAACCGAGTGTACCACAGCCCCTTCAAGTCGCTGTAGGGAGGAAATCCCATGAACCTGTTCATTGCCCTGCTCCTCGCCGCCCAGAGCGGCACAAACCTGAAGGTCTGCGGCGTAGACTGGCCTCCCTTTTCCTATGCCGAACAGGGCAACCTGAAAGAGGGCATTTCGGTGGAGATCCATCAAGAGGTGGCGCGCCGCCTTGGCATGAACCTCACCCTGCTTGAACTGCCTTGGGGGCGCTGCGAGCAATATGTCAGCACCCAGCTGGCGGATGGCATTCTCGACAACGCCCCTCTCCCCGGTTGCTATCACTCTGACCTTGCCACCGCCTTCTATCCTCTGGCCGCCTATGTGCGTACCGACAGTCCGTTACAGAACTTCTCGTGGGAGATGGCCAAGGGGCTGAAAGTAGGAATGGTCAGGGGGTATGACTACACGGCCAAGATCAGGAACTTCGCCGGCTGGGAACCCATCAAGGTTCACTCCGACAAACAGCTGCTACTGATGCTGGAAAAGAGCCGGGTCGATATGATCATCCTGGACTACTTCTCTGCCCCCATTCTGTCGAGAGAGCAGGACGTCAGGATCCGCGCCCTCACCCCCTTTATCGATTCGACGCCACTCTACCTCTGTTTTGGCAAACAGAAGGCTGACCTGCTGCCTGCCTACAACAAGGCGCTGCAACAGATGCAGGATGAGGGAGTACTGGATCGCATCTATCTGCGCTATCTCGGCGAGGATTACCGGACATTGAAAACAAAACAGGAACAGATGACATCGAAGGAGTAAGCGCCACTAGCTGATCTGCAGAAACATTCCTTTGTCATTGAGCTGCAGATATTCGGTGAGATCGTCATAGGCCAGCGGGCGGCTGAGCAGATAACCCTGGGTGAAGGCACACCCTTTCTGGCAGAGGAAGTTGAGCTGCTCGCGGGTCTCTACCCCCTCGATCACCACCTGCATGCCGAGGTTGTGCACTATGTTGATGATGCCGTCGAGCAGCATCCGATCCTGCTCGTTGAAGGGGATATGGCGCACGAAGGAGCGGTCGATCTTGACCAGATCTACCGGGAAGGTGCGCAGATAGTTGAGGGCCGAGTAGCCGGTACCGAAATCGTCGATGGCCAGCTTGCAGCCCGCCTCGCGCAGGGCATCGATCCGCACCCTGTGCTGATCACTGCTCTCCATCAGCAGAGATTCGGTGATTTCGATGACGATGTCGGCAGGATCGAGCCCGAAGTGCTGGATCACCTTGAGCCACTCGCTCGCCTCGGGGTCGATGGTCTGGAACTCCATGGTGGAACGGTTGATCGACATCTGCAGATCAGGGAAGCCGGACTGCTGCAATCGCGCCAGATCCCGGCAAGACTGCCACAATACCAGCGCACCCAGCCCCTGAATCAACCCCGCCTCTTCCGCCAGCGGAATGAACTCGGCAGGGGATACCTGCCCCCAGTGGGGGTGATACCAGCGCACCAGCGCCTCCAGCTTGGCGACCCGTCCGCTGCGATTGTCCCAGATCGGCTGGTAGGCCATGGTCAGCTGCTCCAGCTTGATCGCTTCGGCCAAATCCTGCTGCATCTGGTGGCGCTGGCGTACCTCTTCTCGCATGGATGAGCAGTAGGCACCGAGCAACCGTCCCTGTCGCTTGGCCGCAAACAGCGCCTGTTCGGCATTGCGCAGCAGCTCGTCGCTCTCGCTGCCATCGACCGGACAGAGAGTCATGCCGATGGTCGCGGTCACATAGAGATGCTGGTTGGCCAGCATGAAGGGGCGGGCAAAGCTGCCGATCACCTGCTTGGCAAACACCTCGGCCTGACGGCGGGTGACGATGCCGGGCACCAGGAACGCGAACTCGTCGCCACCGATGCGGGCCACCAGATCTTCGGTGCGCACCCGGCTCACCAGTCGATCCGAGACCTCCCGCAGCAGGGCATCGCCAGCATGGTGATCCATGCTGTTGTTGACCGCCTTGAAGTTGTTGAGGTCGAGCACCATGAGCGCGAAGCGCTCGCCCCGCTCGCAGAAGCGGGTGAGGCAGCGGCCAAACAGCCAGCGGTTGGGCAGGCTGGTGAGGTTGTCGTAGTTGGCCTGGGTCGCGATCTTCTGCTCGGCCACCTTGGTCTGGGAAAGATCGCTGAAAATGGCGATATATTGCTGGATTTTGCCGGCTTCGCGCAGGGTGCTGATCATCAGCTGCTGCGGATAGAGCTTGCCGTTCTTGCGCTTGTTCCACACCTCGCCACGCCACACCCCCACCCGCTCCAGCGCGTGGTACATGTCGGCATAGAAGGTCTGATCGTGCAGCCCGGACTTGAGCATGCTGGGACGTTGGCCCCGCACCTCGTCGCTGCTGTAGCCAGTGATCTGCTCGAAGGCCGGGTTGACCGAGATGATGCGGCTGTCGGCATCGCACACCAGAATCGCCTCGGAGAGATTGTCGTAGACCCGGTGAGAGAGCTTGAGCTGCTCCGCATGGCGCTTGAGGGGATCGATATTCTCCAGCAGCACCATCAGGTAGTCCGGCTGCTGCTGCTCGTCGCGGATCAGGGTGACCGTTACCCGCCCCCACAGGATCTCGCCCCCCTTGCAGAAGTAGCGCTTCTCCTGGGTGAAACTGCTGCGCTCGCCGCGCCGGATCTCTTCGTAGCACTCAAGGCTGCGCTGCCAATCCTCCGGGTGATTGATATCGGAGATGGAGCGATGAAGCAGCTCGTCGAGGGGATAACCCAGCATCTTCTCGATGGCCGGGTTGGCCCAGAGAATGCGGCCGGTGAGATCGAGCTTGCCGATCCCCACCGGGGCCTGAAACAGCATGCTCTGCAACACATGAGGGGTATCAGGCAAGAGTTGCGGCAGCTGGCGTTGCAGCATCAACGCCAGTTCGCGACCGGCCAGCGGCCCCAGCAACCGGAGCAGCCCCATCACCTTGGTCATATTGGCCTGCGGCTGACGATAGAGCAGGCAGCAGATACCTATGGTTTCGCCATCCGCATCCTTGAGGGCGATCCCGGCGTAGGCCTGGGCCTGCCACACATCGGCAAGCGGCATCGCGGGGAACAGCTGCAACAGACGATCGCTGAACCAGGCTTCCCCCTCCTGCCAGGTAATGGCATCGGGAGAATCAGTGATTGGCAGCGTCAGGGTATCGGGGTCAAGAGAGGAGGGATGGGCAGCCTGAACCGTCAGGTGGGAAGCATTTGATTCCCTGCTGGCGATCAGGACGACATCAGCCATCACAGCAGCGGCGATTTCACTCACAAAGGTATCGAAATATCCCTGGCCGCTCGAATGAGCCAGACTGGAGATGATTTGATAGACGGAATCGAGTGCTCGCCTCATGGCAAGTGGCTTTCTCTCCTTGAAGGTTAGAACACGACTCTACTGAAGAGCCGTGAGCAGTGCAAATATGCAATCAGCAAGATATTAAAAAGCCTTGAAAAAAGGGACCAAAAGGTCCCTTTTTGTCGCAGAAATCACGACTCGATCCCACTATGCCGCAAAACAGTGTACCTGCTTGAAGCTCACACAGGCTGCGGGCCAGGAATCTCAGGCAGCGATCCCGCTGTGTCGCAACAGCGCATCCACCTTGGGCTCACGACCACGGAAGGCTCGGAACAGCTCCATCGGCTCCTTCGAGCCACCCTTCTCCAGAATATTCTTCAGGAAAGATTGGCCGGTGGCCGGGTTGAAGATCCCCTCCTCCTCGAAGCGGGAGAAGGCATCGGCAGAGAGCACCTCGGCCCACTTGTAGCTGTAGTAGCCCGCCGCATAGCCGCCCGCGAAGATGTGGGAGAAGCTGTGCTGGAAGCGGTTGAACGCCGGTGGTGTCATCACTGCTACCTGACTACGCACCTCGCCCAGCAGCGCCGGGAGCTGTGCCGGATTGGCCGGATCAAACTCCTGATGCAGGCGGAAGTCGAACAGGGCGAACTCCAGCTGGCGCAGCATCTGCATCGCCGCCTGGAAGTTGCGGGCGGTCAGCATCTTCTCCAGCAGATCGGCAGGCAGCGGCTCGCCGGTCTCGTAGTGGCCGGAGATAAAGGCCAGCGCCTCGGACTCCCAGCACCAGTTCTCCAGGAACTGGCTCGGCAGCTCCACCGCATCCCACGCCACGCCGTTGATACCGGCCACGCCGGCCACGTCGATACGGGTCAGCATGTGGTGGATGCCGTGGCCAAACTCATGGAACAGGGTGACCACTTCGTTATGGGTGAACAGTGCTGGCTTGCCATCCACCGGGCCGTTGAAGTTGCAGGTCAGGTAGGCCACCGGTTTTTGCAGTGAACCATCCTGACGGTAGCGACGACCCAGACAGACATCCATCCAGGCCCCGCCCTGCTTGTGCTCGCGGGCGTAGAGGTCGAGATAGAAGCTGCCGCGCAGCTCGTCGTCGGCATCGAAGATGTCGTAGAAGCGCACGTCCGGGTGCCAGGTGTCGATGCCGAGGCGCTCGCGCACCTTCATGCCGAACACCCGCTTCACCACTTCGAACAACCCCTTCACCACCTTGCTGGCGGGGAAGTAGGGGCGCAGCTGCTCATCGGAGATGGAGAACTTGTGCTGCTTGAGCTTCTCGGCGTAGTAAGCGAGATCCCAGGCTGCCAGCTCGCTCTGACCATGCTGCTCGGCGGCGAAGGCGCGGATCTCCTCCAGCTCGGCCTTGCCTTGCGGCAGGGATTTGGCCGCCAGATCGGTGAGGAAGCTCACCACCTGTTCGGTCTTGTCCGCCATCTTGGTGGCCAGGGAGAGCTCGGCATAGTTGGCAAAGCCCAGCAGCTGGGCCAGTTCGCGGCGCAGGGTGAGCAGCTCGCTCATGATGGCGGAGTTGTCCCACTTACCCGCATTGGGGCCCTGATCGGAGGCGCGGGTGGTGAAGGCCTCATACATCTCGGCGCGCAGTTCGCGGTTGTCCGCGTACATCATCACCGGCAGGTAGGAAGGGATATCCAGCGTGAACAGCCACCCCTCTTTGCCTTTAAGTTCAGCCATCTGACGGGCAGCGGCACGCACACTGTCGGGCAGACCGGCCAGTTCGGCTTCATCGGCCACCAGCTTGTGCCAGCCCTGGGTCGCATCCAGCACGTTGTTGCTGAAACGGGAGGCCAGCTCGGAGAGGCGGGCCTGAATTTCGCCGTAACGCTGCTGCGCCTCGGCAGGCAGACCGATGCCGGAGAGGCGGAAGTCACGCAGGGTATTCTGGATCTCCTTGCGCTGGGCGCCGCTGAGCAGCGGGAAATCATCGCTCTGGGAGAGGGCCAGATAGGCCTGATAGAGCCCTTCATGCTGACCGACATAGGTCTGGAATTCGGAGAGCAGCGGCAGGCAGGCGTCATGGGCCTCGCGCAGTGCTTCGCTGTTGAGTACGGAGTTGAGGTGGCTGACCGGTGACCAGATCCGTGACAGACGGTCATTTACCTCTTCCAGCGGGGCAATCAGGCTATCCCAGGTATGGGGATCACGCTGGGCCAGCACATCGCTGATCTTCTGCTTGCAGTCAGCAATCGCCTGAATCACGGCAGGCTGAACCTGCTCCGGCTTGATCTGGCTGAAAGGGGGCAGCGAATCCATTGTCAGCAAAGGGTTATTCATCCCGGTTACCTCTTGTTTGGTCTTGAACAGACCGCTTTAGCAGCTCTGTATGGCTTTCTAACATGTGGCCAAGCCACGCAATAATCAAGCGGGAATCCGCCGCAACCCTGTACTTTTCCAGCCATTGCGACCCGGATCTCTGCCGTTGCTGCAGTTTTGCTATCAACAGCCAGTAACAGAATGAATCTGTGGGCCTTTTTTGGCTCTTACCGCTACTTTCAAGGGGCAAAAAGTCGCCATTTACCGGCGCCACAGCTGCCAGCCAAGTACCGTCATGCTCAATCATGGAAACGGACAAAATGTGGTAGCTGTAACAAATTATCAATATTTTTCAGTCAATTAGAATCAAAACCAACTATTGATTAATTTATTTTCAAGCATCTATCATAGGCAACCTGCCATGCAGGTCACTTGATTCTCTGTGCTGCACAGAAATCGGGTGAAAAAGGCAAAGTGACCCGAAAGGGCGCGACGCAAAGCCACCGGTCTAAGGGAAAACACCTATGACAGCGGGGCTGCCCCCGGGGACGTCCGGTCACAACCGACGCCCCATTTGCACCGTACGGAGAGACGATGAACAAACTCAAATTATCCCTGCTTGGCTGCCTGCTCGGCATGGGCGCCCCCATGGCATATGCCACCAGTGCCGGTCAGGCGATGGTCAACCCCCAGTCCGGCGTAGTGGTCGGCTATTGGCACAACTGGTGTGACGGCTCGGGCTACAAGGGCGGTATCGCCCCCTGCGTCAAGCTCGATCAGGTCAACCCGCAATACAACGTGGTCGATGTCTCCTTCATGAAGGTCTATGGCAGCGATCCCATCCCCACCTTCAAACTCGACCCGGCCATCGGCATGAGCGAAAGCCAGTTTATCGAGCAGATTGCCGAACTGAACCGTCAGGGCCGTGCCGTGCTGCTGGCGCTGGGCGGTGCCGATGCGCACATCGAGCTGCGCAAGGGTCAGGAGCAGTCCTTTGCCGACGAGATCATCCGTCTGGTGGAGACCTATGGCTTCGACGGGCTGGATATCGATCTGGAACAGGCCGCCATCACTGCCGCCGACAACCAGACCGTGATCCCGGCGGCCCTGCGTCTGGTCAAGGATCACTATCGCGCCCAGGGGAAAAACTTCCTCATCACCATGGCGCCGGAGTTCCCCTATCTGACCCAGACTGGCGCCTACATCCCCTATATCCGCAATCTGGAAGGCTACTACGACTGGATCAACCCCCAGTTCTACAACCAGGGTGGTGACGGTATCTACATCGATGGCATCGGCTGGATTGCCCAGAACAACGATGCCCTGAAAGAAGAGTTCATCTACTACATGGCGGATTCGCTGAGCAACGGAACCCGCGGCTTCTACAAGATCCCCCATGACAAGCTGGTGTTTGGCATTCCGACCAACATCGACGCCGCCGCCACCGGCTATGTGCAGGATCCGCAGAAGCTCTACAACGCCTTCAACCGCCTGAAGAGCGAGGGGCAACCGCTGCGCGGCGTGATGACCTGGTCCATCAACTGGGACATGGGCCGCAACGCCGCCGGTCAGTCCTACAACGAATCCTTCATCAAGAGCTACGGCCCCTTCATCCACGATCAGGAGATCACGCCCCCGGTCGACAACGGCAAGCCGGTGTTCAGCGGCCTGAGCGATACCCGCATCAAGCAGGGTACCGCCTTTGATCCGCTGGCCGGTGTCAGCGCCAACGACAAGGAAGATGGCGACCTGACTGGCCAAATCCAGGTGGAAGGCTCGGTAGACAGCCAGCGCATCGGCCTCTACCCCCTCACCTACAAGGTGAGCGATCGCGACAACAACGTCACCGAGCAGGTACGTACCATCGAGGTCTACAGCATGAAGCCGGTGTTCAGCGGTGTCACCGATACCACGCTGGAACTGGGTACCGCTTTCGATCCGATCGCTGGCGTCAGCGCCCATGATGAAGAAGATGGCGACCTGACCGCCCAAATCAAGGTCAGCGGCAACGTCGACAGCAGCAAGGTCGGCCGCTACACCCTCACCTATCAGGTGAGCGACAGCGCCGGTCAGCAGGTAACCCAGCAGCGCAACGTGACCGTCAGGGAGCAGGGCGCCGTCTGTGAAAACAGCTGGGATGCCAAGAAGGTCTACGTGGGCGGCGACATCGTCAGCCACAACGGCAAGAACTGGCTGGCAGGCTGGTGGACCCAGAACGAAGAGCCGGGCACCACGGGTGACTGGGGCGTCTGGCGCGTACAGGGCGACAGCGATTGCGGCGGCACAACGCCACCCGCCGAAGGCAGCAGCGACTTCACCGTCAGCGCCATGGCGAGCGAGTACACCATAGTCAACGGTCAGGTCAGCATCCGCTTCAACCTGACCACCGCCAACCCGGTACAGATCACCGCGACTCTGGAGCAGAGCGGCCACAGCCACGGTACCACCAGCAGCCAGGTGAACGGCACCAGCACCCTGATGCTGCAGGGCAGCAATGTCACCGACGGTAGCTACGACGTGGTCATCACCGGCCTGGCAGATGGCCAGCAGCCGGTGGTACAGCGCTTCACGGTTGCGCTGACCGAAGAGAACAGCGGCGGTGGCGAAGGTGACTACCCGGCCTACGCTCCCAACACCGGCTATCAGGCTGGTGATCGGGTTAGCAATGCCGGTGGCAACTACGAGTGCAAACCCTGGCCCTACAGCGGCTGGTGTGGAGGCTCGACCAGCCACTATGCGCCGGGTACCGGCTCTGCCTGGAGCAATGCCTGGATCAAGCTCTGACCTTGCCCCAACCACTAACGGGGGCCGACAGGCCCCCGCCCATATCCTGCCCGTCGGCCACACCGCCGATGGGCAGGATGCTCTGACCCGGACGGGTTAGCCCCTCTCTTTTACATGCTTGCCAAGCACCAAAAAACATCCAACAACAACCAAGATAAGGAAATCACCATGCCAAGAACCACCAAGCTTGCCACCCTGCTCGGTTTGCTGCTGTCGGCCCATGTCGTGGCCGATGAGCGCGAACAAGCCTATTTCAAACAAACCTATCAGGAGCACTACGAGCAAATGACGGCGCGCCTCGCCGCGCTGCATCAGAGTGCGGCTGACGAGCAGAACGTGATCATCAAGGATGGCAAGCGCCACCTTGCCATCAATGGCCTGCTCTACCCGCTGACGGCGGATAACCACATTCTGTTCGATCTGCCCAAACCCCACTTTTTCGACGAAACAGCCATTCGTAACGTCTTTGATTTCTTCGATGAGGAGTGGGAGCTGACCTGGTACGACGGTGGGGTCGTAGCGGTCAACAAACGCTTTGGCAACTATGACTACGGCAACGGCTGTCTGCTGGAGTACTTCCCCCACGGCCAGATCCAGAATGGCGAACGCACCCGGGTGGTGATGGAGACCAGCTCCTGCAGCGTCAACTCGTTTGCCACCTCGCTGCAATATCTGGACAAAGGCGAGGAGCTGGCGGCCGACCAGCTGGGGCTGGACGCCAGCCTGATCACGGCGGTCGAGCGCTATCAGGATCGGCTCTATGTCAGCCAGAACGGCAATCCGGGCCATGTGGCCATTATCGATATCCCGAGCCGCCAGCAGATTGGCGAGATCCGCGGCACCGAAACCGGCAGTGCCACGGCCTACAACCAGATCAGTGAACTGTTTGTCCGCAACAACCTGCTCTACGTGGTCTCGCGCTACTCGCACCGGGTCGATATCTTCGATCTGGCCGATGAACATCGCCATGTCACCACCCTGGGAACCGGTCGGGATTCCGGCAGCAACAGCCTGCACCGCGCCCAGGCCGTCTTTGCCAATCAGGATTACGTGCTGGTGGCCGATGCGCTGAGCGAGATCAAGGTCTACCGCCAGCAGGATGTGACGCCGGAGAACAGCCTCAAGACCCCCATCGCCGGTCGGCTCGCCTTTGAAGGAAAATACAGCCACCGTCTGGTGCAACTCCATCAGGTGGGTGACTATCTCCTGGCCCACACCGCCGGCAAAAACTACTACATCTATGACCTGCGCAAACTGGCTGATGCCATCGCCAGCAACACCCCGCTGGCGCCTGAGCAGGTGATCGCCGACAGCAATCTGCAAAAAATCGACATGGATGGCGATCGGCTGGTGGTGAACTTCAAGGACCGCATCGAGTGGCATGATGCCGATACCCTGATCGCCAACGACTTTCAGTTCAAGAACCCGACCTTTACTGTCCAGGAGATCAACCAGCAGCCCGTGGCGGCGCTGAAAGATCTCCAGCTGGCGGGCTCGGCGCTTGTCACCGCCAACGAGCACGGCCTGGGTTTCAACCAGCTGCTGAGCAAGGAGATCAGCTTCACGGCCGACGAGCAGTTGCCGGCTCGCCCGCTGATCTTCGATCAGCTGATGCCGGCCGCAGTCAGCTACATACTGCGCAATGACGAACCCTACGAGGTGCTGATCGATCGCGCCCAGCGTTCGGTCAACATCAATTCGCTGGTCAAGACCGAGCTGCTTGATAACGACACGGTGCGCATCACCAACTATGCCGCCAGAGAGCTGTATGACATCAATATCGAGTCACGCCTGAACGGTATCAACAAGTGGCTGATCCTGGGCCAGCTCGATCGCCTGCCCGCCTATGCCCAAATCACCCTGCCACTGAGCGCCTTTGGTGAGCAGGGACGCTTCAACAGCGCCAGCCGCGATGGTGTGTTTGATCTCAACAACCTGCTCGACAACAGCATCAATCTGCCCGCCCAGTTCGAGCACAGGTTCAGTTCCAACTCGGATCCGTTTGCCCAGAAGCTGGCACGCCTCAAGCCAAGCTGGAACGTGCGTTTCGCCACCAACACCAGCGGCTCCTGGCGCCCCATCAATGCCCTCTACGCCCGCGAGTGGCTGATCATCGCCACCAACCTGGCCTACATGGTCTCGACCGAGGAGTTCAAACACGTCTGGTACAACTTCAAGGCGGTGAACGGCTACGAGATGTTCGGCAATGGCGGTAACAGCTATGTGCCAAACGGGATCTTTACGGCGGCCGATTATGACTACTACTACCACAGCCTGATGAAGCGCCCCTACCTCAACCTGGGGATCACCGCCATGGGGGGCGGGCTGGGGAGTGGTGGCATCACCGGGGTCGATACCTTTAACTTTGTCAGCCACTACTACGGCGGCTGGGGCATCATTGCCCACGAATTTGGCCACGGCTTCGATGGGAAGTCCTACAGCCATGAGAGCGCGTTTGCCCGTGGCAGCCACGGCTGGCATCCGCTGATGACGGGTATGGCCAACTACCATATCCGCAAGGGCGACCTGCCCTATCTGGACGATGATCTCAACGGTTTCCACAAGCCGGAAAACGACATCTATCGCTACAACTCGGTCAGCCAGGGGGCTCGCAAGCATCGCGCTGACAGCCACATGTACTATACCGACCACTACTTCATGCAATTCTCTACCATGCCGCAAGGCTGGGTAGCCAACGGCAGCGACTTCAGTGCCGGGCAGCTGGCGGCCCTGAACAATCAGGAGCGACTGCTGATGGGCTGGATCCCCAAGGAGTCGGAGAAAGGCAATCTCTGCCGGTTCACCTTCCAGGATGGCGAGCAGTACTACGGCTACGTCGAACAGCAGGCTGATGGTCTGCTCTGTGATGCCGGATCCCTGATCCGTTATCGACAGCCCGATGGCCAGTTTGTGCCGCTGGTCTCGGCCATCAACCAGTTTGACTGGCTGTCACTCCACCACAAGGGCAAGCTGGATCAGCCAGTGCTGCACCAGAATGGTCGCCAGCTCTGCTACAAGAATGTGGCGGGCTTTTACGGTATCGGCTTCGTCAATGACAACAAACAGTGCACCCAGTTGCCCAGCGTCTATCAGACCAATGGCAAGCACTGGCTGACCAGCTCCGGCTGGACCGGTCTGACCTACCTGAGCGGAGACTTCATCCTGCCCACGACCGGTAGCAGCAGTGACTTCACCGTCACCGATCTGGCGGCCGAATATCTCATCGTCAACGGCGCGATCGACTTCAGCCTCACGCTGACCACCGCCAACCCGGTGACCGTCACCGCGACCCTGTTGCAGGATGGCAATCCGGCCGCCACCGGCAGCGCCCTGATCGATGGTCAGGGTTCCCTGCAGCTGGCACAGTCGGGCCTAGCGGCCGGTAGTTACGAGCTGTTGCTGGCGGGCATGGCTGAGGGGAGCAAGCAGGGCTTCGAGCGCCGCTTCACCCTGGCGTTGGTGGAACAGGCACCGGGTGGTGACAGTGACGGTGGTAACGGCAGCTACCCGACCTATGTTGCGGGCACCGCTTATCAGAGTGGCGAACGGGTCAGCAATGCCGGTGGCGACTACGAGTGCAAACCCTGGCCCTACAGCGGCTGGTGTGGCGGCTCGACCGGCCACTATGCACCGGGTACCGGCAGCCACTGGAGCGATGCCTGGATCAAGCTGTAATCATCCGCTCGTGACCAAAAGAGAGCCATAACGACAGAGGGGGAGCCATCGGCTCCCCCTCTCGTTTATCTCTTCAACCCGGCTTAACGGGCATCTTCCTTCAGCCACTGCGCCACGCGCTTGGCGAAGTAAGTGAGGATGCCATCGGCCCCGGCCCGCTTGAAGCAGAGCAGGGACTCCATGATGCACTCCTTCTCTTTCAGCCAACCGTTCTGGATCGCCGCCATGTGCATGGCGTACTCGCCACTCACCTGATAGGCAAAGGTCGGCACGCCGAACTGATCCTTCACCTGACGGATCACGTCCAGATAGGGCATGCCCGGCTTGACCATCACGCTGTCGGCCCCTTCCTGAATATCCAGCGCCACTTCGTGCAGGGCTTCGTTGCTGTTGGCCGGATCCATCTGGTAGGTGGCCTTGTTGCTCTTGCCGAGGTTGCCGGCAGAACCGACCGCATCGCGGAACGGGCCGTAGTAGCAGGAGGCGTACTTGGCGGAGTAGGCCATGATCTGGGTGTTGATGAAGCCGTTCTCTTCCAGCGCGGCGCGGATGGCACCGATGCGGCCATCCATCATGTCGGACGGCGCGACTATATCGACCCCGGCCTCGGCGTGAGAGAGCGCCTGCTTGATCAGGATCTCGGTGGTGATGTCGTTCAGCACATAGCCTTCGTCATCGATGATGCCATCCTGCCCGTGGGTGGTGAACGGATCGAGCGCCACATCGGTGATGACCCCGAGCTCCGGGAAGCGGGCCTTGAGGGCACGCACGGTGCGCTGGGCCAGTCCGTTCGGGTTGTAGGCCTCTTCCGCCATCAGGCTCTTGCTCTCCAGCGGGGTCACCGGGAACAGGGCGATAGCGGGCACACCCAGCTCCACCAGTTCGGCAGCCTCGATCAGCAGCAGATCGATGGAGAGACGCTCCACCCCCGGCATGGAGGGAACGGCTTCCCGACGGTTCTCCCCCTCCAGCACGAACACCGGATAGATGAGATCGTTGACGGTCAGTACGTTCTCGCGCACCAGACGACGGCTGAAATCATGTTTGCGCAGACGGCGCAGGCGGCGGCCCGGAAAGGTGCCCGGAAGAGTTGTAGCCATGAATCACTCCTGGAGAGGAAGTTGGAAGAACGCGGCGGAGGTGGCCCGGGTGTGGGCCAGCAAGGCCTCGGGCGCTTCACCACGACAGGCCGCCACCACCTGGGCGATGTGCGGCAAAAAAGCGGGTTCGTTGCGTTTCGGGCGCGGTTTCAGATCCCGCGGCACCAGATAGGGTGCGTCGGTCTCGATCATCAGGCGGCCGGCTGGAATGCGGGCCACCTGCTCGCGCAGCAGTTGGCCGCGGCGCTCGTCGCAGAGCCAACCAGTCACCCCGATATGCAGCCCCAGCGCCAGACACTCGTCCAGCTCCTCGTCGGAGCCGGTGAAGCAGTGCAGCACGGCTCCCGGTAGTCTGGGCAGCCAGGGACGCAAGATCTCGATGAAACGGGCGTGAGCATCGCGGCAGTGGAGAAACACCGGCATCCCGAGCTCGGCGGCCAGTGCCAGCTGGGCGTCGAACACAGCATCCTGCAGCGGACGGGGAGAGAAATCGCGGTTGTAGTCGAGGCCACACTCGCCGATGGCCACCACCTGCGGCAGCGCCGCCAGCTCGCGCAGGGCGGGCAGGGTCGACTCATCGACACTCTTGGCATCGTGGGGATGGACCCCGGCGGTGGAGAAGCAGTAGCCCGGCCAGCGGGCGGCCAACCCGGCGCTCTCGCGGCTGCCAGCCAGATCGGTACCGGTCAGGATCAGCGCTTCCACTCCGGCGGCACGGGCGCGGGCCACCAGCTCAGCCTGCTCGCCGGCAAACTGGCTGCTGGTCAGGTTTAAACCGATATCGATCATGGGATGAGGAGTTCCAGACAAAAGGAATACATATCAGGTATTTGAAAACCATCTACCGAATGGGGCCTTACCATACGCCTCGAACGGGAGCATGAAAAGAGGAAGGGAGCCTAAGCTCCCCTCGTTCTGCTATTCCTGCGGACTTCGTCATCCTCTCGCCGTCCGGCAAACAGGTGACGAACAGAGCCTCAACTCTCCACATCCGGTTGTTCCTGTTGCTCTTCATCCTCTTTCTTCACGTAGAAGCGGGCGAAGAACAGACCTATCTCCCACAGCGCCCACATCGGGATGGCGAGCAGGGTCTGGGAGAAGACATCAGGCGGCGTCAGCAGCATGCCGACCACAAACACCCCGACGATGACATAGGGACGTTTCTCCTTCAGGTTTTGCGGTGTGGTCACGCCGGTCCAGCAGAGCAGTATGGTGGCCACCGGAATTTCGAACGCCACCCCGAACGCGAAGAACAGGGTCAGTACGAAGTCCAGATAGCTGGCGATATCGGTAGCCACCGTCACCCCGGCGGGTGCTGTGCTGGTGAAGAAACCGAACACCAGCGGGAACACCACGTAGTAGGCGAACGCCATCCCCGCATAGAACAGCAGGGCACTGGAGACCACCAGCGGCATGATCAGGCGCCGTTCGTGCTGGTACAGACCGGGGGCGATAAAAGCCCAGGCCTGATAGAGCAGATAGGGGATCGCCACGAAGAAGGAGACCACCAGCGTCAGCTTGATCGGCGTCAGGAAGGGGGTCGCCACATCCGTCGCTATCATGCTGGTCCCTTCCGGCAGCTGGCTGAGCAGCGGCTGGGCCACGAAGTCGTAGATGTTGTTGGAGAAGTAGATCAGCGCCAGAAACACCACGAGGATGGCGGTAATGGAGCGCAGCAAGCGGGTTCTCAGCTCAACCAGATGGCTGATCAGGGGTTGTTCGGCCTGACTCATGACTTCACCTCCCCTTTTACTGCGGAGTCGCTGACCGGCACCAGCTCGCTCTCCCGCTGGCTGTTGACCGGCGGCACGTCGTGGCTCAGCTGCACCGCAGGCTCAACCGGCGTGGCAGGCTCAGCCTGGGCGACCGGCTCGGGGCGTGGCGGACGGATCTCGTTCTCCACCTGATAGGGGCGATTGACCGACTGGGCCGCCGCCTTGAGCTGTTCGATGGACTCCTGCAGCTCGGGGCTCAGGTTGCTCATCTGCAACTGTTCGGCCTTCTTGAGGTCGTTATGCAGCTCTTGCAACTTGAGCTCCTGCTCCAGCTCGGACTTGACCGAGTTAGCGGTCGAACGAATGAGGCGGATCCAGTGGGTAGCCGTGCGGATGGCAACCGGCAGCCGCTCGGGCCCCAGTACCACCAGTGCTACCACACCGATAACGACCAGCTCCCAAAAACCGATATCGAACATGGCTTAGGCCTGGTCTTTGTCTTTCTGCTTGGCGGTCTCACTGCTCTGAGTGGCCGCTTCGTTCAGCTGTTTCGGGGGAAACTCGGCATCTTTCTGCTCGGCCTTGGCATCAGCCGGCTCGTCGGAGAGGGCTTTCTTGAACCCTTTGACCGCCGCGCCCAGATCACCGCCAATGCCGCGCAGTTTCTTGGTACCGAACAGCAGCACGACGATGACTGCAATGATCAACAATTGCCAAATACTGATACCACCCATGATTTTCTCTCCAGAACAGGCGCCTGACGGCGCGGTTGTTGATT
The DNA here is from genome assembly GCF_019047045.1 of Aeromonas sp. FDAARGOS 1419. Lineage (NCBI taxonomy): Bacteria > Pseudomonadati > Pseudomonadota > Gammaproteobacteria > Aeromonadales > Aeromonadaceae > Aeromonas > Aeromonas sp. FDAARGOS 1419. The sequence continues at coordinate 3,433,770 of NZ_CP077209.1, forward strand.
AATGGGAACGGGTTCGCAACCAGCCGACCAGCCAGCAGAGGGCTGCACCGGCGAGACTGGCTTGTCCCCACTCAATGTGTTGTTTTTGGGTCAGCAAGAATACACCCGCCAATAGCAGGCTGGCTCCAACTCCTAAGAGGTAGCGGGCCTGCCCCTGCCGGCGGCTGTGACGGCGGAACTCGGCAAACATCAGGTCGAAATGACGCTGCTGATGACGGGTCTGGCGCAGAGTCTCATAGACCAGCTCCGGCAGCTCCGGCAGCTTCTCGGCCCAGAATGGCGCCTTCTCCTTGATGGCGTTCAATACCGACTTGGGCCCGACCTGTTCGTGCATCCAGTTTTCGAGGAACGGCTTGGCGGTCTGCCACAAATCGAGTTGCGGGTAGAGCTGGCGCCCCAACCCTTCCACATAGAGCAGGGTCTTTTGCAGCAGCACCAGCTGCGGCTGCACCGTCATATGGAAGCGACGCGCGGTGTTGAACAGGTTGAGCAGCACGTGACCGAACGAAATTTCGGAGAGCGGCTTCTCGAAGATGGGCTCCAGCACGGTGCGGATGGCAAACTCGAACTCGTCCACCTTGGTGTCTGCCGGTACCCAGCCCGACTCCACATGCAGCTCCGCCACCCGACGATAGTCTCGGTTGAAGAAGGCGAGGAAGTTCTCCGCCAGATAGCGTTTGTCTTCCCGATTGAGGGTACCGACGATGCCGCAGTCGATGCCGATCCAGAGCGGGTTTTCCGGATGTTCGTAAGAGACGAAGATGTTGCCCGGGTGCATATCGGCGTGGAAGAAGCTGTCGCGGAACACCTGGGTGAAGAAGACCTCCACCCCGCGCTCGGCCAGCAGCTTCATGTTGGTGCCGTTGGCTTCCAGCGCAGCGATATCGGAGACCGGTATGCCGTAGATGCGCTCCATCACCAGCACCTGCTCGCGGCAGAGATCGGTGATGATTTCAGGCACATAGAGCGCCTCGGAGTCGGTGAAGTTGCGCCGCAGCTGGATGGCGTTGGCCGCTTCGCGCATCAGGTTGAGCTCGTCGAGGATGGTCTTGCGATACTCCTCCACCACCTCGATGGGGCGCAGTCGCGCACTCTGGGGCACAAAGCGCGCCACCAGACGGGCCAGCGCCCGCATCAGGCGCAGATCGGCGTCGATGACCGGCTCGATGTCGGGACGGATCACCTTGATGACGATCTCGCGGCCACTCTCCTTCAGCCGGGCGGTATGCACCTGCGCGATGGAGGCCGACGCCAGCGGCGTCTCGTCGAAGTCATCGAACAGGGTCTCGATAGGGCAACCCAGACTGCGCTCAATCTGCTGACGCGCCGCCTGACCGCAGAAGGGGGGCACCCTGTCCTGCAGCAGGGCCAGCTCCTCGGCAATGTCCGGCGGCAACAGGTCGCGGCGGGTCGAGAGCATCTGGCCAAACTTGATGAAAATGGGGCCGAGAGCCTCGAAGGCGAGGCGGATGCGGGCTCCGCGGCTGAGATCCGGTTGCCTGTTCTTGAGCCAGAACAGGGAGCGACGGGCCAGACGACCCGGCCAGGGTTGATAGCGGGCGGGCACCAGTTCGTCGATGCCCTGCTCCAGCAGGATGGTGATGATGCGATAGAGGCGTTTGAACTCCTTCGGGGTCATCAGGTCACCTGCTGTTCAAAGCGGGCCAGCCGCAGTTCGACGGCCTTGAGCTGCTGGGCCAGCACCTCGACGTCATCGTTGAAACTCGCCACTTCCAGCGGGCCGGGGGCTAGGCGGGCCTCTTCGGTCAGATATTCCGCCAGCTGGCTGCGGGTGCGGCACAGCTCGCGGCCGACCAGACGACGCGCCTGACGGGCACCGCTGAACAGGGTGTGGGCCAGCACGTCGCCGGTATAGCGCGACAGCTCCTCCTCCCAGTCGATATCCAGCTCACCCAACAGCACGCTGAATGCCTGTACCAGCTGGGGATCACCGCTCAGATCCAGTTTCTCCTCGCGGATATAACGGGTCAGAGCTGACGGGTCTTTCAGCAGACCGAGGGCGGTCAGGGAGAGACTGAGCACCGCATCGGCCTCCCCTTCATGCTGGGCCAGCACATCCAGTCGACGCTCGGAGAAGACAAACCAGAGCGGCTTGAGTTCACGCAGCTCCAGCTTGAGCACCTTGCCCACCAGTTTGCGCAGCCGCTCCGGGCTCTGTTTGTCCAGCGCCAGCAACTGGTTGAGGCTGGTTTCGATCACCGCGGTGACCATGGCATCCATCGGCATAGGCAACCTTAAAACTTGTAACCGCGGTGCAGGGCGACCACACCCTGAGTCAGATTGAAGTACTCCACCTGCTCGAAACCGACATTTTCCATCATGCCAGCCAGGGTCTGCTGATCCGGGTGCATGCGGATGGACTCTGCCAGATATTTGTAGCTTTCACTGTCGTTCGCGACGATTTCGCCCATTTTCGGCAGCAGTTTGAAGGAGTAGAGGTCATAGAGCTTGGCGATCACTTCACTGACCGGCTTGGAGAACTCCAGCACCAGCAGACGCCCACCCGGCTTGAGCACCCGGAACATGGAGGCAAGCGCCTTGTCCTTGTCGGTGACGTTGCGCAGGCCGAAACCGATGGTAATCACGTCGAAATGGTTATCCGGGAAGGGGAGCGCCTCGGCATTGGCCTGCACGTAGGAGACGTTGTTGGCGACCCCCAGATTGCGCAGCTTGTCGCGGCCCACTTTCAGCATGGAGTCGTTGATATCCGCCAGCACCACCTGACCGGTCTCGCCGACGATGCGGGAGAACTTGGCGGTCAAGTCACCGGTACCACCGGCCAGATCCAGCACCTTCTGGCCCTTGCGCACACCGGAACAGTCGATGGTGAAGCGCTTCCACAGGCGGTGGATGCCGAACGACATCAGATCGTTCATCAGATCATACTTGGCTGCCACCGAATGGAAGACACCTGCTACCAGAGTTTCCTTCTCGGTCGCGGCCACGGTTTTAAAGCCAAAATGCGTTGTCGTTGCTTGTTCTGACATCCCTTAAACACCCATAGAGCAAAGAATGGCCGCCAGTTTACCAGAGCCACTGGCGTCCGGACACCTTAAACCCGGCTCGCAACCAACTGCATGCCCAGCACCACCATGGCCAGACAGAGGAAGAGATTGAGACCGATATTGAGCAGCGCTTTCAGATAGGCCCCATGTTGAGCCAGCACCACCGTATCGAGGGCAAAGGAAGAAAACGTGGTCAGGGCACCGAGGATCCCCACCATCAGCAGCGGCTTCATCGGGTGTTCTACCACATGACCATGACTGATGAGGGCGAATGCCACCCCCATGATGAAAGAGCCCACCACGTTGACCACCAGAGTCCCGTAAGGAAAGTGGCGCCCCAGCAGCAAGGCCATCAGTTCGGCAATCCCAAAACGAAGGCAGGCGCCGATGGCGCCCCCTGCAGCAACATAGAACCAGGTTTGCATGGTGTCACTCCCTCAGGGTCAGGCCGCCATTATGTCGCAATGGCGGCCCTTGTGCCCAGAGGCGGAACTAATCGTCATCCAGCATGATTGAAAACTCAGCGGCGAAAATCGATGGGCTCTGGCTGACCCAGCACGATCTCGGTCTGGGCCGGGCGGGTCTGGGCAATCACCTTGCCGTGGCGGATCGAGTAACGCACCGGCACCTGACGGCGCACCGCATCGAAGCCGTTCTCGGCGGGCAGGACCAACAGGTTGGCCGGTTTGCCCACCTCGATACCATAGCGATCCTGCACATTCAGGGTGCGGGCGCTGTGGCTGCTGATCAGCTTCAGACCGTCGTTGATCTGCTCGTAACCCATGATCTGGCAGACATGCAGCCCCATGTGCAGCACCTGCAACATGTTGGCAGTGCCCATGGGATACCAGGGATCGAACACGTCGTCGTGACCGAAGCAGACGTTGATGTTCGCCTCCAGCATCTCCTTCACCCGGGTAATACCGCGGCGTTTGGGATAGGTATCGAACCGCCCCTGCAGGTGAATGTTCACCAGCGGATTGGCCACGAAGTTGATGTCCGCCATCTTCAGCAGACGGAACAGGCGGGAAGCATAAGCGCCGTTGTAGGAGTGCATGGCAGTGGTGTGGCTGGCCGTCACCCGATGGCCGATACCCCGCTCGTAGGCCAAGGTCGCCAGCGTCTCGATGAAACGGGACTGCTCGTCATCGATTTCGTCACAGTGCACATCGACCAGAACCTGATACTTCTCGGCAAGATCGAAGATGTAGTGCAGACTTTCGACCCCATATTCCCGAGTGAACTCAAAATGGGGAATAGCACCGATTACATCAGCCCCCAGCTTGAGCGCCTCCTCCAGCAGTGCCTTGCCATTGGGGTAGGAGAGGATCCCCTCCTGCGGGAAGGCAACGATCTGCAGCTCGACCCACTCCTTCATCTCCTCCCGCACCTCCAGCATCGCCTTGAGCGCCACCAGATTGGGATCGGAGACATCGACGTGAGTACGGACGAACTGGATGCCGTTGGCGATCTGCCACTTCAGCGTCTGGATGGCGCGCTGTTTCACATCCTCATGGGTCAACAGTGCCTTGCGCTCGGCCCAGCGCTCGATCCCCTCGAACAGGGTGCCGGAGAGGTTCCAGCTCGGCTCACCCGCCGTCTGGGTGGTATCGAGGTGAATGTGGGGTTCGATAAAGGGGGCCATCGCCAGACCGCCCTCCCCGTCCAGCATCCGACCGGCGACGGCATGTTCGTCATGGGGTTCGATGGCGGTGATGACCCCATCCTGACAGCGGATCTGCCACAACCCTTCCCGATCGGCCAAACGAATATGTTGAATCAGCATTTGTTAGCTTCCTGTACCAGAACCGGCCGCTGGGTGAGGCGAACCAGAATGAAATAGGTGAAGGCGGCGCCCAATACCGCGTTGAGTGGCACTATGCCCGGCAGCCACTTGCCGACAGCCACCCCGACTGCCGTGGAGACCAGCGCCTGCCAGCGCACCGTCTCGAACTGCTGATCGGCAAACTGACGGTAACGCTCACGATTGAGCAGGAAATCCATGATGATAATGCCACCGATCGGCGGAATTGCCGTACTCAAAAAGGCCAGCCAGCCGACAAAGTTGTTGTAAAGCCAGAGGGCACAAGCCGTACCGATGAGGCCGTTGATCACGCTGAGTGGCTTGCTCTTGAGACCGGTAATGTTGGCAAAACCGAGGCCGGAGGCGTAGAGAGCGTTGTCGTTGGTAGTCCAGATATTGAGGCCCAGCACCAGAATGGCGGGGATCAACAGCCCCTGCATCAGCATCACTTCCGAGATATCGGCCTGACCGGTCACGGCCGCACCGGCAGCACCGAAGACGAACATTAGCGTGTTGCCCAAAAAAAACGCCACCATGGTAATCATGACGGTGCCCCAGGGTTTGCGACCAAAGCGAACAAAGTCGGCGGTCAGGGTTCCTGCACTGATAAAGGAACCAACCACCATGGTCAACGCCGTGGTGAACTCGATGGGATTGCTTGGTTGTACCTGCTGCAGTGCAGCCATGCCACCGGTCGAGGTCACCGCCAGCCAGACCGAGTAGCCGCCAAGCAGTGCAATGGCCGGTACGGCCACAAAGCTCAGCACCATCAGGGCGGAGATGCCGAAGTAGACGGTCACCGTCATCAACATGCCCGAAATGGCGATCAGCCAGTTCACATCTATGCCGGTCGCCTTCTGCACCGGCAGGGCAAACATCGCCACACCAACGCCAAACCAGCCGACCTGAGTACCGCCCAGCAGCAGCGAAGGCAGCCAGGAACCTTTCATCCCAAACGAGTAGCGCGCCAGCAGATGGGTAGAGAGGCCGGTTGAGGCACCGATATAACCGAGACAAGCGGTGTAGATACCCAGCAACAAGTTGCCGATAAGTACCGCCTTGATGAAGTCATCGAACACCAAGCCGGTACCCAGCGCACCACCGGTCCACATGCTGGCAGAGAAGAAGGTCAGGCCGAGCATCACCAGCATCAGCGACAGCACACCTTTGCGCCCTTTGGCGGGTACCGCCCCCAAACAGTATTCGTTATCCTGCGCCATGCTCTCTCTCCACGTAATAGGCAAAACGCGCCGGATTTTATACGTAAAACGTTTTACGTCAATCAATCATGGTTAAATCTCTGGATAAAACCATCAATAGCAGTCAAATGAGTAACACATTAGGACTCAAATCAGCAGATAAACTTTGTCGACTGCAAGCAGAGGGGGTTGCGGAAATAGGGAATGTAAGGGGATATCACAAAAATGACAGATGCAAAAAAGCCTCCCTTTTCAGGGAGGCTTTCTATTTAATGGTGCTGATACCCAGAATCGAACTGGGGACCTCATCCTTACCAAGGATGCGCTCTACCGACTGAGCCATATCAGCACACTAACCGGTAAAGACCACGCTGGGCGTAATCTTGAAATTGGGTGCCTGGCAGTGTCCTACTCTCGCATGGCGAATGCCACACTACCATCGGCGCTACCGCGTTTCACTTCTGAGTTCGGCATGGGATCAGGTGGTTCCACGGCGCTATGGCCGCCAGGCAAATTCTTCAATCTGAGAAAGCTGACGTAAGTAATTCGTTCGTATTTGCTACAAGCCTTAGAACACTTCTTGGGTGTTGTATGGTTAAGCCTCACGGGTAATTAGTATGGGTTAGCTCAACACATCACTGCGCTTACACACCCCACCTATCAACGTTGTGGTCTCCAACGGCCCTTTAGGACCCTCAAGGGGTCAGGGATGACTCATCTCAGGGCTCGCTTCCCGCTTAGATGCTTTCAGCGGTTATCGATTCCGAACTTAGCTACCGGGCAGTGCCACTGGCGTGACAACCCGAACACCAGAGGTTCGTTCACTCCGGTCCTCTCGTACTAGGAGCAACTCCCTTCAATCATCCAACGCCCACGGCAGATAGGGACCGAACTGTCTCACGACGTTCTGAACCCAGCTCGCGTACCACTTTAAATGGCGAACAGCCATACCCTTGGGACCGACTTCAGCCCCAGGATGTGATGAGCCGACATCGAGGTGCCAAACACCGCCGTCGATATGAACTCTTGGGCGGTATCAGCCTGTTATCCCCGGAGTACCTTTTATCCGTTGAGCGATGGCCCTTCCATTCAGAACCACCGGATCACTATGACCTACTTTCGTACCTGCTCGACCTGTCCGTCTCGCAGTTAAGCTGGCTTATGCCATTGCACTAACCTCCTGATGTCCGACCAGGATTAGCCAACCTTCGTGCTCCTCCGTTACTCTTTGGGAGGAGACCGCCCCAGTCAAACTACCCACCAGGCACTGTCCGCGAGCCCGATTCAGGGCCCTGCGTTAGAACATCAAACATACAAGGGTGGTATTTCAAGGACGGCTCCAGCGCAACTGGCGTCACGCCTTCAAAGCCTCCCACCTATCCTACACATGTAGGTTCAATGTTCAGTGCCAAGCTGTAGTAAAGGTTCACGGGGTCTTTCCGTCTAGCCGCGGGTACACCGCATCTTCACGGCGAATTCGATTTCACTGAGTCTCGGGTGGAGACAGCATGGCCATGGTTACACCATTCGTGCAGGTCGGAACTTACCCGACAAGGAATTTCGCTACCTTAGGACCGTTATAGTTACGGCCGCCGTTTACCGGGGCTTCGATCAAGAGCTTCGCTTGCGCTAACCCCATCAATTAACCTTCCGGCACCGGGCAGGTGTCACACCCTATACGTCCACTTTCGTGTTTGCAGAGTGCTGTGTTTTTGATAAACAGTCCCAGCCATCTGGTCACTGCGACTCCCAACTGCTCCATCCGCAAGGGACTTCACTGTCAAGAGCGAACCTTCTCCCGAAGTTACGGTTCTATTTTGCCTAGTTCCTTCACCCGAGTTCTCTCAAGCGCCTTGGTATTCTCTACCCGACCACCTGTGTCGGTTTGGGGTACGATGACTTGTAATCTGAAGCTTAGAGGCTTTTCCTGGAAGCAGGGCATCAATGGCTTCCGCACCGTAGTGCGTTCGTCTCGTGTCTCAGTGTTGTGTCTCCGGATTTGCCTAGAAACACCACCTACGCACTTTCACCAGGACAACCGTCGCCTGGCCCACCTAGCCTTCTCCGTCCCCCCATCGCAATTACAAGTCGTGCAGGAATATTAACCTGCTTCCCATCGACTACGCCTTTCGGCCTCGCCTTAGGGGTCGACTCACCCTGCCCCGATTAACGTTGGACAGGAACCCTTGGTCTTCCGGCGAGGAGGCTTTTCACCCCCTTTATCGTTACTTACGTCAGCATTCGCACTTCTGATATCTCCAGCATACCTCTCGATACACCTTCGCAGACTTACAGAAACGCTCCCCTACCACTCACACATAAGTGTGAATCCGCGGCTTCGGTGCCTGGTTTGAGCCCCGTTACATCTTCCGCGCAGGCCGACTCGACTAGTGAGCTATTACGCTTTCTTTAAATGATGGCTGCTTCTAAGCCAACATCCTAGCTGTCTGAGCCTTCCCACATCGTTTCCCACTTAACCAGAACTTTGGGACCTTAGCCGGCGGTCTGGGTTGTTTCCCTCTTCACGACGGACGTTAGCACCCGCCGTGTGTCTCCCGGATATTACTTACTGGTATTCGGAGTTTGCATGGGGTTGGTAAGTCGGGATGACCCCCTAGCCCAAACAGTGCTCTACCCCCAGTAGTATTCGTCCGAGGCGCTACCTAAATAGCTTTCGGGGAGAACCAGCTATCTCCGAGTTT
>NZ_CP077209.1:3447500-3562500 GCF_019047045.1 Aeromonas sp. FDAARGOS 1419
CGGGGCGGTTCAACCAGCGTGGCCATGAACAGCAGGATGCCCAGACTGAGGGCGATCCCCAGCCCCAGGCTCATCAGCTTGTATTTCATTTCGGCGCCACCGCCACGGCGATATTGGCGATACCCGCCGCCTTGGCCTCATCCATCACCCGCACCACCTTGCCATGGGGCACTCGCTCGTCGGCCTGGATCACCAGGCTGGCATCGGGCTGCTCCGCCAGCAGACGGGCGATGGTGGCCTGCACCCGCTCCACATCGATCTGCTTGCGGTCGAGGAAGATCTGACCCTGAGCCCCGATCGCCAGCATGATGCTGGAGGATTTCTGCGCCTTGGCCTGACTGGCCTGGGGTCTGTGCACCTCGAGCCCGGCTTCGCGCACGAAGGAGGTGGTGACAATAAAGAAGATCAGCATGATGAACACGATATCCAGCATGGGAGTCATGTCGATCTGCACTTCGTCACGCTGGCGTTTGGATTGCCGTCTCATTGCATTACCTTCTCTTCTCGCATGCCGTCCCGGGTCTTGGCCAGCGCACGCTTGGCCTGACTCTCGAGCCGACTGAGTAACAACACGCCGGAGAGCGCCACCACCATGCCTGCCATGGTGGGGATGGTGGCACGAGAGATCCCGCCCGCCATGCTCTCCGGGTTAAAGCGGTTGGCCGCGGCCAACGCATCGAATACGCCGATCATGCCGGTCACAGTGCCCAGCAGCCCCAGCATGGGGCAGAGCACCACCAGGGTGCGGATGAAGATCAGATGACGGTTCAGTTCCAGCTCCGCCTGCGCCAGCCAGCGGCTGCGGATCGCTCGGGCGTGCCAACTGTGGCGCTCGCTGCGGGCCTGCCAGCGGCCGAGCAGCTGTTGCTGCAGGGGGCCAAAACCCAGATTGAGGTAGAGCAACCGCTCGATCATCAAAATCCACATCAGCACCAGCAGGGCCAGAATGACCCAGAGCACCGGGCCGCCACGGCCCATGAAACTCTGCAGCTGTTGCCAGATGTCGAGCATCATGCTGCTCGCTCCATCCCGCCGTTATTGCTCTCGGCGCGCTCGGCCAGAATGCCGGCTACTTGCTGCTCCAGCACATTAGAGAGCTCGGTGAAGCGCGATTGCAGCAGGCTGTGGGCCAGGATCAGCGGAATGGCCGCCACCAGACCCTGTACCGTGGTGACCAGTGCCATGGAGATGCCGCCCGCCATGATCTTGGGATCGCCGGTACCAAACTGGGTGATGGCCTGGAAGGTGCCGATCATCCCGGTTACGGTACCGAGCAGACCCAGCATGGGGGCGATGGCCGCGATTACCTTGACCATGCCGATGCCGCGCTCCATGCGAGGAGTCTCCTGCAGGATCGCCTCATCAAGACGCAGCTCGAGGGTCTCCATGCTCAGCTCGGGGTGTTTGTCCGCCACTGTCAGTACCCGGCCGAGGGCGTTGTCGGCGTGATACTCGCCGCTCTTGAGCTGGCGGCGCACCCGACTCAGTTCGCGGGAGAGGCTCCACAGCCGTACCGCAGCGATACCCAAACCGATGGCGGCCAGCAGCACGATAATGGCGCCGACCTGACCACCTTGTTGTACCTGCTGCCAGAAGGTGGGCGCCTGTGCCAGCATCGCCAGCAGAGTGCCATGAGAAGGATCCAGCGGCAGCGCTTCCCCTTCCTGACCCTGATAAGCCGCAACGGCAGAGAGCACGCTACCGGGCAGACCCAGTACCGGGCTCAAGCCTTCGGCTGTCGGTTGCAGGAAGCCGTCACTCCCCAGCAGGGCAAAACTGCCAACCCGGGTCAGCGACTGCTCGCTGGCAGCCCCCTGGGCATCGAGCACCTTGCCGTTGAACTGGGCAATCCGGCCAGATTCACGGATCTCCTGCAGCAGCGTGGCGGGCAGCAGGGCGAGGGCGGCGCGATCCGGCACCTGTTTATCCTGTGCCATGGCTTTCAGCGGGGCGAGACGCTCCGGGTACTGGCCCTCGACGGCGGATTCGCTCAGCAGCTTGACCGCATCGCTGGCGCCCTGACGGGTGACCGCGAAGATCTCGTTCATGTCGCCGGAGGCTTGCTCCCACTGGGCGTTGAGCTCGACCAGCTGCTTCTCGTTGCTGGCGAACTTGCCAGCCAGCTCCTTGCTCAAGCGCTGGGCCTCGGCCAGTCTGGCGCGGGCAGTGCCGAGCTCCTTGGCAACGGTCGCCAGGTCTTGCTGAGCCTGCTGTTCACGAGCCTGTTCCTGCTGCTGCCACTCATCGGCGACAGCAGCGTTGGTACCGCAGGAGAGGGCAATAAGGAGGGGGAACCACTTCATGGTGACTCTCATGATTGGGCCTCCTGACTGCGGCTGACAGAGAGGGGGACATTGAGCAACTGGGGAACTTTCTTGTCGGCGGCCACATCCATCGCCTCGGCAATAGGGGAGAGCCACTGGCTATCGAGGGCTTGCCATTGCTTCGCCTCGGCGGACCAGCGCCATGCTTGACTGCGATCGGCCGTCATTGCCAGCAGGGAGACCCGACCCAGCGCCAGCACATCGACCCGACGCGGAGCACCATCCAGCTCCAGCTCGGCGGAATAGCTGTCCATCCGGCTGCCGTACTCGGCTTCAATCTGATAGGCCTGCAGCAGCTGACGGAATTTCTCTGCCTCGCTAACGTCTGCGCGAGCCAGGGTCGCTTTCAACTGTTCAACCCGCGCCAGCCGATCTTCCTTGCGCAGCGGGATGTCGTTTTGCACCAGCTGTTCCAGATCTGCCTGCATCTGCAGCATCAGCGGGATCAAGCCCTGACGGGTCTCTTGCACCGCTTCCAGCTGCTGGCTCAATTTACCCAACTCATTTTGCTGATCGGCCACCAGAGATTGCATGTAGCGGTTGTAGGCTTCGAGGTCACGCAGTTGCAGTTGAGCATTTTGCAGCTCCAGTCGTGCGGCAACAGCGGCATCGGCGGCTTTTTCCACCCGCTGCTGGGAAGCTTTCCCGGCAGCTATGCTGTTCTTGAGGGCGGGAGCAACCAGCTCATCCCCGATGGCAGCAAAGTGGACTGACAGTGGCAGCAGGGCCACACCCCATAATTTGTTCATTGAAATACATCTTACTAATGATAACTATTATCATTATCTCAAATGCAGGGCGGACTGGCAACGAGAGGATTTTCTTGGCCTTTATGCACAAAAACAGGATAATTTTTAAGCACGCACGGAATAAGTGGCGCCAATAGCCACCGCACAAATATAAATAACGATAAAAAATCTTTTCGATCAGTGTGATAGAGATCGAAAAAGGAGAAAGTAATGCTCAACGATGCGATCTGGGAACATATCGACAAGTTCACCAAGGCAACAAAAACCAGCGATATCCAGCAACTGCTGGAGCGCTTCAGTCATCAAATGGGCTTTGATTACTTTCGGCTGCTGATTATTTTCCCCATCAGCATGCAAAAATCCCACGTGGCGCTGTTCAACAACTGTCCGACCACCTGGTTTGACGCCTACAGCGAAAACCAGTATCTGACCCAGGATCCGGTGGTCTATCTGGGGCTGAAACAGACCCAGCCGATCTTCTGGAACAAGCTCGACTGCGACTCGCCCTGGCTGCCCAGCGCCAGCCGCGACGTGATGAACCTGGCCGCCGATTTCGGTGTACGCAATGGCGTCTCCTTTCCGCTGCACACCCCGCAGGGGGAGCACGGCATCCTCTCATTCATCACCAAGGAGAAATCCAACTCCGACCTGATGTTTGAAAATGTCCCGCTGCTGTCGTTCTGCGCCAGCTATATCTTCAACTCCGCGCTGCAACTGATCAAAAGCAGACCGGATATGATGAAATACCTGACCGAACTGTCGGATCGGGAGAAGGAGTGCCTGTTCTGGGCCAGCGAGGGCAAGACCTCCTGGGAGATCGCCACCATCCTCGGCATCAGTGAGCGGACGGTCAACTTCCACCTGACCCAGGTGACCAACAAGACCGACTCGAAGAACCGCAGTCAGGCCATCGCCAAGGGGATCACCAGCGGCATCATAGTGCCCTCCCTCGACGAGGTCACCATCACCAACCTGCGGCTGTCGTAACCCTCAGCAGCAGCAACAAAAAGAGCCGCAATTGCGGCTCTTTTTCATTTCAGAAAGTGACTTACTCAACGGTCACCGATTTTGCCAAGTTTCGCGGCTGGTCGACGTCAGTCCCCTTGATCAGGGCAACGTGATAGGAGAGCAGCTGCAGCGGCACGGTATAGACGATGGGGGCGATCACCTCTTCCACATGGTTGAGGTTCATGACCCGCATGGTCTCGTCGCTCTTGAAGCCGGTATCGGCATCGGCAAACACGTAGAGGATACCGCCACGGGCGCGCACCTCTTCCACGTTGGACTTGAGCTTCTCCAGTAGATCGTTGTTTGGCGCCACCACAATGATGGGCATCTCGGCATCGATCAGCGCCAGCGGGCCGTGCTTCAGCTCGCCAGCCGCGTAAGCTTCGGCGTGGATATAGGAGATCTCTTTGAGCTTGAGCGCCCCCTCCATGGCGATGGGGTACTGGCTGCCACGACCGAGGAACAGGCTGTGCTGCTTGTCGGCAAACTCTTCGGCCAGGGTTTCGATATCCTTGGCCAGTGCCAGGCTCTCTTTAATACGCAGCGGCAGGGCTTGCAGCGCCTTGACCAGTTCGGCTTCGGCGGCGGCGCTCAGGTGGCCACGACAGTGACCGACCGAGGCCACCAGCATCAGCAAGCCAGCCAGCTGGGTGGTAAACGCCTTGGTGGAGGCCACGCCGATTTCGGCACCGGCACGGGTCATAAAGGCCAGATCCGATTCGCGCACCAGCGAGGAGCCCGGCACGTTGCAGATAGCCAGCGAGCTCATGTAGCCGGATTCCTTGGCCAGACGTAGCGCCGCCAGGGTATCGGCAGTCTCGCCGCTCTGGGAGAGGGTCACCAGCAGGCTGTTGGGGCGCACTACCGATTTGCGATAGCGGAACTCGGAGGCGATCTCCACATCGCAGGAGACGCCAGCGATCTCTTCGAACCAGTAGCGAGCCACCATGCCGGAGTGGTAGGAGGTGCCGCAGGCGACGATCTGCACGTGCTCGACCTTGTCAAAGATGGCGCGCGCACCGTTGCCGAACGATTCGACCACCACGTGATCGCTGCCCAGACGCCCTTCCAGGGTGTTGGTGATCGCTTTGGGCTGCTCGTGAATCTCTTTGAGCATGTAATGACGGTATTCGCCCTTGTCACCGGCATCGTGGGAGAGTTCGGACTCCTGCTCTTCACGCACCACGGCGTTACCGTTGGTATCGAAGATATGCACATCGCGACGGGTCACTTCGGCCACATCACCCTCTTCCAGGAAGATGAAGCGACGGGTCACCGGCAGCAGCGCCATCTGGTCGGAGGCGATAAAGTTCTCGCCGATACCGCGGCCGATCACCAGCGGTGAACCGGAGCGGGCCACCACCACGCGGCTGTCGTCGCGGCTGTCCATCACCACGGTACCGTAGGCACCGCGCAGCTGCTTCACCGCAGTCTGCATGGCGGCCAGCAGGCTGCCGGCGCTCTTCAGCTCGTGATGGACCAGATGGGCAATCACTTCGGTGTCAGTGTCGGAGCTGAACACATAGCCCAGCGCCTTCAACTCTTCCCGCAGCTCTTCGTGGTTCTCGATGATGCCGTTGTGTACCACCACGATATGCTCGGAGACGTGGGGGTGGGCATTGCGCTCGGAGGGCTCGCCGTGAGTGGCCCAGCGGGTATGGGCGATGCCGGTACCACCATGAACGGACTGCTCGTCGAGCGCCTTGGCCAGCTCGGCCACCTTGCCCAGACGGCGAACCCGCTGCAACGGCTGGTTGGCGCTGAACACGGCCACACCGGCGGAATCATAACCGCGGTACTCCAGACGGCGCAGGCCCTCTACCAGAATTTCAGCCACATCACGTTGGGCAACAGCCCCGACGATGCCACACATACACTTCTCCTTGAGATGCAAATCGTAAAGTCAGTTGGATGGTTCAGAGCTCGATGTCAGCAAGTGACCGGGGCGCAGATAAGCGTCACCCCCTGGGCTTGAATCTGTTCTCTGGCCTCGCTGGCCAGCCCCTCGTCGGTCACCAGGGTATGGATGCTCGACCAGGGAAGTTCGAGATTGGGGATCTTGCGGCCGATCTTTTCCGATTCGACCATCACAATGACCTCCCGCGATACCTCGGCCATGACCCGCGACAGGCCCACCAGCTCGTTGAAGGTGGTGGTGCCACGTTCCGGGTCGATACCGTCGGCACCGATAAAGAGCTGGTCGAAGTCGTAGGAGCGCAGCACCTGTTCCGCCACCTGCCCCTGGAAGGATTCGGAGTGAGGGTCCCAAGTGCCACCGGTCATTAACAGGGTAGGCTCATTTTCCAGCTCGCGCAGGGCACCGGCCACATTGAGGGAGTTGGTCATCACGATGAGGCCGCGCTTGTTGCCCAGCATGGGGATCATGGCGCTGGTGGTGCTGCCGCTGTCGATGATGACGCGGTTGTGATCACGCAGCCGCTCGGCCGCCGCACGGGCAATGGCTAACTTTCGGTTCGAAACTTGTTCAGGGTTGACCTCGACCACCATCTCGCTCGGCAAAGGGACAGCACCACCGTAACGGCGCAGCAGCAGACCGCCGGTCTCCAGTACCGCCAGATCTTTACGGATAGTCACTTCGGAGGTAGAAAAGTGTTTAGCGAGGGCGTCGACGCTCACTTCACCCTGCTCTTGTACCAGGGTCACTATGGTGTGGCGGCGTTGTTGAGTATTACGTTTGGTCATTTTTAAGTTTCGATTCGAAAGAACATCGAAATATTAGCCCCTTTTTCGGAAAAATAAAACAGCAAATAGGATCCGATTTGGTTCGATGCCAGAATGGGGTGCCAATTTGCGACGAGGATGCCATGCAAAAGAGAGTCATCTGGCTGGTGGAGGATGAGGCCAGCATCGCCGACACCCTGATTTATGCCCTGCAGACCGACGGGTTCGAGGTGGAGTGGTTCATGCTGGGCCTGCAGTTGCTGACACGACTGGAACAGACGCGACCCGACTTCCTGATCCTCGATGTGGGGCTGCCCGACATCAGCGGCTTCGAACTCTGCAAGCAGGTGAGGGCGCTGACCGATATCCCCCTGATGTTCCTCACCGCCCGCAGCGAGGAGATAGACCGGCTGATCGGGCTGGAGATCGGTGCCGACGACTATGTGGCCAAACCCTTCTCGCCACGGGAAGTGTGTGCCCGGGTGCGGGTCATTCTGCGCCGCAGTCAGCCCGTCGCCCCCCAGCCCAGCGCCCTGCTGGTACTGGATGAGGAGCGGGCCCGCATCCATTTTCGCGGCCAACCGCTGGCCCTCACCCGCTACGAATATCTGCTGCTCAAGACCCTGATGCTGGCGCCGGGCCGGGTCTACTCCCGCCAACAGCTGATGGATCTGGTGTGGCAGGATGCGGAAGAGAGCCTGGATCGCACCGTCGATACCCATATCAAGACCATCCGCGCCAAGCTGCGCGAACATGATCCCGAAGCCAACCTGATCCTCACCCATCGCGGGCTGGGCTACAGCCTGGAGCTGGCATGAGACTCGGATTGCAACTGCTGTGCGGCCTGCTGCTGATCTTCGCGCTGGCCGCCTGGTTCGTGCTGGAGATCTTCGTCGAGGAGATAAAACCTGGGGTGCGCAGCGCCACCGAGGATACTCTGGTAGACATGACCCAGCTGCTGGCACCGCTGGCGCTCGATGATCTGCAAGAGGGCAATATGATGAACGGGCGGTTGGCCAGCGCCTTCGCCCGCCTCAACCAGAATCCCATCAATGCGATGATCGACGGCCACCTCAAGCAGCAGGCGGAGTACCGCATCTATGTCACTGACCAGAAGGGCATGGTGATTTACGACTCCGACGGCACGGATCTGGGCAAGGATTATTCCCGCTGGAACGATGTCTACCGCACCCTGCGCGGCCAATATGGCGCCCGCAGCACCCGCACCGCTCCCGACGATGCCGCCAGCTCGACCATGTATGTGGCGGCGCCGCTGCGGGAGGGGGCGGAGATCATCGGCTCCCTCACCGTCGCCAAACCCAATCGCACCCTGATGCCAGCCATCGAGCGGGGGGAACAGGAGCTGCTGCGGGCCGGCGGCCAGATGCTGCTCATCTCGCTGCTGATCGGCAGCCTGCTGGTGTGGTGGCTCAACCGCGCCATCGGCAAGCTGGTGCACTATGCCGACTCGGTCAGCAAGGGGGAGGCGGCACCGCTGCCAAGGCTGCACACCGTCGAGCTGGATCGGCTCGGCCGCTCACTGGAGACCATGCGCCACCAGCTCGATGGCAAAAGCTACATCGAAGCCTATGTGCACAGCCTGACCCACGAGCTGAAGAGCCCGCTGGCCGCCATTCGCGGGGCAGGGGAGATTTTGGCCGAAACGCCGCCCCCCGATGTCGCCAAACGGTTTATCGGCAACATCAATCTGGAAACCGCGCGCATGCAGCAGCTGATCGAGCGAATGCTGCAACTGGCGCGGCTGGAGTCGGGGCAGGGGCTGGATCGCCAGTCGGTGGAGCCAGCGAAACTGGGCATGCGCACCCTCGACGCCCGCCAGATCATCGCCCAGCGCCGTCAGGTCGAGTTGGTGGCCGAGCTGGCCAGCGCGCCGAAACAGAAGTGGGATCCGCTGCTGGTGGAGCAGGCCATCGGCAACCTGCTGGATAACGCCATCGACTTCTCTCCCGCCAACGGGCAAGTCACCCTGAGCGGCAGCCAGCAGGAGGAGGGCTACTGTTTTCGGGTCACCGACTGCGGCCCCGGCATTCCCGACTACGCCCTGCCGCGCATCTTCGAGCGCTTCTACTCCCTACCGCGCCCCGACAAGGGCAAGAGCAGTGGTCTGGGGCTCAGCTTCGCCCATGAGGTGGCCCACCAGCATGGCGGCCGTCTAACCCTGAGCAACCGGCCGGAAGGGGGCGCGCTGGCGGAACTCTGGCTGCCATTCACCTAGTCCCCCCGCAACTTCACATTCCCCACACAAAGCGGCATTAGACTGCCGCTTTCTCTCATCCATTTGCTCAAGGAAATGCTATGTCCCGCCAGCTTCTCTCCAGCCTGCTGGCTGCCGGTCTGCTCGCAGCCCTGCCAGCCTCCGCCGCCAGCGGCTGCTTTCTCTATGCTGACGGCAACGGCCAGACCCTCTCCAGCGAAGGGGACTGCTCCAGCCAGCTGCCGCCCGCGTCCACCTTCAAGATCCCGCTGGCGCTGATGGGTTACGACAGTGGCTATCTGGTGGATGAAGAGCATCCGGCACTGCCTTACAAGCCGAGCTATGACGGCTGGCTACCCGCCTGGCGCGAAACCACTACCCCGCGCCGCTGGGAAACCTACTCGGTGGTCTGGTTCTCCCAGCAGATCACCGAATGGCTGGGGATGGAGCGCTTCCAGCAATACGTCGACCGCTTCGACTACGGCAACCGGGATCTCTCCGGCAATCCGGGCAAACATGACGGTCTGACCCAGGCCTGGCTCAGTTCCAGCCTCGCCATCAGTCCGGAGGAGCAGGCTCGCTTCCTCGGCAAGATGGTGAGCGGCAAGCTGCCGGTCTCGGCGCAAACCCTGCAGTACACCGCCAATATCCTCAAGGTGAGCGAGATCGACGGCTGGCAGATCCACGGCAAGACCGGCATGGGCTACCCGAAAAAGCTGGATGGCAGCCTCAACCGCGATCAGCAGATCGGCTGGTTCGTCGGCTGGGCCAGCAAACCGGGCAAGCAGCTGATCTTCGTCCATACCGTGGTGCAAAAGCCCGGCAAGCAGTTCGCCTCCCTCAAGGCGAAAGAGGAGGTGCTGGCCGCCCTACCTGCACAACTTAAAAAGCAGTGATCTCGCTTCCCGCCAGATAAACCCCGATAACCACGGTCAGCCCACCAGCGACGGGCTGACCGCCATTCGTAAACGAGACAAACATGAAATTATTTCTATTGCTGCTCTGGCTTCCGGCCAGCATGGCGCTGGCTGCCTGTGATCTCTCCGACCGCCTGACGCGGCAGGGAGAAGTCATCCATGATCGGCTCAACCAGCTAGAATGGCAGGCGTGCAGCCTCGGCAGCCAGTGGCTGGAGGGGAAAGGGTGCGTGGGCACTCCGGCCCTGCTGACGCTGCTTGAAGCCAAGGATGAAGCAGCCCGCCTTGGCGAGGGGTGGCGACTCCCCACCATCGAGGAGCTCTTCACCCTGCTCGACGAAAATTGCCGGGCGCCGATGACAGACCCGCGCTTCTTCTCCGATATCCATGACAACGGGGAAAATGCAGCCCCCTACTGGACCTCCAGCTCCATTGAGGAGATGCCGGAACTGGTCTATTACATCGACTTTATGCACGGGCTCATCGACGGCCACACCGATCGTTTTGCGCAAGCCGCCCGACTGGTGCGCTCCCGCCCCTGAACAATCCCACGGCGCCTGATGGCGCCGTTTTTCAACAGTTCACCGCTACTTCACACAAGCCCATCACCACTTCACACCGGACTGACAGACTCACTCCATCAAACAAGGAGAAGTGTCATGGTCAAACAGATATTCACCCACAAGATATTTCTGCTGCTGTTGCTCAGCCTGCTGTTGATGGTACCGGTGCAATCCATCATGGAGCTCAACCGGGAGCGTCAGGCTTACCGCAGTCAGGCCATTCACAGCATCATGGCCAGCAGCAGCGGCCCGCAACGACTGATGGGGCCCATTATCGTGCAGCCCTATACCCGTTCGGTGACGGTCGAGCAGGAGGGCAAGCGCTTCGTCCGTCAGGAGCAGATCTACCGCTACCAGCTGCCGGAGCAACTGGATATCAAGGCCAACATGGAGGTCACCCCGCGCAAGCTGGGCATCTATCAGGCGCAGGTCTATCAGACCCGGCTCTCCCTCTCGGGCCGCCTGCCAACCCGGCAGAGTCTGCTGAATGACGCGACCTCACCGCTCGGTGAAACGGCCGAGCTGGTGGCGGGCAAACCCTACCTGAGCCTGGTGCTCTCCGATGCCCGCGGTATCAACAGCGTCCCCGAACTGCAACTCGGCACACAGCGGATTCCGTTTGCCCCCGGCGCCCGCCTCGGTGATGCGCTGGCGGGTATCCATGCCCCGCTCGACAGCCTGCCGCAACAGGATGGCACCTTTCATCTGGAGCTCAATCTGCAGGGGATGAACACCCTCGACATAGTGCCGCTGGGCAAGGAGAGCACCCTGCAGCTGGCGGGCAGCTGGCCCCACCCCAACTTTATCGGTGACTTTCTGCCGAGCAGTCGCACCCTGAGCCCACAAGGGTTTGAGGCCAACTGGCAAACCAGCTGGTTCGCCAGCGACATGGAGACCCGCTTCAACCGGATGATGAACGGGGGTGATAGCCATCTCTCCACCTTCAGCGTCAGTCTGGTGCAGCCGGTGGATCACTATCAGCTCAACGAACGGGCGGCCAAATATGCCCTGCTCTTCATCGGCCTCACCTTTATCAGCTTCTTCATGTTCGAGCTGCTCAAGGGGCTGCGGGTCCACCCGATCCAGTACGCGCTGGTGGGCATGGGGCTGGCTATCTTTTATCTGGTGCTGCTGGCCCTAACCGAGCACCTCGGCTTTGGCTGGGCCTATCTGGTAGCCGCGCTGGCCAGCGTGCTGCTCAACGGCTTCTACCTCAGTCATGTGCTGGGTGGCCCGAAACAGGGGATCGGCTTCGCAGCTCTGCTCGGGCTGGTCTATGCCATCCTCTACAGCCTGCTGCAGGCCGAAGAGATCGCCCTGCTGCTCGGCGCCCTGCTGCTGTTCGCCACCCTGGCGCTGATCATGCTGCTGACCCGCAAGCTCGACTGGTATCAGGTGATGGGGCAACAGGCTGCCGAGCCCGGCACAGCCGGACATGACAATGACGACTGAGGGCACAACCTCCGTCAATCTCTGACCTAGACAACAAAGGCTTCAGTCGGTTCTTCTCGAAAACAGCGGAACCGGCTGGGCCTTTGTCCGCCAATTTCCTAGCATGCAACCATGTTCCACAGGCGGACGATCACATGAAAATGCATCCGGGCAGGATCCTGCTCTATTCCGGCTTGCTATGGGCTCAGGGAGCTCTGGCCGGTACCCTCACCATTCATCCCGAACCGGTCGAAGACCTCTTGCACAATCCCGGCGTCGGTATCGAAGAGTTTCACAACAGCTGGGGTCATCCCCTCTCTCTGGCTGAACATCCGGTCAGCACGGTCGACTACTTCCGCTTCTACTGGAGCGAGCTGGAGCCACGGGAGGGCGAATACAACTTTGCCCTGATCGACAGGGCCATCGATCAGGCACAGCACGCCACCCCGAAACAGTCGATTGCCCTCAGGGTCATGACCCTTGATGAGCCCTTCTCTGGCAGCAAGATCCCGGAGTGGCTCATCAACAAGGGGATTCGGGGAGAGTGGGTGAACAACCACCAGACCTTTGTGCCCGACTACAGCGACCCGCAGTTCCTCGCCCGGGCCACCCGGCTGTTCCAGGCGCTGGGAGACCATTACGATGGCAACCCGGCGCTGAGTCATGTCGACATCGGCATGATAGGTTCATGGGGAGAGTGGCACATGAGCAACTTCCCCGGCCCGACGCTGGAGCAGCGCTACAGCAGCGAGCAGCTCAAACCCTATGTTGACCTGCAGATGGCCGCTTTTCCGCGAACCCCCAAGCTGATGCTGATCAACAACCTGCCCATGTTCGAGTATGCCGTGGGCAAGGGAGCCGGCTGGCGGGCAGACTGCCTCGGTGACTGGCACCACTTCTCCCAAAACTGGAGTCACATGCGCAATGCCTACCCGGAACGACTGGCGAGCGCCCGCGCCGATGTGGCGAACTTCGATTCCAGCTGGCAGCGGGCGCCGGTCAGTTTCGAGGTGTGCGGCAAGCTGAGCGAGTGGCCAGGCCAGCAGCAGTACACCATGGAGGAGGTCAAGGCCACCTTTGACTGGGCGCTGGCCCAACACGCCTCCACCATCAACCTCAAGTCGGATCCGGTTCCGTCCCAATATCGCCCCATCGTCGACAATGCCCTGCGCAAGATGGGCTATCGCATCGTGCTGGACCAGCTGACCCTCAAGGGAACCATGAAGCCGGGGGCTACCCTTACCCTCAACGGCGACTGGCACAACGACGGGGTAGCGCCGGCCTATCGCAACTGGCCGCTCACCTACCGGCTGGTCAACGAGGAAGGGCAGGTCGGCGCCATGCTGGTGACCCGCAACGACATGACCCGCTGGATCCCGGGCAGCAAGGCTACCACTCGCGACAGCCTGACCCTGCCGGGCCGGATGGCACGCGGTCACTACTATCTCGAGCTGGCATTCATCGGTCAGGACAAGCAGCCCGCTTTGCAGCTCGGTATTGCCGGTCTGGAAGAGAGTGGCTGGTATCGTCTGGCCGAGATCGACATCCAGTAACGCAAGAGGGCTCCCGCAGGAGCCCTCTTTCATCACATCAGCACGCTCTTTTTGAACAGATCCCACACCCCGAACGAGAAGTGCTTGAAAATGTCGATGCCAAGGGCCGACTTCACCAGATAGAGCAGCAGCACCATGCCGCAGAGCCCCAGCAGCAACAGCAGAGTGGTCAGCAGCACCTTGAGGTGAAAGCGAAAACCGCTCTCCCGCCCGCGATGACGGCGATCCCGTCCCATCAACACCACCAGATAGCAGCGCCAGCGACCGATGCCGAAGGCGCTGTTGACGTTGATGGCGTGCGACTTGCCATCACTCATCAGCCGCAGCGCCTGCTCGATACCGTCGCGCTGGGTTTCACTCAGGCTCTCGGCCACCTCGGGGGAGAGAGCACGGTAGAAGCGGTCGATCGCCCCCTGCGACTTCTGCTGTAGCGAGTTCATTGCTTCTCTCCTTGCGGCTGGCCCACGGCCTTGCGGTAGACCTCCATGGTCTGGCCGGCGATCCGCTGCCAATCATACCGCTGCAGATAGTCGCTGTAATCGACCTTGCCGCGGGTCAGCTGGGCGTTGAGTCGCTCTGCCAGCGCACTCACATCGCCGACCGGGAAATAGCACTCCTGTTGCAGCGCCACCGCCAGATTGGCGGGAATGTCGCTCACCACCACCGGCAGGGAGAAGGAGAGCGCCTCCAGCAGGGCTATCGGCAACCCCTCGTGATAAGAGGGCATGGCAAACAGGGCCGCCTGTGAAAAGACGCTGATCAGCGCCTCGCCATTGAGGAAACCGGTACGGATCACCCCCGGTGTTTCATCCGCTATTCGCTGCAGGCGCTCGCTGTAGGGGGTAGGGTGATCCGTGTCCCCCACCAGTACCAGCGGCAACTCCGTATCGAGCTGGCGATAGGCTGCGATGAGATCGTGCAGCCCTTTCTCCTCGACGAAGCGGCCCACCGCCACCAGATAGCTGCCAGCGGTCAGCCCGAAACGGGTCAGCGTCAGTTCCCTCTTGTCCGCTGCCGGCAGCTCGACCCGTTTCACCCCGTTGTAGATGAGGTGGGCGTCCTGGCGATCGTATTGGCGGCGGATCGCCTCGTTGATCACTTCGGAGATGACGATCACCTCGCTGGCATAGCGTACCGCCCAACGCTCGCCAAGGCGTAATACCCACTTGGCCAGCGCCCCCCACTTCTGGCGGTCATAGTCGGGGCCGTGATGGGTAAAGACCACCCGTTTGCCAAGCAACCTCAGCAGCGGCACCACCAGCCCCGGGCCGATGGCATGGACATGCACCAGATCGCAGGCATGGCTGCGGCAGTAAAAAGCCGCGAGCAGAGAGTGGAGGATTGCCTCCAGCGACTTCTTTTTGGGGGCGGGCAACGCCTTGAGAGCTACCCCTTCAAACTCGCCGCTTCGGTAATTCACATAGGGGGCGCGAGCCAGCACGGTCGCCGCCACTTCGAACTGGCGGTGCAGTTCCGGGTAGAGGAACTGACAATGGGTTTCGACACCGCCCAGTACATGGGGGATCCCCCGGGTACCGAGCACGGTCACACTAATCTGCGTCATGATCTTCTCGAATGATTCTGGCGGGATTGCCCGCAACAACGGCGCGAGCCGGGACGGAACGAGTAACGACGGCGCCGGCACCGACACTGGCATGATCACCAATGGCGATGGCCCCGATGACGATGGCGCCGGTGCCAAACTCGACCCCGTCCCCCACGGTGGGCGAGAGGAGCTCGCCGCTTTGGCGATCAGGCTTGTTGCCCAGGGTGCAGTTGTGGCGCAGGGTGCAGTCACGCCCCATCTGCACGCCGTCACCGATGACGATATTCTGCGGGTGATAGAGGCGCAGACCCCAACCCAGCCGGGCTCTTGGCGAGATATCGAGGCCGCACAGCAGCTTGAATCCCTTGAGCAGCAGCAAGCCGGGCAACCTCATAAAGCGGCCTCCCTGTGCCAGCCGGTAGCAGAGCAGGAACAGGCGCGCCGTCTTGCTCGGATTGAGCTCCAGTTCGGCTTTCAATTCGTGCCAGAAACTCATCTCTGTTTCTCCTCCAGCAACGACTGGTAGAGCGCCAGCAGGGCTTTCTGGTGGCTGGCGAGGGAGTAGTTGTCGATCAGCCGCTGGCGGGCCGAACGCCCCATGGCTGCCGTCTGCTCCGGCTCTGCCACCAGCCTGTCCATGCAGCGGGCCAGCTCGTCGGCATTGCCCGCCTCGAACAGCAAGCCATCGAGACCGTCGCGGACCTGCTCCGGAATCCCGCCAATTCGAGCCCCGATCACCGGTTTGCCATAGGCCATCGCCTCCAGTACTGACATGGAGCAGTTCTCGTACCACTCGGACGGCACCACCACGGCCTTGGCGTGGCGCAGCAGATCGAGCAACTCTTCACCCTGCTTGAACCCCAGCAGTTCGGCATTGGGATAATGCTGCCCGAGGTGCGCCAGCAGCGGGCCACCGCCCACAATTTTGAGGCCCGCCGGCCGCGTCATGCGCTGATGGGCATGGGCAAGCGTCTCGACCCCTTTCTCGGCCATCAGGCGGCCGAGGAACAGAAAGTACCCCCGATCCTCTCCGCTTTCGCGGCTCGACTCGACATCTATGCCATTGAGGATCACCTCGATGCGGGAAGCGGGCAGCCGGGTGCGAAGCATCCCGGCCATGAAGGCGCTCGGCGCAACCAATGCATCAACCTGCTCGTAGTTGCGACGCCACTGCTGCCAGGCCGCCTCGGCAGAGAGCAGCAGGCTCTTGCCCCACGACCCCTCCTGCCACTGATGGCGAAACAGCTTGAGCCAGGAACCCTCGATCCGGGTCAGATCGAACGGCTCGCCATCGACCAGCATGCTGTAATTGGGACAGGCCACCTTGTAGTCGTGGGCTGTCAGCACCGTCTTGCAGCCCAGGGATTTGGCCACCCGGATGATCGCCGGGGTGAGCTGGTGGTAGATGTTGTGAAAGTGAACGATATCGGGCCGCTCGGCACGGATAAGCTCCGCCAGCCGATCACAGGCCTCCTGATTGTGAATGAAGCGAGCGGCGATCTTCAGCCGATCGAAGAGCCCGTGCCGCTGGTGATAATCGACGTTGGCCGGAAAGTAGCCGCTCTGGGGTGAGGGGAGGTTATCCGGATGCTGCATGGCAAAGTCGATCACCTGATGACCCGCCTGACGCACCATCTCCCGCTCCTGAAAGAGGACGGTCTCGGCACCTCCCTTCATGAAAAAGAACTTGTTGGCAAAGAGCACCTTCACGGCAATGACTCCTGGATCAGACGATGGGCGGGCGCCTCGCGCGGGGAGCGCTGGGGCAACAGCAGGCCGCGCACCAGCCCGGCTGCATAGATGGAGAGGTTCATGACACTGCGCAGGGCATCTTGCAGGGAGCGGTTCTTCAACCACTTGAGAGCGATGAAGCCACCCAGCGGTGCCAGCGCCAGCAGCGGCAACCAGAACGGCAGCCCGGCTACGAAAAGCAGCACGCAGAACAGGAGTGCCAGCAGGTAGAGTCCGAACAGCAGCTCGGAGCGGATCACCGACAGCACCTCGCGAAAATAGGGCTGCCCCCACGCCGAGCGCACCAGCTCGCCGCTGGCAAACAGATACCCCATGCGCCAGCGGTAACGGATCAGGGCAAGGGAGTCCATGGTGTGGGAGGTGTGAAAGAAGAAGGGGACATCGAGCCGTTCCAGCCGATAACCAGCCTGACGCAGCCGGATGCCCAGCTCCGCCTCTTCGTAACCGTGCAGGTTGCGATTGGTGAGATAGCCGATCTGCTCGATGGCGCTGCGTCGAAACAGGCCGCCACCACACAGCCAGCGCGACTCGCCCAGCGGATAGATCTGGTTGATGCGCTGCTTGCGCGACTTGAACTCATAGCTGTGGGCATCATCCATCTCGGCCCGCCCGGCCACGCCACCGCATTCGGGGTGGGAGTGCATGTGCGCAAGGGCGGCCGGCACAAACTCCGGCTCCAGCTTCATGTCGCCATCGAGCAGCAGCAGGAACTCCCCTTCGCTGAAGAGGTAGCCAAGTTGTGGCCCCACGCCGCAACAGCGATCGGCCGGGTCGGTCAGGCTCACCACAGTCACCCCCAGCTGGCAGGCAATCGCCTGGGTGCGGTCGGTCGAGAGACTGTCCGCCACGATAATCTGGTGGGAATAGTCGGCCAGAGCGCTCCTTATGCTGGCTATGGTGTCGGCAATCCCTGCCTCCTCGTTGTAGGTCTTGATGATGACGGAGATAAGGGGGGATGGAGTCATGACACCTCACAGGAACGGGTGGACTGCCGAACCGAAGAACGGATCACCAGGGCGGCACCCAGCACAAAATAGAAGAGGAACTGCTGCACCGGGATCAGCATCAGCAGCTGGCTGTAAGGCAAGCTCAGCAGACAGGCGATCCCGAACGCGATGAAAGCGGGTTGGTAGCTGAGCAGACGTACATCTGCCGTACTCAGCAGCTGGCGATCCAGCAACGGGCGGGGACGACAGCACCAGAGCAGCAGAACGATCAGCGCGATGAAGATCAGGGTGCCCATCAGTCCCACCTCCCACAGCAACACGCTGAGGGAAGTGGAGTCGAGCAGCACGTTGAACAGGGGGTTGAGAAAACCGGGCAGGGTGCTGCCATGGTTGGTGGTGTTGAGGCCATAACCAAACAGCAGATTGCTGAGACCGTGGTGATCACCGTTGTTGGCCCAGAAAAAGAGCGTCGTCACCCGCCCCAGCTCGCCGGTTTCCGGGTTGATGTGGTTGGGATCGAAGATATAGCCGAGGGAGTCGATAAACAGCTCAATGGCCCCCTGTTGTCCGGCCCCCTCGAATGCGGATGAGTAGGAGGCAGCCAGCACCAGAACAGCCGCTGCCACCAACGCCGTCATCGCCAGCGCAATCAGCAGCAGACGCTTGAGGTCATAGCTTTTCATCCCCCTGACATAGCTTGGCGAGAGCCAGACCCAGGCCAGCAGCAAGGGGGACAGCAGGATAACGAACTTCACCTCGGCCAGCACGCAGATGGCAAAGGCGGCAAGAATGTGAAAAGCAACCGAACGACGCGAAATGAGGCCGTGGCGAAACTCGGATAGCTTGATCAGCATCACCAGCAGACAGAAGAAGCCGAGAGCACCGGTATTGCCGCCCCCCATGGGATCCCCCCCGAAGGTGCCGACCACCGAGTCCCACTTTTCAAACTCGCCACGCAGTGCCACTCGTTTCGGCACCACCACCAGCACCTGAAACAGCACCACCGGGATCTGCAGGTAGAAGACCCACTCCACCAGCTTCATGATGCGGTAAATCTGTGACTCGCGGCAGAAGCCCAGTAACAGGCAGGGGAGCAGCAGAGAGAGCGCCAGCTCGTTCTTGAAACCGATGATAGTCACCATGCCCCCCTGCTGAAGCAGGGTGCCCAGCAGCGCCAGCACCAGCAAGCCACTGTAGAGCAGCAGCAGCACCTTCTCCTGATAGTCGAGCCGCAACGGGCTGTAACGCGTCTGCAACGGCAGCAACATCAAGGTGGCAATCGCCAGCAGGAAGGGCAGCCAGAGGAAGGCTGTAATACCGGTGACGTACTGGGCCAGGCCGCAGATCACCAGCGACAACAGCAGATTGGCCTGCATGATAAAGGCACTGTTCACTGTGCCAGCTCCATCCGCCCCTGCAACTCTGCAGCCCGGCGGTTGACCCGCAAAAAGACGAAGCCGTAGCGCACCGCAGTCAGCAAAGAAAAGGCCAGCACACAAAGCTCGTACTCCTGTTGCAGCCAGGGCAACAGCACGAAGGCGATCACCACGACCAGCAACTGCTCAAGCTGGATCCGCAAAAAGTAGCCGGGCGAGCCGAACACCAGCTCGATTACGGTAAGCGGGCAGATGGCTACCGCAGTAAAGACATAGGGCAACATGTAGCGGGAGGTATCGATGGAGGCGATCCACTCCGCATTGAAGAACCACTTCATCACCAGCGGATAGCAGATGAGGATCCCGAGGGTGGCCGCACTGCCCATCGCCAGCAGCAGCCGCTTCACCTTGCGAAACTCCTCTCCGTTGAAACGGCGCTGGCGAAAATCCTCCGACCATCGCGAGAAGATGGAGTGGCGGATGGCGTTGCCGACAATCACCACGGGCGCCAGACAGAAGCGGTTGACCACGGCAAAGTAGCCCGCCACCAGAGGGGAAAACCAGAAGTTGATCAGCACGGTCGGCAGATTGGCCGTCACCATCGCCAGCACCTCGGCACTGCCGACACCAGCCAGATGCGCTTTATGGCGGGAGAAGAAGTGCAGCAGGTGGCGCGGGGCAGCCTCCCTCAGCATGGCACTGTGCCAGGTAAAGGCAGACCACAACCAGCCCCCGATCACCACCAGCAACAGACAGGCCCATAACTGATAGAAGTACGCCATGTCAGGGGCCAGCAGCAGGCAGAGCAACACCACGGCAGAGGCCGAGATACGCTGCAGACCGAGCCGCTGGTAGTGGCCGGCCCGCAGGGCCAGATTCTCGGCGATGAGGATCAGCCCGTGGGCTACGGTCAGCAGGTAGAGCGGCCAGAGCGGCAGCGAGAAAAAGCAGACCACCACCAGCACATAGGGGATGGGGAGCAGCAAGACCTGCAACAGGGAAAAGATCAGGTTGCCGGGCAGCTCGGCCTCCTCCAGCTTGGGTAACAGCAGTTGCGAGGCAAAGGTGGCAAGCTGGGCACCGATCAGCACCAGACTGTAGCTGAGGGCATAGAGCCCGACCGCAGCCATGTCGAACTTGTGCGACAGTGACCAGACCGAGAACGCTCCGATCAGCTGGGATAGCACGGAAGCCCCCCCAATGGTGGTGATGCTGCGCAGCAGTTTCATAGCGCGCCCCGGGTGGGTGCACCACAGAATCTCAGGTTCTCCGCCCCTTCCAGATCGCGCTCGGCGACCTGGGTCAGCACAGTCCCCAGAACCGCAACTCTGGCATCCCGCAGCTGTGCCATCACGCTCAGCACCCGGCTGGCCGGCAGTTGCCCGGACTGGATCACATGAATGGCCCCATCCAGCGGTTGCCCCAGCAGCAGAGCATCCTTGCCGACCTCCAGCGCAGGAGTGTCCACTATGATGCGGTCAAACTGCCCGGCAAGGGTTGCCAGCAGTTCGCTCCAGCGTGGCGAGCCAAGCAGTGCCAGCGGGGAGGAGACCGGCTGGCCAGCCGGCAGCAGGGTCAATCCCTCTTTTGGCACCAGACAGGCAGCCAAATCGGCTTCGCCTGCGAGCAGCTCGGCCAACCCCGGTCTGGCTGCCTGCCCCAGCAACTGGCGACCAAGGGAGCCCCGGCGCAGATCCCCATCCACCAGCAGCACTCGCTCATGGCGAGCAAAGCTGGCGGCACAGAGAGCCGCCAGCGTCGACTTGCCCTCACCAGCACGGGTCGAGGTGATCATGATGCGCTGCAGCTGACCCGGCTCCAACCGCATGATGGCGTAGAGGTCATCGGCACTGGCACCTACTCTGGGATTGACCACCCCCACCCGCAGCAGAGCACTCTGATCCTGCAGGGCCGCCAGCCGCGGGATTTCACCAAGCACCCGACCACCGAGCTGGGAGACCAGCTGGCTCAGACGATCCAGGGTATTGCGCAGCGCTCCGGCAGTGATGACGGCCAGCACGGCAACCATGCCCGCCATGATCACCACCATCAGCAGAAACAGCATCTTGTTTGGTTTGGCAGGCAGCAAGGGTACCGATGCCGCGTCGTAGAGGATGGCATTCGACTCGTGCAGCTGAGCGTTCAGGCGGGTCTCTTCCTGACGGCGGAACAGCTCGTTATAAAGCTGACGGGTCTTGTCGATATTGTTCTTCAGGTTGTTGTACTCATCCTTCTTGACTGCCAGCGAGGAGAACTCCCGCTTCTTCTCGTCAAGCTGGGCGAGGTACTCCTGCTCCTTGCGCTGGCTGCTCTGGTAGCGATCCTCGATACCGTCGGCAATCTCCCGCATCAGCTGGTTTGACTGGGTATTGAGCGCCTTGATGCGTGCTTCGGCCTGCAGAATACGGTCATGCTTGGGGCCATAACGCTTGGCCAGCTCGGAGAGCTCCTGTTGGGCCTTGATGAGGGCGATGCGCAGATCCTGCATCTGGGGGTGGTTGGAGACCTCGGGCAGGGAGGCCAGCGCCGCCGGATTGCGGCCGTACTCCTGAATGGACTGGAATTCGGCCTGTGCCGCCAGCCGCCGCTCGCGGGCATCCGCGTACTTGTTGGTGATGATACCGAGCTCTTCGGTTTGCAGACCATCTACGCCGCGAAACGTCAGCAGATCATTGCGGGCAAGAAAATCGCCGAGCTGCTTCTCCTGCTTCTCCAGACTGGCCTTTATCTCCACCAGCCGGCTCTGGTTCCAGTGCGATGCCGTGGTGTTGGCATCGACCCGCTCCTCCACATTGAGATCGATGTAAGTCTGGGCCACCTCATTGGCGACGCTGGCGGCCAGCTCGGGAGAGCGGGATTCGAACCCTATGCTGACCAGCTGGGTATCGCGCACCGGCGAGACGGTCAGGTGTCTGGCCAGATACTCCAGCGCATGCTGGTGGCGTGAGGAAGCATCCTCCTGATGTGCGGCACTCCAGAGCCCCTTGATGCGGCTCAGCCAGCTGTCGGGATTGGGCTGTCCGTTGAATTCCGGCAGCTCGGCCAAGCCCAGATGAGTAACCACCTTCTCGGCTACCCGGCGTGACTTGAGCAGCTCGAACTGGGTGTTGTAGTACTCGCGGCGGCTGGTATCGACCCGGTAGACGGGCTCGATAGGGGAAGCGCTGTTGGCATCTGCCTTCAGCAGCAGGGTCGCACTGGATTGATAATAGGGCGGCATGCTGAGGATAAAGGGGGCTGCCGCCAGGGTCACCACGGCGGCAAACAATACCACCTTCCACCAGTTTGCCTTGAGCACCCGCCAGGGGCCGCTGAAATCGAGGCGACTCTCTAGCGCACGGCCATTTTCAACCAACAATGAAGTCATGAAGAGCGTCCTGGATCAGAAGAAACTTTGTTCGATGGTGATGATGTCGCCCGGATTGAGCTGCCGTTGCAGGCTCACCTCTTCCAGCAACTGATCGCTGCCATTGAGGCGCAGGCTGATATCCCGTCTGGCGGCGCGATCGGTGAAACCACCCGCCAGCGCGACGGCCTTCTCCACCGTCAGGCCGGGCTGGTATTCGTAGCCACCCGGGTGAGCCACCTCGCCAGCAACAAACACCTGGCGGAAAGTGGTCACGTTGACCGTCACCATGGGGTCGAGCAGCACACCGTGCTTGAGCCCTCTGGTCAGCAGCTCGGCCACCTCAGCGGTGGTATGGCCCATCAGCAGCACCTGACCCAGATAGGGGTAATTGACCTGGCCACTGGTATCGACCTTGAACTTCATCGACAGATCCTGCTCGCCATACACCCGGATTTCGACCTCGTCCCCCGGTGCCAGCCGGTAGGCGGAATCGTTGCCTTGCGGGCTCTGGCCAGCCCAGACCGACAGGCTGAACAACCAGCCAAGCAGAAGCACCATTACGCTTTTGTTCATGTTAAATGGCTACCTTGAGTGAAAGAGAAAGCTGTTGTTTGTCGTAACCGAGGGCACGGCCATAGCAATTGCCACCGATGTCGATGGGCTGCCCGGCAAAGCTGGAGCCGGAGTCGGCCTGCTGGTAGTGGAGCCCCAGATTGACGGAGGGACGAATGTCGTAGCTGATGCCCATGCCCCAGCGATGGATATCGTCCTGACGGTGGCGGTTGTCGTTACCACAGACCACCGACTGGTGATAATCATCCCGGATATCGTGATAAGAGAGCGTGGTCGCCACTCCGGGTGACCAGTGGTGCAGCCACTCGGCGCCATATAGCTGGCTGCTGACATAGCCGCCGTCACCACCCGGATCACGAATGGTCCGGCTGGAGAGCAGCGCGAGCTTGCTGTAATCGAGCGGTTGCCACTCCAGACGCAGATCCCAGTTCAGCCCTTTGAAACTCTCTGCCTGTGGATCATTGACGAAACGCTTGTAGATCCCGCCGATATTGGCATCGATCCGGGTCTTGCCAGTCAGCTGGCTCATCACCCCGGTGATGAGAAAAAACTCGTCGGAATCCTTGCGCGGATTGGCCGGATAGCGTCGCAGATTGGTCTGCAGGGTGTAACGAAAACGGCTGACATGGCTCACCTGATCGAACAGCTCGACAATAGCAGTGTTCTCCTGCCACTCCTGCTCGGCCATATAGCGTTCAAAGTCATGCAGGTAGAGGTGCTTGTCGAGATAGCCCAGCTCCTTGTGGGAGAGCGCCAGCTCCAGCTTTCCTCTGGCATCGGGAGCGCCGTAACTGTAGCGGCCACCCACTTCGCTGCGTTTGAAGCGCAGCGGCTCATTTATCTGAAATCTGCCGAATGTGGCATCACCACAGAGCGCACGACCTTTCTTATCAGCGTCGCTGGGACAAGGAGAGGCATCTCCCTGCAACATAAAGCCTTCGGTCAGCCCCTCGCCACGCGCCTCATGGCCCAGCCGATACTGGTACATCAGTTTGAAGGCGTTGCGCAGGGAGAAGCGCCAGCTGCCGTCAAACTGGAACTGGTGATCGGCATAGTCATCCGCATGGCTGCTGCCATAGCGACGATAATCACCCAGATAGCTGAACTGATAACGATCCAGGCCGCGTTCACCCACCATGCGAAATTCCGGGGAGATCCCGACGAAATCGGAGTCAATCGCCTGACCACTGTCACGCTGCCACAAGAGGTTGCTGTCGTGACCATAACGACTCTCCACTTCGGTCTGGATCTCCAGACCCAGCGGCCCCTGATGGGATACGGGAGAAACCTCGGCACGGACTGAAAGAGAGGGTGAGAGCAGCACTCCAGCGCAAATGAGGCTAGTAAGCGGATGCACCGACAAACCCCTTGAATACAGTCAGGAAAATGACTTTGAAATCCAGCCAGAGTGACCAGTACTGGATGTACTTGAGATCGAACTTGACCCGCATCTCCATCTTGTCGAGGGTGTCGGTTTCACCACGAAATCCATTTATCTGGGCCAGCCCGGTAATCCCCGGTTTCACCTTGTGGCGCAGCATGTAACGCTCCACCAGTGAGCGGTACTGCTCGTTGTGCGCCACGGCATGGGGACGCGGCCCAACGATCGACATGGAACCCTGAATCACATTGAAAAATTGCGGCAGCTCATCCAGCGAGGTACGACGCAAAAACGCACCGAATGGCGTCACTCTGGGATCGCCTCTGGTTGCCTGAGTCACCACGGCATCATTCTCCATGACGCGCATGGAGCGGAATTTCCAGACCTGGATCCGTTTCCCCCCCAGGCCGTAGCGATCCTGCTTGAAGAGCACAGGTCCGGGTGAAGAGAGACGCACCCCGAGCGCCACCAGCGCCATAACCGGAGAGATGAGCAGCAGGATGAGTGAACCCAGCACCAGATCTTCAATGCGTTTGAGCAGGGCGGCGCCCCCTTCGAACGGGGAATCGAAAAAGCTGAAGGTATAGATATCGCCCACCCGATCGATGTGGGATACGGTCAGGCCGTACTCGTAGAAATCGGGAACCAGATAGGTATTAACCGTGGTGTCGGAGAGTTCGTAGAGGTAGTGATTGATACGCTCCCGGGCGGTCAGAGGCAGCGCCAGATAGATTTCGTCGACCAGCCCTTTGCGTGCCAGCTCGAGCAGCTCATCGACATCACCCAACAGAGGACTGCGAGTCGGGTAACCGAAGCGCTCTTCGCTACGGGCATCGAAAAATCCGAGCATCTGAATATCGTGACGCGGGCTCTCCCACAGGGATTTTTCCAGCGCCAGTCCGGCCGGAGTCACGCCAATGATGGCCACACGCCGACAGCAGGAGGCATAGCTGAACCAGAGGGTCACCAGTCGGTACAACACCCGATAGCCGGTGGAAATGAGGCAGGCCATGGCAAGCCAGAGCACCGCCAGCTCCAGCGGGAAGGGGTGGTAGGGTTTAAAGATGGGAACCAGATAGACCAGCAGGTAGAGCAGGGTAGCAGTTACCAACCAGGAGAAGATAAGGCGCAGCAGAGACTGCGCCAGATGTTTACGAACGCGGCTGCAATAGAGCCCGGTATTCTGGGAGACCAGAAAGAAGACCACCATGCCCAGCGTGACCAGGGACATCTCGTCCAACCCATGAAACAAGCCAAAGTGCCGTGCGAGTAGCACCATTGAGACTGAAATTCCCACCAGATCGACAAAGCGGGAAAACAGACTGTGGCTCGCGTCTGCGAGCTTGATGATTCGCTTGTTCATGGGTCGCCTTCATACTGATATCACTTATCAGTTTTCTTGACCGGACGAGCCCAGTTCTTGATGTGACGCTGGGGTACCCGGGTAATCACGAGTTCATTTTCACCCACGTCCTTGGTAATAGTAGAGCCGGCACCCAGGGTGGCCCCCTTGCCGATGCGAACAGGCGCTACCAGTTGGGTATCAGAACCGACGAACACATCGTCCTCGATGATGGTCTGGAATTTGTTGACCCCGTCGTAGTTGCAGGTGATGGTACCGGCACCGATATTCACCCCGGCTCCGATCTCGGCATCACCCAGATAGGTCAGATGACCGCACTTGGAACCAACCCCCAGACGGGCCTTCTTCATCTCGACGAAGTTGCCAACGTGCGCATCCTGCTCCAGAACCGCCCCCGGACGCAAGCGGGTAAACGGACCCACTGAGCACTGATCTGCCACCTGTGCACCCTCGATAACCGAGTAGGGTTTCACCTCGGTGTGATCGCCAATGACACAATCTTTCAGTACGCAACCGGCTCCGATACGAACGTGATTGCCGAGAGTCACCTTGCCCTCAATGATGACGTTTGCATCAATAACAACCTCTTCACCAATTTCCAAAACCCCACGCAAATCAAAGCGTGCGGGGTCGATCAGGGTTGCACCAGCAATCATTAGTTTCTCGGCCTGCATCTGCTGATAGCTGCGTTCAAGGGCAGCCAGCTGCACCCGGTTGTTGGCCCCTTCAACTTCAGCGGCACGCTCTGGATGCACAGCGGCAATCGGGCAATTATCGCCGTGAGCCATCGCGATCACATCGGTCAGATAGAACTCCCCCTGGGCATTCTTGTTGTCGAGACGAGACAACCATTGACGCAACTGGCCCCCATTGGCCACCAGCACGCCGGTGTTTACCTCACGGATCGCCAGCTGCTCGGCATTGGCATCCTTCTGCTCGACGATGCCGACTACCTGACCATTTTCACGGACGATACGGCCATAGCCGGTCGGGTTGTCGAGCACTACGGTCAGCAGTGCCATCCCGTTTTCAGCCTTGGCGGCGAGCAAGCGCTGCAGGGTCTCGGGCTGGATCAGCGGGGTATCGCCGTAGAGCACCAGCACATCGTCCTCATCCTTCCAGAACGGGATGGCCTGGGCGACGGCATGACCAGTCCCCAGCTGTTGCGCCTGCAGCACCCAGTTCACATCGGCCGCCACGATCCGCTCTTTCAGCAGTTCGGCACCGTGGCCATAGACCAGATGCAGCTGCTCGGCACCAACCTGACGGGCAGTATCGATCACATGGGAAACCATGGGTTTGTTGGCTACCGGGTGGAGTACCTTGGGCAGGGAAGAACGCATGCGGGTACCTTTACCCGCCGCCAGGATCACGACGTTGAGGGACATAAATTGACCTTTGGAACATGAGGAAATACTCGGCGGAGTCTATCCAACGGGTAAAAAAAAAGCGACCCGAAGGTCGCTTTTTACATCACCGTTATTAGCGGTAATTCTTTTTGACGATATCGATGACTCGCAGTTGAGCCATCGCCTTGGCCAGCTCAGTGGCGGCCTGGGCGTAGTCGATATCACCATGGGAGCTGTGGATCCGCTCTTCGGCTGCGCGCTTGGCTTCCTGGGCTTTCGCCTCATCCAAGTCGTCAGCACGAATCGCAGTGTCCGCCAGCACGGTCACGGATTCAGGTTGTACTTCCAGCATACCGCCGGAGATGTACAGCACCTCTTCAGTTCCGTTCTGCTTCACCAAGCGGACCAAGCCCGGCTTGATGGCAGTCAGCAACGGAGCATGACCGTGGCGGAGACCCAACTCACCTTCGGAGCCTGATACCTGAGCGGATTGCACGCGACCGGAAAACAGTTTTCCTTCGGCGCTCACCACGTCCAGGTGAAAGGAGATCATCTCTGCCATGGGCCCTCCTGTCGAGGCTTACAGTTTCTTGGATTTCTCGACGACTTCGTCGATACCGCCAACCATGTAGAACGCCTGCTCGGGCAGATCGTCATACTCGCCTTTCAGGATGCCCTGGAAACCACGGATGGTCTCTTTCAGCGGCACGTATTTACCCGGAGAACCGGTAAACACTTCTGCTACGAAGAACGGCTGGGACAGGAAACGCTCGATCTTACGGGCACGGGCTACGGTCAGTTTGTCTTCTTCTGACAGTTCATCCATACCCAGGATGGCGATGATGTCCTTCAGCTCTTTGTAGCGCTGCAGTACGGTCTGGACGCCACGAGCAGTCTCGTAGTGCTCTTTGCCAACCACCAGCGGATCCAGCTGACGAGAGGTAGAGTCCAGCGGGTCAACGGCCGGGTAGATACCCAGTGCCGCGATTTGACGGGACAGTACGACGGTCGCATCCAGGTGGGCGAAGGTGGTCGCCGGAGACGGGTCAGTCAAGTCATCCGCAGGCACGTAAACGGCCTGTACGGAGGTGATGGAACCGGTCTTGGTGGAGGTGATACGTTCTTGCAGAACACCCATCTCCTCGGCCAGGGTCGGCTGGTAACCTACTGCGGAAGGCATACGGCCCAGCAGTGCGGATACTTCAGTACCGGCCAGGGTGTAACGGTAGATGTTGTCCACGAAGAACAGCACGTCACGACCCTCGTCACGGAACTTCTCGGCCATGGTCAGGCCGGTCAGCGCAACGCGCAGACGGTTTCCGGGCGGCTCGTTCATCTGACCGTAAACCAGAGATACTTTGTCCAGTACGTTGGACTCCATCATCTCGTGGTAGAAGTCGTTACCCTCACGGGTACGCTCACCTACACCGGCGAATACAGAGTAACCACTGTGCTCGATCGCGATGTTACGGATCAGCTCCATCATGTTTACGGTTTTGCCTACACCGGCACCACCGAACAGACCAACCTTACCACCCTTGGCGAACGGGCATACCAAGTCGATAACCTTGATGCCGGTCTCCAGCAGATCATTGCTGTTGGACTGATCTTCGTAGCTGGGGGCAGCGCGGTGGATAGACCAGCACTCTTCTTCACCGATCGGACCTTTTTCGTCGATTGGCTCGCCCAGTACGTTCATGATCCGACCCAGAGTCGCAGTACCGACCGGAACCTGGATGGATTTACCGCTATTCACTACTTCCAACCCACGACGCAGACCGTCGGAGGAGCCCATGGTGATGCAACGAACGACGCCGCCACCGATCTGTTGCTGAACTTCCAGCACCAGACCCTGGCCTTGACCTTCGCTAACGACCTTCAGTGCATCGTACACCTGGGGCACGGCATTCTGCGGGAACTCGATGTCCACCACAGCGCCGATGATTTGGACGATGAAACCGTTACTCATGTCAAATCCTCTAAACCTTTGATAACCCTTGCCTTACACCGCAGCAGCACCGGATACGATCTCTGTCAGCTCCTGGGTAATACTGGCCTGACGGGCCTTGTTGTATACCAGTTGCAGATCGTTAATCAGGTTACCGGCGTTGTCAGTCGCGGCTTGCATGGCAACCATTCGGGCTGCCTGTTCACTTGCCAAGTTTTCCACTACACCTTGGTAAACCTGAGATTCGACGTAGCGAACCAGCAGGGTATCCAGCAGCTTCTTGGGATCCGGCTCATAGAGGTAATCCCAGTGGTGTTTCTTGGCGAGCTTGCTGTCTTCAGTTACGGGCAAAGGCAGCAGTTGATCGACCCGTGGTTGCTGCACCATGGTGTTGACGAACTTGTTGTACACCAGATACAGCTTGTCAATCTCACCGTTGTCGTAAGCCTTCAGCATGACCTTGACTGAACCAATCAGGTCATTGACGCTCGGACTATCGCCCAGTCCTGCGACATGAGCTTTAACCTTGGCGCCGTGCCGTTCAAAGAAGTTGGAGGCCTTGTTACCGATCAGTGCCAGGTCAACCTTGGCACCTTTCGCGCTCCATTGCTTCATATCATTGAGGGCAGCCTTGAACAGGTTGATGTTCAGACCACCACACAGGCCACGGTCGGTGGAGACGACGATGTAACCCACTCGCTTGACCTCACGTTCGATGAGGTAGGGGTGCTTGTATTCCAAGTTCCCCTGAGCGATATGGCCGATCACCTTGCGCATGGTTTCAGCGTACGGACGGCTGGCAGACATGCGTTCCTGCGCACGGCGCATTTTGCTTGCTGCCACCATTTCCATAGCGCCGGTGATCTTCTGAGTGTTTTTCACACTCCCGATCTTGTTACGTATCTCTTTTGCGCCGGCCATCTCTTACTCTCCATCAAGTGGCAGCTCACGCTGCCACACACGCTTACCAGGTCTGGGTTGCTTTGAAGCTATCCAGCAACGCAGTCAGCTTGCCAACGATCGCGTCGTTGTAGTCGGCTTTGGCATTGATTTCAGCCATCAGCTCGGCATGCTGGGTATTGGCGTAAGAGAGCAGAGCGGCTTCGAAGTCGACGATCTTGTTCAGCTCGACATCGGAGAGATAGCCTTTCTCGGCGGCGAACAGCACCAGAGACTGGTGAGCCACGCTCAGCGGAGAGTACTGCTTCTGCTTCATCAGCTCGGTCACTTTCACACCGTGATCCAGCTGCTTGCGAGTCGCCTCGTCCAGATCGGAAGAGAACTGGGCGAATGCCGCCAGTTCGCGATACTGGGCCAGCGCGGTACGGATACCACCAGACAGCTTCTTGACAATCTTGGTCTGAGCAGCACCACCTACACGGGATACGGAGATACCCGGGTCAACCGCCGGACGAATACCGGAGTTGAACAGCTGTGAAGTCAGGAAGATCTGACCATCGGTGATGGAGATCACGTTAGTCGGAACGAACGCAGATACGTCACCCGCCTGGGTTTCGATGATTGGCAGCGCAGTCAAAGAACCGGTTTTGCCTTTCACTTCACCCTTGGTGAACTTCTCTACGTACTCGGCGTTAACGCGAGCAGCACGCTCCAGCAGACGGGAGTGCAGATAGAAAACGTCACCCGGGTAAGCTTCACGTCCTGGCGGACGGCGCAGCAGCAGGGAGATCTGGCGATAAGCTACGGCCTGCTTGGACAGGTCATCATAGATGATCAGCGCGTCTTCACCGCGGTCACGGAAGTACTCACCCATGGAGCAACCGGCATACGGAGCCAGGTACTGCAGAGCAGCCGCTTCGGAGGCAGAGGCAACCACCACGATGGTGTTGGCTAGGGCGCCGTGCTCTTCCAGCTTGCGCACCACGTTGGCGATGGTGGAGGCCTTCTGGCCAATCGCAACGTAGACACACTTAATGCCGGAATCTTTCTGGTTGATGATGGTGTCGATCGCGATGGCGGTCTTACCAACCTGACGGTCACCGATGATCAGCTCACGCTGGCCACGACCGATTGGGATCATGGCATCGATGGCTTTCAGACCGGTCTGGACCGGCTGGTCAACAGACTTACGCTCGATAACGCCCGGTGCGATCACTTCGATCGGCGAGAAGCCGTCGTTGTCGATCGGACCTTTACCGTCGATCGGCTGACCCAGGGTGTTCAACACCCGGCCCAACAGACCACGACCTACCGGCACTTCCAGAATGCGGCCAGTACCTTTTACTTTCATTCCTTCTGACAGACCGTCATAGGAACCCATAATCACCGCACCGACGGAGTCACGCTCCAGGTTCAATGCCAGAGCGTAGCGGTTGCCCGGCAGCTCGATCATCTCACCCTGCATGGCATCAGCCAGGCCGTGAATACGAATGATACCGTCGCTCACAGAGACGATAGTACCTTCGTTACGCGCTTCGCTCTTTACATCAAACTGCGCAATGCGCTGCTTGATCAGCTCGGCGATTTCAGTGGAATTCAGTTGCATGCTCTAATACCCCAATCAAGATTGCAGCGCGTCAGCCATGCGATCCAGCTTACCGCGGACTGTGCCGTCGATTACCAGATCACCGGCCTTGATGAGCACCCCGGCCATCAAGGACGCATCGATGCTGCAATTCAGCTTCACTTTGCGCGCGAGACGTTGTTCCAGAGAAGCCTGAATATTGGCTTTCTGCTGGTCGGTCAGTTCGATCGCCGAAATCACGTCAGCCTGAACCTCTTTATCCAGTTCAGCTTTGAACGCTACAAATTCAGCAACGACCGCCGGCAGCACACCCAAGCGACCATTCTCGGCCATCACCCGGATCAGGTTCTGGCCATGCACGTCGAGTTGCTCACCGCAGACACCGACAAACAGCGTTGCCAGCTCTTCGGCGGCCACAGAGCCGTTTACCAGGTTGTGCATGGTCTCGTTTTCCACTACTTGCGCAGCGAAACCGAGCATACCCAGCCACTGGTCAACCGCCTTGTGCTCAACGGCAAACTCGAAAGCAGCCTTGGCGTAGGGGCGAGCGATTGTAGTCAGTTCAGACATAGCCCCGTTCCCGTTACAGTTCTGCTACCAGTTTGTCGACGATGTCGCTGTTGGCAGCCTGGTCGATTTGACGCGCCAGGATCTTCTCTGCACCAGCAATGGCAAGAGCAGCAACCTGCTTACGCAGTTCTTCTTTGGCACGATGACGTTCAGCTTCGATCTCGGCACGGCCCTGAGCCAGGATTTTTTCCCGCTCAGACTGGGCACCAGCGGCAGCTTCATCAATGATCTGGGCTTTACGTTTGTTAGCCTGCTCAATGATTTCAGCAGCCTGCAGCTTGGCTTCTTTCAGCTGATCGGTGGCGTTGGCCTTGGCCAAATCCAGATCTTTCTTGGCACGTTCGGCAGAAGAGAGGCCGTCAGCAATAGCTTTCTGACGGGCTTCGATGGCTGCCATCAGCGGCGGCCATACGTACTTCA
This sequence comes from Aeromonas sp. FDAARGOS 1419, assembly GCF_019047045.1. Lineage (NCBI taxonomy): Bacteria > Pseudomonadati > Pseudomonadota > Gammaproteobacteria > Aeromonadales > Aeromonadaceae > Aeromonas > Aeromonas sp. FDAARGOS 1419. The sequence goes on from NZ_CP077209.1 coordinate 3,480,002, forward strand.
TGCAAAACACTACGAAGAAGAAAAAAGCAATTGCTTGGCCGAGGAGGGTGGCATTGATATTCACAGCCGATGTCCTCTTAAGTTAGTTAATGGGTTATGCCTGGAGAGTCGTAACGACTTAGCCAGCAACCGCAAACATCACGTACAGACCCAGACCAACGGCGATCATCGGGATCGCATCCACCAGACCCATTACGATGAAGAACTGGGTACGCAGAACAGGGATCAGATCCGGTTGACGAGCAGCACCTTCCAGGAACTTGCCACCCAGGATACCGATACCGATGGAAGCGCCGATAGCAGCCAGACCCATCATCATTGCAGCAGCGATGTACAGCAGGTCCATGTTCAAGTTTTCCATGAGGATCTCCAGTTATTTAGATGTAATTGATTGTATAAAAAGGATTATTTGAGTTGCATCAACCATGGTCTTCCTGCGCCATCGACAGATAGACGATGGTCAGAACCATGAAAATGAATGCCTGCAAAGTGATGATCAGGATGTGGAAAATTGCCCAAGGCACGGACAGGATCCACTGTGACCACCAGGGTAACAAACCAGCAATCAGGATAAAGATCAGTTCGCCAGCATACATGTTGCCGAACAGTCGAAGACCCAGAGAAACAGGTTTGGAAATCAGCGTAACAGTTTCCAGGATGAGGTTAACCGGGATGGCCGCCGGGTGGTTGAAAGGCTGAAGCGTCAGCTCCTTCACAAACCCGCCGATACCCTTGACCTTGATGCTGTAATACAGGATCAAGAAGAACACGCCCAAAGCCATGGACATGGTGATGTTAACGTCAGCAGAGGGAACCACACGCAGATAGGGAATACCCATCAATTGTGCAGCGTGAGGGATAAAGTCAACGGGGATCAGATCCATGAAGTTCATCAGGAAGATCCACACAAACACCGTCAGCCCCAAAGGTGCGATGACCTTGTTGCGACCGTGAAAGATGTCTTTGACGTTACCATTCACAAACTCGACCAGCATCTCCACAAAGCACTGCAGCTTACCCGGCACCCCGCTGGTAGCGTTAACGGCTACTTTGCGGAACAGCAGGATAAACAGGGCGCCTAGCACGACGGAAAATACCATTGAGTCGATATTGACCGTCCAGAACCCGGACCCGACTTGAAGGTGGGTCAGGTGGTGGGAGATATATCCCTGAGGAGTCAGGACTTCTCCGGTTGCAGACATGAGTTTTCCTAATAGTGGTTGTTAAGCGTGAATGAAACCATCCACTGTACAACGAGGGCGAGGATATAAGTGGCGAAAAACGAGACGGTAACGACCTCGACTCCCGCACCAAACATCAGGGCGAATAGACCTGTTGTAGAAATGAGCTTAATCCCTGCCCCACCATAAAAGTCCCGCAAAACCAGGCCCACACTCTCGGTTGTCACCTTGCGGCGCAGCACCCAGACAGTAAACAAGGCTTGAGGAACCCAGTACATCCCCCCTCCGTAGAGGGCGGAATAACCGGCGCTGGCACCAGTCAGGTAAAACCAGACGGCACTCATCGCCAGGATCAGGATGAGCTGACAAACGAGCATAACCAAGGCCAGTGTCAAACCTTCCAAGGCTATTTTCTGCTTCACCAACCTACCCCTGAACATTACAGAACTGTAAAAAATCGGGATCCGAAGACCCCATGTTAACAGCTCTTAAAGCCGGTCAAATTATACCCTTGAGGGCAGCTATTGCAATATGACAAAAATCCTTAATTTTTGCGGCTTTCCGCGGCAAATCAGGGTTATGGTCATATCAAAAGGAATGGATGTTTTATTACTACAAAAAGCGTAAAAATCACGATTCCGACACGCCAAAATAGCCCAATATACGGTCCAAATCGGACAAATTCTCGTAACTTATTACTAACTTCCCGCTATCCCGCTTGCCAGGCTGAAGTTGCACCTGATTGCCAATTTTTTCTGCCAGTTGGCGCTCCAGGTAGCCGATCTGCGGATCACGGGCCGGTTCGACCCTGGCTTTTGCCGGTTCGAGCGCTTTTTGCACCAGCTTCTCGGTATCGCGCACGGTCAGCCCTTTCTGGGCAACCAGCTTGGCCAGTTCGGACTGGGCCTGGCCGCTCAGAGCCAGCAGGGCACGGGCATGGCCCATGTCGAGGTCGCCATGCTCGACGAAACGCTTCACGTCGTCGTTGAGCTGGTTGAGACGCAGCAGGTTGGTCACCGTGGTGCGGGACTTGCCCACCGCCTCGGCCACCTGCTGGTGGGTGAGTTCGAATTCGGTCAGCAGTCTTTGTAGAGCGACCGCCTCTTCGATGGCATTGAGGTCTTCCCGCTGAATATTCTCAATCAGCGCGATGGCGACGGCAGCCTCGTCGGGTACATCCTTGACGATGCAGGGCACCACCTCAAGCCGCGCCAGCTGGGACGCGCGCCAGCGCCGTTCACCGGCGATGATTTCGAAGGATTGTTCGCCGAGAGGGCGTACCACGATGGGCTGGATCACCCCCTGAGCGCGGATAGAGTTGGCAAGCTCTTCCAGTGCATCCTGGGACATGTCCTTGCGGGGCTGGTACTTGCCGGACTGCAACCACTCCACCGGCAGCTTGCGCAGCTCGCCCTGATTGGTGGGGGCCATGGCCTCTTCAGTACGTTGATCGCTCATCACCTGTTTCTGGCGGGCAGCCGTGCTGGTACTGAGCAGGGCATCCAACCCCTTGCCCAGTCCACGTTTTTTCGGAGTCATATGCTCTCTCGGTCTGCGATGGTCGCCTGACGTTCCTGCTCCTGGCGGCGCAGGATCTCGCCAGCCAGTGCCAGGTAGGCCTTGGCGCCCACCGATGATTTGTCATAGTGCATGGCCGGGGCACCGAAACTCGGGGCCTCAGCCAGTCTAACGTTGCGGGGAATGATGGTGCGGTAGACTTTGTCGCCAAAGTGCTGTTTTAGCTGATCGGACACATCATTGGCCAGCCGGTTGCGATGATCGAACATGGTGCGCAGCACCCCTTCGATCTTGAGATCCGGATTGACCACGGCGGCCAGCTTGCTGATGGTGTCGACCAGGGCGGTGAGCCCCTCCAGCGCGTAATATTCGCACTGCATGGGCACCAGCACGGAGTCGGCAGCGGCCATGGCGTTCACGGTCAGCATGTTGAGAGAGGGCGGGCAGTCGATGAAGACGTAGTCGTATTTGTCCCGCACCGAGGCCAGCGCATTGCGCAGGCGAATTTCGCGGGCGAAAAATTCCATTAGACGGATTTCGGCCGCGGTCACGTCAGCGTTGGCGGCAATCAGGTGATAGCCCCCGGTGGTTTCGGGGATGATCACTTCGCTGATGGGGGCATCCTCGATCAGCAGCTCATAGGCGGTGCGCTCGACGTCATACTTGTCGACACCACTGCCCATGGTGGCATTGCCCTGCGGATCCAGATCGATCACCAGCACCTTACGCCGGGTGGCAGCCATGGAGGCGGCCAGATTCACACAGGTGGTGGTTTTACCCACTCCACCCTTCTGGTTGGCTATGGCGATGACTTTTCCCACACGATCCCCTAAATGAAACTGCGACCCTATTCGGGCTGGATATGTTTGAATTCCAGCAGATGACGTTCACCTTCCAGCTCCGGCACCCGCAACTCATGACAGGCTACCAGACGGATATTGGCAGGCAACTGGGCCAGCTCCTGCTCGGGATATTGTCCCTTGAGTGCCAGGAAGCAACCCTGTTCTGACGGCAGGTGGTGACACCAGCTCAGCATATCCTCCAGCGAGGCAAATGCCCGACTCAGTACACCATCAAACCCCACCTCAGGTTGATACTCTTCAACCCGGGATTTGACCGGCGTCACATTGGTCAGACCCAGCTCCTGGATCACCTGACGGATGAAGTTGATCCGCTTGCCCAGACTGTCGAGCAGGACGAACTGCTTGTCCGGATTGATGATCGCCAGCGGCAATCCCGGCAGGCCGGGACCAGTCCCCACGTCGATGAAGCACTCACCGTGCAAGTGGGGGCTTACCACCAGGCTATCGAGGATATGCTTGACCAGCATGGCGTCCGGATCTCGCACCGAGGTGAGATTGTAAGCCTTGTTCCACTTGTGCAGCAACTCGACCAACTGCACCAGTTGGCTCTTTTGGGTATCGGTGATAACAATTCCGGCCTGCATGAGCAGGCCGTTCAATCTTTCCAACATGGGATTCCTCAGGCGGTTTTACGCAGCAGGCCGTGTTTTTTCAGGTGAACCAGCAGGATGGAGATGGCCGCCGGGGTGATGCCGGAGATGCGGGAAGCCTGACCAATGGTCTGCGGCTTGGCATCGTTCAGCTTGGCTTTCACCTCGTTGGAGAGGCCGTTCACCTCGCGATAGTCCAGATCCAGCGGCAGCAAGGTGTTCTCGTTGCGCAGCTGCTTTTCCACTTCATCGTGCTGACGCTCGATGTAACCGGCGTACTTGATCTGGATCTCAACCTGTTCGGCCGCGGCAGGATCAGTCACGGAAGGGCCAACCCCTTCAATGGCCATCAGCGCATCGTAGGTCACCTCGGGGCGACGCAGCAGCTCTTCCAGACTCTGTTCGCGGGTCAGCGGGGTGTTGACCAGGGCGTTGACCGCTTCCAGTGACGGGTGTTGCGGGTGGATCCAGGTTGAACGCATGCGCTGACGCTCCAGCTCGACCTGTTCCATCTTGGCGTTGAATTTGCTCCAGCGCTCGTCATCCACCAGACCCAGCTCGCGACCGATGGCGGTCAGGCGGATATCAGCGTTGTCTTCCCGCAGCAGCAGGCGATATTCGGCACGGCTGGTGAACATGCGGTAAGGCTCGCGGGTCCCCAGGGTGGAGAGATCGTCCATCATCACGCCCATGTAGGCCTGATCCCGCCGCGGATTCCAGGGATCCTTGTCCTGGGCACGCAGGGCCGCGTTCAGACCGGCCATCAGGCCTTGTGCCGCCGCCTCTTCGTAACCGGTCGTGCCGTTGATCTGGCCGGCGAAGAACAGGTTTGGAATGCACTTGCTCTCCATGTTGGCCTTGAGATCCCGCGGATCGAAGAAATCGTACTCGATGGCATAGCCGGGGCGGGTGATGTGGGCGTTCTCGAAGCCGCGCACGGAACGGACGATCTGCACCTGCACGTCAAACGGCAGGCTGGTGGAGATCCCGTTTGGATAGAGTTCGTGGGTGGTCAGGCCTTCCGGCTCGACGAAGATCTGGTGCGCCGTCTTGTCGGCGAAACGGGTGATCTTGTCTTCGATCGACGGGCAGTAGCGCGGGCCGATCCCCTCGATCACCCCGGCGTACATGGGGCTGCGATCCAGGTTATTGCGGATCACCTCGTGGGTACGCTCGTTGGTGTGGGTGACATAGCAGGGCACCTGACGGGGATGCTGGCTGGCATTGCCGATAAACGAGAAGACCGGACGCGGATCGTCGCCGTGCTGTTCCTGCATGACGGAGAAATCGACACTGCGGGCATCGATGCGCGGCGGGGTGCCCGTCTTGAGACGATCGATACGCAGCGGCAGTTCGCGCAGGCGCTGGGCCAGGGCGATCGAGGGAGGATCCCCGGCACGACCACCCTTGTAGTTTTCCATCCCGATGTGGATCAAACCATTCAGGAAGGTACCGACCGTCAGCACCACAGTCTTGCCGCTGATGCGGATCCCGCTCTGGGTGACCACACCGGCAACACGATCCCCATCCATGATCAGATCGTCACAAGCCTGCTGGAAGATCTTCAGGTTCGGGTAGTTCTCCAGCATCTGGCGAACGACGGCCTTGTAGAGCAGGCGATCCGCCTGGGCACGAGTGGCTCGCACAGCCGGGCCCTTGGAGGAGTTGAGGGTGCGGAACTGGATCCCGCCAAGATCGATGGCACGCGCCATGATCCCGCCGAGTGCGTCAACTTCCCTGACCAGGTGTCCCTTGCCGATCCCGCCGATCGCCGGATTACAGGACATGTGTCCCAGCGTATCGATATTGTGGGTCAACAACAGGGTGTTCATGCCCATACGGGCTGCCGCTGTTGCTGCTTCGGTTCCGGCATGACCGCCACCGACGACGATCACATCAAATTGTTCATGGTATTGCATTGGGATCACCTTGATCTGCACGCCTGAAGATCTTTATTTGCCTGGGCTAAAGGGCGGAACATTCTATCTGTTTCGCGTCCTGAGGGGAACGTCTACTTAACGTTCAGTATGAAGGGAGGATCCACTAATTAGATCTTAAGGATCTTTAGATCGATCTTTTACTGGATCTCTTATTAGGATCCGCCCTTTCTGTTGATAAGCACTTTTTGATCATAAAGATCATTAATTTAATGACGATCCTAGCTTGTGGAAAAGCTTGGATCCTGGCCCGGTGAACGAGGGGATAACAAGGACTTTTATACACAGAGGTCTGTCGGTCTGGATCTAATACATGGATAACTATAGGTTTTGCAGAGCTTTACACCGTAGTTATGCACATTACCCCTGGGCGTTGTGGGTAACCTTGTAGAACAACTCCCCCGGATCAATCTGTTAATAACATGGTGGATAGTCGATCTGGGGATAAGTGGGGAGATCAAGCTTTTTTTCAGGATCTCCCGCACGCTGATCAGGCGATCATCGTCATCCAGTCGCGGATCCACACTTCTGCGGCATCTTCGGGGATCTCGTGTTGGGTCACATCGATGTCGAGTCGCTCGCCAATCCGGCTGGCTCCGCACTCGGCCAGCAGGCGATCCAGCGTCTTGCCGCCCTGGCAAAAGGTGTCATAACTGCTGTCGCCAAGGGCGATCACGCCATATTTCAATGAATTAAGATCCGGATGCTGCTCGGCAAGATCCTTGGCGAAGGGTTGCAGGTTGTCGGGCACATCCCCGGCACCATGGGTGGAAGTGACCACCAGCAGGATGGATCCCGCATCATCCAGCACCTCTGCCAGCTTGGCCGGGTTGTGGATCCGGGTCTGGTGGCCAGCCTGTTCCAGCAGGTTGGCGACGTGGTCTGCGACATATTCGGCGGCGCCCAGCATGGAGCCGACGACGAGATTGAGTTTGGCCATGGAATGGATCCTGATTTCAGACAAAGAAACGGAAAGCCGGATTCTACCGCCAAAGGGTGTGGATAAATATGGATAAAGCTTGGGGATAATGGATCCAGTCAGATAATGCCGCCGGATCCATCCTGCCGATCTTTTTTCTGCTTCTTTATATTCTTCTCCATTTTCTTCTCCGCTCATAGCTCTCCTGATGGCTCCCATCTCCCGCGAAATCCCGCCAACGATGCAGCTAGATAACAATGTAGATGCAAATGATTAGCAATTATTGAATCGATTCGATCACGGCTCCTGTAGTAGGATTGCGCTGCTTTATTCGCCCATGGAACAGGGTGATGTCGTGAAAAACGACCACAAATAACAATTAAAACAACATAACTCATTGATAAACGAGACTTTAATATGATTGCGCAAAAATACACTACAGGACCCGGCAAGAAGGGCGCCTTCGGCGTGCTTTCGCTCTCCGGTTTGCTCGTCTCCCTGCCGCTGATGGCCGAACAAACCACCGCTGAGCTGCCCAAAGCCAGCGAAACCATGGTGGTGACCGGTACGGCCATGAAGGTGGAAGTGCCGATGGCCGAGACCCCTCGCGCCGTCTCCGTGGTTAATCGCGAGGAACTGGATCAGCACGCCGTGTTGCAGCTGGATGAAGCGATTCGCTACCGTTCCGGCGTATTGACCGGTCTCTATGGCTCAGACAACAACACCGACTGGTTCAAGGTACGTGGCTTCGATGCCGCCTCTTATCTGGATGGCAACCGGCTGTTTGGCACCGGCTATTACGTCTGGACGCCGGAACCGTTTGGTCTGGAGAGTGTGGAAGTGCTGAAGGGGCCAGCCTCGATCCTTTACGGTGAGGCTCCTCCTGGCGGGGTGATCAATGCCATCAGCAAGCGACCGACCGCCACGCCGCAAGGGCAGGTGGATCTGCAGCTTGGCAGCCGGGATCATCGTCAGGTCGGGGTGGACGTCTCTGACGCGCTCTCCGACAACAGCCGCTACCGCATGGTTGCTCTTTATAAAGAGCGTGATGGGGTGCTTACCGGTACTTACAACGATCGGGTTTATCTGGCGCCCAGCGTTACCTTCGATCTTTCGGATCGTACCAGCCTGACCCTGCTGGCCAGTTTCCTGCACGACGAAGGGGTCCCGACCAACGGCTTCTTCCCGGTCTATGGCACTCTGAATACGTCAGGTGGCCAGATTGATCCCTCCACCAACCTGAGCCAGCCGGATTACGATCGCAACCGCAATACCCAGATCTCCACCGGTTATGAGTTGGCCCACCAGCTCAACCAGACCTGGGAGTTCAAGCAGAACGTCCGCTTCAACTACAACGATCTGCTGCTGCGCCAGACCTATATCTTCCCGACCTATGAAGGCACAACCGCCAGTCGTGGCCTGGTTTACCGCGATGGCAATACCAAGAGTGCCACCATGGACAACCAGATGGTGGGCTACTGGAACACCGACAGCACCGAGCAGACCTTGTTGCTGGGGGTTGATCTGCAGCGTCATGTCAATGAAGGGGTCGAGGCCGACAACTACGGTATGGGCACCATCAATACCATGAACCCGGATTACAGCGGCTTCCCTGGTTTTGATGAGTCGACCGCCACTCACCAGAAGAGCAGCAAGGGCCAGAGCGGTCTCTATGCCCAGCACCAGATCCGCTGGGACGATCGCTGGTTGCTGACTGCCGGTGGCCGTTTTGACTATGTGGAGACCCACAACACCAATACCAGCAAGGATGAGCGCCAGTACGATCACGAGTTATCCCTCTCGGGCAGCCTGATGTATCTGGCCGACAACGGCCTCTCTCCCTACTTTGCCTATGCCGAGTCGTTCGAGGTGCTGCCGGGGATCGATCCTAACACCCGAAACTCCTACAAGCCGCTCAAGGGCAAGCTCTACGAGACTGGCGTGAAGTATGCGCCAGCCTTCCTCGACGGTTACATCAATCTGGCGCTGTTCGATCTGGCCCAGACCAACTCGCTGGTCTCTACCGGTTCCGGCCAGCAGACCCAGGCGGGTGAAGTGACCTCTCAGGGGGTTGAGCTGGAAGGGAGCGTGCAGGTGACCGATGCGCTGCGTCTGACCGCTGCTTATACCTACACCGATGCCAAAACCAACGACACCGGCAGTGGCGATCGCCGTGCCAGCCTGATCCCGCGCCACCAGGCCTCCTTCTGGGGTAACTACAAGGTGCAGCAAGGGGTGGCTTCGGGTCTGGAGCTGGGTACCGGTGTACGTTATATCGGTTCCAGCGTGGGTATTGGCGCCGTGAATGCGGACTACACCCCCATCTACGGCTCTGCCGAGGTGCCGGCCCATACCGTCTGGGATGCGATGATCGGGTATGACTTTGCCAAGAACTGGCGCGCCCAGCTCAACGTCAACAACCTGCTGGGTGAAACCTACGTGGCCAGTTGTGACTACTACTGCTACTACGGCGAGCCGCGCAGCGTAGTGGGCAGCATCAACTACCGCTGGTAATCGAAGTCGGGCGGGAACCGGATTCCCGCCCTTCTTTTCACCCGCAGTTGTTCTGATCTCTCTGGAATACCGGTCCGTTATGGAACTCTTGTCTCTGGTTTATCGCCAATATCGTTGGCCCTTTATCACCATTACTCTGCTCAGTCTGCTCAGTGCCGTCAGCGGGATTGGCGTCATTGCTTTTATCAATCAGTCTCTTATCGAATCTATAGGTGATCCGCTGCCGATCCTCGGTCAGCTGGTCGGCCTGATAGTGCTGCTGCTGGTGATCACACTCGGATCTCAGCTGGCCCTGACCACTCTCGGTCACCATTTTGTCTACCGGTTGCGCGGTCGTCTGCTCAAGCAACTGCTGGATACCGATGTCGCCCGCATTCGTCAGATAGGTCAGGGGCCGCTGCTGGCCTCCCTCTCCAGCGATATCGGCCAGATCACCATCGCCTTCGTGCGCCTGCCGGAGCTGGTGCAGGGGCTGGTGCTCACGCTGGGTTCTGCCCTCTATCTTGGCTGGCTCTCTCCTGCATTACTCGGGGTGACCGCACTCTGGGTCACCGTCACCATGGTGGTGGGCTGGTTGCTGGTGAACCGTGTTTATCGCCATCTCTCCCACATGCGTCAGGCTGAAGATCGGCTCTATCAGAACTATCAGGCTATCATCGCCGGCAGCAAGGAGCTGGCGCTCAACCGCGAGCGGGCTCACTTCGTTTACCACCAGCTCTATGAGCAAAATGCCCGTGACTACCGCCAGCAGATCATCCGCGCCGACACCTATCACCTGAGCGCGGTGAACTGGTCGAATATCATGATGCTGGGGGCCATCGGTCTGGTCTTCTTTCTGGCCAACGGCCTTGGCTGGGCCAACACCAATGTGGCCGCCACCTTCGCGCTGACCTTGCTGTTCCTGCGCACCCCGCTGTTGCAGGGGATTGGCGCCCTGCCGACCCTGCTTGCTGCTCAGGTGGCGTTTGACAAGATCGCAGCCCTCAATCTGGCCGAGCCGGATGCGGACTTCCCGCTGCCGCCCGCCATCCGCCCCTGGCAGCGTATCGAGTTGGAGCAGGTGAGCTTTCACTATCAGGGGGAGGGCGGTTTTGCCGTTGGCCCCATCGATCTGGTCATCAAAAAGGGGGAGCAGATCTTCATCATTGGCGGCAATGGCTCCGGCAAGTCGACCCTGGCCATGCTGCTGACCGGCCTTTACCTGCCGGTATCGGGCCGGATCCTGCTGGATGGTGAGCCGATCACCGATCGCAACGGCTATCTGGCGCTCTTCTCCGCCATCTTTACCGACTATCACCTGTTCCAGCACCTGCTGGGGCCGGAACCCAAGGATGAGCTGGTGGCCGAGTGGCTGCAGCGGTTGCAGATGGGCAGCAAGCTCACCATCGAGGATGGCTTTATCGCCGATATCGAACTCTCTCAGGGGCAGCGCAAGCGGGTCGCCCTGCTGCTGGCGCTGGCCGAGCAGCGCGAGGTGATGCTGTTTGATGAGTGGGCCGCGGATCAGGATCCCCAGTTCCGCCGCATCTTCTATCAGGTGCTGTTGCCGCGCCTCAAGGAGATGGGCAAGACGGTGATTGCCATCAGCCACGACGATCACTACTTCCCGCTGGCCGATCGCCTGCTGGAGATGCGTCAGGGTCAGCTCACCGAACTGACCGGGGCGCGCCGCGCCGAAGTGAGCCGTGATGCGATCGCCCATCTGGATTGCGAGGTCCCAGCTTGATGCCGGCACCGATGAGACTGGCGGCAAGCCAGCACAGGAATTGCTTATGTTCGAGATGAAATCAGCCAGCTTCACGGTCAATGACCGCACGCTGCTGCACCCCACCGACCTGCGTTTCGAGCAGGGACAGGTCTATGGCCTCATCGGCCACAATGGGTCGGGCAAATCGACCCTGCTCAAGCTGCTGGCACGCCAGCAACCCCTCAGCGACGGCGAGATCCTGTTCGATGGCAAGCCGCTACCCGACTGGGGCAACCGGGAGTTTGCCCGTCAGGTGGCCTATCTGCCCCAGCATCTGCCGAGCGCCGAGAATCTGCTCGGGCGGGAGCTGGTGGAGATGGGCCGCTACCCCTGGCGCGGCCTGCTGGGCCGGATGGGGGCGGAGGATCACCGTCAGGTCGATCGGGCCATCACCCTTACCCATACCGAATACTTTGCCGATCGGCTGGTGGATACCCTCTCCGGCGGCGAGCGGGGCCGGGTCTGGCTGGCGATGCTGCTGGCCCAGGAGAGCCGCTTCATCCTGCTGGACGAGCCGCTGGCCGCGCTGGACGTGGCCCATCAGGTGGAGGTGCTGACGCTGGTCAAGCAGTTGAGCCGTCAGCTAAACCTCGGGGTCATCATCGTCATTCACGACATCAATATGGCCTCCCGCTTCTGTGATCGGCTGGTGGCGCTCCACTCCGGCCGCCTGCTCACCCACGGTGAACCTGAGGGGATCATGACCAGCGAGACCCTGCACGCCATCTATGGCATTCCGATGGAGGTCATTCGCCACCCGGCTCATGCCCATCCCATCGCCATCGTCTGACCGGGGGGCTCTCTTGAACCGTTTATTGAAGAAGATGGCACCCTGCCTTATTAGCCTGCTGCTGCCACTTGCGGCGCAGGCCGACAAATCCCCGATCGCTTCTGCGCCGCTACCCCGTATCGCCACCGTCGATTGGACCATAGCCGAAACCCTGCTGGCACTCGGGGTGACGCCGCTGGCGGTGGGGGATGCAGGCCCCTATCAGGCATGGGTCGGCGAGCCACGGCTACCTGCTGGGGTGGTAGATATCGGCCTGCGCACCCAGCCCAACCGCGAGCTGCTGGCGGAGCTCAAACCCGATCGCATCCTCATCTCGCCGCTGGCGGCCCCGCTGGCGCCAACTCTTTCCCGCATTGCACCGGTGAGCACCATCGCCCTCTATGATGGGCAAACCGATCTGTGGCAGAGACTGCACGAGGTGACCCTGACCCTCGCCCGTATAGTGGGCAAAACCGCCGAGGGCGAACGGCTGCTGGCCGGGCTGGATCGGGATCTCGCCAGCATGCAGGCCGGATTGCCTACGGATCTGCCGCCCCTGCTGGTGGTGCAGTTTATCGATGAGCGCCATGTGCGGGTGTTTGGTCGCCACAGCCTGTTCGATGCGGTGATGACGCGGCTCGGGCTGCGTAATGGCTGGCAGGAGCAGACCAATGACTGGGGTTTCTCGGTGGTCAGTATCGAGCAGTTCATGACCTTGCCAACCGCGCGGCTGGTGGTGGTCGATCCCATCCCGGTCGGGGTGAGCGAACGGCTGCAGGAGCCTGGGCTGTGGCAGCATCTGCCGCAGGTACGGCAGGCGCCTGTGCTGCATCTGCCTGCGGTCTGGAGTTTTGGTGGCGTATTGGCCGCCCGCCGTTTCGCCGGTCTGCTCAGCGATGCATTGTTGCAAGATGCCGAGCGTATGGAGGCGAGCCGATGAAGCGACTGCTCACATCGCCGCTGCTGCGGCCGGTCTCGATCCTGCTGGGATTGACCCTCTTGCTCGCGTATAGGGAGCTGGCTCGCCAGCTGCCCGCTGCGCTCTGGTGGCAGAGCCTCTTCGCCCCCAATCTGAATGACGCCAGCCAAGCAGTGGTGCATTTCAGCTGGCTGCCCCGCTTGGCTGTCACCCTGTTGGCCGGGGCGGCGCTCGGGCTGGCGGGCACCCTGATGCAGCAGGTGCTGCGCAACCCGCTCGCGTCACCGACCACCTTGGGGGTGGCCTCCGGTGCCCAACTGGCGTTGATGATGGTGACCCTGTTTGCCCCCTCCTGGTTGCTGTTGGGGCGGGAGTGGATCGCCATGGCCGGTGGCAGCCTCGCGATGGCACTGGTGTTTGCCCTGGCCTGGCGTCGCCAGCTCAATCCGGTGGTCATCGTCTTTGCCGGGCTGGTGATCAACCTCTATCTGGCGGCCATCAGCATGGGACTCTTGCTGTTCTTTCAGGAGGAGCTGAAAGGTTTGTTGGTGTGGGGCAGTGGCTCGCTAGTGCAGAACAGCTGGAGCGGGGTGAGTTACCTGTTTCCCCGCCTGCTGGCAGCCGCTGCGCTGGCCGTTGTGCTGGTACGCCCGCTGGCGGTGCTGGAGTTGGATGATGCCAGCGCCCGCAGTCTGGGGGTCTCCCTCCAACACTTGCGACTGGCGGGGCTTGGCTTGGCGGTATTTGTCACCGCTTGCGTGGTAAGCGTGGTTGGGCTGATCGGCTTTATCGGGTTGGCCGCACCGGCCATGGTGCGGCTGCTCGGGATCCGCCAGCTTGGCCAGCGGCTATTGTGGGCACCGATCCTCGGCGCCCTGCTGCTGGCGGCGACCGATCTGCTGCTGCAGAGTCTGAGCCGCTTCTGGCCGGTATTGATCCCCACCGGCGCAATGACCGCCATGCTGGGGGCGCCACTGCTGCTCTGGCTGATCCCGCGCCTTGGCATCAAGTCGGGTACGCCGAAGGCAAACGCCGCTCTGCCGGTGGCCCGCCATCCGGCACCGGCTCGCCTTGTCGGCCTGTTGCTGGTCGGGCTGATGCTGGCCATGGTCGCCTCCCTGCTGGTTGGTCAGGGAATGACGGGCTGGAGCTGGCCAAGCTGGCTCCGCTGGCAGGCCCAGCTGGAGTGGCGGCTGCCGCGCACTCTGGCTGCGGGGGCGGCTGGCGTGCTGCTGGCGCTGGCGGGCACCCTGTTGCAGCGGGTCAGCAACAATCCTATGGCGAGCCCGGATCTGCTGGGGGTGAGCGGCGGCACCTTTATGGGGGTGATAGCCACGGCGCTGTTGCTGCCTGCGTTGCCCCTGCCGCTGATGCTGTCCGGTGGCCTGCTAGGTGCTTTTGGTTGCCTGTTGCTGCTGGTGGTGGTCAACCACAAGCACGGCTTCCAGCCGGAGCGGATCCTGCTCTCCGGCATCGCCATCACGGCACTGTTTGAGCCGCTGCAGGCCATCGCGCTGGCCAACGGCGACATGCGGGTGCAGCAACTGCTCTCCTGGATGTCCGGTTCCACCTACTACGTCACCCTGCCGGTGGCTTATGGGTTGGTGGGGCTGGCGCTGTTGATGCTGGCCGCCTGCCTGCTTGTCAGCCGCTGGCTCGATCTGCTGCCAATGGGGAGTGCGGTGGCGACCGCGTTGGGCATTCGCCTCAACCGTGCCCAGCTCGCCATCCTGCTGCTGGTGGCCGTGCTCACTGCCAGCGCCACCCTGGTGGTCGGGCCGCTCTCATTCGTCGGTCTGCTGGCGCCACATATGGCCAAGCTGATGGGGTTGGTGCGGGCACGCTGGCACCTGCTTGGGGCCGCCGCTTCCGGCGCCCTGTTGATGGTGTCGGCTGACTGGGTCGGCCAGCAGATCCTCTTCCCACAGGAGGTGCCGGTCGGGCTGGTCTCCACCCTGTTAGGGGGCGCTTACTTCATGTGGTGCCTGCGTCGCCTCTAGGTTTGCGGACAAAAAACGCACAACAAAAAGCCCGGGATGAACCCGGGCTTTTTGTTGCCTGCTGTGCGGAGAGTTACTTGCCGATGCAGAAGCTGGAGAAGATACGGCCCAGCAGATCGTCGGAGCTGAATTCGCCGGTGATCTCGGAGAGGGACTCCTGCGCGAGGCGCAGCTCTTCGGCCACCAGCTCACCGGCCACGAACACTTCCAGCTGCTCCTTGGCCACCAGCAGGCGCTCGGCGGCGCGCTCCAGCGCATCCAGATGGCGGCGGCGGGCCATAAAGCCCCCTTCGGTGTTGCCCTGGAAGCCCATGCAGGCCTTGAGGTGCTCGCGCAGGGCAGGCAGCCCCAGCTCGGTTTTGGCGGAGATGCGGTAGACGGCGTGGCCCTGCTCCTGGCTCGGTGCCAGATCCTCGCCTGTCAGATCGGCCTTGTTGCGAATGACGGTGAGGCCGATGTTTTTTGGCAACCGATCAACAAATTCCGGCCAGATCTCCCGCGGGTCAACCGCATCTGTGGTGGTGCCATCCACCATAAACAGCACCCGATCGGCCTGTTCAATCTCGGCCCAGGCGCGTTCGATACCGATCTGCTCCACCTTATCCTGGGTGTCGCGCAGACCGGCGGTGTCGATGATGTGCAGCGGCATGCCATCGAGATGGATGTGTTCGCGCAGCACGTCGCGGGTGGTGCCGGCAATCTCGGTGACGATGGCCGACTCGCGGCCCGCGAGGGCATTGAGCAGGCTCGATTTGCCGGCGTTGGGACGACCGGCGATCACCACCTTCATCCCTTCCCGCAGCAGAGCGCCCTGTTTGGCTTCCCCGCGCACGTCGTCCAGCTCGGACATGATGGCGTAGAGGTCGCCCGCCACCTTGCCGTCGGAGAGGAAGTCGATCTCCTCGTCCGGGAAGTCGATGGCCGCTTCCACATAGATGCGCAGCCGGATCAGGCTCTCCACCAGTTGCTGGATTTTGCTGGAGAACTGCCCCTGCAGGGAGTGCATGGCGCTGCGGGCGGCCTGTTCGCTGGAGGCTTCGATAAGGTCAGCGATAGCTTCGGCCTGGGCCAGATCCAGCTTGTCATTGATGAAGGCGCGCTCGCTGAACTCGCCGGGGCGGGCAGGGCGGATGCCATCGATTTTCAGAATGCGGCGGATCAGCATGTCCATGATGACGGGGCCGCCGTGGCCCTGCAGCTCCAGCACATCCTCGCCGGTGAAGCTGTTGGGGGCTTTGAACAGCAGGGCGATGCCCTGATCCAGTACCTGGCCTTGCTCATCCTTGAACGGCAGATATTCGGCGTAGCGCACCCGCGGGAGCTTGCCGAGCACTATCCCGGCGACCTGTTCGGCGGCGGGGCCGGAGACCCGGACTATGCCGACGCCACCACGGCCTGGCGCGGTGGCCTGGGCCACGATCGTATCTGTTGTCATCTTGCTTGGCTCGTTTGTTCGCTGATAGGAAAACGTAGTGGGAGACATTGTAATAAAAAAGGCGGCCCGAAGGCCGCCTCTTTTGTCATCACGGGAAGATTAGCTGCGTGAATGCAGTCCTTTCTTCTCCAGCTGACGATAGATGATGGTCTGCTGGATGATGGAGATGACGTTGCTCACCAGCCAGTAGAGAGTCAGGCCAGCCGGGAACCAGAGGAACATGAAAGTGAAGATGATCGGCATGAACTGCATCACTTTCTGCTGCATCGGGTCGGTGATGGTGGTCGGGCTCATCTTCTGCAGATACCACATGGAGGCACCCATGAGGATTGGCAGCACGAAGAAGGGGTCCTTCACTGACAGGTCAGTGATCCACAGGGCAAACGGTGCGTGACGCAGTTCAACGGACTCCATCAGTGCCCAGTAAAGGGCGATGAAGATCGGCATCTGAACCAGGATCGGCAGGCAGCCACCCAGCGGGTTGACCTTTTCCTTCTTGTACAGCTCCATCATGCCCTGAGACATCTTCTGGCGGTCGTCGCCGAAGCGCTCGCGCAGGGCCGCAATCTTGGGTTGCAGCATGCGCATCTTGGCCATGGAGGTGTACTGGGCCTTGGTCAGCGGGAACATGATGCCGCGCACCAGCAGGGTCAGCATGATGATGGCCAGACCCCAGTTCTGGACGAAACCGTGGAACACGGTCAGCAGCCAGTGCAGCGGTTGGGCGATGAACCACAGCCAGCCGTAGTCGACGGTCAGGTCGAGGTGGTTAGCCACCTTGGCCATCTGGTCTTGCAGCTTGGGACCGACCCACAGCTTGCTGGTCACTTCAGCCTGTTGGCCGGCAGCCACGTCAACCAGCGGCGCCTTGTAACCGATGATGGCCTGGCCTTTACCAGGGATCACACGGCTGTAGAAGCTGTTGGTATCGTCGGCATTCGGAGCCCAGGCAGAGACGAAGTAGTGTTGCAGCATGGCGACCCAACCACCCTTGGTGGTCTTGTTCAGGTCGGCATCCTTCATCTCGTCGAAGGTGTACTTCTTGTAGCGGGTATCTTCAGTGGAGAAGGCACCACCACGGTAAGCGCTGGCTACCATGGCATGACCTTCCTGATCCTTCGGTGTGGCTACGGTCTGCTTCAGCTGACCATAGAACTGCACCTGAACCGGTTCGGCAGATTTGTTGTCGATCTTGTAATCAACGCCAACGGCATAGTCGCCACGCTTGAGGATGAACTCCTTGGTGAAGACCACGCCCTTGCTGTCGGTCCAGGTCATCGGAACGACGACTTGATCCTGACCATCGGCCAGCTGATAGCTGGTCTGGGCGGCTTCATAGGTAGGACGACCTTCGGCCTGACTGTCCGGACCGTTGCGACCTACCAGACCGCTCTGGGCGATATAGAGGTGCTCAGGCTTGCTGGTCAGCAGCACGAACGGTTGGTCCTTGCCCTCTTCCAGTTTGTGAGACAGCAGTTCGGCAGACACGATGTCGCCACCCTGGGTGTCCAGGGTCAGCTTGAGCACGTCAGAGGAGACGGTGATCAGCTTGCGTGCGGCAGTCGCGTTGGCTTGCTCGGAAACCTGAGGAATATCACCGGTCTGACCGGCTTCAGGTACGAAATGTTCGGTTTGGGCCACGGTAGTCGGGGCCGGCTTCGGAGCCTTGTCGGACTCCCACTGTTGCCAGAGCAGAAAGCTCACGAACAGCAAACCGATCAGGAGTAGATTGCGTTGTGATTCCATAGTCTTCAGTTTCTTCGCTTTGGTTGCGGAACCGGGTCATAACCACCCTCGGATAAGGGATGGCATTTTAATAGACGTTTGCTAGCTAACCAAACGCCTTTTATGAAACCGTGAAGTCGGATGGCTTCTATCGCAAATTGGGAACAAGTTGGAGTAAAACGGCAGCGCGGCCCGAGCAGAGGGCTAATGATTAGCTGATACAGGCGTATCAGTTTGATAGCTACCCATTGCAACGGCGTGACAGAGTGCGCCATAGCTTTTCCAGTAACTTGAACAGTTCCTCGTTATCCATCTCTTTCACACCGGCCTTGGCGATCACCACGATGTCGATAGCGGGCAGCTGATGTTGTTTGAGGCGGAAACTTTCCCGGACCACCCGTTTGACACGGTTACGCCAGACGGCACGCTTGAGTGCTTTTTTGGGCACAGCGAGACCAAGACGAGAGTGTTCGAGTGAATTGGGGCAGGCGAGAAGCGTAATTTGCGGGGAAGCAGCCCGGACAGGCTCAGCGAAAACGCGTTTGAAGTGTTCGGGAGTTAACAGACGTAACTCCCGAGAGAAGGTGTGCTGGGTAGGCATTAAACTACCAGACGGGCACGACCCTTGGCACGACGAGCGGCCAGAACTTTACGACCGTTGGCAGTTGCCATGCGGGCGCGGAAACCGTGAGAGCGCTTGCGCTTCAGGTTGGACGGTTGAAAAGTACGTTTCATGATTCGATTCCGTATTTCTGTACAGTTTTGATTGTCACACTTAGCCGACGCGCCAGCTATAGCGTGTGACGACTAGCAAAAGAGGCCGAATTCTAAACAGAGTTCGGCTTTTAGTCAATCCGCCGTTCCCTCTCATCCTGCCGTGGTCTTGAAAAGGCCGCTGCCGAGCGTGAGGATCCAGAGGATCAAGGGCTCCGGATTATACTGGCAACCCGGGGTTAAACAAGGGATCCCTCAATAAAAAAGGCGGCCAGGCCGCCAAAGAGAGAGCTATTTAAGGACTTTCCGCAAGAACTCCCGGGTACGGGGATCCTTGGGATCGACCAATATCTGATCCGGCGGGCCCTGCTCGACGATCCGCCCTCCTTCCATGAAGATCACCCGATCGGCAACATCACGAGCAAATTCAATCTCATGGGTCACCACCACCATGGTCTGGTGCTGGCGGGCCAACTCTTTCATTAGTCCCAAAACCTCGTCGACCCACTCGGGATCGAGTGCGGAGGTGGGCTCGTCAAACAGGATCACCTTGGAGTGGGCCGCCATGGCGCGGCCAATGCCGACCCGTTGCTGCTGGCCGCCGGAGAGGGAGGCCGGATAGGCATCCTGCTTGTCGGCAAGACCAATGTCCTTGAGGATGCCGAGCGCTGTGGCGCGGGCCTCCGCTTTTGGCTGCTTCCAGACGGTGATCAGCCCTTCGGCGATGTTGTCGAGCGCCGTCTTGTTGGCAAAAAGGGCGTAGTTCTGGAACACGAAGGAGGCCCGCTTGCGCAGCTCGATCGCCTGCTGTTCGCTGGCCTTGGCCAGATTCAGCTCGAGATCGTCGATGGCAAGGGTGCCCGCATCCGGGGTCTCCAGCAGGTTCAGGCAGCGCAACAGGGTCGACTTGCCGGTGCCGGAGGGACCGATGATGACGACAATTTCCCCCTTTTTGACCTCCAGATCGATGCTGTTGAGCACCTGATTGCCGTGATATGCCTTGGAGAGGCCGGTTAGCTTGATCATGAGAGCCCTCCTTTAATAGGCACGGTTAAGACGAATTTCCAGCAGATGCTGCAAGCGGGTAAAGAAGATCACCACTATCCAGTAGATCAGCGCCACCGCCATAAAGCTCTCGAAGAACTTGAAGGAGGAGGAGGCTTCCATTTGCGCCTTGCCCATTATCTCGGCCACCCCCAGCGTGAAGGCCAGCGAGGTGCTCTTGATCATATCGATGAAGTAGTTCATCAGCGACGGGGTGGCGATACGGGCCGCCTGCGGCAGGATGATCCGCTGCATCGCCTGATAACGGCTCATGCCGATACTGAGCGCCGCTTCCATCTGGCTTTTGTGAATGCCGAGGATGGCTGCGCGGATCGACTCGGCCATGTAGGCGGCGAAGTGCAGGGTCAGACCGACGATGGCGGCAGTAAAGGCATCCATCCCCACGAAGATCGGGAACAGTTGCGGCAGTCCGTAGTAGAGCAGAAACAGCTGAACGAGTAGCGGTGTACCCCGAAAGAACGAGATATAGAGCATCGCCAGCCAGTGAATCGCGGGGACGCGAAACACCCGTACTATCGCCAGGGCCAGCGAGAGTACGAGTGCCAGCACGAATCCCCACAGGGCCATCTCCATCGTGGTGCCCAGATATTTGAGCAGGATGGGAAACAGCCCCAGCGTGTATTCGAGGTCAAATTCCATCATTTATCTGTCGGTGATGTCGGAAGCGAACCATTTCTCGGAGATCTGACGCAGGGAGCCATCCTTGCGCATGGCGGTCAGGGCCTCGTCGACCTTCTTCAGCAGAGCCTGTTTCTCCGGGGTCTTCAGGAAGGGCAGGGCGTTCTCGATAGTCTCGAACGGTGCGCCAGCCTGTTGCAGCGGCAGCTTGGACTCCTTGATCAGCTGGGCGGTGGAGACGCGGTCCATCACGAAGGCATCGATGCGACCCAGGGCGACATCCTGCTCGAAGGCGGAGTCATAGGTGCGGATATCGATCTTCTTGTTCGGGTCGTTCTTGCGCAGCAGCTCTTCGAAGTTGGAACCCAGGTTCACGGCCACCTTCTTGCCTTCCAGATCCTTGATGCCGTGGATGGTGCTGTTGCCCTTGCGTACCACAATCTGGGCACCGTCATAGACGTAAGGCTGGGAGAAGTCGTACTTCGCCTTGCGCTCGTCGGTGATGGTGATCTGGTTGGAAATGGTATCGATGCGGCCAGTTTCCAGCATGCCGAACAGGCCGGAGAAGCTGGCGGTCACGAATTCGACCTTGTAGCCGGTACGCTCGCCGATCTGGTTCCACATATCCACTTCAAAGCCTTGCAGCTTGTCCTGTTTGACGAAGGTGAACGGGAAATATTTGCCAGACATGCCGACCTTGATGGTCTCCTGGGCGATGGCCTGACCGGACAGGGTGGCGAGCAGGATGGCTGCGCCGGAAATCAGTTTGATGGATGTTTTCATGGTGTTTCTCTCTCTCAATGTCTTGTATTTGTAGTTGTAATAACTGGTTTGGCCCTGATGTTATTGGAATAAAATTTAAAAAATAAATGACATTTGGTTATATGAAATAACAGGAGAGAAGCACGGGATCGACCAATCCGGACGGTGGATCAAGCTGTGGGTAACTTTGGGGATGAAATCCGATCCAAAGGCGCTGGATCCTTGAAAGTCAAGGATCTTATTTGCTGGATCCACCGGGCGATGGCTGGAGATCCGGCGGCTAAAAACGTAGAATAGCCGGTCTTTAGTTAATCAATCGACAGGAGTTTAGAGTGACTGCTTCGCTATGGCAGCAGTGCCTTAACCGGCTGCAAGATGAGTTGCCCTCGGCAGAATTCAGCATGTGGATCCGGCCGCTTCAAGCGGAGTTGAGTGACAATACTCTGACCCTGTATGCACCGAATCGCTTTGTTCTGGACTGGGTACGAGACAAGTATCTCATCCGGGTTAACGGCATCATCAACGAACTCTGCGGGGTCGACGGCCCCGCCCTGCGTTTTGATATAGGCAATCGTCCCCATCCTGTTGCTGTCGCCAGAGCACCGGTACAGGGTGCCGCGCCTGTGAATAACTTGCAGAAGAGCTGGGAAAGCAAGGCTGAAGCCAAGCCCGAGCCGAACCACAAGAGCAACACCAACGTGAACTATACCTTCGAGAATTTCGTCGAGGGTAAGTCCAACCAGTTGGCGCGTGCGGCTGCCCGTCAGGTAGCGGACAATCCGGGTGGTGCTTACAACCCGCTGTTCCTCTATGGCGGCACCGGCCTGGGTAAAACCCACCTGCTGCACGCCGTTGGCAATGCCATCAAGGAGAGTAAAAAAGATGCCAAAGTCATCTATATGCACTCCGAGCGGTTTGTTCAGGACATGGTGAAAGCGCTGCAAAACAACGCCATTGAAGAGTTCAAGCGTTACTACCGCAGCGTCGATGCCCTGCTCATCGATGACATCCAGTTCTTCGCCAACAAGGAGCGCTCCCAGGAGGAGTTCTTCCATACCTTCAATGCCTTGCTGGAAGGTAACCAGCAGATCATCCTCACCTCGGATCGCTATCCGAAGGAGATCAACGGTGTCGAGGATCGCCTCAAGTCCCGCTTCGGCTGGGGCCTGACCGTGGCGATCGAGCCGCCGGAGCTGGAGACCCGCGTCGCGATCCTGATGCGCAAGGCAGACGAGAATCAGATCCATCTGCCGGACGAAGTGGCCTTCTTCATTGCCAAACGTCTGCGATCCAACGTCCGTGAACTGGAAGGCGCCCTCAACCGGGTGATCGCCAACGCCAACTTCACCGGCCGTGCCATCAACATCGATTTCGTGCGCGAAGCGCTGCGCGACCTGTTGGCACTGCAGGAGAAGCTGGTCACCATCGACAATATCCAGAAGACGGTGGCGGAGTACTACAAGATCAAGCTGGCGGATCTGCTCTCCAAGCGTCGTTCCCGCTCCGTTGCCCGTCCGCGCCAGTTGGCGATGGCGTTGGCCAAGGAGCTGACCAACCACAGTTTGCCGGAGATAGGTGATGCCTTTGGTGGCCGTGACCACACTACCGTTCTTCATGCTTGCCGAAAAATCGAGCAGCTGAAGGAGGAGAGTCATGACATCAAGGAGGACTATTCCAACCTGATCCGTACCCTTTCTTCCTGATCACGGAATCGAGTGGACAGATGCAGCGCGAATATTCCAACCTGATCCGAATCTTTTCCTCCTAATCACAACGGAGAGCACAGATGCAGCTCGAAATTAGCCGTGAGGCCCTGTTACGTCCTCTGCAACTGGTGTCCGGCGCCCTCGGCGGCCGACCGACCCTGCCGATCCTCGGCAACGTGCTGCTTGATGTCAGCAACGGTCTGCTGTCACTGACCGGTACCGATCTCGAAGTAGAGATGATCGGTCAGGTCTATCTGAACGGGGCAAGCGAAGATGGCCGCACCACAGTACCGGCGCGCAAGCTGCTGGATATCTGCCGTGGTCTGCCGGAAGGCGCCGAGATCCGTCTCAATACCGAAGGCGAGCGCCTGATCATCCGCTCCGGTCGTTCCCGCTTCAACCTCTCGACCCTGCCGGCGACCGAGTATCCGAACATCGAGGATTGGGAATCCGTGCTCGAGTTCGATATCAGCCAGCTGGAGCTGAAGAAGCTGATCGATGCGACCCAGTTCTCCATGGCCAGTCAGGACGTGCGTTACTACCTGAACGGCATGCTGTTCGAGAGCGAAGGTCACGGTCTGCGCACCGTGGCGACCGACGGTCACCGTCTGGCCACCTGCCGCCGCGAGGTAGTAGGGGAATCGCTGCCCGATCATCAAGTTATCCTGCCACGCAAAGGGGTACTGGAGCTGGTGCGTCTGCTGGAGGCGGAAGACAAGCCGGTGCGGCTGCAGATCGGTCGCAGCAACCTGCGGGCTGCGCTGGACGGCTTCATCTTCACCTCCAAGCTGGTGGATGGCCGCTTCCCGGACTGGCGCCGCGTCATTCCGCGCAACAGCGACAAGGCGCTCATCGCCGGCCGTGAGGATCTGCGTCAGGCGTTTGCCCGTGCCGCCATCCTCTCCAACGAGAAATTCCGTGGGGTGCGTCTCAATCTGCAGGAAAACCTGCTGCGCATCACCGCCAACAACCCGGAACAGGAAGAAGCCGAAGAGCTGCTTGACGTACAATATGCCGCTGGCGAGATGGAGATCGGCTTTAACGTCTCTTATGTGCTCGACGTGCTGAATACGTTAAAATGTGACCAAATTCGGATTAGCCTGAGCGATTCCATCAGCAGTGCCATTATTGAGGATTTTGAACATCAGGATGCTCAGTACGTGGTGATGCCGATGCGGATCTAGTCGTGTCCCTGGTCAAACTCCAGCTCAGCGACTTTCGCAATATCCAGCAAGCCAGTCTCAAGCTGTCGCCCGGCCTCAACATTCTGGTCGGGTGCAATGGCAGCGGCAAGACCAGCGTGCTGGAAGCCATTCACTACCTTGGTCTGGGGCGCTCCTTTCGCACTCATTTGACCGGGCGGGTCATCCGCCAGGGGGAGAGGGCGTTTACCCTGTTTGCCCAGTGCGAGCTGGAGGGGCGTCAGGTACCTATCGGTCTTGCCAAAGACAAGAGTGGCGAGACCCAGCTCAAGATTGCCGGGGCACAGGCCCAGCGGCTTGCCGATTTGGCGGAGCTGTTGCCGGTGCAGTTGATCCATCCCGATGGCTTCAACCTGCTGACGGGCGGGCCTCAGGCTCGCCGCGCTTGGCTCGATTGGGGCGTTTTCCATCAGGAGCCAACCTTCTTTGCCCTCTGGGGACGAGTGCGGCGGCTGCTGAAACAGCGCAATGCGCTGCTGCGCCAGAGCACCCAGTACCGCCAGCTGGCGTTCTGGGATCAGGAGTTGGTACGGCTGGGTGGTGAGCTGGCCGAGTTTCGCGCCAGTTATTGTCAGGCCATTACGCCTCTGATCAAGGATATGACGGCGGATTTTCTGCCGGAATTCGATATCAGTCTCGGCTTTTACCGGGGCTGGGAGAAAGATACTCCCCTCGGCGATCTGCTGGAGGCGGGGTTTGAGCGGGATCGGGCGCTGGGCTATACCGGTGTCGGTCCACAGAAAGCCGATGTGCGCCTCAAGGCGAACGGGGTCCCCGCTCAGGATATTTTGTCCCGGGGTCAGCTCAAGCTGCTGGTTTGTGCCATGCGCTTGGCCCAAGGGCTCTATTTGAATCAACATAGCAGCCGTGGCTGTATTTTTTTAATTGACGATTTTGCCTCTGAACTGGATGTCGACAAGCGCCGCTTGCTGGCCGCAAGGCTGAAGCAGTGTGCGTCCCAGGTGTTTATCACCGCCATCGACACCGGTCAGCTCGCAGACATGATGGATGCGAATGACTGCAAGTTGTTCCACGTGGAACAGGGTAAAATCTCCGAAACGTTAGAGAAGGCAGAGAGTAAGCTATGAGTGAAAATACTTACGACTCCTCGAATATCAAGGTGCTGAAGGGCCTGGATGCGGTCCGCAAGCGCCCGGGGATGTATATCGGCGATACGGATGATGGCTCGGGTCTGCACCACATGGTGTTCGAGGTCGTCGATAACTCCATTGACGAGGCGCTCGCTGGCTACTGCTCCGATATTCTGGTCAAGATCCATTCCGATGGCTCCGTCTCCGTGCGTGATAACGGCCGTGGTATTCCGGTCGATATTCACCCGGAAGAGGGCCGCTCCGCCGCAGAGGTCATCATGACCGTGCTGCACGCTGGCGGTAAGTTCGATGACAACTCCTACAAGGTATCCGGCGGCCTGCATGGCGTGGGTGTCTCCGTCGTTAACGCCCTCTCTGACAAGCTGTTGCTGACTATTCGTCGTAACGGCCACGTCTACGAACAGACCTATCATCTGGGTGAGCCGCAAGCTCCGCTCAAGCAGATTGGCGACAGCACCGGCACCGGTACCGAAGTTCGCTTCTGGCCGAGCCCGACCATCTTCAGCGACACCCTGTTCCACTACGAGATCCTGGCCAAGCGCCTGCGCGAGCTCTCCTTCCTCAACTCCGGTGTTTCCATCCGTTTGATGGATGAGCGTGACGGCCGTGAGGCGCATTTCTGCTACGAAGGTGGCATCAAGGCGTTCGTTGAATACCTGAACCAGAACAAGACCCCGATCCACCCGAAGGTGTTCCATTTCACCACCGAGCAGGATGGTATCGGCGTTGAAGTGGCGATGCAGTGGAATGACGCCTATCAGGAAGGGGTCTACTGCTTCACCAACAACATCCCGCAGCGGGATGGTGGTACTCACCTCGTTGGCTTCCGTACCGCGCTGACCCGTACTCTGAACTCCTATATGGACAAAGAGGACTACAGCAAGAAGGCCAAGTCTGCCGCAAGTGGCGACGACGTGCGTGAAGGTCTGATTGCCGTTATCTCCGTCAAGGTGCCGGATCCCAAGTTCTCATCCCAGACCAAGGACAAGCTGGTCTCTTCCGAAGTGAAGACCGCAGTTGAGCAGGCGATGGGTGAGAAGCTGGCCGACTTCCTGCTGGAAAACCCGGGCGATGCCAAGATCGTGGTCAACAAGATCATCGATGCGGCCCGTGCCCGCGAAGCGGCCCGCAAAGCTCGCGAACTGACCCGCCGCAAAGGTGCGCTGGATATCGCCGGTCTGCCCGGCAAGCTGGCTGACTGTCAGGAAAAAGACCCGGCTCTCTCCGAACTCTACATAGTGGAAGGGGACTCTGCTGGCGGTTCCGCCAAGCAGGGTCGCAACCGGAAGAACCAGGCCATCCTGCCGCTCAAGGGTAAAATCCTGAACGTGGAGAAGGCCCGTTTCGACAAGATGATCTCCTCGCAAGAGGTGGGCACCCTGATCACCGCACTGGGTTGCGGTATCGGTCGCGACGAGTACAACCCGGACAAGCTGCGTTATCACAACATCATCATCATGACCGATGCGGACGTCGATGGTGCGCACATCCGAACCCTGCTGCTGACCTTCTTCTATCGTCAGATGCCGGAAATCATCGAACGTGGCTACGTCTACATCGCCCAGCCGCCGCTCTACAAAGTGAAGAAGGGCAAGCAGGAGCAGTATCTGAAAGACGAAGACGCGCTGCTGCAGTACCAGACCGCCATGGCGCTGGATGGTGCCACTCTGCACGTTAACGAGTCTGCCCCGGCTATCGGTGGCGAGGCACTGGAGCGCCTGGTCAACCAGCACCGCTCGGTGACTCACCTGATCACCCGCATGTCTCGTCGTGCGCCGGAAGCCGTGCTGACCCAGCTGATCTATCAGCCGGAGTTGAACGAAGCGCTGCTGAACAGCGAGAGCGATCTGCTGGCCTGGTGTCAGGGTATGGAAGCCGTGCTCAACGAGAGCAACCACGGTATCCAGTACCAGATCCAGGTTCGTCGTGATGAAGAGCGCAGCCTGTACGTGCCGCACGCTGTGGTACGTCAGCACGGTGTTGACCGCGAATATCCGCTCAGCTACGACTTCCTGCAATCCGGTGAGTACCGTCAGCTGGTTTCGCTGGGCAAGGAGATCGCCAACCTGATCGAGGAAGGTGGTTTCATCAAGCGTGGCGAGAAGGTCAAACCGGTTGCCAACTTCGTGGAAGCCGTCGAGTGGCTGATGGGCGAAGGCAAGCGCGGCATCTACATCCAGCGCTATAAAGGGCTGGGTGAGATGAACCCGGACCAGCTGTGGGAAACCACCATGGATCCGGAAGCCCGTCGCATGCTGCGCGTCACTATCGATGACGCCGTCGGTGCTGACCAGCTCTTCTCCACCCTGATGGGTGATGCCGTTGAGCCCCGTCGTGACTTTATCGAGACCAACGCCCTGCGCGTAGCCAACCTCGACGTCTAATCGACGCTGTCAGACAGCAAAAAGCCGCTCCTTGTGAGCGGCTTTTTGTTTTTGGGCGGAAGAATTTGCACGTTCCACGTGAAACATGAAACAGCTTGGTGTTGATGGTTCTAACTCAGCCCAGTTCTGGTGCTAGGCAGTAGAGGCGCAGACGATGGCCATCCGGATCGAGGGCCATGCAGGTGTAGCCAAACTCCATCTTGGTCGGCGCTTGGATCAGGGGGAGCCCGCGCGCCAGCCACTCGGCAGACAAGCGATCGACGGCATCATCATCCGGGAGGGCGAAGGCCAGCTCCATGGCCCCGGCTGTTTGGGTTACTGCGGGCTCGACTGTGGCGCTGGACCAGAGTGCCAGTCTGGCGCCCGATTCGAACACGAACATGGCAAAGGTAGGTGACTCCTCCACTGGTTCACGCCCGAACAATTCGCGGTAGAAGAGCGCGCTGCGGGTCGGATTGGTAACGTAGAGGATGGTGAACTGGGGGACTAACATGGTGATGCTCCTTGCTGATGAGATGGCGCAGTGGCGCCGACCCTGTCAGCATGGCGCTACCTGCTGTCAGTTTCTGTCAGCAATGAATTTCGGTTGCGGGATCTGCTGGGTGGCGCGCCACTCCTTCAGCAGGCTCTCCCGGCTTTTCGGATAGCGGCAATCTTGCGGCTGCATCCGGGTGATGCGATCGACCCGAAAGTGGCGAAAACTCTGACGCAGTTCACACCAGGCCACCAGTACCCGCACTTGCTCGAAGTAGCCGAGGGCAAAGGGCCAGATGGTACGCTCTGAGGCCTCATCCTTGAGGTCCCGATAACTCAGGGTCACCTTGCGTTGCTGGCGGATGGCGCTGCGCAGCGGGGCTTCATCGGTGAGGCTGTTGCTGCGGGAGGTGCCGATCAGCAGGGCATTGCTCTGGAGCTGCTGGCGATAGTCGGCGGGCAGCACGGCCTCTATCTTGGCCAGCGCACTGCTGGCCTATGCTCTCAAGGCACCGTCACCGTGGGCGACGACCCAACGCGACCCCAGCACCAGCGCATCCAGCTCCTCTTCGCTGAACATCAATGGCGGCAGCATGAAGCCAGGACGCAACACATAGCCGATCCCGGGTTCACCCTCGATATGGGCACCTTGTGCCTGCAGGGTGGCGATATCCCGATAGAGGGTGCGCAGGCTGATGCCAAGCTGGCTGGCCAGCTCAGAGCCAGTGATGGCGTAGCGGTGGCCGCGCAGCAGCTGGAGCAGGGTCAGCAGGCGTTCGGAACGGGACATGGAATGACTCCTCGGGATCTCTGGCTAGCCTGCCATAGCGGAGTGAGCGGGTACAGCGGGCATCATCAGGAGTTATGGCCACGAAAAGATCGTCGCCACTCGCTGGGGGAGATGGCAAAGCGGGATCGGAAGTGATTGCGCAGGGAGGTGGCACTCTTGAAGCCGACCAGCTCGGCAATGCGATCGATGGAATGGCCGCTTACCTCCAGCAGCTCCTGACTGCGCCTGAGCCGTTCCGCCAGCAGCCATTCACCCACCGAGAGGCCGGTTGCCTGATGAAAACGGCGGGTAAAGGTGCGTCGACTCATCAGGGTTAGGTCTGCCAGAGAATCCAGGGTATGGGGGGCGGCCAGATGAGCACGCAGGTGGTCGAGCAACTGGTTCATCCGGACATCGCGGGTGGAGGCGGGCACCGGCTGCTCGATAAACTGGGCCTGCCCCCCTTCCCGGTGAGGCGGGATCACCAGCCGCCGCGCCACCTTGTTGGCGATGGCCGAGCCGTGGTACTGGCGCACCAGATAGAGGCAGCAGTCCAGCCCGGCGGCAGTACCTGCCGAGGTGACCAGCCCTTCGTCATCCGCATAGAGGGCGTTGGTATCGAGCTGCACGCAGGGAAAGCGGCGGCAGAAATCCTGTTCGTACTCCCAGTGGGTCGATGCTTTGCGACCATTGAGCAGCCCGGCGTAGGCGAGCACATAGGTGCCGAGGCAGAGTCCGACCAGTCGGGCACCTCTGGCTCTGGCGGCGATAAGGGCATCGAGCAGCGCTGCGGGTGGTCGGGCTGCCGGGTCGTGCCAGAAGGGGATGACGATGATCTCCGCCTCGGCCAGCACCTCCAGCCCATAGGGAGCCTGAATGGTGAAGCCATGCGCCGAGTGTGCGTGGTGGTTGCCATCGCCGCAGCAGATCTTGAGCTCGAACAGCGGCTGGCCCGGCAGGATGTCGCCGAAGATGAGGCAGGGGACGGCGCAGTGAAAAGGACTGAAGTGATCGAAGGTCACCACGGCAACGATCGGGGTGGGCATTATGTTGGCTCCTCTCTGCGCGCAGACACTCATCATAAACGTCAGGCTGTGAAAGCCGAAGGGCCATGTCTGGCATGGGCCCTCCTGCGGGTCACAGCGATATCTCCTCGCCATCTTGCGGCACCCGTACCCGATCCATCATGCTCCGTTCCGCCAGATAGTCGCGCAGTTCCTGGCGTGACAGCACTGCGTGGTTAACCGCCTCCATATGGCTGGCGATCAGCGTGGCCTGCGGTGCGGCCTGATAAACGGCGGCGACATCCTCCTTGCCCATGATGATGGAACCGAGCCCGGGCACCTGTGCATCGCCACAGTTGAGGATGATGACCTCGGGTTGATGCTGTTGCAGGGCTTGCTCGACCGAGGGATGCCAGATGGTATCACCGGCCAGATAGAGGCACTGTTCGTCGGGATGGGAGAAGACCACGCCGCACACTTCTCCCATGCGTTCATCCAGTACCGCCATCAACTGGTCGTTGCCGTGCTGGCCACCGGTCTGCTGCAGGCGAATGCCGGCAAACTCGGGCTGGTCGCTCAGCAGACGCACATCCTCAAAGCCACTGGCACGAATAGCATCGGCATCTTTCTGATGTTGCACCAAGAGCGGCAGATGCTTGGGGATCCGGGCTCTGGCGGCATCATCCCAGTGGTCGGGATGGTCGTGGGTGACGATAATGGCGTCCACATCGACCAGCTCATCGATCGGTAGCGGCAGCTCGACCAGCGGATTGCGCAGCTGGCTGTTGGCGGTGCCCTCAAAGCCGGGGAAGGCCCCTTTGGCCGAGAGCATGGGGTCGATCAGAAAGCGGGTGCCGGCATAGTCGAGCAGCAAGGTGGCGTTGCGAACCTGGGTAATCTTCATGGGATGGCTCCATGTTGGCTGGTGGATATGCAACCAATTATGGGGCGCTAAGCGAGTTGCCATCAGTGGCCCACGGGTCGATTATCATCACTATCGGGCCAACAAGTTGATGTTCTACAGGTCGGCGCGGCCATTTAAAAAATTTGAAAAAATCCCCTTGAAAGGAAAAAGTGAGCCCCTATATAGGTAACAAGGCCGGAACGCTCGACAGAGGTTTCGACCAGGCGCCCGTCCATAAGGAGGGCAAACAATCCGTTATCGCTCACAAGAGGGTAATACTATGCGTTCTATCGACTTTTCTCCGCTCTATCGTTCTGCCATCGGTTTCGATCGTCTGGCCAATCTCATCGAATCTGCGGCCAGCAATGGCAATGCCGGTTATCCCCCGTACAACATCGAGCAACTGGGTGACAACGACTACCGCATCAGCATGGCGGTGGCGGGCTTTACCCAGGAAGAGCTGGAGTTGAGCTTTCAGGAAAATCTGCTGACTGTGAAGGGCAACAAGCAGGCCGACACCGGGCGCAACTATCTCTATCAGGGGATTGCCGAACGTGGTTTCGAGCGTCGCTTCCAGTTGGCCGATTATGTGCGGGTGAAAGGGGCCGACCTGAAAAACGGCTTGCTGCACATCGAACTGGTGCGTGAAGTGCCCGAGGCGATGAAGCCGCGCAAGATAGAGATCAACGGCTGATAGCCTGAATTCACTGAAATTATAAAATTTCCCGGGTGCCGATGACGGGCCTGTGGAGAGTTGAACCTGTTGCTTATTAGAAGGATAGGATTATGCGTAACCTCGATTTTTCTCATCTCTATTCCAACGCCGTCGGCTTCGAGCGGATGGCCCGCGAGCTGGAAGGTCTGTTCGAGCAGAAGACCGCCGCTTACCCTCCGTACAACATTGAAAAGCGCGATCAGGATGGCTATCGCATCACGGTCGCCGTGGCTGGCTTCGAGCGCGAAGAGCTGGAGCTGGAGACCGAAAACGGCACCCTCAAGGTGAAGGGGTGCAAAGGGGCTGCGGCCGGTGAGCGTCAGTTCCTCCATCAGGGGATTGCCGAGCGCGACTTCGAGCTCGCCTTCAAGCTGAGCCAGCACGTGGAAGTGCAGGGCGCCAAGCTGGAGCATGGTCTGTTGACCATCGATCTGGCGCGCGAACTGCCGGAGGCGCTCAAGCCCCGCACCATCCCCATCGGCAAACCCGAGCAGCTGGCGCTGCCCGGCTAAGCAAACCGGATCGCGATAAACAATAAAGGCCTGCAGATGCAGGCCTTTCTGTTTTTGGCTGGCCGGACTGACTTAGCCGGCGTAGAGGGCGTTTATTTCATCGGCCAGAATGGCGATGCCGCGGCGAACCAGCTCCTCGCTTTGGGAGTAGTTGAGGCGGATGCACTCCTGGCTGTGGCGCCACTCTGGGTCGTCGATGCCGGGGAAGAAGTAGTGACCCGGCACGATCAGCAGGTTCTTCGCCTTCAGTCGCTCATAGAGCTCCTGACAGTGGATCGGTAAACCCTCGAACCAGAGCCAGAGGAAGAGGGCGCCTTCCGGCTTGTGGATATGGAAGCGCGGGTCGGGGATCGCTTCGCGCAGCAGCTGCACCGCCAGCTCCGCTTTCTGCTGATAGAAGGGCTTCACCACCTGTTCGCTGAGGGCGATGATCTCGCCGCTCTCGATCATCGGGATGGTGATGGCGGGCCCCAGACTGCCCGGCGCCAGATTGATGATGCCGCTCAGGTTGGTGATGGCCTGGATGATCTTCTCGTCGGCGATGACGATGCCGCAGCGGGTGCCTGGCAGGCCGAGTTTGGAGAGGCTCATGCAGAGGATGGTGTTGGCGTTCCAGAACGGCTTGGCTTCGCTGAAGATGATGCCCGGGAAGGGGACGCCGTAGGCGTTGTCGATCAGCAGCGGAATCCCCTTGTCGCGGGCGATCTGATCGAGGTGTTCGATCTCTTCGTCGGTCAGCACGTTGCCAGTGGGATTGGTGGGACGGGAGACGCAGATCACCCCGATATCGTCACCTACCTGAAGACTCTCGAAATCCACGTGGTATTTGAACTGGCCATCGGGCAGCTTCTCGATGGTGGGTTTGTAGGCCACGAAGTAGTCGTCGGTCAGCGCCGAGTCGGCATAGCCGATGTATTCGGGGGCGAGCGGGAACAGCACCTTCTTCTTGCGGCCATCGGCAAATTCACCGGCCAGCAGGTTGAACAGGTAGAAGAAGGCATTCTGACTGCCGTTGGTCAGGGCGATATTGCGGGCCGAGATATCCCATCCCAGCTCCTTGCTGAGCAGGGCGGCCAGCGCTTTGGTGAACCTGTCTTTGCCCTGTGGGCCGTCGTAGTTGGCCATCGCTTTGACCAGCTCGCCGTTGTCGAGCAGGCTCTTGGCCTCGGCTTGAAAGCGTTCCAGCATGGCGGGGATGGGGGCCGGATTGCCGCCACCCAGCATGATGGCGTCCGGATTGGTCAGCCCCTGATTGAGGTCATCCATGAGTTGGGTAATACCGGCGTGGCGAGTGAACTTCTCGCCGAACAAGGAAAATTCCATTCAGTGACAGATCCAGATTTGAGTTACGGGGATGTAGCACCATAGCTCAGTTTAAAAGCGGGTGTCGATCAAAAAGATGGGACGTTCCACGTGGAACATGGTGCAAAAATCAAGCGTGGTTAAAAGCACCAACTGTTGGTTTAAAAATGACCGAGCGGAATGCATTTTGCGACTCAATTTGGTATCGAGATATAGTTAATTTAAACAAAATCATTATGTTATGAATTGCGTGAGGATTGGCACAACTATTGGAATAGCTATCTGGTCATCTCAACCATACCGGAGCAAACCAGATGAAAAGCCTGATCGCTACCCTGATTGTGAGTGCCCTGAGCCTGAACGTGATGGCCAACGAAAACCCGCGGCCCGAGCTGGAGAGTGCCCAGCTGGAGCAGGATGTGCAGAGCGAGTTGCAACAGGCATCCCATGCCGTGGTGCAGGATGCGCTGCACAATCTCAAGCCGCTGGCGCTGGATACCCTGGTGGTGGAGGCGAGCCAGGCTGTGGCGACTCACCCCGAGAGCTGAGGTAGCGCAGGGGGGTCTGTCCCGTATGTTGTTTGAAGAAGCTGATAAAGGCGCTGTCGCTGGAGAACTCCAGCGCTGCGGCAATCCTGCTGATGGACTCGCTTTCTGCCAGCAGCTCCATGGCCCGCAACAGCCGCCACTGCTGACGCCACGCCTGATAGCTCATGCCGGTCTCCCGAATGAAGATGCGGCCAATGGTCTTGTCACTGGCACCCACCCGCTCGGCCAGCCGGTTGAGCCGATCGGGCAGGGCATCCCCCCGTTTCAACTGCTGTAGCCAGTCGCCCAGTCTGGGATCCGTCGGCAGCGGTAACTGCCACGACTCCCGCGGCGCCTGCCCCAACTCCTCCATAAACAGTGCCACCGTCCGTAGCTGCTGCTCTTGCGGTTTGTCCCACGGCCAGAGCGCCATCCGCTCGATCAGTTCGTGCAGCAGCGGATTGACCGCCAGCACTTCGACCGTGCCGGGCAACTCGGGGTGCGGCTGGAAGTAGAGGGAGCGGTAGGCCACCACACCGCGCATCAAGATCCGGTGTGCGGTGCCTGCAGGCAGCCAGGCGGCGCGGGTAGGCGGCAGCAGGCAGACCCGACCTTCCAGCTCCATGGTCATGCAGCCGGATTGGGCGAACAGCAGCTGATGGCGCTGATGTTGATGTAGGCCCGAGTCGTGCCAGCCGAGGGCGGAGGCAATGCCGATCACGCTGCCGGTCAGCTGGTCGGGGTCAAAAGGGTGATCGGGAAGAATAAAGGCCATATGTCTGATTTTTGATGTTTATAGTCCTTCTTATTGTAATCAGACAGACGGCATCTCTCTAGAATGGCGACCTCTTGTGAAGGAGGTTTGTCATGAACAACAAGTTGCCACCGCTCTGGCTTGTGGTGGGATTGATGATGTTTCCCCAAATTGTGGAGACCATCTACAGCCCGGTCCTGACCCACATCGCTACCCAGTTTCAGGTGAGCGAAGGGCAGGCATCCCAGACCCTGTCGGTCTATTTTCTGGCGTTTGCGGTGGGCGTGGTCTGCTGGGGAAGGCTCTGCGATCTGATCGGACGGCGCCCCGCCATGTTGGCAGGTCTGCTTACCTATGGCGTCGGCACCTTGCTGGCGCTGCTGGCTAATCAGTTTGAGACCCTGCTGCAGGCCCGGATCATCTCGGCCTTTGGCGCTGCAGTGGGTTCCGTGGTGACCCAGACCATGCTGCGTGACAGCTATCAGGGCAGCGATCTGGCGCGGGTCTTCTCGGTGATGGGCATTGCGCTCTCACTCAGTCCGGTGCTGGGGCTGCTCAGTGGCGGTCAGCTGGAGAGCGGGTTCGGCTATCTCGGGGTGTTCAGCGGTCTGCTGGTACTGGCAGTAGGTTTGCTGCTGGTTACCTGTTGGCAACTGCCGGAAACCCGTCCGGCCACCATCCGGCAAATCGCACTCTGGCCGCTGGCGTGCCGGATGATGAAGGATGGCGGGCTCTGGCGCAGTGCCATGCTGGTCGCCCTGTTCAACACCATGCTGTTTGGTTACTACAGTCTGGCGCCGTTCCTGTTTGCCGGATTGGGATTGAGCACTGGCGAGTTTGGTTATTCGGGGATCTTGCTGGCGCTGGCGACCCTGGTTGGCAGCCTGCTCAACAAGCATCTGCTGGGGAGGGGGTGGCTGCCGTCCTCTCTGGTCAGACTGGCTTGCGCTCTGGCGCTGGTCGCCGGGCTGCTGGTCTGGGCGAGTCAGTCCAGCCTCTGGTTCCTGTTGCCCATGATGGGTGTGGTGGTGGCCTTCGGGCTGGCTATCCCCAATGTGCTGAGTCAGGCGCTGCTGGCCTATCGCGAAGTAGCGGGCAGCGCTGGCGCCCTGTTCGGGCTTGGCTACTACCTGCTGCTCAGTCTGGGGTTGGCGGTGGCGGCCGGATTGCAGGATCTCGGCCTGTTGCTGAGTGGCTGCGGTCTGCTGGCGCTGATTTGCAGCGGGCGTCGTTCCACGTGAAACGTCAGTTGCCGATAAAGCGGTAGCCGATACCGGATTCGGTCTCGATAAGCGTCGGTTGCTGGGGGTTATCCCCCAGCTTTTTGCGCAGGCTGGCGATGACGATGCGCAGGTAGTGGGTGTCCTCCTTGTGGCTCGGCCCCCAGATGTCGTTGAGTAGCTGGGTCTGCATCACCAGCTTGCCGGGGTGGCACACCAGCGCCTGCAACAGGGCGAACTCCTTGCGGGAGAGAGGGATCTCCTCGTCTTTCATGGTTACCTTGTGGCTGCTGATATCGAGCGTCAGGCCGCATTGGGGGAAGTGGCGCCGTTCGCCACTGCTGACACCAGCCCGCTGGCGCAAGAGCACGCGAATGCGGGCCATCATCTCGCCGATGCCGAACGGCTTGCTCATGTAGTCGTTGGCGCCGGCATCCAGCAGCCGCACCTTCTCCTGCTCCGAATCGCGGGCCGACAACACCAGCACAGGATTGGGGTGGTGTTCGCGAATGGCCTGCAACACCTGAATGCCATCGCCATCCGGCAGACCGAGATCGAGGATCACCAGATCGGGGTTGAGGTGGCGATACTGCTCCAGCCCTTCATTGACCCCCACCGCCTCACTCACCTGATGCCCCTCGGCAATCAGGCTGATCCGCAGAAAGCGACGGATCGCCGCTTCATCATCTATGACCAGAATGTGCGCCATCGAACCTCCAGAGGCGAATGGTGGGAGGGGCTGAGTGACCCGATCTGGCGGTCAACCATCAGACCTCCGGTGAATTGAGGGCGAGCGGCAGGGAGATGCGCATGCAGGTTCCGTTGCCATTGGGGCCGGAGAAGGCCCAAATCTTGCCGCCGTGGGCCTCTATCATAGCGCGGGAAATGGCGAGGCCAAGCCCGGTGCCACGGCTGCCGCAATCACCCACCGGCTGGGTGTAAAAGAGGTTGAAGATCTTCTCCCGATCCGACTCGGCGATACCGACCCCGATATCGATGATGTCGATGATAAGGTCGGGTTCGGCCACCATCACCTTGAACTCGATGGGGGTGCCAGCTGGCGAGTAGCGGGAGGCGTTGTCGAGGATGTTGACCAGCACCTGCTCGATCAGGGCGCCATGGACATAGAGCTGGGGCACATGCTGATCGAAATGGACCAGCAGCTTGTGCTGGCGCCAGGAGGAGTCGAGCCGCTTGCGGGCGCTCTCCACCAGATCCGCCAGATCGACCCAGTCTCGTTTCAGCTGGAAGTCGGGGGAGCCGATGCGGGTCATATCCAGCAGATTCTGCACATAGCTGTGGAGGCGGCGTGCCTCGTCCTGTACCGAGTGGAGCAGTTCGTCACGGTCTTCGGCGGGGATCCGGTCACCATATTCCAGCAGGGTGCTGCCAGCCCCCATGATGGTCGCCAAGGGGGTCTTCAAATCGTGGGAGACCGAGGAGAGCAAGGCTGCGCGCATCCGGTCGGTCTCAGCCTGCAACTGGCTGTCGGCCAGCCGCTCGTTGAGGTCGATCCGCGCCAGTGCGGCGCGAATGTCGGTGAGCAGCGCCTGCAGCTGATGCTCGGCAGAGGAGGAGAGCGGATTGGCCAGCGTTATACCGATCACCAGGTCATCGCTGAGATGGTAATACTGGGCCTCGGCGGCATTGAGGGTGGCGGTGTGGGCCCCGGCGCTCTGCTTCTGGGCCAGACACCAGTCGATGGCCGCCTTGTCGGTCTGGCCGGGCCTGTGCTTCTCGTTGCCGAGCCGATCGTTGAACTCCTTGTCGATCACCACGGTTGGCTGGCCGAGCGCCAGCGAAATGGCCTGGGCACCTTGTCTCAAAACCTCCTCCGGGCTGCTGGCGGTGGCCAGCCCCTGACTGAGGGAGAGCAGGGCATTGCCCAGCTGCTGGGTCTCGCGCAGACCGATCAGCTGCTGGCGCTGGCGGGAGGCGAGCCGTCCCGCCGTCATGCCGACGATAAGCAGCACAAACAGGGTGAGCAGATCGCTGTGGTTGGCGACGCTCAGGGAGAAGTAGGGGGCGGTGAAGAGCAGATTGTGGGCGATAAAGCCCAGCACCGCTGCCAGCGTGGCGGGCACCAGACTGGTGGTGAGGGCGGTCGCCAGTACCCCCAGCACGAAGATGAGCGGCAACGCTGCTGGTGGCAGCCAGTAGGAGAGCCCCCAAGCGGCGGCCGAGGTGATCCCCATGATCACCACTGCCAGCATGCTGTGGTGTATATCCTTCGGGGTCGGGACGCGCATTCCCACTTCGGGCTTCTGCTTCTCGGTATCGACCAGCGTGATTTCGAGCCCCTGCGCCTGTTTGAGCAGGTGTTGCACTAGCGAGCGGCGCCACGGCGCCTTGTGAGGTTTGCCGAGCAGCAGCTGGGAGACCTGCTGCTGTTCGGCGGTCTCCAGCAGGGTGTTGGCGACCGCCGGACTGGAGAGGGTAAGCACCTTGGCACCGAGGTGAGAGGCGAGCGCCAGTGCTTGTTCCACATCAGCAGAGCGGCGGCCATTGCTGTCGACATGCACTACCAGCCAAGGAAGCTGGCGGCGCTGGGCAAAGCGGTGGCCGTAGCGCACCAGCGCCGAGCCGTGCAGATCGCCGAGGCAAACCATCAGCTTGCCCCGTAGCGGCAAGGTGCTCTTGCCTGCAGCCTGCCACTGCAGTTGCAGATCGCCCTCCACATGGCTGGCGGCGGTCTGCATCGCCAGCTCCCGCAATGCGGTGAGGTTGTTGAGGGAGAAGAAGGATTGCAGTGCCGCCTTGGCCTGATGGGGCACATAGACCTTGCCCTCCTTGAGGCGGCCGAGCAGCTCCTTGGGGGGCAGGTCGATCAGCACCAGACTGTCGGCTTCCAGCAGCACCTGATCGGGCAGGGTCTCTTTCACCCTGACCCCGGTCAGCTGCCACACCAGATCGTTGAGGCTCTCCAGATGCTGGACGTTGAGGGTGCTGTAGACGTCGATACCGGCGTTGAGCAGCTCCTCCACATCCTGCCAGCGCTTCTCGTGGCGGCTGCCGGGGGCGTTGCTATGGGCCAGCTCGTCCACTACGGCGATGGCAGGTTTGCGCGCCAGCAGGCCGTCGAGGTCCATCTCCTCCAGCCGCTGCTGACGGTGCATGTGGATCTTGCGCGGCTGGATGGCGAGTTTGTCGAGCAGGGCCAGCGTCTCCTGCCGGCCGTGGGTCTCTACCACGCCGATAAGGATGTCGACCCCTTCTTTGGCCTGTTCTCGTACCGCCTGCAACATGGCGTAGGTCTTGCCCACGCCGGGGGCGGCCCCGAGAAAGACTTTCAGCTTGCCCTTGTGCTCTTGCTCCAGACTTGCCAGCAGGGCGTCAGCCCTTACCTCATCACGCATGCTTATCCCTATCGAGCCAACTGCCCGCGTCGAAAATGGAGGTCAACGCCAGATCGGCAAGGAGCGCCCTCAGGCGCCCTTTTGATGATCCAGTTGCAGGTTCAGCTGGAGAATGTTGACCACCTGCGGGCCAAGGATACCAGCTTGTGTGGCCGACTTGACCTGCTCCGTCAGTTGGGCGGGATCCAGTCCACGTTCTCTGGCGACGCGATCCACCTGCGCCAGCACCGCGTCGAGTGGCAGGTGGGGATCGAGGCCAGAGGCGGAACGGGTCAGCATGGCGGGAGAGCTGGTTTCAGGCTGTCCCTTGGCGGCCTGTTCGGCGAACTCCGCCCGCAGTGGTGAGCTCATCCCCAGATTGCTGGCACTACCGCCAATGGTGTTGAAATCACTGGCGGAGGGGCGGGGGTGGAAGTAGTCAGCCCGCTCGAATTTCTGTGCCAGCAGGGCGCTACCGATGAGTTGTTGCTTGCTGTCGGTGAGCTGGCTGCCGTTGGCTTGCCAGGGGAAGAGTAGCTGGGCCAGTCCGGTGACGGCCAGCGGATAACCCACGCCCAGCAGCAGGGTCAGGGTCAGCAGGGTTCTGATTGCGATCATGATGAATATGCTCCGAATTCGTTGTGTGGATGCGGGCTGACCCGCATCCCGGTTATGCCGTTACACCAGACCCAGGCCGGTAATGACCAGGTCGATCAGCTTGATGCCGATAAAGGGCACCAGCAGGCCGCCGACACCGTAGATCAGCAGGTTGCGGCGCAGCAGGCTGGCGGCCGACCCCTTCAGGTCGACACCGCGCAGGGCCAGCGGCACCAGCGCTACGATGATCAGGGCGTTGAAGATGATGGCCGACAGGATGGCGCTCTGCGGACTGCCCAGCTGCATCAGGTTCAGTACCCCCAGTTGCGGGTAGGCGGCGATGAACAGGGCCGGCAGGATGGCAAAGTACTTGGCCACGTCGTTGGCGATGGAGAAGGTGGTCAGGGCGCCACGGGTCACCAGCAGCTGTTTGCCGACCAGCACCACGTCCAGCAGCTTGGTGGGGTTGGAGTCGAGATCCACCAGATTGCCCGCCTCCTTGGCGGCCTGGGTACCCTCGTTCATGGCCAGACCCACATCAGCCTGTGCCAGCGCAGGTGCATCGTTGGCACCGTCACCGCACATGGCGACCAGACGGCCATCGGCTTGCTCCTGCCGGATATAGGCCAGTTTCTTCTCCGGCGTCGCTTCGGCGATGAAGTCATCCACCCCGGCTTCGGCAGCGATGGCGGCGGCCGTTTTCGGGTTGTCACCGGTGATCATCACGGTGCGGATCCCCATATGGCGCAGGATCTGGAAGCGGGCCTTGATGCCGGGCTTGATGATGTCCTTTAGGTAGACCACCCCCAGCAGCTGTTCATGGGTACAGACCAGCAGCGGGGTCCCCCCCTGACGAGCGATGTTGTCGACTGACTTGAGCACCAGCTCCGGCACCGCTTTGCGGTCGAGGGAGAGGTAGTTCAGTACCGCATCGACAGCCCCCTTGCGATATTGGTGACCGTTGCGATCCAGCCCGCTCAGACGGGTCTCGGCGCTGAAGGGGATCACCTTGTCATCATCCAGCTGGCTCGGTTTGGTGTGGCTCTTGCCCGCCAGAGTCAGGATTGATTTACCCTCGGGAGTGTTGTCACCCAGCGAGGCCAGCATGGCCGCTTGTGCCAGCAGGGCTGGGTCGATGCCCGGTGCCGGGATCAGTTCGTCAGCCATCCGGTTGCCGAAGGTGATGGTGCCGGTCTTGTCCAGCAGCAGGGTGCGTACGTCACCGGCCGCTTCGACGGCCCGGCCCGATTTGGCAATCACGTTCAGTTTCACCAGTCGATCCATACCGGCAATGCCGATGGCGGAGAGCAGGCCGCCGATGGTGGTCGGGATCAGGGTGATAAAGAGCGCGATCAGGTAGAGGCGCGGGACCTGGGTGCCGTTGTAGTCGAGGAACCAGGGCAGGGTGGCGACCACCAGCAGGAAGATGAGGGTCAGCCCGACCAGCAGGGCATCCAGCGCCATCTCGTTGGGCGTTTTCTGGCGCTTGGCCCCTTCCACCAGTGCAATCATCCGATCCAGCGTGCTTTCGCCCGGATTGTTGCTGACGCGTACCCAGATCTCGTCTGAAACGACGGTGGTATTGCCGGTTACACCGCTGCGATCGGTACCTGACTCGCGGATGACGGGGGCGGATTCGCCGGTGATGGCGGCCTCGTTGACCGAGGCGATACCGGCGATCACCTCGCCGTCGGCCGGGATCATCTCGCCGCTGCGTACCAGCACCAGATCACCCTTCATCAGGCTGGTGGCGGGTACCCATTCGCCCTGACCATCTTTTGCATTAGCTACCCGACGGGCCTTGAGTTGGCTCATGCCAGCCTTGAGGCTGTCGGCCCGTGCCTTGCCGCGACCTTCGGCCAGCGTTTCGGCGAAGTTGGCAAACCAGAGGGTGAGCCAGAGCCAGGCAGTCAGCTGCCAGGCCAGCGAGGGGGCAACGCCGGAGAACGGCTGCCCCAGCAGTGACTCCACCGTCGCCATGACTGCTGCCAGCCAGAGGGTGAACAGAATGGGGCTGCCAAACAGCGCCTTGGGATTGAAGCGGTAGATGGCTTCAACCATGGCCTGCAGGATCTGCGATTGCTGTTTTTTGCCCTTCACCAGCATGGTGTCGGGACTCATTGAAGTGGACTTGCTCATTTAGAAAGCTCCCAGCATCAGATGTTCTGCCACAGGGCCCAGTGCCAGCACCGGCAGGAAGGAGAGGCCGCCAATCAGCAATACGGTGATGATCAGCAGGGTAATGAAGAGCGGGCCGCGGATCGGGAAATCCCCCTCGCTTATCTCCTGACGCGGAGCGCGGGCGAGCTGGCCGGCAATGGCCATGATGGGGATGATGTAGCCGAAGCGACCGAGCAGCATGGCCAGACCGATGGCAACGCACTGCCAGTTGTCACCGGCAGCAAAGCCGGCGAAGGCTGAGCCGTTGTTACCGGCAGCCGAGGCGTAGGCATAGATGAGGCGTGACAGGCCGTGCGGGCCATCGTGACCTATGATAGTGGCCGCATCCGGCATCAGCAGAGTGACACCGCCGATCACCAAAACCCCCACCGGCATCACCAGCATGCTGGCGACGACCCACTTCATCTCGGTGATACCGAGGCGCTTGCCCAGATAGGTCGGGGTACGACCCACCATCAGACCGCACAGGAAGACGGTGAGCAGCACAAACAGCATCATGCCGTAGATGCCGGCACCCACACCGCCGAACACCACTTCACCCAGCAGCATGTTTATCATGGCGACCATGCCGGAGAGAGGAGCGAAGCTGTCGTGCATTGAGTTAACCGAGCCGTTGGAGGCGGCGGTAGTCGCCACTTCCCAGATACTGGAGAGCACCGGGCCGAAGCGGCTCTCTTTGCCCTCCCAGTTGCCCGCTTCGCTGGCAAGATGAGTCAGGCCCGGATCCAGCTTCATCTCCTGAGTGATAGAAACGAAGAGTCCCAGTGCAAGCATGATGGTCATGGCAATGACGATAGCGCGGCTGTGGGCCATGTCCTTCACATAGCGACCCAGGGTAAAGACCATGGCTGCGGCCAGGGTCAGCAGGGCGACCATCTCCAGCCAGTTGGAGAGGGCGGTCGGGTTCTCGAACGGGTGGGCGGAGTTGATGCCGAAGAAGCCACCGCCGTTGGAGCCGAGCTGCTTGATGGCAATTTGCGAAGCTGCCGGGCCGAGCGGCAACAGTTGCTCCTGACCTTCCAGTGTGTGGAACGGCAGATAGGCTGACAGGCTCTGTGGAACCCCTTGCCATACCAGCAGCAGCGCCAGGATCAGCGACATCGGCAGCAGCACGTAGAGGCAAAAACGCACCAGATCCAGCCAGAAGTTGCCAAGGTGGGTTGTCTGCTGGCGGGCGATACCGCGGAACATCGCAACCGCTACGGCAGCACCTGTGGCGGCAGAGACGAAGTTCTGGGTGGTCAGGCCCACCATCTGGCTGAAGTAGGAGAGGCTGGCCTCACCGGAATAGGCTTGCCAGTTGGTGTTGGTCATAAAGCTGACCGCAGTGTTGAAGGCGAGTTGCCAGTTCAGGCCGGGCAACTGCTGCGGGTTGAGGGGCAGCAGACCCTGCGCCATCAGGATCAGGAACAGCAGGCCGAAGCCGGCGCCATTGAAGGCCAGCAGGCTGAGGGTATAGGACTTCCAGTCCTGTTCCCGTCCGTCCGTGCCGCAACATAACAGGGTGGCACGCTCCACGGGGGCCAGCCAGCGGCACTGGCCTTCAAATACCCGGTAGAGATAATTGCCAAGCAGCGGTGCCGGCAGCAGAACCAGCAGCACGAAGGCCACCGGATAGATTATTTCTTGCCACATGTTCTAGTTCCTCACTCGTGGTCACGGTGCGTCAGGGCACGCATTGGATTGCTCACGAGGCTCGGCAGTTTGCTGGCCACCGGGTAGATAATTTCTTGCTGCATATAGGTAGTCCCTCACTCGTGACTGCGCGTGAGTGCGCGCATCAGATAGGCCATCAAGGCGAGGACGAGCAGCAGATATAGCCAATTCATATCGACTCCATTGAGATAATTAGCTGCGAGAGCCGATGTAAGACCATATCGACTCTGTTGGTGTCATTGACGCAGAAAAGGGTATGTAAAACAGGCGTAAAGGCGCC
Organism: Aeromonas sp. FDAARGOS 1419; assembly: GCF_019047045.1. Lineage (NCBI taxonomy): Bacteria > Pseudomonadati > Pseudomonadota > Gammaproteobacteria > Aeromonadales > Aeromonadaceae > Aeromonas > Aeromonas sp. FDAARGOS 1419. Next base: position 3,523,912 of record NZ_CP077209.1, read on the forward strand.
ATAAAGCGCCATGTGGCAGGCGTAAAATCGGCGTAAAGAACGACGGATTTGCGAGAGAAATGGCGAGGAGGGATCAAAAAACCCGGCCTGAGCCGGGTTTGTATGAAGGGATTACATGGCTGTAGAAGCTGGCTGCTCTTGACAGGCCAACTTCAAACGTACCTATCGCATTGTCACGAACTCTTCAGCGCTGGTGGGGTGAGGCGTGGGAACGCAGTTGTTGAAGTTGGCCTGATAATGATAGGCCTGCTTCAAACGTGCTTATCGCATTGTCACGAACTCTTCTGCACTGGTCGGATGGATAGCCACGCAGTTGTCGAAGTCCGCCTTGGTGGCTCCCATCTTCATGGCGACGCCGAAACCTTGCAGGATCTCGTCCATCGCAAAGCCGATGCCATGCAGACCGACCACCTTCTCTTCCGGGCCGACGCAGACCAGCTTCATCCGGGTGGGCTGGCGATGCTGGGTCAGCGCAGAGTACATGGCGGTGAACTGGCTGCGGTAGACCTTCACCTGGTCCTCGCCGTATTCGGCGATGGCTTCCGGTTCGGTCAGGCCGATGGTGCCGATGGGCGGGTGGCTGAACACCACGGTCGGCACCAGATCGTAGTTGAGGTGCTCGTTCGGCTTGTGGTTGAACAGCCGCTCGGAGAGGCGACGGCCCGCAGCGACGGCCACCGGGGTGAGCTGGATGCGCCCCGTGTTGTCACCCACCGCATAGATGTTGGCGACGGCGGTGTTCTGGAACTTGTCGGTCGGGATAAAGCCCTTCTCGTCCAGCGCGATGCCTGCGGCAGCCAGATTGAGGTTGTCGGTAGCCGGTACCCGACCGATGGCCCAGATCAGGCAGTCGACGGTAAGGTGGCGACCATCTTCCAGTTGCAGGGTCAGGCTGTTGTCAGCGTTCTTGAGCACGGCTTTGGGAATGGCGTGGGTGTGCAGCTTGGGCCCTTCCTGCGCCATGATTTCGACCAGTGTCTCGTGGATCATGGGGTCGAAGTTGCGCAGCGGCGCGTGCTTGCGCACCACCAGATGGGTCTCGGAGCCGAGCGCCTGCATCACCCCGGCGATCTCGACTGCGATGTAGCCAGCACCCACTACGGCAACCCGCTTCGGTTGTGCCTGCAATTCGAAGAAACCGTCGGAGTCGATACCCAGCTCGGCACCCGGGATAGCCGGAATTTCCGGGCGGCCACCGGTGGCGATCAGAATGTGATCGGCCGTGTAGTGCTCGCCATTAACCTCGATGGTGTTGCTGCTGACGAAGCGGGCGAAGCCCTTGATGACGGTGATCTGGTTCTTGCCCAACACGTTCTGATAGGACTGGTGAATGCGGCCGATGTAGGCCTGGCGGGACTCGACCAGCTTGGCCCAGTTGAAGTGGTTGAGGGTGGTGTCAAAGCCGTAGTCGGCGCCATATTTCAGGGCATCGGCGATCTGGCCTGCATACCACATGGCCTTCTTCGGTACGCAGCCTACGTTGACGCAGGTTCCACCCAACTCTTTGGCTTCAATCAGGGCAACTTTCTTACCGTACATGGCAGCCCGGTTGGCAGAAGCAATACCGCCGCTGCCGCCGCCGATGGCGATATAGTCAAAATGCTGTGCCATTGCGAGGTTCTCCGCTCATTAAGAATGCAATCACAGCATGATGGGGATAAAGCGGCTGGCTCACAAGAGCCAGCGCTCAGTTATGTTGGATCGGCAGGCGAATATGGAACTGGGCGCCCTGGCCCGGTTCGCTGGCACAGCTGATACGGCCTTTCAGCAGTTGCACCACCAGGTTGTAGATGATGTGTGTGCCCAGACCGCTGCCACCCTGACCCCGCTTGGAGGTGACGAAGGGATCGAAGATTCGCGGCAATATTTCGGGCGGGATCCCGCGGCCATTGTCCGAATAGTCGATAAACAGCTCCTCTCCCTGCTGTTCCACCTTGATGGTGATCTTCTTCGGTTTATCCCAGCTGTCGAACCCGTGGTTGATGGAGTTGAGGATCAGGTTCGAGTAGATCTGGGTAAAACTGCCCGGGAAGGAGAAGATCGACAGCTTGGGATCGCACTGGATATCCACTTCGCACTGGCTCTTCTTCAGTTTGTGGCCAAGCGAGACCACTACCTGATGGAGGTTGTCGGCGAGGCTGAAGTTGTAGCGTGCTTCCGATGACTGGTCGACCGCTACCTGTTTGAAGCTGGCGATCAGCTCGGAGGCGCGCCGCAGGTTGCTCTGCAGCAGCTGCATCGATTCGTCGAGGTTGACGGTGAACTCGTTGAGGTAGGTGCGCGACAGCTGCTTGGAGTCGATATGGGACTTGAAGTCGGCGACCCGCTCCTGCAGGTAGGAGGAGGCGGTCACGCTGATGCCGATCGGAGTGTTGATCTCGTGTGCCACCCCGGCCACCAGCGAGCCGAGGGAGGCCATCTTCTCCGACTCCACCAGGGTCTGCTGGGCCTGTTTCAGGTCGTCGTACGCTTTGCCGAGCTGGTTGTTGGCTTCACTCAGGCTGCGGGTACGTTCCACCACCTTGCCTTCCAGCTGTTCGTTGAGCTGGATTATCTCCCGCTCGACCTTTTTCAGCTGGGTGATGTCGTAGCCGAAGCCGATCTGGTACTTGAGGTTGGGACCATCGTAGAAGGGTACGAAGGTCCATTGCAGTACCAGTTCATGAGCCTGCTGGTCATGCATGATGACCTCTTTGTCTGACAGTGAACCTTCCGCCGTCAGAATATCGTTCAGCTCTTCCCGTTGCGCCGGGCTGACAAAGAGATCCAGCCAGTTGTGCTGCAACAATTCTTGCTGGTGGTAGCCGGTCAGCAGGATGGCTGCCGGGTTGATGCTGGCGATGGTCAAATCCGGTTCCATGCAGCAGATGACCATGTTGGCGGAGTTGATCAGGGTGGCGGAGAAGTCCCGCTCCTTTTGCAGTTGTTCGACCGCCTGATGGCGGGCAACCAGCTCGTCACGTAGTCGGGTACGCATCTGGTTGAGGGTGGAGACCAAGGTATCCAGCTCATCGGGTTTCTTGCGTGGCTGCGGGCGGCCTTCCAGCTCCAGCGCCATGTCGAGCCGATCGAGGTTGAACTTCTGGGCGTAGTTGGCGATGCGGTTGATGTGCCTGACCACCAGATAGTAAATGATGATCAGGATGCAAAATGAGACCACCAGGGTCTTGATGGTCTGGCTGACCATGATCAGCACCGATTTTTCGATGAGGCGCTGGTAGATCTGCTCGAGAGAGGCGGCAACGAACAGCTTGCCGACGATTTCACCCTGATAGGTGAGGTTGAATTCGCGGGAGATATCATAGCTTTCCCGCTCGACCCCCTGGGTCAGCAGCGGGACTTCGGAGTTGCCGAGCATCTCCTTGACCATCACGAACTGCATGTTGGGCAGGTTCATGATCCCTTCAATTTGCACTTTGACCTGCTCTTCATCCAGGTTCCACAAGCTGGCGGCGATGGGTTGCAGGAAAGAGGCCTCGATCTGGCCGATGCTGTCTTCGATGACAGCGACATCCTTGCGGTAATCCCACGCGAGTTGCAGCGCCGTAATGATCATCGCCAATACGGTACTGCAGACCAGAATGTAGGAGAGCAGGCGATATGAGAGTCCGTTGCGGCCTACGGCCCTGGCGGTCTTGGAGAAGAGTCCTGACATGGCGTCCTTGCGGTCTGGATGTGGTGTTTTTTAGTTTAACTGCTTCATGCACTTATGTCGTCTTTCCTGCGAAGCATAAAAAAGGCCCCGATACGGGGCCTTTGCATGTCATTGATGATTAATGTCCGCCGTTTGCTTTGTGCGGAATGGTTTCATCGAATACCGGCAAGGGTTTGTGCTCGGAAGCCAGATAGGTGTAGATCACTGGCAGCACGAACAGGGTGAACAGGGTACCGATGGCAAGACCGGCCACGATGACGATACCAATGCTGAAACGCTGTGCCGCACCGGCACCAGCGGCGTAGAGCAGCGGGATCAGACCGGCAATCATGGCGGCGGTGGTCATCAGGATCGGACGCAGACGCACCTTGGCGGCTTGCATCACGGCTTCCATCCGGTTCATGCCGCGTAGCAACTGCTCTTCCTTTGCTACTTCACAGATCAGGATACCGTGCTTGGTAATCAGACCCACCAGGGTGATGAGGCCCACCTGGGAGTAGATGTTCATGGTCGCCATCCCCCATGCCAGGGCAATCAAGGCCCCGCTAATGGCGAGTGGTACAGAGACCATGATTACCAGCGGGTCACGCACCGACTCGAACTGGATTGCCAGCACCAGGAAGATGATGGCCAGTGCCAGCGCGAAGGTGGCATAGAGCGCATTGCCTTCGGTGACAAACTGACGGGCTTCACCCATGAAGTCGTAACGATAGCCTTGCGGCAGCTTCTCGTCAGCGGTGGTCTGGAACCAGTTGATCGCATCACCCATGGCCACGCCCGGAGCCGGAACGGCGCCTATGGTGGCGGAGTTCAACTGGTTGAAGTGGGGCAGGGCGCGGGGCTCGCCAACCACTTCAATGCTGATCAGGCTGCCGAGCGGGATCGACTTGCCGTCTGCGGCCCGCACGTAGTAGCCCTTGATGGACTCCGGATTGAGGCGGTACTTGCGCTCGACCTGCGGGATCACCTCGTAGGAGCGGCCATCCAGGTCGATACGGTTGACGTAACCGTCCGCCATCATGGTGCCCATGGTGATACCGATATCCTGCATGGTGATGCCGTAGGCACCCGCCTTGTCCTTGTCGATGCGGATCTTCATGGTGGCGGAGTCGTAGTTCAGATCGAGATCCGAATAGACGAACTGACCGTTACTCTGCGCCGCTGCCAGAATTTCCCCGGCCACCAGGAACAGGCTTTCGAAGCTGTTCGGGGTGGTGATGACGAACTGGATCGGCAGACCACTCGATGCACCCGGCAGTTCCGGGAACTGGAAGGTGGTGATGGCCATACCCGGGATGTCTTTCACCAGATTGGCGACCCGGTCCAGCACCTCTTTCTGGCTCGCTTCACGTTGGCTCCAAGGCACCATGGAGGCGATACCGAACGCCTGGTTGGCGTTGAACACCCCTGAGAAGACCTGGGAGAAGGCGATCTCGGGCTGCTCGTCCAGGATCTTGTTCACATCCGCCATGGTGTTTTCGATGTAGTCCAGGTTGGCGTTGGACGGTGCGGTACCCAGCACGGCCATGACCCCCTTGTCCTCTGACGGTGCCAGTTCGCTCGGGATGAACTTGAACAGCAGCGGCAGGCTGGCGAAGACGATGACGGCGAACACTACGATGACGGGGCGCTTTTTCATCACGGCGTGCAGCATGCTGTCGTAGCGATCGGTCATCCGCTCCAGCAGGTGATGGACTGTGCTCTCGAACTTGCCTGGCTGCTCGTTGGCCTTGAGCATCTTGGAACACATCATCGGTGACAGAGTCAGGGCGATGATGCCCGAGACGAACACTGCGCCAGCCAGGGTCAGGGCAAACTCCTTGAACAGGGAGCCGGTGATACCCCCCATCAGGGCGATAGGCGCGTATACCGCCGCCAGGGTAACCGTCATGGCGATAACCGGTACCGCGATCTCGCGGGTACCGATAATGGCGGCCCGGAACGGTTCTTCCCCCTCCTTGATATGGCGGTCGACGTTCTCCAGCACCACGATGGCGTCATCCACTACCAGACCGATCGCCAGCACCATCGCCAGCAGGGTCATCAGGTTTATCGAGAAGCCGAACATATCCATCATCATCACTACGCCGATAAGACTGAGCGGAATGGTGATGATCGGGATGATGACCGCGCGGAACGAACCGAGGAACAGGGTGATGACCACCAGAACGATGGCGGCTGCCTCCAGGATGGTCTTGATAACCTCGTGGATGGACTCGTTGATCGCCACTGTTGAGTCATACATCACGTTGAGACGCATGGTGCTCGGCATATTGCGCTCAAGGCTAGGCAGCAACGCCAGTACATCGTGGGCGATGTTGATGGGGTTGGCTGTCGGCGCGGCGTTGACCGCCATGACCACGGCTTCGCGGCCGTTGGCGCTGGCGCGATAGATGTCGTGGCTCTTCTCAAGGGTCACCTTGGCAATGTCGGAAAGGCGGATCACCTTGCCGTCACGGGTAGCAACGACCAGACGCTTCAGTTCGTCGACATCCTTGACCTGGGTCTCGGCGTTGCCGTTGAACAGGGTAAAGTAACCGGTCGCCTGACCTGTCGCGGACTGATAGTTGTTGCTGTTGAGCACCGTCATCACGTCACTGGCAGTCAGGTTGAAGGCCGCCATCTTGGCCGGATCCAGCCATACCCGCAGGGCAAACTCGACACCGCCGTAGAGGTCAACCTTGGAGACCCCGCCCACGGTAAAGAGCTGCGGCTTGATAACCCGCTCCAGATAGTCGGTGATCTGGCTGGAGTTGAGCTCCGGGCTGGTAAAGCCGAGGTAGAGCACCGCTGTGGTTGAACCGGTGGAGGAGGTGACCGACGGGTCTTCCGCCTCTTTCGGCAACTGGGAGCGCACCGAGTTCACCTTCGCCAGGATGTCGGACAGCGCGGCGTTGGGGTCGGTGTTGAGCTTCATGTACGCAGTGATGGTGGAGCTGCCCAGCTGGCTGGAGGAGGTCATGAAGTCGATGTTGTCGGCTTGCGCGACCGCCTGTTCCAGCGGCTGGGTGATAAATCCCTGGATCAGATCAGAGCTGGCGCCATAGTAGCCAGTGCTGACGGTGATCACCGTGTTGGTCACCTCGGGGTATTCCCGTACCTGCATCTTGAAGATGGCCTGAAAGCCCAGCAAGGCGATCAGGAAGCTGAGCGAGATCGCCAGCACAGGCCGTTTTATAAATATGTCAGTAAATCGCATCGCAGATCTCCGCGCTTACAGCATCGGGGTTTGTGCCGGAACGGCCAGGGCGTCGTTCTCGACCACATGCACCTTGGTGTCGTTGCTCAGGCGAACCTGACCCGACAGTACGATCTGGTCACCGGCCTGGATGCCGGAGAGCACATGCACATCGTTGCCACGGCGCTCACCGGCCTTGACCACAACCTGCTTGGCTCGCAGCACTTTCACCTTGTTACCCTCTTTGTCGGTCTCTTCGCCCTCTTTGAGCACGTAGACGTTCTGACCGTAAAGGGTGAAGGAGATAGCGCTCTGCGGGATCACGATCTGATCTTTCACCGTCGGCAGAATGATGCTGGCGCGGGCGAACATACCGGAACGGAGCTGACCGTCGTTGTTCGGAATGTCTGCCTGTACCTGGATCAGGCCGCTCTGAAAGTTGACCGCAGGCTCGATAGCGGTGATATGACCATCAAACTGGGTTTGCGGATAGGCATCCACATTGATCTTGATGGTCTGGCCCAGCTTGATTTTGGAGATATCGGTCTGGGGCACGGTGAAGCGCAGGCGCATCACGCTGGTATCCTCCAGGCGCACGATATCGGTGCCCGGTTGCAGATACTGACCGAGGAACACATTGCGCAGGCCGACCACGCCGCTAAAGGGCGCACGCACTTCACGACGGGCAATGGTCGCCTTCAGACTCTCGATATCCGCTTCCAGCGAGCGATAGGCCGCTTCAGCTTCATCCAGCTGCTCTTTGGAGATGGAGCTGGTCTTGTAGAGGTTCTGGAAACGATCGAACTTGGCTTTTGCCGCCGGCAGCTTGGCCTGGGAGGCGCGCAGATTGGCCCGCTCCACGGTAGAGTCCAGACTCAGCAGCAGCTGGTCAGCCTTGACCGGTTTGCCTGACTCGAAGGTGATGGCATCAATGGTGCCGGCCAGTTCGGTGGAGAGGGTCACCCCCTGATTCGGCTCGATGAAGCCGATCGCTTCGATGGTCGGTACCCAATCCTGCGCCTTGGTCACCATGGCAGTGACGGGGAACTCGGGTTCCGGCCGGTTGGCCATGTATTGGGCAATCATCTTCTGCTTGAACAAATTGAAGCCGATGACGCTGCCAAACAAGGCGATCGCTATCAGCAACATAATGGCCATCCACTTTTTCATGAACAGGCTCCTGAGGTGGAAAGATTGGGGGATAAAATGGCATTCCAGCTGGCCCGGATCGCGGTTTCCAACTGCGATTCGGTCAGCGTGATGTTGTGCACCCTGCACTGCAGGGCCAGATGCATGACACTGTCCAGACTCAACACCTGGAGTGCCCGTATCGGTAAATCAATAAACAATCCTTGTTCAACGCCCTGTTCAAAAAATCGGTCCAGAGGCTCCCAGGCAGCCAGAATGACAGGATTGGTCTCCAATTCTGCCCCTAGCGGAGAGCTCTCGTACTGCAATTTGCACCGGATAGCGTTGGGTTCGTTAACAAAAATGGCATGAATATTGAGCCATAATTGGCGAAATTGTTGAAATGAAACTTTATCGATTGCTACATCGGCCATGACCATGGGCACACACTGCAAGATAGTGTGCTGGTGCAGTTGCCGGATCAGATCATCCTTGTCGCCGAAGTAGCGATAGATGGTGCCGGTGGCAACATTGGCTTTCTTGGCGACTTCCGCAATCGACAGACCATGAAAACCCCGTTCACCCAGCACCTCATGGGCCGCGTTGAAGATGCTCTCTTTTTTATCCAGAATCATCAGTGTGACTTTCGAGTGAATGAACGTTCATTCATTCTAGATGGGCATCAAATCAAGTCAAGGCAGCAAGGCGATTTGCGACTGCGATCTGCCCCTTTTCGGCTGGCAGCAGGGGAATAATGGAAGAAAAGTGCGCAATGTGCTTGAAAAAACAACGAACAGTGCTTCGGTGACAGAAAAGTGTAGACAAACCAGCAACCATCATTAATAATGCGCCCCGTTCGACAGCGTAGCGCCCGTAGCTCAGCTGGATAGAGCGCTGCCCTCCGGAGGCAGAGGTCACAGGTTCGAATCCTGTCGGGCGCACCATAAAAAGTGCGTCGGTTAAACGGGCGTTGTTGTGGAACGAAAACAGCTGTGGTGGCTGTAGCTCAGTTGGTAGAGTCCCGGATTGTGATTCCGGTTGTCGTGGGTTCGAGCCCCATCAGCCACCCCATTTTACAGCTTGTCAGGTACGCGAAGGTGGCGGAATTGGTAGACGCGCTAGCTTCAGGTGTTAGTGCCCCCCGGGTGTGAGGGTTCGAGTCCCTCTCTTCGCACCATACTTGCTGTATGACGAGGATGGCCATAAGGTCGTCTTTGTTTTTTTGAAGTAAACTATTTTGAAAGAAATAGCCTCGGTGATTAGCGCAGTCCGGTAGCGCATCTGGTTTGGGACCAGAGGGTCAAAGGTTCGAATCCTTTATCACCGACCACATTTAGAAAAACCTCGCTTCGGCGGGGTTTTTGCTTTCTGGCCTCCGCTGGGCCAGTACTCTCTCCCTGTTACGTCTGTTTACACTCTATTTGGGCTGCGCGCCCCGCCTTTCGGTTATGCTTCAGCCTCGAGTCACTGACAACCGGATGTCATCGGCCCATTTCAGGCATTTTTCCATGAATAACAAAATTTCCTTTGCTTGCTCTCCTGCCCTGCTGGCTGCCTTGCTGCTGGGTGGCTGTACCATCAAGCCGCCATCCACCGATGTGATGATGGGCTCCATTGCATCACAACCGCAGGAGGAGCGTTCTCTCTCCCCCTTGCTGACCAGCGGTGATTTTTGCGTTGCGGTGTCCCAACAGAAGGTGTTGACACAACCTTGCAGCGGAAAAGACGATCAACTGTTCGAGTGGGATCTGGGTGAGTTGCGCCTGCAGGATCTCTGTTTGCAAGCCAAAAACGACAGCGAAGTGATGCTGGCACCCTGTGACGGTCAGGCGCAGTGGGAGTGGCAGAAAGACAAGCTGTTCAACAGCAAGGTCTCCCGCTGCCTCGATGTGGCAGGGCGACGCCATACCCCCGGCACGCCGCTGCGGCTGGCTGAATGCTACGGCGGGGCGAACCAGAGCTTCAGCTGGCAGCGGCCCAATCCCTGGCTGGAGACCCTGAAAAAACAAAGCCTCACATGGTGAGGCTTTGCTGAATCGGATGTCGGGATGAAGAGGATCAGGCGGCGCTGACGCTCTCCAGCTCGAACAGTTTCTCCAGATAGACGGCAACGCCATCTTCGTCAGAGGTGAGGGTCTGCTCATACTCCGGCAGTGCCATTTTCAGGCGATCATGGGCGTTGCCCATCACGATGCCGCGTCCCACCATGGTCAACATCTCGAAGTCGTTCATGCCATCGCCGAAGGCGATCGCCTCCGACATGTCGAACCCGTTCTGCTCCAGCACGGCTCGCACAGCATTGCCCTTATGCACCCCGGCGTGCATCACTTCGAGGCAGTCCGGCAATGAGAAGGTGACGTTGAGCTGGTCGCCGTAGCGCTGGTTGAGGTGCGCCTCGATCTTCAGCAGCTTCTCGTGGTCACCGATGTAGAACACCTTGTTGATCTGCTCTTTCGGTTCCTGTTTCAGGTCATCGACCAGACGGTAGGTGAACCCTGACTCGTCGTGGAACTGCAGCAGCCAGGGCAGCTCCTCTTCCACCACCCAGTCATCACCCTGATAGACATTGAGGTGGATAGAGGGGTCGCGCTCCAGCGCAATCAGCTCGGCGGCAATCTCAGTCGGCAGCGGCTGGTTGAAAATCAGCTGATCCTGTTTGTCATGGACCACGGCGCCATTGGAAGTAATGAGGTAGATGTCCATCCCCAGCGCATCGCGGAAGCTGCGTACGTCAACGTGATGACGGCCGGTGGCGACCACGAATTTCACACCTTGTTCTACCAGGCGGTGCAGGGTATCCCGGGTACGGGGAGAGATCTGGTGCTGCTTGTTGAGCAGAGTGCCATCGAGATCGGATACAACTACCTTGAACATCATTACCTCGGCATCGATTGAAAACAGGGGCAGTTTACCTTAGCCCGCATTGTCACCCCATTTATTTAGGGTTACAAAAAATAGCCGGCTCAGAAGCGGGCGAAAAAGTCGACCATCGCGGTCAGGGCGGGTTGGCGCTTGTCATCGGATTCGATAAACAGCTCGTGCCAGGCACCCTCGATGCGCAGTGGTTTGCCCCCTTCGCACTTGGCAATGGTGCAGAAGCGATCCTGTGCGGCATTGTCCACCACGCTGTCGCTGCCAGCTTGCAGCACCAGCAGCGGGGTTTTGATGGCGCCCGCATCGGCGATGGCGGCATCGGCACCAGTGATCCCCTGATAAATCCAGTGGGCGGTCGCGCCACCCAGCTTGATCTGCGGGTGCTGTTCGTAGAGTTGGCGGAAGGCTTGATAGCGGGGCTGGCTGTGAGTCAGCTCGTTATCGGCAAAGCCGTGATCCTGATAGGCTCCCTGACCGGGGCCGTAGGGAGGCTCACCAATCCAACCGCCGACCGTGCCTATGGTGCTCGCCAATCCCTTGGCCAGCCACTTGGGCAGACCGCCGAGATTGATGCCCAGCATGGGGGAGGAGAGCACGGCCGCCTTGATATCATCGGGCCAGCGTTCCAGATAGCGGGCCGAGATGGCGCCGCCCATGGAGTGGGCCAGCAGGAACAGCTTTGCAGGCTGGTCCGCCATGATTATCTGGTCGTGAAACTGCTTGAGATCGACCACATAATCGTCGAACTGGTCGACATATCCCTTCTGCGGGTCATCCAGCATCCGGTCGGACATCCCTTGACCACGATGGTCGATGAGATAGAGGCTGTAGCCCTGACGCCAGAGATCCCACGCCAGCTCCTGATACTTGAGGTAGCTTTCGACCCGGCCATTGACGATGAGGATGGCGCGATCAACCTTCTCCTGCCGCAGCGCGGCATAGCGGATGGTCACCCCGTCCTTGCCCTTGAACTCTCCTTCAACCGCATGCTGGCGCCAGAAGTCGGGTAGGGTTTGCTGGTAGAGGCTGGGTACATCGGCTTCGCTGGTGAGCTGATAGGTATTGGTCACGGCAAGGGCTCCGGCAGAAAACAGGGTCAGGGCCAACAGGGAAAGAGAGAGGGGGTTCATCAGGCACACTCCTGTTGCCAATGGTGATAAAGGGCGGCGATATCCCCCGAGCAGAGTAGCGCCATGCTGGCTTGCAAGCGGGGCAAGGGCCAGTCCCACCACTGCATCTCTTGCAGCATGAGGATCTGCTCATCGCTGAAGCGACGGCGGATCGGTTGGGCCGGGTTGCCGCCGACTATGGTGTAAGGGGCCACATCTTTGGTCACCACGGCGCGGGTGGCGATGACGGCGCCATCACCTATGGTGATGCCGGGCATGATCATCGCTTCCGAGCCGATCCAGACGTCATTGCCAATCCGGGTGTCTCCCTTGCGCTGAAAGCCGCTGCGGGCCCCTTCGCCAAAGGTGTCGGGGTTGAACGGGAAGGTGGAGACCCAATCCAGCCGGTGGCCCTGATTGCCTGCCAGCATGAAGGTGGCGCCCGAGCCGATGGAGCAGAATTTGCCAATGATCAGCCGATCCACCTCGCCCCAGAGGCCGCTCTCCCAGGTGTCGCGGGTCGAGCCATCGCCGAGCAGGTAACGGACGCAGTGATCCTCGAACGGCTTGCCGTGGTAGTAGCCGGAGTAGTAGCTGTAGTCGCCGGCCTCTATATTCGGGTTGGTCAGGTGATCCCGAATGATTTGCGATTCCAGCCAGCTGCCAAAAGGGTTCTCCATCACTCCTCCTGCGGATCGTCCTGCTCGCTTTGCTGCGCCCACCCTTTGCGGGTCAGCTGCATCCGTTGCCACCACTCTTCGTCCGCCAGAATTTCACCGGCCGGGCCGAGCTGGGGGTAGGGCATCTCTTTCTCTTTACAGAGCTGGGCATAGACAGGATAACCCCCCTCGAACAGGATGCTGTTCTGCTCTTCCAGCGTGAGCGGGCAGCCGCGTTGATAGCAACCGGCCAGTTCGCGCTGGCGCTGCGCCTCGTAGAGGATAGCGGCTGCGGCGACCGAGACGTTGAGGGACTGCACCATGCCCACCATGGGAATGACGATATGGTGATCGGCCAGTGCCAGCGCCTCTTCACCGATGCCGTGCTTCTCCTGACCCACCAGAATGGCGGTCGGTTTGGTGTAGTCGATAGCGCGAAAATCGACCGAGCTGTCTGAGAGGTGAGTCGCCAGGATCTGCATGCCGGAGGCTTTCAGCTCGGCAACGGCTGTGCCGATATCCGGGTGCAGTTTTACATCCACCCAGTTCTGGCTGCCGCGGGCGGTGCCCTTGCGCTTGTGGATCCAGGTTTTGGGCCAGACGGCGTGTACCCGGTGGATGCCGATGGCATCGGCGGTACGCACGATGGCGGCCAGATTGTGAGGTTTGTGTACCTCTTCCATACAGACGGTCAAATCGAGCTGACGCTGGGCCAGCATATCGGTGATGCGCTTGAAGCGTTCGGGGGTCATGGCTTGTCTCTATAAAAGCAGCAGGCGGCTTGCGCCGCCTGTGTTCAGTTCTTCTGTCGGCTCACCTTGAGCACGTTGGGCATCACGCGGATCTTGCGCATGATGTTGGCTAGGTGGATGCGGCTCTTGGTGGTGATGAGCAGGCTGACCTGATAGACCCGGCCATCCTTCTCTTCGGTGCTGATGGCGTGAATGTTGGCGCCGGTGGCGGCAATCACGTTGGCCAGCTCGGCCAGCGCACCCTGATGGTTGACGATTTCAATGCTGATGCCGGTGCGGAACTCCTGTTCCTGCTCCTTGTCCACTTCCCACTGCACCGGCAGATACTTGTCCGGCTCCTTGCTGTAGCCCTTGATGTTGCGGCAGGCTTCCTGATGGATCACCAGACCCTTGCCCGGACTGATATGGGCGATAATGGCATCCCCCGGGATCGGACGGCAGCAGTTGGCGAAGGTGACCAGCATGCCGTCGGCACCCTTGATCGGCATCTTCTTGCTGCTGGTTTTGGGCTGCTCTTCCGGCGGCAGTTCATCCCCCAGCATGCGGCGCGCCACCATGACACTCATGGCGTTGCCGAGGCCCACATCGGCCAGCAGCCCCTGCAGGTTCTCATGCTTGGTATCGGCCAGCACCTGCTTGATGCGCGGCTCGGGGATGTCTTCGATATTTTTGGCACCCAGCGCATGGTTGAGCAGGCGGCGACCCAGCACCACCGACTCTTCGGTGCGCAAGTTCTTGAGGAACTGACGGATCTTGGAGCGTGCCTTGGTGGTCACCACGAAGTTGAGCCAGGCCGCGTTGGGACGGGCGCCCGGTGCCGTGATGATCTCCACCGTTTGACCCGAGTGCAGCGGGCTGCTGAGCGGGTAGGGGTGGCGGTCGACCCGTGAACCGACGCAGGCGTGGCCGATGTCGGTGTGCACCGTGTAGGCGAAGTCCACCGGCGTGGCGCCGGCGGGCAGCTCCATGATGCGTCCTTCCGGGGTAAAGACGTAGATTTCGTCGGGGAAGAGGTCGGTTTTGACCCCTTCGATAAATTCAAAGGAGCTGCCGGCGCTCTGCTGCAATTCCAGCAGGCTCTGCATCCAGCGCTGGGCGCGGATCTGGGCGGTAGTACCCGAACTGTCGCCATCCTGCTTGTAGGCCCAGTGGGCGGCAACCCCTTTGTCGGCCATCTGATCCATGAATTCGGTGCGGATCTGCACCTCTACCGGTACCCCGTGCGGCCCCACCAGCGAGGTGTGCAGCGACTGGTAACCGTTGGTCTTGGGGATGGCGATGTAATCCTTGAAGCGGCCGGGGCGCGGCTTGTAGAGGCTGTGCATCTGCCCCAGCACCCGGTAGCAGGTATCTATGTCCTTCACCTTGACCCGAAAGGCGTAGATATCCATTACCTCATGAAATTGCAGCTCTTTTTTCTCCATCTTGTTGTAGATGGAGAACAGATTCTTCTCGCGGCCACTGACCTGATGCTCGATCCCCGCTTCTTTCAGGCGACCGCTGATTTCGCTCTGGATGGAGTCGATGATCTCGCGGCGATTGCCACGGGCGCGGCGCACCGATTCGCGCAGCACGCGGGATCGCATCGGATAGAGCGCCTCGAAGCCCAGCTCTTCCAGCTCGTTCTTCATGGTGTGAATACCGAGGCGGTTGGCGATGGGTGCAAAGATTTCGAGGGTTTCCCGGGCGATGCGGCGGCGTTTGTCCGGTCGTAGGGAACCCAAGGTACGCATATTGTGGGTGCGGTCGGCCAGCTTGATCAGAATGACCCTGATGTCCTGGGTCATTGCCATCACCATCTTGCGGAAGTTCTCGGCCTGCGCCTCTTTGCGATCGCGAAATTTCAGCTTGTCGAGCTTGGAGACCCCGGCCACCAGTTCTGCAACCGCATTGCCAAACTGTTCGGCCAGATCGGCCTTGGTGACAGAGGTGTCTTCAATGACGTCGTGCAGCACGGCGGCCATCAGGGTTTCATGATCGAGGCGCATGTCACCCAGGATCCGGGCAACGGCAACAGGGTGGGTGATGTAGGGTTCGCCACTGGAACGCATCTGACCCTGGTGGGCATCACGGGCCACCACATAGGCTTGCTTGAGCTTCTCAACCTGCTCTGGCGGCAGGTAGGAACTGGCTATTTCTTTAAGGTTTTCAAATAAATACAAGACAGTCCCCGCAGCGGTGAAACGGCAATTCGTGGAATTGAGGGTATAGCCCTGAGTTTGCGAGGTTTTCGAGCGGTTGTAAATGGGGATGAACAGTCGGCACCCGGGCGGGTGCCAACCGGAGGAATAACTTAACCGCGGCCTTCGGCGATGGCAGCAACGGCAGCCAGCTCGGCGGCTTCCTGCTCTTGCTGTTCGTAGCGGTCCTGGGTGTCCATCACTTGATTGTTCACCAGACCCAGCTCGATCTCACGCAGGGCGATCACAGTCGGCTTGTCGTTCTCTTCGTCGACCAGGGGATCTTTGCCTTGTACCGCGATTTGACGAGCGCGGCGCGCGGCGACCAGCACCAGGTCAAAACGGTTACCTACCTGTTTTACAGCATCTTCTACAGTAACGCGTGCCATGCAGGACTCCAGTGTTTGGGCTTTCTGTATTTAGAAAAGCAGTGTTTAAAAATGACGCAAAAGTTTACTTGTTTTTGGCTTACTCTGCCAGTAGCTGTTGCAGCAAGTTTTTTTGAGCCTGTTGCTGGTGACGCATCTCCAGCCGTTGGCACTCAATAATGGACCTGAGCTGGAACAGCGCCTGCTCGAAGTCTTCATTGATAATGACATAGTCATACTCGTCGTAGTGCACCATTTCGGCAATGGCTTTCGCCATCCGGCCGGCAATCACTTCGGCGCTGTCCTGACCGCGCCCAATCAGGCGGCGCTCCAGCTCTTCGCGGCTGGGGGGCAGGATGAAGATGGATTTGGTCGGCATCTGCTCGCGGATCTGGCGGGCACCTTGCCAGTCGATGTCGAGGAATACGTCGATCCCCTTGGCCAGACAGGCTTCGATGGCGGCGCGGGAGGTGCCGTAGTAGTTGCCGAACACTTCGGCCCACTCCAGAAAATCACCACGCTCGATCAGCGCCTTGAACTCTTCCACCTGAACGAAGTGGTAGTGGACGCCATGCTCTTCGCCCGGGCGGGTGGCGCGAGTGGTGTGGGAAACCGATAGCTGCATCTTGCCAGCTTGATTGTGGTTGGTCAGCAAGGCATTGAGCAGACTGGATTTACCCGCGCCGCTCGGAGAAGAGATGATATAGAGAGTGCCTTGTTGCGCCATATTATTACCTTTAATCGAAACCGCTGTTTTGGTTGTAGCAGAGACCGCCGTCTTGTGCCCGAAAGGGAGACAGCCAAACGCAAAACGCGGAAAATTCTTGAGTCAGGAGGATGTAAAGGCGGCGAATTTTACCAGAATGCGGCGAATAAAAAAACGGCCGGAATCATATTCCAGCCGATCAAAGTATTCGTAGCTTGCTGCGGGAGCGTAACCCACATCAGCCTGCATTGTGCCTTTGGCTGAGGGCAGAGGCTATCAGGTTATCCCTGCCTGATGGCTCGGAATTCCCGAGGAGCCCTGTCACTGCGGCAGCTGGCGATCTGCACAGAGCCGCTCGAACACGGCGATCACCTGCTCGCTGGTGATTTTTCGCATGGCCTCCGGGTCTTTGAGACGGGTGCGCCAGCTCAATTCGGCCAGCGGCTTGCCGGTCTCCTGCTCGACCAGCTCCCGATAGACGCTGACCACGTAGTCGCGGCAGAGATATGGGCCGGTACGCGCCGGATTGTGGTGGGCATAGAGGCCGATCACCGGCGTGCCGACAATGGTGGCCATATGGGTGGGGCCTGTGTCGGGGGCCAGTACCAGAATCGCCTCGCCAATCAGTGCCAATAACTGCTTGAGGTTGGTCTGCCCCACCAGATCGACCGGCTTGCTCTGGCTTAAGCGCTGGATCTCGGCAGCCAGATCCCGCTCCAGCTTGGCCGGCCCGCCACAGAGATAGACCTGAAAGCCCTTGCTGGCGGCGTGATCCGCCAGCGCGGCATAGCCTGCGGCCGTCCAGTTCTTGAAGGCCTTGCTGGCGGCAGCGCAGATCAGCAGGGTCGGTTTACCGCCAATCTTCTCCCTTGCCCACGCCTGATGTTCGGCGCTGATGGGCAGTTGCCAGTCCGGGGTCAGATCCTTGATGCCGAGTTCTTTGGCGAAAGCGAGGAAACCGTCCAGCACATGGGGAGAGGCAGGCGAAGGCACCTTGTGGTTGGTGAACAGCCACTGGCCGTCGTTGGCCCGTTCCCGATCAAACCCGAGTTTGACCTTGGCGCTGATGCCGAGGGTGGCGATGCTGGCTCGCATCGCTGCCTGCAGGTGGAGCAGGGCATCGAATTTGCGCCCCTTGAGGGTATGCCAGAGATCGCGATAGCCGCGCCACCCCTTGCTCTTGTCGAAGGGGATTACTTCGACGCCGGGCAGATCAGCAAACAGGGTTGCCTCGATTTTGCCGGTGATCCAGGTGATGCGGGTTTGTGGCCACTCCCGCTGGATGACGCGCACCAGCGCCAGTGCGTGGCAGCAATCCCCGATGGCGGAGAGCCGCAGGATGCAGATGGAGGAGGGGGGCGTTTGAAATAGCGGCATGTTGTGGCGCACGGCTGGCAAAAAGGGTGGATGGCATTATGCAAACTCCCCTCTGGATTGTAAAATTGCGCACAATCGTCAGCCGGGATAGGCCGGGCCCAGCGCCATGACCTGTCTCTGCACGTTGTTGATTAAAGGCCACTATTGCGGGCATGCCAGAGCGGCAGCCTCATCGCCAATTGAAAAATTGCGATCCATGACCCACCGAGCGGGATCTCCACGATGCGAGTACAGACCGAACACAACCAGATCTGCTGGTATGCCGAAGGGGCCTTTCGCGACCCTTCTCCCCAGTTATTCGATCCTGCCTGGTGGCAGAACAACCGTCAGGTGGTGGGAACCTCCATCGGACGGGGAGTGACCTGGTTCGTCAAGGATGAGTCCCGCCATCTGGTGCTGCGCCACTACTATCGTGGCGGCATGGTGGGCAAGGTGGTGCGGGATCGTTTCTGGTTCGAAGGGGTCGAGTCGAGCCGCGCCATGGCCGAGTACACCCTGCTGGCCAAGCTGTGCGAGTTGGGGCTGCCGGTGCCACGTCCGTTTGGTGCCCGCATGGTCAAACAGGGCCCATTCTATCGTGCCGATATCCTGATCGAGCGAATTCGCGGTGCCAAGGATATGGTGGTGCTGCTCAAGCAGGGGCCGGTGGCGACCGAGGTATGGCACAAGATAGGCCAGACGGTGCGCCAGTTGCACGATGCCGGGGTCTATCACGCCGATCTCAACAGCCATAACCTGTTGCTCGATAAAGAGGGCAAGGTGTGGGTGATCGATTTTGACAAGGGGGCGATCCGCTCCCCCGGCGAATGGCAGAAGGCCAATCTGGAACGCTTGCTCCGTTCATTCAATAAAGAGTCTCAACTGCATACCAGTTTCCACTTCGTACCGGAGAACTGGCAGACCTTGATGAACGGGTATCAGGGAAAAGCGCTCTGACCCTGTTGCTCGGCGTGAACGCCAATGTTACTTATTGAGCAGGTATTCAGATCCTGTTTCGAGGCGCCCCATGGAAATGCTCAAGACACCTTTGGTCGATGTGACTGCCCGGCTTGATCCGGGTCTGCTGTCTGATGCCATGGCGCTGCTGGAGGCGGGGATCTGGAGCTGGTCAGCCCAACATGGACTGCAGCGTGATCCCTCCTGCCTGCGCCTGTTGGGATTGGGAGATTGCTGGCCGGATGATCTCGGCTGGCTGGATCGGGTTCATCCCGACGATGTTGCCCGGCTGGAAGATGCCCTGCTCGCCTGCCAGAGCGGCCGCAGCAGCGGTCTGCGCCTCGAATACCGCATTCTGCATCATCACGGTCATTACATCCGGCTGGAAGAGCGGATGCGTCGCGATGAGCGGGGTTATCTGCTGGGGGTCGTCCGTCACCTCGATCCCGCTGCCGTGCTGGTGGAGGAGCGACATGGCACCGATCCGCTGACCGGACTGGAGAGCCGTGGCCGCTTCGAGCAACTGCTGGAGGAGCGGCTGGCGACCGAGAGTGGCACTTTCAGTCTGCTGCAGTTTTCGGTCGATCACATGGCCAAAATCCAGCAATTGTTTGGCGAAGCGGCTTGCGACGCCATGCTGGCCAAGCTGGCGCGTATCGTACGTCACGAACTGCGGCGGGAAGATCCCTTCGCCCGCTGGGATGAAGACGGTTTTATCCTGATGCTCTCCCAGACCGAGCGGATGAGTGCGCTGGAGATCGCCGAGCGGCTGCGCCTCGAGATTGCCGATGCCAGCCTGCTGTCACAGCGGCCGGTCACCGTCAGCATCGGGCTGGTGCAGAGTCAGGCTGGCGAGCAGCTCGATCATCTGCTGGCCCGGCTGGCCAGCTGTCACAGTCAGGCCAGACGGGAGCACAACACCGTCGTCGGCTGAGTGCGGTCAGGGTTGGCCGCGTTTATCACGCTGGCAGACCCAGAGCGAGGCCAGCATCAGCAGGCCGCCGATGGTCAGTCGGGTCAGGTCGGTATCCTTGCCCCAGAGCAGCAGATTGACCAGCAAGCCGGCCGGAATGAGCGCATTGTTCATGATGGCCAGCACCCCGCTGGTGACCAGCGTCGCCCCCTTGTTCCAGAGGAAGTAGCCGAGGCCGGAGGCACCCACCCCCAGCCAGAGCAGAATGCCCCACTGCAACCCTGACGTCGGATATTGCGGCTTGCCCAGCAGCCACCAGGCGGGCAGGGCGATCACCAGTGCCCCCAGATAGAAGCAGCCGAACACCGCCAGTTGCGGCGGTTGCTCCGCCTCCCTTGCCAGCAGTACCTTGTAGCCCACCTGACCCAGGGCGAAACAGAGGTTGGCCCCCTGCACCACCAGAAATCCCAGCACATAGCTTTCGGTCAGGCCGTCGAAGCGGATGACGGCAGCCCCGAGCACCGCCAGCAGGGCGCCCCACAGATAGGTGGGCTTGAAGCGCCCCTCCAGCAGATCGTGGAGCAGGGTGACGTAGATGGGGGTGAAGATGGTAAAGACCAGCACTTCCGGCACCGTCAGCAGCAGGAAGGAGTGGTAGTAGAAGAGATACATGATGCCGAGCTGGATGGCGCCCAGCGCCATCAGCTTGGCCGCCAGATCGGGGCGCAGCCAGCGGCGGCGCAGGAAGGGCAGAAACACCAGACTGGCGAGGGCGATGCGGGTCAGCACCGAGAAGTAGGCATCCACCTGGCCAGCGAGGTAGACCCCGATCAGGCTGAAGGAGAATGACCAAAGCAGGGTGACCCCTATCAAGTAGTTCATGTGTTTGATTTATCGTCAGTTGTCAATTTTAAGGGGGCTATGATGGCCGAGATGGAAGCGGCAATCCAGCGTTTATGGGCGCGATTGCCACAGGTCGGAGCATTTTCCTTTACCGCCAGTAATGGCGAGGGGTCGGCGACCGACTGGAATGGTCGGGGCGAGGGGCGTGTGCAGGTGACCGATCATCATGGTGGCTGGCTGTTTAACGAGCAGGGTCGCTACACCACGCCTTATGGAAGGGAACTCGCCATGCACAACCGCTTCTGGTGGCAGCGCAGTGAACGGGGGATCCGTCTCTCCCATCTGCGTTATCAAGCGCCGGTCGAACTGTTCGAGCTGCTGCCGCAGGGGGATGGCCGCTGGCTGACCGCCGAGCCCCATCTGTGCGGGGCGGATCACTACAGTGCCGAGTTGACCGAGATCGACGGCGGTTTCTTGCTGAGCTGGCAGATCACTGGGCCGCGCAAGAACGAGCGACTCAGCTATCGCTATCTGATCTGACGCCGGTTGGCAGGCATAAAAAAACCGGCGCAGAGCGCCGGTAGCGGGGGACAAATCGGAGGTTTTTTAAAACAGTCCCAAAAACAGGAGAGATAGACTCTCGTCACACATTCAGAGATGGACTTCAGGCATTCAGGGCATAGCTCAACATGGCTTGTAGCTTGCTATCGAAGAACCAGGGCAGCAGTACCATCAGCAGGCCCAGGATCCCGGCCAGCCGCTGGCGATATTGCCAGCCGGCAATCAGTACCAGACCACCGCACAGTGTGGTCAGGATGCCTGACATAGGGAGACCTCGCGCTGCATGCGACGCTGTTGCGCCCACTGGTTCATGGCGACCGAGCCGAGGATCAGGGCCAGAGCAACACCTGTGGTGGGATGGATCTGCTCGCCGAGGAACAGGGCACCCAGCATCACGCCGAACAGCGGCACCAGATAGTTGCTGAAGGAGGCGAACGTCGGGCCGGCCTTCTGGATCAGCGCCATGTAGAGGAAGTAGACCAGACCGGTGCAGAGGGTACCCAGCACGGTGATCGCGCTCAGGGCCTGGGTGCTCGGCAGGGTCAGGCTGCCGAGATCAACCATGAAGGGGGCGACCAGCAGCAACTGGATTGCCGAGGAGATCAGGATATTGCGGGCGACCACGACCGGATGGTCCTTGGCGAAGCGCTTGATCATCAGCAGACCGATGGCGAAGCAGCTGGCTCCCAGCAGGATGGCCATGGCACCGAGCAGACCGGCGTTCATGCCCTGGGAGAGTTTCGGCCAGAACAGGGTGAGTACACCGGCAAAGCCGATGATCACGGAAAGCAGACCGGTTTTGGTGATTCTTTCACCAGAAATAAACAGCGGTGCAGCCAGAATGGTCACAAACGGGATACAACCCATGACCACGGCGGCGATGGCGCTATCCACATACTGTTGGCCCCAGGCGACCATGATGAAGGGGATGGTGGCATCCAGCAGGGCGATCAGCATATAGGTGCGCCACGGGGTGTGCTCACTCTTGAGCCGCATGAACAGGCAGAGCAGACCCAGGGTCAGGCTGCCGCACAGGGCACGACCGGCAGCCACCAGAATGGGGGGCAACTCGGCGACGGCCTGGTGCATGAAAATGAACTGGGAACCCCACAGCAGGCCAATGGCCAGCAATAACAGATAGCTACGCATTTGAATCTCCGATGTATTAAGCCAGCGCATTCTAGGCAATCTGTTACTATGGTAAAAATGAATTGTTGGCATTTAACTATGGCTAATATCGATGGATAGCTCGCTCGCCCGTCTCGACCTCAACCTGCTCGCTGTATTCGACATGCTGATGCAGGAGCGCAATGTCACTCGTGCCGCCGAACGGCTGCATCTCTCCCAGTCCACCGTCAGTCACGCCTTGGGGCGGCTGCGGGGGGCGCTGGATGACCCGCTGTTCGTGATGAGTCGGCGCGAGATGATGCCGACCGAGCGGGCCAAGGCGCTGGCTGGGCCGGTGCGCCAGGCGCTGGCGATGCTGGAGCAGGGATTGCGGCAGGCCAAGGGGTTTGATCCCGCCACTGCACGGCGGATTTTACGTATCGCCACCCCGGGCTCGGTGGAGCATGGATTGGTGCCGGTGCTGGTGGAGAGGCTCCATCGGCAGGCCCCTCACTGTCGGCTTGAGGTGTGCGAGCTGGCGGACAGCGACTACGAGCGGGAGTTGGAAAAGGGTGAGCTGGATCTGGTGATCGGTTTCGCCGGGGCGAATCATCTCTCACCCCGCTTGTGGCGGGAGGAGTGGTTCAACAACCCGCTGGTCTGCCTGTCGCCGCTCGGCAGCGAATTGCCCGATGTGCTGACTCCGGTCGAGCTGGTGAGCCGCCCCCACATCCACACCTCCAGCTGGGGTCACAGTCAGGCGATGGTGGAGCTCTGGCTGGCCCGTTTCGGGGTGGAGCGGGAGCTGGGCGTGCGGTTGCCGAGCTTTATGGCGGTGCCGCCACTGATGGCGACCGGCCGCTATCTGGTGGTGGTGCCCGAGATGATCGGGCGCCACTTCTGCCGCTACTACCCGCTGCGGATGCACCAGCTCGACCCCGCAATCCCCATCGTCTACCTGATGGCGGGGCACCCGCTCACCGCCCACGACGAGGCGATAGGCTGGTTCAAGAGCCTGTTGCACCAGCTGGTGTTCGACCTCTACGGCGACGATGCGCTCGGGACCCCCGCTCAGCGGATGTTGGCGAAGTAATCCAGCCCCATGGCGCTTTTCACCTCCGCCAATACCTCATCGGTGATGATGCGAGCCTGCTCGGTGCCTTGATAGAGCAGCTCCAGCAGCATCTTCTTGTCGGCGATGGCCGCGGCACGGCGCTCCCGCATCGGGGCGAGCAGGGTCTGCAGGCAGTCGTTGAGCACCTGTTTGCAGCGCATGTCCCCCAGTCCACCGCGTCGGTAGTGCGCCTTCATCTCGGCGACCAGCGCCTTGTCGGGGTGAAAGGCATCGAGATAGGCGAACACCGTATTGCCCTCCACCTGACCCGGATCGCTCACTTTGAGGTGGTTGGGGTCGGTATACATGGCGAACACCGCCTGTTTGACCTCTTCCGCCGACATGCCGAGCTCTATGGTGTTGCCGAGGGATTTGGACATCTTGGCCTTGCCGTCGATGCCGGGCAGGCGGCCGGTGTCACTCAGGATCGGTTGGCATTCGGTCAGCACCTCTTTGCCTACCAGAGAGTTGAAGCGGCGGACGATCTCGTTGGTCTGCTCCAGCATCGGCAGCTGATCTTCCCCGACCGGCACATGGCTGGCGCGAAAGGCGGTGATGTCGGCGGCCTGACTCACCGGATAGACCAGAAAACCGGCCGGCAGCGTGCGCTCGAACCCTTTCTGCTGGATCTCCGCCTTGACGGTGGGGTTGCGCTCCAGCCGCGCGACGCTGACCAGATTGAGGTAGTAGCAGGTGAGTTCGGCGAGGGCGGGCAGGGCGCTCTGCAAACAGAAGGTGGTCTTGGCCGGGTCGAGGCCGACCGCCAGATAATCTGCCATCACCTCCAGCACGTTGTCTGTCACCTTGGCCGGGTTGTGGCCGTTGTCGGTCAGCGCCTGCAGGTCGGCGATCATCACGAATTGACGGTAGTGGTGCTGAGCTTCGACGCGCTGGCGCAGGGAGCCGACATAGTGGCCGATGTGCAGTTTGCCGGTGGGACGATCGCCAGTAAGGATTACGGGGTTGTGCATGTCACTCTCTCCAGTTGGGTGAGCCGGGAGGCGACAAAGGGATAAAAACAGTTGACCGCCTCTCGGCGGTCACGGTGTTTTCTTTGGGAAATCTTGAATGGAAACGCGGTGCCGCCTGTTTAGGAGCAGCACCACCAGTAGTTGTGATTGAATGCGGTCATGTTCATAGCAAATCAAACTACGCCGGTTTCATTACTTCTGCAAGGGGACGACCAGCAGATCGCAGGGCACCGTATTCATCAGCTGACGGGCGCTGGAGGTGAGCAGGCTCCAGAAGCTCTGGCGATGGCCGCACACCAGCAGGTCGATCTCGTACTCCTTGACTGCCTGATTGACCCGCTCGCTCAGATCGCCGCAGATCACCAGCTTCTTCTCGATGGGATAGTCCACCGAGGCCAGAAATGCCTCCAGCTTCTCTTTCGCTTCGGCGATCACCTGATCCTGCACGTTGTCGATGTCGATATCGATCATCTCGGTGTAGAGATCCTTGAGGTCCACATCGACATGGATAACCGACAGCTTGGCGCCGTTGGAGCGGGCTCTGTCCACCGCCTTGTCGATCACCTTGCGGTTATCTTCAGAGAGGTCGATCGCAGCCAGAATATGCTTGTAATAGGTTGTTCCACTCATGGGGGTTCTCCTTACCGATCCTTCAGCCCACTATACCAATCTCTGCTGAAACTAAAATGGTGCCTCAGGCACAGTTTTGGGATTTAAATGAGTTTAATGACGTGTGACACAGGGTCAGCCACTCAGTTATTAACCACTATTCGCCTATAAATTAAACAATAGTTTGACGCCGGTCACACCCCTCGGCTTGCCGATCTGGGGGGAGAGGCATAGGATGGGCCCGTGCTTCGCAATGAACACAAAACAACAAAAAGCATCTGAATACCGCTTTGGGGAGCCACGTGCTCCCTTTTGTTTTTCTGCCTCATTTCTTGCCGCTTTTCTGACTGATAGCGATCCGGCATCAAGTTAATCTCCTTCGATTTGGTTATGCTGTAGCCAGTTTCTTTGGAGGCCTTCCCATGATCATTCATCCCCAGATTCAAGGTTGTGTTGCCCGCAACTGTCACCCTATCGGCTGTCGCGCCGCAGTGCAGCAGCAGATCGAACGGATCAAGGCTGCTGGCCCGTTCAACGGCCCCAAGCGGGTGCTGGTGCTGGGTGCCTCCTCCGGGTTTGGACTGGCGTCGCGCATTGCACTCGCCTTCGGTGCCGGTGCCGACACCATCGGCATCTCCTTCGAGCGTGGCTCTTCCGACAAAGGATTGGGCAGCGCCGGTTGGTACAACAACATCTGGTTTCGCAAGGAGGCGGAGCAGGAGGGGCGTATCGCCATCAACCTGATCGGTGATGCCTTCTCCGACGGCATGCGCCAGCAGGCCATCGACACCATCCGCCAGCAGCTTGGGCAGGTGGATCTGGTGATCTATTCGCTCGCGAGCGGCATCCGGGTGCTGCCCGATGGCACGCAGGTGCGTTCGGTGCTCAAGACCACCGGCCAGCCGTTCAGCGGTTGGGGGTTGGATCTGGAGCGCGATACCCTGGTGCAGCAGTCGCTGGCACCAGCAACGCCGGAGGAGATCCGCGACACCGTCACCGTGATGGGGGGCGAGGATTGGCAGCTCTGGATGCAGGCGTTGCAGCAGACCGATTGTCTTGCCCCCGGTGCGCAAACCGTCGCTTACTCCTATATCGGCCCGGAATCCACCTATCCCCTCTATCGGGATGGCACCATCGGTTATGCCAAGGAGCATCTGCACGCCACCGCCGAGACCATCAACCTGCAGCTGGCCGAGATTGGTGGTCACGCCTGGGTGTCGGTCTGCAAGGCGCTGGTGACCAAGGCGAGCGCCTATATCCCGGTGCTGCCGGTCTATCTGGGCCTGCTGATGGGGGTAATGAAGGAGCGCGGTGTGCACGAAGGCTGCATTGAGCAGATGCAGCGACTGTTCGCCGCCAAGATGTACGGGCCCAATGGGGTGGTGGCCGATGGTAACCGGCTGATCCGGATGGATGACCACGAGCTCGACCCGGCCATTCAGGCCGCCGTTTCGGCGCTCTGGCCCAAGGTGACACCGGACAACTTCCACGGGCTGGGGGATTTTGCCGGGCTGCGACAGGATTTCATGCAGCTCAACGGCTTCGAGTTGCCGGGCGTCGATTACGGTGCGCCGGTGGATGTCGCCTCCCTTGGCGAGCTGACACCTTGAGTCGGCAGGAACGGGATCCCCCTCTCTCTGGCGGGTTGATTCATGGCCGGAGTGTGGCGACAATCGATACCAAATCACTGAGGAGAAACAAGATGTTGGCCAAAGCCATGATCGAGAAGTTGAACGAGCAGATTAACCTGGAGTTCTACTCCTCCAATCTCTATCTGCAGATGAGCGCCTGGTGTGAAGACAAGGGTTTCGAGGGGGCTGCCACCTTCCTGCGCCAGCACGCCGTCGAGGAGCGCCAGCATATGGAGCGCCTGTTCACCTATGTGAGCGAGACCGGTGCCATGCCCAAGCTGGGTGCCATCGATGCCCCTCCCCACGAGTTCAAGTCGCTGGGCGACGTGTTCCGTACCACCCTGGAGCACGAGTACCACATCACCAAGTGCATCAATGGTCTGGCTCACGTAGCCTTCACCACTCAGGACTACTCCACCTTCAACTTCCTGCAGTGGTATGTGGCCGAGCAGCATGAAGAGGAGAAGCTGTTCAAGAGCATCGTCGACCGTCTCGGTCTGGTGGGGGAAGATGGCAAGGGCCTCTACTTCATCGACAAGGAGCTGGCCGAACTGGCCAAGGGCGCCCCGGCCAGCATCATGGACAGCAACGCCTGATAGTCGTGGACACTTAGTGTTCAGCCAGTACAATAACGGCCCTTTTAAGGGCCGTTGTTTATTCTGGTGGGCAGCCACTATGGTTGTGTTCCGCCAGAGGCAATCTTGGTTCTGGCCAGGTGCCGTTTCTATTTGGATAAGTGAGTGATGATGAAGCAGGTCGATGTGGTGGTGATCGGGGCCGGTGCGGCCGGATTGATGTGTGCGGCGCAGGCGGGCTATCGGGGTCGCTCGGTGCTGGCGCTCGACAATGCCAAGAAACCGGGCCGCAAGATCCTCATCAGTGGCGGTGGTCGCTGCAACTTCACCAACCATCAGGCTGGCGCTCACGCCTACCTGTCGGAGAATCCCCACTTCAGCAAGTCGGCACTGGCTCGCTACACCCAGCAGGATTTCATCGATCTGGTGGATCGCCACGGGGTCAACTATCACGAGCGCACCCTGGGGCAGCTGTTCTGTCTCGAGAGCGCCAAGGAGATCGTTGATGCGCTGCTTACCGAGTGCGACTGGGCCGGGGTGACCCTGCAGTTCCAGACCGAGATCCTCACCGTCAGCAAGCAGGACGAGTGCTTCGTGCTGACGACCAGCAAGGGGGAGATCGGCTGTCACTCGCTGGTCATCGCCACCGGCGGCCTCTCCATGCCCAAGCTGGGGGCGACCCCATACGGCTTCAAGCTGGCGGAGCAGTTTGGCCTCAAGGTCATTCCGACCCGCGCCGGTCTGGTGCCCTTTACCCTCCATCAGGCGGAGAAAGAGGCCTTCGCCGATCTGGCGGGCATCAGCCTGCCGGTCGCGGTGACCGCCGAGGATGGCACCCGCTTCAAGGAGGCGATGCTGTTCACCCATCGCGGCCTCTCCGGCCCCGTCATCCTGCAGATCTCCTCCTACTGGCACGCCGGCGAGAAGATCCACATCAACCTGCTGCCTGAGCTGGATATTCCGGCTGCCCTGCGCGAATGGGCGCTGGCGCATCCGGCGCAGGAGCTGAAAACCGTGCTGGGGCGCGAGCTGCCCAAGCGCTTCGTCGACAAGCTGGTGGAGTTGGGTCAGCTGGTTAGCAAGCCGATGCGCCAGTACAACGAACGGGAACTTGAGGCGATCGCCAACCTGCTGGGTGACTGGCAGATCCTGCCCAACGGCACCGAGGGGTATCGCACCGCCGAAGTGACCCTGGGCGGCGTCGATACCAACGAGCTCTCCTCCAAGACCATGGAGGCGCGCAAGGTGCCCGGCCTCTACTTCATCGGCGAGGTAGTGGATGTGACCGGCTGGCTCGGTGGCTACAACTTCCAGTGGGCCTGGTCCTCCGGCTGGGTAGCTGGCCAATATTGTTGATGTCGCTGGGGCTGGTTTATCCGGCCCCGGTTTTTGGTGATGGTTGCGGATTGAACGAGTGACAATAGGGGGTCTGGATGCTTGAAAATCAGATGATGCTGCTGGCGGTGTTCGAACGGGCGGCGCTGATGCTGATGACCCTCTTCTTCCTGACCCGTACCCGGCCGTTCCAGCGGCTGTTCCAGAAACAGGATCACACCCCGGCAGAGCGGGTGCTGGTTGCCACCATCTTCTGTCTGTTTGCGGTGTTCAGTACCTACACCGGCATTCCGGTGGAGGGGGCGCTGGTCAACGTGCGGATCATCGCCATTATCTCCGGCGGCATTCTGTTTGGCCCCTGGGTCGGCATTCCGGCCGGGGTTATCTCCGGTTTGCATCGCTATCTCATCGACATGGATGGCCACACCTCGATCCCGTGCCTCATCGCCAGCATCATCGCCGGCCTGCTCGCCACCTGGCTGCACCTGCGCTGCCGCAAGTCGCGGCTATGGCTCTACGGCATTCTGGCGGGAATGCTCTGTGAAGGGCTCACCATGCTGCTGATCTGGCTGCTGACCGAGCCGCACGAGGTGGGGGTCGAGATCGTCAGCCATATCGCTTACCCGATGATCGCCGGGGCGCTCTGCATTGGTCTCATCATCAAGCTGGTGCAGGATCTGGATGACGAGAAGGAGCTGATTGCCGCCAAGCAGGCCAAGCTGGCGCTGGATATCGCCAACAAGACGCTGCCCTTCTTCCAGAACATCGACCGCCACTCCCTGAGTCAGGTCTGCGCCATCATTCGCAGCGAGATCAGTGCCGACGCGGTAGCCATCACCGACACCCGCGACGTGCTGGCCTATGTCGGGGTGGGCAAGGATTACTACGAGCTGGAGGAGCACCACGCCATCAGCGGCATGACCCAGCAGGCGGTGCTGCTCGACCAGATCATCATCAACAACGATCTGCGCCAGTACCATCTGGCCGACTTCCACTCGGTCATCATTATTCCGCTGCGGGAAAACGGCTCGGTGAGCGGCACCCTCAAGATCTACTACCGCCGCACCCACAGCATCACCAGTTCGCTGCGGGAGATGGCGGTTGGCCTCTCCCAGCTCATCTCCACCCAGATGGAGGTGTCGCGCATCGAGCAGTTGAAAGAGATGACCCGCAAGGCGGAGTTCACCGCCCTGCAGAGCAAGATCAACCCGCACTTCCTGTTCAATGCCCTCAACGCCATCTCGTCGCTGATCCGCATCCGGCCCCAGCAGGCGCGCCAGCTCATCGCCAATCTGGCGGATTACCTGCGCTACAACCTCAACAAGGGTGACACCCTCATCGACATCAAGGAGGAGTTGCAGCAGGTACGCGACTACGTGGCCATCGAGCAGGCCCGCTTTGGCGACAAGCTGGAGGTGGTGTTCGATGTGGATGATGTGCATATCGAGGTGCCGAGCCTGTTGTTGCAGCCGCTGGTGGAAAACGCCATCCTGCACGGCATCCAGCCCCGCAGTGCGCCGGGTCGGGTCACCATCGAGGTGAAGCAGCTGGCGGGCGGCATCCGGGTAGCGGTGCGGGACACCGGCTACGGCATCAGTCAGGAGGTGATCGACGGGGTGGCCGCCGGGCGGGTGGAGAGCCGCAGCATCGGCCTGATGAACGTGCATCAGCGGGTCAAGCTGCTCTATGGCGACGGCCTGCACCTCAAACGGCTGGAACCGGGTACCGAAGTGAGTTTCTATCTGCCGGATCAGGAGTCGATGCCATGCTGAGAGCCATCATGGTTGAGGATAAGTGTGTGCTGCGAGAGGTGTTGTCATGCTGAAAGCGATCATTGTGGAAGACGAGTATCTGGCTCGCGAGGAGCTCATCTATCTGGTGAATCAGCACAGCCAGATCGAGATAGTGGCGAGCTTCGAGGATGGGCTGGAGGCGTTCAAATATCTGCAGGATCACGAGGTGGACGTGGTGTTTCTGGATATCCAGATCCCCTCCATCGACGGTCTGCTGCTGGCCAAGAACCTGCACAAGTCGAGTCACCCGCCCCACATCGTCTTCGTCACCGCCTACAAGGAGTTTGCGGTGGAGGCGTTCGAGCTGGAGGCATTCGATTACATCCTCAAGCCCTACAACGAGCCGCGCCTCATCAGCCTGCTGCAAAAGCTGGAGCAGGCGGGCAAGTCGCAGGCGGGGCAGGGGAGCGAGCCGGGGGCAGCGCAGAATCGCACCGTCAATCTGGTGAAGGGGGAGCGCATCATCGTCACCCCCTGCGAGCAGATCTACTACGCGGAAGCCGACGAGAAGCTCACCTATGTCTATACCCGCGATGACCGCTACGTGATGACCATGACCATCAGCGAGTTTGTCAGCCGGCTGCCTGCCGAGGGCTTCTTCCGTTGTCACCGCTCCTACTGCGTCAACATCAACAAAATCCGCGAAATCGTCCCCTGGTTTAACAGCACCTATCTCATCCGGCTCCATGATCTGCCGTTCGAGGTGCCGGTCAGTCGCAGCAACATCAAGGCGTTCCGTCAGCTGATGCGGCTCTGATTGTCATTCATTCCCGCCGATCTGCATTTCATGCCTTAATCGATCGGCGCGAGCTGCGTCTTGCCTATAGTGGCCTCAATTTCCTTAAGGCCATCGACCGAGACGCATCATGACCAAAGAGATGAATCGCACCCGGTACCTGACACTGATCGGTACCATCATCACCCAGTTTGCACTGGGTTCTGTCTATACCTGGAGCCTGTTCAACGCCCAGCTCTCCGACAAGCTGGACGAGCCGGTGAGTCAGGTCGCTTTCGCCTTCGGCCTGCTCAGCCTGTCGCTGGCGGTCGCCTCCTCCATGGCGGGCAAGCTGCAGGAGCGGTTCGGTGTGCGCAACGTGACCCTGGGCGCCGGCGTGCTGCTCGGCATCGGTTTCTTCCTCACCGCTCATGCCAGCAATCTGGCGATGCTCTACCTCTGCGCGGGTATTCTGGTCGGTTTTGCCGACGGCACCGGCTACCTGATGACCCTCTCCAACTGCGTGAAGTGGTTCCCGGAGCGCAAGGGGCTGATCTCCGCCTGTTCCATCGGTGCCTATGGCCTCGGCAGTCTCGGTTTCAAATACATCAACCTGCTGCTGCTCTCCAGCTCCGGCCTTGAGACCACCTTCCAGCTGTGGGGGCTGATCGCCATGTCCATGGTGCTGGTGGGCGGCATGCTGATGAAGGATGCGCCCAAGCAGGCCGCCTCTGTGCAGCAGAGCGAGAGCCGTGACTTCACTCTGGCCGAGGCGATGCGCAAGCCGCAGTACTGGATGCTGGCGCTGATGTTCCTCACCGCCTGCATGAGCGGCCTCTACGTCATCGGCGTGGCCAAGGATATCGGCGAGAAGATGGTGGGTCTGCCGGCCGTGGTCGCCGCCAACGCCGTTGCCATCATCGCCATGGCCAACCTGGGTGGCCGTCTGGTACTGGGCATTCTCTCTGACAAGATGTCCCGCATCCGGGTCATCACCATCGCTCAGCTGATTACCCTGGCGGGCATGGCGCTGCTGCTGTTCGTACCGCTCAATGCCAATCTGTTCTTCGTGGCGGTTGCCTGTGTGGCCTTCAGCTTCGGCGGCACCATCACCGTCTACCCCTCGCTGGTGAGCGACTTCTTCGGTCTCAACAACCTGACCAAGAACTACGGCGTTATCTATCTGGGCTTTGGTCTGGGCAGCATCATCGGCTCCATCGTGGCCTCCCTGTTTGGCGGCTTTATGGCGACCTTCCACCTGATCCTGGTGTTGCTGGTGGTGGCGCTGGTGCTCTCCCTCACTATCCGTCTGCCGGCTCCCGTGGCGCTGACCACCGAACGGGCCTGACAAGGATCCCTGCCACAGCAAGCAAAAGCAGAGACCCGGGCCATGCCCGGGTCTTTGCATTTCCGATGCTCGATCAGCGTGGCGCCAGCCCCAGCAGCTGGCGGGCCTTGCGGCAGCTCTCCTCCACCATTGGCCAGTCGTCACCGGTCACCGTGATATGGCCCATCTTGCGGCCGGAGCGGGGTTCGCCCTTGCCGTAGAGGTGCAGATGCAGGCCGGGCAGTGCCAGCAGAGCTGCCCAGTCGGGGGTGCCGTTTTGCCAGAGAGCCCCCAGAAGGTTGATTAACAGGGCGGGGTGCACGGCGATCTGCTCCGGCAGCGGCAGATCGCACAGGGCCCGCACCTGCAGTTCGAACTGGCTGCATGCAGCGTTGTCGAGACTGGGGTGACCCGAATTGTGGGGGCGGGGCGCCAGCTCGTTGACCAGCAGTCGGCCTTCCACCAGAAAGAACTCCACCGTCAGCACACCGATGTAGTCGAGGGCGGTGATCAGCCGCTCGGCTATTGCTTTGGCTTCGCGCTCCTGCGCCGGCACCTTGGCCGGGGAGCGAGTCTGATCGAGAATGCCGCCGCTGTGCCAGTTCTGCACCAGTGGCAGGGCGCTGATGGCGCCGCTCGGGCTGCGGGCCAGGGTCAGGGCAAACTCCCCCTCCAGCGCCAGCCGTTTTTCCAGCACACAGGGCACGCCACTGGCTGCCAGCGCCGTCGCCAGCTCATCTAGATTGTTCACTTGCCACTGCCCCTTGCCGTCGTACCCCTCGCGGGCCGTCTTGAGAATGGCGGGGAGGAGTTCGCTGGCCTGTGCGGGGATGGGCGTTTCCGGCAGTAGCGCCAGATAGGGGGCGACCGGGATGTCAGCTCCACGCAGAAAGGCTTTCTCCTCGCGGCGATCCTGACAGATACGCATCGCGCTGGCGGCCGGGCGTACCGGCTTGTGTTTTTCGAGCAGGGCGAGGGTGGCGGCGGGCACGTTCTCGAACTCGCAGCTGATGGCCTCGCAGCGGCTGGCCAGTTCGTGCAGAGCGGTCTGGTCGTCATAGGGGGCGACAATATGGTGATCGGCGGCGGCACCGGCGATGCTGGCTGGATCGGGATCCAGCACCACCACCTTGTAGCCGAGCCGATGGGCGGCCATCACGAAGTAGCGGCCGAGCTGGCCGCCCCCCAGCATGCCGAGGGTGGCGGGTGGCAGGATCATGTCGGCTCCTCCAGTTGCAGTGCCAGCACCCGATCTCGCTCGCGGGTGCGGAAGTCGTCGAGCTGCTGCCGGTAGCGGGGGGCGTCGCCGTCTTGTGCAACGGAGAGCAGAGAGACCGCAAACAGGGCTGCGTTGGCAGCCCCCGCCTCGCCGATGGCGAAGGTGGCGACCGGTACCCCTTTGGGCATCTGCACGATGGAGAGCAGGGAGTCCATTCCCTTGAGATGGCGGGAGGGGATGGGCACCCCCAGCACCGGCAATGTGGTCTTGGCGGCGACCATACCCGGCAGGTGAGCGGCGCCACCGGCTCCGGCGATGATGGCGCGCAGGCCGCGCTCGCGGGCAGTGGCGGCATACTCGAACAGCAGATCCGGGGTGCGATGGGCCGAGACCACCTGCGCCTCGTAGGGTACGCCGTGCTCCTTGAGGATGCGGGCTGCAGCCTGCAGCACGGGCCAGTCGGAGTCGGAGCCCATTACCAGGCTGATCAGGGGAGGGGTGTTCATTTTCTCTGAATCCTTGTTGTTAAACGTTTGCTTTTGGTAAACAAAAAGAGCCGGCAAGCCGGCTCAGAATTTCTCGGGTCGCACGATTTCGACCGGTTGCAGAAAGGCGATCATGGCGTAATCGGGGTAGTAACGACTCTGCAGGTGGGCCAGCAGCCGCTCCGCCTGCTCCCGGTTGCAGATCGCCTCCAGCCTGATGTTGCCGCTCTCGCTCCAGCTGGCGTTGCGCTCGCCATGATCCCCCCGGCCACGGGCATCCGTGATGGTGTAGCCGCGCAGCCCCTCTCGGGTGAGGGTGCGCAGCAGGGTGGGCTCCAGATTGGCTTCCGTGATGATGGTCAGCAGGGTGCGGGTCTCGGTCTGCATGTGGCTACTCCGTGAAGTGGCGGGCCCAGCTGTGGTAGAGCGGGATCCCCAGCATGATGTTGAACGGGAAGGTGACCCCCAGCACGGCGCTGAGAGAGAGCCCCGGGTTGGCCTGGGGCACGGCGATGCGCATGGTGGCCGGCACGGCAATATAGGAGGCGCTGGCCGCCAGGGTGGCCAGCAGGGTCAGGCCGCCGAGGGAGAGCCCCATCAGCTGGCCAGCAGCCAATCCCAGTCCCGCTGAGGCGAGCGGCATCAACAGGGCGAAGCCGAGCAGGAACAGGCCGTGGCGGCGCAGATCCTGACACTGGCGGGCGACGATGAGGCCCATCTCCAGCAGGAACAGCGCCAGCGCCCCCTTGAACAGGTCGACAAACAGCGGTTTGAGCGGGGCAATTCCGTCCGGCCCGGCCAGATAGCCGATGGCCATGCCGCCGAGCAGCAGGGTTACCCCTTTGCCGAGGAAGGTCTCGTGGGCCAGCATGCGCCAGCGGGTCTCGCGACTGATGCCGCGGGCCAGCACTATGCCCACCAGAATGGCCGGGATCTCCATCACCGCGAGGAAGATGGAGAGCTGGGATTCAAAGCTGATGCCCCGTTCGGTGAGCCAGTTCACCCCGACCGCAAAGGTGGCGACGCTGACCGAGCCGTAGTGGGCGGCGGTGGCGGCGGCATCCACCCGGTTCATCTGGAGGCGCAGCACGGCAAAGCCGAGCAGGGTCTGCACCACGCCCAGCAGGATCACCAGCGCCAGTTGCGGCAGCAGAGGCTGCAGGGATTGCTGGGCCAGACCGACGCCGCCCTTGAGGCCGATGGCCAGCAGCAAAAAGAGGGAGAGAGTGTCGTAGAGGGCAGGCGGCAGCTTG
The DNA here is from genome assembly GCF_019047045.1 of Aeromonas sp. FDAARGOS 1419. Lineage (NCBI taxonomy): Bacteria > Pseudomonadati > Pseudomonadota > Gammaproteobacteria > Aeromonadales > Aeromonadaceae > Aeromonas > Aeromonas sp. FDAARGOS 1419. The sequence goes on from NZ_CP077209.1 coordinate 3,559,285, forward strand.
AGCTCGGAGCGTACCAGACCGGCCAGCAGACCAAACAGAAAGAAGAGAACAACGACGTCCAGCATGATGGCTCGCAGGGCAGTTCAGATAATGGTTGCATGCTAGAGCTCGCAATGTTTCGATAAAATCAGATTCTCGCTGATGGTTGTTCGGAAAAAACTGATAGGGAACGGCATGCTCAACTACAAACAGCTCTACTACTTCTGGCATGTGGCACGCAGCGGCAGCGTGACGCAGGCCGCCGAACAGCTGCATCTCACGCCGCAGACCATCAGCGGTCAGGTTGCAGAGCTGGAGCAGTCCCTCGGGGTGGCGCTGTTCAACCGGGTGGGGCGGCGTCTGGTGCTGACCGCCGCCGGACGGCAGGCGCAGGAGCAGGCGGGGGCGATTTTCTCGCTCGGCGCTGAGCTGGAGCACACCCTGCGCCACGCCAGTCAGGAGCTGACCATGCAGGTGGGGATCGCCGATTCGGTACCTCGCACCCTGGCGTTCGAGCTGCTGGCTCCCGCCATGGCGCTGGCGACGCCGCTACGGCTGGTGTGCCACGAGGAGCGGGCCGAGCAGCTGTTCAGCGAACTGGCCCGTCACAAGCTGGATATGGTGCTGATCGATCGCCCGCTCCCTCCCGACAGCGGCGTGCGTGGCTATAACCACGAGCTGGGGCGCAGCCCGCTGGCGCTGTTTGCCAGCCCGGAGCTGGCGGCGCGGGCGCGGGACGGCTTTCCCGCCTCGCTGGAGGGGCTGCCGTTGCTGATCCCCGGGGAGAAGTCGGCTACCCACGATCGGCTGCTGGCGTGGTATCGCCAGCAGGGCATTCATCCCCATCTGGTGGGGCAGTTTGATGACTCCACCCTGATGAAGTCGTTCGGCAAGGCGGGGATGGGGATCTTCCCGGCGCCGCTGGCGATGGCCGACGAGATTGGTCGCCTCTACGGAGTGGAGCGGATTGCGACCCTCACCGACGTTACCCTCTCTTATTATCTGGTCTCGGCAGGGCGCCATCTCTCCCATCCCGGGGTACAGGCGGTGATGGAGGGAGCCCAACAGCGGCTGGCGGTGCTGGCTGGCAATAAATAGAAATCTGGATGGCTATACATCCAGCTTTGCTCTGCCTATAATCCTCCCGCTTTGGCGCATCATGCTTAATAGGGAATCCGGTGAGAATCCGGAGCTGGCGCGCAGCGGTAAGGGGGAACGAAGCGACATCAGGGCACTGCCATCAGGCGGGAAGCCGTCGCCGTAGGCTATCAGCCCCCGAGCCCGAAGACCTGCCAGAGTTCGTATTTCGGGCCGAGAGAAACCGGCCACGAAGTAGATACTTACGCGAACTTAAGGATCTCTCATGTCGAAGAAATTTCTGGCGGCTGCCCTGTTGCCGACGGCGGCGTTTGCCCAGCAGCTGACCATTCCCGTCAATCCCACCATGGTGGTGACCGCTACCCGCGTCGCCCAACCTGCCTCCAGCGTGCTTGCCCCGGTCAATGTGGTGACCCGGGACGAGATCGATCGCCTGCAAGCCCAGACCGTGACCGATGTGGTCAAGACCCTGCCCGGTGTGGAAGTGGTCAGCAATGGTGGCCGAGGCCAGCTCAGCTCGCTGCGGGTGCGTGGTGGCACCTCTTCCCAGACGCTGGTGCTGGTGGATGGGGTGCGTAGTGCCTCCCTGACCGCCGGGATGACCGAACTGAACAATCTGCCACTCAATCAGGTCGAGCGGATCGAGTATATCCGCGGCCCGCGCGCCACCATTTATGGTTCTGATGCCATCGGCGGGGTGATCAACATCATTACCCGTCCCGACAAGGGGACAAATCAGCACAAGTTCAATATCGGTGCTGGTTCCCATCAACAGCGTCAGGCCGCTTTCAGTAGTGCCAGCCAGGTCGGTGAGGCGGGTCAGCTCAAGGTGGCTGGCGGTTTTGATGATGAAGAGGGTTACAACGTACACCCCTTGCCCGGCATCAACGATGGTGATCGTCACGGGCATCAGGGCTACAACGCCATGCTGGACTACCAGCAGGCGCTCGGCAGCAATTGGGATCTGTTCGGTACAACCCGCTGGTTCCGCAATGTCGCCCAGTACGACCGCTCTTCTGCGGCTTCCGCCTGGGGGCCTGCCACTCATCAGCGCAACGAAACCTGGACTGAAAACCAGAGCTATCAGCTGGGGTCGAGCTATCACGACGACCGCTATCTGAGCGAGCTGCGTGGCGCTTTCTCCAAACAGGATGCTTACGACTATCAGGACAACAGTGGCCGCGATCAGGCTGATAACCGGACCTATACCCGCCAGTACAGCCTGAACTGGGTCAACAGCTTGAAATTGAACGAGAGCTGGACCTTGGGAGGCGGGGCCGATTGGCAGAGTGATCGACTGGATGATCGCTCCCGCTCCTCCGGCGCCACATATCCATCCGACGCCAAAGAGCGCGACAACACCGGCCTCTATGCCCTTGCCCAGTTTGACAACCAGACCTGGCAGGCCGAGCTGAGCGGCCGTAGCGACGACAACGAGCAGTTTGGTCGCCACAACACCTGGCAAACCGGCGCAGGCTGGCGTTTTGTCGAGGATTACCGCCTGAGTGCCCGTTACGGTACCGGTTTCCGCGCCCCGACCTTTAACGATCTCTACTATCCGGGCTCTGGCAATCCCGACCTGAAGCCGGAAGAGTCGAAGAGCAGCGAGCTGATGCTGGATGGTCAAACCGCTGGCGTGGAGTGGCGGGCCACCGGTTATCGCAACGACTTCGAACAGATGATCCAGTGGGCACCCAACAGTCAGGGTATGTGGACACCACAGAACGTTGGCAAGGCGCGCATTGAAGGGATCGAGCTGGAAGGGGAGTTCGACACTGGCTGGTTGAGCCATCGGGTCTCTGCCGAGTACAAGGACCCCAAAGACAAGGTGACCGATAAACAGTTGCAGCTGATATCTCGCAAGGGTGCCAAATGGGTAACTCAGGCGCAGTGGCAGCAGCTTGATGGTTCCTTGAGCTGGATCTATCAGGGGGAGCGCTATGGCGATGTGGCTAACACCACCAAACTCGGTGGCTACAGCGTGTGGAATCTGGCTGTCGGCTACAAGGTCACCCCGGCGCTCAAAGTCTCTGGCAAGATCAACAACCTGCTGGACAAGGACTATCAGACGGCGGTGGGTTACCCTGCCGATGAGCGCGCTTACTACGTGACAATGGATTACTCACTCTAAGCCGGACC
>NZ_CP077209.1:3567500-3735000 GCF_019047045.1 Aeromonas sp. FDAARGOS 1419
GAAACAACCCAGACCGCCGGCTAAGGTCCCAAAGTTCTGGTTAAGTGGGAAACGATGTGGGAAGGCTCAGACAGCTAGGATGTTGGCTTAGAAGCAGCCATCATTTAAAGAAAGCGTAATAGCTCACTAGTCGAGTCGGCCTGCGCGGAAGATGTAACGGGGCTCAAACCAGGCACCGAAGCCGCGGATTCACACTTATGTGTGAGTGGTAGGGGAGCGTTCTGTAAGTCTGCGAAGGTGTATCGAGAGGTATGCTGGAGATATCAGAAGTGCGAATGCTGACGTAAGTAACGATAAAGGGGGTGAAAAGCCTCCTCGCCGGAAGACCAAGGGTTCCTGTCCAACGTTAATCGGGGCAGGGTGAGTCGACCCCTAAGGCGAGGCCGAAAGGCGTAGTCGATGGGAAGCAGGTTAATATTCCTGCACGACTTGTAATTGCGATGGGGGGACGGAGAAGGCTAGGTGGGCCAGGCGACGGTTGTCCTGGTGAAAGTGCGTAGGTGGTGTTTCTAGGCAAATCCGGAGACACAACACTGAGACACGAGACGAACGCACTACGGTGCGGAAGCCATTGATGCCCTGCTTCCAGGAAAAGCCTCTAAGCTTCAGATTACAAGTCATCGTACCCCAAACCGACACAGGTGGTCGGGTAGAGAATACCAAGGCGCTTGAGAGAACTCGGGTGAAGGAACTAGGCAAAATAGAACCGTAACTTCGGGAGAAGGTTCGCTCTTGACAGTGAAGTCCCTTGCGGATGGAGCAGTTGGGAGTCGCAGTGACCAGATGGCTGGGACTGTTTATCAAAAACACAGCACTCTGCAAACACGAAAGTGGACGTATAGGGTGTGACACCTGCCCGGTGCCGGAAGGTTAATTGATGGGGTTAGCGCAAGCGAAGCTCTTGATCGAAGCCCCGGTAAACGGCGGCCGTAACTATAACGGTCCTAAGGTAGCGAAATTCCTTGTCGGGTAAGTTCCGACCTGCACGAATGGTGTAACCATGGCCATGCTGTCTCCACCCGAGACTCAGTGAAATCGAATTCGCCGTGAAGATGCGGTGTACCCGCGGCTAGACGGAAAGACCCCGTGAACCTTTACTACAGCTTGGCACTGAACATTGAACCTACATGTGTAGGATAGGTGGGAGGCTTTGAAGGCGTGACGCCAGTTGCGCTGGAGCCGTCCTTGAAATACCACCCTTGTATGTTTGATGTTCTAACGCAGGGCCCTGAATCGGGCTCGCGGACAGTGCCTGGTGGGTAGTTTGACTGGGGCGGTCTCCTCCCAAAGAGTAACGGAGGAGCACGAAGGTTGGCTAATCCTGGTCGGACATCAGGAGGTTAGTGCAATGGCATAAGCCAGCTTAACTGCGAGACGGACAGGTCGAGCAGGTACGAAAGTAGGTCATAGTGATCCGGTGGTTCTGAATGGAAGGGCCATCGCTCAACGGATAAAAGGTACTCCGGGGATAACAGGCTGATACCGCCCAAGAGTTCATATCGACGGCGGTGTTTGGCACCTCGATGTCGGCTCATCACATCCTGGGGCTGAAGTCGGTCCCAAGGGTATGGCTGTTCGCCATTTAAAGTGGTACGCGAGCTGGGTTCAGAACGTCGTGAGACAGTTCGGTCCCTATCTGCCGTGGGCGTTGGATGATTGAAGGGAGTTGCTCCTAGTACGAGAGGACCGGAGTGAACGAACCTCTGGTGTTCGGGTTGTCACGCCAGTGGCACTGCCCGGTAGCTAAGTTCGGAATCGATAACCGCTGAAAGCATCTAAGCGGGAAGCGAGCCCTGAGATGAGTCATCCCTGACCCCTTGAGGGTCCTAAAGGGCCGTTGGAGACCACAACGTTGATAGGTGGGGTGTGTAAGCGCAGTGATGTGTTGAGCTAACCCATACTAATTACCCGTGAGGCTTAACCATACAACACCCAAGAAGTGTTCTAAGGCTTGTAGCAAATACGAACGAATTACTTACGTCAGCTTTCTCAGATTGAAGAATTTGCCTGGCGGCCATAGCGCCGTGGAACCACCTGATCCCATGCCGAACTCAGAAGTGAAACGCGGTAGCGCCGATGGTAGTGTGGCATTCGCCATGCGAGAGTAGGACACTGCCAGGCACCCAATACAAGAAACCCCGCTCATCGAGCGGGGTTTTTTATTGCCTGCAATTCAGAAAATCGTCAGATAACTGACCTTTTATTCCCTCTTCCCTGCCGTTTTCTCCATTTTTCCTCCTCGATTTTCTTCGGTTCTGCCATCGCCGCTGGCGGTGGTTGTCGTTATAATGGCCGCCCTCAAGCAAGGTGGTGGTATGAAAGCAGAATATCTACAGCGATTCGGGGGCATTGCCCGTCTTTATGGTCAAAACGCCCTGCGTTCCTTTAGCCAGGCGAAGGTCTGTGTTGTGGGGATCGGTGGCGTGGGCTCCTGGGCGGCGGAGGCGCTGGCACGCGCCGGTATCAACCAGATCACCCTGATCGACATGGACGATATCTGCATCACCAACACCAATCGCCAGATCCACGCCATGAAGGGGACGGTCGGTCGCCTCAAGACCGAGGTGATGGCCGAGCGCATTCGCGCCATCAATCCGGATTGCGAAGTGATCGAGGTAGACGATTTCGTCACCGCCGACAATCTGGCCGAGCATATCAAGCGGGAGTTTGACTATGTGGTGGACGCCATCGACTCGGTCAAGGCCAAGGTGGCGCTGATTGCCTTCTGCAAGCGCAACAAAATCCCGGTGATTGTAGCGGGTGGTGCTGGCGGGCAGATGGACCCGACTCAAATCAAGGTGGCCGATCTGGCCAAGACTATTCAAGACCCGTTGGCGGCCAAGGTGCGCTCCGACCTGCGCCGGTTGCACAACTTCAGCAAGAATCCGGCGCGCAAATTCGGTGTGGAGTGTGTCTTCTCAACCGAGCAGCTGAGTTATCCGGATGGCAATGGCGGTACCTGTCAGGCCAAGGCGGCCAGCGACGGCAATATGAAGATGGATTGCGCCTCCGGCTTTGGCGCTGTGACGCCGGTGACGGCAACCTTTGGGCTGATTGCCGCGTCCCGGGTATTGAAGAAAATTGCCGAGCGGGGCGCCAGAGCCGAGAAAGAGGCCGGGAATGAAAACGCCGGGTCGATTAGCGAAGCGTAATCGACCGATGAACAAGGCGGGTTAGACTACCTGCTCCCGGATCGCCAGTACGATCGCTCTGAGCCCGTTACCTCGTGACGGGCTCAAGTGTTTCTCAAGCCCCAGTTCGGTAAAATACCCTTCCATATCAAAAGCCTGGATCGCCGCAGACGATTGGTGGTTAAGCGCCGCCAGCACGATAACGATCAGCCCGCGCACGATCCGGGCATCGGAATCACAGGCAAAATGCCAGCAGCCATCCTCGCTTTGTTCTCCCTTCAGCCAAGCCTGGCTTTCACACCCCTTGAGGCGGAACTCTTCCTGCTGCCATTCGCAGGGTAGAACCGGTAACTGCTTGCCGAGCTGGATGATGAGCCGGTACTGGTTCTCCCAGCCGTGAGCGGCGGCAAACTGCTGGCGGATGATGTCGGCGTTGGGCTCAAGGCCAATCTGGGTATAGCTTGCTAGGTCACTCATTCGGTTGTCTGCCTTAGAAGAAGTCACTGAGTTTGTGCAGGGCGGCCAGCAGGGCGTCGACATCATCCCGATTGTTGTAGCAGGCCAGCGAGGCGCGCATGGTGCCGCCGATACCGAGCGACTCCATCAGCGGCATGGCGCAGTGATGGCCGACTCGCAGGGCGATCCCCTGCATATCGAGCAGGGTGGCGGCATCCTGCGGGTGGATGTCGTCGAGCAAGAAAGAGACTGCACCGGCGCGCTGATTGGGTTCGCCGATCAGACGCAGCCCCGGTACCTGTTGCAGACCTGCGACCAGATAGTCGGTCAGCGTCTCTTCATGCTTGGCTAATGAGCTCCGGTCTTGCTCCATCACAAAGTCGATGGCGGCGGCAAGGCCGATAGCGCCAGCGATATGGGGTGTGCCCGCCTCGAACTTGAAGGGCAGGGTATTGAAGGTGGTGCCGCTGAAACTGACCCGATCGATCATCTCGCCACCTGCTTGCCAGGGCGGCATCCGCTCCAATAGCTCGGTGCAGCCCCACAGCACGCCGATGCCGGTCGGGCCATAGAGCTTGTGACCGGAGAAGGCGTAGAAGTCGCAACCGATGGCCTGTACATCCATCTCGAGATGAGCCACCGCCTGGGCGCCGTCGATCAGGGTCAGAGCGCCGACTGCCTTGGCCGCTGCCACCATTTCTTTGACTGGATTGACGGTGCCAAGGGCATTGGAGACGTGGGCCACACTTACCAGCCGGGTCCGTGGCCCCAGCATAGCGTGATAGGCGGCCAGCTCGAGATCGCCCCGCTCATCGAGGGGGATAACCCTGATGACTGCGCCGGTGCGCTGGGCGACCAGCTGCCACGGGACGATATTGGCGTGGTGCTCCAAGGTGCTGAGAATGATTTCATCCCCCGCCTTGAGCTCGCTCATCCCCCAGCTCTGGGCTACCAGATTGATCGCTTCCGTGGTGCCGCGGGTCCAGATCACCTCTTGGCTGCGGGGGGCGTTGATGAAGCGGGCGACCGTTTCGCGGGCAGCTTCGAAGGCTCGGGTGGCACGGCCACTCAGGGCGTGGGCAGCACGGTGCACGTTGGCGTTGTCGGCCCGATAGTAGTGAACGATGGCATCCAGTACCGCTTGCGGCTTCTGGGTGGTGGCGGCGTTGTCCAGATAGACCAGAGGGTGGCCGTTTACCTCCTGCGCCAAGGCCGGAAACTGGCTGCGCAGCTGGTCGTGCTGTTGCTGATTCATGCTCCCCTCACTATCTGGAAAAAGTCATCACTCGAAAGGTCGGCCATGATCCTGAAAATAGCGCCCGAACACAAGGCGTGATAAGCCCGATTGGCGGTTGCCTGCCGTGCAGCAGGTACGGCTCGTCGGGTGATTTCTGGTACAATGCCGCCCCTCATCATAAGCCAAGAGATCCGGCCCATGAAGCTCAACCCCAATCAGAACGAAGCGGTCAAGTATGTTTCCGGCCCTTGCCTGGTGCTTGCGGGTGCCGGATCGGGCAAGACCCGCGTCATCACCAACAAGATTGCCTATCTGGTGCAGCAGTGCGGCTACAGCGCCCGCAACATAGCTGCGGTCACTTTTACCAACAAGGCGGCGCGGGAGATGAAGGAGCGGGTCGGCCAGACCCTGGGACGTAAGGAGGCGCGGGGGCTGATGGTCTCCACCTTCCATACCCTGGGTCTCGATATCATTCGTCGGGAGCACAAGAGCCTGAATCTCAAGGCTAACTTCTCCCTGTTTGATGACACCGACCAGCTGGCGCTGCTGAAAGAATTGACTGAAGACGAGCTCGACAACGACAAGGACAAGCTCTCGGCCCTTATCAGCCAAATCTCCAACTGGAAGAACGACCTCATCCTGCCCGCCCGCGCCATGCGTATCGCCCGCGGGCCGGAAGAGGTGCTGATGGCCCAGCTCTACGAGCGCTATCACCGCCAGATGGTGGCCTATAACGCGCTGGATTTTGATGACCTCATCGTGATGCCGACCCTGCTGCTCAAGAGCAATCAGGAGGTGCGCGAGCGCTGGCAGAACAAGATCCGCTATCTGCTGGTCGATGAGTACCAAGATACCAACACCAGCCAGTACGAGCTGGTGAAGCAGATCGTCGGCGAGCGCGCCCGCTTTACCGTGGTGGGGGATGACGACCAGTCGATCTACTCCTGGCGTGGGGCCAAGCCGCAGAATCTGGTGCTGCTGAGCGAAGATTTCCCCAGCCTCAAGCTGATCAAGCTGGAGCAGAACTACCGCTCCAAGCGGCGGATCCTCAAGTGCGCCAACATTCTGATCGCCAACAACCCGCACGTCTATGACAAGGCGCTCTTCTCCGAATTGGATGAGGGGGTGAAGCTCAAGGTGCTGTTCGCCAAGAACGAGGAGCACGAAGCGGAGCGGATCGCCGCCGAGATGATGGGCCACAAGTTTATGAACCGCACCCGGTTCAAGGATTACGCCATCCTCTATCGGGGCAACCATCAGTCGCGCATCTTCGAGAAGGCGTTGATGACCAACCGGATTCCTTATCGCATCTCCGGCGGCACCTCGTTCTTCTCCCGCACCGAGATCAAGGACATCATGGCCTACCTCAAGCTGCTGGTGAATCCGGATGAGGACACCGCCTTCCTGAGGGTGGTCAACCTGCCGCGTCGCGAGATCGGCCCCACTACCCTCGAAAAACTGGGTCAGTATGCCAATCAGCGCGGCAAGAGCCTGTTTGCCGCCAGCTTCGAGCTGGGGCTCGAGCAGCACCTCTCTGGGCGGGGCCTCGTGGCCCTGCAGGCCTTCACCAACTGGCTGGTACGCCTTGGCGATCAGGCGCTGCGTGGCAATCCGGTGGAGGCGGTGCGGGACATGATCAAGGAGATCCACTACGAAGAGTGGCTCTACGAGACCTCCCCCAGCCCGAAAGCGGCCGAGATGCGGATGCAGAACGTCTCCACTCTGTATCGCTGGATCACCGAGATGCTGGAAGGGGATGAGCTGGAGGAGTCGATGACGCTGGCACAGGTGGTCACTCGCCTCACCCTGCGCGACATGATGGAGCGCAACGAAGGGGAGGATGATGCCGATCAGGTGCAGTTAATGACCCTGCATGCCTCCAAGGGGCTGGAGTTCCCCTATGTCTACATGGTGGGGATGGAGGAGGGCTTGCTGCCCCACCAGACCAGCATAGATGAAGACAACGTCGAGGAGGAGCGGCGTCTCGCCTACGTGGGGATCACCCGGGCTCAGACCGAACTGACCTTCACCCTCTGCAAGGAGCGGCGTCAGTTTGGCGAGTCGGTACGGCCAGAGCCGAGCCGCTTCCTGCTGGAGCTGCCGCAAGATGACCTTGAATGGGAAAACCAGAAGAAGGTGACTGCCGAGGAGCGCCAGCAGAAGGGGCAGGTTGGTGTTGCCAACCTGCGGGCGCTGTTCAAGAAGGATTAATCCTAAGGATTGGCCGGGGTCAGTAGCGGTACTATGTCTGCTCCCGGCATGGGCGGTGAGATATAGCGCCCTTGCCCCATCCGGCAGCCGATATCAATCAGCTTCTGCAATTGCTGCTGGTTCTCGATCCCCTCGACTACCAGGGTGTAATCGAGATCCTGACAGATATCCCGCATGGCGCGGATCAGCGCCAAATCTTTGGGCGATTGCAGCATCCGCTGGGTAAAGCTGTCATCCACCTTGATGTAATCCACCGGGAAGTGGAACAGGGCGTTGAGGGAGGAGAAGCCGGTGCCGAAATCATCGAGGCTGATCTGGATACCCTTGGCGCGCAGCTCGTGCAGCGACGCCAGTGCATCGGAATCTTGTCGCGACAGTTCCCGCTCGTTGAATTCAAAAATCAGATAGCCTGGGGCGACCCCTTCCTCTTCGATGATCCCCATCAGTCGCATGATGTGGTCATGGTTGACCAGATGCTTGCCCGACAGATTGATGGCGACCTTGAACTTGCTCTGCCCGGAGATTGGCAGCCAGTTTTTCAGTTGCTGACAGGTGTGGCGCAGGATCTGGTAATCCAGCTCCAGAATCAGGCCGCACTGCTCCGCCAGCGGAATAAAGTCGAACGCATCCTTCAGAATCCCCTCCTCGGTCAGCCAGCGCGCCATCACCTCCAGTCCGGTCAGGCGGCTATCCTGCAGCCGGATCACCGGCTGGAAGTAGGGGACGATACGCCCCTCCCGCAGGGCTCTGGCCAGCATCTCTTCCGGCGAATTCCAGTTCTGGTTGATGCAATCATCCGAGTAGCTGACGATGCGACTGCGACCATTGCGCTTGGCCTGATACATGGCCAGATCGGCCTGATGGAGCAGCTGGCTGATATCTGAGGTTTGCTCGGAGACGCTCGATACCCCAAGGCTGACGGTAATGCTCAGCTCGTTGCCGAGTAGCCGGAACGGGTAGGAGAGACGGCTGATAATGCGGTTGAGCACCGGGCTGATGTCATCGTCGCTCTTGCTGCTGTCCAGATAGATGACAAACTCGTCGCCCCCCAGTCTGGCCACCAGATCGTTTTGCCGGATGCAGGTTTGCAGGCGGCGGCTCACCTCCTTGAGCAGCTGATCGCCAGCGCTGTGGCCCAGGGTGTCATTGATCTGCTTGAAGTGGTCCACATCGATAAAAATTACCGCAAATCCCGGCGATTTGTAGCGGTTGTAGTGGGTCATGGCGTGGTTGAGGTGGTTCATCAACAGCGCGCGGTTGGGCAGTTGGGTCAGCGGGTCGTGAAGCGCATCGAATTGCAGCCGCCGTTCCAGCTCCTGATGCTGCTTGAGCTGCTTTTGCAGCCTGAGGTTGGTTTGACGCAGCTGTTGCAGCCGTTGGTTGATGGAGTCTTCGGTATTGATGTCGTTGAGCTGCTGGCGGATCCGTCTCAGCTCCAGCAGCAGGGTGAGCTGACCACGCAGGAAGTCGAGAAACAGCTTGTCGTCGGTCTCCAACGGTTGAGCCGTGCTGATGATGAAGTGGGCGAAGTACTGTTGTTGCAGCCGCAGCGGCATGCTGTGCCAGTAGCGTGACTCCCTGCTCACCTCGATATTGCTGGTGCTGTGGCATAAGCCGCTGATGAACTCGTCTCCCTGATGGGGATGGGCGGGGTAGATCTTTTCCAGCTTCTGACTGGTTAGCCTGACCAGCAGCATGTCCTCGATGGTGAGCATCTGGCACAGTACCGCTTCCAGCTGGGAGAAGAGCGCCTGAGCCGGCAGGGTATTGGCGAGCCGCATGATGCGGCTGATGCTCTCGATTTTCTTTTTCCAGTTCGGGTCTTTGCGGATCAGCGGTGAAGGGAGCTCGGTGAGATGGGATCCCGCCTGGGTTTCGGTCAGCCGTTTGGCCAGACACTCCAGCAGCAGACGCAGGGTCGGCAGGTCGGCAGGGGTGCCGCGAGCCAGCAACCACTGTATCTGGCCATGCTCAATGGGGAAGACGCACCACCCTTCGGCCTCATCCAGCTGGGTGAGCTGATCGGTGATGCGGGACTGCTCACGGCCCAGCTGTTGCTTGAAGATATCGCTGACCTTGTAGGCGTAAAGCCAGTTCAGACCGGTATCGGAGAGGCCCAGCATGCCGAAATGTTGCAGCGGGCAGAGTTGGTCAATCTGCTGGATCAGGGAATCGTAATCGTCAGACGTGGCGGTTTGTGACGCCGGGAAGTCCATAATGGCAGAGACCAACGCCAACAGAGGAGTTGAGTAGTGGGGTTCGATGGATTGGGACGACATGTGCAACTCCCGATATGTCTACCTTACAAGAGTAGTCGGAAGCCGATAGATTGAAAGGGCCGCAATTGCGGCCCTTTCAAATACTTACAGCTTGTCGATCATGTAGTGGATGGCGTTTTCAATCTCTTCATCACTACAGTTCGCACAGGTGCCGCGCGGAGGCATCATGCCGGACTTGCCGGTAAAGCCTTCAATGGCATGTTTCTTGAGAGTATCAATGCCCTGGGCGATGCGAGGATCCCAGGCTGCCTTGTCACCCCGTTTGGGGGCACCAGCGGCGCCGGTGTCGTGACAGGCAAAGCAGGCGCCCTTGTATACCGTTTCGCCATCGCGGGGACCGGAAGAGGCGGCCGCCGTCGGTGCAGCACTCGCGCCGGCAATACCTTCCAGATCCTTGGCGGTATAGACCTGACCGATTGGTTTGATCCGCTCGGCAATAGCCTCCGGTGACATCTCATCGGCAGCAAGCACTGCCCCAGACAAGCTGGCGGCCGTCATCCCGACAGCCAGCAAATAGCTCAGTTTTTTCAACACGCTCATATACTCCCAGCAGTCTTTTATTATCCATGTAAACGACGGGATTATAACCGAATAGTTACAGCCATTTAAACGCTTGTGTGTGAAGTGTTAAACACTCTGCGTACAAAGTTTTGGGCGATCTCACGGCAATTCTGGTGGTGGAGATAAAAAGAAACCCGGCATTCGCCGGGTTTCGAGTAACCAAAGGGTGAAAAGGGTTATTTATCCCAGCTCAGGATCACCTTGCCGGAGTGGCCGGAGCGCATCGCATCGAACCCCTGCTGGAATTCGTCGATGTGGAATCTGTGGGTGATGATGGGGGAGAGATCTAGCCCTGACTGGATCAGGCTGGCCATTTTGTACCAGGTCTCGAACATCTCGCGGCCATAGATCCCTTTGATAAACAGCCCCTTGAAGATCACCTTGTTCCAGTCGATGGCCATGGTGGAGGGGGGGATGCCAAGCATGGCGATCTTGCCGCCGTGGTTCATCTTGTCGAGCATCTCCTGGAAGGCGCTCGGGACGCCGGACATCTCCAGCCCCACGTCGAACCCTTCGGTCATGCCCAGCTCGCTCATCACGTCGGCCAGCTTCTCCTTGGCCACGTTGACCGCGCGGGTGGCGCCCATCTTGCGGGCCAGCTCCAGCCGGTATTCGTTGACGTCGGTGATCACCACGTGGCGCGCACCCACATGGCGGCAGACGGCGGCGGCCATGATGCCGATGGGGCCAGCCCCGGTGATGAGCACATCTTCACCCACCAGATCGAAGGAGAGGGCGGTGTGCACCGCATTGCCGAACGGGTCGAAGATGGCAGCCAGCTCGTCCGGGATGTTGTCCGGCAGCTTGAAGGCGTTGAATGCGGGGATCACCAGATACTCGGCAAAAGCGCCCGGGCGGTTGACGCCAACGCCAATGGTGTTGCGGCAGAGGTGAGTGCGCCCGGCGCGGCAGTTGCGGCAGTGACCGCAGGTGATGTGCCCTTCGCCGGAGACCCGATCGCCGATAGCGAAGCCGCGCACCTCCTGACCGATGGCGACCACTTCGCCGACATATTCGTGGCCGACCACCATGGGTACCGGAATGGTCTTCTGGGACCACTCGTCCCAGTTGTAGATGTGGATATCGGTGCCGCAGATGGCGGTTTTGCGGATCTTGATCAGCAGGTCGTTGTAGCCGAGCTCGGGGGCTGGCACATCCGTCATCCAGATGCCGACCTCTTTGTGCAGTTTGGAGAGTGCTTTCATGGCTGTTCCTTCAATATGAATGCAGAAAAAAGGGGCTGCAGCCCCTTGATTCAAATCAGATAACGCCGAGTTCACGGCCGATGCGGATAAAGGCGTCGATCGCCTTGTCCAGCTGCTCGCGGGTGTGAGCGGCAGACATCTGGGTGCGAATGCGCGCCTGGCCCTTGGGCACGACCGGGAAGGAGAAGCCCACCACATAGATGCCGGCTGCCAGCATGCGGCTTGCCATTTCGGAGGCCAGTTTGGCATCCCCCAGCATCACCGGAATGATGGCGTGGTCGGCACCAGCCAGAGTGAAGCCGGCGGCACTCATCCGCTCGCGGAAGTAACGGCTGTTCTCTTTCAGGCGGGCACGCAGGTCGTGACCTTCCGCCAGCATGTCGATCACCTTGATGGTGGCGGCGACAATAGAGGGGGCCAGCGAGTTGGAGAAGAGGTAGGGGCGGGAGCGCTGACGCAGCCAGTCGATCACCTCTTTCTTGCCGGAGGTATAGCCACCGGACGCGCCGCCGAGCGCCTTGCCCAGGGTGCCGGTGATGATGTCGACCCGCTCCATCACGCCGCAATATTCGTGGGTGCCACGACCATTTTCGCCGATAAAGCCGACGGCGTGGGAGTCATCCACCATCACCAGCGCATCGTATTTGTCTGCCAGATCGCAGATGGATTTGAGGTCGGCGATGACCCCATCCATGGAGAAGACACCGTCGGTGGCGATCAGCTTGAAGCGGGCGCCATCGGCGTCAGCCTGCTTGAGCTGGGCTTCCAGCTCGGCCATATCGTTATTGGCGTAGCGATAACGCTTGGCCTTGCACAGTCGCACGCCGTCGATGATGGAAGCGTGGTTGAGGGCATCGGAGATGATGGCATCTTCGGCGCCGAACAGGGTTTCAAAAAGACCGCCGTTGGCATCGAAACAGGAGGAGTAGAGGATGGTGTCTTCGGTGCCGAGGAAGGCAGACATCTTCTGCTCCAGCGCTTTGTGCTGATCCTGGGTGCCACAGATGAAGCGCACCGAGGCCATGCCGAAGCCATGGCTGTCGAGTCCCTGATGGGCGGCAGCGATCAGATCCGGGTGGTTGGCCAGCCCAAGATAGTTGTTGGCACAGAAGTTCAGTACCTGCTCACCGCCGACGGCGATGCTGGCCTGCTGGGCGGAGGTGATGATGCGCTCCTGCTTGTACAACCCTTCAGCTTGCACCTGGTTCAGTTGCTCGGTCAGGTGACGATAGAATCCGTTAGACATCCTCGATCCTTAGTGGCTATTTCAGCTGCGTATCAACAGAGGGCGACATTTTACTGCAATCTGTTGCGGTAAATTCAAATGATTGTGCTGATATTCAACAAATGTGAAACAGATCTCACCCAGCTGGTTGGGCCAGCTGACGGTAGTGCTGCTCCAGCTGCTGGATCTGTCCGGCCACCTGGGGTTGCACATAGGGGCGCAGCAGGAACAGCACCTTCAACACGCCTTGATAGAGCAGCGGTTTGGTGATGCGGGTGTTGGGGGCCTGGGCAATCTGGAACGGGATCCAGCAGGTCACCACCATCTTGATGGTCTGTCCCAGATCCGGCAGGTCTTCATCGCTGACATCGATAATGCCCCCTTCGCGTAGGCTTCTGAGCAGTGTGACCACGGAGGAGCGCATCTGCTCCTGGGCCTTGAGGTACTTCTGTTGCAGCGGTTCGTCACGGCTCAGGATGTCCGGCAGGTTGGCGTAGAAGAAGCGGAACTGCCACATCAGATAGAAGATGGCATCCAGATAGCCCATCAGATCCTGCAGGGTGATTTCACGATTGCGGGTCGGCACGAAGCTCTCGCTCAGGTGTCGGGCATACTGGTCGAAGATGGAGTGGATGATGTCTTCTTTATTGCGGAAGTGGTAGTAGAGGTTGCCCGGGCTGATGCCCATGTGCGCCGCAATATGGTTGGTGGTGATGTTGCGTTCACCCTGATCGTTGAACAGCTCGGTCGCGCTGTGAATGATCCTGTCTCTGGTTTTCATCACTCATTCCTCCAACAGGTTCCGCTCGGGGCAGTTTTGAACAAGGTCGAATCCCCGGACGGCCCGTGATAAACTTTTCGGCAATTTCAAATTGGCTCACTATACACAGCTTTAACAAGCAGTCACATGTAGCCATCAACGTACGAGAGGCAAACTCCATGATCGTAGTAACTGGCGGTGCTGGCTTTATCGGCAGCAATCTGGTCAAGCAGCTGAACGCTCAAGGACGGACCGATATCGTGGTCATTGATGACCTGACCGACGGCACCAAGTTCGTCAACCTGGTCGATCTGACCATCGCTGACTACATGGACAAAGACGAGTTTCAGGCTCGGATCGTCTCCGGTGACGAGTTTGAAGAGTGGGACAACGGCATCGAGGTGATCTTCCACGAAGGCGCCTGCTCTGCCACCACCGAGTGGAACGGCAAGTTCATCATGGAGGTCAACTACGAGTACTCCAAGGATCTGTTCCACTACTGCATCGAGCGTGAAATCCCGTTCATTTACGCCTCTTCTGCCGCGACCTACGGTGGCCGCAACGACAACTTCATCGAAGATCCCAAGTTCGAACAGCCGCTCAACGTCTACGGCTACTCCAAGCAGTTGTTTGACCAGTACGTGCGCCGCTGGATGCCGGAGATCAACTCTCAGGTTGTTGGCCTCAAGTACTTCAACGTCTACGGCCCGCGCGAACAGCACAAAGGCTCCATGGCCTCCGTTGCCTTCCATCTCAACACCCAGGTGAAGAAGGGCGAGAATCCCAAGCTGTTCGAAGGTTGCGATGGCTTCCCGAACGGTGGTCAGATGCGTGACTTCATCTATATCGACGACGTCTGCAAGGTAAACCTCTGGTTCTGGCAGCACCCGCAGCACTCCGGCATCTTCAACTGCGGTACCGGCCGTGCCGAGCCATTCCAGAACGTGGCCGAAGCGGTGATCAAGCATCATCAGAAGGGTTCTATCGAATACATCCCCTTCCCGGATCACCTCAAGGGTCGCTACCAGAGCTTCACCCAGGCTGACATGACCAAGCTGCGCAGCGTGGGTTATGACGCCGAGTTCAAAACCGTTGCCGAAGGGGTAGCGGATTACATGGCCTGGCTCAACCGCTAACAGGTGAGCACAACGCGGCAGTTTGAGCGCAAAACCGGAAGTGGGCACTCGCCTGCTTCCGGTTTCTGGTCTCTGTGGCTGCTTGCCGTTCCTCTCTTCTCTACCGGGTAACCGCGCGATGAATATATTGATGGCACTCTCCCAGCTCGAGGTAACGGGAGCTGAGGTCTATGCCACCACGGTCGGTAACGAACTGACCCGGCGTGGTCACAACGTCTTTTATGTATCAGATACCCTGACCAAGCCGACTCTTGGCCCAGTCTTCAAGCTGAGATTCAACAAGCGCAGCATCTTGCGCCGTTTCTGGCACGTCTTCTACCTTATCTATCTCATCAAAAAGCACCATATCCAGTTGGTGCATGCTCACTCCCGCGCCTCCGGCTGGAGCAGTTATGTGGCCTGCAAGCTGACTGGCACCCCGATGATCACCACGGTTCATGGTCGCCAGCCGGTGCACGCTTCGCGCAAGGCATTCCATGCTCTCGGCTATCGGGCAGTTGCCGTTTGTGAGGATATTGCCCATCAGATTGTCGACAATCTGGGGGTCGATCCCGCGATTGTGCAGGTGCTGCGCAACGGTATCGAAACCGACAAATTCCAGCCTGTGCCTGCGCCGGATAATCCAAAGCCGGTGATTGCCATCATTGGCCGTTTGAGCGGCCCCAAAGGGGAGCTCTGTTACCGTCTGCTCGACGAGGTACTCGATCTGGATGCCTGCAAGGTGCGGATTGTCAGCGGTACCAAGGTTCCGGAGCGCTTTGCCCGTTTCGAAGGCCGTGCCGAGTTTGTTGGGTACGTCGATGATGTTCCCGCTCTGCTGGCTGGCAGCGATTTGGTGATAGGTGCCGGTCGGGTGGCGATGGAAGCACTGCTCTGTGGTCGGCCCGCCTTTGCCATTGGTGAAGCCAGGGCCATTGGTCTGGTGACCGAACAGAATCTGGACGAGGCGCTGGCGAGTAATTTTGGCGATATCGGCCCCAAGGATCTGGCTATCGATTTTGCTGCCCTGAAGGGAGAAATCGAGACCGCCTTGGCCAGCAAGACGGTGCCGGAAGTCATTCGCCAACGCATTCAGGATGAGTATGGCTTGCAGGGGGTGGTCTCCGGCCTCGAAGCCATCTATCAGGATGCTGTAGTCGAAACCCTGCGCCGCGAGATGCCGGTTATCATGTACCACCGTTTTATCGAGCAGGATAGCGAGAAAGGGGTGCATGGCACCTGGATGCCGATCACCATGTTCGAGAAGCATCTGCGACTGATGAAGTGGCTAGGCTACGAAACACTGACTTTCCGCGATTTGGCGGACAAAGGCTTTATCCACCGTCTGCAATACGGCAAGAAGTACCTGATGATCACCGCCGATGACGGCTATCAGGACAACCTGACCCGCATGCTGCCACTGCTGGAAAAATATGGTTACAAAGCCGTGGTGTACGTGGTCACCGGTGAAGGCTATAACCGTTGGGATGTGGAGCATCCGACCAATCCGGACACCAAGGTCTCATTGATGAGTGGTGAGCAGGTCAAGGCGCTGGCCGCCAGCGGTCATGTGGAAATTGGTGGCCATACCCTGACTCACCCCCGCTTGAGCAAGCTCACACCCGAACAACAAGCCCATGAAATTCAGGAGAATAAACGCCAACTGGAGGCCCTGCTTGGCCATCCGCTGCTCTCGTTCGCCTACCCTTACGGAGATATGAACGAGAGTGCCAAGGAGCAGGCTATCGCCGCTGGGTATCGTTTTGCCGTCGCTACCAATAGCGGCCCCAAAGCGATGCACCAGGACCCTTTCCAGATCCGCCGGATTGCTATCTTCCCCCGAACCGATGTGTTCGGATTGTGGCGCAAAATTCGCGGGAATTATGTGTTCAGGAAGTGAACTGATAGCTTCCTGCCATACTCAAGGTAATTAATAGGTATGACAGACTCTATAAAGCGATACTTGGAGAGTGAGCGTTGCTCATCATTAATGTTTCTCTCCATTATATGCTACGTGATGTTTAAAGATTCATTTCAGGTTGTTGGCGATTTCTTTCAAACCGTTATGATTATTGGTGGTTTGGTGGCAATAGCAGTGTATCGGGATTTTTTTTCCAGAAATGTAGTATTTTGGTTGCTGGTAATTGGAGGAGTAATTCAGTTCGCAAGCTGGTTTATGTCAACTAGAACTATACCTGAACTCGCACAGCCTACTCCTAATCTCAAACCGTTTTCTTATTTAATGGTGTTTCTTGTCGTGGCTTTTTGGCTAAAGGGGTCACTTAAGCGATCTATAGTGACACTACTTGCATTTTCTGTTGGTAGTGTTTTTACGTTGTTTTATTACTCTGATTTTTTTGAACAATTTATAATTGGAATGCAC
The DNA here is from genome assembly GCF_019047045.1 of Aeromonas sp. FDAARGOS 1419. Lineage (NCBI taxonomy): Bacteria > Pseudomonadati > Pseudomonadota > Gammaproteobacteria > Aeromonadales > Aeromonadaceae > Aeromonas > Aeromonas sp. FDAARGOS 1419. The sequence continues at coordinate 3,584,064 of NZ_CP077209.1, forward strand.
GGTAGTCGAGTAGACTTTGGCTATAGAAATGCGCAGCATGGTTCCTTGATAATAGGCGCAGCTTTCATTTGTACACTTTGGTTTATATATACTATTGCGCCACGAAAAATAAATAACAAAGGTATTGTTGTTTCAATATCATGTTTGTTTTTGGTTCTTTTAGGGGCATTGTTGATGATGTTACAGTCAAGACAATCTTGGCTGGCAGTGTTCATATCTATATTTTTGATACCATTGTTGTATGCTTATTTTAGAGACAGGGTTTCACTCAGAAAGATTATCATGCTATATGGTATATTATTCGCCATCGGAATTCTCATATATCATGTTGATTTTGTTCATAATCGTATTTATGCTGGCTTTTCACATCCAGGTGATTTACATAACATGTTATCAGGGAACTGGCGGGAGGTGAAAGATATAAGTATTGGTGTCAGGCTACAGACATGGCTGGAGGCGATTAATTGGTTTTATTCTCATCCTATTTTTGGTACCGGTGATGGCAGTCGTTCTTTAGTGATTACTCAGTCAACTGTTTTGCCTGACTATATTAAGGCGGAATTTAGACATCTGCATAATTCAAATTTTGAAACTGCAGTTTCTTATGGTGCAATGGGGCTCGTATTCACCTATGTACTGATGTGTTATCCTGTATACAAGGCTGTGAGGAGTAATGCTCCTACCTTAATAAAAGGTATTGCCATTAGTTTCTTGATCTATTGGCTAATAATTAACAATTTTGAATCGTTCTTGTATATGCGTTCAGGTCAATGGGTTTTCAATACGTTTATGGGAACAGTGTATTCATTTGCATTATATAGTGACTTTCTTGAATATCAATCTCGCCGAAATAAATTGGACGAATATAATATATGAAAATTTTTATTGTCAGCTTAAAAAATGCTGAGTCTCGCCGTGAGCGAGTTAAGCGAGTTTTGGCAGAACTTGATGTTGAGTTTGAATTTTTTGATGCAATAAATGGTTTTGCTGGACTGCCCGAAAGATTACAAGGGTGTCCGGATGATATGCACCGAAAATTATTAAGAAGTCGTCCACTGACTCCTGGTGAGAAAGGCTGCTATGCAAGTCATTATTTACTATGGGAGAAATGCATAGAGCTAAATGAGCCGATAATTGTCCTTGAGGATGATTTTCTACCGACAAGATATTTCTGTGATATATTCGAAGCCCTACCTAAACTACATGAAAAATATGAGTATTTGAAGCTGGAGCCGCAGATCGGTGACGCGACGGTACTGGAATATGAGCATGGAATACAAACAATACTCTGGCATAACAATGTTAGGTGGACGACGGGATATAGTATTAATCCTGAAGGAGCCAGAAAGCTGGTTGATTGCAGTAGCAGATGGCTATGTTCAGTAGATAACTTTATTGGTGAGTCATATCGACACAAAGTCCAGTCAGTCGGTGTGCTACCATATGCAATATATAGTCCCGGTGATATGGAGAGTGGAATTCAAAACAAGGTAGCCTTGGCTAAGGTGCCACTACTTTTTAAGGCATCTCGAGAAATATATAGATTTTATCGCTTTGTAAGAATGTATTTTTGGAATAAAAAATATAAAAATCAGAAGGGGTAACATGAAAACTACAAAAAATAATGTAGAAATAGGTTGTGATAAAATACATGCAATATGGTTGGGAGACCGCTTGCCACCACTTGCTCATGTATGTATTGATGATTGGAGTAAGCAGGGGTACAAATATAAGATATGGTTAGATTGTGACCCTAAAATAAAAAATTGGATCGCTGGGTGTGAATTTTCCAGGCGATGCTATGAAAAGGGTCTCTATGCTTTTGTGACTGATTATCTTCGCTTGAAAATTCTTGCTGAAGAGGGTGGTCTATATATGGATACGGATGTTACAATAAATAAAAATCCGTTTGCTATTTTCCATGGCTATAATTTTGGGGTTGGTTATGAAGAGGGTGATAGAATTGGTACGGCAATAATTTACGCCAAGCAGGATTCTTCTACATTAGCACGGTTGATCCATTTCTACGAGAATGAAATCATGAATTCAGAGCTCTATATGGGGCCTGATATTATGACCTATATTCTTAAAAATGAATCTATTGTGGAAAATGTTGGGGTTTTTGATAAACATTATTTTTATGATTATAGTGGCGAAAAAATAAATTATACTCCACACCCAGATAGATATGTAACACACTGGTTTCAACATAGTTGGAAACGCTCAAACGGATTAGTATTCCTGAAATCAAAACATAAGGGTATGTTGGGGTTTCTATATGAATATCAAAAAGAGCTATTTCGCTTCAGGAGTTAAGGAATGATACACTTTTTGCATTCATTCTTAACGCTTGATGTCGATGATAAAATGTGAGTTGCAGTTGGGAAACATTGGTGAATAACTGTTAAAGTTCCAGTCAAATTTTTCTGGTTGGTATGAATTTGATGGTTGTGTTTAGTGAGCGCTACAGCAAGATGATGTTTGGGGCCGTTATTTTGTCTGGGCTGATGTTATCTTGGTTGTTCTTTAGCCACCAACTCCTCACCGGCGACCAGACCCAGATGCTCTACAAAGGGTACCTTGGGGCTTATGAGGGGGTCTGGCTCAGCTATGGCAATGCGGCGAGTGCGGTGGGCAATGTGCCGGGGAGTTTGTCGGCCTGGCTGATTGGCGGGCCGCTGTTGCTGTGGGATTCTCCCTATGCTCCCATGGTGTTGCTGCTGGCGATGCGGTTGGTCGGATTCCTGCTGTTTGATGCAGTGATCCGTCAGGTGTTTGATGACAGGGTACGTCTGCTGTTTCTGGTGCTCTGCTGGCTCAACCCCTGGTTCCAGTACGAGAGTCTGCTCTACAACCCCTCCTATCTGTTCCTTTTCTCGGCCATGCACTGCTGGTCTGCCTGGCATATGCGCGAGCGGGCCTCCTTCTGGCACATGATCGTTCACCTGCTGGCCATCGGCATGGCGATGCAGCTGCACTACTCTTGGCCACTGTTGGCTGTAATGTCCACCTATCTGTTCTGGCGCCGCATTCTCAAGGTGAGCTGGAGCGGGGTGGTGGTGGCTACCCTGCTGATCGGTGCCTCCCTGATCCCTTACGTCATGGAAGTGATGAGCAACAGCCATATCACCCAGAACGTCGATCCCGAGGCGCGCCAGCGCTATATCGGCTGGGGGCTGGTGCATGTCTATCCGGTGCTGAAATCAGTGCTCTACTGGCTGCGCTACGGCTCCTGGCTGTTTGCCAGCAAGCTGGTCAACGACACCCAGTTCATCTGGCTGGCGGGACACGAATACCTGCAGATGGCGGCCATCTGGCTGTGGCGGGTGGTGATCTACGGAGTGGGCTCGGCCACCGTGCTGCTGGCAGCAAAGGCCAACTGGCAGCTGTGGCGTGAACTCAAGCCGCGTCTGCTGCGCAGCGACCGTGCTCCAGTGGATGGTGAAAGCTGGCTCGGCCTCTATGCGCTGGCGGCGGTGCTGGCGGTGCTGGTGAGTGCGGCGCTCTCGCCCATCATCTTCAACTACTGGCACCTGATGCTGATCTTCCCCTACGCCCTGTTCCCGATCCTGCTGTTGCTGGTGCGCTGGAGCCGCCGTTATCCGCAGTGGGTTGGCAAGGGGCTGCTGGCGGCAACCCTGTTCTGCACCGCGGTGAACCTGATCGCGGCGTGCGACAGCACCAAGTTCTCCTATCAGGCGGACTACAAAACCCAGGTGCTGGAGTATCTGCAAGAGATGAAGCTGCAACCCAAGCAGTGAGTCATCCACGGCCAGCTCCCCGATCTCGGGGGGCTGGCTATCACTATTCGAAACGGTCCATATGGGCGAAGTTTTTGGCTTCGGCAACCCAACCCTCACGCCCCTGCTTGTCCCGAATTTTTACCCACCACTGGTTCTGCGGTGACCGGCCGTATCTGATCTCTTTGCGCGCATAGTCATAATCGAGAATGTAGGTTTTGCCCTTGTACCAGAACAGGCTATTGCCTTCGCCCAGTCCGCCGAGGATATAAAGCGTTTCCCCTGCCTTCATATTCAACAGCGGCCCTTTTCCCTCCTTGCCATAGCCCAGCTTGACCGATCTGAGTATCTCGACGATCCCCGGTTGTTCGGTAATGACGACCCCGGTCAGCCCTTCCACCTGCTGGCCGCGGGGTAGCCGGAACAGCGCTTTGGCCGTCAGGGATGGCTCGGCTCTGACGATCACCTCTTGCTTGGTAGTCCACGACTGATAGGTACAACCTTCAAACGGGCAGCGACCCCAGTCGTAATAGGGCAGGCGCGGCTTTTCATCAGAACTTACAGTCGCAGCAAACAACGACAACAACAGCAAAAACAGTCTCATGAATCTACCTGTCCGGCGGGGCGCTCATCCGCCGGTTTGATGAATGGGGCCGCACTATATCTCAAGAGACCAAAATCCATCAAAGCCGCGGAAGTATTGATTTTCACCGCAATAAAATGGGTGGTCGATGGCCATGAAAACAGGGGGCACAAGAGGCCGACGCGCGGCAGGAGCGGATAGCCCGCCCCTTTGCCTTGTGCCATGCTGATGGCTATCAGGGCATCGGGTCGTCACCTATGGGCATCTCTCGTTCGGGTATGCGTTTGTTATTACTGCTATCGGCACTTCTTCTCCCTCTTATGACCATCAGCCAAGCCGTGGCGGCCAATGCGCCACTGCGGGGATGTGTCTTCCAGCTGGCGCCGCTGGTCACCATCGATCAGCAGGGCGAGGTCTCCGGGCCGGTGATCGACTACTTTCGCCGTCATATCGAACCCGCGATCGGGCGTACCATCGAGTGGCAGGGGCTCAATGTGGCGCGGCTGCTCAGCAACCTCGAGAGCGGCGAGTGCGATCTGACCCCGCTGCTGAGTTACAGTCCCGAGCGTGCTAGTCATTTCCGCTATATCGACCCCCACCTGTTGCTGCTGCGACCAGTGCTGGTGGTACTGGTGCCATCGCGACTTCACGCGGTTGAACGGCAAGAAGATCTCTACGGCACCACCATCGGCTGGTCGAGTCAGGCGATCGTGCCGCCGCTGTTGCAGCATCCGCAGATCCACATCGACACCCTCTCCCAGCTCAGCTGGGAGCATGGCAACATGCAGAAGTTGCTGCGTGGGCGCATCGATGCCGCGCTCTTCTCCAACGATATTTCCGCCAACCATTTTCGCGCCAAGCTCCCTGCGGCGACCCGCCTCATCTACCTGCCGGTCACTCCGCTGCAGGTGCATATCGTGCTGAACAAGTCGTTGGGAGATGGCAATCCCGAACTGGTGCAACATATGCGTCAGATAGTGGAGCGGGTGCCGCTCGCCTCGCTGGTGGAGTCAACCCCGCGGCTGTGGGGGCATTGAGAGGGGGTTGCGTGCAATAATCTACAAGCCCAAGGCCCGCTTCTGGTGTATCTATAACCCATGAATACCACCGATTCCCTTATCCGCTACTGGCAATCCCCGCACCTGCCGGGGGTCGAGCTGTCACACTCCCACCACAGGGCGTTCAGCTACGGCCGCCATGTCCATCTCGACTACCATATCGGGCTGGTGCAGCGGGGTGGCCAGAAGTTTATCCACAAGGGGAACAGCCACCATCTGGTGCGCGGGGTGCTCTCTACCGTCAACCCGGACGAGGTGCACGACGGCCTCAGCCTGCTGCCGGAAGGGTATGAGGTACGGGTCTTCGCCATCGATCCCCAGCAGCTGGCGCTCTGGCTGCCGGAGCAGCCTGAACCCTTCTTCGACAAGGGATTGCAGAGCCGCCCCGACCTCTATCAGGGCTTTGCCCAGCTGCACAGCTATCTCGACAACCCCAAGGCCGATGGCCTGCTGATCGAGAGCCAGCTGCTTGCCCTGCTGGGGGAGCTGCTGCATCTGGCCCCCGAGGTACACCAGTTGGCGGATCCCCAATTGCGATTCCTGCGCGACTACCTGATGGCCGCCCTCGACGAGCCCCACTCGCTGGAAGAGCTGGCGGGGCTGCTCGGGCTCGATCGTTTCGCCTTCCTGCGCCAGTTCAAGAAGCGCAGCGGCATGACTCCCTACGCCTGGCTGAAACGGCTGCGGCTGGAGCAGGGCAAGCGGCTGCTGGCGAGCGGCATGGCGGTGAGCGAGGTGGCGCTGGCGGTCGGCTTCTTCGATCAGAGTCACTTCCACCACGGCTTTCGCCAGGCATTCGGTCTGACACCCGCCGAATTTCGTGCCCAGATGCAATCTTTTACAAGCCGCGCCCCCCGCTGATCCGCCATGCTGACTCTCCGTCGTTAAAGCGAGAGTTGTTATGCTGACCAGTCTGTTCGTTACCCTCGGCCTGATGCACCTGATTGCACTGGCCAGCCCCGGCCCCGATTTCGCCCTGATCCTGCGCACCAGCCTGCACCGGCCGACCGCCCTTGGCGCGGCGCTGGGCATCTCGCTGGCGATCATGGTGCACGCCACCCTGAGCCTGACCGGGATCAGCATGCTGATCGCCAGTCACCCGCTGCTGTTTATGGTGATCAAGTGCTGCGGTGCCCTCTATCTGGGCTGGTTGGGGTGGGGCGCCCTGATGGCGGCTCGCCAGCAGAGCAGCACCCTGATGGCCAGCGCCGCCAACGAGCTGCGCGGCTGGGGCAGGGGCGTGCGCACTGGCCTTGCCACCAACCTGCTTAACCCCAAGGCGCTGGTCTTCTTTATCGGTCTGCTGGCCGCCATGGTGACGCCAGAGGTGGACGGGATGACCCGCAGTCTGCTGGTGGGCGAGCTGTTCATCATCTCCCTCTGCTGGTTCGGGTTGCTGGCGTGGAGCCTCTCCACCGATCGCGCCCAGCGCCTGCTGCTGCGGGTGCAGCGGCCGCTCAATCTGGTGACCGGCGTGCTGTTTGCGGTGGTCAGCCTCTCCATTCTGGCGAGCATGGGCGCCGAGCTGGTGGCCTGACGAGTCGGCGCATGGGCCTATACTCCAGCAAGGTTTACCTGTCAGGAGTGCCCGGCCATGCGTCTACTGCCTCTTTGCTGGTTGCTGGGGATGACCCCGGCGCTGGCGGCCCCGGTTCAGCTCAAATTGCTGGAGTGGGGCTATCTGCCAGCGGGTTATGAACAACAGTTTGCCGACTACGCCAAAGCCCATGGGGTGGAGGCGACGGTCAGCCGGATCGAGCCGCTGCTGACTGATTTCGACAGCGTCTACCGCGCCCTGCGCACCCGCAGCGCCGATGTGGTGCTGCCGACCAGCTACTTCTACAAGGCCCATCACCAGCCGCTGTTCAAGCTGCTGCTCCCCATCGATTTCAGCCGCCTGCAGCACTACCCCGAGGTGAAACCCGCCCTCAAGAACACCGAGTATGACAAGCAGGGGGAGCGCAACTACTCGGTGCCCTTCTCCTACGCCATGTTCAGCCTCGCCTATGACAACAAGCAGGTGCCGCAAGCGCCCACCAGTTGGCAGGTGCTCGCCAACAGCTCGCCGCCGGGTCAGTTTGCCGAGTTCTGCGACCAGTTCGAGCCGCTGCTCTTTTCGGTGCTGCTCTCGCTGGGCAAGTCGCCCGCCCTGTTTGCCAGCGGCGAGATGCTGGCCGACAAGACCTTGCAGCAAGAGGTGGAGCAGCAGCTCTCGCAGCGGCTGCGAGCCAGTCGCGGCTTCTGGTTCAATCAGGCCAACCGCTGCGAGGATCTGCGCCAGCAGACCTTTGCTACCACCTGGGGGCTGGAGCTGGTGGAGTGCAACAAGCAGAACGAGCAGCAGTGGCGGATCGCCATGGTGCAGGAGGGGGCCATCTATGCCCTCGATGCCCTCTCCATCGCTCGCCATGTCGGGGATGATCCTGCACGGCTCAAGGCTGCCTACCTGCTGGTGGATTTTCTGCTGAGCGCGCCGCTGCAACGCCAGATGCTGGTGGGCACGCCCACCATCTCGGCCAGCAATATGGCCTCCCGGCCGCCCCTCAGCCCGCAGGAGCAGGCGGTGCTGCCGGATCGCCCACTGCCGGAGTTTGACGAGCGGCTGTTGGTGCCCGCGCTACCCGCTCATATCAAGAATCGCTACAAACGGATGGTGCAGCAGGCGATCGTCGCCAGTGGCAAAGAGGGGCTGGTCAAGCAGTGCCCCTGGGATCTCGATAACTGATGAATGAGCCTGCCGCTTCTCCGGCGGCAGGCAAGTTTGCGCAAGATGGCTGATGATCGGTCATCGCGTGTTCCAGGGCATTCCCCCGTTCAACTCACGCCGCTCGCGGGCCCCCATCGTTTGAAAAAAACCGAGCACTTTTCGCAGCCCCATTTAGCCGGATTAAACAACCGAACCCTCGCCAGATCGCCGTTCGTACCCTGGCTGACCCTGTATAAAAGCACCGCAATTGTGACAACTTGGATGTGAGCTGAACAATCCTGATCTGTTGCTTGTGGGAAGGTGATGAATAGGTTATTTCTCTGTGACATTGGTGGCATCCGGTACGGGTTCTCCAGCCATGTGGTGCGAAATCCACAGCAAAAACAAACAGTAAAATGCAGGAGCAAATATGAAAAAGGTCGTGATGGTTGCCGTGGCTGCGGCCCTGCTGGGTGGCTGCGCCGTCAAGAATCAGGTATCCCACAGCTTGCAGGCGATCCCGCTGACTGCCTTCCAGCAGAGCGAGAGCAACCCCAATCAGCGCGTCTACAAGGAGCCGGGCGTTGACCTGCGCCAATACAATGAGGTGCTGCTCGATCCGCTGCAGTTTATCCGGCAGGAGAACGGCCAGTGGTATCTGCTGACCGCCAACGAACAGAACCAGATTGGCCGCTACTACCACGACAAGTTCCAAAGCGAGCTGATCAAGCAGGGCGTCAAGATCGCCACAGCCCCCGGCCCGAAGGTCATGCGGATCCAGGCCGCCGTCACCAACTTCGACCTGACCCGCCCCGACCCCAAGCTGCGTGACCTGCTGCCGGCCAAGATCGCCATCAACGTCACCCGCGAAGTGATCGGCAAGGAGCCCTACCTGCTCAAGGTGGGCAGCATGGCCCAGTTGCTCGACTCCCGGAGCGGCAAGCTGCTGGTGCGGGTGATGGATGCCCGTGAGAGCTCGGATACTACCCACAAGGATGAGCCCATCACCGCCGAGGAGATGGAGAAGATGATCGACCAGTGGGCGGCCAGCCGCGCCAAACAGCTGGCGGACAATCTGGGGCGCTGATCGATTGGTGCGTCCAAGCGGGGCGCAGCGGGAGCCTTTTGGGCTGCAATAATGGCAAGATGTTGATAAGGTGGTCATTTTGCAGGCAGGAGAAAATGATATGAAACGCGTGTTGTTACCCATCCTTGTTGCTGGCCTGTTGAGTGCCTGCAGCACCTCGTCACCCACGCCGGAGTGTGCACCGATGGCGGGTGGCTGGCAGAGTCAGCCGTTGCCCAATGCTGAAGGAGAGGCTGCGCTGGCCAGCGTGCTGGCTCGCATGAACACGGCCGCCAAACTGCAGAGCATCCGCGAGGTGCGCAGCCAGGTGGTCTCCGGGGTCAACTACGACATTGAGTTCCAGCTCGACAACGGAGAGGTGTGGAACACCCGTGTCTATCGGGATCTTGCCGGCAACTACCAGATGACCCGCACGGCTGCACAGGGTGAGCTTCCTCCCTTGCCTTGCGTCAAGGCCAAGTAATTCCTGCTTGTTGAGCCCCTCCTCAGAGGGGCTCATCTGACCAGAAAATTTCTGCTTTTCTCCCCGCATTCTGACAGTCAGGATGACCCTTCCCGTGACTGCATCCTCATGGAAAAGGAACCGCTATGAATCGCCACCCCTGCATCAAACACTGGCGCGAGCTGCAAGAGCAGACGCCGCGCTACTACTCCGGCAGTCAGGAGCCCCTTTCCCGCGGCTGTGCCCTCGGCAAACACTTCGGCTTTAGCCGCATCGGCATTCACCACGAGATTGTCGAGCCCGGCCATCGCACCAGCTGGCCCCATGCCGAAAAGACCGAAGACGAGTTTGTTCACGTGCTGGAAGGGACGCCGGATGTCTGGCTCGATGGCGTGCTCTATCGGCTGCAACCGGGCGACTCGGTCGGCTTCAAGGCCGGTGACGGGCTGGCCCACGCCTTTATCAACAACACCGAAGAGACTGTCCGGCTGCTCTGCATTGGCGATACCGATCGGGAGGACAACCGCATCCACTACGCCGTGCACCCCGAGCGCAATATCACCCTCGGCAAGCTGCACTGGGATGACGTGCCCGAGCGTGAGTTGGGTGATCACGACGGCCTGCCCGACAAGCTGCGCGAGAGCAACGGCCCCTTCTAGAGCGCAGCCCTTCTGCGCATCAGCCCAGTGCCATCCGATATAAAAAAGCCTGCCGCTTGGCAGGCTTTTGCTATCTGTTTGCCGCCTGTGGCGTGCAGCGTTTATTGCAGGTTGAGCCCGCCCAGATAGTCGCGCTTGCCGAGATCGACCCCGGCGCGGCGCAGCAGGGCGTAGGCCATGGTGAGGTGGAAGTAGAAGTTGGGAATGCCGTACTCATGGACGCAGGTATGGCCATCCATCCCCTTGCCGCCCGCCCAGTGGGGCAGGTAACGGCCGCTGGCATACTGGCTGTAGTCCGCGTCCAGCTTGCCTTGCAGATAGGTGATGGTCTTGCCGATATGGGCGCGCAGATCCGCGATGGTCTTGGGCTCATCGCCCATGGCCGGCAGCTCGCTGTGGCTGGCGGTGGCCACCACGGCGCGGGCCGAATCGCAGCAGATCAGCACCTGCTTGGACAGCGGCAGCATATCGACGATCAGCCGCTCGCCGAAGAAGTTCTCCACGTTGAACTGCTTCGCCGCGGCGTGGGCTTCGGCCTTGGCCAGACAGTGGTCGAGGTTGGTCAACATCTTGATGAACTGGGCGGTAATGTCGCGATTCATGAGCACTCTCCATCTTGTTGAAACAGCGGCCTGCGTGCGCGGCCACGGTGAATGAGACTGGCTAATCGACCACCAATATACCCCAACCGCTGCCGGGTTCGAGCCCGCCACGACGAAAGGGCAGGGCAGCGCGACTTCGCGCGACAGCAGCTGGCCAAGCAGCCCTGCTCGCTTTTTGAACCTGTGAGTCCCTTATCGCCCCTTTTTTGATCTGTGACATAAATCACCTTTTTTCAGGGGCGTAGGCTGAATGCCGTTGTCCTGGACACACGCCTGCGCATCCGCCAGGACACAAGAAAAGGAGAATAAGATGAAGATCTATGACCGTAACCGCAATGTGCTGAACCTAGGTCAGCGCGTGATGATTGCCGCCACTGGCGCAGTCGATTTTCTGAAAGAGGCCCATACCGACAATATGACCCCCTATCAGGCGGAGCATGAGAAGTGTGTGCTGCTGGCAAACTCCGGGGAGCGCTACGCCCCCATCGAGTTGATTAGACTAGGCTGATCCCTTTCCCTGTCACCCTACTCTTTACAATTCACCCGACCGCCGCGTCCCATCTGGCGGCCGGGTTTCTGAGTTCCCCTCTTCATCCCACCAAATGCCGAAAAATTGAACCGGGTCACATCCCGCTCGATTTGAGCGATTGTCAGCCAGAGCAGGCTCATGCGAACCTTTAAATCCCGTTAACTCACTAAAAAATAACGACTATGTTCAGGCAAATAATGATGAGTGCCGCCCTGCTGTCGGCGGCGCTGCTTTCCGGTTGTGCTTCCGTACCCATGGCCGATGCCACCGCAGACGCGCAGGCCAAGCAGTTTGTGGCGCCCAAGGATGCGGCCAACCTCTATATCTATCGCAACGAGACCTTCGGCACGGCGGTGAAAATGCCGGTGCTGGTGGATGGTGTGGCGGTCGGCGATACCGTGGCCCACAGCTATATCCTCAAGCAGGTGACGCCGGGCAGCCACACCATCACCTCAAAGTCGGAGAACGATGCCACCCTGACCCTCAGCACCGAGGCGGGTAAAAACTACTACGTATGGCAGGAGGTCAAGATGGGCCTGCTGATGGCCCGCTCCAAGCTGAGTCAGGTCAGTGAAGAGGAGGGCAAGCAAGGGGTGATGGAGAGCAAGTTGGTCAAGTGACCAGAGGCTTTCACCAAAAACAAGGCGTAGCTCCACCAGTTACGCCTTTGCCCGAAAGTGGGTGTTCCAGATTTCCTGTCCATGTAGGTTCGATTAGCGAAGCGTAATCGGACGATCGCGTAAGTAACATCCGCATCATCACGGCCCGCAAGCAGATCGAAGTGAGGCAAGGCTATGCTTGGCTTTTCGGTCTCAACGAGGGGAAAGGGATGGCCAATTGGCGGCGGGCATGGTGGCCCGGAGGAACCTGGTTCTTTACCGTCAACCTGCTGGAGCGGCGCAATAACCGGTTGCTGGTGGAGCAGATCGACTTGCTGCGCCATAGCGTTACCAAGGTGCAACAGGCTCACCCCTTCGCCATTCATGCATGGGTGGTGTTGCCCGACCATCTCCACTGCATTCTCTCTTTGCCGGAAGGAGACACCGATTTCCCCCTGCGGTGGCGGTTGATCAAAAGCCACTTTTCCCGCGCCTTGCCGGTGAACGAGCGGCGCAGCCAGACGCGGTTACGTCACGGGGAGCGGGGCATCTGGCAACGCCATTATTGGGAACATCTGATCCGGGATGAGCAGGATTACCGCCGCCATATGGATTACGTCCATATCAACCCGCTCAAGCATGGTCATGTCACCCGGGTGGCCGATTGGCCGTATTCCACCTTCCATCGTTATGTGGCGAGCGGCGTCTATCCACCGGATTGGTGCGGGTCGGTGGATGGGGCATCGGGGGGATTGGAGTAAACCCCTAAAGGGTTGTTCCGTTGTAAGCGTTCGATTACGCGAACGTCTGATTACTCGATCGTCCGATTACGCTTCGCTAATCGAACCTACGGTCCTGCGTCATTTAACAATATGAATATATTGTGGTTTTGTGCTTCTCTGAACGTTGGTGTATCACAAATAGTGATATATTTTCATTGACGGCTAGGTCACGATTGTCCATGATTCCGGTTACACATTTGACTCACAAATTGTAAGTTAAGGGTGTAAAAAAGGGCCCGAAGGCCCCTGGTTAGATCTGGTAGTACTGCACTTTGATTGCCTCTGGACTGGTACTCCAAGAGTAATCGTTGTAATCGTGCGGGACTGCACTAAGCAGAAGTAAAAACACAAATCCTACAAGCTTTTGCCTTAAAGCGTCTAGGAACCCTGATATGAGCCACCTGATCCACTTTGGAAGGGTGGCTTTATCATTTGTAGCCTTTGGTGTTGAACGACGTGAACGTCGTGGTCTTTTTGGCATGGATAACCTCCATCATTTGCCATGGGATGGACACAGTTTTGCCCGGGAAGGGTTTTGATACTTCGTTTATCACCATGAGTTGCTCCTCATTTGATGTAAAACCACTATATGTGGTGCTCCTGCCGCTTCGTAACACAAGATAATGGTGCAGAGACAGAGTTGCAATGTGTGGATAACTGGCGTGCTGTGGATAAATTGTGAGTCCCACTCTGTCTGTTAGTATCCACTCACACTGAGCGGGTTTTCATCCGTCCGCTCCGCTAAATACAAGTCTCCCGATCAAGGATGGAAAATTTAAATAACTTTTTTTGCTTGCGAAAAGGGTGCTTTTTTAATAGCAAACTTAAGTTGAATATACCTTGTCCAATATGGGACAAATATTGTTCTTCCACAGCTTAAACACAGCTGTAGGTTCGAATAGCGAAGCGTATTCGGACGATCGCGTATTTAAAGTTGTCACGATGGGTCATATAAAAATCAACCCGGCCTAAGCCGGGTTGGTTATTTCAAAAGGCAGGAAAAATCAAAGCGCTTCCAATCTGGCATAAGCCGTCACCAGCCACTTGGCGCCGACGTCGTCGAACTGGATCTGCACCCGGCTCTGCTGGCCGACCCCTTCGAAGTTGAGTACCACCCCTTCGCCGAATTTCGGATGGAGCACCCGCTGGCCGAGCTTGATGCCGCTGGCGTCGAAGCTCTGCTGCACTTCGTTCTGGCTAAAGCGGCCGTACTGGGTGGGGCGGCTGACCTGAGTGCGCAGCCGGATCTCTTCCAGACACTCGGCAGGCATTTCGCGGATAAAGCGGCTCGGCTTGTGGAACATCTCGCGGCCGTAGATGCGGCGGCTCTCGGCATAACAGATGTAGAGCTTTTCCATGGCGCGGGTCATGCCGACGTAACAGAGGCGGCGCTCCTCCTCCAGCCGGCCCGACTCCTCGGTCGATTGCTGGCTGGGGAACATGCCCTCTTCGACGCCGACCAGCAGCACCAGCGGGAACTCCAAGCCCTTGGCGCTGTGCAGGGTCATCAGCTGCACCGCGTCGGCATATTCGTCCGCCTGATTCTCGCCGGATTCCAGCGCCGCGTGGGCGAGGAAGGCGGAGAGATCGCTCATATCCTCCAGCTCGTCCGGGCGCTGGTACTGGCGGCAGGCGGTGACCAGTTCGTCGAGGTTCTCTACCCGCGCCTGGGATTTCTCGCCCTTTTCCGCCAGATACATTGCCTTGAGGCCGGAGTTCTGGATGGCGATATCCGCCTGCTGGTGCAGCGGCAGCATGGCGACCTGCTCCTCCAGCGCGTCGATCAGATCGACAAAGCCGCGCACCGCGTTGCCGGCGCGACCGGTCAGCACCTTGTCGTTGAGCAGCGCCTTGGCCGATTGCCACAGATTGAGCCCCTGATCGCGGGCGTTGCCGCGCAGGATCTCGAGGGTGCGATCGCCGATGCCGCGGGTCGGGGTGTTGACCACCCGCTCGAAGCTGGCGTCGTCGCCACGGTTGTTGATAAGCCGCAGGTAGGCCATGGCGTCTTTGATCTCTTGCCGTTCGAAGAAGCGCAGGCCACCGTAGATGCGGTAGGGCATGGCGTCCTGCATCAGCGCCTCTTCCAGCACCCGCGACTGGGCGTTGGAGCGATAGAGGATGGCGCAGTCGGCCAGCAGGCCGCCCTTTTCCTTCCAATCCTTGAGGCGGCCGACCACGAAGCGTGCTTCGTCCACCTCGTTGAAGGCTGCGTAGAGCGAAATCGGGTCGCCCTCGGCCCCTTCGGTCCACAGCTCCTTGCCAAGGCGCTCGGCGTTGTTGGCGATGACGCTGTTGGCCGCTTTGAGGATATTGGCGGTGGAGCGGTAGTTCTGCTCGAGGCGGATGGTCTCGGCGCCCTGATAGTCGGTCAGGAAGCGCTGGATGTTCTCGATTTTGGCGCCGCGCCAGCCGTAGATGGACTGGTCATCGTCGCCGACGATCATCACCTTGCCGCTGTTGCCCGCAAGCATCCGCAGCCAGGCGTACTGGATGCCGTTGGTATCCTGAAACTCGTCCACCAGGATGTTCTGGAAGCGGTCGCGGTAGTGTTCGAGGATGTGCGGCTTGTTGAGCCACAGCTCGTGGGCGCGCAGCAAGAGTTCTGCGAAGTCCACCAGACCGGAACGATCGCAGGTCTCCTGATAGGTCTTGTAGATCTGCTGATAGGTGCGGGTGACGGGGTCGCCGTAGAGGTCGATGTCGCCGGGGCGCAAGCCTTCATCTTTCTTGCCGTTGATGTAGCCCATCACGGCGCGCGGGGCCCAGTGCTTCTCGTCGAGGTTGAGCGCCTTGAGCACCCGGCGGATCAGACGGTACTGGTCGTCGGAGTCGAGGATCTGGAAGTCCTGCGGCAGGCCCGCATCCAGATGGTGGGCCCGCAGCAATCGGTGGGCGATGCCGTGGAAGGTGCCGATCCACATGCCGCGCACGCCGTCGCCGATCACCTTCTCGACCCGACCGCGCATCTCGGCCGCCGCCTTGTTGGTAAAGGTCACCGCGATGATGGAGAAGGGTGAACAGCGTTCCACCTGCATCAGCCAGGCGATACGGTGCACCAGCACCCGGGTCTTGCCCGAACCGGCACCGGCCAGCACCAGCAGGTTGCTGCGGGGCGCCGCAACGGCATCTCTTTGCTTGTCGTTGAGCCCGTCGAGCAGGGTTGAAACGTCCATCACCACTCCTGTTTATTTATACAGTCGGCGATTATACGGCCATCCCCCCGTCAGACCAACTGCAAACTCCGCACGACGGGCAGGCGAGGGGAGTCGGTGCGGCCATTTTTGGCTGGTGCAAAGAGAACGGGATGGGGAGGTCTCCAGCTGTAGCCAATCCTTGCTCGCGCGGTTTGTGGGGATTTTGCGAGCCGGATCACGGGCTTGCCGGGGGGCTGGATGAATAACAGGGGAAAACGGTTTACAGTAACTTGCTGAACAATAAGAGAAATGTCGTTTGGGTCTTTTGGTTGTTAGCATAAAAAACTGAAAAGTAGCTAAAAAACAACTGCTTATAAGGTTGTTTGCTTAGAATTCAAACCGTTAACGCAAACGTTTTTCCCTTATCATTTGCTTGACCCGCATCGGGGCTGACTTAGAGTAAGCCTGCGTGCTAGATAGCCTGCTCTGACAGGCAAGCAAGTTCCCTCACTTAATAACAATCAAGGATACGATCGTGACTAAAGTGCTCAAGCTGGCCACTGTGGCCTCCCTCACTCTCGCTGCTCTCTCTGCTCAGGCTGCTTCCGAGCCAGCCGTCATTTATGACACCGCGGGCAAGTATGACAAATCATTCAACGAAGCCGTGTTCCGTAACGGCGTCGAGCTCTACAACAAGGACAAGGGCGTCAAGGTCAAAGAGTTTGAACCCCAGAACGAAGCCCAGCGCGAGCAGGGTCTGCGTCGTCTGGCCAGCCGTGGCAACGGCCCGATCGTGGCGGTCGGTTTCAACATGGGTTCTGCGGTAGAGAAGGTTGCGACCGAATTCCCGAAAACCCAGTTCACCATCATCGACATGGTGGTCGACAAGCCGAACGTCCAGTCCGTCATCTTCAAGGAGCATGAAGGTTCCTTCCTGGTGGGCGCACTGGCAGCCATCGCTTCCAAGAGCGGCAAAGTCGGCTTCGTGGGCGGCATGGATATCCCGCTGATCCGCAAATTCCAGTGCGGTTACGAGCAGGGTGCCAAGTTCGTCAATCCGAAGATCGAAGTGTTCCAGAACATGGCGGGCTCTACCCCGGCCGCGTTTGCTGACCCGGCCAAAGGTGCCGAGCTGGCCAAGTCCCAGTTCGCCAAGGGTGCTGACGTGGTTTACGCCGCAGCTGGCGGTACCGGTATCGGTGTCTATCAGGCAGCCAAGGACAGCGGCAAGTTCGCCATCGGTGTGGACTCCAACCAGAACCACCTGCAACCGGGCACCATGCTGACCTCCATGGTCAAGTCTGTGGGTCTGGCCGCTTACCAGACCTGGGATGACGCTGCCAAAGGCGAGTGGAAGCCGGGTATCAAGAACCTGGGTCTGGCCGAAGGCGGTGTGGATTGGGCACTCGACAAGGACAACGAGAAGCTGATCACCCCGGAAATGAAAGCCAAGGTAGATGCCATCAAGGCTGAAATCATCGCTGGCAAGGTCAAGGTTCATGACTACATGAGCGATAACACCTGCAAATACTAATTAGATAGCTGCTACGACTCTCAACGCACCACCGGCCCGCACGGGCCGGTTTTTAGTCTTATTTCATGAAACGCAGGGCTGCATCATGGACCAGACAGATCGCTATGCCATCGAATTAAGAGGTATCGATAAGCGGTTCGGCGAAGTGTACGCCAACAAGCTGATCGACCTTAAGGTTCGCAAAGGCAGTATCCACGGCATTGTCGGCGAAAATGGCGCCGGTAAGTCCACCCTGATGAGCATCATTTATGGTTTCTACCATGCCGACAAAGGCGAGATGCTGATCGACGGGAATCCTTTCAAACCCCATGGCTCACAAGATGCGATTGCCGCAGGGGTGGGCATGGTTCACCAGCACTTCATGCTGGTCAATAACTTCACCGTATTGGAAAACGTCATCCTCGGCGCTGAGAACGGCTGGCACCTTCAGCAGAGTGTGGCGTCAGCCGAAAAGCTGCTGGGCGAACTGGCGCGAGATTATGGCCTCGACGTGCCGTTGCACGAAAAGGTCGAAGATCTGCCGGTTGGCTTGCAACAGCGGGTCGAAATTCTCAAGGCGCTTTATCGCGGCGCCCGCATCCTGATCCTCGACGAGCCGACCGGGGTACTGACCCCGCAAGAGGCGGATCACCTGTTCGAGGTGCTGAAAAAGCTGCGGGATCAGGGGGCGACCATCATCCTTATCACCCACAAGCTGCGGGAGATCCTGGCCATTACCGATCAGGTCTCCATCATGCGCCGTGGCGAGATGGTGGCCCACGTCGCCACCAAGGATACCGACAAGGAGCAGCTGGCCGAACTGATGGTGGGCCGCAAGGTGCGCCTCAAGGTCGACAAGGGGCCAACCCAGCCCGGTGAAGCCAAGCTGAAGATCGAAGGGCTCAGCTATTTCGACGCCAGCAAGGTGGAGCGGGTCAAATCGGTCAGCTTCGAGGTGCGGGCCGGTGAAGTGGTCGGCATCGCCGGGGTCTCCGGCAACGGTCAGTCCGAACTGCTCAGCCTGCTTGGCGGCATTCTCAAGCCGAGCAAGGGTGGCTTTACCATCAGCAGCCGCAGCGGCGTGCACAAGGTGAGCGCGGAGCACCCGGCCGATCCCGAGCTGGTGCGCAACTACGGCCTCGGCCATGTGCCGGAAGATCGCCACAAGATGGGGCTGATCAACCGCTTCGAGGCGAAAGAGGCCTTTATTCTCGGTTATCACCGTCGCCCGCAATACAACAAGGGGTGGCTGCAGAACAAGGAGGCGATCCAGCAGGATTGTCAGGCCAAGATGGAGAAGTGGGACGTGCGCCCGCCTCATCCCGATCACAAGACCGCCAACTTCTCCGGTGGCAACCAGCAGAAGCTGGTGATCGCCCGTGAAGTGGAGCAGGACCCGGATGTGCTGTTGATCGGCCAGCCGACCCGCGGGGTCGACATCGGCGCCATCGAGTATATCCACCAGCAGATCATCGCCATGCGCGACAAGGGCAAGGCGGTGCTGCTGGTCTCGGTGGAGCTGGACGAGATCATGAGCCTCGCTGACCGGATCCTGGTCATTGCCGACGGTCGCATCGTCGGCGAGCTGGATGGTGCCAAGGCGGATGAGCGCACCATAGGTCTGATGATGGCGAACATAGTGCCGGACGAAGTTGCCAAGGAGGCCCACTGATGAGCCAAGTACGTATTCCTGCCTGGGTCTCCGTAGGCGTCTTGTCTGCGGTCAACATCCTGCTGGCCTTCCTGGTGTCGGCCATTCTGTTCTACTACCTCGACATCAACCCGGTCGATGCCGCCAAGATCATGTGGTACGGCGCGTTCGGCACTGGTGAAGGGGTCGGCTTCACCCTCTACTACGCAACCGGCTTTATCTTTACCGGTTTGTCGGTGGCGGTCGCCTTCCACGCCGGTCTGTTCAACATCGGTGGTGAAGGTCAGGCCTATATCGGCGGGCTCGGTGTCGGTCTGGTCTGTCTGATGCTCGGCGATGTGCTGCCGTTTGCCCTGCTGTTGCCGCTCTCCATCATTGCCGGTGGTCTGTTCGGTGCGGCCTGGGCTTTTATTCCGGCCTGGCTGCAAGCCAAGCGCGGCAGCCATATCGTGATCACCACCATCATGTTCAACTTCATCGCCGCCTCGCTGATGGCCTATCTGCTGGTGGAGGTGTTCAAGCCGCCCGGTTCGATGGCGACCGAGAGCAAGGTGTTTGCCGAGGCAAGCTGGCTGCCCAAGATGAGCGGGATGGCGAGCCTGTTCGGGATGGATATCCCCAACAGCCCCCTCAATATCAGCTTCTTCTGGGCGCTGATCTGTGCGGCGCTGGTGTGGGTCTTTATCTGGCACACCCGCTGGGGTTACGAGATCCGCTCGGTCGGCGCCAGCCAAAGCGCCTCCGCTTACGCCGGTATCTCCTATCCCAAGGTGGTGATCCTGGCGATGGTGATCTCCGGCATGTTGTCGGGCTTCTTTGCCCTCAACGTGCTGCAGGGTGAGCTACACCAGATCAAGCTCAACTTCGTGGAAGGGTTCGGCTTCACCGGTATCGCGGTGGCGCTGATGGGGCGCAACCATCCGGTTGGCGTCATCATCGCCAGCCTGCTGTTCGGTTTCCTCTATCAAGGGGGCGCCGAGCTCAGCTTCGAGTTCGGTGTCGACCGCAACATCGTGGTGGTGTTGCAGGGTCTGGTGATCCTGTTCTGTGGCGCCCTTGAGCACATGATGCGTCCGCGCATCGAGCAGCTCTATCTGGCGTTTGCCAACCGCTCAGCCGCGCAAGCTAAAGGAGTCTGATCATGTTTGAAATTCTGATCCTGATGCTGGATGCGACCATCCGTACCGCGCCGCCTCTCATTTTGGCGGCCATGGCGGGTATGTTTTGCGAGCGCTCCGGGGTGGTCAACATCGCGCTGGAAGGCAAACTGCTGGCGGCGGCGTTCGCCAGTGGTGCGGCGGCGGCGGTCTCCGGTTCTGCCTGGGTAGGTCTGGGTGCCGGGGTAGGTGTCTCCATCCTGTTCGCCCTGATGCACGGCTTTGCCACCATCACCCATCGCGGTGATCAGGTGGTGAGCGGCATGGCCATCAACATTCTGGCGGCCGGTCTGACCGTGACGCTGGGTCGTTACTGGTTCGATCAGGGTGGCCAGACTCCGGCACTCTCCGGTGATGCCCGTTTCGCCCCCATCGATCTGCCCTATGCCAAGGAGCTGTGGGATGTGCCGGTGATCGGCCAGCTCTACAGCGAGCTGCTGAGCGGCCACTCCCTGCTGGAGTACGTGGCATTTGCCTGTGTGCCGCTGGCCTGGTGGGTGATGTTCCGTACCCGCTTCGGTCTGCGTCTGCGGGCGGTGGGCGAGGCGCCCGCAGCGGTCGATACCGCCGGTATCTCTGTGGTGCGGATGCGCTACACCGCGCTCCTCATCGGCGGCCTGCTGGCCGGTATCGGTGGCACCTATCTGGCGGTGGCCCAGACGGCCCAGTTCATCCCCAACATGAGTGCGGGCAAGGGCTTTATGGCGCTGGCGGCGCTGGTGTTCGGCAAGTGGCGCCCCTGGAATGCCATGGCTGCCTGCCTGCTGTTCGGCTTCCTCGATGCGGTCGCCATCCGCCTGCAAGGGGTCAGCATCGGTGGCTTCGCCATTCCGGTGCAGGCCATCGAGGCACTGCCCTACATCCTGACCGTGTTCCTGCTGGCCGGTTTTATCGGCCGTGCGGTGGCACCCAAGGCACTTGGTACACCTTATGTGAAGGAGCGGGAGTAGCGCCCTCTATCGCGATACTCCCGGTCACGCAAATAACAGCAGGTCCACTTCGGTGGGCCTGTTCTTTTATGGGCGGGATGGGGCAGACCTGCCGGGAGCTGGATGGTGTGATAGAGGGTGACAATGGCGTGAAGGGATAAATGGGCTGCGCGAGTTGCCGCAGGTCGTGGTTGACGTACAGGCGCTGACCCCTCTGCCAACACCATCAAAAACCCCCTCGTATCAGGAGGGGGTTGCAGAGGTTATTGCCGGATTAGCCCTGAGGATCAGGGTGCCAGCACCAGCTTGTAGACGCCAAAGCCGGGGTGTTTGGCATCGGTGGGTGGCAGGGTCTCCACATAGTTCAGCTTGCCGCCGGTCAGGGCTTGCGCTTCGCTGCGTGGCGAGCTGTAGATGCGCAGATCCAGATTGGCGGGCAGGGGGGCCAGCTGCCAGTTGTTGTCTGCCGGGGGCTCGAAACCGGCCGGATTCTTCTCTGCCAGATCCTTGAGGTATTCGGAGAGCACTTCGCGGGTTTCGAACTGATCTTCATGGACGATCACCTTGGCGTTGATGCCCGGGAAGTTGCCACCACCGCTGGCGCGGTAGTTGTTGGTCACCACGTAGAACATCTGGGTCGGGTCGATTGCCTTGCCCTGATAGGTGAGGTTGGTGATGCGGTAGCTGTCGCTCACCTTGTTGCCATCCACATCGTAACGGGCGGGTTTGGTCACATCGACCTGATAGTTCACCCCGTCGATCACGTCGAAGTTGTAGGTGCGGTACTTCTCGTTCACCAGCCACTGGGTAGCGGTGCTGGCGGCATCGATCTTGTTGAACTGGACGGCACTCTTCTCCAGCCACTCCTGTACGGTCGCGCCATTGATGGCGACCACCTGCAGGGTGTTGGGGTAGACATAGAGGTCGGCCACGTTGCGCAGGGAGATATTGCCAGCCGGTACATAGGTGAAGTCGGTCGGGCCGTTGCGACCGCCGCGGAATGGTGCGGCGGCGGAGAGGATGGGCCATTTCTCCTTGAGCTGACCATCCTGTTGCAGCTTCTTGGCATGCCACAGCTGGGCGTCGCTGACGATCTGGATGGAGGGGTCATCCTGCACCAGCGCGAAGAAGCTGTGGATTGGCTTGGTGATCTTGCTGAGGGGCTCGTCCAGCCACTGGTTGGCCTGCTCGTGCTCGGCAATGACCTGATCGACCACCGCCTGATCTTCGGTGCTGCTGGCGCTGCTGTCGATCTTGCGCAGCTGGGACTGGCTGGAGGCCACTTCCCAGCGACCCTCTTTCCAGGTCATGTGCAGGTCGATGATGCCGAGGTGGTTGCCCCAGACGCCCGGCATCACGGTCGGTACCCCCGCCAGGGTGCCTTTCTCGTTGTCCACGTCGGTCATGTTGGGGTAATCGCCCGGGAAAGTGCGGTGGGCGTGGCCCAGCAGCAGGGCATCGACCCCTTTCACCTTGGCCAGCGGCAGGGCGGCGTTCTCCATCATGGGTTCGCGCGGGTCACCTATGATGCCGGTGTGGGCCACGACCACGACGATGTCAGCGCCCTTGGCGCGGATTTCGGGTACATAGTGCTCGGCGGTCTCGACCATATCGGCCACCACCACCTTGCCTTCCAGATTGCGCTTGTCCCACTGGGTGATCTGGGGCGGAGTCAGCCCCAGCACCCCGACCTTGATGGTCTGGGTGTTGCCGTTGGCATCCTTCACCTGACGATCCAGCACCACATAGGGTTTGAACTTCTGCTTGCTCCAGTCGATGGTGCCCTTGCCATCACGGCTGAAGGCATCGGCCTGAAAGACGTTGGCGTTGATGTAGGGGTAGTTGGCCCCTTTCAGGGTCTCTGAGAGGAAGTCGAGACCGAAGTTGAATTCGTGGTTGCCCAGGTTGCCGACATCATAGCTCATGGTGTTGAGCGCCTTGATGGCGGGGTGGGTCTGCTTGCTCAGCCACTGCTGTTTGACCTGCTGGTCGTGGATATAGTCGGCCAGCGGGGTGCCCTGGATCAGGTCGCCGTTGTCGATCAGCAAGTTGTTGGCGTTTTCTTCGCGGGCCTTGCGGATCAGCACAGCGGTGCGGGCGAAGCCCAGCGAGGCATCCGGCTTGTTCTGGTAGTAGTCGTAACTCAGCAGGTTGGAGTGGATATCAGAGGTTTCGATCAGCCGCAGAGTGAGATCACCGGGGGCCTGAGAGTTGTTGTCGTCACAGCCGGACAGCAAAAAGATAACTGCCACCGCGCTCAGTTTGAGGGTGGTTTTCATTGTTGGATTCTCTTGTTATGGGTATGCCAGCGTGGTGCATTCTATCGACAGCAAAAGAATCCTATTGTGAGCAGGCTGGCAATTCGGGCTAATTACCCTCCTGTTAATAGAGTTATGACTCTGATTTTCATCTGTTTTTTCGGGTCGCTACCCTCGCTGCTTTTCCGCCGTTAGTCACCCTGTCGTTACCGCAGTGCGGTCGGGGCAAGCGGCGCGGTCTGCCGCTCCTGCGAGGCTGTAATGGTTGGTTACAGATCTCCATTCGACTGATAGATGACCTTTCCCTTAAATTCAGCGGCGATTGATTGCATCTAAAAATTACAAAGCGACAGCAAGGAATAAAAACTCATGAAAATGCACAACAAAGCGCTGCTGGCCATCGCCTGCGCTGCGGCCCTGTCTGCCTGTGACAGCGAAAAAGCTGCCAACAGCATCGCCAAGCGGGTGCCACTGGCCCTGCCGGAGGCGGGTCTTTACCAAGCGAATCTGCTGAGCCGCGACGGCGACAAGGCGACGCCGCGCATGATCAAGGATCTGGATGGTCTGGCGCTGGTCTACCCGAAGGGTGAAACCGTGCAGTACTGGGGTGTCTGGGTGGGTCATCAGGTGGGCAAGGTCGAGACCAACAGCCAGTGGCTGGGTCAGGCTGACCAGAAAGCCGACAAAGACGGGATCTACCCGGTGCAGTTGATCCGCAACAGCGAGCGGCTCGGTACCAGCACGGCGCTCAGCTCGGTGACCAACGACCACAACCTCATCACCTTCCAGGATCAGCCGGTCATCGATCTGCAGGGCAAGGAGATCAAGCGCTGGGTTTTTGATTTCACTCGCACCGGCACCAAGTTCTCCGACAACTCCCCCATCTATTCCGGTTTCAGCGGTCATGTGGCGGTGACAGCCCTGACCACCAAAGCGGTGACCACGGCCAGCTGGAGTGCCACGGACAGCGATGGCTTCAGCAGCGACATGGTGGGCAAGGTGGATACCACCAACAACGGCGGCAAGCTGACGGTAGCGATCGAGTTTCCGGCGGCAGGTTGTACGCTGGTGGGCGAGGGGAGTGCCACTGCCGGGTTGAGCAAGCTGACCATGACCGGGTTTGGCAAGTGCAACTTCAAGCAATCCGCTGCCGCCACGCCGATCGAAAACCTCTGGAATGCTGCTCTGGCCCGGGCGATGGATAACCGCGTCGCCTATGTCACCACCTATACCACGGATGCCAAAAAAGAGGCGCTGGCCATCGGCTTCCCCGACACCAATGGCTTGCTGATCACCGCTGACAAGCGATAAGCAGCTAACGGCAGGGGTGGGCAAACGCGCCTGAAACAACAAGGGAGCCAGTGGCTCCCTTGTTGTTTTCAACGCACGGTTTACAGCAGGAACAGGGTCGCCAGCCCGAGGAAGATAAAGAAGCCGCCGGTATCGGTGATGGCGGTGATCATCACGCTGGCACCGACTGCCGGGTCGCGGCCGAGGCGGGTCATGGTCATGGGGATAATCACCCCCATCAGGGCGGCCACCAGCAGGTTGAGCATCATGGCCAGGGTCATCACGGCGCCGAGCGCCGCATCCTGATAGAGCAGATAGGTGGCGATGCCCATGGTGCCGCCCCACACCAGCCCGTTGATAAAGGCGACGCCAAGTTCCCGTAGCAGCAGGAAGGAGAGGTTGCCTGTCTGAATGTGCTGCAGCGCCAGCGCCCGCACTATCATGGTGATGGTCTGGTTGCCGGTGTTGCCGCCGATCCCGGCGACGATGGGCATCAGGGCCGCCAGCGCCACCAGTTGGGAGATGGTGTGCTCGAACAGGCCGATCACCCGCGAGGCGACAAAGGCGGTGCAGAGGTTGATGGCAAGCCAGGCCCAGCGGGTCTTGACCGCCTTGGAGACTGGGGCGAACACGTCTTCATCCTCGCTGATACCCCCCATCCGGCGCAGGTCGGTGTCACTCTCCTCATAGACCAGATCCACCACCTCTTCGACGGTGAGGCGGCCCATCAGCTTGCCCTTGCCATCCACCACGGCGGCGGAGAGCAGGTCATCCCGCTCGAAGGTGCGGGCGGCCGCTTCGTCGTTATCCTCCGGATCGAAGGTGACCGGATCCCGCTCCATCACGTCGCTCACCAGGGTGGCGGGCTTGTGCAGCAGGACAGTGGTGAGGGCCAGCTCCCCCAGCAAATGGTTGCGCCGATCGATGACGAACAGCTTGTCGGTGTTGGCGGGGATCTTGCCGCGCAGGCGAAGATAGCGCTGCACTGTGGCCAGACTCACCTCGGGGCGGATGGTTATGATCTCGAAGTCCATCATTGCGCCGACGGTGTGCTTGCCGTAGCGGATCACCTCCCGCACCCGATCCCGGTCGGCGGGGGCCATATAGGTGAGCAACCGCCCCATCAGGTTGCGCGGCAGGTACTGGCCCAGATAGATCTGATCGTCGATATCCAGGGTACGCAGGGCGTGCAGCAGCTCCTTGTCGCTCATCCCGCTGATGAGGCTGTCCCACACCGTCTCCGACGCTTCGACCAGGATCTGGCCGCGCTTCTCCTCCTCCACCAGCGCCCACAGGGCATGACGCTCATCGGGCGGCAGCGATTCCAGCGCATCGGCGACGTCGGCGGCGGGCAACCCGTTGACCAGCGCAGTGAGTTCGCTGGTCTGATCGCGCTGCTCGGCATCCTGCACCACCTGCGGATCGAGCAGGCTGTCGGTGAGGGCATCATCGCGCAGCAGCAGGGTGAGAATGCGGGATCTGTCATCCGCGCGCTGCCGGGCGCTGTTCTTGATGGGAAGAGACATGGGATGAATTCCTGAGATGGTAGCCAAGGGCTCAATGCCCATAGGATACCAGACTTAAAACAACAGGTTATGACCGTGATGGGAGAAGAGGGAGGTAAAAGTGAGGCCACCTGCTGGTGGCCTCATGGTGAGTTGCCGAGGATACCTCAGGCGAGGGCTTGCTGAGCCTGTGGTGCCGAGCCAAACCAGGCGAGCTGGTCGGCCAAAGTGACCACCGAGCCCACCATGATGAGCGCCGGACTCTCAACCCCCACCGCCAGCGCGGGCAGCTCATCAAGGGTGCCACGAATGACCCGCTGGCAGGGCTGGGTGCCGCGCTCGATCAGCGCCACCGGGGTGTCGCCTGCCTTGCCGTGGGCCAGCAGCTCTTCACGGATGGTGGCGCAGGATGAGAGCCCCATGTAGAACACCAGAGTCTGTTTGTCCTTGGCGAGCAGCGGCCAGTCGAGATCCCGGGCGCCCCCCTTGCCGTGGGCGGTGACGAAACGTACGCTCTGGGCGTGGTCGCGATGGGTGAGCGGAATGCCGGCGTAGGCGGCGCAGCCGCTGGCCGCGGTGATCCCCGGGACCACCTGAAAACCGATGCCGCTGCCCACCAGCGTCTCCAGCTCCTCGCCGCCACGGCCGAAGATAAAGGGATCGCCCCCCTTCAGCCGCACCACTCGTTGCCCCTTCTTCGCCTCCTCCAGCAAGAGCTGGTTGATCCCCTCCTGCGGCACGCAGTGGTTGCCCGCCTGCTTGCCGACGAAGATGCGCTTGGCGTCGCGGCGCACCAGCGCCATCACCTCGTCGGAGACCAGCCGGTCATAGACCACCACGTCGGCCTGCTGCATCTGGCGCAGGGCGTGCAGGGTGAGCAGACCCGGATCGCCGGGGCCGGCTCCCACCAGTACCACTTCGCCTGCGCTCCGGCTCTCGTCGGCAAACAGGCTGTCGGCCAGCTGGTGGGCAGAGGCGCAATCGCCCCGCGCCAGCGCCTGCCCGAGCCGATCCGCCCCGAGCAGCCGCTCCCAGAAGCGGCGCCGCTCTCCCATGCTGGCGAATCGCGCCTTGACCCGCTCCCGCAGGCTGCCGGCAAAGGCCGCCACGGCCCCCAGATGTTGCGGCAGCAGGGCTTCCAGTTTTTCCCGCAGCAGCCGAGCCAGCACCGGCGCCTTGCCGCCGGAGGAGATGGCCACCATCAGCGGCGAGCGATCGATGATCGACGGCATGATGAAGCTGGAGCGCTTCGGGTCATCCACCACGTTGGCAAAGATCCGCGCCCGGTTGGCGCTCTGGTAAACCAGTGCATTCACCTCGCGCCGATCGGTAGCGGCCACCACCAGCCACTTGCCCGCCAGTTGTTCCGGCACAAATTCACCGGCCAGCCACTCGATGCTGCCGTTGGCAGCCAGTTCCGCCAGCTCGGGGTCGAGCTCGGGCGCGACCACGGTGAGCTGGGCACCGGCATCCAGCAGCAGGCGCGCCTTGCGCTCCGCTACCTCGCCGCCGCCGACCAGCAGCACGGGTTTGTTGTCGAGTCGGCAAAAGATGGGCAAGTAGTCCATGGGGCCTCCGGATCAGGTGGTTCGGGTCTGGTTGGCGGTACTGGTGGTTTCGCTCACCGCGACCGGGCGCTCGGCCTTGGGGGTGGCATACCAGTAGCCGAGGCCCATGAAGAGGGCGCCGGAGACGGTGTTGCCCAGGGTCACCCACAGCAGGTTGTGGCCGATGCCGCTCAGGGTGTAGGCATCGGAGTGGGCGCCAAACCAGGAGAGGGCGAACAGGGTCATGTTGGCGATGGAGTGCTCGTAGCCGGAGGCGATAAAGGCGAGCAGGCACCACCAGATGGCGATGAAGCGGGCGGCCCCTTCGGTGCGCAGCGCCATCCAGATGGCGAGGCAGACCAGCCAGTTGCAGAGGATCCCCTTCATAAACAGGGTCAGGGCCGGTGCCTGGGTCTTGGCCAGTGCCACCTTGTGGGCCAGACTGCCTGCGTCCGGCAGCAGGCTGCCGCCGTAGGAGTAGATCAGCGCCACCACGATGGAGCCAATCAGGTTACCGGCCCAGGTCTGCGGCAGGATGCGCAGCAGGTCAGCCATGGTGATCTTGCCCGTCTTCACCCCGAAGGTGAGGAACATGGTGTGGCCGGTGTAGAGCTCCGAGCCGGCGATGATCACCAGCGTCAGGGCGATGCCGAAGGTGGCTCCCATCACCAGCGGCCGGATGGCGGGATCCACCAGATTGCCGAGGGTGAAGATGAGGATGATGCCGAGGCCCACATAGGCCCCCGCCATGGCGGAGCTGAGCCAGAAGCCGAGCTTGTCGCTGCGCTCGAAGCGGTTGATGCGGGCCGCGTTGGCGGCACACTTGTTGATGGTTTCCGTGTACATCTTGTGAGTCCTTGAAAGGGCTGCCCTCTGGCAGCCCGAAAGAGAGTGAATTTGGTTTTAGACGGCGACCCAGACCTGCTGGTCGCGCACTTCAACGGGGTAGCCTTGAACCGACATGGCGGGGTTGTCGAAACAGTGGCCATCGCTCAGACGAAAGCGCTGCTTCTTGAGCGGGCTGGCGACCCAGAGTTCACCGTCGTGTTCGCAGATCAGGCCCCGCGACAGCACGTTGGCGGCGAAGAAGGGATCCCGGTTGTCGATGGCGAACACCTCGGCCGCCGCGCTCGGGCGGAACAGGGCGATCTGGCGCCCCTCAATGAGTGCGCAAACGCCGGTGCCCGGCAGGATGTCGTTGAGTTGGCAGGCAAGTTTCATCATTTGGTTTCCACCTCGATCTGGTAGACGGGGATGCGCTCGGCCGGGGTGGCCGGTCGGTGCTGCGCGCGTTCGGCGACGAACTGAACGTCCGGGTCGCGCTTGTCGCTGTTGATGAAGTGGCTGAAGCGCTGCAGCGCCTGCTCTTCGTTGAGGGTGCGCGACCATTCGCATTCGTAGCTGTCGATGAGGGTCTGGATATCGCGCTCCAGGGTCTCGTTTAACCCGAGTTTGTCGTCGACGATCACTTCGCGCAGGTAGTCGATACCCCCTTCCAGATTGCCGAGCCAGACCGATGTGCGCTGCAGTTTGTCGGCGCTGGTGACGTAGAACATCATAAAGCGGTCGATCAGCTTGATGAGGGTTTCGCGGTCAAGGTCAGAAGCCAGCAGATCGGCGTGGCGCGGTTTCATGCCGCCGTTGCCACCCACGTAGAGGTTCCAGCCCGCGTCGGTGGCGATGATGCCGACGTCCTTGCCCTGGGCTTCCGCACATTCGCGGGTACAGCCGGAGACGCCGAACTTCATCTTGTGCGGGGTACGAATGCCCTTGTAGCGGTTCTCGAGGAAGACCCCGAGGCCGACGCTGTCCTGCACGCCGAAGCGGCACCAGGTGCTGCCGACGCAGGTCTTGGCCATGCGCAGCGCCTTGGCGTAGGCCTGACCGGTTTCGAAGCCCGCTGCCAGCAACTTGCGCCAGATGGCGGGCAGATCATCCTTCTGGGCCCCGAACAGGCCGATGCGCTGGGCGCCGGTGATCTTGGTGTAGAGCTTGTAGTCGCGGGCCACTTCGGCCACCGCCAGCAGCCCTTCCGGGGTCACTTCACCGCCGGCCATGCGCGGGATGACGGAGTAGCTGCCGTCCTTTTGCATGTTGCCGAGGAAGATGTCGTTGGTGTCCTGCAGCTGGGTGTTGAGCGGGCTCAGCACATAGTCGTTCCAGCAGGAGGCGAGGATGGAGCCGACGGTCGGTTTGCACACCTCGCAGCCATGGCCGTGACCGTGCTTGGCCAGCAGCTCGTCGAAGCTCTTGATCCCTTCCACCTTGACCAGGTGGAACAGCTCCTGACGGGAGTAGGGGAAGTGGCCGCAGAGGTGGTTGTTGACCTCGATGCCCTGCTTCACCAGCTCGGCGTTGAGCACCTGGCTGATGAGCGGCACGCAGCCGCCGCAGCCGGTGCCGGCCTTGGTGTGCTGCTTGATGGCGGCGAGGGTGGTGTGCCCCTCGGCCACCGCCTGAGCGATGTCGCCTTTGGAGACGTCAAAGCAGGAGCAGATCTGGGCGCTTTCCGGCAGGGCATCCACCCCCAGCGTCGGTTTGGCCCCGGCGTAGGCGGGCAGGATCAGGGTGTCCGGGTGGCTCGGCAGCGGCAGGGCGTTGAGCATCATCTGCAGCAGGTTGCCGTAGTCATCCACGTCACCCACCAGCACGGCGCCGAGCAATCGGCTGTTGTCTTCGCTCACCACGATCTTCTTGTAGACGCCAGCCTGATCGTCCTGAAACACATAGCTGTGGCTGCCCGGGGTGCGGCCGTGAGCATCGCCGATGGAGCCGACGGAGACGCCGAGCAGTTTCAGCTTGGCGCTCATGTCTGCCCCTTCGAAGCGGCTGTCACCGCCGAGCAGATGGTCGACGGTGATCTGGGCCATCTTGTAGCCCGGCGCTACCAGCCCGAAGAAGCGGCCCTGCCAGGCGGCGCACTCGCCGATGGCATAGATGTCGGGGTCTGAGGTGAGGCAGTGATCGTCGATGACGATGCCGCCGCGCTCGGCGATGGCGAGATCACCGTAACGGCCGAGGGTATCTTGCGGGCGAATGCCGGTGGAGAAGACCACCACATCCACTTCCAGCTGGCTGCCATCGGCGAAGGAGAGGCGGTGTTTCGCCTGCTCACCGCCATGCATCAGGATCTCGCTGGTGCTCTTGCTGGTGTGCACCTGCACGCCCATGGATTCAATCTTGCGGCGCAGCAGCTGGCCGCCCTGACCGTCGAGCTGCTCGGCCATCAGTACCGGAGCAAACTCCACAACGTGGGTCTCGAGACCCAGCGCCTTGAGGGCACCGGCCGCTTCGAGGCCAAGCAGGCCGCCCCCGATCACCACCCCGCTCTTGCCACTCCTGGCGGCGCTGCGAATGGCTTTCAGATCCTCGATGGTGCGGTAGACGAAGCACTCGTGGTGCTGACTGCCCGCAATGGGCGGCACCCAGGGGTAGGAGCCGGTGGCCAGCACCAGCTTGTCGTACCCGACCACAGTGCCCTTGTTGGAGTGCACTTCGCGGTTGGCCCTGTCGATTTTTTTCACCGCTTCGCCGAGCAGCAGGCGGATGCCGTGCTTGTCGTAGAAGCCGGGTTTGACGAGGGAGAGATCTTCGCTGGTGTGATGGGAGAAGTAGGAGGAGAGATGGACGCGATCGTAGGCGGGACGGGGTTCTGCACCGAAGACGGTGATCTCGTAGCGGCCCGGCTCGGCCCGCTCGATCAACTCTTCGATGAAGCGGTGCCCCACCATGCCGTTGCCCACAACGACCAGTCTGACTTTGCTCATGATTGCCTCTAGTTTGGAGTAATAAAACATCATTCTGGGGCTAGGCTACCCAGTCAGTCGGGGCGGGCAATTGATGCAAATCAAGTGTCTATTTATATATCTCGTCAGGGGTAATTCGATAAAATTCAAAGATATACAAAAATAGGTATACCAGTTGATGATTTCTGCGCTGGCTTGGAGTGAGGGGTGGTGGAGGGAAAGCCCGGTTTACCCACGGCCGGGGAGTGAAAACTTCTGGCGGAAAATGGCCGGCCTCGCACTGGGCGAGACCGGCATCAGCTGAACAAGGTGGCGCGTCAGGCGATATGGCGGCGGAACATGGCGAGCGCTAGCGACAGGGTGACGCCGGCGATGGCGAGCAGCGGCCAGAGCAGGGGCCAGGCGGCCGACCAGTCAAACCCCTTGAGGAAGACCCCCTTGAGCAGCACGATGAAGTGGGTGAGGGGGTCGATGGCCGCCAGCCACTGGAACACCTGCGGCATGTTCTCCACCGGCGAGATGTAGCCCGAGAGGATCACCGCCGGGACGGTGAAGGAGAAGACCCCGAGAAAGGCCTGCTGCTGGGTCGAGCAGAACGACGAGATGAAGAGCCCGATCCCGGCCAGTGCCAGCCCGTAGCAGACCATGCCCGCCATCAGCAGGCTGAGGCTGCCGGCAAAGGGGAGGTGAAAGACAAAACGGGCGGCCAGCGCGACTATGCACCCTTGCCCCACCGCCACCATGATGCCGGGCACCGCCTTGCCCGCCATGATCCAGCCCGCGGTGAGGGGGGAGACCAGCAGCTGATCGAAGGTGCCCTCTTCCCGCTCCCGCGCGACCGAGAGGGCGGTGACAATCAGGCAGCCAGTGGTGGTGATGATGGCCACCAGCGCTGGCAGGATATGCCAGTGGAACTCGACGTTGGGGTTGTAGAGGTTGCGTACCGCCAGCTCGGGTTGCCCCTTGCCCTCACTTTGCCAGCGGGCGATCACCTGACTGATGTAGCCAGCCGCCACCTGACCACCGTTGGAGCGGCGTCCGTCGATGATCAGCTGTACCTTGGCCTGTTCGCCCCGTGCCAGCCGGCGCGAAAAATCGCCCGGAATAATCAGCCCGAGCAGTGCCTGTTGCCCGGTGATGGCCTCGGTCATGCCCGCCTCGCCTTGTACCGGGATGATGGTGGTAAAGGCGGGCATATGGGTGAGGCGCTCCAGCAGCTCGCGGCTCTGGGCACCGCCATCCTGGTTGTAGATGGCCAGCGTGTTGCCGGTCACCTCCAGAGTGGCGGCGAACGGGAAGAGGGCGGTCTGCAGCAGCACCGGCATGATGAGCAGAAAGCGCCCCTGAGTATTGCCCATCAGGGCCTGCAGCTCTTTTCGGATCAGCCACCAGAGTCGGATCAGCATGGGTTACTCCAGAGTGCGCCGCGTCTTGCGGGCGGTCAGGGCCAGCCAGAAACCGGCCAGCAGCAGCAGACAGAAACCGTTGACCAGCAGGATCGAAAAAACGCTGCCCGCCTGATAGAGGGTCTGCAAGGAGCTCGCGAAGTAGCGGGCCGGAATGAGGTGGGTGATGGCCCGAAGCCAAGGCGGCATGCTGGCGATCTCGAAGACGAAGCCCGACAGCATCACGGCGGGCAGAAAGGCGGCGATCAGCGCTGCCTGTGCGGCGTTGAACTGGCTGCGCATCACGGTGGAGAGAAACAGCCCGAGCCCGAGGGCGCTGCCGAGAAAGACGCTGGTGACCAGAAAGAGCAGCAGCAGGGAGCCGCGCCACGGCACGCCCATCACCGCCACCGAGAAGAGCAGGCAGAGCAGCATGGCAATGATGCCAAGGCCATAGTAGGGCAACAGCTTGGAGAGCAGCAGCTCCCCCTTGGTGACCGGGGTGGCGAGCAGCGCCTCCATGGTGCCGCGCTCCCACTCCCGCGCCACCACCAGCGAGGTGAGCAGGGCGCCTATGATGGTCATTACCACCGCAATGGAGCCCGGTACCAGAAAGTTGCGGCTCACCAGCGCCGGATTGAACCAGGCGCGGCTCTCTATCGACACCGGCATGGCGACCCCCTCGCCAGCGAGCCACCCCTGCCAGATCCCCTGCACATAGTTGGTGACGAAGTTGGCAGTGTTGGGCTCGGAGCCGTCGGTCAGCAGCAGCGCCTGCGGCGTGCCATTGCCCTGACCGGCCAGCGCGCGGGAGAAGCCGTCATCGATCACCAGCAGGCCGCGGATCTCGCCGCGGGCCAGACTGGCGAGCAGGGACTCCTTGCTCGGGCCGCTGTGGATCTCCAGCGCGGTAGAGCCGCGCAGGGCCTGCTCCAGCCGCACCGCCGGGGCGCCGCTGTCGGTACGCCAGATGCCGAGGCGCAGGTGGTCCACATCCAGATTGATGGCGTAACCCATCACCACCAGCAGCACCACCGGCATGATGAAAGCGATGAGGATGCTGCTCGGATCGCGGATGATTTGCAGCGTCTCCTTGCGGCAGAGGGCCAGCAGTCGCCGACGGTTGATGCTCATGCGTCCTCCTCGCTGGCCCGCTCGACCAGCGTGATAAAGGCCTCTTCCATTGTTGGCAAAGAACAGGTCGGCAAGGAGCCGGTTGGCAAAGAGGTCGCCGCCTCTTTGGCGGCCAGCTCCTTGAGATCGTCCGGGGTGCCGAGCGCCAGCAGCTTGCCGCGATAGATGAGGGCGATGCGGTCGCAATACTCCGCCTCATCCATAAAGTGGGTTGTGACCAGCACTGTGACGCCGTGGTCGGCCAGCGCGTTGATGTGCGACCAGAACTCGCGCCGGGTCACCGGATCGACCCCGGAGGTGGGCTCGTCGAGGAACAGCAGCGGCGGCTCGTGCAGCAGGGCGCAGGCCAGCGATAAGCGCTGGCGCAGGCCGAGCGGCAGGGATTCCGCCTTCTGATCGAGCCAGGGGGCGAGGGCAAAGGCAGTCACCATGGCATCGATCCGCGTCTGCTGGTGGCGGCCGAACAGGCCGTAGATACCGGCGAAGAAGGAGAGGTTCTGCGCCACGGTGAGCTGCTTGTAGAGGGAGAACTTCTGTGCCATGTAGCCGAGGCGCTGGCGTGCCGCCGAGGGGCTGTGGGCCAGATCGATGCCGGTCACCAGCGCCTGTCCCTCGCTCGGGCGCAGCAGGCCGCACTCCATCTTGAAGGTGGTGGACTTGCCCGCCCCGTTGGGGCCGAGCAGGCCGAAGATCTCGCCGCGGCGCACCACAAAGCTGACATCATCGGTGGCGGCAAAATCGCCGAAGCGCTTGGTGAGGTGGCGCGCCTCGATCACCGCTTCGGGGGAGACTCCCTGCGGCAGTTCGGCTTCCCGCATCCCCGCCGCCAGACTCGACTCCCCGCCGGGGCCGCCGCCGAGCAGGTCGATAAAGGCATCCTCCAGCCGGGGCTGAGCCGGTTGAAAGGCGCCGTTGGTCAGTTGCAGCTCCGCCAGCGGCGGGGGCGTCATGCCCGGGTGCAGCAGCAGGCGAACCCGCTCCCCCGCTACCGCGCCATCCATCACCGCCGGGTGAGCCAGTGCCCGGCGCAGCAGGGCGCGTCGCTCGCGGCCATCCAGTTGCCCCGCCTCCAGCAGCCAGCAGCGGCTGGCCATGGCCCCCATCAGGTCGGCCGGCGTGCCGCTGGTGCGCACCTCGCCATCCGCCATCAGCAGCACGTGGTCGCACAGCTCCGCCTCGTCGAGATAGGCGGTACTCCAGAGCACCGTCATCCCCCCCTTGGCCAGCTCGCGCACCATCTGCCAGAGGGCGCGGCGAGAGATGGGATCGACCCCTACCCCTGGTTCGTCGAGCAGCAGCACATCCGGGGTGCCGAGCAGGGCGCAGGCCAGCCCGAGCTTCTGCTTCATCCCGCCAGAGAGCTTGCCCGCCGGTCGTGCGGTGAAGCGGGCGAGATCGGTGAAGGCGAGCAGCCGCGCGAAGGTGGGCGTGCGTTCGGGCTCCAGTACGCCGCGCAAGTCAGCGTAGAGGGTGAGGTTCTCCAGCACGCGGAGATCCTCGTAGAGGCCGAACTGCTGGGGCATGTAGCCGAGGCGCTGACGCAGCAGATCTCCCTCGCTTACCGGATCCAGCCCCAGCACTCGGATGGTGCCCGCTTCGGGGATCAGCAGACCGGCCAGCAGGCGCAGCAAAGTGCTCTTGCCCGCGCCGTCGGGGCCGACCAGCCCGGTGATGCCGCCAGCCGGAATGGTGGCCGAGATGGCGTTGAGGGCGACCCGCTCACCAAAGCGTTTGGTGAGCCCCTCGAGGGAGATGGCGCAGCTCATGGCGCCAGCCTGACGGTGACCGGCATCCCCTGGCGCAGGGCCGGGTCGGGGTCCTGCACCACGATGCGCAGCCGGTAGACGAGGTGAGTGCGCAAGTCAGGCGTCTCCACCGATTTCGGGGTGAACTCGGCGGTCGGCGAGACAAAGCCCACCACCCCGTGATAGGGCTGATCAGGCCGCGAGTCGGTGGTGAGGGTCACTTTGGCGCCGCTCGGGAAGTGGCCGAGCCAGGGCTCCTCCACATAGGCGCGCACCCAGACCGGCGCGGTCAGGGAGAGGTTGAAGGCGGTAGCACCGCTCTGCACCATGCTGCCGTTCTCGACAGCGCGGCTGATGATGATGCCGTCGCTGGGGGCGGTCAGGCTGGCATCCGCCAGCGCCAGTTCGGCACTGGCGAGCGCCGCTTTGGCTCCTTCCAGCTGGGCATCGGACTGGGCAATCTCTTCCGGGCGGTAGCCGGTTTCGAGCTGGGCGAGCTGCTCGCGGGCGGAGCGCACCTGCGCCTGGGTCTGATCCCGCTGGGAGCGGGCGGTATCGAGCTGACCGCGGGAGATGGCGCCGGTGGCTGCCAGTGCGCTCTGGCGGCGCCACTGCTGGTCGGCCTCCAGTGCAGCTGCTTCGGCGGCGGCCAGTGCGGCCCGGGCGCGGTCGGTCTCTTCGCTGCGATAGCCTTTGTGGATCAAGGCGTTGGCGGCAGTGAGCGCGGCCAGATTGGCGCGGGCGCTGTCGCGGCTGTGGGTGAGGGGAACCGGATCGAGGCGGGCCAGCAGTTGACCGGCTTTTACCCTATCCCCCTCATCGACCAGCACCTGATCGACGCGGCCGCCGACCCGAAAGGCCAGATTGACGTCGCGAATATCGACGTTGCCGTAGAGGATGGAGCCGTCAGCCGGGCGCCCTTGCCACCAGAGGTAGCCACCGATAACGGTTAGCAGCAGGGCCACGATTGCAATGCGTTGTTTCATGCCGCTTCTCCTTCTTTCATGTCGGTGGGGCGCAGGCCGCGCAGGGCCCATACCAGCCGTTGTCTGGCGGCCTCAGGGCTGTCTATCTGGCTGAGAAAGGGGGCGGCCTGTTCGGGCAGCCAGCCGAGCTGGCGACCGCTGCCGGCGATCACCAGCGGCAGGCCGACCGACCCCATGATGAAGATCATCAGCTGGAGCGGGTGACCCGCGACCAGCGACCCTTCCGCCTGTGCCATCCGTACCTGCTCGATCAGCAGCAGGGGATGACGGCGCGGCAGGCTGAGCAGAAAGCGCTGGGCCGCCCCTTCACCCGCCAGCGCATCGCCAAACAGGTGGTTGATAAAGCCGCGCTGGCGCGCCACCAGCCCGATCAGCGCCTCCATGGTGGCCTCGAACATGGCGATGGCAGAGGGGTAGGAGCCTTTGGCTGCCACCGCCTTGAGCTCGTCATAGAGGGGGGCGTACCAGAGCTCGACCAGCTCGTCGATAAAGGCGTCGCGGTTGCCGAAGTGGTAGACGAAGGAGCCGAGGTTCACCTCTGCCGCCGCCGCCAGCTCGCGCACCGTCAGGCCGCGCAGCCCCTTCTCGGTGGCGATGGCGAGGCCGGTATCGAGCAGTTTCTGCCGGGTTGGATTCATCTTTCAGGTTCCTGCTGCACAGATTTTGATCTGATTTATACGTATGTATAAATCAGCCGCCGAGAATAGGAAAGATCTTTTTTTGAGCAGATTTCAGCGGGGATGAAAAAACGGCGGGCGTTGGCAAGGGGAAGTTTGGAAACGGCTTGGGATTGAACGGGTTGCCGCAGGTGTGGGCCAGAATCCGGGCAGATGACGGAGGGGGTGGAGAAATAAAAACGCCTCCGCGAAGGGAGGCGTTTTATCGGGAGGGGCGCGCTTACAGAATAAAGCGGCTCAGATCCTCGTCTTCAATCAGCTTGCCGAGGTGGGCGTTGACGTAGTCGGTGTTGATGACGAAGGTCTCGCCGGATTTCTCGGAGGCGTCGTAGGAGATATCTTCCATCAGGCGTTCCATCACTGTGTGCAGACGGCGGGCACCGATGTTCTCGGTACGCTCGTTGACCTGCCAGGCCGCTTCGGCCAGACGGCGGATACCATCTTGGGTGAACTCGATGTTGACCCCTTCGGTGGCCATCAGCGCCTTGTACTGATCGGTCAGGGAGGCGTTCGGCTCGGTCAGGATCCGCTCGA
This sequence comes from Aeromonas sp. FDAARGOS 1419, assembly GCF_019047045.1. Classification (NCBI taxonomy): domain Bacteria; kingdom Pseudomonadati; phylum Pseudomonadota; class Gammaproteobacteria; order Aeromonadales; family Aeromonadaceae; genus Aeromonas; species Aeromonas sp. FDAARGOS 1419. The sequence continues at coordinate 3,622,025 of NZ_CP077209.1, forward strand.
AATCTTCAGTGGTCAGCGCGGTCAGCTCGACCCGGATCGGCAGACGGCCCTGCAGCTCGGGGATGAGGTCGGACGGCTTGGCGATCTGGAAGGCGCCGGAGGCGACAAACAGGATATGGTCGGTCTTGACCATGCCGTGCTTGGTGTTGACGGTGCAGCCCTCGACCAGCGGCAGCAGGTCGCGCTGAACCCCTTCACGGGAGACATCGGGGCCCGAGCTCTCGCCACGCTTGCAGATCTTGTCGATCTCGTCGAGGAAGACGATGCCGTTGTTCTCGACCGCAGCGATGGCTTTCTGCTTCAGCTCTTCCGGGTTGACCAGTTTGGCCGCTTCCTCTTCGATCAGCGCCTTCATGGCCTCTTTGACCTTGATCTTGCGCTTCTTCTTCTGGTTCTGGCCCAGATTCTGGAACAGCCCCTGCAGCTGGTTGGCCATCTCTTCCATGCCCGGCGGGGTCATGATTTCGACGCCCATCGGGGAGGCGGCCAGATCCAGCTCGATCTCCTTGTCATCCAGCTGACCTTCGCGCAGTTTCTTGCGGAAGATCTGGCGGGTGTTGGAGTTGTCGGCTTTCTCTTCCTCGCCCCAGGTGTTGCGCGGGTTGGGCAGCAGCGCATCGAGAATGCGCTCTTCGGCGGCTTCCTCGGCGCGGTATTTCATCTTCTCCATCTCAGTCTCGCGCACCAGCTTGATGGCGACATCGGTCAGATCGCGAATGATGCTGTCCACTTCCTTGCCGACATAGCCCACTTCGGTGAACTTGGTCGCTTCCACCTTGATGAAGGGGGCGTTGGCCAGTTTGGCCAGACGACGGGCGATCTCGGTTTTGCCGACACCGGTCGGGCCGATCATCAGGATGTTCTTCGGAGTCACTTCATGGCGCATCTCTTCGTTGAGCTGCATCCGACGCCAGCGGTTGCGCAGGGCGACGGCCACCGCGCGCTTGGCATCGGCCTGACCAATGATGTGACGATCCAGTTCGTGGACGATTTCTCTCGGGGTCATCTCGGACATGATGGAGTTCCTGTATCAGGGGCGGGCAGTGCCCACCCCTTGGAGAATTGGTTGCTATGTAGCCGGCTTATTTGGCCGAATAGTCCAGCACTTCGACGGTGTGGTGTTGGTTGGTGAAGACGCAGATGTCGCCGGCGATCTTGAGCGCCTTCTCGACGATGCTCTTGGCATCCAGATCGGTGTTTTCCAGCAGGGCGATGGCCGCGGACTGGGCGAAGTTGCCGCCGCTGCCGATGGCGATGAGATCGTGCTCCGGCTGCACCACGTCACCGTTGCCGGTGATGATGAAGGATTTTTGCTCGTCGGCGACGGCCAGCAGTGCTTCGAGGCGGCGCAGGGCACGATCGGTGCGCCAATCTTTGGCCAGCGCCACGGCGGCGCGCTCCAGATTACCCTGATGGGCCTGCAGTTTGGCTTCGAAGCGTTCGAGCAGGGTGAAGGCGTCGGCAGTACCACCGGCAAAACCTGCCAGTACCTTGCCGTTGTAGAGGCGATGAACCTTGCGGGCGTTGCCCTTCATGACGGTGTTGCCAAGAGAAACCTGGCCATCGCCACCGATGACGACCTGACCGTTGCGGCGAACTGAAACTATGGTAGTCACTTTACTTACCTCGCTTGAGCCGAATGACGGCCTGACTGTGCATGGCAAGAAAGATGGGGATGGCAAACGGGCTTTTCAACCCTGCCTTTGGTCGGGATAAACGGGGTAATAAAGAGCGTGGGTGCGAGTGACACCAAAAGAACAGGGCCGGGTGTTGCCACCCGGCCCTGCGTCATCGGTAAGCGGATTACCCTTTCTTGGGAATGCAGCCGCTGATGCCGGAGCTCTGCAGCTTGCTGTTGGCCGCGTCGGCGGCCGCCTTGCCGTTGAAGGGGCCCACCATCACCTTGTAGACGGTGCCGCTGGCGCCATTGATCACCTGCAGGCTGGAAGAGAGGCCGGCGGTGAAGGCGATACGCGCCTTGAGCGACTCTGCGGAATCCTGCGAGCGCAGGGCGGCGCACTGCATCATGTAGCGACCGCTGTCGGCGGCTGCGGTCTGGGCTGGCGGAGTGGCCGCTTTGGCCTTGGCCGCTTCGGCGCGCTCCCGTTCCAGCTCGGCACGGATCTCTCGCTCCATCCGTTCCCGTTCTGCCTTGCGGTCGATCACCTGCTCTTGCGCGCTGGCAACCGGTGCTCCGGAGGTGGAAGGGGTGGTCGCCGGATTGGGCTGATAGGGCTTGGGCTGGCCGATGGGCGTTCCCGGTTGGGGAATGTCGGTCGGCACCGGCTGCGGCAGTTTTTCCGGTTGCAGGGTCATGGTATCTGCCGGTGGTGGCGGCAGCACACCCGGCTGGGTCGGCGGCTCTATGATATCGACCTGCTTGTTCTCAAGCCGTTCGATGTAGCTCCACTTCTCCTGAGGCAGCCCGTTATTCTGCGCTTTTGGCTTGTTGGCCTTTACCTGCTCCTCAATGGTGGGGGCGTCGTTGCCCTTGCCATTGATCATGTAAAGGAAGCCACCAAAGCCTGCCAGCAGTGCCACGACCAGCAGCACTGGAATAACAGGAAAGCGGCGAGGGGCCGCTTTCTTGGTATTGCGGCCACCCGCCCGACGTCGCGGGCGGCTGCCGACATAATCCCGGGTTGCCATCTATTACATGCGCTCCAGGGTATGGATGCCCAGTACGCCGAGGCCCAGTTTCAGTACCTTGGCGGTGGCGGCGCACAGCAGCAGACGGCTCTGACGGGTTGCCTCGTCCACGCCATCCTTGTTGATCGGGCAGGCTTCATAGAAGGTCATGAAGTTGCCTGACAACTCGTACAGGTAGGTACAGAGCAGGTGTGGCATGCCTTTGTCGGCCACGCCGTTGACCGCGTCGGAGAACTGGATCAGCTTCTGGGCCAGCACCTCTTCGGCCTCTTCGTTCAGGGTCACGTTGCCGGTCAGCGTCTCGGCATCGATGTTGGCCTTGCGGAAGATGGACTGGATACGGGTGTAGGCGTACTGCAGGTAAGGGGCAGTGTTGCCTTCAAAGGAGAGCATCAGATCCCAGTCGAAGATGTAGTCGGTGGTGCGGTTCTTGGAGAGGTCCGCATACTTGACTGCGCCCATGGCGATGGCATTGACCACATTGGCCTTCTCTTCGGCAGAGAGGTCGCTGTTGCGGCTCTCCAGCAGGGCTGCGGCGCGTTCTTCCGCTTCGTTCAGCAGGTCAACCAGCTTGACGGTGCCACCGGAGCGGGTCTTGTAGGGACGACCATCCTTGCCCAGCATCATGCCGAAGGCGTGGTGCTCAAGCGGTACGGATTCCGGCACATAGCCCGCCTTGCGGGTGATGGTCCAGGCCTGCATCAGGTGCTGGTGCTGACGGGAGTCGATGAAGTACATGACACGGTCGGCGCCCAGGGTCTCGTAACGGTATTTGGCACAGGCGATGTCGGTGGTGGTGTAGAGGAAACCGCCATCGCTCTTCTGGATGATGACGCCCATGGCCTCGCCATCCTTGTTCTTGAACTCGTCCAGGAAGACAACGGTGGCGCCTTCGCTCTCGACCGCCAGTCCCTTGGCTTTCAGGTCTGCAACGATCTCCGGCAGCATGTCGTTGTACATGGACTCGCCCATGATGTCCTTGTTGGTCAGGGAGACATTCAGGCGGTCGTAGTTGATCTGGTTCTGTTCCATGGTCATGTCGACCAGCTTCTTCCACATGGTACGGCAGTACTCGTCGCCGCCCTGCAGCTTGACCACGTAGTTACGGGCGCGCTCGGCGAAGGCTTCGTCTTCGTCGTAGCAACGCTTGGCCTGGGTGTAGAAGGCTTCGAGATCCTTGAGCGCCATGTCGCTGGCGTGCTCGTTGGACATCTTCTCCAGATAGGCGATCAGCATGCCGAACTGGGTGCCCCAGTCACCGATGTGGTTGGCACGGATCACTTTGTGGCCGAGGAATTCCAGCGCACGCGCAGCCACGTCACCGAGTACGGTGGAGCGGATGTGGTGCACCGCCATCTCTTTGGCCACGTTGGGGGCGGAGTAGTCCACCACCACGGTTTGTGGCGCGGGCAACCGTACGTTGGCGTTGGCAGAGGTCACCATGGCCTCGACCTGACCGGCCAGCCAGCGCTGGTCGAAGAAGAAGTTGATGAAGCCGGGACCGGCGATCTCGACCTTGGCGATCAGGTCGGAGGCAGGCAGGTGCTCGATGATGGCCGCTGCCAGCTCACGGGGATTCTTGCGGGCCGGTTTGGCCAGCAGCATGGCCAGGTTGGTAGCCAGGTCGCCGTGAGCTTTTTCCTTGCATCGGTCTACTTGCACGCGGGCTTCCAGGTCCGCCGGCAGGACGCCTGCTGACTTGAGATTGGCTACCGTTTGTTCAAGTAGATGATGAATATGCTCTTTCATAACTGACCACCAAGGTTGCGCGTCGAAAAATGACTGATATATAAGGGCGTGAATTTTACCCGCATCGGCCCGAGAAAACTATAGGGATGACCCGCCGCTCGCTGTCGGGCGGATATTTCACTGCGTTTGGCGCCATATTCCAGAATATTGGGCGGAAATTACGGTGCTTATCCATTTCTACTGCATATCGAAGCGGCTTGTCCAGGCTATTTTCCCCTGATTGTTAAGGGTTTTTCCTTTCCAATGACGGGAATGATCTCCTCCCTCTGGCCCGGCGTATCAACAGAGGTTCCCAACCGAGGAGTTTGCGATGCGACTGGCGCTGTTTCCCCTATCTGCCCACCTGCTGCCCGGCGGCGTCATGCCGCTGCGGATCTTCGAACCGAGATACCAGCGGATGATCGCAGAGGCGGGGGAGTCCGGCTTTGCCCTCTGCATGGTGGACCCTCGCCAGCCCGATGCCCTGCGCAACATGCTGCCCATCGCCACCCGGGTCACCATTATCGATTTCGACCGGTTGCCGGACGGCATGTTGGGGATCACGGTGCAGGGGATGGAGCGGGTGCAGATAGAGGATCTGTGGCAGGAGCCAGACGGCCTGCGCATCGGCGAGGTGACGCCGCTGACGGCCTGGCCGCCCCGCCGGCTCCATCCCGATCAGCAACCGCTTGTCGAAGCATTGCGGGAGGTGTTTGCCGACTATCCCGACTATGCTGCCCTCTATCCCGCCCCCCGCTGGGATGATGGCAACTGGGTGGCCCAGCGCTGGCTGGAGGTGTTGCCGATCCCCCCCGAGCAGAAGCAACTGCTGCTGGCTGCCGCCGACAATCAGCCCGCCATCGCCCTGCTCAAGGGGGTGCTGGTGGCCAGCCACTGATTTTTTCTGACCCGCTGATCCGCCAGCGCCGCAGCGCCGTACCAGTCATCACCACAGCATGTTCGACAGCACACCAAAGGGATGGCGCAATGGCATATACTGGCCAACCACACTCGACCATACGCAGGACCTCGCCCGTGATGGATAACCCGGATGGCGACCTCAAATCTCTGCTGATCAGGGTGGCTGAGCAGGCCGACAAGGCTGCTTTTGCCCGCCTGTTCCAACACTTTGCGCCGCGCATTCGCAGCTATGGCCTGCGCCACCTCGGCAGCGAAGCCAACGCCATGGAGCTGGTGCAGGAGACCATGCTGCTGGTGTGGCAAAAGGCGCGCCTCTACCACCCTGACAAGGGAGCGCCGACCACCTGGATTTACACCGTGATGCGCAACCAGTGCTTCGACATGCTGCGCCGTCGTCGCGCCAGCAAGGAGGATCTCTGCGCCGAGGAGCTGTGGCCCGTGCTGGAGTTTCAGGCCGAAGAGGAGCATCTGAGCGGGGGTGAGGATGCGGTGCTGACCCGTCAGATGGCCCACTATCTGGGCACCCTGCCGGAGCCGCAACAGCAGGTGGTGCGTGGCATCTATCTGCAGGAGTTCTCCCAGCAGGAGCTGGCGGAGCGACTCGGCGTGCCGCTCGGCACCATCAAGTCCCGCCTCAGACTGGCGTTACAGAAATTGAAAGAGCAAGTGGAGCAAGGCCATGATTAAAGCCCATCCGACCGACCCTATGCTGCGCGCCTTCGCCGCCGACGAGCTCCCTCTGCCGCTGGCGGTGGGGCTCTCCGCTCACTGTGAACTCTGCCCCGATTGTGCTGCCCGACTGAAGACATTCGAAGAGGAGCTGGCGCAGCAATATCTTGCCTCGCCAACAGAGCCCGAGGTGGACTCCCGCGATGACGTGGGACTGGACGCCGGATTCGACGCCATGCTGGCGGATATTCTGGCGCAGCCGCTGGCAGAGCCCCTCTCCGAGCCCCTGTCCGAGCCAACATATGACCAGCCCCGAGTCCAGCCCGGCGAGCTGGAGGTGGCCGGTCACGCCTACCGTTTGCCGCGGGTGTTGGCCCGCTACCGTTCCCCCAAGTGGCGCCATATCGGGGCCATTCGTCAGCAGAGTCTGCCGCTGGACGAGATGGGGGCGCGCGCCAGCCTGCTCCATATCGAAGCGGGCGGTCGCATCCCCGAGCACACCCATCAGGGTTATGAGCTGACCCTGCTGCTGGCGGGCAATATTCAGGATGGCGATACCCTTTACAAGGCGGGAGATTTCATCTGGCGCGATGCCAGCCACTCCCACAGCCCGCATACGCCGGACGGTTGCCTCTGCTACACGGTGCAGGATGCGCCGGTGCAGTTCACCAAGGGGCTGTCGCGGCTGCTGAACGGCATCAGCCAGCACCTCTACTAAGCACTCTGACGCCATAGAAAAAGGGACCAAGTTGGTCCCTTTTGTCATTTCATTGCAGGCTGCCTGTCAGGCGACAAACACCAGATAGACGGCGAATGCCACGATAAAGCGGTAGATGGCGAACGGGATAAAGTCGATGCGGCGGATCAATGTCAGGAAGGTCTTGATCGCAAACATCGCTACCACGAAGGCGGTGATAAAGCCCACTGCAAACATCGGGAAGTCGGCCATCGAGAGGAAATCGCGGCTCTTGTAGAGATCAAGCCCGCTGGCCGCCACCATCATGGGCACTGCCATGATGAAGGAGAACTCGGCGGCGGCGTGACGGCTGATCCCCATCAGCATGCCACCACTGATGGTGGCGCCGGAGCGTGAGAAGCCTGGCCACAGCGCCAGACACTGGAACAGACCGATGCCGAACGCCTGTTTGTAGCTGATGTCATCCAGAGTTTCGGCTGTAACGGCGGGGCGGAACTTCTCGGCGATGATGAGCAGGATGCCCCCCGCGACCAGTGCGTACATTACGGTTTGTGGGCCAAACAGGTTGGCCTTGATCCAGCTGTGGATGGCCAGACCGACCACGATGGCGGGCATCATGCCGAGGATGACGTGGATCAGCGACAGGGTGGCGTGATCCCGGGACGGCTTCTGGCCAAAGTGGATGCCAATCAGGCCAAACAGGCGACGCCAGAAGACGGCGACCACGGCGAGGATAGAGCCAAGCTGGATCACCACTTCGAAAGTGGCAGCCTTGGGCCCTTCAAAGCCCAGCAGATGGCCGACGATAATCATGTGGCCGGTGGAGGAGACGGGGAGGAACTCGGTCAGCCCCTCGACGACGCCCAGAATAAAGGCGACCAGCAGGCTATAAGTGTCAGTCATCGAACAAACAATCCTTAACTTCGTTGATGTAAAAACGCCCCGAAAGGGTCTCGGGGCGGCATATCTTGCTCGATTGTGACTGCTGAGGCTATGTAAAAATCATGAATTCTTTAAGTTAGTCGCGGATAAAGCGGTAGCGGGTCTGGTGGTGATAACGCTCGCCAGGCAGCAGCCAGGGGTTGCCCAGCTCGGGGCGATTGGGGCTGTCCGGTAGCTGTTGCGCCTCAAGACAGAAGCCGTCGTGATCCCCGAGTGCCAGCCCCAGGTTGTATGAATGCTCATCAGTTCCTTTCGTTACGCAGCTTGAGCATCAGGACGGCGCAGGCCAGAGCGAGAGTAATGCTGTTTGCTATGGTGATGGGCATGTCGTTAGTGCGCAGGCCGTAGATCAACCATAGAAGTACGCCACAGCTGAAGGCCAGATACATATTGGTTGAGATGGCCTTGGTTTCTTGGGTCTTTATGATTTGTATAACTTGCAAGGCAAAAGATCCTGTGGTCAGAAAGGCTGCACAGAGACCGAGGTTGGCGGTGTCGAGCCAGAAAACCAGAACGCAGAGAGCGATTGGCACAATAACGATATTGTGCCAGAAATAAACCGACAAATTTGAACTCCTCAAAGACCAATGGAGGCAATGGATATTTATTATCGTGTAATATACTTCAGCAAAAGTTTACCCAGTGGCTTTCGATGATTCATGTAACTTATGTTGATTGCTTTTCCTATGCGCAATGCAACGAAAAAATAATTTATCAATCATTGTAGTTTTCATGTTCTTGAATGGAATTTGCCAGTCAAGTTGAATGGATAGAGGCGCTCAATTCGACTGGCGTATATTTTATGGTAAAGCATTCATTTTTTTATGTTAAAGAGACGAAATGGATCGCCATTTATTTAGAGCATGACGTACTTTGGCGTGCTTATCTTCGGTGAAATTGTAGCGGGTCATGATCATCACCCGTAATATGCTACCCAATATCGGCACAAGTGATATACAGATAAATAGTCCGTCCATCGTAGCCTGAGTCTGTGCCGCATTCGGTTGATAGCCAAGCCAGATCAGCAGGGTACCGGAAATACCACCTGCGATGGCCCAAGCCAGTTTGCCGGTAAAGGTCTGCCCCGAGAACGCGATGGCAGCGCAACGGCGGCCAGACTTTAGTTCTGCATATTCGATGGTCTCACTCAACATGGCGGAGATAAGCGGATTGGTGATGACGTTGGCCGCATGGATCAAGGCGAGGAAGCTGAACACCATTATCAGATTGTCGTAGCCTGTCGTATAGAAACCGATGCGTAATGCAATCTCCAGCAGAGTGAGTAGCAGGAATAGATCACGTTTCCTGAGCTTGCTGGTCAATATCGGCATCAGCATACAGGCCATAGAGGTTGCTACACCGATAGAGCCCATCACTGAGAGCAGCCCGGCATCACCCATGTTGTAGGTGAAGAAGAAAATGTAGAGCCCGGTGGCCAGATTAAAGAACACGTTACAGAAGAAGGCGCCAAGTACATACGCCAACGGTTTGTTGGAACGCAGGACGCGGAAAGAGTCCCTAATGGTGATCTTGTCATTCGGATTGGGCTTGATGCGCTCTTTCATCTGGCTTGCTCCGAGCACCATCAGCGGCAGGGCGATCAGCATCAGGCAGATGGCACCTTCCATGTAGCCCTTGGTGCTGCTGGTTGCAGCAAACAGTTCGGTGAGCTTCGGGAATATAATGGAAGCACTGCCAATGCCGATATTGACGCCCAACATGGCGACGGTTACGGCCTTGGCTCGCTCCTGTGGCTCTTGGCTCATGACCGATGACATGGTCCAGAAAGGTACATCAGACAAGGTGTATATCATCCCCCACGCGATATAGGTGACTGCTGCATAAGCTACCTTGGTGGTCATGGGTAAATCCATGCCAATGAAGCTGAGAGAGGTGATCCCGGCAATCAAGAAGGGAACGAAAAGCATATATGGTGTGAATTTGCCACGTTTGAAATTAAGAGTGTCCATATAACCAGCGATAATAGGATCGTTGATGGCATCCCATACTCTGGCAATGAGGAAAATAGCCCCAGCTGCAGCTGGCGATATTCCAAGGATATCGGTGTAAAAATAGAGGATAAATGATCCCACCAGGCCGAAACTGAGGCATTGCCCGACGGCATAGCTGAAATATCCCACCAGCTCTCTATTGTGTATCTTTTGATCTGTCATCTGCCAACCTTTCCCAACATGAATGTGTTATGAGGGGCGCCACTAGGGTGGCGTCCTCTTTTGCGTTATGAACGGGTCAATGTGTGGAGCAGTTCTATTTCACTGGCAGAGTAGGGGGTACCATCCTCCTCCAGCAGGTCGTGAAACCAGACCCTGCGGAAATCGGGGTCGATATTGCGAACGAAAGGCCATGGCAAGTGAGTTTGCGTCTTCCCTTTTACCAGACCCCATTGATAGGCACCTATTTTTAACTCTTTGAAGAGTGGCAGTTGTTGTTCCATCACGCTGCCGACATGCCTGGCCAGCCACTCTGTGCAGAGGAGCGGGCGGCGATATTTGCTGACCACATCCAGAGAGATTTTCAGCCCCTCCATACGCTGATAGGAGTGGAAAGTGATGACATCCGATAGCTCCATAGCGCGCAGGTCGGTCGGATGAGTAAAGGTGTTTTCCGGAGTAAATTCCGAATCCCCCTGACCGATGCTGTAGGGTGCATGCCACGCGCCGACGGTGAGTGGCTGGGAGGGGTTCTCTTCTCGGGCCCAGACAAAAGCCAACTCCATCAGATAGTGGGCATATGTCTCCAGCGACTCATCGAAACGCACCTCGACATCGCCTTCCGAAAAGATGCCCCGGTTGGTCGGCTCATTGTACAGATCCCAGATAAAGATCCGCTCATCCTGTGCAAATGTACGTATCAGGTCGCGAATATAGTGTTCCACTTCGCGCCATTGGGTCGGGTCAATGACGACATTCCGACCGGGACTGGCCGCCGCCTGGCTATTGTGTACATCTTCCCGAGGTGGTTGCTGGCGGCCCAGATAGGGGTGATCGCCGGAGAAGCCACAGTCATCCATCAAGGTCATCATCACGCGGATATTGTGCTTGCTACACAGGCCAAGGAACTGCTCAATGCGCGCGAGCAGGCCATCCCGATCATGCTGCCAGACGATAAAGGGCAGATTGGTTCGCAGGGTGTTGTAGCCCAGTTTGTTGGCCCAACCCAGTTCCTGGTCAATGGTGACTGGGTCGAAGGTTTCTCCCTGCCACATTTCGGTCCAGTTGACCGCTGTGCGGGGGAGATAGTTGAAGCCCAATAGCCAAGGTTGTTTGTTCCACCATTGCCAAGCTCGTTCTGTTGACCACTGCTGTATCGCCATCGGATATCCTTGCAACTAATTATTTAAACTTACAGCAATTAATATTAGCTAATATCTTTAGTTGCAAATCATGAAGGACAGAATTCAGGGATTAGTCACAAAATGAACAAATTTAGGGGGTTAACAGGCATGACTGGCGAGCCATCTGTACTCGGGACGATAACCGAAACCCCTCTATCGTCCTTGCGGGCTGTTGTGCTGCTTGCTCATGTCCGTAATCATGAGTCATGATAAAAGATAAATAATTAATATTATTATCTGGGCGGTACTGCTCAAACTATGGCCATATCAATGAATAGTAAACGCATCACCATGAGCGCCATCGCTGCAGCTGCAGGTGTTTCCCAATCAACGGTTTCACTGGTGCTCAATGGTTCAACCACCATCAAACTGGCGGAGGAAACGCGGCGTAGAGTGCTTGAAAAAGCGGCCGAACTGGGTTACCAGCATAAGCGAGCTGAACATCTACCCAAGGGACCATCTGCTAGAAAAATAGCTTTTGTTTTCAATGGCCTGACTCCATATGACCCTTTTCTGGATGCGATCAATGCCTGCAATGAACGCGCTTGGGAGGCAGATCGCATGCTGGTTACATTCGATTATCGCAACAGCGCGGAGCTCACCAAGTTGATCGAGCAGGAGATCAATCAGGGGGATTATCTGGGGATGATTTTTGCCTCTTCCATGACACGACAACTTGCCGAGATGGAGCTCTCCCCACAGGTGCCTACCGTTTTGCTCAACTGCTACCTGGAGGGCAGTGGCTCGTCCGAGAGTTATTCCATCCTGCCTGCCGATAAGCTGGCGGGTTACAAGGTGACGGCGCACCTGTTGGAGCAAGGCTGCAAACGAGTGGCTCTTATTCAGGGGGAGCCATGGATGGAGGCAAATAGTCTGCGGCTGGAGGGGTATCGTCAGGCGTTGATCAACCACGATTTGATACCGGATCCACAATGGGTGCGCGTGGGCAACTGGTCGCTACATGAGGCTTATGAACAGACTCGGCAACTGCTGGCGCTGCCTCAGCCGCCTGATGGTATCTTCTGTTGCAGTGATTACATGGCTCAGGGTTGTTACCAGGCGATAGCCGAGGCGGGATTGCGCATCCCGGAAGACATTCTGGTGGCGGGCCATGATAACCAGATGCTGGCCTGCGAAATGGAGCCCCCTTTGAGTTCTATCGAACTACCTTACGACGAGATGGGTAAACTGGCGGTGGACACCTTGTTGCAACTGGCCCAAGGAGAGAAGCCCATCGCTTTACTGATGAAGCTGGAAGGGGAGTTGCTGATCCGTGCCTCGACCAAGGGTCAGCCAGTTAACAAAATTTGATCCTCTCTCGATGACCTGTTGCGTAGTGGTTCCTTATGCCACAGGGCGTGCCGATATGTTCCCGTCATGCCTGCCAAGTTGTGTGGTTGGCGGTAAGAATGTAAAGCACATAATGGGTACTCAATGACTTCACCCGACACGAGCAGGTCAACGTCACTCTGAAATCCATACACCCATCAGCACTGCACGCGGTGGCTGATATCGTAACGATGCCAAGCCGTAGTATGCTTCTTTATTGGTTGTGTTGAATAAGCCGGGCGGGAGAGATGCGACAAAGGGGCGCCTTGACGCGCCCCTTCAGTGGGTCAAGCCATAACCGGAATGAGCCGATAACGGGTTATGTGCTGATAGCGTTCTCCTGGCTCCAACCATGGGTTACCTAATTCTGGACGGTTCGGACTATCTGGCACTTGCTGTGCTTCCAGGCAGAGCCCCTGATAGTTGCCCCAATGTCCCCCCCCGCGTTTTGGGGTGCCAGCCAACCAGTTGCCGCTGTAGAGCTGGACGCCTGGCTGATTGGTGTACATCTCCATACACAGGCTGCCATCCCCTGCCATCAGGGTGGCTTGTGGTGAGGGCGAGGCATCACCAAACAAGAAACAGTGGTCGAATCCCAGACATTTTTTTTGCTGCGAATGGGCCATCCACTGCTCTCCGACCCGCTTGCCATGACGTAGATCGAATACTCCTTCGACCGGCACAATACCAAGCGGCAGCGAGTGTTCATCGGTTGGCAGATAGCGGTCTGCATTAATGATGATGTGGTGATCACGCACATCACCACCATCCAGGTTGAAATAGGCATGGCTGGTGAGATTGACCGGGGTCGGAGCATCTGTGGTTGCGCTCAGCTCGATCACCAGATCGGTCTGCTCCAGCCGGTATTCTAGGGTGACGTCCAGATTACCAGGGAAACCCTGTTCGCCATCGGCCAGCCGAGTTTGCAGACGGATGCGATCTTCCGCCAGCCCGTCCAGTTGCCACTCCCGGTTGTGCAGAGAGTCACTGCCCCCGTGCAGGCAGGTGGTGCCCTCGTTGGCGTCTAGTTGCCACTCTTGCCCTGCTCGTTCTAGGCGGGCGTTGCCGATACGATTGGCAAAACGTCCTACTATCGCCCCCAAATAAGAGCGTTGATTGGGGTAATCCAGCGGATCACAAGCCAGCAGCACATTGCGATAGATGCCATTGACCGGGATCTCGAGGGCGGTGAGCGTTGCCCCGAAATCGAGCACGCTCAACCGCAGGCCGGCTGCATTTTGCAGATGGAACTCTTTCATGCGATGCCCCCTGCACCGGCGCTGGCGCGGCAGACGTAGCAGTCTGCCTTGAGGCCCGAGATGGCCGGATACTCCGCCTCGACGGCGGCAATCACCTCGGCCACCTTCTCGGGGTGCAACAGGGCGACCACGCAGCCGCCGAAGCCGCCGCCGGTCATCCGCACGCCGCCATCTGTGCCGATTTTAGTCTTGATGATCTCCACCAGACCGTCGATGGCGGGCACTGTGATCTCGAAGTCATCGCGCATGGCGGCGTGCGACTCGGCCATCAGCTCGCCTAGTCGGGTCAGATCGTGGCTCGCCAGTGCATCGGCCGCCGCCAGGGTGCGGGCGTTTTCACCGACGATGTGGCGGGCACGGCGATAGCAGGCCTCATCCAGCCCGGCTTTTCCCGCTTCCAGTCCGGCCAGATCGAGATCGCGCAGCGCCTTGACCCCGTAGTGACGGGCGGCCGATTCACACTGCTGGCGACGAGTGTTGTATTCGCTGTCCACCAGACCGCGGCGCACATTGGAGTTGATGATCAGCACTGCCAGATCCGCCGGCATGGGGATGAGGCGGGTCTCCAGCGAGCGGCAGTCGAGCAGCAGGGCATGATCGGTTTTGCCGCTGGCGGAGATCATCTGATCCATGATGCCGCAGTTGCAGCCGACGAACTGGTTCTCCGCCTGCTGACCGTTGAGGGCGATCTCGGCCTGGCTGATCTCGAGCCCCAGCGCCTCTTTGAATGCCTGACCGATGGCTACTTCCAGCGAGGCAGAGGAGGAGAGCCCCGCCCCCTGCGGCACGTTGCCGGAGACCACAAGATCAAGGCCGCGCAGGGCATAACCGCGCTCCTGCAGATACTTCACCACGCCGCGGATGTAGTCGCTCCAGCGTTGGCTGGGGTGGTGCTCGATGGGCTGGTCGAGGTCGAACTGGTCGCGCTGGTTGTCGTAGTCGGCGGCGATCACCTGCACTTGCCGGTCATCGCGCAGGCCGATGGCAACGCAGGTCTCGTAGTCGATGGCGCAGGGCAGCACGAAGCCGTCGTTGTAGTCGGTATGTTCACCGATGAGGTTGACGCGACCTGGGGCGCGCACCAGCAGATCGGGCGCTTTGGCAAATTGCTCGGCAAAAACGGTGCTGACGCGTTGGCTGGGGGTCATAGGGCCTCCTCATTGGTGTGGTTGGTCTGGGTGTAGTGAACGGGGCTCAGGGCACGCAGCCGCTCGGCAGCCTGCTCGGGGGTAAGGTCGCGCTGGGTTTCGGCCAGCATCTCGAAGCCCACCATAAATTTGCGCACGGTGGCGGAGCGCAGCAGTGGCGGATAGAAGTGGGCATGCAGTTGCCACGCCTCGGGGCAATCCGATTTGGGCGGTGCAAAGTGCCAGCCCATGGAGTAGGGGAAGCTGCACTCGAACAGGTTGTCGTAGCGGCTGGTGAGCTCCTTGAGCGCCACCGCCAGATCCTGTTGCTGGGCCTTGGTCAGGTTGAGCATGGAGGGGACATGCGCCTTGGGCAGTAGCAGGGTTTCGAACGGCCAGGCGGCCCAGAAGGGGACCACGGCGAGCCAGTGCTCGTTCTCCACCACGATGCGCGAGCGATCCGCCAGCTCCCGCTCCACATACTCCAGCAGCATGGGGCGGCCATGCACTGACAGCCAGTCGCACTGGTGCTGCTCTTCGCGGGCGATCTCGTTGGGCAGGAAATCGCTGCCCCAGATCTGGCCGTGGGGGTGCGGGTTGGAGCAGCCCATGACGGCCCCTTTGTTTTCAAATACCTGCACCCACTCCCACTGGGCCGACAACTCGGCGACCTGATCCATCCAGGTGGTGATCACCCCCTCGATGGCGGGCAGCGGCAGCTCGGGCAGGGTCTTGCCGTGATCCGGTGAGAAGCAGATGACCCGGCTGGTGCCGCGGGCGGCTTCCAGTTTCAGCAGGGGATCGCTGGCGCTATCGGCGGCCGGGGTATCCTGCATCAGGGCGGCGAAGTCGTTGGTAAAGACGAAGGTACCCTTGTAGTCGGGGTTGATGTCGCCAGTGACCCGGGTGTTGCCGGCACAGAGGAAGCAGTCGGGATCGTGGGCCTGTTTGGGGGCCTGACTCACCTTCTCCACCTGTCCCTGCCAGGGGCGTTTGGCCCGATGGGGGGAGACCAGCACATACTGGCCGGTCAGCGGGTTGAAGCGGCGATGGGGATGATCGACGGGGTTGAACATCATCTCTCCTGAATAAGGTATTGAAAAATAGGGCGTTTATTAACAGGGGGCAGGCAGGCCTACTCCTCGTAACCATTCGGATTGGCGGATTGCCAGCGCCAGCTGTCGGCGCACATGGCGTCGATGTTGCGGGTCGCCTGCCAGCCCAGTTCACGCTCGGCCTTGGCCGGATCGGCCCAGCAGGCGGCGATGTCGCCCGGGCGGCGCGGTTCGATGCGAAATGGCAGCGGCTTGCCACAGGCGGCAGAGAAGGCGGCGACCAGCTGCAACACGCTCTGGCCCTGACCTGTGCCCAGGTTGTAGGTGTGCACGCCACCCTTGCCGGCGCAGTGTTGCAGTGCCTTGACGTGTCCTTCGGCAAGATCCATTACATGGATGTAGTCGCGCACGCCGGTGCCGTCCGGGGTGGGGTAATCGTTTCCAAAGACAGACAGGCAGTCGAGACGGCCGATGGCGACCTGAGTGATATAGGGCATCAGATTGTTGGGAATGCCTTGGGGATCTTCCCCCATGGTGCCCGACTCGTGGGCGCCGACCGGATTGAAGTAGCGCAGCAGGGTCATGCTCCAGTGGGGCTCGGCCAGCTGCAGATCCTCGAGGATCTCCTCGATGATCAGCTTGGATCGACCGTAGGGGTTGGTAGCACTGCGGGGGAAATCCTCGCGGATCGGCAGGCTGGCGGGATCGCCGTAGACGGTAGCTGATGAGCTGAACACCAGATTGTGCACATTGGCCCGTTTCATCGCCTGTAGCAGAGTGAGGGTGCCGCCGAGGTTGTTCTCGTAGTAATCCAGTGGAATGCGGGTCGACTCGCCGACCGCCTTGAGGGCGGCAAAGTGGATCACCGCATCGATCTGCTGTTCGGCGAAGATCCGGTCCAGCAGGGCGGCATCGCGAATATCTCCTTGATAGAAAACGGGTTGTTGGCCGCTGATGGCGGCGACTCTGGCCAGCACGCTGCGCTTGCTGTTGCCGAGGTTGTCGACCACCACGGGATTCATGTCTGCCGCTTGCAGGGCCAGACAGGTGTGGCTGCCGATATATCCGCAACCGCCGGTGACCAGAACGTTCATCTTGCTCTCCACTGAAAAAGTGTCTGGAAGGAGTCTAGCCGAGGGTGTGGCGACCAAACTGTGAGCTTGCTTGCAAAACAGTGTAAACGATTACACTGTTTTTGTGATCATCCTGACGGCAGATATGCGTTTCACCCCTGTTTTCAATGGGTTTGCTGGGTATAATGGCGCTCTATTGCACAGTGAAAGAAGTGAAAACAGTATGAGCACCATCAAGGATGTCGCCCGTTTGGCCAATGTGTCAGTGGCAACGGTTTCACGGGTGATGAACAACTCCCCCAAGGCCAGCGCCGCGTCTCGCGAAGTGGTGCAGAAGGCCATGGCCGAACTGGGCTACACCCCCAACGCCAACGCGCGGGCACTGGTGAGCCAGACTTGCGACACCATGGGGGTGGTGGTCGGTGACGTGGCCGATCCCTTCTTCGGTGCACTGGTGAAGGGGGTCTCCGGCATCGCCGTCGAGCAGAACCTTCACCTGCTGATGGGTAACGGTTTTCACAAGGCGCGTCAGGAGCGGGAGGCTATCGAGCTGCTGATCGGCAAGCGTTGCGAGGCGCTGGTGGTGCACAGCAAGGCGCTGAGCGACGAGGAACTTTACGATTACGCCATGCGAGTGCCCGGCATGGTGCTGATCAACCGCGATATTCCGGCCCTCAAGGGGCGCTGCATCGCCCTCAACAACCGGCTGGGGGCGGCTACGGCGACTCGCCACCTGATCGAACTGGGCCACCGCCATATCGCCTTTATCAGCTCGGATCACGCCATCGAGGATGCCACCTTGCGTCTGCAGGGTTATCAGGATGGACTGATGGAAGCCGGTCTGGCAGCCGATCCCGAGCTTATCGAGAGCGGCACGCCGAACGAGGAGGGGGGGGAGCGCGCCATGCTCAACCTGCTGGCCAAGGGGCTCAAGGTGACCGCCGTGGTTGCCTATAACGATGCCATGGCGGCGGGCGCCATCTCTGTGCTGGCAGACAACGGCCTGCGAGTGCCGGAGGAGGTCTCGGTAGTGGGCTTCGATGACATCATCTATGCCAGATACTTGCGCCCCAAGCTCTCCACCATGCGCTATCCCATCGAGCTGATGGCGGCCCAGGCAGCCAAGCTGGCCATTCAGCTGGCGGCGGGGGAGAGTGACGCGACCCAGAGCCGGATCTATACCCCCACCCTGATCAATCGCCACTCGGTTGCACCGGTTCGGGCCGGATAACCCCCTTTTGCGGCCCTGTTCGGGGCCGTTTATTGCACAGTTATTGTTTTACCTATTTTTAATCATTTTTACTCCGCTTTACTTAACAAATTAAGTGTAATCGTTTACATCTGTGTGAGCGAGATCGCCGTTCCCTGCGTCATACTTCTCTAGACTGAATAGGTTTTCCAATCAGCAGGGAGAGAGTGAATGCTCAGGGAGATAGTGGCGCGTCAGGATTGGCAGACTCAGGCCATTACGTCGGTAAACCGGCTGGCTGCCCATACCCCCATGTTCAGCTGGCGCAGCGAAGCGGATGCCAGAGGTGATCTGGCCTCTTCCTCCCGTCTCTTGCTCGATGGCGAGTGGCGCTTCTCCTTCTTTGCCGCTCCCGAGCGGGTGCCCGAGAGCTGGTTGGCGCAGGATCTGGTGGATGCCTGCCCCATCACGGTGCCGGGCAACTGGCAGCTGGATGCCGCCTATCCGGCTACGCGGCCGCTCACCGATGGCCCCATCTACACCAATATCAAATACCCCTTTCCCTGCGATCCACCGCGAGTGCCAGCAGAGAACCCCACCGGTTGCTACTCCCGCGAGTTCGAACTGCCCGCCGAGTGGCTGGCAAGCGGCCAGAGCCGGATCATCTTTGACGGGGTGAGCAGCGCCTTCTATCTCTTCTGCAACGGCCGCTGGGTCGGCTACTCCCAGGACAGCCGCCTGCCCGCCGAGTTCGATCTGACTCCTTATCTGCAAGCCGGTCGCAACCGGTTGGCGGTGCTGGTACTGCGCTGGTCCGACGGCTCCTATCTGGAAGATCAGGATATGTGGTGGCTGTCGGGGATTTTCCGCTCCGTCAGCCTGCTGCACAAACCGATCCGCCATCTGATGGATATGCGGGTGACGCCTGAACTGGATGCATGCTATCGGGATGGTCGTCTCAAGATTGCCCTGCAGGTCGCTAATGGGGCTGGGCTGTCGGTAGAGGCCAATCTCTATGACGGTGGCGAGCGGGTCGCGACCCTGCGCCAGCCGATCGGCACCCAAGCCATTGATGAAAAAGGGGCGTATGACGATCGCGCCGAGCTGTGGATCGATGTGGCTGCGCCGCGCAAGTGGAGCGCCGAGACGCCCCATCTCTATCGTCTGACCCTGACCTTGCTGGACGAGCAGGGCCAGGCTATCGAGAGTGAGGCATGTGATGTGGGCTTTCGGGTGGTGGAGATCCGTGGCGGCCTGCTGCGGGTCAACGGGCTGCCGCTGCTTGTTCGCGGTGCCAACCGTCATGAACACCATCCCGCCAAGGGTTATGCCATCGATCGCGCCACCATGGAGCGGGATCTGCTGCTGATGAAGCGGCACAACTTCAATGCGGTGCGCTGCTCCCACTATCCCAACCACCCCGACTTCTATCGCCTCTGCGATCGACTCGGTCTCTATGTGGTGGACGAGGCGAATCTGGAGACCCACGGCATGACCCCCATGGGGCGGCTGGCGCGGGATCCCGCCTGGAGCAACGCCTTTCTGGAGCGGGCGACCCGCATGGTGGCACGGGATTTCAACCACCCCTCCATCATCATCTGGTCGCTCGGCAACGAGTCGGGTTACGGCCCGGCCCACGATGCCATGTATGGCTGGATCAAGCGCAGCGACCCGAGCCGTCCGGTGCAGTACGAGGGGGGCGGGGCCGATACCCCGGCCACCGACATCATCTGCCCCATGTATGCCAGAACCCATCAGGATCAACCCTTCCCGGCGGTGCCCAAATGGGCGCTGGCCAAGTGGATCGGCCTGCCTGGCGAGCACCGGCCGCTGATCCTCTGCGAATATGCCCACGGCATGGGCAACAGTCTGGGGGGCTACGCCCACTATTGGCAGGCGTTTCGCGATCATCCACGTCTGCAAGGCGGGTTTGTCTGGGATTGGGTCGATCAGGGGCTCGACAAATACACCGCCGATGGTCGCCACTACTGGGGCTACGGCGGCGACTTCGGTGATGTGCAAAACGATCGCCAGTTCTGCTGCAACGGCCTGCTGTTCCCGGATCGCACCCCCCATCCAGCCCTGTGCGAGGCAAAGCGTGCCCAGCAGCCGTTCCGCTTCACTCTGCTTGAGCACACCCCGTTGCGGGTGCGGATCGAGAGCGAATACTTGTTCCGCTCCACCGATAACGAGCGGCTTTGCTGGCAGCTGTGCGAGAACGGCCATGTGCAGCAGCAAGGGGAGGTTTCCCTCATGCTGGTGCCGCAAGGGGTGGTCGAGTTGACCCTGAGCGAGGCGTTGCCCACCTTTGCGGCAGGCTCACTGGCCTGGCTCGATCTGGCGATCGTTCAGCCACAGGCCACCCTCTGGTCGCAGGCGGATCACAAGGTCGCCCGTCAGCAGTTCACCCTGCCGACCCCCCTTGCCCTGCCTGCTCCTGCCGCTGCCGCCACCCTGACCGAACAGCCGGATGGCTGGCGGATCACTGCCGCCAACAGCCAGTGGTGGCTCGACAAGCAGAGCGGCCGTATCACCAGTTGGCAAAAATTGGGGCAGGAGCAGCTGCTGGCGCCGATCATGGATCACTTCTACCGCGCGCCGCTCGACAACGACATCGGCACCAGCGAAGCGGATCACGCCGACCCCAACTCCTGGATTGCCCGCTGGCAGGGCTGTGGTCTCGGTCAGTGGCAACACCGCTGCTTAGGGATCGCGGTCGCCGGAGGGGATATCCGGGTCAGTCATGGCTACTTCCACCACGATGAGCTGCTGCTGGTAAGTCACTGGCATCATCGCTTTACCGACGATGGCGCCATGAGCCTAGAGATAGAGACCGAGCTGGCGCAGGTGCTGCCTTCGCTGCCGCGGATCGGTCTGTTGCTTCATCTGGCCGAGGTACCGGCGCGAGCTGAATGGCTGGGGCGTGGGCCGCACGAGAACTATCCGGATCGCCTGCTGGGCGCCGATCTGGGGCGCTGGAGCCTGCCGCTGGAGGCCATGCACACCCCTTACATCTTCCCGAGCGACAACGGCTTGCGATGCGATACCCGCCAGTTGCAGTTGGGTAGCACGACAGTAAACGGCTGCTTCCATTTCAGTGCCAGCCGCTTCAGTCAGCAACAGCTGGCCGCTGCTCGTCACCAGAGCGATCTGGTGGTCGAAGAGGGGCTGTGGGTCTGCCTCGATGGCGCCCACATGGGGGTGGGTGGGGATGACTCCTGGAGCCAGAGCGTGCGTCCCGAATATCAGCTGCTCGAGCGTCGTTACCGTTGGGGCTGCACTCTCCGCTAATCCAGCTATTGAAGCGACTGTCTAGCCAGTGCGCCATTTTGACAACAGACCAGTAACGACTAGCCTCAATGCTGTGGGAAAGATTGAGTCTCAAATTTGATTTTTATTTATATGTATTTGAAAAATAAATATAAAGTTTCAATGTAACAGAGTGTAAACGTTTTCATTTTGTCGTCATGATCACAGAAGAAATGACAACAAACTGATTACATTGATTGGCGCTTGCTCAATTGCTCGCCACCCTACAACACAGATAGACACATCGGAGCACACATAATGAAAAAACTGACCACAGTTGCCGCCCTGCTGATGGGCATGATGGCTGGAGCCAATGCCCAGGCTGACACCCGTATCGGGGTAACCGTCTACAAATACGACGACAACTTCATGGCGGTCGTACGCAAGGCCATCGAGAAGGAGGCGGCAGCCACTCCGGGGGTGGAACTGCTGATGAACGACTCCCAGAACGACCAGTCCAAGCAGAACGACCAGATCGACGTGCTGCTGGCCAAAGGGGTGAAGGCGCTGGCCATCAACCTGGTTGACCCGGCTGCGGCCCCGGTGGTGATTGAGAAAGCCCGTGGCGAAGATATCCCGGTGGTCTTCTACAACAAGGAGCCGAGCGCTACCGATCTGGCCAGCTACGACAAGGCCTACTACGTGGGCACCGACTCCAAGGAGTCAGGGATCATCCAGGGTCAGCTGATTGCCAAACACTGGAAAGCCCATCCGGAGTGGGATCTGAACAAGGATGGCGTGATCCAGTTCGTGCTGCTGAAAGGGGAGCCGGGCCACCCGGATGCCGAAGCGCGCACCTCCTACGTGGTCAAGACCCTGAACGATGGCGGCGTCAAGACCGAGCAACTGCACATGGATACCGGTATGTGGGATACCGCCATGGCGAAAGACAAGATGGACGCCTGGATCTCCGGCCCCAACGCCAACAAGATCGAAGTGGTCATCGCCAACAACGACGGCATGGCAATGGGTGCGGTCGAGTCACTGAAAGCCCAGGGCAAGACTGCCATTCCGGTATTCGGCGTCGATGCGCTGCCGGAAGCGCTGGCCATGGTCAAGAGCGGCGCCATGGCGGGTACCGTGCTGAACGATGCGGCCAACCAGGCCAAAGCCACCTTCGAGCTGACCAAGAATCTGGCTGAAGGCAAACCGGCCGGTGAAGGCACCAAGTGGAATATCGTCGACAAGGTAGTACGTGTTGCCTACGTCGGTGTGGATAAAGACAACCTGTCCCAATTCGAGTAATTCCCTCCTCCAGGGCAAGGGAGATCCCCTTGCCCTTTTTTCAACCAGATGTGATGGCTGATATGACAACACAGCAACAATCAGAATGGCTGTTGGAGATGATTGACGTCAGTAAGAGCTTTCCCGGCGTCAAGGCACTCGATAATGTCAATTTACGGGTCCGTCCTCATTCTGTGCATGCGTTGATGGGCGAGAACGGAGCGGGAAAATCCACACTGCTCAAGTGCCTGTTCGGCATTTACGAGAAGGATCAGGGCAAGATCTTCTTCAAGGGGCAGGAGATCAACTTCACCTCCTCCAAAGAGGCGCTGGAAAATGGCGTCTCCATGGTGCATCAGGAGCTCAACCTGGTGCTGCAGCGTACCGTGATGGACAACATGTGGCTCGGCCGCTACCCCACCAAGGGGTGGTTTATCGACCACGGCAAGATGTATGACGACACCAAGCGCATCTTCGATGAGCTGGATATCGACATCGACCCCAAGGTGAAGGTCGCGACCCTGTCGGTCTCCCAGATGCAGATGATCGAGATCGCCAAGGCGTTCTCCTACGACGCCAAGATCGTCATCATGGACGAACCCACCTCCTCCCTGACCGAGAAAGAGGTGAACCACCTCTTCAAGATCATCAACAAGTTGAAGGAGAAGGGGTGCGGCATCGTCTACATCTCCCACAAGATGGAGGAGATCTTCCAGCTCTGTGACGAGATCACCATATTGCGGGATGGCCAGTGGGTGGCAACCCAGCCGCTCAAGGGCATGACCATGGATCAGATCATCGGCATGATGGTCGGCCGTGAACTGACCCAGCGCTTCCCGGAAAAAACCAACCAGCCGAAAGAGGTGATCCTCGAGATCGAACACCTGACGGCGAAAAACCAGCCCTCCATTCAGGACATCACCTTCAACCTGCACAAGGGGGAGATCCTCGGCATCGCCGGACTGGTGGGGGCCAAGCGCACCGACATCGTCGAGACTCTGTTCGGCATTCGCGATCGCAGCCAGGGCAGCATCAAGCTGCACGGCAAAGAGGTGGCCAACCACAACGCCCACGAAGCGATCCGCAACGGCTTTGCGCTGGTGACGGAAGAGCGCCGCTCCACCGGCATCTACTCGCGGCTTGATATCGCCTTCAACTCCCTGATCGCCAACATGGACAGCTACAAAGGCTCCATGGGGCTGCTCAGCGACAACAAGATGAAGAGCGATACCCAGTGGGTGATCGACTCCATGCGGGTCAAGACGCCGACCCAGCAGACCCAGATAGGTTCCCTCTCCGGGGGCAACCAGCAGAAGGTGATTATCGGCCGCTGGCTGCTGACCCAGCCGGAGATCCTGATGCTCGACGAGCCTACCCGCGGCATCGACGTCGGGGCCAAGTTCGAGATCTACCAGCTCATCCTGGAGCTGGCGAAGAAGGACAAGGGGATCATCATCATCTCGTCAGAGATGCCGGAATTGCTGGGGATCACCGACCGGATCATGGTGATGAGTAATGGCCGGGTCGCCGGGATCGTCAATACCAAAGAAACTGACCAGAGCGAGATACTGCGCCTGGCATCTCTGTACCTCTAGAGACAGGAAGACATTTATGGAGTCGGCTAAAAATTTCAATCTGATGCAGGCGCTCAAGGAAAACGCCATCTATCTGGTGCTGCT
Organism: Aeromonas sp. FDAARGOS 1419; assembly: GCF_019047045.1. Classification (NCBI taxonomy): domain Bacteria; kingdom Pseudomonadati; phylum Pseudomonadota; class Gammaproteobacteria; order Aeromonadales; family Aeromonadaceae; genus Aeromonas; species Aeromonas sp. FDAARGOS 1419. The sequence goes on from NZ_CP077209.1 coordinate 3,646,230, forward strand.
GGTGCTGCTCATGGTCATCGTGATCCAGGAGCCCTCCTTCCTGAGCCTCACCAACTTCAGCAACATCCTGACCCAGTCCTCGGTGCGGGTCATCATAGCGCTGGGGGTGGCGGGCATCATCATCACTCAGGGGACGGATCTCTCGGCCGGTCGTCAGGTAGGTCTGGCAGCGCTGATCGCTGCGACCATGCTGCAGGCGCTGACCAACGTCAACAAGGTATTCCCGACGCTGGGGGAGGTGCCCATTCCTGCGGTGATCCTGCTGGTGTGCGTGGTGGGGGCCCTGATAGGTCTGGTCAACGGTCTGATCGTGGCCTACCTGAACGTAACCCCGTTCATTACCACTCTGGGCACCATGATCATCGTTTACGGTATCAACTCCCTCTACTTCGACTCGGTGGGTGCCTCGCCGGTGGCCGGGTTTGACCCTCGCTTCTCCAGCTTCGCCCAAGGGTTTATCCGGATAGGAGGATTCAAGCTCTCCTATCTCACCTTCTATGCGGCCATCGCCAGCGTCTTTGTCTGGGTGCTGTGGAACAAGACCCGCTTTGGCAAAAACATCTTCGCCATCGGCGGTAACCCCGAGGCTGCCAAGGTCTCCGGCGTCAACGTGGCGGTCAATCTGGTGATGATCTATGCGCTGGCTGGGGTCTTCTACGCTTTCGGCGGCATGCTGGAAGCGGGCCGGATCGGCAGTGCCACCAACAACCTCGGCTTCATGTACGAGCTCGATGCCATCGCGGCGTGCGTGGTGGGCGGGGTGTCGTTTGCCGGCGGGGTGGGAACTGTCGCAGGTGTGATCACCGGCGTACTTATCTTCACCCTGATCAACTATGGTTTGACCTATATCGGCGTCAGCCCTTACTGGCAGTTCATCATCAAGGGCGGCATCATCATTCTGGCGGTGGCCCTGGACTCCATGAAGTACGCCAAGAAGAAATAACGATTGGCAGGGAGGGTTGGCGTTGCCAGCCCTCTCTTCTGGAGGGAACCCATGCCATTCAAGGTCAAGATTTACCTCTTGCTGCTACTGGCCATTCTGGTCACCATCGGCACCGCCGGGCTCAGCGTGAATCACTTCATCAGTGGTTACATTCGTACTCAGGCCACCCACAACATCACCGAGCAGATCACTCTGGTCAAAGAGAAGCTGGCCAGCGACATCAATCAGAAAATCCTGCTGGCCGCCAACCTCAACTTCGGGGTGACCAACGTCAAGAAAACTCTGCAAGAGACCGGCTTTCACAACATCGTCAAGGTGATCGGCGACATGGCCTTCGACGTGAACGGGGTCATCAACGACAGCGCCAAAGTCGATGCCCTGCGCAAGCTGATCCCCGCCGCCAACAACCAGATCACCGTCAGCCCGCTGCAACAGGTGGATGGCAAGCCGGTCATCACCATACTGGTGCCACGCGGTGCCGATTCGGCCTATCTCTACTACCTCGACATGAGCGAGTTCAAAAGCCTGCTGGAGAAGATGAGTGGCGATGGCCGCTACTTCTCGCTGGCCGACGGCCGGGGCAACAGCCTCTATAACAGCAAGCCGCAAGGGGAGAGTGAAGCGCGCCCCAACCAGCTGGATATTCGTGGCAGCAGCTGGACGCTGACCGGCTACATCGACCTCGATTACATCCGTGCCATGACCCGGGCCCTCAACGGCCAGATCATCATGGCACTGTGCGGCGTGGCGATCGTGGTGATGGTGCTGGCGATGCTGGCGCTCAATGTGGCCTATCGCCCCATCCTCTCGCTGCGGGATCTGGTGCTGGAGCTCTCCCGCGGCAGCGGCGATCTCACCCGCCGACTGGCGGTGACCAGCAAGGATGACCTGGGCCAGATCTCGGCTGGGATCAACCGCTTTATCGAGCGGCTGCAGGAGATGATGGGGGAGGTGCGGCAGGCGAGCGGCCAGCTCAACAGCGGCATCGAGGGGCTGGCCAACCAGACCGGCGCCGCCCAGTCCCTGCTGGCGGACCATGTACGCGAGACCGAGCAGGTGGTGACCGCCATCAACGAGATGAGCCGCACCGCGGTCTCCGTCTCCGAGAGTGCGGCCAGCACCGCCCAGCTCACCGGCCAGAGCCAGCAACTGGCGAGCCAGTCCCGTCAGGTGGTAGATCAGGCAATGGCCAGCGTGATGGCGCTGGTGGACGAAGTGGAAGCCACTGCCCGCTCCATTGAAGCGATGCAACAGGATGTGCAGCAGATTGGCTCAGTGCTCGGGGTGATCGGCAGCATTGCCGAACAGACCAACCTGCTGGCCCTCAACGCCGCCATCGAGGCGGCCCGCGCTGGTGAACAGGGGCGTGGCTTTGCGGTGGTGGCAGACGAAGTGCGTTCCCTCGCGGCCCGCACCCAGCAGAGCACAGCCGAGATCCAGACCATGCTGGCCAGTCTGCAGCGGGGCACCCGCACCGTGGTGGATGCCATGGGCAACACCAAGCAGAGCTGTCAGGGGGCGGCCGAGAACACCACCAGGGTCAACGAGTCGCTGGATCTGATGGCAGGGGAAGTAGTGGAGATCAACGATCTCATCAGCCATATCGCCACGGCGGCGGAGCAGCAGAGCGCGGTGGCCGAAGAGATCAACCGCAACATGAGTGCCATCGCCGAAGTGATCCGCCAGCTGACCCACAATAGCGAAGCGACGGTCGCCAGCTCCGTGGCGATGCAGCAGACCTACGACCGGCTGCGGGAGATCGTGGGTCACTTCCGGCTGGAGTGAGGCCGGTGTTCAGTCAATAACAAAACAGGGCCATCCGGCCCTGTTGTTGTTTTCTTGTCTGCCTGAATCAACCGGCCTTGCGGCGCAGATAGACCCCGGCTTCCATGTGATGGGTCCAGGGGAACTGGTCGAACAGGGCGAAACGGGCGATTTCGTGGGTTTCGCCCAGCACGGCCATGTTGGCCTGCAGGGTATCTGGGTTGCAGGAGATGTAGAGGATGTTGTCGTACTCCTGCACCAGCTTGACGGTGGCATCGTCCAGACCTGCGCGGGGTGGGTCAACGAAGATGGTGTTGCACTGGTAGCTCTTGAGATCGACCCCCTTGAGGCGGTTGAACTCCCGCTCGCCACGCATCGCCATGGTGAACTCTTCGGCCGACATCCGAAGGATGATCAGGTTGTCGACGCCGTTGGCGGCGATGTTGAACTGGGCGGAGTCGACGCTCGGCTTGGCGATCTCGGTGGCCAGCACCTTGCGGAAGTTCTGCGCCAGCGCGATGGAGAAGTTGCCGTTGCCGCAATAGAGCTCCAGCAGGTCCCCTTCGCTCCCCTTGGTCACATCCAGCGCCCAGGCCAGCATTTGTTCGTTGATGGCGGCGTTGGGCTGGGTGAAGCTGTTCTCCACCTGTTTGTAGGTGAGCTGGCGACCCGCCACGTTGAGCTGTTCGATGACGAAGTCATCCCCCAGACAGATCTTCTGCTTGTGGGCGCGGCCAATCAGTTGCAGCTCGAACCCCTTGGCGCGCAGATCGGCCTGCAGCGCTTCGGCGGCCTGTTGCCACTCTGCTTCCAGCTTGCGGTGATAGAGCAGGCTGACGATGATCTGGCCGGACTGGGTGGAGAGGTAGTCGATCTGGAACAGCTTGCGGCGCAGCACCGGGTGTGGGCGCAGCCCCTCCAGCAGCAGCGGCATCAACTGGTTGATGAGGCGGCTGGCGGTAGGGAAGTGGTCTATCTTGATGATCTCTTTGGTCGCCGGGGCATACATGCAGTGGAAGAGGTCATCCCCTTCGTGCCAGATGCGAAATTCGGCGCGCATCCGGTAGTACTCCGCCGGTGAGCTGTGCACTTCCAGCGCCGGGAGGGTGAAGCCGGCAAACAGCTCGGTGAGGCGAGCGCGCTTTTCGTCGAGTTGGGCCTGATAGTCGGCCGCGGTTCTAGGCGCCGGAGCGTTCGCGGAAGGCTGTTGGGACTGGGTCATAAATACCTCACATGCACACCGGCCGGGCCGGGTCGAAATCGGGGGAAGGCAACAGGCCACCCAAAGGGGCCCGATTTTAAAAGCCAGCGGCAGATTGTCCAGCATTTTGTGGTCAAGAAGTGTTCAGTCAGGCCGATAGCTGATCTACAGGCATGGTGGGAGGACACATTATGCAGATCGAAGGCGTGGGCGCAGCCCAACCCAAGGGAGTGGGTGTTTCTCCCAAATCGCCCCAACAGGCGGAGCAGAAACAGGTCAAGAGCGAGGAGGCTGTCTCCTTGCACAAGCCGCCCAAGTGGGCGCAGGTGCTGATCCAGCAGGCATTACAGTTCTCGCTGGAGATCAACGGCCAGGGTTATCAGGCGCCGAAGGTGAAAGAGCCCGAAGAGATCACCCCTGAGACCCTGTTTGACTTCCAGTCGGTGGCGGACAACGTGCTGCAGTTCGTGACCGGACGGCTCGGTGCCGCGCGGGCCGATGGCAAGTCTGACGACGACCTGACCGGGATGATGGAGCAGGCCCGCAAGGGGGTCGACAATGGCTTTGGCGAGGCGAAGAAGCAGCTCGGCAAGTGGGCGACTGACAATGACGATATCAAAACCGGTATCGATCAGAGCTACAAGCTGATCCAGAAAGGGCTCGAGGAGTTCGAGAAGGAGTTCTTCGGCAAGGTCTCTCCGACCGACATGGGGCAGGCCGAGATGGCCAGCCGCCAGCAGGGTTATCTGGAGATCCAGACCAAGGATGGCGACAAGGTGGTGCTGCGCTTCAACGACAGCTGGCAGACCAAGTCCCAGAGCAGCGAGAGCGGCAGCCAGTTCAGCCTCAAGTCGAGCCAGAGCTTCAGCTTCTCGCTTGAAGGGGAGCTCAGCAGCGACGAGATGGAGTCCATCGGCAAGCTGGTCAAAGGGATCGATGAGCTGGCGGGGAACTTCTTCTCCGGCAACTTCGAGGATCTGCTGGACAAGGCGGGCGAGCTGAAACTGGATGACAGCCAGCTGGCCTCCTACTCTCTCAAGCTCAAGCAGAGCGTCAAGCTGAGCCAGACCTATCAGGGGGCGCACTCCCTGCAGGATCTGATCAAGCCGTTTGCCGACTATCTGCCGAAGCTGGATCAGGTGCAGAAACAGGCGGATAGCCTGCTGCCACCATCCCAGCAACAGGCGCTGACCCCGGCCGTGTTGGCGGCGGGAGGGGAAGGGGAACCTGCACAGGTCGATCGCTTCACCAGCTTCAACCAGCGGATGCTGGAGGCGCTACGGATGATCAACCAGTTCCAGCCGTCTACCGAGCCCACCAGTAAGAACGCCTGAACCACAGCGCGTTACGCAAGTAATGACCTGCCGTTTGCCAGCCCTTCCCGGGGCTGGCAAACTGGCCTTTTCTCCAATCCGGTTGCCCCATGAACCCCAAGAAGCCAAGAGACAAGCGCGAGCTCTGCTACCCCTTTATCTTCGAAACCTCGCTCAAATGTGATTTTGAAATCGCCACCGACGAGCTCTGCTGTCAGGTCGGGGCCGTGCTGTCACACCTTGCGCCGGATGCCGATACCGAGCCCATGCTGGCGGATCTCGCGGCGTTGCAGCGACTTATCTACAACCTAAACGGCTCGGTACGCGGCAAGCTGGGGATCTTCGATGCAGACCTTGAGTGGCTCAAGGCCCGTTACGACCACTACAACGAGGCGAGTCGCGGCAGCGTCACCGGTTTCGTGCTGCCGCAGGGGCCGCAGCCCATTCCCACCCTCCATCTGTGCCGCTGTGGCAGCAAGAAGGTGGTGCGGCTGCTGGTCCGGTTGGAAGAGAGCGGGGTGGCCTTCGATCCCATTCTCTATCGCTTCGCCAACCTGCTGGCCAACTTCTTCTTCGTGCTCACCGTCTACCTCAAGCAGCGCTGGCAGGTGCCGGAAGTGCCCTACGTCAGCATCAATTACTGATGGCGGCAGGCAAAGATCCAAACGTCATGGTGGATTGAATGGAATAAAAAACCGGAGCCTTGGGCTCCGGTTTTGTTTTTCAGCATGTCAGTTGCCCACTCAGCTGGAGATCAGCACCCGGGCCGAGTTGGCGGGGATGGTGAGCTGCACCTCGCCCTGCACCACTTCGAACTTCTCGCCGTTGAAGGCGTCGGTGAAGCGGCTGGCGGGGCTGGCGGTCTGCCACAGAGGCAGGCTGATGGTGCGCGGCTCGCTCGGATGGCGGTTGCAGGCCACCACCACCTGATCGCTTTGCAGGGTACGGGCGAACACATAGCTGTGGGGCCCGGCGTAGAGGGTCTGGATATCGCCACGGCGCAGCGAGGGGCGCTGGCGGCGGATCTGGATCAGCCGGCGATAGTGGTCGTGCAGCACGTGATCCCAGTCTGTGGTATCCCACGGGAAGCAGCGGCGGCAGTCCGGGTCGTTGCCGCCGGAGAGTCCCACTTCATCGCCGTAGTAGATAGACGGCACACCGATATAGGTGAGCAGCAGGGTGGCGGCCAGCTGCATCCGCTGTTTGTCCTCGCCCAGCAGATGGAGGAAACGGGCGGTATCGTGGCTGTCCAGCAGGTTGAACTGGGCCAGCTGGTTCTTGAACGGGATATGGGCCCGCGCCAGCTTGAGCCAGCGATCCAGCTCTTCGGCGCTGATCTTGATGGGGTGGTAGGCGATATCCTTGCCAGCCAGGAAGGCGCGGATCGGGTGGGCGAAGCCGTAGTAGTTCATGGCGCCATCCTCCTGATCCCCTTGCAGCCACTGGCTCGCTTCGAAGAAGTGTTCGCCGAGCACATAGGCGTCCGGGTTCTCCTGCTTCACCGCGCCGCGAATGGCGCGCACATGGCTGCGGTTGCCCTCGGCGGTGCCGCGCTCCCCCAGCATGTGGATGACGTCGAAGCGCCAGCCATCGATCTGGTAGGGTGCGCGCATCCAGTAACGGAGGATGGCGTCGTCGGCCCGATAGACGGCGTCTTGCACCTTCTCGCAGGAGAAGTCGAGCTTGGGCAGGCTGCGAATGCCCTTCCAGCTGACATAATCCCCTTCTTTGTCAAAGGTGTAGAAGCTGCGCCACGGGGAGTCCGGGTTGCTCTGGGCTCCCAGTGGCGGGCAGAACCAGGGGTGCTCGGTAGAGGTGTGGTTGACCACTGCATCGAGGATGATCTTCATGCCGCGCTGGTGCAGGTTGCGGGTCAGCTCGGCGAACTGCTCGTTGCTGCCGAGGTGGGCATCCACCTTGAAGTAGTCCTGAGTGTCGTACTTGTGGTTGCTCGGCGAATCGAAGATGGGGTTGAGGTAGAGCGCCGTCACCCCGAGAGATTGCAGGTAGTGGAGCTTGGCATCGATCCCCGCCAGATCGCCACCGTAAAATTCGCAGGCGCCGTGGCCCTCTTCGTGGCGACTGACCGGCTCGCCCCACGCCTTGCTGATCACCGCTTTGCCGCGATATTCGTACTCGTGATGCTTGACGCTCAGCGACGGATCGCCGTTGCAGAAACGGTCGGGGAAGATCTGGTAGAACACCTGATCCTGCACCCAGGCCGGTGGCTGGTGCAGGCTGTTGAAGCGAAAATGCTGTTCCCGTGGCGGCATGGACGCGCTGACGCCCGCACCGTGCAGCCACCACTGCTCCTCGTCGGTGAGGCACTTGAAGCTGTAGAGGTGGATATCCTGTCCCTTGATGAGCGGCAGGGTCGCCTGCCACACCTGCAGCCGATCGCGGGTGGAGACCGCTGTCATCGGGATCAGGTACTCCTCGTTATCCGGCTCGTGGCGCAGCCACACCTCGCGGATCGGCGCATCCAGCTCGCTAAAGAGGGTCAATTGCAGTGCGTCGGCGCTCTCTTTGAACCAGGGCGCCACCTGGGGATGAAACAGAAACGGATGGGTCATGATGCTTATTGAGTCAGAAGATCGGCGAGGGCATTACCCTGTTCATGCAGTGTTTCGAGCTGGCCTGCCAGCGACTTGGGATCCAGTCCCAACTGGTCGGCGAGCGGTTTGGGGAAGCGGGCGATGATGGCCTGGGCAGGCACGCCCGCGTTCCAGGCGAAGGAGATAAACACGGCGAGGCGGATCAGCACCGCCTCCTTGCTGACCGGATCGTGGGAGAGCGGGTCAAGCTGCTGGGAGATGGCATCGACGAAGGCCTCAGAGAGGTTCCAGCGCCGCGCCAGCTCGGCACCGAGCTGGGCATAGTCGTAGCCCAGCATCTCCCGCTGGGCCTCGACCCGGCTGCTGCCGTTCTGGATCGCCATGTTGATGAGCTCGGCCTCCTCCGGCAAGGTGCTCTGGATAAGCAGTTCGCCGATGTTGTGGATCAACGCGCAGGTGAAGGCGGTCTCGGGATCCATCACCTTGGCCTCCTGGGCCAGGGTTCGGGCTATGGTGGCGACCTGGAAGGTCTCGGTCCAGAACTTGTTCTTGTCGAAGCTGGGCGGGGCCTTGAAGGTGCCGATGATGCCGGAGGCGACCACCACGGAGCGCAGCCGGTTGAAGCCGAGCCGGATCACCGCCTGTTCGATGGAGGTCACTTCGTTGCCCCGGCGCAGGGCGGCCGAGTTGGCCATCCGCAGCACCTTGACGCTGATCACCTGATCCATGGCGATCTTGGCCGCAATCTCGTCGATGCGGGCATTCTCGTCGTTGAAGCTCTGCATCAACTCGTGCAGCAGCTTGGGAATAGTGGGGAGTTGTTTGATCTTGTCAAACAGGCGATCCATCGACATGGCTGAGGCAGCCTCCGTTGCGAACTCTGCCTCATATTGTGCCACAGCCGGACAACATGTTCCTGTTTGTGATGCGGCTTTGTGAGCGCTAGAACACCCAGTCGCGCAAGGTGTATTCCAAACGGTGCTGTTTGCCCTGCAGGATCAGGTTCTGGCTGGTGCCGCTCAGGGTCGCACCCTCGGTCAGGGTGGTCAGTACGGCCTGTTCTATGGTGTCGAGCGGCGGCATGCAGGCCATTTCGGTGCTGCCCAGACTGGTGACCCACAGTTTGTCATCTTCCAGATGGCCCTGACCGAAGTAGCGGTTGCAACCGGCGATGCCGTTGACGGTGAAGTGCTCGCCGATCTCGAAATCGGGGGGATTGTCGCGGGGGGCCTCGATCGGTTCGCCATCCAGTTTGCTCAGTACCCAGTGGTGGTGTTGCAGATCTTGCTGAACAAAAGCGGTCGAGCTGCAGCCAGCGAGCAGTAACAGGGGGATCAGCAAAAAGGGCAATCTGGGCATGAGGGGGCTCCGGTTGGGGGAGCGTCAAGAATACCCTTTTTGGGCTGTCGGGAGCAGGGCGGGAGAGGGGACGACCGACCGCTTCTGTCGCCCCTTGTCCCGCACGACTGTCGCTTAATGGCAACACCCGGGTGATGTTGCCATCGATTAACGCGGCCTCAGGGCTCAGTTGGCGAACAGCCGCTCGGCATAACGGGCAAGACCCGCGGCCACCGAGCCGAAGTCATCGCCACCCTCGAGCGGGATGGACGGGAGCTTCTGGCGGATAAAGCTGGCGATCAGCGGCGAGCGGGCGCTACCGCCGGTGACGAAGATGCGATCCGGCTGCACACCGGCAGCGGCAATCGCTTCGTCCATCAGCTCGCCAATTTTTTCCAGCAGCAGGGCCGAGGCGTTGGCCAGCTGTTCGCGGGTCAGCTCCGCTTCCAGCCCTTTTTCCAGCTCGGCCAGCGACTGGCGATTGAGTTCCTGCTCCGATAGGGCGATCTTGCCCTGCTCGGCGCGCCACACCAGCTGGTGGCTCAGCTTGTGGGCCCGCAGGCTGGCCAGACGCCCCAACTTGCTGCCGGGTTGGCTGTCGAGCTGCAGATCCTGCAGCTGGCGGGCGGTGTCGAGGCTGTAGAAGCGGCTCTGGGCGCTGACGTCGTTGATGGCAGCCGCATCCCAGAACAGCGGGTGGGGCAGCGGCTTGCCGGTCTTGAGGGTCTCGTGCATGCCGAGCAGCGGCATCATCCCCTCCACCGTCAGGCGGATGTCGAAGTCGTTGCCACCGATCCGCTGGCCGCTGTGGCCGAGCAGATCGCCGCTGCGATCCAGCTGATCGCGGTAGCTGGGACCCATCCGCAGCATGGAGCAGTCGGTGGTACCGCCGCCGATATCCACCACCAGTACCACGGCGTCTTCGGTGAGGCGCGCCTCGAATTCAAACCCGGCGGCCACCGGTTCATAGAGGAACTCCACCTGCTCGAAACCGGCCAGACGGGCCGCCTCGGTCAGGATGGCGATAGCTTGCTGGTTGCTCTCTTCCCCCGCCAGACCCTGGAAGTTGACCGGTCGACCGATCACCGCCTGGCGGATCGGGGCACCGAGCTGCTGCTCCGCCTGCTGGCGGACATGGAGCATCATGGCGCAGACGATATCTTCAAACAGGGCGATCTGGGGAGCCTTGAGGCCATAGGCACCGAGGAAGGATTTCGGTGACTTGATGTAGTAGCCGTCGTCCGGCTCTTCCAGATAGCGCTCCAGTGCAGCGCCGCCAAAGCTCAGCTCGTCGATCAGTCCCTCTTCGCGCATCTGGCGGCGAACCATCTGGGCGCGGGTGACCACGGGGCCACGCAGCTTGAGGTACTCCGCCTGCTGGGCGGGGGCCAGCCCTTCGGCCAGCAGACCGGCGATAGCATCCCGGTGGGGGGCATGCAGGGTGGAGGGGAGATAGCGGGATGCACCAAGATTCAGCAGCCTGGGGCTACCTTGTTCCATCACGGCCACGGCACAGTTGGAGGTGCCGTAATCAAATCCGATAAACATGGGCGCCAGACTCCTGAATAAAAAAGGGGGGCTAGCCTACCCGAAGGCGCCGGGTCTCACAACCCGGCGCGTGACGAAGAGAGGGCGAGCCCTTATTCCACTTCGTTGTCGCAGCGGCCCTGGCTCTCGATGGCGCGGATATTGCCGAGGGTGGTATCGGCGATGGCGTGCAGTGCCTCGCGGGTCAGGAACGCCTGATGGCCGGTGAACAGCACGTTGTGGCAGGCAGACAGGCGGCGGAACACGTCATCGGTGATCACCTCGTTGGACTTGTCGGAGAAGAAGAGATCCTCTTCCTCTTCGTAGACATCCAGCCCCAGTGCGCCGATACGGGAGGTCTTGAGTGCCTCGATGGCGGCGTTGGAGTCGAGCAGGCCGCCACGACTGGTGTTGATGATCATCACCCCGTCCTTCATCTTGGCAAATGCCTCCTTGTTCAACAGGTGGTAGTTCTCTTTGAACAGCGGGCAGTGCAGGCTGATGATGTCGGATTGGCGGAACAGAGTATCGAGATCCACGTACTCGGCTCCCAGCTCGATAGCTGCCGGATTCTGGTAAGGATCGTTGACCAGCAGGCGAACCCCGAACCCCTTGAGGATGCGCAGGGCGGCCAGACCGATCTTGCCGGTGCCGATGACGCCAACGGTCTTGCCATGCATGTTGAAGCCGACCAGCCCTTCCAGCGAGAAGTTGGCGTCGCGGGTGCGCTGATAAGCCTTATGGATGCGGCGGTTGAGGCACATCATCATGCCGACGGCGTGTTCTGCAGTCGCCTCGGGGGAGTAGGCGGGCACCCGCACCACTTTCAGCCCCAGCTCTTTGGCGGCGGCCAGATCCACGTTGTTGTAACCGGCGCAGCGCAGGGCAATCACCTGGGTACCGTTGGCGGCCAATTCGGTCAATACCTCGCGGTCAGCATCGTCATTGACGAACAGACACACCACAGGGAAGCCGTGAGCCAGTCGGGCCGTTTTGGCCTCCAGCCGCACATCGAAAAACTCCAGGTCGAAGCCGTACTGGCTGTTGGCCTGGTTGAAATGCTCTTTGTCATAGCTCTTGGTACTGAATACGGCGACTTTCATGGTATTTGCTCCGCAGCGTGTGTGTCGTCAAATTACAACAAAATGGGTCAGCTATCACCGGACAAACCGGCTGGTTATTGTCCCCACGGCATAATGGGAACGGCGCTGACTGCACTCTTGTACGAACCATCCACCAGTTTGGTGCTGTAGGTCAGGTAAACCAGTGCATTGCGTTTCTTGTCGTAAAAACGCACCACTTTCTGCTCCTTGAACACCAGCGAGGTGCTGACATCGAACACCTCTTCCCCCGCTTTCAGCTTTTCGGGCAGGGCGATGGGGCCGATCTGGTGGCACGACAGGGAGGCGTGGGAGGGATCTTCCGCCAGTCCCAGCCCGCCTTTTACACCACCGGTCTTTGGGCGCGCCAGATAGCAGGCGACGCCGTCGATGCGCGGGTCGTCGAACGCCTCCACCAGGATCTTGTGGTTGGGGCCAAACAGCTTGAAGGCGGTGCTCACTTCACCGACGGTATCAGCCTTGTCGGCCAGCGCCGGGCCGGCAAACAGGGCCCCCAGTAGCAGGGGCAGGGCGCGGCGCAGGGCGTTATGTCGCGTGTGGTTATGTGTCATGGTCTCTCCTGTTGGCCCGGCATTCCTCAATAGGGAATGCCCAGGCGACGATAGAGGCTGGCAAGCACCCAGGCGGGGCCTATCAGCAGAAATTGCAGGTCGGCGAGGAAGGAGGGGCGCTTGCCCTCGATCTTGTGGCCGACAAACTGGGCTATCCAGAGCAGCACGAACGCTGCCACCGAGGGCCACAGCAGCGGCCCCTGCCACTGGTGGCAGAAGGCCAGCCCGAGCGCGGTCAGTCCGGCCATCCCCGCGAACAGCGAAAACGACAGCTGCAAATAGAACAGCAGCACCGGAATGGCTGCCACTGCCGCCCAGTTGAGGGGCTCTGGCAAGGGCCCGTGTGGCAGACACCAGAGCAGCGCCAGCGAGCAGAGATAGATGCCCGGCACCGCCAGTTTGTGGATGGCGACGTTTGTCGGATGGCGATGGCTCTGGCCGTACTGCGCAAACCACTCCTGGATTCCCTTCATGGCACCTCCCTGGCGCACTGTGTTCTCGCTGCCTGACCTTCGTGGTCAGGCGCTCGCGATGCTTATCCCTGCGGTGGATACTCCCAATATTGGGCCGGAATGGATTTTAGCAACGGGGTCATATCCGGATTGGGCAGGGCGATGGTGACCCGCTGATCGAGGTTGGCGCTGGCGAGCGCTTCGCGGATCTTGGGGTTGTCATTGAAGAACTTCATAAAGCTGCCATCGGCATAGGCCCGCTCCAGCCCGGTCTGAATCGCCTTGGCCAGCTTGGGGTATTCGGGGCTGACGAAGAAGAACTGGGCGAAGGGGTAGCGGATCAGCAGATGCTGCTCGATAGCGAGGTTGGGATACTGCGCCACCAGCTCGCTGCGCTCGGCGAAGATCTCCACCAGGGCGCGAGGGAAGAAGTCGATCTTGTCGCCGTCGTTGATAAGGCGAAACAGGCTGCTGTATCGGCCGGAGAAGGTCGGGATGCCCGCATTTTCCAGAATTTTGTTATCGGCCCAACCGACCCCTTGCGCCGCCTTCAGCTGTTTGAGGTCGGCCAGGGTATTGATCTGGTTGAACTTCTCCTGAGCATCCGCGTGGATGAAGGACAGCCGCAATCCTTCCAGCCCGCGAAACAGCGGAATGGGGACGGCAATCAGGGAGGATTCGAGTACGCTGGATGTGCCCATCCAGAAGACGTTGATGGTCTTGCCCTTGCTCAGCTGCTGCTGGAGGGTGAACTGGTTGAGGTCGAGTTCGACAGGCTGGATGCGAAAGGGTTGCCCGGAGCGGGTCAGGGCCAGTTCCAGCAGCTTGTACTGGTACTCCTGGTCAAGATTGTTGACGGGACGGCTGGGGACCTTGACCGTCAGAACCTGTGCTTGTGCCAGCAGTGGCAGGCACAAACACAGCTTGATGAGCCATTTCACTCTCTGTTCTCCTGTAGATTCCGGAAGGTGTCCGGAGTCTAACAGAACTTGTCACCATCTTGCTGCGAGGCGTTGTGCAAGGTTTGAGCGCGGGGCCCTGTCTTGCTGGCGTCTGTTGCACCAGAATGGTGACGGTTCTTCGAAGAATCAGGCGACGCGACGGAACACGTGGGTATCGTTAAATTCCTTGGTGCTCTGGCATTCGACGCAGAAACGGGATTCCGGACGGGCATGCAGCCGCTTGAGGGAGATCTCGTCACCGCAAGATTCGCAGTAACCAAAATCCCCTTCGCTGATGCGCTTCAATGCGCCCCGCAGCTTGCGCAGGTGCAGCTTGTCGTGCTCGATGCGGTTCAGCTCCAGACGGCGGGCTTCCTCGATACTGGCACGGTCAATTTCATCAGCCATCTCGTTGGTGTCGGTGGCGATGGCCTGGCTGGCCTGGGAGTTCAGGCGCTCTTCGAGCTCGACGATCTGTCGCTCGATCTGCCCCTTGTAAAAGGCCAGTTGGTCTTCAGTCATGAAATCACACATACGATTAACTACCAGTCAGTTTACTAACCCAATTATCCCTGTTTATGGGGGCTGTCTGCCTACAGACCAAGCCCTTGTATCCCGATTTGCACCTGTTTCATGCAAGAGAGTGCAAATCAGGGCGGGCCTTGTACCAAAAAAATGCAGCCAAGCAAAGCAAATAGGATAAGGATTGTGCGCCCTTGCAAAAAAATGGTCCGTTCCTGCGGGGGATTGGTCGGGATCTGGCGCCTGCTTCACCCTCTGTTGGCATCGCCTTTGCAACGATGAGAAGGGTGGGCTTCGTACGGATTTGAGTGTTTAGTATTTGGTGCCGCCTTGGTCATTATATACGCCGTTATTTATAGTTTTTTAAACACGCCCGCTTGACATTGCCCTTGATGGCGGGCTTTTATGGTGATGTTGATTACAATTTTATAACAAGGGTGTTCCATATATTAGACACCCTTGCCAATGGCAACCGTAAAGTCGGGGTTTAACATGGACAGTATCAAAGGCTGGATGGAGAGCAATCGCATCACGGAAGTGGAGTGCCTGTTCCCGGATTTCACCGGCAACGCCCGGGGCAAGATCATCCCAGCCAACAAGTTTTTGCGCGAAGGGGGCATGCGTCTGCCCGAGGTGATTTTCACCCAGACGGTGACCGGCGAATATCCGGATGACGACAGCATGATCGACCCGCTGGAGCGGGACATGCAGCTCTATCCCGACCCCAACACCATCCGTTTTGTCCCCTGGGCGCTGGAGCCCACTGCACAGGTGATCCACGACTGTTTCGACGTCAACGGCAAGCTGATCGACATAGCGCCGCGCTCCGTGCTGCGTCGGGTTCTGTCATTTTACGAGAAGCAGGGCTGGAAGCCGGTGGTGGCGCCCGAGCTGGAATTCTATCTGGTCACCCGCAACGAAGACCCCGACTATCCGCTGGTGCCGCCGGTCGGTCGCAACGGCCGCCCTGAGACCGCCCGCCAGTCGTTCAGTATCGATGCAGTCAACGAGTTCGACCCCATCTTTGAAGACATGTATGACTACTGTGAGGCGCAGGAGCTGGAGGTGGACACCCTGATCCACGAGTCGGGCGCCGCCCAGATGGAGATCAACTTCCTGCATGGTGATGCCATCGATCTGGCGGATCAGGTGTTCCTGTTCAAGCGCACCATGCGTGAGGCCGCTCACCGCCACGGTATCTATGCCACCTTTATGGCCAAGCCGATGAGCGACGAACCGGGGTCGGCCATGCACATCCACCAGAGTTTGGAAGATGTGAACGGCCACAACCTGTTCGGTACCCCGAATGGCGGCAACAGCGAACAGTTCATGCACTTCATCGCCGGTCTGCAGAAATACACCCCGGCGGTGACCGCCCTGCTGGCCCCCAACGTCAACTCCTACCGCCGCCTCACCTTTGGCGAGAGCGCGCCGCGCAACGTCCAGTGGGGGGTTGAGAACCGCACCTGCGGCCTGCGGGTGCCCTTCTCCGACCCGAGCGCGCGGCGGGTGGAGAACCGCTTCGCCGGTGCCGATGCCAACCCCTATCTGGCGCTGGCCGCCACTCTGGCTTGTGGCTATCTCGGCATGATGGAGAAGCTGGAGCCGCTGCCGGAGATGAAGTCGAGCGCCTATGACCTGCCCTACAGCCTGCCCCGCTCGCTGGAGGAGGCACTCAGCCATCTCGAACAGTGCGAGCCCATCAAGGAGATGCTGGGGGAGCGCTTCACCCGCGCCTTCGTCGCGGTTAAACGCAAAGAGTACGAAACCTACTTCGGGGTGATCAGTCGCTGGGAGCGGGAGTTCTTGCTGCTGAACGTTTGATCCCCCTGTAACGGGGAGGTCGGAGTCGGCCTCCCCGATCCCTGTATCGAACAGACCGGAACGTGAGTCAGGTGGCGGCAGCCACCTGTGAGTGGTTGTGGCCGAAAGAGCGCTGCCACCTGGATTGATTAACGACTGAATCTTGCCAAATCGAAGGCGCAGGGGAGTAGCGAATGCAGCAGACACGCCGTGAGTGACTGTGGCTGCGAACGTGCCGACTCACCTGACTATTTGACGACTGAATCTTGCTAAATCGAAGGAACCGAGGAGCAACAAATGCAGCAGACAACCCGTGAGTGGCAACAACTGGATGCCAGCCACCACCTGCACCCCTTTACCGATTTTCAGGCCCTGAACAAGAAGGGTTCGCGCATCATTACCAACGCCAGCGGTGTCTATCTGGAAGACTCCGAGGGCAAACGCATTCTCGACGGCATGGCGGGCCTGTGGTGCGTCAATATGGGCTATGGCCGCCAGGAGCTGGTGGATGCCGCTACCCGCCAGATGCAGCAGTTGCCTTACTACAACCTCTTCTTCCAGACCGCTCACCCGCCGGTGATCGAGCTGGCTACCCTGCTGGCCGAGGTGACACCAGCCCACCTCAACCACGTCTTCTTCACCGGCTCCGGCTCCGAGTGCAACGATACCGTGCTGCGGATGGTGCGCCATTACTGGGCCAGCAAGGGTCAGCCTGACAAACAGGTGATCATCAGTCGCCATAACGCCTATCACGGCTCCACCGTGGCGGGGGCGAGTCTGGGCGGTATGAAGGGGATGCATGCCCAGGGTGGTCTGCCCATTCCCGGCATAGTGCACATCGATCAGCCCTACCACTTCGGTGAGGGGCAGGGGATGAGTGCCCACGAGTTCGGGCTGGAGCGGGCCCGTCAGCTGGAGCAGAAGATTCTGGAGCTGGGGGTGGACAAGGTGGCTGCCTTTATCGGCGAGCCGATCCAGGGGGCGGGCGGCGTCATCATTCCGCCCGACAGCTACTGGCCGGAGATCCAGCGCATCTGCGATCAATACGGCATCCTGCTCATCGCCGACGAGGTGATCTGCGGCTTTGGCCGTACCGGCCACTGGTTTGCCAGCGAAGGGTTTGGCATCAAGCCGGACCTGATGTGTCTGGCCAAGGGGATCACCTCCGGTTATCTGCCGCTCGGCGCAGTGATGGTGAGTGACCGGGTTGCCAAGGGGCTGGTGGAGGAGGGGGGCGAGTTCAACCACGGCTTCACCTACTCGGGTCATCCGGTCTCTTGCGCCGTGGCGGTGGCCAATATCCAGCTTATGCAGAAAGAGAGCATAGTTAAGCGAGTGCATGATACTATCGGCCCCTATTTGCAGCGCCGCTGGGCGGAGCTGGCCGATCATCCGCTGGTGGGAGAAACCCGAGGCAAAGGATTGGTCGCCGCGCTGGAAATCGTTGAGGACAAGCAGACCAACCGGCGTTTCCCGGCTCAGGCAAATGCGGGGATGACTTGCCGGGAGTTCTGCTTTAACAATGGCTTGGTGATGAGGGCGGTAGGCGATACCATGATCATATCGCCCCCCTTGGTCATCACCGAGGAACAGGTTGATGAATTGGTCGATCTGGCCAGGCGTAGTCTGGATCTGACAGCCGCAAAGCTGAAGGGTTGAGGCGGGTCGGGCAGGTTGGCATGCGCATACAATTTGCTTAGGAGACAAGGATGATGTCTTTCAAAACAGGAGTGATCGCTGCCTCTGTGGCTCTGGTCATGGCAAGTGCCGGAGCAATGGCTGAAGAGAAGGTGCTGCACGTCTACAACTGGAGCGACTACATAGCACCGGATACCCTGGATAACTTCCAGAAGGAGACGGGGATCAAGGTGGTCTATGACGTGTTCGACAGTAACGAGGTGCTGGAAGCCAAGTTGCTGGCGGGTAGTTCTGGCTACGACATCGTGGTGCCATCCAACCCCTTCCTGGCCAAGCAGATCAAGGCGGGCGTGTTCCAGAAACTGGACAAGTCCAAGCTCTCCAACTGGCAAAACATGGATGTCGACCTGCTCAAGGCGCTCGAGCCGAGCGATCCGGGCAACCAGTACTCCATCCCCTATTTGTGGGGCACCATCGGCTATGCCTACAACGCCGAGAAGGTGAAAGCCGTGCTGGGGGCCGATGCCCCGGTCAACTCCTGGGATCTGGTGTTCAAGCCGGAGAACATGGCCAAGTTGAAAGAGTGTGGCGTCTCCTTCCTCGATTCACCGACCGAAATGCTGCCGGCTGCCCTGCAATATCTGGGCTTCAAACCGGATAGCCAGAAACCGGCCGAGCTGAAGAAGGCTGAGGAGCTGTTCCTCTCCATCCGTCCCTATACCGCCTATTTCCACTCCTCCAAGTACATCTCGGATCTGGCCAACGGCAACCTTTGCGTAGCGGTCGGTTACTCTGGTGACTTGCAGCAGTCCAAGGCGCGGGCAGCCGAGGCCAAGAATGGCGTCGCGCTCACCTACACCATTCCGAAAGAGGGGGCAGGCAGCTTCTTTGACATGATCGCCATTCCGGCGGATGCCAAGAACGTCGAGGCGGCCCACACCTTCATCAACTACCTGATGAAGCCCGAGGTGATCGCCAACATCACCAACGTGGTGCAGTTCCCGAACGGCAACAAGGCGGCGACCCCGCTGGTGGATGAGGCGATCCGCACCGATCCGGGTATCTACCCCGATGCGGCGACCCTGCAGAAGATCTACACCTTCCCGGATCTGCCGGCCAAGGTGCAGCGTCTGATGACCCGCAGCTGGACCAAGATCAAGTCCGGCAAGTAAGTAACGAATGCCCCTCCCGGTCCGCAGTTCGGCCGGGAGGGTAGTGATGCCATCCATCCGGATGGGCCGCGCGAATGGATGCGCAGACGGTCAACCACTGAAACAGGAGAACTGACACCGTGAATACAACCAGATTGCTAACCATAGCGCTGACCATGGGATTGGCGAATGTGGCCCAGGCTGCCCCTGTGCTGCACTTCTACAACTGGTCTGACTATATCGGTGAGACCACCCTCAGCGATTTCCAGCAGGCGACCGGGATCAAGACCGTTTATGACGTGTTTGACTCCAACGAGACCCTGGAAGGCAAGTTGCTGACGGGGCGGACCGGTTACGATCTGGTGGTGCCCTCCAATAATTTCCTGGCCAAGCAGATCAAGGCGGGAGCCTTCCAGAAGCTGGATAAATCCCTGCTGCCCAATCTGGCCAACCTGGATCCCGTGCTGCTCAAGCAGCTCGACAAGGTGGATCCGGGTCATCAGTACGCGGTGCCCTATCTGTGGGGGACCAACGGCATTGGCTACAACGTCGACAAAATCAAGGCGGTGCTGGGGGTCGACAAGATTGACTCCTGGGCCACCATCTTCGAACCGGAAAACATGGCGAAACTCTCTCGCTGCGGCGTCGCCTTCCTCGACTCTGCCGACGAGATGATCCCTGCTGCCCTCAACTACCTCGGGCTCGATCCCAACAGTCATGCGACGGGGGATATCAAGCAGGCCGAGGCGCTGCTGCTCAAGGTGCGGCCCTATGTGGCCTACTTCCACTCCTCCAAATACATCGGCGATCTCGCCAATGGCGACATCTGCGTGGCGGCCGGTTTTTCCGGCGACATCCTGCAAGCCGCTGCCCGCGCCGATGAAGCTGGCAAGGGGGTGAAAATTGCCTACAGCATTCCGAAAGAGGGGGGCAATCTCTGGTTCGACATGATGGCGATCCCGTCCGATGCCACCAATGTCAAAGAGGCGCACGCCCTCATCAACTACGTCCTGCAGCCCGAAGTGATCGCCAAGGTCAGCGACTATGTGGGCTACGCGAATCCCAACTCAAGGGCGGGCGAGTTTATGGATGAGGCGGTGCGCAACAATGAGGAGGTTTATCCCCCTCAGGCCGTGCTGGAGCGACTCTATGTGCAGGAAGCACATCCCCGCTCGGTACAGCGTCTAATCACCCGGAGTTGGACCAAGATCAAGTCCGGTACCTAACCTTGGTGCCCGTTCGGGGGCGCCAAATCGCTTTTATGGATCGGCCGCAAGGCCGGTATCACGTTGGGGAGTTTGGTAATGGCGATAGCCTCCAGTGCCTACAAGAAAGCCCTCGAGGGCAGTCAGCAGCGCAAAGAAGTGCTGGTGAAAATTGATCGGGTAAGCAAGCAGTTCGACGAAACGCTGGCGGTCGATAACGTATCTCTCAATATTCACAAGGGGGAGATTTTCGCCCTGCTCGGCGGGTCCGGTTCCGGCAAATCGACCCTGCTGCGGATGCTGGCCGGTTTCGAGCGCCCGACTGAGGGGCGACTGTTCCTCGACGGGGTCGACATCACCGACATGCCCCCCTATGAACGCCCCATCAACATGATGTTCCAGTCCTACGCCCTGTTCCCCCATATGACGGTGGCCCAGAACATCGCCTTTGGCCTCAAGCAGGATGGCCTGCCCAAGGCCGAGATCGATGCTCGGGTGGAGGAGATGCTCAAGCTGGTGCAGATGACCCAGTATGCCCGCCGCAAACCGCATCAGCTCTCCGGTGGCCAGCGCCAGCGGGTGGCGTTGGCTCGCTCGCTAGCCAAGCGTCCCAAACTGTTGCTGCTGGATGAACCCATGGGGGCGCTCGACAAGAAGCTGCGTTCCAAGATGCAGCTGGAGCTGGTGGAGATCATCGAGCGGGTCGGGGTTACCTGTGTCATGGTGACCCACGATCAGGAAGAGGCCATGACCATGGCGGAGCGGATCGCCATCATGCACCTCGGCTGCATCGAGCAGATCGGCAGCCCGATGGATATCTACGAGACTCCGGCCAGTCGGCTGGTGTGCGAGTTCATCGGCAACGTCAACCTGTTTGACGGCCTGCTGGTGGAGGATGAGCAGGACCACGCCACCATCGCCTGCGCCGATCTGGAGCAGCCCATCTATGTGGGCCACGGCATCAGCTCCCGCGCCGAGAACAAGAAGGTGACCTACGCCCTGCGGCCGGAAAAACTGCTGATGAGTCTGCAAAAGCCGGAGGAGATCGAGCACCCGGACTTCAACTGGACCAAGGGTGAGGTCTATGACATCGCTTATCTGGGCGGTCACTCGGTTTATCACATCCAGCTGCCCTCGGGCAAAATCGTTCAGGCTTTCATCGCCAATGCCGAACGCCACGGCAAGCGGCCAACCTGGGATGACCAGGTGTTCCTCTACTGGGAAGATGACAGCGGCGTGGTGCTGCAATCATGAAGTTCTTGCAACGACTGAAGCGGGTCGGGGGGCGCCGACTGGTGATTGGCATCCCCTTCTTCTGGCTGTTCCTCTTCTTCCTGCTGCCCTTCGTCATCGTGGTGAAGATCAGTTTTGCTGAAGCGGATGTGGCGATCCCGCCCTACACCGACGTGGTGAGCTGGGCCGACAATCAGCTCACCATACTGCTCAACATGGGCAACTACCTGCTGCTGCAGGAGGATGAGCTCTATATCGCAGCCTATCTGGGCTCTCTCAAGATGGCCTTCGTCAGCACCCTGCTCTGCCTGCTGATTGGCTATCCGATGGCCTACTCCATCGCCCGGGCCAACAAGGAGACCCAGACCGTTCTGCTGCTGCTGATCATGATGCCGACCTGGACCGCCATTCTGATCCGGGTCTATGCGTGGATGGGGATCCTCAGTAACAACGGCCTGCTCAACAGCGTCTTGCTGGGGATCGGGGTGATCGACGAGCCGCTGCAGATCCTCAACACCAACCTGGCGGTCTATATCGGCATCGTTTACTCCTACCTGCCCTTCATGGTGCTGCCGCTCTACGCCAATCTGGTCAAACACGATCAGAGCCTGCTGGAGGCGGCCTCCGACCTGGGGGCCCGCAACCTGACCCGGTTCTGGCAGATCACGGTGCCGCTCTCCAAAAACGGCATTATCGCTGGCTGCATGCTGGTGTTCATTCCGGTGGTGGGGGAGTTCGTTATTCCGGAAATGCTGGGCGGCCCTGAGACCCTGATGATCGGCAAGGTGCTGTGGCAGGAGTTCTTCAACAACCGCGACTGGCCGGTTGCCTCTGCGCTGGCGGTAGTGATGCTGGCGGTGCTGATTATTCCGATCATCCTCTTCAACCGTAACCAGGCCAAAGAGCTGGAGGGCAAGGCATGATGAAGCGTTTCGGTTTTGCCAAACTGATGCTCTGGCTGGGGCTGCTGTTTATCTACCTGCCCATGATCATCATGGTGATCTACTCCTTCAACGCCTCCAAGCTGGTGACGGTGTGGGGCGGTTGGTCGCTGA
Organism: Aeromonas sp. FDAARGOS 1419; assembly: GCF_019047045.1. Taxonomy (NCBI): domain Bacteria; kingdom Pseudomonadati; phylum Pseudomonadota; class Gammaproteobacteria; order Aeromonadales; family Aeromonadaceae; genus Aeromonas; species Aeromonas sp. FDAARGOS 1419. The sequence goes on from NZ_CP077209.1 coordinate 3,668,543, forward strand.
AGTGGTACTTTGGCCTGCTCGATAACAAGCAGCTGATCGGATCTGTGTTCCGCTCGCTGGAGATCGCCTTCTACACCGCGATCGCTGCGGTGGCGCTGGGGACGGTGGCGGCCTTCGTGCTGACCCGAATTCCCCACTTCCGTGGTCGCACCCTGTTCGGCGGCATGGTGACGGCGCCGCTGGTGATGCCCGAGGTGATCACCGGTCTGTCGCTGCTGCTGCTGTTCGTGGCGATGGCCCAGCTGGTGGGCTGGCCCGCCGAGCGGGGCATGCTGACCATCTGGATCGCCCATACCACCTTCTGTACCGCCTATGTGGCGATCGTGGTGTCGGCGCGGTTGCGGGAGCTGGATCTCTCCATCGAGGAGGCGGCCATGGATCTTGGCGCCAAGCCGTGGAAGGTGTTCTTCCTGATCACCATCCCGATGATCGCCCCCTCGCTGGCGGCAGGCGGCATGATGTCGTTCGCCCTGTCGCTGGATGATCTGGTGCTGGCGAGCTTCGTCTCCGGCCCGGGCTCGACCACCTTGCCGATGGAGGTCTTCTCGGCGGTGCGGCTAGGGGTGAAACCCGAGATCAACGCGGTGGCCAGCCTGATCCTGTTGTCGGTATCGCTCTTTACCTTCGGCAGCTGGTATCTGATGGCCAGGGCGGAGAAGCTCCGTCGCGCCGAGATAGCCATGACCACCCAGATGCAGGCCGTCGTCTGACGCCATGATAAGATCCGCCTACTCTCGTCAACCTGGAGGATGAGTATGCGGATCTCCCTTTTTAGCGGTCGTGGCACCGAGCTGGTGCCCGGCCTCACCAGCGCCATTCACAAGCAACCGATCTCTGCACCAGTTCGCTGTACCTTTGCCGGTCTGGAAGGGGATGAACAGTGTGACCAGCGCCACCACGGTGGCCCGGATCGGGCGCTCCACTACTATCCGGCCGATCACTATCTCTGGTGGCAGACCTGGCAAACCGCGCTGGGCTTGCCTGCGCCACGCACACCCTGGCAACCTGCCGCCTTTGGCGAGAATCTCTCCGGTCTCGGGCTGACCGAGGTGCAAGCCTGCATTGGCGATGTCTATCGACTCGGCGAGGCGCTGATCCAGATAAGTCAGCCAAGATCCCCCTGCTTCAAGCTCAACCAGCGCTTTGGCTATGGCCAGATGTCGCAGGTGATGCAGCTGAATGGCCGTTGTGGCTGGCTGCTGCGGGTACTGGAGGAGGGCATGATCGCGCCTGACACGGCCATGGAGCTGGTAGACAGACCCTATCCCGAACTGACGGTGAAGCGCACGGCGGATATCCTGTTCAATCAGGTGCGCAATGAAGCGGATCTGCTGATGCTGCTGGAGAATCCTGCTCTCTCCCCCAACTGGCGCCAGCATGCAGCCGACTGGCTGGAGCATGGCACTGTGGCTGACTGGCAGCGCCGTCTGCTGGGGCCAGCATCCCTGCGCCTGGCCTGACGTCCGGTTGCCGGAATGTCACCAGCTGGCTGCAGTCCGGTAAACGGGTGAAAAGAGTGCTGAATAGTTGAGCAAATGGCACTTTTTTTCCTGCCAAACGCAAAAAAGGCTTGTGTCGGGTCTGGGCTTTCGGTAAATTCCCGTCCCGCAGACATCGGTGTGTAGCGCAGCTTGGTAGCGCACTTCGTTCGGGACGAAGGGGTCGGAGGTTCGAATCCTCTCACACCGACCAAATTTGAAAAGGCCGCTCAATAGAGCGGCCTTTTTGCATTTTCCTTCCAGTTACTCGGTTTTTCATTAGCTGCTGACCTGTTACCTGGCCAAGTGATCTGACTTGATGTATGCAGGGTCGAAGCAAGCCCACAGACATTAAAAGGGCCACCGCTCGGTGGCCCATCGGTGGAGTCTGATCCTGACTCCGGCACTCTAGATTGTGGCAATCTCGCTATGGGTCTTGTCTATGGTGCCCTCCTTGCGCGCCAGGCGCTTACTCAGATATGCCAGTGCTGATGCCGCAAAGCCTTGAAACTGTGTTGAGGCAGCAAGGCCGCGTGCTTGGGGTACTCACTAATGAAATGTTCTATTCCCTCCATCAGTTGTGCACGTAATGAAATAACGGGCTCATGCCAGGCTTGCAGGCATAGATGGCCGGGGATCAACTGCTCCTGATAATCTTCCAGCAGCTGTTCTGGCCAGGGTTCAATACCGGAATTGCGTTGCAGCAAATAGTGGGCGGCGGGTTCACGGGCATAAATGAACTGAATTTGGGCCAGATCGCGTTGGCATAGCGTTTGACTGTTGATATGACAGGTCAAATATTTTCCCGTTTTCAGATCCAGAAAGTGACCGCGTTGCCGACAGGGAACGATGCGATACCAAGGCAGGGGTGAGGAGAGAGAATACCCCTCAAGCTCCTGTTCCAACCAGTGGCGACACTCGGGTGTCTGCACCTCGTCGAGCATGGACTCGAGCTGTGTCAACAAGGCTCTGGATGGTTTGATGGCCAGTTTCGCACTCATCGCCTGCAATCCTCCCTCTGCACACAATCCCGACTATCAGTATGGACCTTGTTCGGCCAGAGGGGGTAAGGAATCTAATGATTAAAAGTAGATTAGCCGCGTGGTTTTTATGCACTAACTTGGTTCAACCCACCAGATAGGTACCAGTGCCGAAGGCGATGTGGGTGCCCTCTTCGTTGTGCAGCTCCATCCGGGCGACGGCCACCTTGCTGCCAGCCCGGATGATGTGGGCGGTGGCGATAAACTCGTTGCCGCGTCCCGGGCGCAGGTAATCCACCCGCAGATCGATAGTGCCTAGGCGGGCGAAGCGCTCCTTGAGATAGCTGGGGGAGAACTCCTCCAGCTCGTCGATGCAGGAGGCGGCGACGATCATGCCGCCCGCCACATCGAGCAGTGTGGCGGTGACGCCGCCGTGCAGGATGTTGTGGAAAGGGTTGCCGATCAGCTTGTCGTCCATCTTGATGCGCAGTTCCACCTTGTCGAAGTCGTAGTGGGTCACCTGCATGCCGATCAGCTTGTTGAACGGCATCTTCTCGGCAAACAGGTTGGCAATGCCACTGAGCGCCATCTTCTTGAGCATCTGTTTCATTCTCTGATCCCAATCCTTGTCATCAAAGCCGAGTAAAAACTCCAGCCAGTCTGCAACAGTTCCTTAACAGTCGCAATGGCAGGTTTATTGTGGGCGGCGGCTGCTTTAGAATGGCGACCCCAAAGGAGAGCCCATGACTGCGATTGCCGAAACCCTGCCAGATCCTCAGCCAGAGAGTCCGCTTGCCCTGCTGCAGGCGGTCTTCGGCTATCAGCAGTTTCGGCCGGGTCAGCTCGAAATCATCGAGCAGATCGTCGCGGGGCGCGATGCGCTGGTGCTCAAGCCCACTGGCGGCGGCAAGTCGCTCTGTTACCAGATCCCGGCACTGCTGCGGCCCGGGCTCGGTGTGGTGGTCTCTCCTCTTATTTCGCTGATGAAGGATCAGGTCGACAGCCTGCGCGCCAACGGCGTAGCGGCGGTCTACATCAACTCGGCCCTCAGTCGGGAGGAGATGATCCAGAACTTTGCCGCCATGCGTCGCGGCGAGATCAAGCTGGTTTATGTCTCCCCCGAGCGCTTGTTGCAGCACGAGTTTATGGATCGACTGGCCGAGCTGCCGCTCGGGCTGTTCGCCATCGACGAGGCGCACTGCGTCTCCCAGTGGGGCCACGATTTCCGGCCTGAGTATGCGGCGCTGGGGCGGCTAAAACAGTGGTTCCCGCAGGTGCCGGTGGTGGCGCTGACCGCCACTGCCGACGAGGCGACCCGCAGCGACATGCTCCACCGTTTGGAGCTCAACGATCCCTTTATTCACACTGCCAGCTTCGATCGCCCCAATATCCGCTACAGCCTGGTGGAGAAGTTCAAGGCGGCCGAGCAGCTGCTGCGTTACGTGCAGAGCCAGAAGGGCAACTGTGGCATCGTCTACTGCTCCAGTCGCAACCGGGTGGAGGAGGTGGCCGAGCGGTTATCCCGCCACGGCTGCAAGGCGGCGCCCTATCATGCGGGGCTGCCGCTCGAGCTGCGCCAGCAGACCCAGGATGCCTTCCTCAAGGATGACATCGAGATAGTGGTGGCGACGGTGGCGTTCGGTATGGGTATCGACAAGCCCAACGTACGCTTCGTGGTGCACTACGACATTCCGAAGAACATCGAATCCTACTATCAGGAGACCGGCCGCGCCGGTCGCGATGGCACCCCCGCCGAGGCGCTGCTGCTCTACGATCCCGCCGATATCGGCCGGGTGCGCCGCCTGCTCGACAACATCGAGAACCCGCAGCAGTTGCAGGTGGAGCAGTACAAGCTCAACGTGATGGCGGCGTTTGCCGAGGCGCAAACCTGCCGCCGTCAGGTGCTGCTCAACTACTTCGGCGAGTACAACGACAAGCCGTGCGGCAACTGCGATATCTGTCTCGATCCGCCCAAGAGCTATGACGGCACTGAAGATGCCCAGAAGGCGCTCTCCTGCGTCTGGCGGGTGGGCCAGAATTTCGGGGTGGGTTATGTGGTGGAGGTGCTGCGCGGGTCGCTGAACCAGCGCATCAAGGATCATGGCCACGATAAGCTGTCGACCTACGGCATCGGCAAGGATCAGAGCCACGAATACTGGATGAGCGTGATCCGCCAGCTGATCCACAAGGGGCTGCTGACCCAGAACATCACTCGCAATCTGGTGCTGCAGTTGACCGAAGCGGCCCGTCCGGTACTGCGTGGCGAGGTGAAGCTGGAACTGGCGGTACCCCGCCTGCAGCCCATCTCCAGCCGCAAGGAGAAGCGCAACGGTCTGCTCGATAACGCCAACTACGACAAACGGTTGTTCAAGGAGCTGCGCGGCCTGCGCAAGCAGATTGCCGAGGATGAAGAGGTGCCGCCCTACGTGGTGTTCAACGATGCGACCCTGGTTGAGATGGCTCAGCTGATGCCGATGACCGAAGACGAGATGCTGGCTATCAACGGTGTCGGTCACCGCAAGCTGGAACGCTTTGGCGAAGCCTTTATGGACCTGATCATCGACTACTGCCGTCGTTAGGGTCGATTAGGCAGCCTAATCGACCACGGTAAGCGCGGCTCGGAAGAACCTGGGGTCAGACGCGAGGTTATTTCAGGCTGGCGTAGAAGGCCGCCAGATTGTCGATATCCGCATCGGTCAGCGGCGCCATGAAGGGGTCCATCAAGGGCTCTTTGCGGGTGCCATCCTTGAACGCTTTCAACTGTTTCACCAGATAGGCGGCATTCTGACCCGCCAGATGGGGATAGTTGGGGATCATCGCCTTGCCTTCTACGCCGTGACAGGCGGCACAGACCGCCGCCTTGGCCTTGCCTGCCTCGATATCTGCAGCCTTGGCCTGATGACCCCACGCCAGTGCCAGCAAGGGCAGGGCATATACCCATTTTTGCATCTTCTTCTCCTTGAATTGAAAAATGATGGTTGCCAGTGAGCACAAGCATGGCTGACGGCAGTATAAAGAGTGACACGAGCATACGCAGGGACGAATGGCACAACCATGAAGTTGATCAACACTTTTGCGACCGAGCTGCCTTGGGCCTGTGAACCCGTGGTCCCCCAGCCGCTGCAGCAACCCCGGTTGCTTCATCTCAACCGGACTTTGCTGGATGAGCTGGGATTGGGAGGCGTCAGCGAGGCTGACTGGATCGCCTGTTGTGGCGAGGGAAAGGTGCTGCCAGGCATGCAGCCGGTAGCGCAGGTCTATGCGGGCCATCAGTTCGGGGGTTATAGCCCCCGGCTTGGTGATGGTCGCGCGCTGTTGCTGGGTGAGCAGCTGGCGCCGGATGGCCAGCGCTGGGATCTGCACCTGAAGGGGGCAGGAAAGACGCCGTTTTCCCGCTTTGGTGACGGTCGTGCCGTGCTGCGCTCCAGCATCCGCGAGTATCTCGCCTCCGAGGCGCTCCATGCCCTCGGCATCCCGACCACCCGTGCTCTGGTGCTGGTGGGGAGTCAGGAGCCCGTTTATCGCGAGCAGGTGGAGACGGGAGCGACCGTGCTGCGCACCGCCCCCAGCCATCTGCGCTTCGGCCATATCGAGTATTTCGCCTGGAGCGGGCAGGGAGAGAAGATCCCGCCACTCATCGACTATCTGCTGCGCCACCACTTCCCCGAGCTGGAGAGTGGTGCCGAACTGTTTGCCGAGGTAGTGCGCTGCACCGCGCGGTTGATCGCCAAATGGCAGGCTGCGGGCTTCTGTCACGGGGTAATGAATACCGACAACATGTCGCTGCTCGGCCTGACGCTGGATTACGGCCCCTACGGCTTTATCGATGCCTACGTGCCGGACTTTGTCTGCAACCACTCGGATCCGGCGGGTCGTTACGCACTGGATCAGCAGCCCGCGGTCGGTTATTGGAATCTGCAAAAACTGGCGCAGGCGCTGGCTGGCCATGTAAACGGTGATGCGCTGGCTGCAGCGTTGGCCCAGTATGAGCAGCAGCTGATGCTGCACTACTCCGAGCTGATGCGGGCCAAGCTCGGACTGGCAGTGTGGGAGGAGGATGACCCTGCTCTGTTCCGCGAGCTGTTCCGGTTGCTGGCGGCCCACAAGGTGGATTATCACCTGTTCCTTCGACGTCTCGGTGAGGTGACGCAAGAGGGGGCGTGGCCTGCGTCTCTGCTGGCCCTGTTGTCTGAACCTGGTGTTTGGCAGGAGTGGCTGGAACGCTATCGGGCGCGGCTAATGCGCGAAGGCAGCGAGGATGCTGTGCGTAAGGCGCAGATGGATGCCATCAACCCCAAGTATGTGCTGCGCAATGCGCTGGCCCAGCAGGTGATCGACGCCGCCGACGTAGGGGATATGCAGCCGTTTGAGCGGCTGTTCGCCGCCTTGCAGCACCCCTATGATGAACAACCCGAATATGAGGATCTCGCCACCCCGACTCCGGCATGGTATTGCGGTGGTGAGCTATCCTGCAGTAGCTGAGAGACAGGGAATGAGTTGGCAAATCAACAAACAGGTAGATAACGAAGCTGGCGTGGTGACGCTGGATTGTCCGGCGCTCGACTGGGACTCGTTTCCGCTGTTAGCGCAGGCCTTGCTGCGAGAGTGGGAGCTGCAGCCGCTCGAGCAGGATGCGGGGGCCGACCGCCATAGCTGGTTGCTGGAGTTTGAAGAGAGTCAGTTTCGGCTGGAGTATGAACACTACAGCGGCTGCTGGCTGGAGGCGGTGCGCCCGGTGGATCGGGAGGCGCTGCTCTGGCTCGCCAGACAGCACAAGGCGTGACTATCGCCCACAAGGCTTGCTCTGCCGCAGGCCAACCTGGACAAGCGTAATCGCATAAAGATTGAACTATCGGTTTTGGGGCGTATAATCTCGCCCCTCGATTATCGCCAATGGTGGCGATATGGGTTCCCTAACCCCATTAACCAAAAAGGTCACAAGATGAATCTGACCCCTGCGCAGTACCAAACGGCGCTCGTTCGCCTGTCGTTGTTCCACATCCTGATCATTGCCAGCAGCAACTATCTGGTGCAGCTGCCGATCACTGTGTTTGGCTTCCACACTACCTGGGGTGCGTTCAGCTTCCCGTTTATCTTCCTCGCCACTGACCTGACGGTGCGGATCTTCGGTGCCGGTCTGGCGCGCAAGATTATCCAGACCGTGATGTTGCCAGCACTGGCGGTCTCCTATGCGCTCTCCGTGCTCTTCTTCGAAGGGAGCTTCCAGGGTGTTGGTCATCTGGCCGAATTCAACCTGTTCGTGGCGCGTATCGCACTGGCCAGCTTTATGGCCTATCTGGTAGGGCAGTTCATGGATGTGGTGGTGTTCAACCGCCTGCGTCTGCTCAAGCAGTGGTGGATTGCGCCAGCGGCCTCCACCCTGTTTGGTAATCTGGTTGATACCATCGCTTTCTTCAGTGTGGCCTTCTGGCGCACCACAGATCCTTTCATGGCAGAGCACTGGGTCGAGATCGCAACCGTTGATTACGTATTCAAGTTGCTGATAAGCCTTGGTTTATTCGTGCCACTCTACGGTGTCTTGTTGCGCTACCTCAGCCGCAAGCTGGTGGGCGAGGCCGGATTATCCAGCCTGCAAACGGCCACCCGGCAAGCCTGACCAGATTGACCACCCTTCGCGGTGGTCAATTTTTTTGCACTTTCTGCAAATAGCGCTTGCCTAGTTAAATGAGAATGATTATTGTTAACTTGTTTTCCGGGAAAGACTTCATTTGTTCCAACGTGATGGACTTCTTGTGAAGGCACGACATTGCTCACATTGCTTCCAGTTAAGGGCCAGTTTATCTGGCCCTCTTTTTTTGTCATTTTTCAGCAAGTTGCAGGCATAAAAAACGGGAGCCAAGGCTCCCGTCGTCACGCTGTTTGTGGCTTACTCGATATCGAGTGCCTCGGGGGAGAGGATCACCCCTGTGGTATCGGCGTAGAGATGGTCGTCAGGCAGGAAGGTCACGCCACCGAAGTTGACCGGCAGATCGGTCTCCCCCACATCCTTGCTGTCGGCACCGACCGGAATGGCTGCCAGTGCCTGAATGCCGATATCCAGATCTTCCAGAATATCGACTTCGCGGACGCAGCCGTAGCAGACAATCCCTTCCCAATCGTTCTCGGCCGCCGTGGTGGCGATGTCGCTGTCGATCAGAGCTCGGCGCATGGAGCCACCGCCATCGATCAGCAAGACGCGACCCAGTCCGTTCTCTTTGACGAGTTCACGGATCAGGCCATTCGATTCGAAGCATTTGACGGTGGTGATGACGCCGCCGAAAGAGGCGCGGCCGCCGAAGGAGCAGAGCATGGGTTCAAGCACATCCACCATGTCCTGATAGATGTCGCACAGTTCGGAAGTATTGTATTCCATAGTGTCAAATCCACGGCTGGAAACAGGTGCAACCAGTATAAGGAGTGGGTGTGGCATTTCAATGAATATTCCTTGCACAGATCACCTGTCGCCGCTTTTCTGCATAAGCTCAATGCAGTTCACTGCCAGTTTGCGAGAGGTCTATCGTGCTTATCCGTCATAAGTTGATCCTGAATACCGTGCTGGTTGCCGTTGCCATGCTGGTACTGAGCGGCCTGTTTATCTACTCCAGCCAGGTGCACCGTCACCTGACCGAAGCCCAGCGCAATATCGACCAGCTGGAGATCGCCATGCTCAACTTGCGCCGGGCCGAGAAGGATTTTCTGATCCGCAAGGATATGACCTTCGTCGAGCGCTTCAATCAGGGGCTGTCTGACTTTCACCAGCACAACCGGGAGCTGGTGACCGATGACAATCTGGCGGCCGTCGAGGGGGAGCTGACCAGACTGGATCAGCAGATCAGCGGCTATGGCAAAGCCTTCAACGATCTGGTGGCCCAGCAGCAGAAGATTGGTCTGGGGCCGGAGGAGGGGCTCTATGGCAAGCTGCGGGCGGCGGTGCATGAGGTGGAGAATGGGCTCAAGCAGCTGGATCAGCAGGGGCTGCTCATCACCATGTTGCAGCTGAGACGGGCGGAGAAAGACTTCATGCTGCGCTCCGATATCCAGTATCTGGAGCGTTTCGAAACCTTGCACAAGAGTTTTCAGGATAGCCTTGCCACTTTGCCGGAGGCGGGTCGCGGCAAGCTGGAGCAGGCCAGCAAGCAGTACCGGCAGGACTTTGTGGCGCTGGTGCAGGGGATGCAGATACTGGGGCTGAAAGAGGATGAGGGGCTGCGCAACCAGATGCGGGATCTGGTGCATCAGACCGAACAGGGGTTTGCCGCCGTTGATCAGCACATTGTCGCTGAGCTGGAGCGGCAGAGCGCTCGCCTCAACAGCCTGATGCTGGTCTGTGGCGGGGTGATTGTGGTGCTGATCGCCATCATGAGCGTGTTGCTGGGGCGCAGCATCGACCGTCCCATTACTCAGGTGAATGATACCGTCAACCGCATTCGCCAGGATAATGACCTGCGCCTGAAGATAGAGCTGCGCGGGGCAGATGAAATGTCCCAGCTGGCAGGTAATCTCGACGTGATGCTGGACGGGTTTCGCAACCTGATTGGCGATGTGAAGCAGAGCGTGCACACCCTGACCGAAGCGGCGGATCACCTCTCGGCCAACGTCAAGCGCACCAGTGAAGGGGCGGCGCGCCAGCTGCAGGAGACCGACATGGTGGCGACCGCGTCCACCGAGATGGGCTCCACCATCGAAGAGATCGCCCGCAACACCGAGCAGGCGGCCAACAATGCGCAGGCGACCAACAACAAGGCGATGGAGGGGCGGACTGCGGTCGAGAACACTGTCGAGCAGATCCGCTCGCTGGCGGGCAATCTGGAGAGTTCATCCCGTGAGGTGAGCCAGCTGCAAAAAGAGAGCGAGACCATCGGCTCCGTGCTCGACGTGATCCGTGGTATTGCCGAGCAGACCAACCTGCTGGCTCTCAACGCGGCCATCGAAGCAGCCAGGGCAGGGGATCAGGGGCGTGGCTTTGCGGTAGTAGCCGATGAGGTGCGCAATCTGGCCATCCGTACCCAGAAATCGACCCAGGAGATCGCCGGCATCATCAGCTCGCTGCAGAAACAGACCGGCAGCATCGTCGAGGTGATGGCAACCTGCCGCGAGCAGGGCAACCGCAGCTCGGATCAGGCCAGTACTGCAGGGGAGTTGCTGGGGCAGATCACTCAGGATGTTACCAACATCATGGACATGAGCACCCAGATTGCCGCCGCCATCGAACAGCAGAGTCTGGTGGCCAACGAGGTGAACCGCAACGTCAACAACATCCGCGACATCGCCCAGGAGTCGAGCATCATGGCGGAGGAAAATGCGAGATCCAGCGAGGGCCTCAACGAGCAGGCCCAGCTGCTCAACAAGGCGGTGGCAAAATATCGGGTTTAGTGAGCGGACTGGCATCCTTGTGAGGTTTTTGCACCAGAGTGGCAATGATTTGATCGTAATGGCTGTTATTGGGGTAATTCGCTCATATAATCGCCGCCACTATGATGATTCGGAAGGATTCGATGGCAAAGTTGCTGGTGGCCGTATTCGGGCTGCTCTGTTCCTGTCTGGTGTTGGCAGGTTCGGCGCCTCAGGCTACCCCACTCAAGCCCGGTATGGAGCCGCTACTCAGCTGGTTCAACGGGGCCTTTACGAGCCGGGAGCAGGCCAGTTACGACAGCCGCTTTACCAGTGCCGAGCTGCGCCTGATGGAGATCTGGCCCGGCTATCAGGGCTATCGCTGGGTCTATGCCGAGCAGTATCTTAGCATGCGCTCCATCCGCCCCTTTCGCCAGCGTATTTATCGCTTCTCACCCGCCCCTGACGGGCGGATCCTGATGGCAGAGCTGACCATGCCTCGGGCTACCGATTTTGCCGGTGCTTGGCATGATCCCGCCCTGCTCGACAGTCTGACCCCACAGCAGCTCTCCTTGCGCCACGGTTGCGAGATCTGGCTGACACGCACTCCCTCCGGCGAATATGCCGGTCACACCCGGGTGGGCCACTGCTCCACCGATTTTGGTGGTGCCACGACGCTGGTGCAGCATATCTGGATTGGCCCCGACAGCGTCAGATTGCTGGATCGCGCCTATGACAACGCAGGGAGCCCGCGCTGGGGGAGCCCGGGTGAGGGGTATGTCTATTTGCGTCGTTCCAGAGGGTTTGGCCAGTAGGGGAGAGTACGTCTGGCTGCGGGAACATGAAGGATGAAAAACAGGGATCGTAAAAAAGGCGCCCATTGGGCGCCTTTTTCAGAATTCTTCAGAAGTAAAATTACTTCTTGGTGGTCATCGCACCGAAACGCTTGTTGAACTTGTCTACGCGGCCGCCGCTAGAAACTTCTTTCTGCTTGCCGGTGTAGAACGGGTGGCACTCGGAGCACACGTCCAGGTTCAGATCTTTACCGATGGTAGAGAAAGTGTTGATGACGTTACCGCAAGAGCACTTGGCGGTGATGGCTACGTAGTCAGGATGGATACCAGCTTTCATGGACAACCTCAATTAATAGGCCGTGTCGCCATCCGATCTCTTGTCGGACACCACACGATTGTTGAACACAGTTTCAAAGGCTGCGAATAATATAGGAAATGCCTGAGATCAGGCAAGTGGCTTCGCAGAAAAAATAGGCAACCCCTGGTGAATTCTTCCCAAACGCTGGATCTGGTTCGTGTCGCTGTCCCGGTGCCGCTACGCCGTCACTTCGACTATCTCTCTCCCCTGCCGTTACCTGCCCTCGGTTGCCGGGTCGAGATCCCTTTCGGTCCCCAGACCCTGGTCGGGTTGGTGGTGGATCATCCGGCTGACAGCCAGGTGCCCCGCAACAAGCTCAAGCCCATCAAGCGCGTACTCGATGCGACGCCGGTGCTGGGGCCGGATATTCTGGCGCTGATGAACTGGAGCGCCAGCTACTACCAGCATCCGCTGGGGGAAGTGCTGCCCCACGCCCTTCCAGTGCTGGTGCGCAAGGGGGAGCCTGCCGCCTATCGTGAGCTGGAGTTCTGGTTTGCCACCGAGGCGGGCATGGCCATCGACCTTAACGAGCTCAAGCGGGCGGCCAAGCAGCAGCAAGCGCTCGCCCTGCTGCGCAAAGGGCCGCAGACCCCCTCCGCCCTCAAGCAGGAGGAGATCCAGAGCGCCGCTCTCACCGCGCTGGAGAAGAAGGGGCTGCTGGAGAAGCGCTCGCTGGAGCCAAGCCATGACGGCGACTGGGCTGCCCGTTTTGAACCGGGGGAGGGGCTGTGCCTCAATGGCGAGCAGGCGCTGGCTGTCTCTGCCGTTACCAGCCAGAGCGACAAGTTCGGTGCCTTCCTGCTGGATGGCATTACCGGCTCCGGCAAAACCGAGGTGTATTTAAGCATCCTTGAGCCCTTGCTCAAGGCGGGCAAGCAGGCGCTGGTGATGGTTCCGGAGATCGGTCTCACCCCGCAGACCATCAACCGCTTCCGGCGCCGCTTCAACGTGCCGGTGGTAGCGATGAACTCCGCCATGAACGATCGGGAACGGCTCGACGCCTGGCTCGCCTGCCGCGACGGTGGCGCCGCCATCCTGATCGGCACCCGCTCGGCGGTGTTCACCCCGTTTCACAACCTCGGCATCATCATCATCGACGAAGAGCACGACGGCTCTTTCAAGCAGCAGGACGGTTTTCGCTACCACGCGCGAGATCTGGCGGTGATGCGGGCTCATCGTGCCGGTATCCCCATCCTGCTTGGCTCGGCTACCCCGTCCCTGGAGACATTGCACAACGCCCGCACCGGCAAGTATCACCACCTCACCCTGACTCGCCGCGCCGGCAATGCCCAGACCGCCCGTCAGGTGATCCTCGATATCAAAAACGTGCGGCTGCAGGCCGGGCTTTCCCCCCAGCTGGAGCAGCTGATGGCAGAGCATCTGGCGGCGGGCAATCAGGTGATGCTGTTTCTCAACCGCCGTGGCTATGCCCCGGCTCTGATTTGCCACCAGTGCGGCTGGAGCGCCGCCTGCGAGCGCTGCGACGCCTGGTACACCTGGCATCAGGCCGGACGACGGCTGCACTGCCACCACTGTGACAGCGTGCGCCCCTTGCCCCACCACTGCCCCGAGTGTGGCAGCAACGAACTGATCGGATCGGGAGTGGGCACCGAGCAGCTGGAACAGCTGCTTACCACGGTTTTCCCACAATATCCGGTGGTGCGCATCGATCGGGACAACACCCGTCGCAAGGGGGAGCTGGAGACCCATCTCGGCGACATCAAGGCGGGCAAGTACAAGATCCTGATCGGCACCCAGATGCTGGCCAAGGGCCACCACTTCCCGGATGTGACGCTGGTGGGTCTGCTGGATGTGGATGGTGCCCTGTTCAGCGCCGATTTTCGCGCCGCCGAGAAACTGGCCCAGCTCTACACCCAGGTGGCGGGCCGCGCCGGTCGCGCCAGCAAACCCGGGTTGGTAGTGCTGCAGAGCCACCATCCGGAGCACGCCCTGCTGCAGGATCTGACCCAGAATGGCTACGGCCACTTCGCCGATACGGCGTTGAAAGAGCGCCGCCTGCTGGGGCTGCCGCCCTTCAGCTATCAGGGGCTGTTCCGCGCCGAGGCCAATGGCCGTGACGAGGTGCAGCTGTTCCTCGCCCGCCTCGCCGATACCCTGCGCAGCGCCCGCTATCCCCACGTTCAGGTGCTGGGGCCCATCAGCGGCTTTATGGAGCGCAAGGCTGGCAAGTTCCGCATGCAGTTGCTGGTGCAGGGGCCGAACCGGGCACCGCTGGCCCAACTGCTGGATTGGGCGGTTAAGGAGCTGGAAGGCTGGCCTGAGACCAAAAGGGTGCGCTGGAGTCTGGATATCGACCCCACCGAGCTGAGTTGATGGTGGCACCGGCGCCGGTCGCTGGCAGTTATCGTCAGCGACCGATGGGTGATTTCATTTCAAGGCTCAGACCCGCAGATCGATCTGCTGCACCCAGCCTCCTTTACCCTGTTCGGTGAGATAGAGGCCGGATTGGCGCAGCACCCCCTGATTGCCGCTCTCCCCCAGATGGTTGAAGGGGGTGTCGAGGGGGCGCAGCAGGATGGCGCCGATCCCCAGTTCGACCAGAGCTATAGGTGCGTGCTCGGGATGCCAGAACTGCAGGGCTGAAAACTGGCTATCCCCTTCATCCAGCACCCCGTTGCCATCCTCATCCAGGGTTGCCAACTCGTCGAAGCCATTGCCGGAGCGTGCACCAAACAGCTCGCCCCCATCGTCTATGGTGCCGTTGCCATTGCGATCCAGCGCCACAAAGCCGCTCCCTTCCCGCAGACCCGGCAGGCTATCCTCCTTGCCATCCTGATCAATATCGAAAGTGACCCGTGCCTCGGTCAGATCGGCAATCTTGCCATCCAGACTCAGCACCAGCGGATCTTTGAGGGCATTGAGGGTGGTGCGCCGCTGGCTCACCTCCAGCTGGCGCCAGTCGAGCATAAAGCCGAGATCGAGCTGAATAGTCTGACCATCCCGAGTCGCTACGCTGGCCGATGCCACCACGTTGAGTTGCTCCTGCTGCAGCAGGGTGTCAGTCACCTCCACCTGTTGATCCGGCTCGGCGGCTTGAGCCGCGGCGTCTCCTTGGGTCACTCCATCGCCTCCCTCTTCGGAGGGTTTGATCGGCTTGGGCAGCTCGATCTCGTGGCCCAGCATCGCCTCAATCATCAGCTTGATCAGCCGCTGGCGGTTATCCAGTCCATCGTCGGGAATACCATCCTGCTCTTTGCCGACGTCCGCTGCGGGCGGGGTGGGAGGTGTTGCAGCTTGCTTGCTGGCGGCTGATTGCCTCGCGGTTTGCAGCGTCAGGGCGCTGGTGAGGGTCAGGGTGCTGCTGCGTTCGCCGACCACTGCCGCGTTGTTGCCTTCCGGTGGATTGACGACGGGTGGCACGGGCCCAAGATTGCGCACCTTGCGGCTCTGGACCTGCTGTTGCCGGTATTGCACCTCCCCCTGGAGGTCGTAGTGATCGATGCGCATACATTCGCCCTCGGCGCTATACATCTGGTCAGTTATCGACCAGCGAATGAGCAGGGCTTAACACCAAATCGGACTAATCAGGGAGGTGGTTAGTACTAGGTTGCAAGGTGGTGGCGTGGCAGGATGGCAAGAGACTGGATGGTGGCGCTGTAGTTGAACATTTTCAGGTAACGCGGCGCACTCTGGCTGACAAGCGGCATCGGTGAGGATAGGGAGAATTACATGAGAAATTGTCTGGTGAAGGACGTGGCGGGCTATGGTGGATTCCTGTCTGGCGTCCCTTGCATCAATGATGTTGAGGGCTTCACTCATGCGTAACTGTCTGGTGATGGGAGCGGCAGGCTATATCGGTTCCTATCTGGTGCCCCACCTGCAAACGCTGGGCTACAGGGTGATTGCCGGGGCGCGCCGTCCCTGCCGCTTGCCTGAGGGGGTGGAGTTTCGCCTCGCCGACAGCCTCAAACCCATCACCCTGCTGCCTGCGCTGGCGGGCATCGATACCGTCTTCTATCTGGTGCATGCCATGGGGGCGGGGGCTGATTTTCACCGGCTAGAGCAGCAGGGGGTAAAGAATTTTGCCGCCGCTGCCCGCGCCGCCGGGGTACGTCGCATCATCTATCTTGGGGCGATCCAGCCCGAGCAGTGCAACAGCCGCCATCTCAACTCCCGCCGCCACTGTGGCGAGCTGTTTCGCGAATCCGGCGTACCGACGGTGGAGCTGCGCGCCGGCATCATCATCGGGCCCGGTTCGGCGGCGTTCGAGGTGATGCGGGATCTGGTGTTCAACCTGCCGCTGATGGTGACGCCCAAATGGGTGCGCTCGCGCACGCCGCCGATTGCGCTGTCCAACCTGCTGCACTATCTGGGTGGGCTGGTGGAAGCCGACGAGGTGGATGGCCACATCTTCAATGCGGTCGGCCCCGAGCTGCTCAGCTATCAGCAGCAGTTGCAGAAGTTCGCCGCCCATATTGGCAAGCGCTGCCCCATCATTCCCATCCCGTTTCTGAGTCCGCGCCTCTCTGCCTGGTGGCTGCAGTTTGTCACCTCGGTGCCGCAGCCGGTGGCCAAGGCGCTGGTGGGCGGTCTCAAGCACGATATCCCGGCCGACGACGGCCCGCTGCGTGCCCTTCTGCCACAGACTCTGCTCAGCTTCGACGAGGCGCTGGCGGAGAGTCTGGCGCTGGAGCAGAAGCTGGGTGCCGAACAGCAGGGGCAGGAGACGCCGCTCGGCCTGCGCTGGCGCCATCCCGAATATGGCTTCTATGACCGTACCGCCAGCGGCGAGGCCATCTGCCTCGCCTCTCCCGAGGTGGTGTGGCAGGTGTTGCAGCAACTGGGGGGTGAGCAGCGCTACTTCTACATGAACGAGCTGTGGGTGGTGCGCGAATGGATGGATCATCTGATCGGCGGCCCGGCCCGCACCCGTGGCCGCACCAATCCGGATCGTTTCGTGAAGGGGGATATGCTCGACTCCTGGCAGATCCTCGGGGTGGATGAGGGGCGCAGGCTCGATCTCTTGTTCAACATGAAGGCCCCGGGCGTCGGGCGGCTGGAGTTCAACATCCTGCCTGAGGAGTCCGGGTTGACCCGCATCCGGGTCACCGCTCACTGGCACCCGCAGGGCGCCTGGGGGCTGGCCTACTGGCTCGCCATGCTGCCGTTCCACCTCTTTATCTTTCAGGGGATGACCGAGGCCATCGCCCGTCAGGCCGAAGCGAGGGCAGGTATCCCGGTGATGGATTAAGAGCCGCTAACAAAACCGTTCAACAAAGCGTAGGCAGATAACGGCGCAAGCCAGCGTCAACAAGGCGAGATGGATATCCAACCGTCGCTCGAAACGTATTCGTAGCTTCCCAAAGCCTGCTAGCCAACCATGAGTGCGTTCTACAACCCAGCGATGACAACCCAATCGCTCATTGCTATCGATGCCTCGCCGGGCAATACGAACCTTGATACCCCGTCGCCTCAGATAATCTCGACAACGGCGAAAATCATACCCTTTGTCTGCGTGTAGCTTGTCAGGTCGACATCGTGGTCGCCCTCTCTTACCTGCTAACGCCGGAAGTGCATCCAACAAGGGCTCAAACATTATCGAGTCATGGCGATTGGCGCCTGATACAAGCACTGCGAGCGGTATGCCCTGACGGTCCACCACTATGTGTCGTTTACTGCCCAGCTTGCCTCTGTCTGTCGGGTTACGTCCTGTTTCCTGGCCCCCCGGGGGCTGGCTACGCTCGCGCCATCGAGGCTTGTTCTACTCCAGTCGATGTGGCCAGCTTGATGTAGCTGGCTCAGGAGCGCCACGTGAAGTCGCTGCCAGATGCCTTGAGCTTGCCAATCACGTAGGCGACGCCAGCACGTCATTCCGCTGCCAAAACCCAAAGACTGGGGTAAGTCCTCCCACGGGATCCCGGTAGTAAGGACAAACAGAATACCGTTGAGAACGGCATAGTCATCGAGGCGTGGACGGCCACCCCGTGGCGAAGGCTGGTGAGGTGGCAGAAGTGGCTGCAAGGACTTCCATAGCTGGTTACTGATGATTTTTCGTGTCATGCCGGCTATGTGGGGACTGGTATCGTTCGAATCAACTTAGTTTTGTTAGCGGCTATAAACCCTCTTCACACTATCCCCGCTGATAGAGTGCCCCATTCGGAGCATTTTTTATGCGGCGGCCATGCCAGGTTATGGCAGATAGTGGTAGGCGTCTTATGGCAAAGGCTGGCATCATGCCGCGGTCTTGTTTACCGCGGATAGATAATCAGTCAGAAAAAGAAGGGATTATGAAGAAAAAACCGTCAATTTTGGGGGGCGCCTGCATCATTGCCAGCGTCTGCGTGGGAGCCGGCATGCTCGGTCTGCCGAGTTCGGGGGCGGGGGCCTGGACCCTCTGGTCGGTGCTGGCGCTGACCGTCACCATGGTGATGATGACCCTCTCCGGCTGGATGTTGCTGGAATCCTTCCAGCACCACGACATGCGGGTCTCCTTCAATACCGTGACTCGTGAGCTGCTGGGAGAGAAGCTCAATCTCCTCAACAACCTCTCGGTCTACTTTGTTGGCGGCATTCTGCTCTACGCCTATATCACCTCCTCCGGTGCCATCCTGCAGGGGATACTGGGGATCGACAGCAAGCTCGCGTCCGTGCTGTTCGTGGCGCTCTTCTCTGCGGTGGTGTGGCACTCGACTCGCGCCGTTGACCGTATTTCGGTGGTGCTGATCGCCTTTATGATCCTCAGTTTCGCCCTCGGTGTGGCCGGTCTGCTCGGCAGTATCAAGCTGCCGACCCTGCTCGATCTGGCGGGCAGCGAGAGTCGCTACGCCCCCTATGCCATGGCGATGCTGCCGGTGGCGCTCACCTCGTTCGGCTATCACCACTCGGTTGCCTCCCTGCGTGCCTACTACCAGAACGAGCAGCAGGCCAGATGGGCCATTCTGGGGGGAACCCTGATCGCGCTGGCGCTCTACGTGCTCTGGCTGCTGGGGATCTTCGGCAACCTGCCCCGTCAGGATTTTGCCCCCGTGATTGCCAAGGGGGGTGATGTGAGCGTGCTGCTCTCCGCCCTCTCCGGGGTGATCGAATCGGAGAAGGTGGCCAGCGCCATCAACGGCTTCTCCATGGCGGCGATCCTCTCCTCCTTTATCGGGGTGGGGCTCGGGGTGTTCGACTATCTGGCTGATCTGTTCAAGTTCGACAACAGCCGCGCCGGTCGCTGCAAGACCTGGGCGGTCACCTTCCTGCCGCCGTTGGTGCTCTCCCTGCTCTTCCCGTTCGGCTTCCTGCTGGCCATCGGCTATGCCGGTGCCGCAGCCACCATCTGGACCTGCATCATCCCGGCACTGCTGGTGCTGCGCACCCGGGCGCGGGCCGAGCGGGGCGAAGTGACCCCCCATTTCGTCACCCCTGGTGGCAAGCTGATGGCCTGGCTGCTGATCCTGTTCGGATTGGCGACCGCGCTGTTCCACTTCCTGTCGATGGCAAATCTGTTGCCGGTCTATCTGGGCAACTGAGTCAGGTCTACAGCACTGACAGAAAGGGCGGCAAGGCCAACTTGCCGCCCTTTTTGCGCCATTTTCATCCCATGTGGCAGAATCTATAACTAAAGTGGTAGGTGCGAGTGGGGTAAGGTGCTGAAATAACTGGTCTGATCTGGCTGGCAGTAGCATGATCTGCTGGGCATGCCCACCGCTTTCTTTTATGATCCCCGCCCTTCTGCGTGCCCCCTGTCGGCACCTCATTTGCACCAACCACATCGGGGTCCCCCATGTCCGATCTGCGTCAAGAAGCACTCGATTACCACGCCCAGCCCGTACCGGGCAAAATTG
Source organism: Aeromonas sp. FDAARGOS 1419 (assembly GCF_019047045.1). Classification (NCBI taxonomy): domain Bacteria; kingdom Pseudomonadati; phylum Pseudomonadota; class Gammaproteobacteria; order Aeromonadales; family Aeromonadaceae; genus Aeromonas; species Aeromonas sp. FDAARGOS 1419. The sequence goes on from NZ_CP077209.1 coordinate 3,688,274, forward strand.
CCATCGCCCTGACCAAGCCTGCCGAAACCGCCCGCGATCTGGCGTTGGCCTACAGCCCGGGTGTTGCCGAGCCGGTGCGCGAGATCGCTGCCAACCCGGCCGATGCCTACCGCTATACCGGCAAGGGCAATCTGGTGGCCGTCATCTCCAACGGCACCGCCATTCTGGGTCTGGGCAATTTGGGGCCGCTGGCCTCCAAGCCGGTGATGGAAGGCAAGGCCCTGTTGTTCAAGCGCTTCGCCGGTATCGACGCCATCGACATCGAAGTGAAGCACGAGACCAGCCAGCAGTTCATCGACACGGTGGCGGCTATCGCCGATACCTTCGGCGGCATCAATCTGGAAGATATCAAGGCACCTGAGTGCTTCGAGATCGAGCAGGCGCTGATCGAGCGCTGCGACATTCCGGTGTTCCACGATGACCAGCACGGTACCGCTATCGTCACCGCCGCCGGTCTGCTCAACGCGCTGGAAGTGCAAGGCAAGCAGATCAGCGACAGCCGCATCGTCTGCATGGGGGCGGGGGCTGCCGCCACCGCCTGTATGGATCTGCTGATCAAGTGCGGCGCCAGGGCGCACAACATCTTCATGCTGGATCGTCAGGGGGTGATTCACACCGGCCGCAGCGATCTCAACAAGTACAAGCAGCGTTTCGCCAACGAGACTCCGCTGCGCACCCTGATGGATGTCATCGAAGGGGCGGATGTGTTTGTCGGTGTTTCAGGCCCCGATGTGCTGCCCGCCGAAGCGGTCGCCCTGATGGCGCCCAACCCGGTGATCTTTGCCTGCTCCAACCCGGACCCGGAGATCAAGCCGGCGCTGGCCCACGGAGTGCGCAGCGACCTCATCATGGGCACCGGCCGTTCCGACTACCCGAACCAGATCAACAACGTGCTCTGCTTCCCCTTCATCTTCCGCGGTGCGCTCGACGCCCGCGCCAGCCGCATCAACGATGCCATGAAGATTGCTGCGGTCGAGGCGATCCGCGCGCTGGCCAAGGAGCCGGTGCCGGCCGAAGTGCTGACCGCCGCCGGGGTGAGCGAGCTGGCCTTCGGCAAGGATTACGTCATTCCCAAGCCGATGGATGCCCGTCTGCTGCCGCGCGTAGCCCGCGCCGTGGCGCTGGCGGCGGTTGCCTCCGGCGTCGCCCGCATCGAGCTGCCCGCGGACTACATGCTGTAATCCGGCATTGTAAACGGCCCCATAGCGGGGCCGTTTTGATTTCTGCTTCTGGCGACAGCCAGAGACGCCAGTCGGGTGACAGGTTGGGGCAGATGGAGGCAAATCGGGTGCAAAGGTGGTCAAACAGCGCTCTCCTCTGACACAATATTGCCACTATGACGCTAACGAGAATCAAGATGCAGCAGCCTGTCAGCGGCCGTTTGGCCCACGCCCTCTCCTTCTTGCGCCATGATGGTCGCCACTTTGCCCAGTTTGTCTGGGGCCGTTTCCAGCAGGACAGATTGACGGTTACCGCCGGTTATCTGGCCTATGTCACCCTGCTTTCGCTGGTGCCGATGATCGCCGTGGTCTTTGGCATGATGTCCGCCTTCCCGGTGTTCCAGAGCCTCAAGCAGGCGATGGAGCAGTTCGTCTACCACAACTTTGTGCCGACCGCGGGCGACATGCTCAAGGAGTACATCGACGGCTTCGTCGCCAATGCCACCAACACCACAGCAGTGGGGATTGGGGCGCTGGTGGTGGTGGCGCTGATGCTGATCTCCGCCATCGACAAGAACCTCAACTACATCTGGCGTTCGACCCAGGGCCGCCCGCTGGCGCAGGCGTTTGCCATGTACTGGATGATCCTGACCCTGGGGCCCGTGCTTATCGGGGCCAGCATCGCCATCTCCTCCTACATCTTCTCGCTGCGGTTGTTTGGCGCCGAGAGCCTGTTCGGCATCGGCTATCTGCTGCTGCGCGGCTTGCCGTTCCTCTTCTCGGTGCTCACCTTCCTGCTGGTCTATACCGTGGTGCCGAACTGCAAGGTGCGGCTGATCCACGCCTTTATCGGTGCGCTGGTAGCTGCGACCCTGTTCGAGCTGGCCAAGCGCGGCTTTGCCATCTATATCACCAACTTCCCCTCCTATCAGGCCATCTACGGTGCGCTGGCCACCATCCCGATTCTGTTTGTCTGGGTCTATTTAAGTTGGCTGGTGGTGCTGCTCGGTGCGGAGACCACAGCCTGCCTCGGTGAGTACGAGAAGCCGGCGAGCGAGGAGCTTGGCTAAGCCATCGCCTTGGCCACCGGTTTATTGGTAGCATCGACGACCGCCCCTGCAATCGAGCCGGGGCGGTCGTTCTGTTTTGAGAGGAGAGGGATGTGATTGCACTGATTCAGCGGGTCTCCGAGGCCAGCGTGACTGTCGAGGGGGAGGTGACCGGCGCCATCGGTCAGGGACTGCTGGTACTGCTCGGGGTAGAGCAGGGGGATGACGAGGCCAAGGCCGACAAACTGCTGCACAAGGTGAGCGGCTATCGGGTCTTCAGTGACGAGAACGGCAAGATGAACCTCAATGTCGGTCAGGTCGGTGGCAGTCTGCTGGTGGTCTCCCAGTTTACCCTAGCGGCTGACACAAAGAGCGGGATGCGCCCCAGCTTCTCCTGCGGCGCCCACCCGAGCGAGGCCGAGCGGCTCTATGACTACTTCGTGGCCAAGGCTGCTGCCAGCGGCATTCCGACTGCAACCGGGCGTTTTGCCGCCGACATGAAGGTGGCGCTGGTCAACGACGGCCCGGTTACCTTCTGGCTACAGGTCTGAGGATGCCTGATCCCGCGGTATGACGTGGACAATCACGTTGATGAGCCCAGCGACCGGATAGGGGGTAGCCGGGCCAATCCACTGTTCTATCAGCGTCAGGGCGTGGGTTAGCTCCAGTTCGGTGCGCGGCAACAGGTTGATGACCAGAGTGCCGCAGAGGCGGGGAGCCAGCGCCCGGTAGAGCCGCTCCTGAAACAGCAGCAGCGGGTTGCCATCCTGACTGAAGAGATCGAGCAGGATGAGGTCGTACTGCTGCTCGCTCTGTTCCAGAAAGACGAGGGCATCAGCCTGATGGAGTGTCGGAACGGCTTGCCCATCGTGCTCCTGATGCTGGAAAAACTGCTGATAAACGGTCAGCACCTCTTCGTCGAGGTCGACGCACTCGTGGCGGGCATCGGGCCAGCGTTGACTCAGATGGCGGGTGAGATCACCACCACCCAACCCCAGTTCGAGGATCTGCCCGGCCTGTTCCGGCAGCAGGCAGGCGATGACCCGCTGATGGGGCAGACAGAGGGTCGCGGGGTCGGCGAGCGACATGGCGGATTGCACCACGCCGTCTATCTCCAGCCAGCGGTGCTGGTCATTTTCCTGTACCGTGAGGCGGCGTTGGGGTTTGACGCTGAGGTGCAACAAGTGATCGGCTTGGTACGCTTGCAGATTGAAGTCCATGAATTTGCACGGCAAGATGGTTTCCGACCAGTGTAACTCAAGGATGAAACTATGTACCGGGTAGTCACCCCCCAAACGGCAGCCGAGCCGGGTACTTACTGCAAGTTGCGCTGGAAACGTCTGTGCAAGTCTTTCCATCAGCCAGTCGGCGCAAACTCAAGGATCGCTTTATGTATCAGGTAGTCACCCCTCAGACAGTCGCCGAGCTGGATGCCTACTACCAGTTGCGCTGGGAACTTCTGCGTAAGCCCTTCAATCTGCCCGTCGGTTCCGAGCGGGACGAATACGACACGGTCGCCATTCACCGGCTGATGCTGGCACCCGATGGTACCCCCATCGCAGTGGGCCGCCTCTTTATCGGCGGCGACGAGGCACAGATCCGCTTTATGGCGCTGCGGCCCGAATATCGCGGCCAGGGGCTGGGTGCCCAAATGGTGGAAGATCTCGAGCAGTTGGCCCGCAGCGAGAAGGTGAAACGGCTGGTGATGAACGCCCGTCAGGAGGCGGTGGAGTTCTATCGCAAGTGCGGTTTTCTCGAAGTGGGGGGCGGCCCTGTCTCATTTGGTCGCATTCCCCATCGCCAGATGATCAAATCCCTGAGCCCGTTGCAGACTATCCAGTACCGGCCGGAGTGGTGTCAGGATCTCACCACCCGCTGGTCACGCGGGGTACCCATCAGCGAGAAGATGGGGATGCACATCAGCCACTACGATGGCCAGACTTTCCACCTCAAGGCCAATCTGGCGGCCAACTTCAACGTGCATGGCAGCATGTTCGCCGGCAGTGTCTACAGCCAGTGCGTGCTGGCGGGCTGGGGGCTGATCTGGTTGCAGCTTAAAGAGGAGGGGCTGGTGGGCGAGCCGGTGCTGGCCGAGAGCACCATCAAATATCATGGCCCGGTCGATGAGGAGCCGGAGGCGCGAGTGGCCCGCGAGGGGATGCCCGCCGTGCTGCAGCCGCTCAAACGGGGCGAGCCTGCCACCTTCAGCCTCAAGATCCAGCTGTTCAGCGGCAGCAAGCTGGCGGCTGAGTTCTGCGGCCACTACGTGGTGCAGCCGCCCCGCCGTCCGGGCCAGTAACCGCGTCGTTTCCCCATCAAACAACAAGGCCTCATCATGAGGCCTTGTCTGTTTTTACCCTTGCTGGCTTTCGCTTGTCTGCCCGGCTTGGGTCTGCACTTGGGCCTGGTTTTGGGCTTTCGGTGCGGGAGCCGGTCGCCAGAGCGGGGCGCTGTTGCCTTGCGGCGGATAGCGTACTCCCACTTCCCAGCCGCAGGCGTCCTGCTTCTGCGGGAAGCTCCAGGCCAGCGTGGGTTCCGTCAACGGCCCGCGCCACTGGCCGAGCAGCTCGGCGCAGCGGTTGCCGTTGAGGATCCCCAGATCCAGCTGCCACTGCTCGTTGACCAGATCGATCCCACCTTGCAGCGCCAGCAGATGGGTGATGGTGGAGGCGCCAGCCTGCTCGACTTGTAGTTGCCCCTTGTCGATCTTGCCCTGCAGCTTGATGCGGTAGAAGGGGGTGTCACCCTCCTGCATCGCCTGCCACAGCTGTTCCGGCGTCAGGGTGGGCGGGGTCGCTCCCTTGAACCACTCATCCAGCAGCGGATCTATCTTCACCTTGTCCCAGAACGGCTCGTCGGCATCGAGGGCAAAGCTGCCTTGCAGGGTCTGGCGCCACTCGCCCGCCGTTTTGCCGTGTTCGGCTTGCAGGTCGGCACTCACGTCCGCCTTGCCGGCGAACGAGACAGGGGAGTGAAATATCTTGCCCCACTGCTGCAGATCCAGCTTGGTCGCCTGCAGTTGGAGGCGACTGCTCTGGCCCGGCTCGCGGCCCCACTGGCCACTCAGGTTGAAGGTGCCCTCATCCGGCAGCGAGCTGGTGAGTTTTCCCAGTTGCCAGGAGCTGGGGGTCAGTTCCCCATCCAGCTCGCCGTTGCGGGCGCTGAGGCCATCCCACACCAGCTCGAACCACTTGCTCTCGATACGGGCGCGGCCGAGCAGCGGGCCGGGTTGGTTATCGCGCAGGGCGAGATCGCTCAGATAGAGCTGCCAGCCGGTCAGCGACAGGGGCAGGGTATCGTCGAAGGAGAGCACCTTGAGCTTGTCGAACGCCAGCTTGCGGATATCGACCTGCTGCGGGCGCCAGCTCTGCCAATCCTGCCACCAACCCTGTGGCAGGCTGATATCCATGCCGCTCAGCGCCACGTCTTTCAGGGTCAGCTTCTGCTGCTGGCTATCGAGGGAGAGCTCGACATTGAACTCCCCTTCATAGGCCTTGCCCTGCAGTTCGCCGTCGATCTGCTGGGGCGAGAAGGCGAGCTTGCCCTTGATCTCCTCCAGCTGGAACAGGCCACGGCCCATGTCGCCCAGGGTGCCGCTCAGATAGCCGGTGGGCTGGTTGCCCGCCTGCCAGTTGAAGGCGGTGAGCTGGCCGCTGAAGTTGTTGAAGGAGAGCTCCTGATTGATGTCGTTGAGGCTGACGCCGTCCAGCTGGCCGCGATCCAGCGACACGCTTTGCAACGGGAAGCGCTGCGGGAAGCCTTGTTGTGTCAGATCCCCCAGCTCCACCCGCATGCCGCGCGCCTTGAGGTCATGCAGTTGCAGGGTGCGGGCGGGCCAGTCCAGCACCATGCCGGTCTCCAGCAGACCGTCGAACAGGTTGGTCACCAGCTTGTCGGTGCGCAGCACTTCTCCTTCCAGCCGTCCTTGCAGGTTGAGACGGGCGAAGGTGAACTGCGGAGTCTCCAGCTGGCCGATATTGAGGCTCAGGTTGGCCTGTGGCTGCCGTTTCGGATCGATCAGCTCCCAGTCGCTCAGGGTGGCGTTGAGACCGCGCAGGGTCAGCTCGGGGCTTTCCAGACTGAGCCGGTCTATGGTGCTGTCGCTGATGGTGAGGGAGTGCACCGGCAGGTTCGGCAGCTGGTTGGGCAGCGGCAGCTTGATGGCGGGGCGAATGAGATCGAGATGGGCGATGCGCACGTCGCGGCTCAGCCAGTCGATGCTCTCGATCTCCAGATAGATCTTGTCGAGGGAGACCGCATCGCCGTAGCGTACCTGCTCTGCCAGCAGGGTGTAGGGGTGGAGCGGGTTGAACACCAGTCGCCCTATGGTGACCGGTACGCCAGTCTGCTGGCTGATCCAGCTGGCGATGGGGCCTTTGGCGCGCTCGGCGTCGAACAGGCCGAGGGCAACCCAGACAAACAGCAGCAGGAAGGCGAAGGTGTAGAGCAGGCCGCGTAGCCAGGAATTCATGGTTGCTTTCCTCCTGTTTTGGGATGTGTTGTCAGGCGTTTGAGTAGTGGTCTCGCAGACCGAGCCAGCGCCGTATCAAGGGTTCGACATGACTCGGATGCCTATCCATAAGGACATGTGCCCATCTTCTGCATTTACTTCGATCAGGCATTGGAATAGTGATCCCGTAAGCCGAGCCAACGGCGAATCAAGGGTTCGACATGGCTTGGGTGCCTATCCATGAGGAAGCGCGCCATTTTTTGCACCTGTGGAATAAGCGGCTGATCCCGCACCAGATCGGCGATCTTGAGATCGGCCAGACCGGTCTGGCGGGTGCCGAGCAGTTCCCCCGGGCCGCGCAGTTCCAGATCGCGCTGGGCGATGAGGAAGCCGTCGTTGGTCTCCCGCAGCACCCCGAGCCGGCTCTGGGCCGTCTTGGACAAGGGGGCATGATAGAGCAGCACGCAGTGAGAGGCCACCGCCCCCCGGCCAACCCGGCCGCGCAGCTGGTGCAACTGCGCCAGCCCGAGACGTTCTGGGTTCTCGATGATCATCAGGCTGGCGTTGGGCACATCCACCCCCACCTCGATGACGGTGGTGGCGACCAGCAGTTGCAGTATGCCTGCCTTGAACTCCTCCATCACCCGCTGTTTCTCCACCGGCCGCATCCGGCCGTGCACCAGCCCGATATGCAGACCGGGCAACAGGTTCTGCAGCTCGGCGGCGGTATCCTCGGCAGCCTGGCACTCCAGCACCTCCGACTCCTCGATCAGGGTGCATACCCAGTAGGCCTGCTTGCCCTCGGTGCAGGCGAGCTTGACCCGCTCGATCACATCGCCGCGTCGGCTGTCGGGCAGCGCTACCGTGGTGATGGGGGTGCGGCCCGGCGGCAGCTCGTCGATGACCGAGGTGTCGAGGTCGGCATATGCGGTCATTGCCAGAGTGCGGGGGATGGGGGTGGCGGTCATGATGAGTTGATGAGGATGTACCCCTTCCCGCTCCCCTTTCTCGCGCAGGGCGAGGCGCTGATGCACCCCGAATCTGTGCTGTTCATCGATGATGACCAGCGCCAGACGCTGGAACACCACCTGCTCCTGAAAGATGGCATGGGTGCCCACCACCATCTTGACGCTGCCATCTTTGATCGCGGCCAGCGCCTCCTCCCGCGCCTTGCCTTTCTGCTTGCCCGCCAGCCAGCCGACTCCGATGTCGAGCGGCTCCAGCCACTTGGCAAAGTTGATGGCGTGCTGTTCCGCCAGCAGCTCGGTCGGCGCCATCAAGCCCACCTGACAGCCGTTGCCAATGGCCTGCAGGGCGGCCATCGCCGCGACCAGGGTCTTGCCGGAGCCCACATCCCCCTGCACCAGCCGCATCATGGGGTGGCTCTGTTGCAGATCCTTGCTTATCTCCGCTACTACCCTACTCTGGGCGCCGGTGGGTTTGAACGGCAGAGCGCCGAGCAGCTGTTCAACCAGCTCGGGCGCCGGTTTGAGGGCGCGGGCCAGCTGGGTTTGTGCCTGAGCACGCACCTTGAGTACCGAGAGGTTGTGAGCCAGCAGCTCCTCCAGCACCAGTCGCTGCTGGGCCGGATGCTGGCCGCTTTCCAGTAGCGGCAGCGCCACCGAGGGAGGCGGGCGGTGCAGCAATTTCAGGGCGGCGGCCAGCTCAATCTGATGGGGATAGAGGCCAGCGGGCAGCAACTCCTCGACGCCGTAGAGGTCGAGCTGGGCCAGCGCCTGATCGGTGAGGTTGCGCAGGGTGAGCTGGCGCAGCCCTTCGGTGGTCGGGTAGACGGGGGTGAGCGCCTCTTCGGTCTGGCCTGCCTGCTCCTCGCCGAGCAGCTTGTACTCGGGGTGAGCCATCTCCAGCCCGTATTTGCCGGGACGCACCTCGCCAAAGCAGCGGATCAGACGGCCCGCCGCCAGACTGTTTTTCTGGGCGGCGGTGAAGTTGAAGAAGCGCAGGGTGAGGGTGCCGGTGCCATCGCTGATGCGACAGACCATCATGCGGCGGCGCCCCATCACCAGCTGAGTGTCCTGGATTTCGCCCTCGACGGCGCCGTGCAGGCCGGGCGGCAGATCGCCGATGGGCCACACTTGGGTACGGTCCTCGTAGCGCAGGGGGAGGTGGAACAGCAGATCCTGTACCGTGGCCAGCCCCAGCCGCTCGAGCTTCTCCAGCATCTTGCTGCCGACACCCTTGAGGCTATCGAGAGGAATTTTATCCAATTTCATCAATTAGATGCCCGAAAACACTGTAAATATGTCCAGATGATAGGGGTTGTTGAGGGGCCGATGCAAGCCGAGTTGCTGCTGGCTGGGCCGTCAAAGCGGGGGAAACGGTGTATAGAACAAAGGCCTGCCGAAAACGGGAGGCCTTTGTGCGGCTGCCAACAGGCAAGGTGCGGGCGCATGGCGCCCAAGGTCAGATGATCCGCTTGAGCAGCAGGTGGGCCTTGACCCTGTGGATCCGTCCCAGCAGCTTGCGCACCTGTTCCGGGTAGTCCTGGATCTGTTCCACCTGATCGAAGTGGCTGATCCGCTTGGTGTTGGTCAGGATGTTCTCCCGCTCCGCGTTGAACTGGGGACGCAGCAGGTGGCGACGATCGTGTACCAGCAGGCCGTTCTCCAGATCCAGCGCCCAGGCGCGGGGGTTGAGGTTGTTGCCGGTGAGCAGCGCCCACTCGTCATCCACGAAGATCCCCTTGAGATGGTAGGAGTTGCGCTCGCAACACCAGAGCATCAGGTTGAGGCGACCGTCGTCGATGTGGCGCTGGTTGCGCTCGGCAAACTTGCGCAGGTTGGTTTCGTAGAGATAGGGCAGGCCACCGATAGTGGAGAACTTCTCTTCCGGCGGAATGAAGAAGTCGTTGGCGGTCTTGTCGCCCACTACGATGGTGACTTTGCAACCGCGCTGCAGCAGATCCTCGATATCCTTGCTCAACTCCTTGGGCGGGTTGAAGTAAGGGGTGCAGATGAAGATCTCCCGCTCGGTGGCACGCACCAGATTGCGGATCATCAGGTTGAGCTGATTGTTGCGCTTGCCCAGACCCACCATGGGGGTGACGGCCACCTCCTGGGTGTTGACCGGCATGGTGCTGAAGCGGTACTGGCTCTGGCGCAGGCTCTGCTTGAAGCGGCGGATTGGCCCCTTCAGCTGTTTGGCGCTGGGGATGTCGCTGTGATCCAGTCGCTGCACCGCGTCGCTCTTCACGAACAGGTCGTCCACATAGTTGACCATGCTGCGGGCCAGCTCCGGGCTGGTGATCTGGTGATAGCGATCGAAGCGGTATCGATCCTGCTGATGCAGGTAGATGTCGTTGAGGCTGGCACCGGAGTAGAGCACCACATCATCGAAGATGAAGCCCTTGAGGTGGAGCACGCCGAGCAGCTCGCGCCCTTTGACCGGCACGCCGTAGATTTCGATCTGGTGCTCGTGTTCGGCAGCCATGGCCTGATACATCAGGTGGTTGCCGCCCTGCTTGCCTTTGCCGATCAGGCCGCGCTGGGCACGGTGGAAGTCGACGAACAGCTTGATGTCGAGGGCCGGATTGCGCTGCTTGGCGGCGTAGAGGGCGGAGAGGATCTCCCGGCCCGCTTCGTCATCCTGCAGATAGAGCGCGACCAGATAGATGCGCCGGGTGGCACTGGCGATAAGCGCAAGAATACGGCGTTTGAAATCCTGGGCGCTGTAGAGCACTTCAAACTGATCCGCTGCGACGGCGATCTGGGGCAGGCGCGCCAGCAGTTGTCGATAATGGGCCGATGAATGCATAGATAAACCTGAAATCACGGGGTTAAGCGTTCCACTCGGAGCGATGAATAGGCGATTCTAGCAATCTCGCCCTCTCAGCCAAAGAAAGAATCATCAGAAAGATGAAAAAGGCCTCACGAGTGAGGCCTTTTTGTCAGCATTTTGCCCTTGTCAGAGGAAGCTGTAGATGATCATCGCCATCACGCCGCCGGTGGTGCCGATGATGGTCTCCATCACGGTCCAGGTCTGCAGGGTCTGCTTCTCGGTCAGGCCGAGGTAGCGGTTCGCCAGCCAGAAACCGGAGTCGTTGACGTGGGAGAGCACGATGGCACCGCCGCCGATGGCGATGGTGACGGCAGCCAGCTGGGCACCGTTCAGGCCGAGCGGCTCCAGCATCGGCAGCACCAGACCACAGGCGGTCAGCATGGCGACGGTGGCGGAGCCCTGAATCACCCGTACCGCAGCGGCCAGAATGAAGGCCAGCGCGACGATGGGCAGACCGGAGTCGGCCAGCATGTTGCCCAGGGCGGCACCCACACCGGAATCAACCAGCACCTGCTTGAACACGCCACCGGCACCAGTCACCAGAATGATGACACCGGCAGGCTGGATGGCGCTGTTGCAGACGCTCATCACCTCGTCACGGGACATGCCGCGGCGAATACCCAGCAGATAGAAGGCGGCCAGACAGGCGACCATGATGGCGGTGAAGGGGTGGCCGATGAACTCCAGCCAGTTGTGCAGGGTGGAACCCGCCTCGACGAAGCGACCGACGATAGTCTTGAGGCCGATTAGCAGCAGCGGCAGACCGATGAGGCCCATGGCCAGCCCGAAGGAGGGCAGGGATTTGCTGTCATCGTGGACGCTGTTCTGGGCATCGGCAGGCAGCGGCACATCGACGATCTTGCTGATGAAGTCACCGAACAGCGGGCCAGCCAGGATCAGCGCCGGTACGGCGGCGATCAGGCCGAACAGAATCATGTAGCCGAAGTCGGCACCCAGCTGGGATGCCACCAGGATCGGGCCCGGCGCCGGAATAAGGAAGGCCTGACAGGTCGCGATACCGGCCAGCAGGGCGATACCGATCTTCACCACGCTGCCGCCGCCACGACGGACGATGGCGAAGGCGACGCCGATCAGCAGCACCACGGCCACGTCAAAGAAGAGCGGCAGGGCGCAGACAAAGCCGGTCAGGGCCATGGCCCAGTTGGCGCGCTTGACGCCGAACTTGCCGAGCAGGGTGTGAGCCACCCGGTCGAGGGCACCGGTCACTTCCATCACCTTGCCAAACATGGCACCCAGCGCCACCACCACGGCGACGAAGCCGAGGGTGCCGCCCATCCCTTTCTGGATGGTGGCGGCGATGTCTGCCGGGTTCATGCCGGCGGCAAGACCCGCCACCATGGAGACCAGAATGAGGGAGACGACGGCGTGGAGACGGGCCTTCATCACCAGGAAGAGCAGCAGCACAATCGAGCCGGCGGCTGTCATGATCAGGGAGAGGTCAGACATTGTTATGCGTTCCTTTTTCCAAGTTCAGTCGTGACACCTTGCCGATCCGTCGGCAAACCATATCTTTATGATTTATTTAGATTTATGGCAAGGGCTCAACATCATATGCCCAGGTGACTATGGGTTTGCTCAGTCTGTGGCAGACTTCACATTTTCAATCGTTACCGGTAACATGTTACCGGTAACGTGTTAGATTAGAACCCATCAACAGCTGGTTTTTTGAAAAGTGGGACAGAGGTCAAATTATGGCGGGTAAGTGCATTATCGTGATGGGTGTGTGTGGTAGCGGCAAATCCAGCGTGGGTCTGAAAGTGGCCGAAGCGCTGGGCGCCAAGTTCATCGATGGTGATGACCTGCACCCCAAGGCCAACATCCAGAAGATGGCTGGCGGCAACCCCCTCAACGATGAGGATCGTGCCCCCTGGCTGGAGCGGATCCGCGACGCCGCCTACAGTCTCGAGCAGAAGAACGAGACCGGCATCATTGTCTGTTCCGCCCTCAAAAAGAAGTACCGCGACCAGATCCGCGAAGGCAACGAGTCGGTCAGCTTCATCTTCCTCGATGGCAGCCAGCCGCTGATCCTCGAGCGGATGCGTGCCCGCAAGGGCCACTTCATGCGTGAAAGCATGGTACAAAGTCAGTTCGATACTCTGGAGCGCCCGGATGGCGAAGCCGGTGTATTCCACATTGATATAGACGGCACCTTCGAACAGGTGGTTGACCGCGCCGTCACAGCATTGGAGCAAGCCCAATGATTCATCAGGTAATTTCCGACGTCACCGCTCGCATCCGCGAGCGCAGTGTCGCCCGTCGTCAGGCATTTCTGGCCCGCATCCAGCGTCAGGCAGAGCAGGGCAAGACCCGCGCCGCGCTGGCCTGCGGCAACCTGGCTCACGCCGTGGCCGCCTGCAGCAGTGACGAGAAGGGTCGCATTCTCGATATGACCCGCGCCAACGTCGGCATCGTCACCGCCTACAACGACATGCTGAGCGCCCATCAGCCCTATCAGGGCTATCCGGATCAGATCAAGGCAGTGCTGGCCGAGCTGGGCCACAGCGCGCAGGTTGCTGGCGGCGTGCCCGCCATGTGCGACGGCGTGACTCAGGGTCAGCCGGGGATGGACATGTCCCTCTTCTCCCGCGACCTGATCGCCCAGGCGACCGCGCTGTCGCTCTCTCACAACACTTTCGATGCCACCCTGCTGCTCGGCATCTGCGACAAGATCGCTCCGGGCCAGATCATGGGTGCCCTCTCCCACGCCCACCTGCCGACGGCGTTTGTTCCTGCCGGCCCGATGGCGAGCGGTATCAGCAATGACGAGAAGGTGAAGGTTCGCCAGCAGTACGCCGCCGGTGAAGTGGGTCGCGATGCCCTGCTGGAGATGGAGTGCGGCGCCTACCACGCGGCAGGCACCTGTACCTTCTATGGCACCGCCAACACCAACCAGCTGGTATTCGAGGCCATGGGCCTGATGCTGCCGGGCTCTGCTTTTGTGCATCCCCATAGCGAGCTGCGCCGCGCCCTGACCGCCGAAGCGGCCCGCCGCATCAGCGCCATGATCCCGGGCTCTCCAGCCTATCGCCCGCTGAGCGAGGTGCTGGACGAGCGTTCGCTGGTCAACGGTCTGGTGGCCCTGCTCGCCTCCGGCGGCAGTACCAACCACAGCATCCACATGGTGGCGCTGGCCCGCGCGGCCGGTCTGGTGCTGACCTGGGATGACATCAGCGATCTCTCCGACGTGGTGCCGCTGCTGGTTCGCATGTACCCGAACGGCCCGGCCGACGTGAACGCCTTCGAACAGGCAGGCGGCGTGCCCGGCCTGATGCGCCGTCTGGCGCAAGAGGGGCTGATCCACATGGACGCCACTCCGGTCTTTGGCGAGATGCAGGATTACCTCAGCCGTCCGGCATTGGTCGATGGCCAGCTGGTGTGGCAGCCGGTCGGCGAGAGCGGCGATGCGAACGTGCTTTCACCTTCCGGCAGCGTGTTCCAGGCCACCGGCGGCACCAAGCTGCTGGCGGGTAATCTGGGCCGCGCCGTGGTCAAGGTCTCAGCTGTGGCTCCCGAGTATCGGGTGATTGAAGCACCGGCGCGGGTCTTCTCCTCCCAGCATGCGGTGGAAGCGGCCTACAAGGCGGGCGATCTCAATCAGGATGCCGTGATCGTGGTGCGCCACAATGGCCCGGCTGCCAACGGCATGCCGGAGCTGCACAAGCTGATGCCGGTGCTCGGCAACCTGCAGAAGGCGGGTTACAAGGTGGCGCTGGTCACCGATGGCCGTCTCTCCGGTGCCTCCGGCAAGATCCCGGCTGCCATCCACGTCACTCCGGAAGCGCTGCACGGCGGGGCCATCGGCCTGCTGGCCGATGGCGACCTGCTGCGGGTTGACGCGGTAAACGGCAGCCTAGATTGCCTGACCGATTTGAGTGGCCGTACCCAGGCCGAGATTGACCTCACTCTGGAACAAGAGGGGTGGGGCCGTGAACTGTTCAGCGTGATGCGTCGCGCGGTATCGAGCGCCGAGTGTGGCGCCACCATCTTTGACTAAGGAAGAGCTATGCAGAACTGGAAAGTGACCCCGGCCGAGGTGTTTGCCGCCTCCCCGCTGGTACCCGTGATGGTTATCAACGAGCTGGATCAGGCCCTGCCGATGGCCAAGGCGCTGCTCGACGGCGGCATCTCTGTCTTCGAAATCACCCTGCGCACCCCGGTGGCGCTCGATGCCATCGCCCTTATCGCCAAGGCGATGCCGGATGCCATGGTCGGTGCCGGTACCGTGCTCAACTGCGAGCAGTTTGACGCCGCCGTCGCCGCCGGTGCCCGCTTCGTCATCTCTCCGGGGATGACCCCGGCCCTGCTGGCCCACGCCGCCAAGAGTACTGCACCGCTGATCCCGGGCGTGGCCACCCCGTCCGAGGTGATGCAGGCGCTGGAAGCGGGCTATGACCACCTGAAGTTCTTCCCGGCCGAAGCGAACGGCGGCACCAAGGCGCTCTCCGCCATTGCCGCGCCGCTGCCCCAGGTGAAGTTCTGCCCGACCGGCGGTATCGGCCCGAAAAACGTGGCCGACTATCTGGCACTCAAGTGCGTGGCCACCGTCGGCGGCTCCTGGATGCTGCCAGCAGATGCGGTCAAGAGCGGCAATTGGGAAGAGGTGACTCGCCTCTCCCGCGAAGCGGTTGAATTGGTTAAACGCTAAGCGCAAGTCGTGTAGATAAATCGAACAGGCCACCCTCGGGTGGCCTGCTTCTTTTGGCCATTCTGACAGCGGGAAAGCCATTTACAGGGTGCCGTCTGCTCCCTTATGGTCGTGGTCGGTTTCTTATCCGGCTGGCCGACATGTCTTTTCTCCATCGCTCCTGCCCGCAAGGGCACTTCACTCCGCTGCACAGCCATCCGCAGGCCCAGTATTGCTACATGCACGACGGTGGCGGCGTTATCACCGGCGGTGCTGCCAGCGAGCTGCTGGTTGCCGGCCAGATCTGCTTTATTCCGGCGAGCTGGGAGCACGAATTTCGCGTGCTGCGCCACTCTCGCCTGTCGCTTGTCTATACTGCCTCTTCCGTATCAGCCCCTTTTGGCCTGCGCCAGGTGACACCGCTGCTGGCCGGCCTCTTTGCCCGCCTCAGCGAGCTGGAGGAGGGGGCCGAGCGGGAGGCCTATCTGACGGTGATTGGCCACGAGTTGGCGCGAGCTGCCCCGCAAGCGGCCCAGCCTGCGCTGGCGGCCAACCTCGATCCGCGCCTGCTGCGGGTGCTGGAGCGCTTCTGTCAGGCGCCCTCCATCAACACCACGCTTGCCGAGCTGGCCATGGATTGCGGCGCTTCGCTGCGCACTCTCAACCGGCTTTTCCTTCTGCAGCTGGGCTGTACCTTCCGCCAGTGGCGCGAGCAGGTGGTGATGGGGCGGGCCTGCCAGTTGCAGTATCAGGGGTTCACATCGGCGCAGATTGCCGACCTGCTCGGTTACGAAGATCCCGCCGCCTTCTCCCGCGCGCTCCAGCGTTTCGCCCGGCGCGACTCAGCGTCGTGAACCTATGTCGGCATCCTGCTCGCTGCCGCTCAGCAGGCAGGTCACCTCGTCGGTCTGGCAGATCTTGCCGTCGCGAAAGGTGAAGAGACAGCTCACCTTGCAGACCAGCGGGGCGTCATCGTGGCGGGTGGCTCGTACCACATGGGTCGAGTGCACCCTGTCCCCTTGCGCGATGGTGGCGACAAACTCGATGGTGGCTTCGGCCAGATGATCTCTGAGCGCCGCGATGTGCTGGCGAAAGGCGGCGTAGTCGAGCTGCTCGCCGTTCACCTGCTGGCAGTAATCCGGGGTGAACCACTGGTCGAGCTCGGCCAGGGTAAAGCGGGGATCGCAGACAACGCGCTGCAGGCAGGCTTGCAATCGTTCGGTATTGTTCATCTTCTGCTCCTGACATGTGGCTGGAATACCGGGCCAGCATAGAGCAGAGGATGGCGATAAGCGGTGGCCAGATGCGCCATCATGACCGGCGAACGCGCCATGATGGCAAGGGATCAGCCGAGGCTTTCCCCCTCATAGAGGGTGAAGCCCATATCCTTGCGGCTCTCGGCTGGCGGTTTGCCGCCGAGGCGGGCGAGCAGCATGGCGGCGGCTTCGCGGCCGATCTCTTCGCGGGGGGTGACGATACTGGCCAGCTTGGGGGTCATGGCGTGGCCAATGTCGAGGGCGTTGCAACCGGCGATGGCGATCTGCTGGGGCACCGGGATCCACTTGGCCTGACACTGCAGCAGGGCGCCCACCGCCAGGTCATCGTTGGTGCAGAACAGGCCGTCGAGGTCGGGATAGCGCACCAGCGCCTGATCCAGCAACTCGCCCCCCAGGGTGAAGCTGGAGGATTGTTCGGTCAGCAGATGCTGGCCGGTGAGGCCGAAGTCGGTCATCGCCTGATAGTAACCCTCCATCCGCAGCTGGGTACGCACGTCGAGCCGCGCCCCCAGATAGACCACCTTGCGACGGCCCCGGCGCAGCATCTCTGTTACCATGGCCTGGGCCGCGGCTCTATGGTCCATGCCGACCACCATGTCGATGGGGGTTTGCGGTAGATCCATGGTCTCCACCACCGGAATGCCGGCGGTGGCGATCATTTTGCGGGTGCGTTCGGTGTGCTGGCTGTCGGAGAGGATCAGCCCATCCACGTGATAGGAGAGCAGGGACGCGACCTGCTCCTCCTCCCGCTCCGGACTATAGCCGTAGTGGGCCAGCAGGGTCTGGTAACCGGCCGGTCGGGTCACCGACTCGATGCCGTGGATCACCGCTGAGAAGACCTGGTTGGAGAGGGAAGGGATCAGGATGCCGATCGCCTTGCTGGTCGCGTTGGAGAGAATATCCGGCGCCCGATTGGGGATATAACCCAGCTCTTCCACTACAGCTGCGATCCGCTCGCGGGTCCCCTCCGCTACGGTCTGCGGGTCGCGCAGATAGCGGCTGACAGTCATCTTGGTCACGCCGGTCTGGTCGGCGATATCTTGCAGGGTGGGGCGGCGCTTGCGGGTGGGGCTCATAGGGGTGTCCAGCGTGGATGTTACATGTAACATTACCGTTTTTGGCGGATAAAGTCAGCATATGAAGCCGTTTTTGCAGGAGTTTTCCGATGATCAGAGGCAAGCAGTTCGTGGATGTCCGGTTCGAGCAACAGGATGTGGAGGGGGAGCAGTTCTCGGAGTGCCGCTTTATCGGCTGCAACTTCTCCTGGCTGGATTTGAGCGATAGCCGCTTCATCGACTGCAGCTTCTACGATCGGGAGAGTGAACGGGGCTGCCTGTTGCAGGGTTGCGATCTGCGCGAGGCCAGCTTCCTGCGCTGCGATCTCACCATGGCCGATTGCAGCCGCAGCCAGTGTCTGGGGTTGGAGATGCGCGACTGTCAGGCGGTCGGTATCAACTTCAGCCATGCCAGCTTCGCCAACCAGATCACCGCCAAAAGCTACTTCTGCGAGGCCCATCTGACCGGCAACAACTTCAGCTATGCCAGCTTCGAGGGTTGTCTGCTGGAGAAGTGCGAGCTGACCGGCAACCGCTGGCAGGGAGCCAACCTGTTTGGTGCCTCGCTTGCGGGTTCCGATCTCAGCGGCTCCGAGTTTGGCCAGATTGACTGGACCAGCTTCAAGCTGCAGGGCTGCGATCTGCGCCAGTGCGATCTGCCGGGGCTGGATCTGCGCCGGGTCGATCTGCAAGGGGTGCAGATCAACGAGGATCAGCAGCAGACCTTGCTGGAGCAGATCGGTCTGGTTGTCTTCCCCTGAGCCGAGCGAAAAATTAGGTAATTTTTCATCAAATGGGAGCGACAGCGGGTTGCTGTACTCCTGAAACGACAAAAGCCTGCGTGATGCAGGCTTTTGCTAGTGAGCGTGTGATGCGTTTGTCGGCCGGGTTGACTCAACCCTTGGCCAGCCATTTGGTTGGGTTGATGGCCTCGCCCTGATAGCGAATTTCGAAATAGAGGCCCGGTCTGTCCTGACCGCCACTGTCACCGACCAGCGCCACCGGCTCACCCTGTTCCACGTTCTGGCCAACTTGGCGCAGCAGCGACTGATTGTGACCGTAGAGGCTCATATAGCCTTTGCCGTGGTCGATCACCAGCAGCATACCGAAGCCGTCGAGCCAGTCGGCGTAGACCACTTGTCCCGGCGCGACCGCCTTGACCTGGGTCCCTTCGCTGGCGCCGATCAGGGTGCCTTTCCACTTGAGCTGGGCGGTGCGCGGCGAACCGTAGGAGATGAGGATCGGCCCCTGTACCGGCCAGCGCAGGCTGCCATTGGTCTTGAGACCACTGTAGTGACCGGCACTGCTGATGCCCGAGCCGCGCTCCGGTTTGCTGCTGGCCACCTCTTCGGCAGGTTCTGCCGGTTTGACGGTTTTGTTCTGCTGAGCGGCGAGTCGTTGTTGCTCGGCGCGGCGCTGTTCGGCCAGCTTGCGCTGACGCTCCTGCTCTGCTTTCAGCTTGGCCAGCCGTTCCCGCTCGGCCCGTTCACGGCGCTCCTGCTCTTCCCGCTTGCGACGCAGCTCTTCCAGCCGGGCTTTCAGCGCCTTCTCCGCCTTGACCAGCTTGGTGAGCTTCTGCTCGTCATCCTGTACCGACTGCTGCAACTGGTTGCGCACCTTGGCCCGGCTCTGCTGGCTGGCCAGCAGGGTCTGGTGATGCTCCTGTTGCTCGCTCAACAGGGTCTGCAGTCTGGTTTCGGTCTCTTTGGTGGCCTGCTGGTTTTTCGCCAGCTTGTCACGGGTGGCGCGCAGGGCGTCTATGGCCTCGATGCGGGCCTTGTTGAGGTAGTCGTAGTAGTCGAGTGAGCGGCTCAGTTTGGCCGGATCCTGCTGATTGAGCAGCAGTTTGAGGTAGTCGTGGTTGCCCGCCTGAAAGGCGCTCTCCGCCTGTTTGGCCAGCAACTGCTTTTGATGTTTGGCTTGAACTTCCAGTGCCAGCTTGTCTTTTTGCAGGGTCGCCAGCTTCTGCTGGTTCTGCTTCAACTGCTGTCTGGTCTGGTTGAGTTTGGCAGCGGCGGCCGAGATGGCCTGCTCGTCAGCCTTGAGCTGGGTATTGAGCTTGGCAAGCTCCTGCTTGCTGAGCTTGATGGTCTTCTGTTGCTCTTTGATCTGGGACTGCATGGTGCCCAGCTGCTGATTGGCGGCCAAAGCCGATTTGCTGGCGCCAAACAACAGGCAAAAAAACAGCGCGCCGGCCAACAGGCCGACGCGACTGGTTTTCTGTGAAATAATTTCGCATCCCCGCATGGGGAAGGATTATTTCAGAATCATCAGGGGCTTGCCAGTCATTTCCGGCGGCACCGGCAGACCCATCAGGGTCAGCATGGTGGGGGCCAGATCGGACAGTTTGCCACCTTCAACTACCTCGGCTTTGCGACCGAAATAGATGAGCGGAACCGGCAGATTGGTGTGGGCGGTGTGGGCCTGACCAGTCTCTTCGTCCAGCATCTTCTCGGCGTTACCGTGGTCGGCAGTGATCAGGCACTCGCCACCCACTTCGGCCAGGGCGTCGGTGACGCGACCGATGCAGTGGTCAACGGCTTCACACGCTTTGACGGCGGCATCGAATACACCGGTGTGACCAACCATGTCGCCATTCGGGTAGTTACAGATGATGACGTCGTACTTGCCGCTCTTGATGGCCGCAACCAGCTTGTCGGTCAGCTCTTCGGAGCTCATCTCCGGCTGCAGGTCATAAGTTGCAACTTTCGGGCTGGCCACGATCTCGCGATCTTCGCCGGTGAAGCAGGACTCTTCGCCACCGTTGAAGAAGAAGGTAACGTGAGCATACTTCTCTGTTTCGGAGATACGCAGCTGGGTCTTGCCCTGCTTGGCCAGCCACTCACCCAGGGTGTTGACCAGAGCGGTCGGCGGGTAGGCACAGGCAGTTTTGATGTCGGCCGCGTATTCGGTCAGCATCACGAAGTTCAGCTTCGGCTCGACTGCACGGGCGAAGCCGGTGAAGTCGGTGTCAACGAAGGCGCGGGTGATTTCACGGGCACGGTCGGCACGGAAGTTCATGAAAATCAGCGCATCGCCATCTTCCATCGGGGCAGCTTCGCCGATGCGGGTTGCTTTGACGAACTCGTCGTTCTCGTCGCGGGCGTAGGCGGCAGCCAGCGCTTCGGTGGCGCTCTCGGCGGTGAACTCGCCCTTGCCCTGGGTCATCAGGTCATAGGCTTGCTGCACGCGATCCCAGCGGTTGTCACGGTCCATGGCGAAGTAACGACCGATCATGGAAGCGAAACGACCTTTGCCCAGCTTGGCGAACAGGGCGTCGAACAGCTCGATGGAGGACTGGGCGGAGCGCGGCGGAACGTCGCGGCCATCCAGGAAGGCGTGCAGGTAGATCTTCTCGGCGCCACGCTTGGCAGCCATTTCGATCATGCCCATGATGTGCTCTTCGTGGCTGTGTACGCCACCCGGGGACATCAGGCCCATGATGTGAACGGCTTTGCCGTTGGTCACGGCAGCGTCAACAGCCTTGGCCAGCTCGACGTTCTGGAAGAATTCGCCGTCCTGGATGTCTTTGGAGATGCGGGTCAGCTCCTGATAGACGATGCGACCGGCACCGATGTTGACGTGGCCTACTTCAGAGTTGCCCATCTGGCCATCCGGCAGACCGACGTCCAGACCGGAGCCGGAGATCAGGGTGCTGGTGTAGTCACGGGCCAGACGATCGAGGTTGGGAGTCTTGGCGGCAGCGACGGCGTTGTGCTCTTGCTTGGTGCTGTAGCCCCAACCGTCCATGATGACCAGAACCAAAGGTTTCTTAGCTGTTGACATAAGACTATGTCCTCTCGGATTGGAAAAAATGCGGGAAATGAAACTAGCGTAATATTACTACATCTGCCGAAATAGTCACCTGATAGCCAAGGGGCGCTCCCGTGGCCCCGCAAGCCATGCCCTTCCTGCCATGATCGATGCCCAATGAGGATGGGAGCCTGCTCGCGCTTTGCCGCCAAGATGGCTGATCTTATCAATACCCCCATGTATACTCGGGCCCTTGTCTTGGTCCCTGGATAGTAGAAGATGCAAGAGTATTTGGATTTTGCGGCCCGTAACCCGCTGCTGACCGCAGCCTGGTTGGGTCTGGCTGGCACCCTGGTTTACACCACTGTGCGTGCCCGTTTGTCTCCGGTAAAAACCGTCAACAATCACACCGCGACCCTGCTGATCAACCGCGAGAATGCTACCGTGGTGGATATTCGCAGTCAGGAAGAGTACGCCAAGGGCCATCTGGCCGGTGCCCAGCACCTGCCGCTGACCCAGATCCAGAGCAATAATCTGGGCCCGGTTGAAAAGCATAAAGATGCCCCCATCATAGTGGTGTGCGAGTCGGGAATGACTGCGGGCGGCGCGGGCCGTCAGCTGAGCAAAGCTGGCTTCAAGCAGGTTTATGTGCTCGGCGGTGGCATGGCCCAATGGCGTGCAGAAAATCTGCCGGTAACCAAGAAACGCTGATTTAAGCAGGGCCTGAGCCCACTTATCCATATAACAAGGAATCAAACGAAATGGCTGACGAGATCAACAACCAGGAAGTACAACCGGAATTCCACATCCAGCGTGTTTACACCAAGGATGTCTCTTTCGAAGCGCCGAACACCCCGCACATCTTCCAGAAAGAGTGGCAGCCGGACGTCAAGCTGGATATGGATACCAAGACCAACATCCTGGCTGAGAACGTGTATGAGGTTGTCCTGACCCTGACCGTAACCTGCAAACTGGAAACCGAAACTGCCTTCCTGTGCGAAGTACAGCAAGCCGGTATCTTCACCATCGGTAACCTGCCGGAGCCGCAACTGGCTCACTGCCTGGCTGCCTTCTGCCCGAACATCCTGTTCCCGTATGCCCGCGAAGCCGTGGCCAACATGGTGAGCAAGGGTTCCTTCCCGCAGCTGAACCTGGCACCGGTCAACTTCGATGCCCTGTTTGCCCAGCACATGGCGCAAGCACAGGCCCAGCAGGCGACTGCGGAAGCCTGATAATGGCTGACCAGATCGCTATCTCGGTCTTGGGGGCGGGGTCTTATGGCTCCGCCCTTGCCATTTCTCTGGCGCGCAACGGTCATTCGACCCTGCTGTGGGGTCACGACCCTGCTCATGTCGCCGAGCTGGAACAAGACCGCTGCAACAAGGCATTTTTGCCTGATGTCCCTTTTCCCGCCGATCTGCAGCTAACTGCGGATCTGCAACGTGCGGTACAGGCTGCCCCCGTGCTGCTGCTGGTCGTGCCGAGCCATGTATTTGGTGATGTACTGACCCGGATCAAACCCTTCCTGCGCCCCGATACCCGTATCGCCTGGGCCACCAAGGGTCTGGAGCCGGACAGTGGCCGTCTGCTGCAGGATGTGGCCCGTGAAGTGCTGGGTGACGAGATACCGCTGGCGGTGATCTCCGGCCCCACCTTCGCCAAGGAGCTGGCTGCCGGTCTGCCGACCGCCATCTCGGTCGCTTCGACCCACGACGAGTTCGCCGACGATCTCTCCCACCTGCTGCACTGTGGCCGCTCGTTCCGGGTCTATACCAATCCGGACTTCGTCGGTCTGCAGCTGGGTGGGGC
Source organism: Aeromonas sp. FDAARGOS 1419 (assembly GCF_019047045.1). Classification (NCBI taxonomy): domain Bacteria; kingdom Pseudomonadati; phylum Pseudomonadota; class Gammaproteobacteria; order Aeromonadales; family Aeromonadaceae; genus Aeromonas; species Aeromonas sp. FDAARGOS 1419. Next base: position 3,711,270 of record NZ_CP077209.1, read on the forward strand.
GGTGAAGAACGTCATCGCTATCGGTGCCGGTCTCTCCGACGGGCTAGGGTTTGGCGCCAATGCCAGAACCGCGCTCATCACTCGGGGTCTGGTGGAGATGCAGCGTCTGGGGGCGGCGCTGGGTGCCGATGCCAAAACCTTTATGGGGATGGCGGGGCTCGGGGATCTGGTGCTCACATGTACCGACAACCAGTCGCGCAACCGTCGCTTCGGGCTGGCCCTCGGGGCTGGCAAGGATGTGAACACCGCCATGACCGAGATCGGTCAGGTGGTGGAGGGGTATCGCAACACCAAAGAGGTGCATCTGCTGGCGGCCCGCTGCGGCGTCGAGATGCCCATCTGCGAGCAGATCTTCAAGGTGCTCTACGAGGGTAAGAACCCGAAAGAGGCGGCCATCGCCCTGCTGTCGCGAGACAAGAAGGACGAGTAATCTGCCGATTGTCCATGCAAAAGGCCCCGTCATCTGGCGGGGCCTTTTCTTTGCTGCAAGGGCTGCAAATCAGTAGTAGGAGTGGTCGCCGCGCTGGTGCTCGGTGGCATCTTTCACACCGTTGAGCTCACCCGGGAACTTCTCCAGCAGCTGCTTCTCGATCCCCTCTTTAAGGGTGTAATCGACCATGGAGCAACCGTTGCAACCACCGCCAAACTGCAGGATGGCCAGTTTGTCTTCTGTCAGCTCGACCAGGGTGACCTTGCCACCGTGACCGGCCAGCATGGGGTTCACTTCGGACATCAACACGTACTCGATGCGCTCGATCAGCGGCGCGTCATCGGCCACTTTGCGCATCTTGGCGTTCGGTGCTTTCAGGGTGAGCTGGGAGCCCATCTGATCGGTCACGAAGTCGATGGTGGCATCCACCAGGAAGGGGGCGCTCAGGGGATCGACCATGCAGTCGAAGCCGCTGAAGGGCAGGTGTTGATCTTCCGGGTCCACGGCATCGGGCGGGCAATACGATACGCCACACTCGGCATTCTGGGTTCCCGGATTGACCACAAACACCCGGATATTGGTGCCATCAGGCTGTTTTTCCAGCAGTTTACGGAAATGGGCCTGGGCGGCGTCGGAAATGCTGATCATCACTATCCTCATAAACCTGAGTGTACGACTAGGGTATTCATGATAACGCGGTTATTAATGCTTGGGTAGCATGCCGATGGCTACTTGCTGTGCCGCAGGGTACGACAGATTGCCCATACTTCTACCTTTGTGATGCCGCTCTCATGGAGCAAACGGCTGAGCTGCCCAGCGGTGGCGCCTGTGGTCACGACGTCATCGAGCAGGGCGACATGGCGATAGTGGTGGGGGCGGATCCGGAATGCCCCGCGCAGATTGCGCCGCCGCTGCCCGGCGCTCAGGGTTGTTTGTTGCGGGGTCGCCTTGATGCGCTGCAACAGGGTGTTGTCGCAGGGAATGTCGGTGAACTCGCCAAGGGCTTGCGCGATCTCCTCCGCCTGATTGAACCCGCGCCGCCACTGCCGCCACCAGTGCAGGGGAACCGGAATGATCGCCTCCGGCGGCTCGCGGCTATCCAGATGATCGGCCAAGAGGCGTGCCAGTAGCGGCGCCAGCAGGATCTGGCCGGAATATTTAAGCCGGGGGATCAGCATGGGGTAGGGGATTTGGTAGTCGCCGATCACCTGCAACCGCTCCCAGGGGGGAGGTCTGCGCTGGCAGCGACCACAGACCGGTATGCTCTCTTCTATATAGTCAGCCAGCGGTGCGGCGCAGAGGTGGCATCTCCGCTGTGACTGGTGCAGCGCCTGCCGACACCAGCTGCAGAGCAGGGGCTCGTTGTCGCAAGGCTGATGGCAGAGCAGGCAACTCCCTTGCCAGTCGCGGTGGTTGCCGAGCAGCGGGCTTGCTTTAGCGAGCAGTCGCTTTAACATGCTGACCCCAAGAGCATGAATAGGGATCTTGAGTCTAGATGAGCATATCGGTAGAGCAGTTTGGCCAGGGGCCCGATCTGGTGCTGTTGCACGGTTGGGGGATGAACGGTGCGGTTTGGCATGGTGTTGCCCAACAGTTGTCGTCCCACTATCGGGTTCATCTGGTGGATTTGCCCGGCTTTGGCAACAGCCCGCTGGCAGACGAGGTGGATTACAGCCTGCCCTGGCTTGCCGAGCAGGTGGCTGCTATCTTGCCGCAGAAGTGCCATCTGCTTGGCTGGTCGCTCGGCGGTCTGGTGGCAAGCCAGTTGGCGCTGACGCATCCCGATCGGCTGCACTCCCTGATCACCGTGGCCAGCTCCCCCTGTTTCATGGCCCGTGATGAGTGGCCGGGGATCGCCCCCAAGGTACTGACCGGCTTCAACCAGATGCTGGCGGGGGATTTTCGCCAGACCATAGAGCGCTTTCTGGCGATCCAGGCCATGGGCAGCGAACATGCCCGGGACGATATCCGTCAGTTGCGCCACTGGCTGGCCGAGCGCCCGGCGCCCCAGTTTGCCGCACTCGAGGCCGGGCTGACGCTGTTGGCCGAGATTGACCTGCGCGAACCGCTGCGGGAGCTGGATCTGCCCTGGTTGCGGATTTATGGCCGACTGGATTCATTGGTACCCAAGGCGGCTATTCCCCTGCTGGATGATCTCTACCCTGCCAGCCGTAGCGTGACCCTCAATAAGGCCTCACACGCACCTTTTATCTCCCACCCTGACGAATTCATTGAAATCGTTCGAGATTTTGTTGGCTAAAAAACAGCCTGCAAGCTTCATTAATCCTCTGGTCTGGCGGATAATTAAGCTGTGACCAGAGGAGTAACACCATGCGTATTGATTCTGCTTTCAACAGCGGGGTACAGGGATTTCAGCGAGCCGAGCAGATTGCCGACAAGGCATCCAATCAGATCGCCCGCCTCAACACCCCCAGCGGGGATCAGGTGCAAGTGACCGATGAGCTCGTCAATCTCAAGGTGGCCGAGCAGCAGGCTGGCGCTTCTGCCAAGGTAGTGCAGACGGCCAGCGAGATGATGGGAACCCTGATCGACATCCGGGTGTGAGATGAACATCAATGTCAGTCTGCCTCCCCTTATCCCGACACAGCTGCAACCCCAAGTGGAAGCGGCGAGGACGGATAATCGCCGGGCAGAACTGATCCCGCAGGCCCGAGCGGGCCAAGCTTCCGTTGCCGAATCTGAAGTCGGCTCCCAGAAAGAGAAATCCAAAGCCGGTCAGGCCTCCAGCAATCAGAGCTCCCAGAACAGCCGTGAAACCGGGCAACCGGCGCCGACGACACTGCCAGATAATCGCTTTGTCGAGGCAACCGGTGAGGATGGTCAGCGCAAGCAGCAAGATCCTAAACAGCAGGAGCAGCAACAGCGGCAAGAGCAGCAGGTTCAGGATCTTGTCGAGCGTGACAAGGAGGTGCGCACTCACGAGCAGGCGCACCAGTCTGCGGGTGGAGAGTACGCCAGCTCACCCACCTATCAGTTTACGCAAGGGCCGGATGGCAAGCGTTATGCAACGGGTGGCGAAGTCCAGATCGATACCAGTGTCGTACCCGGTGACCCTGCGGCTACCATCGCCAAGATGCAGCAGATCCGCACTGCAGCGCTGGCGCCTGCCGAGCCTTCCGCGCAGGATCTGGCCGTCGCGCGCAGCGCCGCCGCGAGTGAGGCCAAGGCACGCAAAGAGCTGATGGCCGAGCAGAGCGCGAAATCGGGCGGTGTGTTGAGCGCCTATATGGACAAGCGCAACAGCGTCATCGCGAGCCACTATCAACAGGCTGTCAGCCCGGCCTCTACCCAGTCCCTCAGTCTGCATATCTGAATCACCCTCGCCAAACTTTCAGCTGCTTTGCCTGTTTTGCAACTAACCTGAAGATCAAGCCCATTCCAATTTCACAGGAGCTGTCATGCATTTCGATGAAGTCAAAGCGGAAGATTTCACCACCTTCTCCCGTGTACCGCCCCCCCACCTGCAGATGGAGCAGTTTCTGATGCAGCTCGGAGGAGGGGGAACTGAAGGAACCCATTTCAAGAAGAAAGTGATGCTGGCGGCTGGCTGGAGCCACACCGGCGTCGTCTCTTACGGCAAGTATCCGCAAGAGGCCTGCAAGGCATTCAACCGACTGCGGGAGGTGCTGGCCCAGCATGGAGAGCCCGAGAGCATTCTTGCTGCCCTGGCGCAGTGATCCAGAGCTTCGCGTGTAAAAAAGCCCCTTGCGGGGCTTTTTGCATTCAGAGGTGTTCTGGAAGGTGTCGTTACTTTTTCGCTTTGGAGAGCGCTGCCGCGAAGGCGTTGCCCATGGCACCACCCATAGGGGGGCTTTGCCGAGGCTCATTTCTTGGTTTGGTTTTGCCAGCACTGCTGTTGCGCGCTTCAGCCGGCTTGCGGGCAGCTTGCCCCGCTTTCTCGTCGAGACGCATGGTCAGACTGATCCGCTTGCGCGGAGCGTCCACTTCCAGCACCTTGACCCGCACAATATCGCCCGCTTTGACCACCTCACGGGGATCCTTGACGAAACGGTCGGTCAGGGAGGAGATATGCACCAGACCATCCTGATGAACACCGATATCGACGAAGGCGCCGAAGTTGGTGACGTTGGTGACCACCCCTTCCAGTACCATCTCTGGCACCAGGTCGCTGATCTGCTCCACCCCTTCCTTGAAGGTCGCGGTTTTGAACTCAGGGCGCGGGTCGCGGCCCGGTTTGTCCAGCTCGCCGATGATGTCGGTGACGGTGGGCACACCGAATTGCTCATCGGTGTAATCGTCCGGTTTCAGGCTGCGCAGCAGGCTGCTGTTGCCGAGCAGGCTCTCCACGGTCTGCTCCAGCTTGGCGAGGATCCGCTCCACCACCGGATAGGACTCCGGGTGTACCGCCGAGCTGTCGAGGGGATTGCTGCCGCCGCGAATGCGCAGGAAGCCGGCGCACTGTTCGAAGGCTTTGGGGCCGAGTCGGCTCACTTTCAGCAACTGCTGACGGCTCTTGAAAGCGCCGTGCTCATCCCGATAGGCGACGATGTTCTGGGCCAACGTCTGGGAGAGGCCGGAAACCCGGTTGAGCAGGGCGACCGAGGCGGTATTCACATCCACACCGACCGCGTTCACGCAATCCTCGACCACCGCATCCAGCCGGCGGGCCAGTTGGCTCTGGCCGACGTCGTGCTGATACTGACCTACCCCGATACTCTTGGGGTCGATTTTGACCAACTCGGCCAACGGGTCTTGCAGGCGGCGGGCGATGGAGACGGCGCCACGGATCGAGACGTCGAGATCCGGGAACTCCTGAGAGGCGAGCTCGGAGGCGGAGTAGACCGAGGCCCCCGCTTCGCTCACGACTATCTTCTGCGCCTTGGCGGCGGGGTAGCGCTCGAACAGGTCGCTGACCAGCCGGTCGGTCTCCCGCGAGGCGGTGCCGTTGCCGATGCTGATGAGCTCGACCTTGTGCTTCTGGCACAACTCGCTCAGGGTCTTGAGGCTCTGATCAATCTGGCGTTTTGGTTCGAATGGATAGATGGTGGCGTGATCGACCAGTTTGCCGGTGGCATCCACCACGGCAACCTTGACCCCGGTGCGGATGCCCGGATCCAGCCCCATGGTGCAGCGCATGCCGGCCGGGGCCGCCATCAGCAGATCCTTGAGGTTCATGGCGAACACCTTGATTGCCTCCTCCTCTGCCGACTCGCGGATGCGGCCGATCAGCTCGGTCTCCATCTGAAGCGACAACTTGATCTTCCAGGTCCAGCTTACCACCCCTTGCAGCCATTTGTCGGCCGGGCGGTTCTGCAGATTGAGCTTGAGGTGGTGGGCAATGATCCCTTCGCAGGGGCTGGCACTCTCATCGTCACCGGTGACCAGCGCCAGATTGAGAATCCCCTCATTGCGGCCGCGCAGCATGGCCAGCACCCGGTGGGAGGGGGCCTTGTGCAGGGGTTCGTCGTGTTCGAAATAGTCCTTGAACTTGGCCCCTTCCTGCTCCTTGCCTGCCACCACGCGGGCGCGCAGGGTGGCATTCTGCCACAGGTAGTCGCGCAACTTCTCCAGCAGGTCGGCCTGCTCGGCGAAGCGCTCCATCAGGATATAGCGGGCGCCGTCGAGGGCAGCCTTGCTGTCGGCAATGCCCTGTTCGGGATTGAGGAAGGTGGCTGCAGCTTGCTCGGGATCCTGCATCGGGTCGCTGAGCAGCAGGTTGGCCAGCGGCTCCAACCCGGCTTCGATCGCCATCTGCCCCTTGGTGCGGCGCTTAGGCTTGTAGGGGAGGTAGAGGTCTTCCAGTCGGGTCTTGCTGTCGGCGCCATTCAATTCGCGCATCAGCTCGGGGGTCAGCTTGCCCTGCTCTTCGATGGAGCGAATGATCACCTGACGGCGATCTTCCAGTTCACGCAGATAGCCGAGGCGGCTCTCTAGGGTGCGCAACTGGCTATCGTCCAGACCGCCGGTCACCTCTTTACGGTAACGGGCGATAAAGGGCACGGTCGAGCCTTCATCCAGCAGGCGCACTGCGGCCTGCACCTGCTCCGGGCGAGCATTGAGCTCACCGGCAATCTGTCTCTCTATGGTTTGCATCATGATGTTGTTGAGGGCCTCTGTGGTCGAGTCCGCGCCATCAGGCGCCAAGTGTGAGCACTATATGGGGTCGTGTTGCGGGATGCCACCCTGCGCCGGGGTCTACACCCGTCAGACTGATAAGTCGCAGGGGAGAGCGCATATCTTGCCATTGCACCTGTGACCCAGGATGTGCCTGTGGCAAGCCGCTCACCAGTAGTCCGGCTATTTGGGGTAGCTGATCTCGTTGATATACCAGCAGACGTCACCAACTGGCGTACGGACGATGGCCTCATCACCGACCTCTTTCTTGAGCAGGGCGCGGGCCATGGGGGAGTCGATGGAGATGTAATCCTTGCGCTCGAAGATCTCGTCATAGCCGACGATGCGAAAGCGCTTGGTCTCGCCCTCATCGTTTTCCACCTCGACCCAGGCGCCGAAGAAGACCTTGCCCTCCTGCGCGGGGGCATAGTCGACGATCCCCAGCTCTTCGAGGCATTTGCGCAGGTAGCGCACCCGCCGATCGATCTCCCGCAGCCGCTTTTTGTTGTACTGGTAGTCGGCATTTTCGCTGCGATCCCCCAGACTGGCGGCCCATGCCACCTTCCTGGTGACCTCGGGGCGCTCCTGGCGCCAGAGGAAATCGAGCTCTTCTTTCAGCTTGTTGTAGCCTTCGCGGGTGATCAGCTTTGTCTTCATGGTGATGCGGACCTGTCAAAGAGGGGTATTCATCGCTAACTGCTCGGGAATATTAGCTTTTGTCCTCTTGCTGTCGAGGGAAATCGTGATGGCTCGGCTGGCGCCATTCAGGGAGTCGCTGGCCAGCGCAGTGACTTGATGGCCGTCACGCTCTCGGGACGGGTAATAACCGGTAACATATTTGTGCTTTGCTCCCGCTATATCCCCCCCTAGTATTGGGGGCAGCTAAAGAATGAAGAGGCAAAGCAATGAGTCAGCAGCAATACAAGGTCCTGGTCGTGGACGATGACCTGAAATTACGTTCCCTGTTGGAGCGCTATCTCACCGAGCAGGGATTCGTAGTGCGCGGCGTGGCCAATGGCGAGCAGGCCGATCGCTTGCTGACTCGTGAAAATTTCAGCCTGATGGTGCTCGACCTGATGTTGCCGGGGGAGGATGGGCTCTCCATCTGCCGCCGTCTGCGGGAAGCGGGCAACCAGATCCCGGTGCTGATGCTCACCGCCAAGGGGGATGAAGTGGACCGCATCGTTGGGCTCGAGATGGGGGCCGATGATTATCTGCCCAAGCCGTTTAATCCCCGCGAACTGCTGGCGCGGATCCGTGCCGTGCTGCGCCGCCATACCGTCGAGCTGCCGGGGGCACCCTCTGCTGCAGAGAAAGTGGTTAACTTCGGTGCCTTCCAGCTCAATCTGGCGACCCGCGAGCTGAGCCGGGATGGTGAGCCGATGGCGCTCACCAGCGGTGAATTTGCGGTGCTCAAGGTACTGGTCAGCCATCCGCGCGAGCCGCTCTCCCGCGACAAGCTGATGAATCTGGCCCGTGGCCGCGAATACACCGCCACCGAGCGCAGCATCGACGTGCAGGTCTCTCGCCTGCGCCGGCTGCTGGAACAGGATCCGGCCCAGCCCCGCTACCTGCAGACCGTCTGGGGTCTGGGGTATGTGTTCGTGCCAGATGGTGACGGTGCATGAAAAAGGTCGGCAGCATGTTCTCGCGCATGCTCTGGTTTCTGGCCGCCGTTCTGGTGGTCTATCAAGCAGTCTCCTACGTCACCTTCTACAACTATCTGCTGGCGCCAACCGTCAAGCAGATCAGTCACTTGCTGGCCAATCAGGTCAAGCTGATCTTTCCGGTCAACACTGAACAACTGGCGCTGAGCGAAGATGCCGAGGCGCTGGTCTATGTGACGACGGGTACCGACATCTATACCCAGAGCGAGGCGGTTCAGCATGGCTTCAACGATGCCAAGCCGTACCCCTATCTGGAGGAGAACATCAGCCGCGAACTGGGCGGCCCGGCCAAGGTGCGAGTCGAGATCCAGGATCACTACATCATCTGGATCCAGCCGCCGCAGGCCAGCAAAATCTGGGTGCGGATCCCGCTGACCGAGATTGAAGATGACGATATCGAACCCCTCATCATCTATCTGAGCGTGTTGTTGGTGATCACCCTGTTTGCGGCCTGGCGTTTTGCCCGGCAGTTGGTACGCCCGCTCGAGGATCTCGAGGCTGGTGCAGTTGCGGTGGCCAGAGGCCATTTCCCGGAGGCGCTGGGGGAGCTGGGATCACGGGAAGTGCGCCGTCTGACCCGCACCTTCAACCATATGTCACACTCCATCAAGAGCCTGATCGAGGAGCGTAACCTGATGATGGCGGGGGTTTCCCACGATCTGCGCACCCCGCTGACCCGCATCCGGCTGGCCACCGAGATGATGTCCTCCGGTGACGAGTACCTCAAGGAGAGCATCAACGCCGACATCGATGAGTCCAATGCCATCATCGATCAGTTCATCGACTACATCCGCCCGGACGAGGGGCAGGATCTGGAGCCGATCGACCTGACCCAGCTGGTGCACGATACCTTGCTGATCTACTCGGAGCAGGGGCTGGAGGTCGATCTGGCGTTGCCACAAGAGGCGGTGCGGGTGGCCTGCAATCCGGTCAGCATCCGGCGGGTGTTGAACAATCTCTCAAGCAACTCGCAGCGTTATGGGGCGAGCCGTTTGCATGCCGAGCTCAAGGACGATGGGCACTGGGTGCGCTTGCGCCTCTCCGATGATGGCCCCGGCATTCCGGAGCAGGACTATTCCCGGGTGCTCAAGCCGTTTACTCAGGGGAATGTGGCGCGGACCGTCGGCGGTAGTGGGCTGGGGTTGGCCATCGTGGCCAAGATAGTCGCCCAGCACCACGGCACTATCCGGTTGGGAAGTTCGGAGCTAGGCGGCCTGCTGGTCGAGATGCGGTTGCCGAAACATCAGCCACAGGAGTGGATGGATTGAGAGGAGGGCGTATCCGTGGATACGCCCTTCTGCATGGTCAGCTCTTTGTTTCGACTGATGCTCGATAGCGTTTGCCGTACTTGAGCTGCTGGATCAGCAGGGCGGCAACGATGAGCGCTAACCCGATGGGAGTGGCTGGATGGATGGCTTCGCCGATCAACAGGTTGAGCAGCACCAGTGAGGCAAACGGCGAGATAAAGATGAGGTTGCTGATGGGGGCCGTGTTGGTGGCATGGCGCAGCGCCATCAGCCAGAGCACGAAACCGAAGCCCATTTCGAACAGTCCCACATAGATGGCACCAGCCCATCCCTGCCAGGCGGTCATGGCAAAATCGGAGAGCAACCAGGTCGCCACGACAATAAAAGGCAGGCTGATCATAAAGCCGAGCAACAGGCTGACAATGGGATCGCCCTGATTGCGGGTGTTGAGGATCCAGTAGCTGGCCCAGATGAGGGTCGAGACCAGCGCCAGTGTCACGCCGAGCGGGCTGTCGAACTGCAGGCCGAATACATCCCCTCTGGTGGCGATCACCAGTGCGCCAAAATACCCCAGCACGATGGCGACGCCATCACGCCGACGCAGCTTCTGGCCGAGGAAGGGGACGGCCAGCAGACTGAGGGTAATGGCCCAGGTGTAGTTGAGGGTCTGTGCCTGCTGGGCAGGCAGCAGATCATAGGCTTTGAACAGCAACAGGTAATAGAGAAAGGGATTCAGAACGCCCAGAGTCAGGTAGTAGAAAGGGCGGGCCTTGATGTAGCTCCTCAGCAGCGGCAATTTGCCCTGTTTGGCGACGACGGCTGTCAGCGTGAGAGTCGAGGTGAAGGCGGCCACAAGCAACAGTTGCACAGGTTCGAAATAGGCGAGGGCGATCTTGAAGGCTGTGGCGACCGTCGACCAGAGGGCAACGGCGCAAAGGCCATACTGATAGGCTTTCTTTTGATCTTTGAGCATGGGATGTCGTTCCACTGACAGAGGCAAGCGCACAGTCTACCAGTCTGCTTGTAACATTGTCGTTACCTTGGTGTTGGCAGCAGAGTGCATTGCCGCAGGCGAGATCCATCTGTCACATAAAACTGCGCATAATCTGTTCGCTCTCCCTTGCGCAAATTTGAAAAATCCGTATAATCCCCTCCGCTTACCCATGAGGTAAGCCAGACGATATGTCTGCTGCTGAGTTTCCTGTTTACAGGAGCCAGCCATACAGTCCTCCCGATATGGGGGGAAACGTGAAAAATCACACCTCTGGCGGGAGAAATCTCGGTCGGGCGGTGTTGATTTATGTTCTTTTATCTATTGGAGCTCTGTCAATGCAGAACCAAAGAATCCGTATCCGCCTGAAGGCTTTTGATCATCGCCTGATTGATCAATCCACTGCGGAAATCGTTGAAACTGCTAAGCGCACTGGCGCGCAGGTTCGCGGTCCTATTCCGCTGCCGACTCGCAAAGAGCGCTTCACCGTCCTGATCTCCCCGCACGTCAACAAAGATGCGCGTGATCAGTACGAGATCCGCACTCACAAGCGTCTGGTAGACATCGTTGAGCCGACTGACAAGACCGTAGACGCCCTGATGCGTCTGGATCTGGCAGCTGGTGTAGACGTCCAGATCAGCCTGGGTTAATTACGGAAAGAGGTTGATAACAATGACAATCGGTCTTGTAGGTCGCAAAGTGGGTATGACTCGCATCTTCACTGAAGATGGCGTTTCTATCCCGGTGACTGTTATCGAAGTTGAAGCTAACCGTGTAACTCAGGTCAAATCTGTAGAAACCGACGGCTACAACGCTATTCAGGTTACCACTGGCGCCAAGAAAGCCAGCCGTGTGACCAAGCCGGAAGCTGGCCACTTCGCCAAAGCTGGTGTAGAAGCCGGTCGCGGTCTGTGGGAATTCCGCCTGAACAACGGTGAAACTTTCACTGTTGGTAGCGAGCTGAAAGTAGATCTTCTCGCTGACGTTAAGCTGGTAGACGTTACCGGCACATCCAAAGGTAAGGGCTTTGCTGGTACTGTTAAGCGCCACAACTTCCGCACCCAGGATATGACCCACGGTAACTCCTTGTCTCACCGCGTTCCGGGTTCTATCGGTCAGAACCAGACTCCGGGTCGTGTATTCAAGGGCAAAAAGATGGCTGGTCACATGGGTGCTGAGCGTGTAACGACTCAGAACCTGGAACTGGTTCGTGTTGACGCTGAACGCAACCTGCTGCTCATCAAAGGTGCAGTACCGGGTGCAACCAACGGCAACGTGATCGTCAAACCTGCCGTCAAAGCGTAACGTCTGAGGAGATAGTAATGGAATTGGTAATGAAAGACGCCAAGAGCGCTCTTGAAGTTTCCGAGACTACCTTCGGGCGCGAATTCAACGAAGCTCTGGTTCACCAGGTCGTCGTTGCATATGCCGCTGGTGCCCGTCAGGGTACTCGTGCGCAGCTGACTCGCTCTGAAGTGTCTGGTGGCGGCAAAAAGCCGTGGCGTCAGAAGGGTACTGGTCGTGCCCGTGCTGGCTCCATCCGTTCGCCCATCTGGCGTTCCGGTGGTGTGACTTTTGCTGCTAAGCCGCAAGATCACAGCCAGAAAGTAAACAAGAAGATGTACCGCGGCGCTATCCGTAGCATTCTGTCCGAGCTGGTACGTCAAGAGCGCCTGATCGTTGTTGAGAAGTTCGGCATCGAAGCTCCGAAGACCAAAGAACTGATCGCCAAGCTGAAAGAAATGGAACTGACTGACGTTCTGATCGTGACTGCTGAAGTCGATGAGAACCTGTTCCTGGCTGCTCGCAACCTGTACAAAGTTGACGTGCGTGACGTTGCCGGTATCGACCCGGTCAGCCTGATCGCTTTCGACAAGGTTCTGATGACTGCTGACGCAGTTAAGCAAATCGAGGAGATGCTGGCATGATCCGTGAAGAGCGTCTGCTGAAAGTTCTGAAGGCTCCGCACATCTCTGAAAAGAGCACCATGGTTGCAGAAAAGCAGAACACTATCGTGTTCAAAGTTGCTGTTGATGCTACCAAGGCGGAAGTCAAAGCTGCAGTTGCGAAACTGTTCGAGGTCGAAGTTGAGACCGTCCGTACCCTGAACATGAAGGGTAAGACCAAGCGCGCAGGTGCACGCGTAGGCCGTCGTTCCGATTGGAAAAAGGCTTATGTGACCCTGAAAGCTGGTCAGGACATCGACTTCATGGGCGCAGCCGAGTAAGAGGAGTTCTCAAAAATGGCAATCGTTAAGTGCAAGCCTACTTCTCCGGGCCGCCGCCACGTCGTCAAGATCGTCAATCAAGAGCTGTACAAGGGCAAGCCCTTCGCCGCTCTGCTGGACAGCAAAAGCAAGTCCGGTGGTCGTAACAACAACGGCCGTATCACTACCCGTCATATCGGTGGTGGTCACAAGCAGCACTACCGTATCGTCGACTTCAAGCGCGACAAAGACGGTATCCCGGCTAAAGTAGAGCGCCTGGAATACGATCCGAACCGTACCGCTAACATCGCTCTGGTGTTGTATGCAGACGGTGAGCGTCGTTACATCCTGGCTCCGAAAGGCCTGAAAGCTGGTGACGCGATCGCTTCTGGTGCTGATGCAGCCATCAAGGTAGGTAACGCCCTGCCGATGCGCAACATCCCGGTTGGTTCTACCGTTCACGCTGTAGAGATGAAGCCTGGTAAAGGTGCCCAGCTGGCTCGTTCCGCTGGTACTTTCATCCAGATCCTGGCTCGTGAAGGTAACTATGTAACTCTGCGTCTGCGTTCCGGCGAAGTACGTAAAGTTCTGGCCGAGTGCCGCGCTACCATCGGCGAAGTCGGTAACTCCGAGCACATGCTGCGTCAACTGGGTAAAGCCGGTGCAAACCGCTGGCGTGGTATTCGTCCGACCGTTCGCGGTATGGCGATGAACCCGGTTGACCACCCGCACGGTGGTGGTGAGGGTCGTAACAAGGGCATGCAGCCTGTGTCCCCATGGGGCCAGAAGGCTAAAGGCTTCAAGACCCGTAAGAACAAGCGTACCGACAAGTACATCGTACGTCGTCGTAACAAGTAATTGTTAACATAGAGGAATCACCATGCCACGTTCTCTCAAGAAGGGTCCATTTATCGACCTGCACTTGCTGAAGAAGGTAGAGAAAGCGGTGGAAAGCGGGGATAAAAAGCCGGTTAAAACCTGGTCCCGTCGTTCAATGATCATCCCGAACATGATCGGTTTGACCATCGCTGTCCATAATGGTCGTCAGCACGTTCCGGTTTTCGTTACCGAAGAAATGATCGGTCACAAACTGGGTGAATTCGCACCGACTCGTACTTATCGCGGCCATGCTGCTGATAAGAAGGCTAAGAAGCGCTAAGGGATAAATGATGGAAGCTATCGCTAAACACCGTTATGCCCGTACTTCTGCCCAGAAAGCTCGTCTGGTAGCCGATCAAGTACGTGGTCTGTCCGTAGACAAGGCTCTGAACATCCTGACCTTCAGCCCGAAAAAGGCTGCTGTTCTGGTGAAGAAAGTGCTGGAATCTGCCATTGCAAACGCTGAGCACAACGAAGGCGCCGATATCGACGCGCTGCGTGTTGCTACTATCATGGTCGACGAAGGTCCCTCCATGAAGCGCATCCGTCCGCGTGCCAAAGGTCGTGCGGATCGTATCCTCAAGCGTACCGCTCACATCACTGTAGTGGTATCCGACGCTAAGGCTGGGAGATAAGCAATGGGTCAGAAAGTACATCCTAATGGCATTCGCCTGGGTATTACCAAGCCTTGGAATTCTACCTGGTTCGCGAACACCAAAGACTTCGCTGACAACCTGTACAGCGATTTTCAAGTACGCCAGTTCCTGACCAAGGAACTGAAAAACGCGTCCTTGTCCAAGATCACCATTGAGCGTCCGGCCAAGAGCATCCGTGTGACCATTCACACCGCTCGTCCGGGTGTTGTCATCGGTAAGAAAGGCGAAGACGTTGAGAAGCTGCGCAAAGCTGTAGCCACTATTGCTGGCGTGCCTGCTCAGATCAACATTTCCGAAGTCCGCAAGCCGGAGCTGGATGGCAAACTCGTTGCCGACAGCATCACTTCCCAGCTGGAGCGTCGTGTAATGTTCCGTCGTGCTATGAAGCGCGCCGTACAGAACGCAATGCGCCTGGGTGCCAAGGGCATCAAAGTGGAAGTTTCCGGTCGTCTGGGCGGCGCTGAAATCGCGCGTACCGAATGGTACCGTGAAGGTCGTGTGCCGTTGCACACCCTGCGTGCCGACATCGACTACGCAACTTCTGAAGCCCACACCACTTACGGTGTGATCGGCGTTAAAGTTTGGATCTTCAAGGGCGAAGTTCTGGGCGGTCTGGCTGCTGTTAACGCTGCCGCTGCTCAAGAGCAAGCTCCTGCAAAGCCCAAGCGTGACAACAAGCGCCGCGCTGCTAAGTAAGGAGATTCGGTAAATGTTGCAACCTAAGCGTACTAAATTCCGCAAGACCCATAAGGGTCGTAACCGCGGTCTGGCCACCTCTGGTAACGAAGTATCCTTCGGTACCTTTGGCCTGAAGGCGACATCCCGTGGTCAACTGACTGCTCGTCAAATCGAAGCAGCCCGTCGTGCCATGACCCGTCACGTTAAGCGTCAAGGTAAGATCTGGATCCGTGTGTTCCCGGACAAGCCCATCACCGAAAAGCCCCTCGAAGTTCGTATGGGTAAAGGTAAGGGTAACGTGGAATACTGGGTTTGCCCGATCCAGCCTGGCAAGGTTCTGTACGAGATGGACGGTGTACCTGAGGCTCTGGCGCGTGAAGCGTTTGCCCTGGCCGCAGCTAAGCTGTCTGTTCAGACCACTTTCGTAATTAAGACGGTGATGTGATGAAAGCCCAAGATCTGCGTCAAAAGAGCGTCGAAGAACTGAACCAGGAGCTGCTGGGCCTGCTGCGTGAGCAATTCAACATGCGCATGCAAGCGTCCACCGGCCAGCTGGCTCAGACTCACACTCTGAAACAAGTGCGTCGTGACGTCGCACGTATCAAGACTGTACTGACTGAGAAGGCAGGTGCGTAATGACTGACAAGATCCGTACTCTGCAAGGTCGTGTAATCAGCGACAAGATGGACAAGTCCATCACTGTTGCTATCGAGCGCAAGGTAAAGCACCCGATCTACGGTAAGATCATCAAGCGCACTACCAAGCTGCACGTGCATGACGAAAACAACGAGTGCAAAGCTGGCGACCTCGTGGAAATCCGCGAATGCCGCCCGCTGTCCAAGACCAAGTCCTGGACCCTGGTTGCCGTTGTAGAAAAGGCCTAATCGGTACTTTGTAGTCCAAGCGGCCCCTTTCAGGGGCCGTTTGTTTTTTAGGCTACCTTTTCTGAAAATCCTGTGTTATAGTTTCGCGCCTTTTGAAGGCAGCCAGATCCCATTAGGGATAAGAAGTAAACAAAGCGGAGCACTAAGATGATCCAGATGCAAAGTATGCTGGGTGTTGCCGACAACTCCGGCGCTCGCAGTGTAATGTGTATTAAGGTTCTGGGTGGCTCGCACCGCCGTTACGCCGGCATCGGCGACATCATCAAGGTTTCCATCAAGGAAGCCATTCCTCGCGGTAAAGTGAAGAAAGGTGATGTGTATAACGCGGTGGTCGTACGCACCCGTAAAGGCGTTCGTCGTCCGGACGGCTCTGTCATCCGTTTCGACAACAATGCGGCTGTGTTGCTTAACAACAACCAACAGCCAATCGGTACTCGTATTTTTGGCCCGGTGACCCGTGAACTGCGTAATGAGAAGTTCATGAAGATTGTGTCCCTGGCACCCGAAGTACTGTAAGGAGTCGAACGATGGCAGCTAAAATCCGTCGCGAAGACGAAGTGATTGTTCTTACCGGCAAAGACAAGGGCAAGCGTGGCAAAGTCACTCAAGTCCTGATTGCAAAAGGTAAGGTAATCGTGGAAGGCATCAACCAGGTGAAGAAACACCAGAAGCCGGTACCCGCACTGGGTCAGGCTGGCGGTATCGTCACCAAAGAAGCCCCCATCGATGTATCAAACGTAGCGCTGTTCAACTCTGCCACTGGCAAAGCTGACCGCGTTGGTTTCCGGATTGAAGACGGCAAAAAAGTCCGTTTCTTCAAATCCACCGGCGAACTTGTGAAGTAATTGGAGTTTAACGATGGCGAAACTGCATGATTACTACAAATCCGATGTAGTAAATGAACTGTCCAAGCAGTTCGGTTACAAGACTATCATGCAAGTCCCTCGGATCGAGAAAATCACCCTGAACATGGGTGTTGGTGAAGCGATCTCTGACAAGAAATTGCTGGAAAATGCTGCTGCCGATATGGCTGCCATTTCCGGTCAGAAGCCGCTGATCACCAAAGCTCGCAAATCTGTTGCGGGCTTCAAGATTCGTGAAGGCTACCCGATAGGTTGTAAAGTAACCCTGCGTGGCGAGCGTATGTGGGAGTTCCTGGAACGGCTGATCTGCATCTCCGTACCGCGTATCCGTGACTTCCGTGGCCTGAACGCTAAAGCGTTCGACGGTCGTGGTAACTACTCCATGGGCGTGCGTGAGCAGATCATCTTCCCGGAAATCGACTATGACAAAGTCGATCGCGTCCGTGGTCTGGATATCACCATCACCACTTCCGCGAATACCGATGAAGAAGGCCGTGCTCTGCTGGCTGCCTTTAACTTCCCATTCCGCAAGTAAGGTTAGGGTTATGGCTAAAACATCCATGAAAGCGCGCGAAGCAAAGCGTGCCAAGCTGGTAGCCAAGTACGCGACCAAGCGTGCCGAGCTGAAAGCTATCATCGTTGACATGAACGCTTCTGAAGAAGCGCGTTGGGATGCTGTACTGCAACTGCAACAGCTGCCCCGTGATTCCAGTCCGTCCCGCCAGCGTAACCGTTGCAATATTACTGGTCGTCCGCACGGTTTCCTGCGCAAGTTTGGCCTGTCTCGCATCAAGGTGCGTGAGCATGCCATGAAGGGCGAAATTCCGGGCCTGAAGAAGGCTTCTTGGTAACGAATCTCGGGAGTTAGACTTATGAGCATGCAAGATCCGATCGCGGATATGCTGACCCGCATCCGTAACGGTCAGGCGGCGAGCAAAGTTGCGGTTTCCATGCCTTCTTCCAAGCTGAAAGTGGCTATCGCCAAAGTGCTGAAAGAAGAAGGTTACATCGCTGGCTACTCCGTAGCTGGTGACGTGAAGCCGGAACTGGAAATTGAACTGAAATATTTCCAGGGCAAGCCAGTTGTAGAACTGATCCAACGCGTAAGCCGTCCAGGCCTGCGTATTTACAAGCGCACTACTGATCTGCCGAAAGTTATGGGCGGTCTCGGTGTTGCTATCGTGTCCACGTCTAAAGGTGTGATGACTGACCGTGCTGCTCGCAAAGCAAGCATGGGCGGTGAGATCATCTGCTACGTCGCTTAATAGGAGGTAGGAAATGTCTCGTGTTGCTAAGGCACCCGTCACTATTCCTGCTGGCGTAGAGGTGACTCTGAACGGCCAGGAACTGACCATCAAAGGTGGTAAAGGTTCTCTGGTTCGCTCTATTCACGCCGGTGTAGAAGTGACCAAAGAAGACAATGTACTGAAGTTCGCCCCGCGCGGCAGCATCGCTGGTGCTGACGCTCAGGCCGGTACTGCCCGTGCATTGGTCAACAACATGGTAATCGGTGTTACCCAAGGCTTCGAGCGCAAGCTGCAGCTGGTTGGTGTAGGTTATAAAGCCTCCATCAAGGGCAATGCTGTTGCGCTGGCTCTGGGCTTCTCTCACCCGGTAGAGCATGCGCTGCCGGCTGGTGTGACCGCTGAGTGCCCGACTGCTACAGAAATCGTTCTGCGTGGCGTCGACAAGCAGCTGGTTGGCCAAGTCGCCGCCGATATCCGTGCTTACCGCGCTCCGGAGCCCTACAAGGGCAAGGGTGTACGCTATGCCAACGAGCAAGTGCGTACTAAAGAAGCTAAGAAGAAGTAAGGTAACACTATGGACAAGAAAGCAGCTCGTCTCCGTCGTGCTACTCGTGCTCGGAAAAAGATGCAGGAACTGGGAGCTACCCGTCTGGTTGTTCACCGTACCCCGCGTCATATCTATGCGCAGGTTATTGCAGCCAACGGTTCCGAAGTTCTGGCCTCTGCTTCCACAGTAGAGAAAGCCATCAGTGAAGCTCTGAAATACACCGGTAACGCAGATGCTGCTACCGCTGTAGGTAAGGCTATCGCTGAGCGTGCTATTGCCAAAGGCGTTCAGAACGTATCTTTCGATCGTTCCGGTTTCAAGTATCACGGTCGCATCGCTGCCCTGGCAGCTGCCGCACGTGACGCTGGTCTTCAGTTCTAAGCTAGGAGTCGAAGATGGCTAAAGTCGAATCTCAAGCCGGCGAACTGCAAGAAAAGCTCATTGCAGTAAACCGTGTTTCGAAAACTGTTAAAGGTGGTCGTATCATGTCCTTCACCGCGTTGACCGTGGTGGGTGATGGTAACGGCCGTGTAGGTTACGGTTACGGTAAAGCCCGTGAAGTTCCGGCTGCTATTCAAAAAGCAATGGAACAGGCTAAGCGTAACCTGAACAAGGTTGAGCTGAACAACGGCACTCTGCACCACCCGGTGCGTGGTGTTCACTCTGGCTCCACCGTGTTCATGAAGCCGGCCTCCCAAGGTACTGGTATCATTGCAGGCGGCGCCATGCGTGCTGTTCTGGAAGTTGCCGGTATCCACAACGTGCTGGCCAAGACCTACGGTTCCACCAACCCAATCAACGTTGTTCGCGCTACTGTAGACGCTCTGGTTCACGGTCAATCACCGGAACAGATCGCTGCCAAGCGTGGTCTGCGCGTTGAAGAAATTCTGGGGTAATGCGACATGGCTAACACTGTAAAAGTAACTCAAACTCGCAGCTCTATCGGCCGTCTGCCAAAGCACAAGGCGACTCTGCGTGGTCTGGGTCTGCGTCGCATTGGTCACACCGTTGAGCTGGAAGATACTCCTTGCGTACGCGGCATGATCAACCAGGTTTATTACATGGTTAAGGTGGAGGGCTAAGCATGCGTCTGAACACTCTGTCTCCGGCCGCTGGTTCCAAGCCTGAAAAACAACGTCGTGGTCGTGGTATCGGCTCCGGCCTGGGCAAGACTGGTGGTCGTGGTGTTAAAGGCCAAACCTCTCGTTCCGGTGGCGGCAAAGTTCGCAACGGTTTCGAAGGCGGCCAGATGCCTTTGAAAATCCGTCTGCCGAAGTTCGGTTTCTTCTCTCGCAAATCTTTGGTTTCTGCCGAAGTGCGTCTGAACGAAATCGCCCTGGTAGAAGGTGATGTGGTCGACCTGAGCACTCTGAAGCAAGCCGGTGTTGTTACTAAGAACATCGTGTTCGCTAAAGTTGTTCTGTCAGGCAACATTGACCGTGCTGTGACCGTTCGTGGTCTGTCCGTCACCAAAGGTGCACGCGCAGCCATCGAGGCCGCTGGCGGTAAAATCGAGGAATAATCAGTACAATGGCTAAGAAACCAGGATTGGATGTTAAAGCACAGGGTGGTCTGAGTGAACTGAAGAGCCGTCTGCTCTTCGTTCTCGGGGCGATTATCGTTTTCCGTGCAGGCTCTTATGTGCCGATTCCTGGTATTGACGCCGCCGTACTGGCCGAGTTGTTCCAGCAACAGAAGGGCACCATCATTGAGATGTTCAACATGTTCAGTGGTGGTGCACTCTCGCGTGCTTCTATTCTTGCGTTGGGGATCATGCCGTACATTTCGGCGTCGATCATTATCCAGCTGCTGACAGTGGTTCACCCCGCTCTTGCTGAACTCAAGAAAGAAGGTGAATCCGGCCGTCGCAAGATTAGCCAATATACCCGTTGGGGCACGCTGGTTTTGGGAACTTTCCAGGCCATTGGTATTGCAACCGGTCTGCCGAATATGATGCATGGACTCGTGACTAATCCGGGTCTGGGCTTCTATTTCACAGCGGTTGTGAGTCTGGTCACCGGTACCATGTTTTTGATGTGGTTGGGTGAACAGATTACCGAGCGTGGGATTGGTAATGGTATCTCGTTGATTATTTTCACAGGTATCGTTGCTGGTCTGCCGCATGCCATTGGCGCTACGGCCGAACAGGCACGTCAAGGGGAATTGCACATCCTGCTGTTGTTGTTGCTGGGCTTGATTGTTTTCGCAGTGACTTACTTTGTGGTGTTCGTGGAGCGTGGTCAGCGTCGTATCGTCGTTAACTATGCCAAGCGTCAACAAGGCCGCCAGGTATTTGCCGCGCAAAGCACACACCTGCCGTTGAAAGTGAATATGGCTGGTGTGATTCCTGCGATTTTCGCATCCAGTATCATCCTCTTCCCGGGGACCATTACCTCTTGGTTTGGTCAGGGCGAGGGTAAAGTAGCTGATATCCTGCAACAGGTCTCTATGGTCCTGCAGCCGGGTCAACCGCTTTACGAGATGCTGTATGCAGCAGCCATTATCTTCTTCTGCTTCTTCTATACCGCGCTGGTGTTCAACCCCCGCGAGACAGCAGATAATCTGAAGAAGAGTGGAGCCTTTATCCCGGGGATTCGCCCGGGCGAGCAGACAGCACGTTACATCGATAAGGTTATGACTCGCCTGACATTGGCAGGTGCGCTCTATATAACCTTTATCTGTCTGGTACCCCAGTTCTTGATGACTGCTTGGAACGTACAGTTCTACTTCGGTGGCACTTCGCTGCTGATTATCGTGGTAGTTATCATGGACTTCATGGCTCAGGTACAAACCCATATGATGTCTCATCAATATGGCGACGTCCTGAGGAAGGCCAACCTGAAGGGCTACGGCCGCTAAAGGTCGGCGTAGTTACGGAGTTAAGCAATGAAAGTTCGTGCTTCCGTTAAGGCAATCTGCCGTAACTGCAAAATCATCAAGCGTCACGGTGTGGTGCGTGTGATTTGCAGCGAGCCAAAGCATAAACAGCGCCAAGGCTAATTTTTTACGGTTAGTACTTGCAACAAATAGTTGTGCTGGCTAATATAGCCAGCCAACTTTTGTTGTGTATTGGTTGACCGCCACGTATCCGCTCACGGGCTTTGTGGTGGTCGTAATCTACTATATGTAGGAGTGAATAGTGGCCCGTATCGCTGGCATTAACATTCCTGACCATAAGCATGCAGTCATCGCTTTGACTGCGATTTATGGCGTCGGTCGTACCCGCTCCAAGGCCATCTGTGCCGCAGCCGGTATCGCTGAGAATGTGAAAATTAAAGACCTGGACGAAGCTCAGATCGAGAGTCTGCGTGAACAAGTAGGTAAATTCACCGTTGAAGGTGACCTGCGTCGTCAGATTTCCATGAACATCAAGCGATTGATGGATCTGGGTTGCTACCGTGGTTTGCGTCACCGTCGTAGCCTGCCTGTTCGTGGTCAACGTACCAAGACCAACGCTCGTACCCGTAAGGGTCCGCGCAAGGCTATCAAGAAGTAACGGGAAGGTAGAAAATGGCTAAAACTCCGACTCGTGCTCGCAAGCGCGTTAAAAAGCAAGTGAGCGACGGTATTGCGCACGTTCATGCATCTTTCAACAACACAATCGTGACCATTACTGACCGTCAGGGCAATGCTCTGTCTTGGGCTACTTCTGGTGGTTCCGGTTTCCGTGGTTCTCGTAAGTCCACCCCGTTCGCTGCTCAGGTAGCTGCCGAGCGCGCTGGTGAGATGGCCAAAGAATATGGCGTCAAGAACCTGGAAGTCATGGTCAAAGGTCCGGGTCCCGGTCGTGAGTCTTCCATCCGCGCCCTGAACGCGGCTGGTTTCCGCATCACTAACATTACTGATGTGACTCCGATCCCGCACAACGGTTGTCGTCCTCCCAAGAAGCGCCGCGTATAACGCTGTAGCTACTTGGTCTAGGATTGTTGGAGAAAGAAGATGGCAAGATATATCGGTCCTAAGCTTAAGCTTAGCCGTCGTGAGGGCACCGACCTCTTCCTGAAGTCAGGTGTTCGTGCGATTGATTCTAAGTGCAAGATTGACACCGCCCCTGGTCAGCACGGTGCGCGTAAAGCGCGTCTGTCCGACTACGGTGTTCAGCTGCGCGAGAAACAAAAAGTTCGTCGTATCTACGGCGTATTGGAAAAACAGTTCCGCAACTACTACCGCGACGCTGCCCGTCAAAAGGGTAACACCGGTGAAAACCTGTTGCAGCTGCTGGAAGGTCGTTTGGACAACGTTGTTTACCGTATGGGCTTCGGCGCTACCCGTGCTGAATCTCGTCAGCTGGTGAGCCACAAGGCCATCATGGTAAACGGTCGCGTTGTGAACATTCCTTCTTTCCAGGTTTCCCCTGAGGACGTGATCTGCGTTCGTGAGAAGGCTAAGAAGCAAGCGCGTATCAAAGCTTCCCTGGAAGTTGCTGGTCAGCGTGAGAAGCCGACTTGGGTAGAGGTTGACGCCGCTAAAATGGAAGGTGCTTTCAAGCGTCTGCCAGAGCGTTCCGACCTGTCTGCCGACATTAACGAACAGCTGATCGTCGAGCTTTACTCCAAGTAAAGCTAGCTTCTAAAGAGAGGACACAATGCTGGGTTCTGTAACAGATTTTCTTAAACCGCGGCTAGTTGACATCGAGCAAGTTAGCCCGACTCATGCGAAAGTGACTCTTGAGCCACTCGAGCGTGGCTTTGGTCACACGCTGGGCAATGCCCTGCGTCGTATTTTGCTGTCATCTATGCCCGGTTGTGCAGTTACTGAAGTCGAAATTGACGGGGTACTGCATGAGTACAGCAGCAAAGAAGGTGTACAGGAAGACATTCTTGAAATCCTGCTCAACCTGAAAGGTATCGCTGTGAAGCTGGAAGGCAAGGACGAGGTAACTCTGTCCCTGACCAAGTCTGGAACAGGCCCCGTTACCGCTGGTGATATCACTCACGGTGATGAAGTCGAGATCGTAAACCCGGAGCACGTAATCTGCCATCTGACTGGTGCCAATGCTGAAATCAGCATGCGCCTGAAAGTTCAGCGCGGTCGTGGTTATGTGCCTGCTTCTGCTCGTGTTCACAACGATGACGAAGAGCGTCCTATTGGTCGCCTGCTGCTGGACTCCGCGTTCAGCCCCATCGTTCGTATTGCCTACAATGTTGAGGCAGCACGTGTGGAACAGCGTACCGACTTGGACAAGCTGGTCATCGACATGGAGACCAATGGTACCCTGGATCCTGAAGAAGCCATCCGTCGTTCTGCCACTATTCTGGCCGAGCAACTGGAAGCCTTCGTGGATCTGCGCGATGTCAGCGTGCCCGAGAAGAAAGAAGAGAAACCCGAGTTTGATCCGAT
>NZ_CP077209.1:3740000-4010000 GCF_019047045.1 Aeromonas sp. FDAARGOS 1419
CTGAGACACGAGACGAACGCACTACGGTGCGGAAGCCATTGATGCCCTGCTTCCAGGAAAAGCCTCTAAGCTTCAGATTACAAGTCATCGTACCCCAAACCGACACAGGTGGTCGGGTAGAGAATACCAAGGCGCTTGAGAGAACTCGGGTGAAGGAACTAGGCAAAATAGAACCGTAACTTCGGGAGAAGGTTCGCTCTTGACAGTGAAGTCCCTTGCGGATGGAGCAGTTGGGAGTCGCAGTGACCAGATGGCTGGGACTGTTTATCAAAAACACAGCACTCTGCAAACACGAAAGTGGACGTATAGGGTGTGACACCTGCCCGGTGCCGGAAGGTTAATTGATGGGGTTAGCGCAAGCGAAGCTCTTGATCGAAGCCCCGGTAAACGGCGGCCGTAACTATAACGGTCCTAAGGTAGCGAAATTCCTTGTCGGGTAAGTTCCGACCTGCACGAATGGTGTAACCATGGCCATGCTGTCTCCACCCGAGACTCAGTGAAATCGAATTCGCCGTGAAGATGCGGTGTACCCGCGGCTAGACGGAAAGACCCCGTGAACCTTTACTACAGCTTGGCACTGAACATTGAACCTACATGTGTAGGATAGGTGGGAGGCTTTGAAGGCGTGACGCCAGTTGCGCTGGAGCCGTCCTTGAAATACCACCCTTGTATGTTTGATGTTCTAACGCAGGGCCCTGAATCGGGCTCGCGGACAGTGCCTGGTGGGTAGTTTGACTGGGGCGGTCTCCTCCCAAAGAGTAACGGAGGAGCACGAAGGTTGGCTAATCCTGGTCGGACATCAGGAGGTTAGTGCAATGGCATAAGCCAGCTTAACTGCGAGACGGACAGGTCGAGCAGGTACGAAAGTAGGTCATAGTGATCCGGTGGTTCTGAATGGAAGGGCCATCGCTCAACGGATAAAAGGTACTCCGGGGATAACAGGCTGATACCGCCCAAGAGTTCATATCGACGGCGGTGTTTGGCACCTCGATGTCGGCTCATCACATCCTGGGGCTGAAGTCGGTCCCAAGGGTATGGCTGTTCGCCATTTAAAGTGGTACGCGAGCTGGGTTCAGAACGTCGTGAGACAGTTCGGTCCCTATCTGCCGTGGGCGTTGGATGATTGAAGGGAGTTGCTCCTAGTACGAGAGGACCGGAGTGAACGAACCTCTGGTGTTCGGGTTGTCACGCCAGTGGCACTGCCCGGTAGCTAAGTTCGGAATCGATAACCGCTGAAAGCATCTAAGCGGGAAGCGAGCCCTGAGATGAGTCATCCCTGACCCCTTGAGGGTCCTAAAGGGCCGTTGGAGACCACAACGTTGATAGGCGGGGTGTGTAAGTGCAGCGATGCATTGAGCTAACCCGTACTAATTACCCGTGAGGCTTAACCATACAACACCCAAGAAGTGTTCTAAGGCTTGTAGCAAACCTAAGCGAACTACGAATTCAGTGATAACGACAAGCAACGAGCAACATCGTTATTCACGTCAGCTTTCTAGATTATTCGGTTCGTCCTGAACCTCACCCTTCGGGCCCGCCTACGGCGGTTTCGATTTGTTCCGGACAAATCGATGAAGAATTTGCCTGGCGGCCATAGCGCCGTGGAACCACCTGATCCCATGCCGAACTCAGAAGTGAAACGCGGTAGCGCCGATGGTAGTGTGGCATTCGCCATGCGAGAGTAGGACACTGCCAGGCACCCAATTAAACGGTGATGTGAAGAATCACGTCACTAGCTGCGGGGGTGACACCTCAGAAGATGCAGCAGAAGATTTAGCGAAAGCTAACCGAATGCGGAGCGGTAGTTCAGTCGGTTAGAATACCGGCCTGTCACGCCGGGGGTCGCGGGTTCGAGTCCCGTCCGCTCCGCCACTAATTTGAAGGCCTTCCCTGATGGGAAGGCCTTTTTGCTATGGGCGGTTTTTGCCCATAAGTCCCACTGGTTTGCACACCAGAACCAACACAAAGCCCAGTCTGACGACTGGGTTATGATGTTTTTAGCCTGCTGGTGAGCTGCCGATATCCCACCGCGATGGCAATACCTTCCCCCTTTTGGCGCTCTTGCTACTGTTTCCAGCTCTGTATCGCATCACACCCCACCTGCATGACGATTAAATCAGGCCATCTTGCAACGGTACGTCATCGCTTCCACTTGTTTGTGTAATCCCCTTTTTTGCTTATGGATTTATTCCATTAAAACAGTCTCTTATCAAGAATGAGCGATTCTGCTGCAGGAATACCACATGAATCAAATGATAATGATTATTGTTTGAATGATTCTGGCGAGGTCGTTACAATGCGGGCTGATTAATAAAGTGCTTTTCAAATGAGCCTTTTCTAATGCTGCGTCTGGCCGGATGCTAGGGCGTTGTAATGAGTGAAGTAAGGGAATACGTCACCTTCCTACTAATAATGTTCAGGCTAAAACATGACAACAGTGAAACCGAACAAGCTTGCCTTGCTGATCTGCTCCCTTCTTGCGACCCAGGCCTATGCTGCCGAACAAGAGGTGATGGTCGTCACCGCTTCCGGCTTCCAGCAGAAGATTGAAGACTCTGCCGCCTCCATCTCCGTGATTACCCGTGAGCAGCTGGAAAAGCGGGCATATCGCGATGTGACCGATGCCCTGAAGGATGTGCCCGGTGTTGTGGTGACCGGCGGTGGCAGTAGCAGTGATATCAGCATTCGCGGTATGGGGTCGAAATACACCCTGATGCTGGTTGATGGCAAGAAGGTGGATAGCCGTGGCACTCGCCCGAACAGCGATGGTCCGGGTATCGAGCAGGGCTGGCTGCCGCCACTGCAGGCGATTGAGCGCATTGAGGTCGTCCGTGGCCCCATGTCATCCCGTTATGGTTCCGATGCCATGGGGGGCGTGATTAATGTGATTACCCGCAAGACCACCGGCCTGGCTTGGCAGGGATCGGTTCATGCTGATTCGACCTTCCAGGAGAACAAGGATGCCGGCAATAGCTTCCAGACCGATGCCTATACCGCAGGTTCACTGATCGATGGCGTGTTGGGGCTGCGTTTCCACGGTCAGCTTGCTCATCGTGGTGAAGACAAATTTACCCAGGGTTTTGCCGAGCAAGAGACTCGCAGTGGCACGGCGGTGCTCAGCTTCAAGCCTGATGACCATAACCGCTTCGATCTGGAAGCCAGTCGTAGTCTGCAGGATCGGGATCGCACGGCCGGCAATTCGCTGGCTGCCAAGGCGAAAGATAGCCTTAACCGATACGAGCGCACCAACTATGCGCTGACCCATGATGGTCAGTATGATTTCGGCTCTTCCAGCAGCTATCTGCAGCAGGAGACCAACACCAACCCCGGCCGCCAGATGGAGCTCACCAACACCATCGCCGATACCCACACCCAGTTCATTCTGGGGGATCACTACCTGAGCGTCGGTGGGCAGTATCGTTATGAGGATCTGCACGATCAGGGCAATACCCTGAAAGTGGCCAACCCTGCCGAGCAGCTGACCCGCTGGAGCTGGGCGATGTTTGTCGAGGATGAGTGGTCACTCACTGACAGCTTTGCCCTGACCGGTGGCGCCCGCATGGATCGGGACCAGAACTACGGTTCTCACTGGAGCCCGCGCCTCTACGGAGTTTGGCATCTGGATGATAGCTGGACCCTGAAAGGGGGCGTATCCACCGGTTACCGCTCTCCTGACTTGCGAATGTCGGCGGCCAACTGGGGTCAGGTCACCGGTGGTGGCAGCCTGGATGGTATGCTGGTCGGTAACCCGGACCTCAAACCCGAGACTAGCGTGAGTGAAGAGATCGGCCTGCTGTGGAACGGTCATCAGGGCTTCAACGCCGGGGTTACCCTGTTCAACACCGACTTCAAGAACAAGATCTCCGAAGTGCGTCGCTGCACCAGCAAGAGTGATCCCGCCTGTACCCTCAATGGTCACAGTTATGACTTCATCAGTGATCGGGTCAACGTCGACAAGGCGAACATGCGCGGTGTCGAGGGGATGATGGATTGGGCCATCAATGAGGATTGGTCGGTCAGCTCCAGCTACACCTTTACCCAGTCCGAGCAGAAGAGTGGTCCACTGGCGGGTCATGCCCTCAACCAGATGCCCCGTCACATGTTCAACGGCAGTGTTGACTGGCAAACCACCGAGGATCTCAGCCTCTGGTCACGGGTAAACTTCCGTGGCGAGACCTCCGAGTACCTGAGCCGGGTCAAGATGGCGGAGGGGACTCCTTCCTACACCTTCTTTGACATGGGCCTGGTCTACAAGGCCAACAAGCATCTGGATCTGACCGCCGGGGTCTATAACCTGTTCGACAAGACGGTGGATTACAGCAGCTATGGCACTGTACTGGATGGTCGCCGCTACAACCTGGGCGTGACCTACAACTTCTGATAGGGAACCTGTCATGCGGCCGCCATCTTCCGATGGTGGCCGTTTTTATTGCGCGTCCGTCAGGGGGCTATGCCTGATAGGAGGCGGCTTGCCAGGTATTGCGTCCCCGTCCCTTGGCCTGATACATGAGGGCATCAGCCTGCCGTAGTAGCTGGTCGGCATCAGCCTCTCTCTCTGCGGCTACCCAGACTGCCCCGGTGCTGATGGATAGTGTCACTGCACTATTGTCGGTGTACAGAGTTTGTTGATTGCACTCCTGACAGAGGCGTTTGGCCCACTGCTCTGTCTCTGCCAGCGTGGCCAGCGGCAGCAGCAGGCAAAACTCCTCGCCGCCGATGCGGGCCAGCATAGCCTCTTCGGGCAACAGGTTGGTCACAGTCGTGGCCAGCTTTTCCAGCAACAGATCCCCGATGCCATGACCAAAGCGGTCATTGGTCTCCTTGAAGTGATCCACATCGAACAGCAGTAGAGCACAGGGCTCCCCGCTTGCCAGTCGTTGCTCCATGGCAGGCATGAATGCCCGTCGGTTGAGCAGGCCGGTCAGGGGGTCGGTACTGGCCTGCTTCTCCAGTCTGGCGTTGGCGCGGCTCAACTCGGTGGTACGGCTGGCAACAGCGCGGCGCAGTTGCACTATGTAGGCCACCATGATTAACACTCCGGCCAACAGCAGCCAGGGACCGAGATGGATGGGGTAGACGGTTTCGACATGCATCCATTTGCGGATGATCCGCTCCCGATCGCTCTCTTTGAGCTTGGCGAACCCCTCTTCCAGCCGGTTTAACAGGGCAAGGTCGCCCTTTTTCACTGCAAAGCGGATCTGGTCGGTATAGAGGTGGCGAACCGGAATAAAGCGGGTGGGATCGTCCGAGGTATAGATGTAGAAGTTGGCGACCTGCAGATCGGCGATAAAGGCCTTCACTTCACCCTTGAAGGCCGCAGCCAGCAGGGTGTCATTGTCATTGAAGGTTTGCAGTCTGGTGCCGGGGAAGTAGCGTCTGGCGTAATACTCCTCGTAGCCACCGGCTACCACACCGACCGTTTCATGGAGCAGGTAGTAGTGGACATCGGTGCCGCGCAATTCGCTCGAGAAGAAGAGTTGGGAGTCGAGCTGGGCGAGAGGCCGGCCATAGTCGAACAGTTTGTCCCGCTCCGGTGACCAGAGCAGTCCGGCGTGAACGTCCGCTTTCCCCTCATGGAGCTGGTCGAGGGAGCCTTGCCAGTCGACCAGCCTGAACTCGATCTTCTGGCCGGTCACTCGGGCATATTCACGCCACAAATCGATCAGCAGGCCATCCGGCTGGCCCGACTCATTGATATAGGAGAAGGGCTGCCAGGCTTTGGAGTTGGTAATGATGAGCGGCTCTTCCGGGGCTTTGGCCCAGGCAGGTAGGGCAAGGGTGAGCAGCAGGAGCCCCCACCCGATACTGACTATGACTCCTGTCCTGGAAGAGGCCATCCTTGCTCCAATCCGTTGCCGTATACCGTCATGTGGTCACCGATTATCACCGTCTTTTTGATCAAAGAACAAGTGCTCAAATGATGAAGTTTGCATGATGAAAATGGCGCCATGACAAGGCTGGCGGATAGAGTAACTACTTACAGCGGCAGGCTGATCCGCGCCTCCAGTCCCCCTTGTGGCCGATTGAGCAGGGTCAGCTCGCCGCCGTGCTGATGGACCAGAGTGCGGGCGATGGAGAGG
Organism: Aeromonas sp. FDAARGOS 1419; assembly: GCF_019047045.1. Classification (NCBI taxonomy): domain Bacteria; kingdom Pseudomonadati; phylum Pseudomonadota; class Gammaproteobacteria; order Aeromonadales; family Aeromonadaceae; genus Aeromonas; species Aeromonas sp. FDAARGOS 1419. The sequence goes on from NZ_CP077209.1 coordinate 3,746,081, forward strand.
CCCAACCCGACACTGCCGGACTCGGTGTTGCGCGCTTCATCGAGCCGCACGAAGGGTTTGAACACATCCTCCAGCCGCGCCGGATCGATCCCCGGCCCGTTATCGCAGACCCGGATCAACAGCTCCTCCTTGCGCCGCTCCAGCGACACTTCGGCGCTGCCGGCATATTTGATGGCGTTGCCGATCAGGTTCTGCAGCACTCGGCGCAGGGTGTTGGCCCTGCAGGCGTAGACCTCTTTGCCCTCCGCCAGACAGGTGACCGGCTGGCCGGTATCGGCGTAGTCATCGCACAGGCTGACCAGCAGGCTGACCAGATCCAGCTCGCGGGTGGCCTCCTGCTGCCCCTCCTCCCGAGCAAAGCTGAGGGTGGCCGCCAGCATCTGCTCCATCTGTTGCAGGGTCTGCTGGATCCGCTCCTTGTCCTCGCCATCGGCCAGAAACTCGGTGCGCAGCCGCAGGCTGGTGATGGGGGTGCGCAGATCGTGGGAGATGGCCGCCAGCATCCGGGTTCTGTCCTGCACGAAGCGGTCGAGCCGGGTGTGCATCCGGTTGAAGGCCTGAATCGATTCGCGGATCTCGGTCGGCCCCTCCTCTTTCAAGGGCTCGATATCCTCGCCCCGTCCGAGCCTCTCCGCATTGCCTGCCAGCTGCTTGAGCGGGCGGGTGGCACGGCGAAACAGCAGCACCATCAGTCCGATCACCAGACTGGCGACCAGCATCAGGTTGAAGGTGGTCTGCCACGACCAGCTGCCCGCCTCCTTGTCGACCAGCGAGCTGAACTGCAGCCAGCCCCCCTGCGGCAGTTCGATGGAGCCGTAGAGCCTCATATCCCGTGGCGGGGGCGGCCCTTTGCGATCCCGCATCATGCGGGCATGATGTTCCCACGCCTTGCTGCGCTGAGTATCCTCTTTCAGCTCGGCGCTGATCTCGACGGTGAGGCCGGGGGGATAGTTGAGGCGCGAGCGCACCAGCTGCTCGAAGCGGGGGCTGCGGTTATCCGGTTGCAGCGGCTCGTCGGAGAGGCGCAGCAGCAGGGTCTCGCTGCGGCTCGCCTTGAGGATCTCGTCATAGAGGGACGGGGGGGAGAGGGAGAGCAGCCGCACCACCGAGATGATCCGCTGCATGGCGTTGCGGCTGTTGACGAAGCCGAGCGCCTCCTCCCGATCCGTGCGGTAGATCTGGATACTGAGCAGCTGGATCAGGATCAAGCCCGCCAGCGCCACCAGAATGATCTGCCCGGTCAGTCCCTTGGGCCACATCCGTGCCCACAGTCGTCGCAAGGTGCCCACTGCTTAAACCTGCGTCACGTCTGCGGAGAACATATAGCCGCCACCCCAGATGGTTTTGATCAGCTCCGGATTCTTGGGATCCCGCTCCAGCTTGCGGCGCAGGCGGCTCACCAGGGTATCGATGGCGCGATCGAAGGCTACCGCCTCGCGGCCACGGGCCAGATCCAGCAGTTGATCCCGGCTCAGCACCCGCTGCGGGCGTTCGAGAAACACCTTGAGCAGATCGAATTCGGCGGTGGAGAGGCTGAGACCCACCCCATCCTCATCGACCAGTTCCCGACGATTGACGTCGAGCAGCCAGCGATCGAAGCGCAGATCTCGGGTCAGGGTCTCGGCGGCGGGCTGGGTCTCGGCCTGGGTGCGGCGCATCACCGCCTTGATGCGCGCCAGCAGCTCGCGCGGATTGAAAGGCTTTGCCAGATAGTCGTCGGCCCCCATCTCCAATCCGATGATGCGGTCGGTCTCTTCCCCCATGGCAGTCAGCATGATGATGGGCAGGTTCGATTTGACCCGCAGCTCGCGGCAGAGGGTCAGACCATCTTCACCCGGCATCATCAGATCCAGCACCAGCAGGTCGAACTCCCGCTCCTCCAGCAGTCGCTTCATCTCCTTGCCATCCCGGGCGCAGCTGACCCGCAGGCCGTGCTGTTCCAGAAAGCGTTTCAAGAGATCGCGGATCTCGCTGTGATCGTCGACCACCAGAATGTGGGTGTTGCCCTGGTTCATGAATACCTCCCCTGCTTGGCGTTGGCACGAGTATACGAAAATCCGCCCGGCGGTTTGTGTCAAAGTGTGCCAGATCCGCACGATGCCACACTCTGCTACAAAAAAGGGTGATGCTGGCAAAGTTCAGACACCGATAGGGTGTTTACTTGAGGGCAAGGCAAGAGCGCCGAACCAGAATCATCCCTACAGGAGATAGACCATGAAAAAGCTGACCAAAACCCTGCTGACCGCCACCCTGATCCTTGGCCTGCCGCTGGGTGCCTATGCAGCCAGTGAAGCAGCCCCCACCGGCCAGCCCGGTGCCATGGTGGATTGCCCGATGGACGGCGGCGGCATGATGGGTGGCAAACACCACGGTGGTCGCCACGACAAGATGGCCCGCATGCAGAACATGACCCCGGAGCAGATCCAGGCCAACTTGCAGCAACGTTATGATCGCATCGAGGATCCTGCCAAGAAGGCGGAGTTCATCAAAAAGCTCAACGAGCGTGCCGCCGGTATGACCAAGCACGCCGAAGCGATGAAGCAGTTCGCCGAAGCGAACCAGTAACAGCGCCAGCTGTTATCAACCCAAGGGTGGCCGAGGCCACCCTTTTTGCGTTTACTGCGTTGAGCAGCAGAGCTTGGTTGAACGCTAGTGATTGCCAATAAAAGAGGGGAGCCTGATGCTCCCCCTCTTGCTATCTGTGTCGGTGCGGGTGTGCAGCCCACTCCACCGGACGAGCGAACTTAGCCCTGAGCCTTGTCGGTCAGGTCTACTTTCTTGACGGTTTCGCCTTCGAACTTGATGACCACGTTTTTCTTGGCGGCGTCGGTATCTTTCAGCAGGGTTTTGGTGGTTTCTGCCAGCAGCGGAGAGGCTTTGTTCAAGGCATCCAGATCATAGCTCCACACTTCCAGACCGGCCTCGGTCTTGGTGGTGGCAGGAGCGCCCAGCTTCTCTTTAATAGCCTGCTTGTTGGAGCCGCCTTCCTTGATATCCAGTGCCTTCTTGATGGCTTCGTTGGATGCGCTGTCCACTGCACCGGATACGGCGGTATTAGCTGCATCCTTGACGCTGCTGGTGACGCTGTCGGTCAGCGAATCCATCAGGCCGGCATTGGCAAACAGGGGCAGGGTGGTGAGGGCAACCAGCAAACTCTTTTTCATTTTCTACAGCTTCCATGGGTTCAATGAGGCGGCTATGAAATCAGCAAAGATATTGGGCGTCAAGTGAGGCATGCAATTAACATTTCTGTTAACTGGATCTCATTTCTCACCAGTCGCAAACAGTTTTGGTATCTCCCGCACCAGCCAGCTTTTAGCCTTGCCCATGGTGTCCCGCCGCCAGGCCAGCACGACCTGGAGCTGATGGCGATATTCGGGGCTGATCACCTTGAGCCGTCCGGCCCGGATGTCCTCCTCAATCCAGCTCTGTGGCATGGTGCCGACGCCGATCCCTGCCAGCAGGGCATCCCGTTTCTCCGTCATGGTGCTGACGGTGAGGCGCGGCTGCTTGTCCAGCAGGCGGTAGGTGAGCACCGGCTTGCGCAGGGCTGTGTCGGCCACCGCGATGGCGCGGTAGCGGCGCAGGGTCTCGTCGGCCAAGGGTTCGGGCTCCTGATGCAGCGGATGATCGGGATGGGCGACGTAGAGCATCACCTCGTCCTTGATCACCTGATGCTTGATGCCGGTCATCATGATGTCCGGGTTGATGGAGGAGATAAGCAGGTCGGCGCGGCCATCTTCCAGACACTCCCAGCTACCCGCCAGCACCTCGGCCCGCAGCCGCAGTCGGGTATCGGTCTGCTCGGCCAGCTTCTCCACCAAGGGGTAGAGGGCCTGCACCGGGACCAGCGCATCGACGGCGATGGTGATGTCGGTTTCCCAGCCGCGGGCCAGCGCCCGGGTCTCGCCCACCAGATGCTCGGCTGCCTCCAGCAGCACCCGGCCGCGCTCCAGCAGCATGCGTCCCGCCGGGGTGAACTTGGTGCGGTGGCCGCTGCGGTCAAACAGCATGGCATCCAGTTCGTCTTCCAGCTTCTGCACCGTATAGCTCAATGCCGAGGGCACCTTGCCCAGCTCGTCGGCCGCCGCCGCAAAGCTACCGCGGCGGTCGATGGCATCCAGCACCCGGATTGCCTCCAGGGTCAGCGCCCGCTCCTTGTTCGATTCCTTGGCCATTCCTCACCTTCAATTTTTTTGAATATGTTTGCCAGTTTATCTCGCTAACAAGTTAGGTCATGTCACTTTAATATTCAATCAACGCTTAGGCAGGAACGTCGAGCGGCCAAATATGCGGGTAGTTCCGCACTGTGACACACCAAATCGGTCTGTCTGATGTCGGTGAAAGAACAACACACTATTTGAATAACCTCTTGCATGGATGCATTGATTCTGGCCGAAAAGGCCTTGGCAATGACATATAAAACAAGAGAGTGAATGAACATGAAAAACGTAATCAAGATGCTGGCCGTTGCAGGCCTGATGACCACAGGTTTCGCCCAAGCTTCCGTACCGGCTGACTTCAATGCCATGCCCGGCGTGCTGTTTGTGAACTGGAACGCCACTGCAGCAATGGATGGCAAAGCCAATCCGATGCTGGAAGTGCGTGACGAGTCTGGCGATCTGCTGGCATCAGTCCACGCCAATCTGACAGGCACCCAGCAGGTGCGGATCCCGAGCCGTACCCAGGGCAACCTGACCGTCAGCCTGGCTGACCAGAGCAGCGAATACCGTATTCCGTTCGGCATCGGTAGCGGCAAACAGCGTTAATCAACCGTCCCGGTAGGTGAGGAGCAGACCATGATGCAATTGAGAGCCGCAGAAGCGCGGGGCAAGGCCAACTTTGGCTGGCTGGACGCGCGCCACAGTTTCTCCTTCGGTCACTATTATGACCCGGAGTGGATGGGGCACTCGGTACTGCGGGTGATCAATCAGGATCTGGTTGCGCCGGGTGGCGGATTCGCCACCCACCCTCACGCCAATATGGAGATCCTCACCTGCGTGCTGCAAGGCACCATAGAGCACAAGGACAGCCTCGGCCATGCCGAGCAGATCCCGACAGGGGATTTCCAGCTGATGAGCGCAGGCAGCGGGATCCGCCACAGCGAGTACAACCCCTCGCAGACGGATCCTCTCTCCCTGTTGCAGATCTGGATCGAGCCGAACGAGTTCGGCACGCCACCCGGGTATCAGCAGAAGAAGATCGAGTCCAGACCGGGCATGACGCTGGTGGCGTCACCGGATGGCGAGGCGGGATCGCTGCGGATCCGCCAACAGGCCCGCGTATGGCGGCTGGAACTGGCCCCGGGCGAGACGCTCGAATGGGCACTGGCTGGCCGACACGGTTACCTGCAGATGATTTCAGGGGAGTTGACCGCCAACGGTCTGGCTGCCCGACCCGGCGACGGGGTACTCAGTCGTGATGAATACCGGTGGGAGCTGGTTGCGACCAGTGCCAGCCAAGCTCTGTTATTTGACCTACCCTGAAGCAGTCAGCGGTGATGTGACACAAACGAGGAATATGAAATGGAAAAGATGAAAGATGTAGCGCTGCTGGCGGGTCGTGTACTGCTGGCGCTGATGTTCGTAATGGCGGGCTGGAGCAAGATCGGCGGCTACGCCGGTACTCAGGGTTATATGGAGGCGATGGGGGTGCCGGGCTTTATGTTGCCGCTGGTGATCCTGCTTGAGCTGGGTGGTGGCCTTGCCGTCGTGCTGGGTCTCTTTACCCGCAGCCTCTCCGTGCTGCTGGCCGGTTTTACCCTGATGGCTGCCTTTATTTTCCACTACCAGCCTGCCGAACAGATGCAGATGCTGATGTTTATGAAGAACGTCTCAGTGGCCGGTGGTTTCCTGGCGCTGGCGGCGGCCGGAGCAGGGGCTTTCAGTCTGGATGCCCGTCTCGGCAAAAACTGGTAATGCCCTGAAGAGTCAAGTTTTCCAATGCCTTTTGGCCGGTGCAACTGCACCGGCTTTTTTCTGTCTGCGTTTTCCGAGGCGGTGAGGCAACTGCACAAATCTGCGGCCCCCCTCATGGTTCAACGGTTTGCCCGCCTGCTGGCCACAAGTGCCTTTTGCATCTTATCCCCCGATCCCCGACAATTCCCTCTCTTGTGAAGTGACGGAAATGGCTCGCCTTTTCCCTCGCCCCCTCTCATCCACAGGCGGGAATTGCTCATGTTTACCCTCTACCACTCCAATCAGCTGGATCTGCTCAAAGAGCTGCTGGTGAGCCGCATCCGGCAGGCCCCTCTCTCTCACCCCTTCGATCGGGAGCAGATCCTGGTGCAGAGCCCGGGCATGGCCCAGTGGCTCAAGCTGGAGCTGGCCAAAGCGTTCGGCATCGCTGCCAATATCGACTTTCCGCTGCCCGCCAGTTTTATCTGGGAGATGTTCACCCGGGTGCTGGCAGATGTGCCGCGCCAGAGCCCCTACAACAAGGGATCCATGAGCTGGCAGCTGATGACCATTTTGCCTGCCTTGCTGGGTCGTCCTGCTTTTGCCCCGCTCGCCGCCTATCTGAGCGGGGGAGATGAGGAGGATCCTGCCAAGGATCCCGAGCAGGTGCGGTTGTGGCAGCTCTGCCAGAAGGTGGCGGATCTCTTTGACCAGTATCTGGTCTACCGGCCGGACTGGATCGCCCGTTGGGAAGAGGGGGAAGGATTGAGTCAGGAGCTGGCCGGGGTGAGCGGTCAGGACTGGCAGCCGGAGCTGTGGCGCGAGCTGGTGGCTCGCACCCTGGCGCTCTCTCCGAGCGGTTACCACCGTGCCAACCTCTACGAGGAGTTTATCCACGAGCTGGCACGCACCGCCGATCTGCCGGGCAAGCTGCCGCAGCGGGTCTTTGTGTTCGGCATCTCGGCGCTGCCGCCGCGCTATGTGGAGGCACTGCTGGCCCTCGGCAGTCGGTCGGAGGTGGAGGTGCATCTGTTCGTCACCAACCCCTGCCGCTACTACTGGGGGGATCTGCTGGATCGCAAGACCCTGGCACGGCTCGAAAACAAGCTCAAACCCGGCACCGATATCGAGACATTGCAGGGCCCCGCCAACCCGCTGCTCGCCTCCATGGGCAAGTTGGGGCGCGACTACCTGCATCAGCTGATGGAGCTGGAGGTGCCGCAAATCGAGGCCTTCGTCGATATCGACGAGGTGGATGGCAAGGGCAATGTCAGCCTGCTGCGCGCCATCCAGAAGGATGTACTGGAGCTGGCCGAGCGAGGCGCCGGTCAGTTTGATCTCGACAGCAGCTATCACAAGAGTCCCATAAGCCCGGCGGATGGATCCTTGCAGATCCACGCCTGCCACGGCCCGATGCGCGAACTCGAGGTGCTGCACGACCGGCTGCTGGCGCTGTTCGAGCAGGATACCGCCCTCACCCCGAAAGATGTGGTGGTGATGATGCCGGATGTGAACAGCTACGGCCCCTACATTCAGGCGGTGTTTGGCGCGCGCGGTCAGATCCCGTTTGCGGTCTCGGATCGGGCAGCGAGTCAGGAGAGCCCGCTGCTGCAAAGCTTCCTCGCCCTGCTCAGGCTGCCCAACGCCCGCTTCGGGGCAGGGGAGCTGCTCGCCATTCTTGAGGTGCCCGCCGTGCTGCGCCGCTTCGAGCTGGATGACGACGAGTTCAACCAGCTGCGGGTCTGGGTGCAGGAGACCGGCATCCGCTGGGGGCTGGATGACGGCTACCCCGTCCGCTTCGATCTGCCGCCCATGTCCGGCAACAGCTGGCTGTTCGGCCTGCGTCGCATGCTGCTCGGCTTTGCCATGGGGGATGGCGAGCCGGTGGCGGGCATCCTGCCCTACGCCGATATCGAGGGTCAGCAAGGGCTGGCGCTCGGCAAGCTCGCCTGGTTTGTCGATTCGCTGGCCGAATTCCTGCCCCGCCTGCAACAGGCGCAGCCGCTGGCCGACTGGAACGCCTGCCTGCTGGCGCTGCTGGAGCGCTTCTATCTGGCCGACGAGGATGAAGAGCGTCAGCTCCAGCTGATTCGCAGCCAGCTGGCCGAGTGGCAGACCCGGCTTGGCGAAGCCCGCTTCGAGCAGCCCATCAGCGCGGATCTGCTACAGGACTACCTTGGCAGCGTGCTGGGGGAGTCCCGCTCCAGCCAGCGCTTCCTTGCCGGTCAGGTCAACTTCTGCACCCTGATGCCGATGCGCTCCATCCCCTTCAAGCAGGTCTGTCTGCTCGGTATGAACGACGGCGTCTACCCGCGTACCCTGGCCCCCATGGGGTTCGATCTGATGGCGGTGGCGTCGCGGCGCGGGGATCGCTCCCGTCGTGATGATGACCGCTACCTCTTCCTCGAGGCGCTGCTGAGTGCCCAGCAGGGGCTCTATATCAGCTATCAGGGCTTCAGCGCGCAGGACAATAGCGACAAGGTGCCGTCGGTGCTGCTGGCGGAGCTGATCGACTATGTGCGGCAGGGCTTCGTGCTGGCGGGGGATGAGGATCTCGATGACGAAACCTCCGGCAAGCGGCTGCTCAACCACCTGATGGTGGCGCATCCGCTCACCCCCTACAGCCGCAATTACTTCTACCCGGAGGCGGGATCGCGCCTCTTTACCTATGCCGCCGACTGGCTGCCCGCCCTCAATCCGGTGCGCGGCGCGGCCAACTTCCAGAGCGGCGAGCTCCCGCTGCCCCCCGAATGGGGCAAGGAGCAGGGGCTGGAGCTGGCGGAGCTGCTGCGCTTCTATCGCCAGCCCACCAAATATTTCCTTAACCGCCGCCTCAAGGTGTGGTTTGAGCTGAACGAGGCCAACATCGAGGACAGCGAGCCGTTCGAGCTGGATGGCCTGCAACATTATCAGCTGAAAGATCTGCTGCTCGATGCCCATCTGGCGGAAGGTGAAAGTACCGAGCGGCGCGAGCGGTTGCAGCTCACCGGCCTGTTGCCGCAAGGGTGGTTCGGCAGCCTGCTGCTGGACGATCTGGATGCCGAGATGGGCAAGCTGGCGGATCGGCTGCGGCCATGGGTTGCGGCCAATGAGTCAGAAAAACAGGCGGTGGAGATCGATATCTCCCTGACTCAGGGTCAGCTGCAAGGGTGGATCGACACCCAGAAGGGGCGTTTGCTGGTGGTCAAACCCGGCAGCTTCAACGGCAAGGATCTGCTGCTGGGCTGGATCCAGCACCTCTGCCTCTCATTGAGCGGCGCCCCCGGCGACACCCTGCTATTCGACGCCAAACAGAGTCTGCGGCTGCCCAAGCTCTCGGCCGACGAGGCACGGCCCAAGCTGGCGGCGCTGGTGGCGTGCTGGGCGCAGGGGATGAAGCGGCCGCTGCCCTTCTTCCCCAACACTGCCTGGGATTGGCTCAAGGCGATCGAGAAGGATCCCGACAAGCCGGAGGCGGCCGACAAGGCGGCCCTCACCCGTTTCAACGGCGGCTGGATGATCAATGGGGAGGGGCAAGACGTTTACGTCGCCCGCTGCTTCCCCGAACTCGATGACGAGGTGCTGGGGCAGTTGCAGGCGCTGGCCCGCGAACACCTGACCCCGCTGCTCAAGACCCTGGAGGAGCTGAAATAATGGCTAACCCGCTCAATACATTGCGTTTTCCCCTCCATGGTGAACGACTGATCGAAGCCTCCGCCGGTACCGGCAAGACCTACACCATCGCCGGTCTCTACCTGCGCCTGCTGCTGGGCCACGGCCCGCTCATCGAAGAGGGCGCCGATGTGGGTCAGCCGAGCGCCCACGAGCGGCCGCTCTCGGTGACTGAAATTCTGGTGGTGACCTTTACCGAAGCGGCCACCGCCGAGCTGCGGGGGCGGATCCGTGGTCGCATTCACGAGGCGCGCCTCGCCTTTATGCGCGGTCACAGCAGTGACACCCTGCTGGCCCAACTGCTGGACGAGGTGGCGGATCATGAGTTGGCGGCCCGTCGCCTGCTGGCCGCCGAGCGGCAGATGGACGAGGCGGCGGTCTTTACCATCCACGGCTTTTGCCAGCGGATGCTCAAGCAGAACGCCTTCGAGTCTGGCGCCCTCTTTGAAACCGAATTTCTCACCGACGACAGCCAGCTCAGGCTGCAGGCGGTGAGCGACTACTGGCGATCCGAGTTTTATCCGGTGGATAAGACCCTCGCCAGCGCGGTGCGTGCGCTCTGGCCGAGCCCCGCCGCCCTGCTGCGGGAGATGGGCAGCTGGCTCGACAACAGCGAGCTGGAGATCTACCCCGCGCTGGGGGATGAGACCCTCGCCGCCCGCCATCAGGCGGCTATGGCCCGCATTGAGGCGGTGAAGAGCGAGTGGCTAGCGCAGACGGACGAGATCCGCCGCCAGACGGATGGGCAAGTAAGCCGCTACACCGGCAAGAACTACGAAGGGTGGCTTGCCAAGATAAGCGACTGGGCACAGGACGAAAGTAGTGGCTACGCCATTCCGAAGGAGCTGGAGCGCTTCGGCCAGACGGTGCTGGAGGAGAACCTCAAGAAGGGGGGCGCCGTGCCGACCCTGCCGCTGTTCAGCCAGATAGACGAGCTTCTGGCGAGCCGCCCCGGTATTCGGGATCTCATCCTGCAACGGGCGGCCAAGGTGGTACGCAGCCGGATGCAGGCGAGCAAGCGGCAGGCCCATCAGCTCTCGTTCGATGACCTGCTGAAAGACCTCGACGGGGCGCTTGGCTCCAGTCTGGGCGAGCGGCTCTGCGAGCGCATTCGCGCCACCTATCGGGTGGCGATGATCGATGAATTTCAGGATACCGATCCCCAGCAGTACCGCATCTTCCATCGGCTTTACGGCGGCCATAGCGACACGGCGCTATTGATGATCGGTGACCCCAAGCAGGCCATCTACGGTTTTCGCGGCGCCGATATCTTTACCTACATTCAGGCGCGGCGAAATGTGAGCGCCCACTACACCCTCGGGCGCAACTGGCGCTCCAGCAGTGCGCTGGTGGGGGCGGTCAACGGCCTGTTCGAGCGGGCCAAGGATCCCTTTATCTACGAGGCGGATATCCCCTTCCTGCCGGTGGAGGCGCAGGGCAAGAGCAAGGCGCTGCTGCTCGATGGTGCCATCGCCCCAGTGCTCCACTGCTGGCAGCTGAGCGGCCAGCCCACCTTCAACCGGGGGGATTACCAGAGCAAGATGGCCCGCGCCACCGCCGCCGAGATCCACCACCTGCTGACCCTGGCCCGCGAGGGCAAGGCGAAGATAGGCGATCAGGCGGTGAAGGCCGGAGATATCGCCGTGCTGGTGCGCACCGGCGCCGAGGGCAAGCTGGTGCAGCAGGAGCTGGCGCGCCTCGCCATCGCCTCCGTCTACCTGTCGAACCGCGAGAGCGTGCTGGAGCAGACGGAGGCGCGGGAGATCCTGCTGATTTTGCACGCCTGCCAGAACCCGAGCGAAGAGCGCAGCCTGCGGGCGGCGCTGGCGACCGGCCTGTTTGATCTCGATGCCAAGGCGCTCGATGGGCTTGCCAGCGACGAGCGGGCGTGGGAGAGCGCGGTGCAGGAGTTTATGGAGTACCGCAAGATCTGGCACCGCCGCGGCGTGCTGGCGATGTTGCGGGCCCTGCTGCACCGGCGCAATCTCGCCTCTTCGCTTTTGGCGAGCCCCTATGGCGAGCGGCGGCTGACCAACTTCCTCCATCTCGGCGAGCTGCTGCAACAGGTGAGCAGCGAGCTGGACGGGGAGTACGCCCTGCTGCGCTGGCTGGGGGAGGCGGTGAGCCGCCCCAACGGGCAGGATGCGGAGCAGGTACTGCGCCTCGAATCCGAGCGCAAGCTGGTGCAGATCGTCACCATCCATAAATCCAAGGGGCTGGAGTACCCGCTGGTATTCCTGCCCTTTATCTGCAGCCACAGAACCGCCGAGACCCCGCTCTATCACGAGGCGGATGAGGCGGGCAATCGCACCATTCTCGATCTGACCGGCGCCGACTCGTCGCTCGCTGAAGCTGACAGGGAGCGCCTTGCCGAAGATTTGCGGCTGCTCTATGTGGCGCTGACCCGGGGCGTCTACGCCACCTGGCTGGGGCTGGCGCCGGTGCGGGCGGGGGCGGGCAAGTCGGAGAAGACAGACCTGCACCATACCGCCATCGGTTACCTGCTGCAAAAGGGCGAGGAGGGGGATGCGCAGACGCTGGCGACCGCTCTGACCGAGCTGGCGCAGGCGCTGCCCGGGGTGGCCGTCGGTGAGCCCTCGCTCACCCGTCCGGCCCCGCTGCCGCAAGAGGAGGAGCAGTTGGGCGAGCCGCAGGTGCGTCACTTTAGCGGCTCTCTTGAGCGGGACTGGTGGATCAGCTCCTACTCCGGGCTGGCGGCGCAGGGCCACGGTCACAGCAAGGGGGTCTTGGCCAACCCCGGCTTCGATGACGAGGTAGTGACCGAGGCGGCTGCATTGCCTTCCGAGCAGCCGGAAGAGGCGCCCCAGCCCTCCATCTTCACCTTCCCGAAAGGGGCGCGTCCCGGCACCCTGTTGCACAGCCTGTTCGAGACCATCGACTTTCAAAGCGCCGCAGGCGAGCCGTTGGCAGAGCATATCGCCAGCTTGTTGCTGCAAGACGGTTTCGACGAGAGCTGGGCTCCCGTGCTGCAACAGCAGGTCGAAGCGGTGCTGGATACCCCGCTCGATACCGGTTTTGGCGAACCGGTGCGGCTGCGGGATCTGGCGCCCGAGCGCAAACAGGTGGAGCTGGAGTTCTTCCTGCCCATGGGGCGGGTGACGGCACCGGCGCTGACTGCGCTCTGCCAGCAGCACGACCCGCTGTCGCGGGGCAACAAGCCGCTGAGCTTTGCCACCGTGCAGGGGATGCTCAAGGGCTTTATCGACTTGGTGTTCGAGTGGCAGGGGCGCTGGTATCTGCTCGACTACAAATCCAACCACCTCGGCATGAGCCCCGCCGATTACAGCCGTCCGGCGCTGGAGCGGGCGATGGCCGAGCACCGCTACGACCTGCAATACCAGCTCTACTCGCTGGCGTTGCACCGGCTGCTCACCCTGCGCCTGCCGGGCTACGACTTCGAGCAGCACTTTGGCGGGGTCTTCTATCTGTTCCTGCGCGGCATGCCGCAGGGGGGCATTTTCCATACCCGCCCGAGCCGTGAACTGGTGCTGGGGCTGGATAAGTTGTTTAGCGAAGGCAGTGAGCTGCCAGCAGCGGGATCCCAAGCATTGAACGAGGTAGAGGCATGAGCGGCACCATGATCAGCGCCGCAGCCAGCGCAATGATGGTTGAACGGTTGAAAACACTGGCGCTGGCTGGCCGCATCCGCCAGCTGGATCTGCAATTTGCCCGGCTGGTGGCAGACCTTGGCGGCAGCCCCGAGCTGGTGCTGGGGGCGGCGCTCGCTTGCTTCGAACTGGGGCGCGGCCATGTATGTCTGCCGCTGGAGATGCTCATCTCCGGATCCCTGCGCCCGTTCGGGCTGGATCCCCAGCAGAGCCGGGATCTGTTGGCTGATCTGGCGGATCCTGCCCGCTGGCCCGCCCTGTTTGCGGCAAGCCCGCTCGTGGGTACCGAGCAGGATGACGGGCTCGCCCCGCGCTGGCCGCTGCGGCTGTGGCACGGGCGGCTCTATCTCACCCGTTACCACGATCATGAGCAGGGAGTAGCCCGCCATCTGCGCGCCCTGAGCGAGCGAGCCGAATGGCCGGAGATTGCCCCGGCCCTGTCGCGGCTGTTTGCCCGCGACTACGGGTTGGTGTTCGCGGCGCTGCTCAAAGCCCGCCTCGCCCCCGACTTCTCGGCCCGCCACTTTATCGAGAAGTATCTCGATCTGGTGTTCCCGAACGAAGTGGACTGGCTCGCCATCGAAGGGCTGCTGGCCAGCGCCCAGGCGGCGAGCGACTTGAGCAAGCTGGATGCACTGGTGCCCGAGGCGCTCTGCTGCAACGGCCAGAAGCTGGCGGCGGCCACCGCGGCGGCGCGCCCCTTTGCGGTGATCTCCGGCGGCCCCGGCACCGGCAAGACCACCACGGTTGCCAAACTGCTCGCGATTCTGGTGGAGACCGGCCTGCAAGCGGGCAAGGCGCCGGCGATCCGGCTGGTGGCCCCCACCGGCAAGGCGGCGGCGCGCCTCACCGAGAGTATCGGCTCTGCCCTGCAGGCCCTCGATCTGCCCCCCGAGTGGGTCGAAGCGATCCCCACCGAAGCGGGCACCCTGCACCGGCTGCTCGGGGTCATTCCGGGGCGCAGCCAGTTCCGCCACCACGCAGGCAACCCGCTGCACCTCGACTTGCTGGTGGTGGATGAGGCCTCCATGGTCGATCTGCCGATGATGGCGCGCCTGCTCGATGCGCTGCCCAGCCACGCCCGCCTGATCCTGCTCGGCGACAAGGATCAGCTCGCCTCGGTGGAGGCGGGGGCCGTGCTCGGCGATATCTGCAGCTTTATCGAGCAGGGCATCAGCCCGGCGCAGGCGGACTGGCTCTCCCGCCAGACCGGCTACCGCTTGCAGGGCACGCCCGCCGGTGCGCCGGTGCGCGACAGCCTCTGCTTGCTGGCCAAGAGCTGGCGCTTTGATCAGCACTCTGGCATCGGCCAGCTGGCGCGCGCCTGCAACAGCGGCGATGCCGCGGCGGTGGAATCAGTCTGGGGCATGGGCTTTAGGGATATCAGCCTGCACCCCTGGGCGGGGGAGGCCTACGATGCCCTGATTGCCCAGGGGGTAGCCGGTTACGGCAGCTATCTGAAGGCAGCCCGTGCGGGGGAAGCGCCCGCCGCCGTGTTCAAGGCATTCAACAGCTTCCAGATCCTCTGCGCCCTGCGCGATGGCCCGTTCGGGGTGCTGGGGCTAAACGAGCGGCTGGAACTGGCCCTGTCACGGGCTGGCCTGATTGCCCGCGATGGCGACTGGTATGCCGGTCGCCCGGTGATGGTGGTGCGCAACGACCACGGCGTCGGCCTCTACAACGGCGATATGGGGCTCTGCCTGCCCGATGAAACTGGCCGGTTAAAGGTCTGGTTTGAGCAGCCGGACGGCACATTGCGGGCCCTGCTGCCAAGCCGCTTGCCGCCCCACGAGACGGTCTACGCCATGACCATCCACAAATCCCAGGGGTCCGAGTTTGCCCATACCGTGCTGGTGCTGCCCGACAGCCCCAGCCCGCTGCTGACCCGCGAGCTGGTCTATACCGGCATCACCCGCGCCAAGGCGAAACTCGATCTCTACGGCGATCGCGCCCTGCTGGCACAAGCGGTGCGGAAAAAGACCGAGCGTTATTCAGGGTTGGCGGAGAGGTTGTTAGCTTGAACATGAAATATATATTTTCGAAAGAGTGGAAGCTGATAGAGAAAGCAATGGCGGATGAATGCTGTCTCGAACTCCCTCGTTTGTTAAAAAATACGCTGGTGGTGGGAGAGGACCATCGTTTTTGGAACCATTCTGGAGTTGATTATTTTTCTTTATTAAGAGCCATCGTTAAAACTGGTGTTTTTAAGAATAGAGAAGGTGGCTCTACAATTGCTATGCAATTAGTTAGAGTCATTACATCTAACTATCAAGTGACATTAAAGAGAAAAGTTATTGAGATTTTTCTAGCAAAGAAAATTACACGCATCTACGGTAGGGAGAAAATATTGAGTAAGTATCTTCAATTGGCTTACTTTGGCTGGAACATGCATGGAATTATTGATGCGTCTACCAAGTTAAAAATAAACATTAGAAATATGAGCCTTGTTGATGCGGCTGATTTGGTTGCTAGATTAAAGTATCCTCAGTCTAGATTCCATAATCCAATACAAGATGAAAAGATAAAACGAAGATCTGTTTATATTGTAGGTAAACTTATTAATAGGCGCGCTGTTTAAATGGAACCATTCAAAAATCCATCAACATTAAGAAATATCGTTGGCACATATCCTGATGCAGCACATATAGCTGATGCTGTTATGTCTGGAGGCCAGTTTGCTAAACAAGCCATCGCTACTCAGTGGCTTTCTGAGGGGGTTCCTTATGCGTTTAAAGATGCTCCCTTGATATATGAGTCTGTGAGGTCATGGTTGAGTATCCGGCTCAATGTTGAACCAAAGAGCATTAATATTACAGGTAGTGGTAGGTTAGGGCAGTCATTATCACCAAAGCAACTAGGTAAGAAGTTTGGCTCTCATTCTGACCTAGACTTTTTCATCGTCAGTGAAAGTCTTTTCTCAAGGATTAGGGAGGATTTTAATCAGTGGTATGCTGACTATTATAGTGGAGTTGTAAAGCCTAAAAATGAACGTGAAGCTTCATTTTGGAAAGAAAATGCAGTGAGGGGAGAGCGAAGTATTGGGCGAGGGTTTATTGATGCCAATATTATACCTAATTTAGAGCCATACTCTCAGACTAGACAAATCTCACAAACAATGTGGTTGTTATCAGAAAGATTAAAAGTGACGACTGGTGCGCCAGAGGTAAAAGACATGAGTATTCGATGCTATAAAACTTGGGATGATTTTATAACTCAAACATTTTTAAATGTGGAATATTCACTACCCCAGGTGAAATAATAAACTCTCATGTGTTGGGCTTCACAGGCTTAGCGCCAACCTACCGATTGTGTAGGTTGTGGCTGAGCGTAGCGAAGCCCAACGTTTACCGCGTAATCTCATTTTTCCTGCCCCTTATCCCCAGCCCTTCTCCTCCTTTTCTAATAAATAGGATAAGGGAGTAATGCCGTTACCGCTGTCCGATTACGCTTCGCTAATCGAACCTACGTGGCTGGCGATCATATTTCCGGTGCTGCTTTATCCCCTCTCCCTCTGGGAGAGGGCAGGGTGAGGGTGGGTAGGGTACATTGCACCGCTGCTATTTATCTGCCAAAAGGTGTAATGCGCTGCGCTTATTACACCCTGCATCCAACCAACACACGACAGGATGTCATTGCTTGAAACTTGAATTTAACACTATCGATCTGGAGCGGGATTACGAGCTCTGTGTGCAGGCACGCAGGGATGCCTATTTCTGCAGTTTTCATACCCATGAAGGTTTTTCCGACTTTATCGACGGCTATCGGGAGCGGATCCGCGAAAGGCTGGGGCAAGCGCAATGGCACTACCTTCATGTCTGGGCGGGTGAACAACTAGTGGGGCAGCTGGAGTTTCGCAGTTTTTCCGATGAGCCCGAGACCGGCTATGTGCAGCTGATTTATCTGTTCCCTGAATATCGTGGCCGCGGGCTGGCCGCGCAGTTGCAGGCCTATATTCGCCAGCAGTTGCTGAGAGAGGGTTGTAAATGGGCGATGCTCTCCGTGAGTCGTACCAATGTGCGGGCCTTGAACCATTACCGGCGCTTTGGCTGGGTATTTCTGCGCCCCAATCCAAAACATCAGGAGACGGATTTTTATCGGCTGACTCTGGCCGATTGACCTCTGTGGTTGCTCCAGCTTATCCCCTCATTTATTCCCATCCCCCAAATAACTGAATCGTGAGTTAAATCCGGTAAATGGGGCGCGCTTGAGCCACACTTATGGCCACCCTGATTCAGCCTGTGCCGTGAGTGGCCGATAACTGGGGAAACGGTGGTGCGGTTGGGTTCTGGCTGACAGTTCTGTTGCAATATGCCAAGGTAGCGCCTCACGACAACAGCGCGATTCCCCGTGGTGGCGCGGGGCGGAAGAACAAGGATAACTGCTATGGTGCAGGACAGTGACACGATCAGGATCTCGGATGTCAGCGAGGCCGTGGTGCATGGCATTCTGGAGGTGACCAGCGATGGCATCTGGGATTGGCATGCCAATACCGGTTTTGTCTATCGCAACCCGGGCTGGTACCGGATGCTGGGTTACGAGCCTCACTCCCTCGGCAATACCGTCTTCACCTGGGAGAACGTGATCCACCCCGACGATCTGGCGGCGGTGATGGCGAAGTTCGATCTCTGCCTGAGCGGCAGCGCCCATGAGTATCGTGCCGAGTACCGTTGCCGCTGCCGGGATGGCAGTTACCTCTGGATTGAGGATTGCGGCCGCATCATTGAGCGCAATCCCGATGGGTCTGTGGCGCGGATGATCGGCGCCCATCGCGATATCCACGCCAGCAAGTTGTTGCTGGAGCAGCTGGAGCGGCGCAATCAGTCGCTGGAGCAGCAGGTTGCCGAGCGCACCGCCGAGCTGGTGCGACTCAACGAGGCGCTGCAACAGAAAGCCGAGGAGAACCGTCTGTTGGCAGAGACCGATGCCCTGACCGGTGCAGCCAGTCGCTATCGGCTGGAGCGGGCGTTGCAGCTGGAGTGCGAGCGGGCGCGCCGCTTCCATCAGCCGTTTACGGTGATCGCCATGGATGTGGACAACTTCAAGCAGATCAACGACAGCTATGGCCACAACGCCGGGGATCAGACCCTGATCAACATAGTGGCGCTGGTGCGCCGCCATATCCGCGAGATCGATCTGCTGGCCCGCTGGGGCGGTGATGAGTTTATGGTGTTGTTGCCCAACACCGGCCGCGAGGATGCGTTGGTGGTGGCGAGCAAGTTTCAGGCATTGATGGCGAGCGAGCCCATCTGCCCGCACGCTCCCGCTACCATGAGCTTCGGGCTGGCGGAGTATCAGCAGGATGAGCAGAAGGAGAGCCTGATGGTGCGCGCCGATCGGGCGCTCTATCAGGCCAAGCAGCTGGGTAAAGACCAGATCTGCTAACGCAGGGTACGGAAAGAAGAGCAGTAAAAAGGGCCGCAGGTTTGAAACCTGCGGCCCTTTTGCATTGTTACTGACGCGGCGCGACTTAGAAGTGGTAACGCAGACCCAGCTTGAAGGTATCCAGAGAGTAGTGCTCGTCACCCAGGCTCAGGGCGTCGAACTGGCGCTCGTAACCGATACCGGCAGAGAAGTGGTCGTTGAAGGCGTAGTCCAGACCGACTTCCAGATTGGGATGTACCTTGCTCTTGGTTGCGCTCTCGTTTACCTGACCGCTGAAACCGAGGATGGTGGCGTTGCCGACAACTTCTACTTCGGTGCGGGTGTAGGCGATGCCCGGTTTGGCATAGGCGCTGAAGCCCCAGGCCAGCGGCTGGCTCAGCTTGGCGGCCAGGCTAATGCTGCGGGTTTCGATGGTGGTGTCGGCAAAGCCGCTTGCAATCGGGGAGGTTACCCAGGTCAGCTGATCCATCTGCTGGGCGTGCAAGCCACCTTCAACCGCCAACCAGGGTTTGAAGCTGTAACCCACGATCAGGCTGCCGCCGTCGAGCTGGTCGTCGATCACTTTGGCGTCATAGGCGTCTTTGGCCGCACCATCGAGATCCATCTTGGAGGTAGTCAGATCCAGACCTGCATACCAGCCTTCAGCATGGGCGCCGCCATTCATGGCCAGAGCAAGCAGGGAGAATGCGGCAATTTTATTAAACTTGTTCATGGATAAATAACCTTGTGTTGCGTGAACTGCGTGTGATTTATATTGCTCAATCCATGAAGCTTTTTATATTTCCGTCATTGCTCTGCTTTCACAGAGGGGCCGCAGTATAGTCAGCACATTTCTGAATAACAAGAGAGTGATTTCCCCATTCTTCTAAATATGACTGGCTGCAAGCTGGGGCATTTTGTTTAATAAATGGTGTTATTAGAGTTTTAGCTTTATTGAGATTTAAATAATTAACTGGTGAGGCAAATGACAGGCTGAGAGTTAGGCTTTGATTCTATGTTATTGATTTGTATTGGTATTAAATTTTCATTCGAGCGTAGCCGTGATGAGTTGTCTAAAAATTGGCATCTCAGATGTCACTCACAGGCGTCAGGCTCTTTTCGATGATTTTTTGAACGCCTCACAAGGTGAAACCGTGAGAAAAAAATCTATCTTTTTGCCTGTTTTTTGCTCTCTTTGAGGTTTGGGATTGTTCCCATTGAGGGTTTTGGTGGTCTTTTGAGGCTGTTTATGCGTGGGCCATGTTGCCCATCAGATACGCGAATGGGCTCTTGTGGGTGGCTTTTCTCTTCCCTAGGCAGCACTCGTTGAGGTGGGCATGGGGTGTGATAAGCAGATATGGGATGCACGGTATGATTAATTTTGTTTGCTTATATACAAGCCATTTAAAAGATAGGTTTTTGGAGTTTTAAATAACTTTGTTATATTCGTTTTTATATTTTTAGAAGCTTTCCAATCAAGCCATTTAAATATATTGAATGGCAATGAAACGCTATTGGTGATCGTTTAGGATACCTTACCAGAACGGTCGTGATGGCTGGCGTATCAGTGGGCGGCGGGTGGCCGGTGACACTTCCCCTTGCCGGGGCCCTTGACCTGACCTGCGAATTCAGGGAAAAGAAAAGGGCGGTGCTATCAGCGCCGCCCAATGCCAGGAAAGAGAAAAAACCTTACGGTTTAAAAGATAAAAATTTGGAAGCAAACAATCGATTTCTCAACCAGGAAGGGTCTTGAATTCGATACGTTTCGATTATGCGCGATGTTCTATGCAGCACTAGCAAAATGTTTGCGGGTTGAAAGATATGCACTGTCTGGTGTCAGATTTTGCTACCTCATCGTTCAACTGGTCTGTCCTGATGGGTGTTATAGGCGATTTTTTCTCTAGGCTGTTTTTTCGGTGTCAATATCTGAGCCTTGAAGGTAAAAACAGGTCAGAAGCTGACTCGGCATAACCATGCAATGAAAGTGCGATAACAAGGAAGAGTGGCATGACCTACAGCCAGACCCTGGCCAACAATATTCTCGACACCCTGAAGAAGACCCTGACCGACAAGGGGATCCGCTATCAGACCCTGGCAGAAGCCATGGGTGTCTCCATCGCGACCGTGAAACGGATGATGAACAAGCCCTCGCTGCCGTTCGATACTCTGCTGGAGATCTGCCATTTGGTGGGGCTCTCGTTCGAGGAGTTGCTGGATCGCACTCAGGACGCCCAGAGCCGCCGCGCCGTCTTCACTCAGGAGCAGGATGAGGCGTTTCACAACGAGCCGGGGCTCTACGCCTTTCTCGCCAATATCTTCTGGCGCGACAAGACGCTGATCGATCTCAAGCGGGAGTACGGCCTGACCGATGCCTCCTGCTACCTCTATCTGCGCAAGCTGGAGAAGCTCGGCATTTTGCAGCTTGGTATCGACAACAGTTACCACTTCCTGATCAGTGAGCGGATCAGCTTCGAGCAGCACAGCCGTTTCGCCCGCCAGCAGGCACGGCAGGCGATGTCGGTGCTGGGGGAGTATCTGGTGGAGAACATGCACAAGTCGAACAACTATATGGCGCTCTGCCAGTTGCACCTCAACGAGGGGGAGGCGATGGCGCTGATCGACCGGATGAAGGAGTACTGGCATCAGGAGATCAAGCTCAACCGCCCCGCCATCGGCCAGCAGGAGCACGCCAAGACCTACACCATGTCGCTGCAACTGGCCGACTGCGGCTACCAGAGCTTCGACGACATGATCCCCAATATCGACAACTGATCCCGGCGGATCCTGCGGGATCCGCTCTGTTGGCTGGAGTCTAATCGGCGACCCGGGTTTGTTGCAGCTTGCCTGCGATCGGTTGCAGCGCCCGGGTATCGAGACAGATACGGATGGCATCCGGCCGCCAGTGCTCGATATCACAATCCACCAGAGCACCCCGCTCGTCGTAGTTGACCCGCACCAGCCGCAGCACCGCGCTCCCCTCCGCCAGATTGAGGGCGCGGGCGATGGCGCCGCGTGCCGCCGAGGGGGTGATCTCGAGACTCGCCCCGCCCTGGCCTATGCCATAGCGCTGCTGATAGAGCTCGGTGAGGGAGCTGGCCAGCGGTGCGCTGGCGATATCGGGAAAGCGGCTCGCCAGCAGGTGGTGGCTGACATGAAGCACAGGTCGCCCATCGATCAGCCGCTGGCGGCGGATCTCATAAAGTGGAGTAAAGGGTTCCAGCCCCATCCAGCGGCACAGCTCGCTGCTGGCAAGCTCGCTGCCGTGGGCCAGCACCCGGGTTTCGGCGGTGCGCTGCTGCTCGCCGATCCACTGGTGAAAGTGGGTGTGGATGGCGGGATCGTAGGTGAGGCGGGGTGGCGCCACAAACCAGCCGCGCCGCTCGGCACGGTAGATAAGGCCGTCCGCTTCGAGGCTGGAGAGCGCCTCCTTGATGGTGATGCGGGTGGTGGCGAAACGCTCGCTCAGGGCCCGTTCGGCGGGCAGCTGCTGCCCGGCCCCCAATTGGCCGCTGCCGATATAGCGGCGCAGGGTCTGGCAAATCTGTTCGCACTTGGAGGAGGAGCGGCCATCGGCCATGCTCTGTTCGTTCACTCTCTGCTCGCTCAATCTCGGCTCGGTCACACTCTTGTCCCTGTTGCTTATTCAGAAGGCGGATGACTGGAGTAGTCCAGCCTCACTCGGGTTCAGAGTTGTAACGGCTGTGGATGACAGCGCCATGACAGGGTGATTGTCATCAAACTGCCATTAAAGCGCCCCGCCACCGTCACAATTCCCCTCTAGCATCCCTCTCGAACCTTAACTGACCTAGTCCAGAGGGATGGGATGATGAAAAGCGTGATCGCAAGTGCACTGGCCCTGGTGGCCATCAGCCAACCACTTTTTGCCGCCGACAATATCGCGGATCTTGAGAAGGCCGCTCGCGGCGAGGGCCAGCTCCACAGCATCGGCATGCCCGACAGCTGGGCCAACTGGAAGGATACCTGGCAGCAGCTGGGCAGCATCTACGGCATCAAGCATCAGGATACCGACATGAGCTCGGCGCAGGAGATCGCCAAGTTCGCCGCCGAGAAGGCCAACGCCACCGCCGACATCGGCGACGTGGGCGGCGCCTTCGGCCCGGTTGCGGTCAAGCAGGGGGTCACCCAGCCCTACAAACCCTCCACCTGGGCTGATATTCCCAACTGGGCCAAGGACGCCGACGGTCACTGGATGCTGGCCTATACCGGCACCATCGCCTTCCTGATCAACAAGGATCTGGTCAAGGCCGCCCCCACCAGCTGGCAATCCCTGCTGGGTGGCGACTACAAGGTGACCCTGGGTGATGTGGGTGTCGCCTCGCAGGCCAACAACGGCGTGCTGGCGGCGGCCTATGCCACCGGCGGCAGCGAGAAGAATCTGAAACCTGCACTGGAGCTGTTCGGCCAGCTGGCCAAGCAGGGTCGTCTCTCCCTGAACGATCCCACCATCGCCAACATCGAGAAGGGCGAGGTGGAAGTGGGTGTGCTGTGGGACTTCAACGCCCTCAACTACCGCGACCAGATCGACCCCAAGAAGTTTGATGTGGTGATCCCGAGTGACGGTTCAGTCATCGCCGGTTACACCACCATCATCAACAAGTGGGCCAAGAACCCCAACGCCGCCAAACTGGCGCGGGAATACATCCTCTCCGATGCCGGTCAAATCAACCTGGCCCGTGGCTACGCCCGCCCGATCCGCAGCAATGTGACCCTGCCGGATGACGTGAAGGCCAAGCTGCTGCCCGCCGAGCAGTACGCCAATGCCAAGCCGGTGCAGGATCACGCCGCCTGGGAGCAGAGTTCCAAAGCCCTGCCGCGTCAGTGGCAAGAAACCGTCATGATCAACATGCAGTAAGGGAATCCAGTGCAACGCAAGGTGATAGTGGTACTTGTGGATGGTCTGGCAGCCGAGGTAGCCCACACCATGGGCTACCTCGGTGGCATGGTGGAGGCGGGGCGGGGCCTGCATACGACCCTGAATGCGGCCCTGCCGTCTCTCTCCCGACCCCTCTACGAGTGCATCCTGACCGGCGTGCCGCCGGTGGTGAGTGGCATCACCCACAACGGGGTGAGTCGTCTCAGTCTGCATGACTCCATCTTCCATCTGGCCCGCGCCGCGGGCAAACGCACCGCAGCGGCGGCCTACCATTGGGTGAGCGAACTCTACAACCGCAGCCCCTGGCTGGCGGCCCGTGATCGCTTTACTCACGACGAGCAACTGCCTATCCAGCACGGCTGCTTCTACTGGGATGACCACTACCCCGACAGTCATCTGCTGATAGATGGCGAGTGGCTGCGAACCCAATACGATCCCGATTTTCTGCTGATCCACCCGATGGGGGTGGACGATGCGGGCCACAAGTTTGGCCTCGATTCCCGCCAGTACCGCAATCAGGCGCGCCGGATGGACAGCCTGCTGGCCGATCTGCTGCCCCAGTGGCTGGCGGAGGGGTATCAGGTGGTAGTCACCTCGGATCATGGCATGAACAACGACCTGAGCCACGGCGGCACCCTGCCGGAAGAGCGCACCGTGCCACTCTGGCTGTTTGGCGATGCCTTTATCGAGCGCTGGCCGGATGGGGTAGTGATCGCCCAGACCCAGCTCTGCGCCCTGATGGCCGATCTGTTGGGCATTCCCCACGACAAGCCGGCAGCGCCACCGCTACTCAAGGCCGCCTTTATGCGCGAGGTGCACTGATGATGCCTGCCACCACCGAGATCCTCGCGGATCGACCCGTGGCCACCATGCGCAAGGTGCGCCGCCACTGGCTGCCCGCGCTGGTGCTGCTGCCGTTTATTCTCTTGATGATCCTGTTCCAGCTCGCCCCCATGGTGTGGGTGCTGGTGGGCAGTTTCCAAACCCCGGATGGCTGGGGCATCGACTACTACTGGGAGATTTTGAGCTCCCCCTTCTACCTGCAATCGTTCGGCAACTCGTTGCGCATTGCCGGTATCGCCAGTCTGGCGGGGCTTGCCATCGGCACCCTCGGGGCGGCAGCGCTACGTCACAGCGGTGAGCGGGTCAAGCGGCTGCTGCTGGCCTTCGTCACCATGACCGGCAACTTCAGCGGTGTGCCGCTGGCATTCGCCTTTATCATCATTCTCGGCATCAATGGTGCAGTGACTCTGCTGCTGAAATCCTGGGGCCTTATCGACGGCTTCAACCTCTACTCGGGCAGCGGCCTTATCCTCATCTACACCTACTTCCAGATCCCGCTCGCCCTGCTGCTGCTCTATCCGGCCTTCGATGCGCTGCAGGATGAGTGGCCACAGGCCGCCGCGCTGCTCGGCGCGAGCAAGGGGCAGTATGTGTGGCATGTGGCACTGCCGGTGCTGACGCCTGCGTTGCTTGGCACCTTGATCATCCTGTTTGCCAACGCGGTGGGGGCCTATGCCTCAGCCTACGCACTCACCACCGGCAACTTCAATCTGGTGACCATCCGGGTGGCCAGTCTGGTCTCCGGCGACATCTTCCTCGAGCCCAATATGGCGGCGGCGCTGGCGGTGATCCTGATGGTGCTGCTGGGAGTGGTGACGGCCGCCAACCAGTGGCTGCTGAAAAAGAGCTATGTGAACAAGGGGCAATCCCATGCATGATTTGACGCCGCGCTGGCCCAAGTGGGTGCTGGGTGGGCTGGTCGCCACCCTGCTGCTGCCGCTGCTGGCTACCTTTCTCTACTCCATCTCCACCCGCTGGGGGGCGACCCTGCTGCCGGACGGCTTCACCCTCGACTGGTATCTCAAACTGTGGGGCGACCCACGTTTTCTGGCGGCGTTTGGCCGCAGTCTGCTGGTCTGTTTCGCTACCCTGCTGCTGGGGACCCTGGTGCTGGTACCGACCGTGCTGGTGGTGGCCTACTACTTCCCCAAGCTGGATCCCTGGATGAACCTGTTGATCCTGCTCCCCTTCGCGGTGCCGCCAGTGGTCTCGTCAGTGGGGCTGCTGCAGATCTACGCCGATGGTGTCCTGCCCATTATCGGCACGCCGTGGATCCTGATCGGCACCTGGTTCACCGTGGTGCTCCCCTTTATGTACCGGGCGCTGGCCAACAGCCTGCAAGGGGTACCGCTCAGGGATTTGATGGATGCCGCCCATCTGCTGGGGGCAAGCAGTCGGCGCGCCTTTCTGCTGGTGGTGATCCCCTGCCTGCGCAAGGGCCTGCTGGCGGCGCTGTTTCTCTCCCTCTCCTTCCTGCTCGGCGAGTTCGTGTTTGCCAACATGCTGGTGGGCACCCGTTACGAGACCCTGCAGGTCTACCTCTACAACATGCGCGCCACTTCTGGCCACTTCACCAGTGCGCTGGTGATGAGTTACTTCCTGCTGACCCTGCTGCTCACCTGGGCGGCCAACAGATTTCATCGGTGATCCAAGATGTTTCATTTAGCAGTCAATCAGTTGCACAAATCCTACGGCGATACGCCGGTGTTCGAGGGGATCGAATTCGGCATCCGCAAGGGGGAGCTGGTGACCCTGCTCGGCCCCTCCGGCTGCGGCAAATCCACCCTGCTGAGGGCGCTGGCCGGGCTCACTCCGGTGGATGGCGGTCAGGTGCGGGTGGCCGGTGAAGAGATCACCTGGCAGGCGCCCCAGAAGCGGGGCATCGGCATGGTGTTCCAGAGCTATGCGCTGTTCCCCAACATGACGGTGTGGGACAACGTCGCCTTCGGCCTCAAGATGAAACCCCAGCCCGGACGGGAGTTGGCGGCCAGCGTGCAGGAGGCATTGGCGCTGGTGGAGCTGACCGGCTTCGAGCGCCGCTATCCGGCCGAGCTCTCCGGCGGTCAGCGCCAGCGGGTGGCATTGGCCCGGGCTTTGGTGGTGCAGCCGCGGATCCTGCTGCTGGACGAGCCGCTCTCGGCGCTGGATGCCCGCATCCGCCGCAGCCTGCGCCAGCAGATCCGCGAGATCCAGCAGCGCCTTGAGCTCACCACCATCTTCGTGACTCACGATCAGGAGGAGGCGCTTACCATGTCGGACAGGATCTTCCTGATGAACAAGGGATCCATCGTCCAGAGCGGTACACCGGAGGAGATCTATACCCGTCCCGCCAGCGAGTTTGTGGCGAGCTTTATCGGCAACTACAACCTGCTTGGCGCCGAGCAGGGCAAGTCGCTGTTTGGCCCCCGTTTTCAGGGCAAGCTGGCACTGCGGCCTGAGTCCATTACCCTGCTGCCCGCCGGGGCGACCAGCAGCGAACCCAGCCTGCCCGGCATCGTTCGCCAGCAACAGCTGCTCGGCAACGTGATCCGCTATCAGGTGGAATGCGAGGCGGGGCTGTTGACGGTGGATTGCCTCAACCGCTCGGCTGGCGATCTGCTGGCCACCGGCAGTGCCGTGACCCTGGCAGTGGCCCGGGATCAACTCTGTGAGGTAGCATGAGGCCGCATTTCATTTCCATTTTTACTGCGAGGAGCGCCCATGGCACTGGCACTGTTTGATCTGGACGAGACCCTGATTGCGGGGGATTCCGCCAGCCTCTGGCTGGAGTACATGGTGGCCGAGGAGCTGGCGCCCGCCAGCATGATCGCTGAGGAGCAGGCCATGATGTCCCTCTACCATCAAGGCAAGATGGATATGCACCAGTACATGGCCTTCACCCTGCAACCGCTGGCGGGCAAGACGCGCCAGTGGCTCGACTCGCTCTCTACCCGCTTTGCCGAGCAGGTGCTGCGCGAGCGCCTCTACCCCGAGGGGTTGGCGCGCATCGAATGGCATCGGGAGCGGGGCGACGATCTGGTGCTTATCTCCGCCTCCGGCGAGCATCTGGTGGCCCCCATGGCGAAGATGCTGGGGATGGATCACTGCGTGGCCATCCTGCTCGACGAGGAAGCCGGCATGCTGACCGGCCAGACCCGCGGCACTCTCAGTTTTCGCGAGGGCAAGGTGGCCCGCATCAACCAGCTCTTTGCCGGCAGGGACCACCTCTGGCAGGGGAGCTTTGGCTACAGCGACTCCCACAACGATCTGCCCATGCTGCGGGCGGTGAGCCATCCCCACGCGGTCAATCCTGCCCCCGCGCTGCGTCAGCAGGCCGAGGAGCTGGGCTGGCCGGTGTGGGAGTGGCAGCGCTGAGTCGCGCGCCACACAGGCTTAACGTGTGACAGAAGCACGAAAAACAAAGAGAGAGGCTGGAGCCTCTCTCTTTGTTTTTACTGACGGAGTTGTGGTTGGTGCTGGCCGTTGGGGCTACCCTTCGTTGGTTTGTTGTCGGGGCTCGCCAAAGGCGGGAACGCCCTCCTCGGCACTCTGGTGAGGGGTATGGCGCAGCGGGAAGCAGATACGGTTTTTCCCCTCCCGCTTGGCCTGATAGACCCCCTTGTCGGCCAGCTCCACCAGCTCTTTGGCCGAGAGCCCGGAGCGGCTGAAAGCCACCCCGCCGCTGATGGTGATGGTGAGATCGGGTTCGCGCCACTCCAGCTGCTCCACCCCGAGCCGGAACGCTTCCAGCAGGGAGGGGAGCATCGGCTGCTCTTCGCCGTAACGGAAGATCAGCACCAGCTCCTCGCCGCCATAGCGGCAGAACCAGCCCCACTCGTGGAACAGATTCATGCCAAGCTTGCTCACTCGCTTGAGCACCACATCCCCTGCCTGATGGCCGTGGGTATCGTTGACTCGCTTGAAATCATCCAGATCGAACATCACCACCCCGAAGGGGGCGCCACTGTTAAGCTGCTTCTGCAGGCACTCGTCGAAGAAGCGACGATTGTAGAGCCCGGTGAGCTTGTCTTGATGGGCTTGCAGGCGGATCTGGGCAAAGTCCTGGCTGGCGGCATCCATCTCTTCATAGACCTTGGCCAGCTCCAGCATGCGGCGGCCGTTGTAGGCGATACCGCCGGAGCGGCTGGCGCGGATCAGCAGGGTGATCTCCCCCAGCATCCGGCGGAAGTAGCGGGACCAGAGCAGGGCCAGCAGCAGATAGAGAATGCAGGCGACGGCAATCATCAACTGCACGTTGATAGAGACGCTGTCGATCACCTGCTGCATGCTGGCAGTCGGCTCGACGCTGAGCAGGATCCAGCGCTGCTCGGGGATGCGGTAGTAGGAGACCATCAGGCCGCTGGCATTATCGAGGAAAAAGCCCTGCGGCTGCTGCATCCGGGCCAGCCAGTCGGGGTGAGCGAGGGGTTTGAATACCCGTTCGCGATCCGGATGGGCCAGCACCAGCCCGTCATGGTTGAGCAGGATCTGATAGCCATTGCCCAGATGGTGACTCTGATCATGCCGACTGTTTAGCCAGTTGGCGAGGGGGGTGAGCTGGGTATCCAGCGAGAGTACGCCAACCCGCTTGCCGTCAGGATCTTCAATTACCCTGGCCAGCGCCATGGTGAGAGTGCCCAAGGTGTAGTCGTAATAAGGAGCAGTCCAGACAATCTGTCCGGGATGGCTGGCGGCCAGCAGATACCAGGGGCGGGTTCTGGGATCGAACTTCTCGTCGGCCTGCCATGATGGGTGGATCAGCATCTTGCGATGCTCGGTGCCCACGTAGACGTAATCGAGCTCCATCACCTTGTGATAGGCCTGCCACTGTTGCAGGTAGCGCTCGCCGTTAAGGATCTCCGGGCCGCTGAAATCCCGATAATTTACCTGCTGATAAATGAGCGTAAACTGGCGTTTGAGGGTCGCCAGATAGGGTTCGATCAGGGTATGGAAATACTGGGTGTTGCGAGCAATCAGGTTCTGTTGCTGCTCGTGGCGCAGGGTGCGCTCCATATGCAGGTAGTAGATGCTGCCGAGCAGCAACACAGGGATAAAGAGCAAGAGGAGGCCCAGCCGCATGCGGGTGATCAAAGACCAAGTGTTCTTGGGCTTGGCGGGGGACATGAACAGATCCTTTTCGTCTCGGGTGGCACCAGCATATATGATGCTGTGCGGCTCGTCTAAAGGCAGCAAATGAGATGTTTCCGATGCTGAACCACACTCTGCTCTCAATGATTCATTATGGCAGCATAGCGGTGCTAATCCTTGCCCTCTGTGTCGAGTATCTGATCTTTCGGCGCGGCCTGAACATGCTGCGAGTGCGCCGCCTGCTGCTGGCAGATGGGGTGGCAGCGCTGGCGCTCTTCTCCATCTTTGCGACCGGGTGTCTGCTGGCCCTCGAACATGCCAGCTCGGTGGCAGAGATCTTTGTCCATCCTGCCCACAGCCTCAAGATGGGGCTGTTTCTGCTGATTGTCGGCTCCCTCGTTTATCCCAGCCGCCTCTTCTATCGCTGGCGTCGTGCCCTGCGTCTGGGCAAGGCGCCGATGATCTCCATTCAGCAGCACTTCCGGGTGGTGTGGATCCTGCGGGGCAATCTGCTACTGATTGCCCTGTTGGCCGTGTTCACCAAGCCCTCGCTGCTGTAACACTCGCTGTGCTCAAAAGCAGTGCGATGCAGAGCATGGAGAGCGAGAGCGAAGACAAAGAGTGGAGACAAGAGGATAGGGAGGCGGGTATCTTGGATCGGATAACCCGTCACGCGCCGATTTAAGGAAGAATCGCCATGCGCTCCAATCTGATGTTGCTGATGGCTGCCACCATCTGGGGTATGGGCTTTGTCGCCCAGCGCCTCGGGATGGATCACATGGGGCCCTATACCTTCAATGGCCTGCGCTTTCTGCTCGGCGCCCTCTCCCTGCTGCCGCTGCTCTGGTGGCTCAAATCCCGACAACCTGTTGCCGTCGCGGGCGACCATCGCCAACTGCTGATCGGTGGTGTGCTGGCCGGGCTGGTGCTGTTCTGTGCCGCATCCCTGCAGCAGGTGGGGCTGCTTTATACCACTGCCGCCAAGGCCGGTTTCATCACCGGGCTCTACATCATTCTGGTGCCGGTACTGGGGCTGCTGCTGCGCCACAAGAGTGGCCTCAATACCTGGATCGGCGCCATCATCGCGCTGGCCGGTCTCTATGTGTTGAGCGTCACCGACGAGTTCACCATCGGCTTTGGCGATCTGTTGCAGGTAGTTGGTGCCCTGTTCTGGGCTGTGCATCTATTGCTGGTGGATCACTACTCCAATCGGGTGGCCCCCATCAAGCTCGCCGGCGTGCAGTTCGTAGTCTGCGGCTTGCTCAGTCTCGCCACCGCTTTTGTTATCGAAACTCCGACTGTTAGCGGCGCTGTGGCCGGTTGGCAGGCGCTGCTCTATGCCGGGCTGGTGTCGGTCGGGGTCGGTTATACCCTGCAGGTGGTGGGGCAGCGGGGCGCTCATCCGGCCCACGCCGCCATCATCCTCAGTCTGGAGACCGTCTTTGCCGCCGTGGGTGGCGTGTTGCTGTTGGGGGAGACGCTGGATGAGCGCGCCATTGCCGGTTGTGCCCTGATGCTGGCGGGGATGCTCATCTCCCAGATCCGGCTGCGCTGGTGGTGGAAGTCGCGCCGGGACAAGGTGCCAGCGACCAAGTAAACCGCAGCCCGCTGCATAACAAAAACGCCCCGACAGTCGGGGCGTTTTGCATGATGGCGACTCGGGTCAGGGGCGCTGATCCAGCTCACGCTCCAGCTCTACCGCCTTCTGACGGGCCGGATGGGTATTGAGGCGTTCCCAATAGGCTTGCAGACGCGGGAAGTGGGCCAGCTGGCCGCTTTGCGCCAGCAGATCCACCAGGAAGGAGTTCATGATGTCGGCGCCGGAGAGGCGATCCCCCACCAGATAGTGGCGATTCGCCAGTACCTCATTGAGGTAGCCCAGCACCTTGGCACACTCCGCCTTGGCGTAGTCCGGCAGGAAGCGCATCGGGCTGCCATCCTTGCGCACGAACATGTCTAGCAGCAGCGGCAGAATGCCGGAGCTCTCGGCAAAGTGGAGCCACTGCAGATATTCGGGATACTCCGGGCTATCTGGTGCCGGTGCCAGCCGATCCGGGGCATGGCGGGCAATCAGGTACTCGGTGATGGCGCCCGATTCTGCCAGCACCCGGCCGTCGAACTCGATGACCGGCGACTTGCCGAGAGGGTGGATGGCTTTTAGCTCGGGCGGTGCCAGAAAGGTGGTGGCATCGCGCTGATACGCCTTGATCTCATAGGGCAGGCCCAGCTCTTCGAGCAGCCAGATGATGCGCTGGGAGCGGGATTTGTTCAGGTGGTGCAGGACTATCATAACGACCTCGATTCGGTGGCAGGAAAGTGTGTACGAACGGGCGAGGGGGGCGGTTCACCGGCAGTAAAAAAAGAGCGGGCTGATGCCCGCTCGCTCCACGCCCGACTTAGGCCTCCAGCGCCTGATCCAGATCCGCCAGAATGTCCTCGATCGCCTCGATCCCCACCGACAGCCGGATCATCTCGGGTTTCACCCCAGCCTTGGCCTGCTCCTCCTCGCTCAACTGGCGATGGGTGGTGGAGGCCGGGTGGCAGGCCAGCGATTTGGCATCGCCGATGTTGACCAGCCGCTTGAAGATCTTCAGCGCATCGTAGAAGCGCACGCCCGCTTCATAACCATCCTTCAGACCGAACGAGAGGATGGCCGAGGGGCGACCGGCCATGTACTTCTCTGCCAGCAGATAGTGGGGATGACCCGGCAGACCGGCGTAGCTGACCCAGGCCACCTTGGGGTGATGCTTGAGGTGATTGGCGACCCGCAGGGCGTTATCCACGTGGCGCTCCATGCGCAGGCTGAGAGTTTCCAGCCCTTGCAGCAGCAGAAAGGCGTTCATCGGCGCCAGCGCCGCGCCGGTATTGCGCAGCGGCACGGTACGCACCCGCCCGATAAAGGCGGCCGGGCCAAAGGCCTCGGTGTAGACCACCCCGTGGTATGAGGGCTCGGGTTTGGTGAGCTGTGGGAAGCGCTCGGCGTGATCCGCCCAGGGGAACTTGCCCGAGTCGACCACCACACCACCCAGCGAGTTGCCGTGGCCGCCGACATATTTGGTCAGGCTGTGCACCACGATGTCGGCGCCGTGTTCGATGGGCTTGCAGAGCACCGGGGTGGCGACCGTGTTGTCGACGATGAGCGGCACGCCACGGGCGTGGGCTGCCTTGGCCAGCGCGGCCAGATCGACGATGTTGCCCGCCGGGTTGCCGATGCTCTCGCAGTAGACCGCCTTGGTCTTGTCGTCGATAAGGGCGGCGATGGCTTCGGCGCTGTCATCCTTGGCAAAGCGCACCTCGACCCCGAAACTCGGCAGCATGTGGGCGAACAAGGTGTAGGTGCCGCCATAGAGCTGGGGAGTGGAGACAATGTTGTCACCGGCGGCGGTCAGCGCCTGAATGGCGTAGGTGATGGCGGCGGAACCTGCCGAGACCACCAGCGCGGCGATCCCCCCTTCCAGCGCGGCCATCCGCTGCTCCAGCACATCGTTGGTGGGGTTCATGATGCGGGTGTAGATATTGCCCGGCACCGCCAGATTGAACAGATCCGCCCCGTGCTGGGCGCTCTCGAACTCGTAGGCCACCGTCTGGTAGATGGGCACGGCGACCGCTTTGGTGGTGGGGTCGTTGGAAAAGCCGTGGTGCAGGGCCAGGGTCGCATCTTTCATCACACACTCCTTGTTGGATGTTGCTTGTAGCAGTTATAGATGGATAGACGTCCAATCTATCAGGCCCGTGGCCGATGTAAACAGCAAGATCCGGCAAAGCAGTGTCGCCCGCAGGGGATGCGCGTCCCGAGTGGCAGGCAGGCCTGCCGTACTCAGAGGCGGCGGCGATACTCCTTGTCATCGATCTGGTTCATATCCCACTGCATCAGGCGGTTGAGCTGCTGCATGGGATCCTCGATGAGCGGCAATGGGCGTGGCAGGATCCGCTTGAAGTAACGGCGCAGGGTCTGCTGGATCCGGTTCGGTTTGAGGGGATTGGCGTGGCTCATGATGGTGCTCCTCTGCTGTGGTTCTCACGTTCATCAGCAGTATTGAGCTAAAATGCGGAAGTAAAAACTGATGACTTACAGCAACGGGATTTCCTCTTTTATGCCGACCGGTCGCCTCTACCAGCAATTTCAACGACTCGCCCAGCTGCTTGGCAGCGACGAGCGGGAGATCAGCCTCGCCGAGGTGGCGGATCTGCTCTGCTGCACCCCGCGCAACGCTCGCCTGCTGCTGCGGCGGATGCAGGATCAGGGCTGGCTCAGCTGGTCGGCGGAAGCGGGGCGAGGGCGGCGCTCCCGGCTCACCCTGCTCGATAGTCAGGAGAGCTTGACCCGGCGCCGCTTGCGGGATCTGCTCAGTCAGGGTCAGCTGGCGCAGGCGGTGCGGCTGGCCGAAGATCGCCTCGATCTGCTCACTCCGCTGCTGATCGAACAGCTCGGTCAGGCCACCCGCGAGGGGCGTCAGATCCTGCGGGTGCCATACTATCGCCCGTTGCCGCAGTTGCTGCCCACCGGCCCGATGCGCCGCTCCGAAATTCACCTGAGCCGCCAGATCTTCAACGGCCTTACCCGGCGAAATGAGGAAAATGGGGAAATCGAAGGGGATCTCGCCCACCACTGGGAGTGTCTGGGCCCCTGCCACTGGCGCTTCTACCTGCGCCCGGCGGTGCGTTTTCACCACGGTCGCGAGCTGGTGGTGGAAGATGTGATGGAGAGTCTGCTGGCCCTGCGGGATCGCCCGCTGTTCGCCCATCTGGACCGGCTGGAGAGCCCTTGGCCACGCACGCTGGATCTCTATCTCGACAGCCCGGATCCCTGGCTGCCCCACCTGCTGGCGGAGCCGGTGGCGACCATTTTGCCGCGAGAGCTCAAGGGGGAGGCAGGCTTTGCCCTGCAACCGGTGGGCACCGGCCCCTACCGGGTCGCCGCCAACGATCCCCTGCATCTTTGCCTTGCGGCGTTTGACGACTACTTCGGCCTGCGCGCCCTGCTCGACGAGATCGATATCTGGATGCTGCCGGAGCTGGCGGAGCGGCTGGAGACCCACCTGCAGCTTGGGCGCGACAGCCCTGAGCTCGGCACCATGCGCGGCGAATCGGAACTGGAGTCGGGCTGCTACTTTCTGCTGCAGGACGATCGTTCCGGATCCTTGCAGGATCCTGCCCTGCGCCAGTGGCTGGGCCAACTGCTCAATCCGGTGGCTCTGATGGGGCGGGTTGCCCCCGAGCTGCAACGGGGCTGGACCAGTGCACTCGGCCTGCTGCCCCACTGGCGCGAAGCACTGCCCGCGCCCTTGCCCACACCGGCGCAGTTGCCGACGACCTTGGTGCTTGCCTGCTTCAACCAGCATCTGGAGTTCAACGAGTGCGCCAACGCCATGAGCAGCCTGCTGGCCGAACAGGGGATCCGGCTGGAGGTGCGCACCCTCGATTACGGTCGCTGGGTGAGTGGCGAGGATGAAGACGTGGATCTCTGGCTCGGCACCCTCAACCTCGAACATGCCGGCCCCTTTGCCCCCTACGCTTGGTTGCAGGGCACCCCGTTGCTGCGCAAGGTGTGGAGCAGTCAGCATGAGTTGTGGCAAGGGTTGATGCAGTGGCGGGCCAGTGGTGAGGAGCCCGGCCCCCGCGCCCTGCTGGCAACTGTGCAGCAGCAGAGCTGGTTTGTGCCGCTGTTTCACCACTGGCTGGAGCTGGAGAGCCGGGTCGGCGTGCACGGGGTGCGGATGACAGCGCTCGGCTGGTTCGATTTTCGCAGCGCCTGGCTGCGGCCCGAGCCGCCCCATCAGCCCGCAGAGGCGCCATAGTTCGTCCAATTTCTGTCGCGGCTGACGGGCGTTCCGTGGCCGCTTGCGTGAAAGATCCGTAAATCGGCCGCTGCTGCACAGTTTGTGTCATGCCTCTGTGCCATGCTGTTTCAGGTTATGGACAGCAGAGCAAATGAGGAAAACGATGAGCAATAATTCAGACAGTTCCGCAGGAAAATGCCCGGTCATGCACGGGGGAACTACCTCCGTCGAGACGTCCAGAATGGAGTGGTGGCCGAAGAGCCTCAACCTCGACATTCTTCACCAACACGATACCAAGACCAATCCGCTGGGGGCCGGTTTCAACTATCGGGAAGCCTTGAAGGGGCTCGATATGGCGGCCCTCAAGCAGGATGTGACCGCCCTGATGACCGACAGTCAGGAGTGGTGGCCCGCCGACTGGGGCCACTACGGCGGCCTGATGATCCGCATGGCCTGGCACTCGGCCGGGACTTACCGCATCGCCGATGGTCGCGGCGGTGGCGGCAGTGGCAACCAGCGTTTCGCCCCCCTCAACTCCTGGCCGGATAACGCCAACCTCGACAAGGCCCGTCGCCTGCTGTGGCCCATCAAGAAGAAGTACGGCAACAAGATCAGCTGGGCCGACCTGATCATTCTGGCGGGCACTGTGGCCTATGAGTCCATGGGGCTCAAGACCTTCGGCTTCGCCTTTGGCCGCGAGGATATCTGGCATCCGGAGAAGGATATCTACTGGGGATCGGAGAAGGAATGGCTGGCGCCCAGCGGCAAGCCGGGTAGTCGTTACTCCGGCGAACGGGATCTGGAAAACCCGCTGGCGGCGGTGATGATGGGGCTTATCTACGTCAACCCGGAAGGGGTTGATGGCAAGCCCGATCCCCTGAAAACCGCGCAGGATATGCGGGTCACCTTCGCCCGCATGGCGATGGATGATGAAGAGACGGTGGCGCTGACCGCCGGTGGCCACACTGTCGGCAAGGCTCACGGCAACGGCGATGCCAAACAGCTCGGGCCCGAGCCGGAAGGGGCCAGCCTCGAGGAGCAGGGGCTCGGCTGGATCAATCACCATAGCCGCGGCATCGGCCGCAACACTGTGACCAGCGGCATCGAGGGGGCCTGGACCACCCACCCGACCCAATGGGACAACGGCTACTTCGAGCTGCTGTTCAAGTACGACTGGTGGTTGCAAAAATCACCGGCGGGGGCCCATCAGTGGGAACCGATCAATATCGCCGAAGAGGATATGCCGGTGGATGTGGAGGATCCGTCGATCCGCTGCAAACCCATGATGACGGATGCCGATATGGCGCTCAAATTCGACCCCGAGTATCGCAAGATTGCCGAGCGCTTCCGCGATGATCCGGCGGCCTTCTCCGACGCCTTCGCCCGCGCCTGGTTCAAGCTGACCCACAGGGATATGGGGCCGAAGAGCCGCTATGTCGGCCCCTATGTGCCGACAGAAGATCTGATCTGGCAGGATCCGGTGCCTGCCGGACGTGCCGATTATGACGTGGCGGCGGTGAAGGCCAGGATTGCCGCCAGTGGCCTCTCCATCAGCGAGCGGGTCACTACCGCCTGGGATAGTGCCCGTACCTTCCGAGGCTCCGATAAGCGGGGCGGAGCCAACGGTGCCCGCATCCGGCTGGCGCCGCAGAAGGATTGGCCGGGCAACGAACCGGCGAAGTTGGCGAAGGTGCTGGCGGTCTATGACAAGCTGGCGACCGAGTGTGGCGTCAGCGTCGCGGATCTCATCGTGCTGGGGGGCAACCTCGCCATCGAGCAGGCTGCCCAGGCCGCCGGGGTGACGGTGAGCGTGCCGTTTGCGCCGGGCCGGGGGGACGCCACTCAGACCCAGACCGATGTGGCTTCGTTCGAGGTGCTGGAACCGCTGGCCGACGGCTTCCGCAACTGGCTCAAGCAGGACTATGTGGTGACGGCGGAGGAGCTGCTGCTGGATCGCGCCCAGCTGATGGGACTCACCGCCTGCGAGATGACAGCGCTGGTCGGCGGGATGCGGGTGCTCGGCACCAACCACGGCGGTACCGGGCACGGGGTCTTTACCGACCGGGTCGGGGTGCTCAGCAACGACTTCTTCGTCAACCTGACCGACATGGACTACCAGTGGCTGCCGAAAGCGAGCAATCTCTACGAGATCCGCGATCGCCGCAGCAGCGCGCTGAAGTGGACGGCCACCCGGGTGGATCTGGTGTTCGGCTCCAACTCGGTGCTGCGCGCTTATGCCGAGGTCTATGCCCAGGATGATAACAAGGAGAAGTTTGTCTGTGACTTCATCACCGCCTGGAACAAGGTGATGAATGCGGATCGCTTCGATCTGCTCGGCTAGTCCCCAAGCCGTTTGGTTATCTGCACCAGCCCCGCACACCCAAGATGTGCGGGGCTTTTTACTGCCCGCTTTTCTGTGCAGCCCTACAATTCGCCGCGCTGCGACACCCGCTGGCCGGTCGCGCAGGGCCGCTGGCATCCCTGTGCTTAGGCCAGCAGTATCATGTAACATGCTGATCCGCTGGTGATGCCCGGCGGCCACCCATTGGCCACTGATGTCCCATGAACGGACAAGGACAGAAACAAAGAGACAAGGAGTCAACCCATGCTGGAAATGCAGATCCAACCCCGCTTTCAGGAAACGGATGCCCTCGGCCATATCAACAATACGGTGCCGGCGGTCTGGTTCGAATCGGCGCGGGATCCCCTGTTCCGGATCTTCTCCCCCGATCTGGATGTGCATAACTGGCATCTGATCATCGCGGGCTATACGGTGCAGTTCAAACGGGAGCTGTTCTACGGCCAGCCGGTCACCATCAAGACTGGCGTGCGCCGCATCGGCACCAGTTCTTTCACTGTCTGGCAGGAGGCCTGGCAGGGCGGCGAACTGGCCGTCACCGCCGAAACGACCCTGATCCATTTTGACTACCAGGTCCGCCAATCCCTGCCCCTGAGCGATGCTCACCGGGAAGGACTGCGGGCCTGGCTGACAGAGAGTTAACCACGGGCCGGATGGCCCATCACAGGAGTGTTATGTACAACTCAATGCGCAACACAGCGATCGCGCTGACCCTGGGATTCTGCTCCCTTCCTTCTCTGGCCGCTTCTCTCGCCGAGCAGTTTACCCTGATGGAGAAGGGGGCCGAGAGTGCCCTCGATACCCGTCAATTCAGCCATGACGGCGTCGATATCAAGGCCTGGATCGATGGCGCCCCGGTCATCATCGCCGTGCCCATCATGAACGAGCTGGGCAAGCTGGAAGGGGAGAGCCGCTACTACTTCAAGGGCGGCAAGCTGTTCGGGGTCAAAGAGCCCGCCGCCCAGTTCGCCTTTGACGACAGCGGCAAGCTGACCCAGTGGCTGGACGAGAAGGGTCAGCCCGCCGAGTTCGTCAGCAAGATGAGCATGCAGCAGCGTCAGGAGTGGCTCACCAAGCGGGCCGCCGAGCTGAGCAAGCTGTTTGTGGTGAGCGCGGCCGAACAGAAGGCGGCCAAGGGGGGCGTCAAGCTGAAGGGGGCGGATCTCGCTCACTGGCTCTGCAACGGCAAACTGATGGATCTCGCCCATGGCGACAAGGTGATCTTCGAGCAGGATAAGCTGAAGATTGGCGAGCAGGGGATCGAAGGGGAGGTCTCCCTGCGTCAGGAGAAGGGGTGGCAGGAGCTGAGCCTCAAGTGCGAGGTGCAGGGCACCCAAGTGACCCGCCTCACCTGGCAGCCGCTGCCGGGTGCCAACAAGCCGCAATAAGCGCAGTAGCAAGGGGGCCCATCGCGGGCCCCCTTCTCATTCGGCTTGTGGCTCCCCCAGTTTGAGCCGGGTGAGCGCCTCGACCCGGCGCCACTGTCCGGGTTCGAACCAGCGGGCCAGCAGCTCCTGCTGCTGTTCGGCCCGGGCCTCGTTCGGCAGTTGCCTGAGCTCGGCCAGAAAGCCGCTGAGCTGCTCCTCGAACCCTTGCCGGTTCTGCTCCAGCTGGCGCATCCGATCCACCGCTTCCGGCCCCCCCGTCTCCAGCAGCAGAGCCTCCCGTTTGGCCGGGTCCATCTGTGCCAGCTCTTGCAACTCCTCAAGCAGGCGGCTGTTGGCCTCCGCCTCGCGAAACCAGCCCGGTTGCTCTGCCAGCCAGAGATCCAGCTCGCTGGCCAGCTGCGACTTGTCGCTGTCTCTTGCCTCCGCCAGCGCCCTGCGGCGCAGGGTCAGCTGCTCCATCAGTCGATCCTCGGTAAACAGCTGGGTCTGCTCCGCCGGGGTAAAGCTCTGCTGGCGCAGCTGCTCCCGCTCGTCAAACAGGATCTGCAGGCTGGCGAGGGAGATCTCGGTGGGCACCGTCAGGCTGCTCTGGGCGGAGACAAAGGTGCGATAGCGCGCCTGCAGGGCATCGGCGGTCTCCTGCTCGGGATCGTGCGGGTGGCTCTGTGCATGCTGGCTGGCTTGAGCGGGGGATGAGTCTGCCGTCGGTGCAGTGGGCCAGAGCAACACCCCGCCAAGTAGCAGGGTGATGGCGCAGGGCACGACGAGCAGGGTGGCTATCTTCATAGTCCCAGCTCCTTGAGACGGTTGGCATGCTGGCGATAGAGGGTGACCGGATCGGTCTCGAACAGATGGTGGATACCGAAGGACTGGTTCACTTCGTCCAGATGGTTCATCCGGTAGTCGGTGCCGATCACCTTGCCGAGGTGGCTGCTGCAGACCCCGACCAGCCCGTCATTGGGCTCCTTGAAGAAGGCGCCGGTCAGCGCCAGTGCCGGATCCACCGGATCCAGCAGATTGGTCAGGTTGCCGCGCCCGCTCCAGGAGAAGTAGTAGACGCCGTTGCTGGCCTGCATCGGCCCCTCGCCGCAATAGCGGCTGGGCAGCCCCTCCGGGTAGCGCTGGTTGAACTGGCTGGCCCCCTTGCTGGTGAGGGCATCGAGGGCGGCGACCGGATCTTGCGGCAGCTGGCTTCCCCCCGAGAGCAGTGAAATCATGCCGGAGAGGGCGTGGGCCGCGGCGGCAGCCAGCTTCTCGGCGGCGCTGCCGGGGGCGGCATTGGCCCGCACCAGATCGGCGATCTCTGAGCCGTAGTTGACCCCGCCGACGCTGGTGGCGGAGGCGACCAGCTCGGGGGCGACCGAGGCGACATAGCGGATGGTGGGGCCGCCGTGGGAGTGGCCGATCAGGTTGACCTTCTCGGCGCCGGTGGCCGCCAGCAGCAGCTCAACTTGGGCGAGCAGTTGCTCCCCCCGTTGCTCCGAACTGGCGGTGGCCGATACCTGAGCCACGTAGACTTTGGCACCATCCCGGCTCAGGGCCTGGGGAATGCCGTAGAAGTAATCGACCCCGAGCAGCTTGTCGAAGCCGAACAGGCCGTGCACCAGCACTATGGGGTAGCGGGTCTGGGTGTATCCGCTGGCGTGTGCCAGCATGGGCAGGGTGCAGAGCAGCACCAGAAGCCATCTCTTCATCATCAGCATCCTTGTTGAATCGTGAGGAACAGATTGTGTGGCGTACTCCATGTTCGCCGGTGCCAGTATGGTGGCTGCTGACGGGAGAGGCTGTGAGGGGGATCGCAACTCGGGATTCAAAAGGGATTCAGGGTGCGGGCGGGGAAGCGGTGCTCCCCGCCCTGCGGCTTATTGCCACTCCACCAGGTGATACTGCTTCTTGCCCCGGCGCAGCAGCAGGTAGCGACCAAACAGCCGATCAGTGGCGCTCAGCTGATCATCTTGCTTGAGCACACCATTGAGGCTGATGGCGCCCGCCGCCAGCAGCTCACGGGCGATACGCCTGGAGTTCGCCAGACCGCAGCTGACCAGCAGGCTGACCAGATCCGTCTCGCCGCTGACGGTGCTACACGGCATGCCATCCTGCGCCAGCTGGGCCAGATCGCTCTCGCCGAGGCGGGCCACATCGCCGCTAAACAGCAGCTCGCTGATGCGCTGCACCGCAGCCAGCGCCGCCTTGCCGTGTACCAGCTCGGTCAGCTCGTTCGCCAGCACCTGCTGGGCCTGCTTGCGCCCCTGCCGCTTCGCGTCTTCCGCCTCCAGTGCATCAATCTCGCTCAGCGACATAAAGCTGTAGTAGCGCAGGAAGCGGTAGACATCCTCATCCGCGGTGCCGAGCCAGAACTGGTAGAAGGCGTAAGGGGAGGTGAGCGCCGGATCGAGCCAGACCGCGCCACCCTCGGTCTTGCCGAACTTGGTGCCGTCTGCCTTGGTGATGAGGGGCAGGGTCATGCCGTGTACCTGCGCTTGATGGAGGCGACGGGTCAGATCCATGCCGCTGGTGATATTGCCCCACTGGTCGTTGCCGCCAATCTGCAGGGTGCAGCCGAGCCGCTGGTGCAGCACCGCAAAGTCGTAGGATTGCAGCAGAGCGTAGGAGAACTCGGTGAACGAGATACCCTGATCCGGGCGAGCCAGCCGCTGACGCACCGATTCCCGCGCCAGCATGGCGTTGACCGAGAAGTGCTTGCCGATATCCCGCAGAAAATCGAGGGCGGACATCTGCCCCATCCAGTGGCCATTGTTGACCAGTTGCGGGGCCGACAGGCCCTCATCGGCGGGCAGCAGCGCCCTGATTTGGGCAGACAGGCTGGCGACCCAACCCTGCACGGTATCGGCACTGTTGAGGCTGCGCTCGGTCGCCTTGAAGCTGGGATCGCCGATAAGACCGGTCGCCCCGCCCACCAGTGCCACCGGGGTGTGGCCCGCCAGCTGGAAGCGGCGCAGCATCAAGAGCGGCACCAGATGACCTATATGCAGGCTGCCAGCGGTGGGATCGAACCCGCAATAGACGGTGCGCGGGGTGGCAAGATGATCGGCCAAGGCCGCCGGGTCGGAATTCTGGGCCACAAGGCCGCGCTGGCTCAGCTCATCGAGCAGGTGGGGGTTGATCATGGGTTCTCCAACAGCAGGGGGAAAAGCCGTCATCCTCGCCGTTCTGGCCGGTGGCGGATATGTCCCCTGAGGGACAGTTTTGCCACTCTCGTGCTAGCATTCAGCCATAGCGGGGAATCGCTCCCCGCCAACGGAAACGTGTCACCATGACCCAGCCATTCACCACAGATGCCTTGACCCGCAGTATGACCGAGGTGGTCGATGCCCTGCACAGCAGCGCCTTTCCGGCGGCGCTGGTGCGGCTGATCCAGCAACAGGTGGCGTTTGATTGCGCCCTGCTGCTCGGGGTGGGGCAGCGCCCCGTCTACCTCTACGACAACCTCAATCATCAGCGGGCTCTGCTCTTTGATCGCTACCTCACCAGCCACTTCAGTCAGGATCCCTTTATGCAGGCGCTGGAGCAGGGCTTGCCTGCCGGCGTCTGGACCCTGGCGCAGGTCTCCCAAGGGCGGCTCGATCCCGAATATCGCTACCACTTCTATCAGGCCACCGGCTGGCAGGAGGAGGTGGGGCTGATCCTGCCGGTGCGGGACGGGCTGACGCTGATGCTGTTTCTCGGGCGGCTCGACAAGCGCAGTACTCTCAGCCGTGACGAGCTGGCGAGGCTGGAGCAGCTGTTCCCGCTGGTGCATTCGCTCTGTCGTCAGCAGTGGCGGCAGAGCCAGCCGCTGCTGGCCCAGAGCACGGCGCTGCCAGATAGCGCCAGCCTCAAGAGCGCGGTGGAGCTGGCGATGGCGAGTGTCGGGGGGGATCTGCTCACCCGGCGCGAGCGGCAGGTGGCGGAGTTGCTGCTGCAGGGACTGGATACGGAGGCGATTGCCGCAGCGCTCGGGATTGGCAGCGGCACGGTGAAGAATCACCGCAAGCATCTCTATGGCAAGTTGCGGCTCGGCTCGCGGGCCGAGCTGTTCAATCTCTTTCTGAACCACCTCATTACGGCGCCGGTGGAGGCATCGCAGGCGTCATCGGCGGGAGATAGAGAGAGCCCGCCATAGGGTGGGCCGGGGTTACTCGAGGCGCGGGATGGTGGGAGTGGTTTCGGGCAGGATACTGAGCAACTGGTAGCGCTTCATCAGCTGCTTGTATTCATCCCCCTGTCTGACCTTGTCCAGCGCCTGTTGCAGGCGGGCAACCTGTTGCTTGTCTGCCCTCAGGTTGAAGGCGAAGCAGTTGTCCTGCTCTTCAATGATCGCGACGGTGACAAAATCCTCGCTGGGGAAACCCAGCTCTTTGGCCTGATGGCGCAGCATCACCTCGTTGCCCGCCACCAGATCGGTGCGTGCCATGATGAGCTGGCGCACCACCTGATCCATGCGCTCCACCGACATCATATTGCCCGGGCTGATCCCGCGGTTGAGCAGCAACTGCTCCCCGACATCCGCCTGCATCACGCCGATCTGAAGCTTGGCGAGATCCGCTTTGCTGGCCACTTTGGGGGCATCCTGCTTGCGGCCGACCAGCGCGACCCTGGAGTGGCTGATGGGGCAGACCCAGAGGAAGTGGGGATCCCGCTCCTTGGTGTGCGCTGTGGTAAAGAGCACGGCCTCTTGCTGTTGGGTCAGCAGATACCAGCCGCGGGCCCAGGGCAGAAAGTGGATGGGTTGCTCCGGCTCCCCCATTTCGCGCCACATCAGGCGCAGCAACTCGACCGCCAACCCCACAGGCTGACCATTTTTATCCTGGCCATTGAGTGGCATGTTCTGCTCCGAATAGTAGATAAGTGCCGGAGCAGGGAGCGCGATAAACAGGGCGAGAGAAGCGAGAGCAGGGAGCAGACGACGCATGATGCACTCCTTGTGCGGGTAGTTACCTAACAGTCTATGTGGCCTTTTCCATAACGTCATGATCCGGTAGCGGGATAAAAAACAGGCCACCTTGCGGTGGCCTGTCGGTTTATTTCAGCAGGGCTTCCATCTCCGCCTCTGCCTTGGCGCGCGCCCTGGCCTCCGCCGCTCTGGCGGCATCGGCGACGCTCTCTCCGGCCGTATGGGATGCGGCACTGACGGCCTGCTGGGCTGGTTCTGCAACGGCCTTGGTCGCTTCTTGTGTCACGGTAGCTGTGGCACTGCTGACTGCCTGTTTGGCAGGAGCTGTAACAGCCTTGGTGGCTTCCTGTGTCACGGTAGCTGTGGCACTGCTGACAGCCTGTTTGGCAGGCGCGGCAACAGCCTTGGTGGCTTCTTGCGTTGCGGTTGCAGCGGCGCTGCTGACTGTCTGTTTGGCCGGAGCGGCAACGGCCTTGGTAGCTTCTTGCGTTGCGGTCGCAGCAGCGCTGCTGACGGCTTGCTTGGCAGGAGC
The DNA here is from genome assembly GCF_019047045.1 of Aeromonas sp. FDAARGOS 1419. Lineage (NCBI taxonomy): Bacteria > Pseudomonadati > Pseudomonadota > Gammaproteobacteria > Aeromonadales > Aeromonadaceae > Aeromonas > Aeromonas sp. FDAARGOS 1419. The sequence continues at coordinate 3,790,376 of NZ_CP077209.1, forward strand.
GGCAACGGCCTTGGTGGTTTCTTGGGTTACGGTCGCAGCGGCGCTGCTGACAGCCTGTTTGGCCGGTGTGACAACGGCTTTGGTGGCCTCTTGCGTCACGGTGGCGGTGGAGCTGCTCACCGCCTGTTTGGCGGGTGCAGTGACTGCGGTGGTTGCTGTGCGGGTAAGTGCGGTCGCGCTTTGGCTCACCGTTTGGGTGGCCTGCCCTGTGGCGTTGGCGGCTGTGCCGCTGATGGCCTGACTTGCGCTGTTGGTCAGCGAGCCGGCGACGCCGCGGGTCACTGTGCTCAGCGCGCTGCCAAGGGAGAAGGGGGAGGCGTCACTCTGACTGGTCGCTGCGCCGGTCAGGGCATTGGCCGCCGGGGTGAGCTGGCTGCTGGGGGTCTGCCAGCCCTGCATGGCGGTTGGCCAGGTCGGTGCCGTGCCTGCCAGATTTTCGCCGAAGGTCAGGGTGGTGCCATCCCCTTTTTGCAGCAATACCGACATCTGGTTGGTTTGCGAGTTCCACACCATCCCCGCCTGCTTGGCAATATCCGGCACGGGCGCATACTCGGAGACCACATAGAAAAGCGGCCCCTCCTGCTGTAACTTGTCGGCAGTCTTGAGCAACTGCATGGTGCTGTCGTAGTTGGGGCCAAGGATGGCGGTCATCCGATCCTTGATCAGGGGTTGTTCGAACAGATTGACCTCGTTCGGGTCAAAGCCGACCAGCGGCTTGAGCAGGGCCCACATCAGCTGGCTGGTGGGGCTCATCATCAGCAATGGGGCAACGCAGGCGGACAACATCAGGCTCAGGCAGGCCGCCTGAAGCAACGGCATGATACGCATTGGGATAATATCCAAATAACGACTTGATAAATAAGGTTATATTTTGTCAGGACGTGACAAATTCACCGGAAGTTTGCGCGTGGCAGCGAGAGACTGCCCGCAGGCGCTGGCAGGCTACCATATTGGTTCCACAATGCCAGCAGGCAGTATGATTGTCAGTCAAGTAAACCCCGGGGCTGGTCGACTCTTCGAGAGTGCCTCCCATCGAAACAGGATCCCTCTCATGAAAAATGTACTGCTCTGCCTGCTGGCCTCCCTCTGGCTCGCCCCCGCTCTGGCCGCGTCCAAAACCACTGTGGTGGGCGAGTCTGCCAGTCCCGAGCTGGTGTTGCCGCTGGGCTCATTGCCCGAGCGGGTCTGCTGGTTTGCGGATCAGAAATATTCCGAAGGGGCCCGCATTCTGCAGGGAGATATCTGGCTGGAGTGCGGCCCGCTGAACGACCTCGAGAGCAATGGCCCACTGGCCTGGCGCTCTCCTGCGGTGGTGTTGCCTGCCACCCGGGGGGCAAAAGATCAGAAGACGATTTCCGTGGGTCAGTGAGGCTTTTCTTGATCCAGCTAAAGACATGGACGTGATCCCTGTCGCATAATGCAGCTCCTTTCTTCTCTTGGCTGGAACCTAAGAAATGGCTCGTCGCTCTTCCAATGCACAACGTCGTCGCAGTAGCTGGTGGTACAAACGCTTGTTGGCAAGGGAGCGGGAAGAGCGCGAAGCGCGTTCCGTCCGGGATTGATACAGCCGTGAAAACAGAGCCTTGGGCTCTGTTTTTTTATTTATCAAATACCGTCATGACGAGAACGGGGGCCATCAGGCCCCCATTTTGTTTTTGCAGATGTTGCCTGCTTGCGGCTTAGCGCTGCAAGGCGGCCAGTGCCAGTTCGACCCGTTTGGCATACTCGGGGTCGGCCTGCTCGAAGTGTTTGAGCTGGGCCGCGACGATGGCGTCATCCTCCACATTGATAAGGGATCGGGCCAGGTTGGCGGCGAGCCGTGAACGCTGCCCCTCGTCCATGATGCGGAACAGGTTGCCCGGCTGGCTGTAGTAGTCGCTGTCGTAGTCGCGAAAATCGTAGTGCAGGGCAGCCCCTTCCAGACTCAGCGCCGGCTCGTGCTGCTCGCTCGGCTGCTGGGTGCCGAAGCGGTTCGGCTGGTAGTTGGGACTGGCGCCGCCGTTGCTGTCGGCCCGCATGGCACCGTCACGATGGGCACCGTGATGGAACGGGCAGCGCGGGGCGTTGACCGGCAGCAGACCGTGGTTGACGCCAAGGCGATAGCGCTGGGTGTCACCGTAGGAGAAGAGTCGCCCTTGCAACATGCGATCCGGCGAGAAGCCGATACCGGGGACCACGTTGGCCGGGGTAAAGGCGGCCTGCTCCACATGGGCGAAGTAGTTGTCCGGGTTCTGGTTGAGTTCCAGCACGCCCACCGGGATCAGCGGGTAGTCGCTGTGCGGCCACACCTTGGTCAGGTCGAACGGGTGGATGTTGTAAGTCTGGGCTTCGGCCTCCGGCATCACCTGCACATAGACCTTCCAGCGCGGGAAGTCGCCCCGCTCGATGGCATTGAACAGATCCGCCTGACTGGTCTCCCGATCCTGCCCGACGGCGGTGGCGGCCTCTTCATCGGTGTAGAAGCTGTGGCCCTGCTCGGTCTTGAAGTGGAACTTGACCCAGAAGCGCTCGTTGGCATCGTTGATAAAGCTGAAGGTGTGGCTGCCGTAGCCGTTCATCTCCCGCAGGCTCTTGGGGATGCCGCGATCGCTGAACAGTATGGTGACCTGATGCAGGGATTCCGGATGGCGTGACCAGAAGTCCCAGGCGGCGGTGGCGCTGCGCAGGTTGGTGCGCGGATCCCGCTTCTGGGTGTGGATGAAGTCAGGGAATTTCAGCGGGTCGCGGATGAAAAAGACCGGGGTGTTGTTACCCACCAGATCCCAGTTGCCCTGCTCGGTATAGAACTTGAGAGCGAAGCCGCGCACGTCGCGTTCGGCATCGGCGGCGCCTTTCTCACCGGCCACGGTGGAGAAGCGCAGGAAGATCGGGGTCTGCTTACCGATGGCGCTGAACAGATCGGCCTTGCTGAACGCTCTGATGTCGTGGGTCACGGTAAAGGTGCCGTAGGCGCCCGAGCCCTTAGCGTGAACCACCCGCTCGGGAATGCGCTCGCGGTCGAAGTGGGCGAGTTTCTCCATCAACCAGATATCTTGCATCAGGATGGGGCCGCGCGGACCGGCGGTGAGGCTGTTGTTGTTGTCGACGACGGGGGCGCCGTTGGCGCTGTGCAGGGTCTTGTCAGTCATGGCTTCTCTCCTTGTTGATATGGGGTCAGCCTACGGATCTGCGTCGTGCTCGGCCAATGGGCCTTTCCTCGCCCTTTGATAGGCAAGACAAATGGGTGCAGGTGGGGGATGTGTAACCGCGCTGGATATTGCATGATGGAGGTTTCGAGAAGGAGCCTCATATGCAGATTACTATCCGTCATGCCGAACCCGCCGATGCCCCCGCCTTGCGGGATCTTTACGCCATGCCCAATGCCCAGGCGGGCACTTTGCACCTGCCTATGCCACCCCTTAGCCAGTGGCAGAAGCGGTTGGAGAGCAGTGATGTGGTCGCCTTGGTGGCGGAGGTAGAGGGGCTGCTGGTGGGCCAGATCTCCTTGCACGTAGAACCCAATCCCAGACGCAAGCATGTGGCCGGGATCGGCATGGGGGTGCGGGATGACTGGGCTGGCAAGGGGGTTGGCTCTGCCCTGATGGCCGCGGCGCTGGATCTGGCCGATAACTGGCTCAACCTGCACCGGATTGAGCTGACCGTCTATACCGACAATGAGGCCGCACAGGCGCTTTATCGCAAGTTCGGTTTTACCGAGGAGGGGCGAGCCCGTGACTATGCCTTCCGCCAGGGGCGTTATGTGGATGCGCTCTATATGGCCAGAGTCGCGGGGGGCGCCAGTCGCTAACGGTATGGTCGATTATCAGGCCAGATTGCGCCCGGTGATCCGGGCGCTGGAGCAGAATCCCGATCTCTCCATTGAAACGCTGGCAAGCAGTGCCTGCTTGTCTTTCTACCATTTTCACCGGGTGTTTACGGCTGTGGCGGGGGAGACGCCCGGGGAGATGTGTCGTCGTCTGCGCATCCAGCGGGCTGCTTGGCAGCTCTGCTATACCGATGCCAGTGTCACGGCCATTGCGTTGGGGGCGGGGCTCGCCAGCTCCCAGGCGTTTGCCAAGGTATTTCGCCGTTACTATGGTTGCTCGCCGGGAGAGTTTCGCCGCGACAAGAGCAAGAATGGACACTTGATGAGCAAGGATGGACACGCACTTGTGCAGCCGAATCCTTATGCTGAGGGTCACTCATCAGCAAGGAGCAATACCATGAAAACCATCGAGATGGACGCCCGCACCCTGGCCTATATGCGTGTCACCGGCCCCTATGGCGAGGGGTATGACCCCGTCTGCAGCCAGTTGCATCAGTGGGCCAGCGCCCGCGGTCTGGAAGGTGGGGAGTGGATCTTCATCTATCACGATAACCCCGAGGTGACCCCGCCAGCCCAGTGTCGCACAGACATCGGGGTGACGGTACCTGCGGGGACGGTGGGGATGGGAGCGGTCGAGATCCAGCTTATTCCCGCCGGTCGTTACGCGCAGTCCCGTTATCTTATTACCGACCGCAGTCAGTATGGCCCGCGTTGGCAGGAACATATCGGCGACATCGTTGCTGCCGGGCTGGAGTTTGGCAATGGTCCCTGCTTCGAGCTCTATCACAGCATGAGCGATGATCCGGTGCAGGACGATGTCAGCTTTTGCTCCAGTCTGAAGGGGTAGGGCACAACAAGACGTAAGGGATGGTACAGAACGTCGCGCAGAAATTAGAGAGCCGGACAGTGTCCGGCTCTTTTGCATCTGGCGGATAGGGCGGCGGTTAGCGCTGGAACCCCTTCTGGGCGAACTTGGGACGGGCGTTCATGATCTGTTCCACCTGCTCGTCGCTCATCTTGCCGCGCGACAGCCCCAGCACCTTGTAGGTGAGCAGCGGTCGGGCGGGCAGGGCGATCATCAGGGCGCGGATCTGGTTCTCGTCATCCTTCTCCCGGGTCGGCTTGCCGTAGGCGTAGGTGAGGACGCCGGCATCCATCAGGTTTTTGACGGCGGGCTCGGTGATCGGCAAGTTTATGACGCTTTTACGCTGCAGCACGAACTCGCGCAGCACCGCCTTCTCGTTGAAGTCGAGGAAGCCGATCATCTGGGCCAGCTGGTCCTGCTGACGGCGCGCCTGCCACTCTTCGCATGCCCACTCCCAGGCGATCAGGAAGCCCTGACTGCAGAAGTAGGAGATGGCGATCAGCATGCCGACCCCCAGCCAGGCCGCATGATCCGCAGCCCACTGGCTGACGGCCCCTTTCATCAGCCCGGCCGGAAACAGCAGAATGATGCTGCAGCAGAGCAACAACCAGACCATCAGCCAATTGAGGCGGTTCAGTTGATAGAAATGTTGGATCCACCGTTTCATTGTTCATCCTTCCCAAACTGTTGTGGATAGTGAACTACCTACAGCAATCGGTGTGCCAACAGCGCAATGACGGCGGGGAGGGGAGGCTGGCGAGGTTACATTCCCTTACAACTTATTGAATGAGTTGTCATTAATTTGCCTTGTGAGGCGGCGGTCGAGTTGGTAAAACGTCCCCTCAGTCATTGGGGAGTAGCAACCCGCCCGCATTCCGGGCCGGGCCCATGTCAACACTCTTGGATCCTCGCATCCATGGCATGGGCGGCGATAGGCACTATCGCTCTGCAAGACCTTTGGCCTCGATATGCACGCCAGCCGGGCGAGCCATGTCGGGTCCATCGGTTACTCTGCTCGCCTGGCGGTATCTATTATGTTGATTACCCTGCTGTTATTTCTCGTCTCTGCGGTCACCATCTACCTTGCCTGCGAATACTTCGTCAACGGCATCGAGTGGACCGGCCACCACTTCAAACTCTCCCAAAGCGCCACCGGCTCCCTGCTGGCAGCACTGGGTACGGCGCTGCCCGAGTGCATTGTGACCCTGACCGCCCTGCTGATGGGCAACACAACCGCCCAGCAGGAGATCGGCATTGGTGCCGCCCTTGGCGGGCCGCTGGTGCTGGCGACCATCGGCTATGCGGCGGTTGGCCTCACCCTGCTGCTTTGCATGGGGCGTACCGAACGGGCCATCGATGGCGAGGTGCAGCGCGAGATTGGCCGGGATCAGCGCTGGTTTATCGGCATATTTCTGGTGGCAACCGCGCTGGGACTGGTCGCCTTCACCGGCAAGAGCTGGCTAGCCCCGCTCTTCCTGCTGGTCTACCTCGTCTATGTAAGGCGCGAGCTGAAACAGGCTGACAGCCACGAAGTCGAATTGCCGGAGCCCCTCAAGCTGGCCCCAGATGCCGGGATCCCGCCCCTTGGCAAGGTGCTGTTGCAGACGCTGGCTGCGTTAGTGGTAGTGGCGCTGGCGGCACAGCTGTTTGTCCATCAGCTGGAGAGCATGGGCGAACTGTTTGGCCTCTCGCCGGTGCTGGCAGCCCTGCTGTTGAGTCCGGTGGCGACCGAGATGCCGGAGCTGATGAACGTGCTGATCTGGGTGCGACAGGGCAAGAATCGGCTGGCGCTGGCTAATATCTCCGGAGCCATGATGATCCAGGGCACTATCCCCAAGGCCTTCTGTCTGCTCTTTACCCCCTGGTTGCTGGATGGCGCCATGATGGCCTCCTCGCTGGTGACGCTGCTGGCGGTGGGGTTGCTCTGGTGGGGGTTCAGAAAGGGGGCCATGACCGCCGGGCGGTTGGCGCAGGTCGGTCTGCTCTATCTCGGTTTCTGCGGCTGGCTGCTGGTGAGCTGAAACGGGAAGCGCGGATATGAAAAAGCCCCCTTGGCAGGGGGCTTTGTTGTATCGGTTGGGGCGGTGCTTACAGCGCGGCGATTTCAGCCTGCTGGGCTTCCAGCTTGGTCAGCTGGAGACGGTAATCTTCCAGCTTCTCGCGCTCTTTGGCGATGACAGCTTCCGGCGCCTTAGCGACGAAGGCTTCGTTGCCAAGCTTGCCTTCGATACGGCCGCACTCGCCCACCAGACGGGCAACCTCTTTGGCCAGACGGGCCAGTTCCGCATCCTTGTCGATGAGACCAGCCATCGGGATCATCAGCTCGGTAGCGCCGATCAGCTTCTTCACTGACAGCGGTGCGGTTTCACCGTCCGCCAGTACGCGGATGGACTCCAGACGGGCCAGCGACTTGAGGAAGGCCTCGTTGTCAGCGGCGCGCTTGGCATCCTTGGCATCGCACTGGAGCAGCACGTTGAGGGGCACGCTCGGCGCCACGTTCATCTCGGCGCGGATGTTGCGGATGCTGACGATGAACTCCTTCACCCACTCCTGATCCGCCATCGCGGCTTCGTCCACCTTGGCGGCGTCGAACTCCGGGAAGGCCTGAATCATGATGGTGTCGGCGTGTACGCCAGCCAGCGGCGCGACCGATTTCCAGATGGTCTCGGTGATGAACGGGATGATCGGGTGTGCCAGACGCAGCAGGGTTTCGAGCACGGTCACCAGGGTGTGGCGGGCAGCGCGCTGCTCGGCCTCGGAACCCTTGGTCAGCACCGGCTTGGTCAGCTCCAGATACCAGTCACAGAACTGGTTCCAGATAAATTCGTACAGCACGCCAGCCGCGATATCGAAGCGGTAGGTATCGAGGGCGGTACGGAAGTCACGGATGGCTACTTGCAGCTGGGACTGGATCCAGCGATCCGCCAGACTGAACTGCATCTCGCCACCGGCAAAACCGCAGTCCTGATCTTCGGTGTTCATCAGCACATAACGGGAGGCGTTCCACAACTTGTTGCAGAAGTTGTTGTAGCCATCCAGGCGCTTCATGTCCCAGTTGATGTCACGACCGGTAGAGGCCAGCGCCGCCAGGGTGAAGCGCAGGGCGTCGGTACCGTGGGCATCGATCCCTTCCGGGAACTGCTTGGCGGTACGCTTGGCGATCTTCTCGGCCATCTGCGGCTGCATCATGTTGCCGGTGCGCTTCTCCAGCAGATCTTCCAGCGAGATGCCGTCGATCATGTCGAGCGGGTCCAGCACGTTGCCCTTGGACTTGGACATCTTCTGGCCCTCTTCGTCACGGATAAGGCCAGTGATGTAGACGGTCTTGAACGGGACTTGCGGCTGGCCGTTTTCGTCCTTGATGAAGTGCATGGTCATCATGATCATCCGGGCAATCCAGAAGAAGATGATGTCGAAGCCGCTCATCAGCACGTCGGTCGGGTGGAAGGTCTTGAGTGCCTCGGTGTTGTTCGGCCAGCCCAGAGTGGAGAAGGTCCACAGAGCGGAGCTGAACCAGGTGTCGAGCACGTCTTCGTCCTGACGCAGTACGGTTACGGCCGGGATGCTGTGTTTGGCGCGCACTTCATCTTCGCTGCGGCCAACGTAGACGTTGCCTGCGTCGTCATACCATGCAGGGATGCGGTGACCCCACCACAGTTGACGGGAGACGCACCAGTCCTGAATGTCGCGCATCCAGGAGAAGTACATGTTTTCGTACTGCTTCGGCACGAACTGGATGCGGCCATCTTCCACCGCCTCGATGGCGGTCTTGGCCATCGGTGCCACGCGCACGTACCACTGGTCGGTCAGCATCGGCTCGATGGGCACGCCACCGCGATCGCCGTAAGGCTGTTGCAGCACGTGATCCTTGATCTCGTCCAGCAGACCCAGCTCTTCGAGCTTGGCCAGAATCGCTTTACGGGCGGCGAAACGCTCCAGACCGGCGAACTCGGCTGGCAGGGCGGCATCGTAGGCGGTGCTCGGGTTGCCGTTGGTATCGACCACTTCGGCCTCGGCACGCACGTGGGCGTCCAGAGTGAAGATGTTGATCATCGGCAGGCTGTGGCGCTTGCCTACTTCGTTATCGTTGAAGTCGTGGGCCGGTGTGATCTTCACGCAACCGGTGCCCTTCTCCATGTCGGCGTGTTCGTCGGCAACGATGGGGATCAGACGGTTCACCAGCGGCAGCAGGATGTGCTGGCCGATCAGCGCCTTGTAGCGCGGGTCTTCCGGGTTCACGGCCACGGCGGTATCGCCCAGCATGGTCTCCGGACGGGTGGTGGCGACGATCAGGTAATCCTTGCCTTCAGCGGTCTTGGCGCCGTTGGCCAGCGGATAGCGCAGGTGCCACATGTGGCCCTTGATCTCGCGGTTCTCCACTTCCAGATCGGAGATGGCCGTGTTGAGTTTCGGATCCCAGTTCACCAGACGCTTGCCACGGTACATCAGGCCATCTTCGTAAAGACGGACAAACACTTCCTGCACGGCAGCGGAGAGACCCTCATCCATGGTAAAGCGCTCGCGCTCCCAATCCACGGAGTCGCCCAGACGACGCATCTGGCGGGTGATGGTACCGCCGGACTCTTCCTTCCACTGCCAAATCTTGTCGATGAAGGCATCACGGCCGTAATCGTGGCGAGTCTTGCCCTCTTCTGCGGCGATCTTGCGCTCAACCACCATCTGGGTGGCGATACCGGCGTGGTCGGTACCTGCCTGCCACAGGGTGTTCTTGCCCTGCATGCGGTTGTAGCGGATCAGGGTATCCATCAGGGTTTGCTGGAAGGCGTGACCCATGTGCAGGCTGCCGGTGACGTTCGGCGGCGGGATCATGATGCAGAAGGAGTCTTTGCTGGTGTCGCCGTGGGGCTTGAAGTAACCCTGGGCTTCCCAGTGCTGATAGAGCGCCTGTTCGATGGCGTTGTGATTAAAAGTCTTTTCCATGGTCTCGCCGTAATCTGGATGGATGGAGTCTGGTGTTGATTCTTTATGGATCAATTGGTTGCAGTCAGGGCTGCGCCGGATCCGGTGCGGCAAGGACGGGCTGATCCCTCATTTCGAGGGCATGGCCTGCCTGGCGATAGTGCTTGTAGCGCTCGCGAGCTTGCTGCTTTTGTGTTTCGTCAGTGGGGACAAAATCTACCACTTGAGCGAAGTGTCCTGCAAACAAAGGTGTCGCAGTGGCCAGATTGATGAGGCGGGCGTAGCGCCGTTTCGGTGGCTGATAGCCGATCTCCACCGGGGCCATGCCGCTTTCGCCCTGCAGCTGGTGCGGCACAAAGCGCTCCGGCGGCAATTGCCACAACAGTTCGTCCAGACGCAGGGCCTGGGCCTCATCGTTGCAGAACAGGTAGATATGGCCCGCCCCCCACGACTCGGCCGCGAGAGTGCAGGCCAGTCGCTCGACGGCGGAGGCCTGCGCGTCATCCTGTTCGCTCATCAGGTAAAAGGTCACTTGGCTCATCAGGTTGATCCCGTTTTGCGGTGACGGACTGTTGACCGCCTCATGAGGCTGACGGGGCGTTTCCCGTCCGCAGCTCACTGATTCAAGAATGAAACAAGGAAGAGGCGGGCCTCTTCCTTGTGGTTCAGGGTAACGCCAACCCCGTTGATGTACGCATCAGACAGGGTGGGAGAGTTACTCTTTCTCTTCGATATCCACGCCAGCCCGGTTCAGCAGGAACTGGGTCAGCAGGGGCACCGGACGCCCGGTGGAGCCTTTATCCTTGCCACTCTTCCAGGCGGTCCCGGCGATATCCAGGTGGGCCCAGTTGTACTTCTTGGTGAAGCGTGACAGGAAGGCGGCCGCGGTGATGGTACCGGCAGGACGACCGCCGATGTTGGCCATGTCGGCGAACGGGCTGTCGATCTGCTCTTGATACTCGTCGAACAGCGGCAGACGCCAGGCGCGATCACCCGCCTGCTCGGAGGCGTTGAGCAGCTCGTGGGCCAGCGGGTTGTGGTTGGCCAGCAGACCCGAGGTGTGGTGACCCAGCGCGATGACGCAGGCACCGGTCAGGGTCGCCACGTCGATCACGGTTTCCGGATCGAAGCGGTCCACATAGGTCAGTGCATCACACAGCACCAGACGACCTTCCGCATCTGTGTTGAGGACTTCGATGGTCTGGCCTGACATGGAGGTGAGGATGTCACCCGGGCGATAGGCGTTGCCACCCGGCATGTTCTCGCAGCCTGCCAGCACGCCGATGACGTTGATCGGCAGTTGCAGCTGGGCCAGCGCATGCATGGTACCGAGCACGGAGGCAGCGCCACCCATGTCGTACTTCATCTCGTCCATACCGTCGGCCGGCTTGATGGAGATGCCGCCGGAGTCAAAGGTCAGACCCTTGCCGACCAGCACGATGGGCTTGGCATCCGGATGACCCTTGTATTCGATGATGGCCATCATGGCTTCATTGTCGGAGCCGCGGGCCACCGCCAGATAGGAGTTCATGCCGAGCTCGGCCATCTCCTGCTCGCCCACCACCTTGGTGGTGATGTTGTCGTAGGCATCGGCCAGACGACGGGCCTGGGAGGCCAGATAGGCCGGGTTGCAGACGTTGGGCGGCATGTTCGCCACGTCGCGGCAGACCCGCACACCCTTGGCCACGGCCAGACCGTGAGCGATGGCTTTTTCACCAATGGTCAGTTCCCGACGCGTCGGCACGTTGAATACCAGCTTGCGCAGCGGGCGACGTGGCTCGGCCTTGTTGGTCTTGAACTGATCGAAGCTGTAGAGGCCCGCCTTGGTGGTTTCTACCGCCTGGCGTACCTTCCAATAGGTATCCCGACCCTTGACGTGCAGCTCGGTGAGGAAGCAGACCGCTTCCATGGAGCCGGTTTCGTTCAGGGTGGTGATGGTCTTGTTGATGATCTGCTTGTACTGGCGTTCGTCGAGTTCCCGCTCCTTGCCGCATCCGACCAGCAGTACGCGCTCGCTGAGCACGCCCGGTACTTGATGCAGCAGCAGCATCTGGCCTGGTTTCCCTTCCAGGTCGCCACGGCGCAGCAGCGAACTGATATAGCCATCGCTGATCTTGTCCAGTTGTTCGGCAACCGGAGAGAGGCGACGAGGCTCAAATACGCCGACTACGACGCAGGCGCTCCGTTGCTTCTCTGGACTGCCACTCTTTACACTGAACTCCATGGAATCTCCTACATCCTAAAGACAAAAGGCACCTTTTATTGAATAATGCGGTGCTTGTTGGGGTATCAGAGGCGGAGCGAACAGCCACAGGCTCCGCAGTTCAAACTGGTAAAAATCCAATATACGGCCCTATTTTTCAGGCATTCGACTAAAAACACAAGTTTACTTGGGAATGACTGTGATCGTTTTCCGATATTTGTTCAGGGAAACCCTGAAAACCCAGCTGGCAGTGTTATTCGTATTGCTGCTTATCTTTGTCAGCCAACAATTTATCAAGATCATCGGTGACGCCGCCGATGGCCAGGTGCCGACACGTCTGGTCTCTACCCTGCTGCTGCTCAACTTGCCCAATATGGCGCTGTTGATGCTGCCAATCAGCCTGTTTTTGGCCATCTTGTTCGCTCACGGACGCCTCTATGCCGAAAGCGAGATGACGGTGATGCATGCGGTCGGTTTCAGCCACCGTTTCGTGATGCGCAGCGCCATGTTGCTAGCCTTGCTGACTGCCGCAGTCGCAGCGTTCAACACCGGCTGGATCGCTCCGCAGGCCAAGGAGCGCGAGTCGCAGGTGATCGACCAGTTCAAAGCCGATCCGGGTATCTCCTTCCTGCAGCCTGGCCGCTTTATGGAGCTCGACAAGGGGCGTCTGGTTGCCTATATCCAGGATTTGAACGACAACGGCTCAAAACTGCAAAAGATCTTCGTGCTGCAGCGGGCTGAGGGGAACAATCCTCCCTCGGTGGTGGTGGCGACCGAAGGGGTGGTTACGGTCGATGAGAACGGTCTGCAGTGGCTGACCCTGATGGATGGCTCCCGCTACGAGGGGAACTTCTCCGGCAAGCAGTTCCAGATCTCCGATTTTCGCGAATATGGTCTGGTGATCCGTCAGCAGGAGATGGAGCGTTCCAACCGCAAGGCGGCGGCCAAGCCGACCATGGAACTGTTCGGTACCCAGGACAACGCCATGATGGCGGAATTGCAGTGGCGTATCTCGCTGCCCCTCTCCATTCCGGTGCTGACCCTGCTGGTGGTACCGCTGGCGCGGGTCAACCCCCGTCAGGGGCGCTACGCCAAGCTGTTGCCGGCCATCATGCTCTATCTCTCCTACTTCCTGCTGCTCAGCGCCGCCCGTTCGGCCATCGACAGCGGTCGGCTGCCCTACTGGCCGGGGATGTTCCTGGTGCCGCTCGGTTACCTGCTGTTTATCGGCCTGCCCCTCAATCTGCAGGGAACCAGCTGGTGGAACGGGGTGAAAGGGCGCTATTTCAACAGAAAATCAGCATGATGCTGCAACATAGGAACTTCTGCTGATGTTTGGCATTCTCGATAGGTATATCGGTAGGGTCATCTTTATGTCGATCCTGCTGTGTGAAATCACGCTCGTTGGCCTTGCAGCGCTCATCAAGTATGTGGAGCAGCTCAAGTCGGTCGGTGACGGCAATTACGACATGCTCAACGCCCTCTACTATGTGCTGCTTTCGATGCCGAAAGAGGCGGTGCTCTTCTTCCCGCTGGCCGCGCTGCTGGGTGGCCTGATTGGTCTGGGTCAGCTGGCGACCAGTTCCGAGCTGGTGGTGATGCAGGCGGCGGGTCGCTCCAAGATCAGTATCGTGATGGCGGCGCTCAAGACGGCGATCCCGCTGATGATCATGGTGGGGTTGATGGGGGAATATGTGGCCCCCATCGCCAAGCGGATGGCCGATGACATCAAGGCGGGCGCGCTGTCCGAAGGTCGTCTGACGGTTTCCGCCTACGGGGTGTGGGCTCGCGATGGCAACAACTTCGTCAATATCAACGGGGTGCGTAACGATGGCGCCCTCACCGGCATCACCCTCTATCGCTTCACCCCCGAGCGCAAGCTGATCGACGTGGTGCAGGCGCAGGAGGGGGTGTTCGAGCGTCACCACTGGCTGCTCAAGCAGACGCAAGTTACCCGCTTCGACGACCCGGCGCAGATCCGCAGCGAACAGCATGACAAGATGGAGTGGAGCTCGGAGCTGACGCCCAAGCAGCTGGGGGTGGTGAGTATCGACCCCGAGAACCTCTCGGTCTCCGGTCTGCTCGACTACATCGGCTATCTCGATGCCAACAAGCAGGATGCCGGTCGCTACAAGCTGGAGATGTGGCGCAAATTGCTGTCACCGCTCTCGGTGGTGGCGATGATCCTGCTGGCCTCCTCCTTCATCTTCGGCCCGCTACGCTCGGTGAGCATGGGGGCTCGGATGCTGATGGGGATCATGACCGGCTTTGCCGTCTATGTGAGTGATCGGGTGTTTGGCCCCATCAGTCTGGTCTATGCGGTACCGCCCATTCTGGCGGCTATTGCGCCCAGCCTGCTGTTTGGCGGCATCTCCTTCTACATCCTCAGCCGCAAGCAGTAACCCGCACGAGGTTATGAGGAAATGCAAAGAGGGCACCTGTTGGTGCCCTCTTTCGTTGCTGCATTGCTTCGGTATTACTTGTTAAGCAATTCCAGATTTTCCTGCTTGCTCAGCACGATCACTTCGCACTCGGCCCAGATATCCTGAAACGCCCGCGGACGCTGGCGGTTGAACAGGCACATCAGGTTGCCCAGACCAAAGGCGGCGGTGGCGAGACGGATCAGCGCCTGGGTAACGCGGATGTGGCTGCCATCCTCGTTCTGAATGCGCAGCCGCCAGGCGCGCATGCCGACGGTCTGGCCAGCGCGGGTCCAGAACCAGGTGTAGAAACCGCAGATGACGAAGGCGAGCCACAGGGTGTAGATCAGGCTCAGGTGGTGGCGGGTCAGCAACCAGACGGTATCTTCACCCGCCGGTACGCTGGCCATGCCGGTGACCAGCAACAGCTTGGCGACACCCATGCCGATAAAGCCGGCGATGATCAGCAGCGAAGTCACCACCAGCGCATCATAGATGAGGGCGCCGAGGCGACGCAGCAGACCCGCTGACGGGTATGGCTGAGTGGCGGGAGAGGGGGATTTTTGTTGGACTTTTTTAGGCTTGGCCATCGTTTTTATTCCATTAAGATGATGGCGGCATTCTATGTAACTGGCCCCGCATCGGCAAGGCGTTGAATAAATGAACAAACGGGAGTGTTCAATCGAAAAACACCTTGCATGGCATCGCGCCATTCGTATAATCCCTCGCAGTTGCCCGGGTGGCGAAATCGGTAGACGCAGCGGATTCAAAATCCGCCGGTGAATAACCGTGTCGGTTCGAGTCCGACCCCGGGCACCATATTACAGTTTCATGCCGTATCACGGCAGACCTGAAACCCGCATAGCTTAAGGCTCTGCGGGTTTTTTGTTATTTCCTGTCGTATCATATAGCCTCATGACATACCCCCATTACCGGGGGTACATCTGGGGGTATCAGTCCAGATGGGGGTAAAAAGTACCCCCTCAGGCCACCAGCCCGCGCCGTTACAGGCCCGCAGAGTGTCCACTTTTTGTCCCCCAGCATGCGATAAGTACCCCCAAGCAGAGACGGGAGATACCCCCATGCCGTTATCCGATACCGCAGCCAGGCAAGCCAAGTTCAGCGGCAAGCCTCAGAAGCTTTCCGATGAGAAGGGACTGTTCCTGCTGGTCAATCAGTCTGGTAAGTACTGGCGGCTCAAGTATCGCCATGGTGGCAAAGAGAAGGCGCTTGCCCTGGGTGTCTATCCAGAGGTGTCACTGAAAGAGGCGAGAGCTAAGCGGGATGATGCCCGCCGCCTGATCGCCGATGGCGTTGATCCCGGCTTGGTCCGCAAGCAAAGCAAGGTTGCTAGTCGGCTGGCCAGCGAAAGCAGTTTCGAAGCATTGGCGCGGGAGTGGCACCAAAGCCAGCTTGCCCGTTGGAGCCAAGGCCACGCCACTCGGGTAATCGAATCCTTGGAGGTCGATGCCTTCCCCGATCTTGGGCTTGTTCCTGTTGCTGAACTGACCGCCCCCATGATGCTGGAGGCCCTGCGGAAAGTTGAGAAGCGCGGAGCGACCGAAACAGCTGGGCGAGTGCTGCAGCGGATCAGTGCCATCATGCGTTACGCCATCCAGACAGGCCGAGCCAGCTACAACCCAGCCCAAGACCTGAAAGGAGCACTCAAAGCCGCCAAGAAAGAACACCGGCCGGCATTGCCCCGGGCGGAACTGCCAGAGTTCTACCGCCGCCTTGCGGTTGAGCCTCTTAACCCTGCAACTCGCCTTGCCTTCCATCTGCTGATGCTGACCATGACCCGCCCGGGCGAGGTGCGCTTTGCTCGCTGGGATGAGTTCGACCTGGAGCGGGCCGAGTGGCGGATCCCTGCTGAGCGGATGAAGATGCGTTCAGAGCATATCGTCCCACTATCCCGGCAGGCGCTGGCTGTCCTTGATGAGCTCCACCAGCTCACCGGTCATTGTGATCTGTTATTTCCCAGTGAGCGCAACCTGACCAAGCCCATGAGTGAGAACACCCTGAGCTATGCGATGGGCCGGATGGGATATGCGGGCGTTGCTACTCCTCATGGGTTCCGGGCTCTGGCATCCACCACCTTAAACGAAGAAGGCTTTGATCCTGACGTTATCGAGCGCCAGCTGGCTCACGCTGAACGCAATAAGGTGCGGGCTGCCTATCACCGGGCCGAGTACCTGGATGACCGCCGCAAGCTGCTGCAGTGGCTTGCTGACTTCTATGAATCCCAACAAGGGGGCAATGTGCGCCCTGTGAATTTCAACCGAGCGGTGTAACGACTTTGCCGGGCCTAGATCGGCCAATCGAAGAGTAGGGAACCTTGCCTACCTGACCCGGCGACCATTTCAAGGGTGCGTTAGAAGGTGAACGCAATGGCAAAGCAACCGCAAAAACAGCCAGCAACAGGATTATCCCCATTAGCCCCTCTTGAATTTTGTCCCCCAGAGCGAGCTGCAAGGCTACTAACTTGCGAGGTTGAGGATATTTATCACTGGGCCGCAGTAGGGGCCATCACGCTCTATGCCGAATTTTATGACTATGAAATCGGCGGTAAAGACTATGCGATATTTGTTGATGAAATACATTTTCATCACGAAGAACCACCAACGAATTTTAATAGCCTGCCGACAGTAGATGGTGGTCGAGAACGCTCCTATTACCAATCCGGATATCAATACAATGCCGCCATAGGTTTGCCACGGCCAGAAGACGGCTGGCGGCATCGGGAGGTAAATATTACCGGACTCTGGGCGCTTACTCCCTACGATATTGCTCAAATACAATCGCCCCCTCTGTATGAGGACATATGCTGGACTCTCACTACGAGGTTTGTGGGTAATGAATTGCCTCAATGGTGGAGAGAGGGGGACCCGTTAGGGGTCGATCTTAGTGGCGCTGTAATACCCAATATGCAAAAGCGGTTGCGCGTGGTGCGTGAAGACCTGTTAAAAATTCAGGCGCATATGAAGTCTGGCACTGTAATGAACAAGGTAACCAGCGAACCACGCCGAGAATGGGGCAACCCATATATGGGGGAGTCTCAGCCCCATCCAACCGCGGAATATCATGCTTCTACCAGAGAGCGTGTGCTTGTTGCAGCCCTTCATGCCCGCAGTAGATGGCCTGATGAATGCGTGACCTATGTTGCTTGGGCTAATGCTTTGTGGGATCACTCGAACGAACTGTTTGGGGGGAATGACGCTCCTCTATCACGGGAATCTATCCAGCGTTTATTGAGTGCGGCGGAGGGTAGAAACGAAGTTTATAAGCGTAGCTAAGCTGTGATGCTGGTGGGTCTACAGACTGTACGGTACCAGCACCTCCCGAGAGGTAACTTGTACCGTACATAGAGAACGCGCTTCCTCATGCTTCAATCGCTCTCGATACGGTAATACACCAAGGGAGCGAATAAGCCATGTCAAAACATCAATCTCAAGCTCTGCCCGCAGAGGGCTATGTCCGCGCAAAAATCTTGGCCCCCATGCTGGGGATCGCCGAGGTGACTCTATGGCGCTGGGCCGCAGATGGCAAAATCCCGAAGCCGGTTAAGCTGGGGACGCGTGTAACTGCCTGGCGGGCGGAGGATGTGCGCCGGTGGATGGATGCTCAAGGCCAGGCGGCATAAGGGGGCGATGATGAGCAAAAAAGAAAAGGCCGCACCGCAGAACGGCACGACCCCAAGTCAGCACTGGGATCTTACCACCAAGCCCGCCAGAGACGCTACCAAGCTTGAGTTGGTGGCCCTCCATCTGGTTGAGAATGGCCCAGATGGGATCAGCTCACTGTCAGCTCTGGCTGGACTACATGACCTCAATCCACGGAACTCGATCAGCGACCTGCGCCGCCATCACGGCATCACCATTCTAGATGAGTATTTCAGCCACCAGCATAGTGGCGATGGCGTGGCCCGCTTCAAGCGTTACTGGATCGCCGACCGCGCTCAGGCCAGAAAGCTGGTTGAACTGGTGAACCTCAAGCGCAGGCAGCGCGGGGCCCAGC
Source organism: Aeromonas sp. FDAARGOS 1419 (assembly GCF_019047045.1). Classification (NCBI taxonomy): domain Bacteria; kingdom Pseudomonadati; phylum Pseudomonadota; class Gammaproteobacteria; order Aeromonadales; family Aeromonadaceae; genus Aeromonas; species Aeromonas sp. FDAARGOS 1419. The sequence goes on from NZ_CP077209.1 coordinate 3,808,603, forward strand.
CATTGAGCCAGGGGCATGTGTCCAGCTATATCGCACGCTTTCCATGTCCGACGAAGACGCCAGCACCTAGCCACCAGCCAGCCGCATAAGGGATCAGCCATGAACATGAGAACCAATGGGCGCATAGCCCAGGGAGAAGCCTTGCCCAAATTCGAGCGGACAGGGTTGCCTGATACCGTGCGACACGGTACGATCTTCCCTGTCGTCACCTTAAGCAAGTGGCGGCGTGGCTGGCGGATTAAGCACCCGAAAGCTGTGACTCACGTAGGAAAATCTGTACCCATTTCCCCCATTTCCGGCACCCTGCCGGGGATCTATCCTGTTTTGGGGGCATGGGTCGGGAGCCAAAGAAAACGCCCCCACTGTGCCTGCCTACGTGAGCACTGCTTTGCGGCTACCCGATCCGCCCTGCGTCAACTTCACGTAGGGATAACCCAAATGATCTTCACCTTCCTGATCGCCTCGAGCGCCTGCCGACTGGCAGACTTGCGCCGTATCCGCACCATTACCGCCGTTGCTGACACCGAAGCACAAGCCCGTATCGCTCTGGCTGGCCTGCCTTTGGTATTCATGTCCCGCACTCCTACCGGGAGGGCCAAGGCATGAGAACGACCAAACAGAAAGCGAGCCCCGAGTTTTTGGCCGAACTGGCAGACCTCTCCCTGCGCCGTGTGCGCCGCATAGTGAATGGCAAGCCGGTTATGGTGACACTGATCAGCCAGCCTGATGAGCACCCCCACCAGCCGACCAAGGGGGGCAAGGCATGATCTACTTCGCATGGGCCAGCGGTAGTGAACAGCCCACCTTCACCGGCCCTATCAACCCACGCACCGGCAAGCGCTCACAAGTCGGCAGCCTGAGCGCATTTAGTTGGCGAACAGACCGAGATCGGTTTATTGCCCAAGCTAACGGCGCCGCAGTAGCCGTGACAGCCAAGCAAGCGCGGGAACTCAAAGCCGGATTGGATGAACGGGCTTTCAAAGAGCTGGTGGCCGTACTGACAGGGGGTGAACGATGACCTCGACAATCAGGGGGGTCACAGGGCCTCGTTTTGTCTCTGATGTGGTCGCCGCAGCCTGTGGCCACTGGCCCGATCTGCTGGCGGCTGTAGGTATCGACATCCCGCGCCGTGGCAAGCATGGTCCATGTCCTGCCTGTGGAGGTAAGGACCGGTTCCGGCTGGATGACAAGGCTGGGCGCGGCACCTGGATTTGTAACCAGTGCGGGAATGGGGATGGACTGGATCTGGTGGGTAAGGTGACCGGCAGGCAGCCCAAAGAGGCCGCCGAGCTGATCGCCCCGCTGGTGGGCTTATCGGATGGCGGTCTTGACCCTGCCGCGCGTGAGCAGATCCACCAGCAACAAGAGGCCAGGGCGGAGCAAGAGCACAAGCAGGCGGAGCAACAACGGCGCAAGGCCGCCCGAAGGGCCACCAGCATCTCGGCAGACATCAAGCAAGGGGTCAGCCCATATCTGGAACGTAAGGCGCTGTCTGGCTTGGCTATGCCGCTCACTCAGCGGGTCATCGCAGTGGGCGAACTGACATACCAACCCGGTTCGCTGGTGGTGCCCCTGTGGGATGAGGTGGGGGAGCTGGTTAACGTTCAGCTTATCAACACAGAGGGGGACAAGCGTTACCTGCCTGGCGGCCAGAAGGCCGGGGCTTTCCACCGTATCGATGGTGGGGAGCTGGTGGCCGTGGTGGAGGGATATGCCTCGGGGCTGTCTGTCCAGGCGGCAACTGGAGCGACAGTCTATTGCGCCATGGATGCCGGTAACCTGCAGGCCGTGGCAGAGATTGCCCACCGCCAACACCCAGAGGTCCGGATCCTGCTCTGTGGCGACAATGACGAAGGCACCGAGGGTAATCCCGGCAAGACCAAGGCCGAACAAGCAGCTGCAGCCGTAGGCGGGCTGGTGGCCCTGCCACCGGTTGCCGGTGACTGGAACGACTACCACCAAGCCCATGGGCTGACCAAGACACAAGAGGCCATCATGAGCGCCAGCACCGCACCAGCCACCAGCAATCAGATGAGCGAAAAGGGTCTGTCCATTGAGCAGGCCCAAGGCGCCAGCCAGAAGGAAACGGCAGAGGTGATCCCGCTTCACGCCGAGCAGCAAGCCACCAGCACGGCAAGCGGGCAAAGGTTGCCGGAGGGGTTCGAGATCCGGGGTGATCGCCTCTGTGCGTTGATGATGGTTGGTCGGGGTGAGGATGCGCACCAGGAGTGGGTACCGATCTCCAGTCCGATCTGGGTATTGGCTGAAACCTCTGACGAGCAAGGCCGGGGTTATGGCCGGTTACTGGAATGGCTGGATAGTGCTGGACGATCTCGCCAGTGGGCAATGCCTGTCCGCTCCCTGGTACCGCGCAACGGTGACGAGGTATTTGCCGCCCTCTTGGATGCGGGCTTGCCATTCATCGAACTGGGCCACAAGCGCAAGCTGAATGCCTACCTGATGAGCTGTCAGCCTGAGCGCCGGATCACCTGTGTGGAGCGTACCGGCTGGCATGGGCGGGCCTATGTACTGCCTCAAGGGTCAATAGGGCCTGATGCTGATGGGGTGATCCTGCAAACGACTGGATACGCAGCCAGCGACTTTACCGAACGCGGTACCTTGGCTGAGTGGCAACAGGGGGTTGCGGCGCTGGCCGTGGGTAACTCCCGCCTGTGCTTTGCGCTGTCGCTCGCCTTCGCTGCCCCACTGCTGACTCTGGTAGGTATGGAGGGTGGTGGGTTCCACCTCAAGGGGGAGAGCACAGACGGCAAGACCACCATCATGAAGGCCGCGGCCAGTGTCTACGGCAACCCGGATCGCTACAGCCAGACATGGCGAGCAACCGGTAACGCCATCGAGGGGATCGCCAGCCGGCGCAATGATGCTCTGCTCTGCCTGGATGAACTGGGAGAGCTGGACGGCAAAGAGGCCGGACAAGTGGCCTACATGCTGGCCAATGGGCAAGGCAAAGGCCGTAGCAAGCAGGATGGGGAGCTGAGAGAGCGCAAGGCGTGGCGCTTGCTGTTCCTCTCAACCGGGGAATTGAGCCTTGAAGATCACGCCGCCAGCGCCGGGCAGCGCACCCAAGCGGGGATGGAGGTACGCACAATCCAGATCCCGAGCGATACCGGTCACCATGGGGCGTTTGAGTGGCTACATGGTATGGAGAGCGGGCGCACCTTCGCCGACACGCTCAAAGCCAACAGCGACAACCAACACGGCAGCGCGTTTCGAACCTATGCCGAGGCATTGGCCGGGGATCTGGATGCGCACAGCGAGCGCCTGCGGGGCGAGATAAAGTGCCTTGCCGCCGAACTGACGCCGAAGGGGGCGGGCAATCAGGTAGGCCGCGCCATCAACCGGTTCGCGCTGGTGGCTGCTGCCGGTGAGCTGGCAACCCGGCTGGGGGTCACAGGCTGGCCCGAGGGGGAGGCGCTGCGAGCGGTGCGGGTCTGCCTCAAGGCGTGGCTGGCAGAGCGTGGCCACCTTGGCAACAAGGAGGACGCAGCGACCTTGGAGCAGGTGCGCGGGTTCGTCACTGCCCACCAATACACCCGCTTTGCTGACTGGTTCGACACCAGCCACCGTCCGGCCAACATGGTTGGATACCGTAAGGCTGAGTCTGACGGAGTGAGCTTCTTTGTGTTGCCACCGGGGTGGGCCGAGATCACCAAGGGACGAGATCCCAAGCGAGCGGCGCTCTTGTGTCTCGAGGCTGGCTATCTGCTGACAGGCAAGGACAAGAAGCGGCTACAGCGCAAGGCAAGGCTACCCGGCATGAGTGGTTCGGTGTGGGCGTATCTGCTGACAGAGCGCGTACTGGCTGACGAGGCGGAGGGGTTGGAGGACGAGTAACGCCAGCCAGAAGTATGGGATGGCAGCAAAATTGGCCCCAATAAGAACCTGAGTGATTGGGTGGTATCTGAGTGTCATAGGAAATCTGACAATGTCAGAGAAACCATGACAGGTGTATCGGGGAAGAAAACAGAGGGCTGCCGAGTGTAGCCCTTTTCCTTCCTGCCTCATGCGCGCGCGTAAGAAACAAAGCAAAAATGGTGGGAACAGTGGGAACAAGATTACCTAGTGAGCCTACAAGCCTTGTATATCAAGGGTTAGAGCTGTTCCCACCTAGTCCTCTATATGGTGGGAACAAGGTGGGAACAGTGGGAACAAAAAGGCCACATGTTGAGGTTGTTCCCACCTGTTCCCACTACCTCACGGCCTTGGTGGGAACATAGAAACCCAGTCATGGCGCGGGTTAGCGGGCATTGTTCCCTTGTTCCCACCGTTCCCACCACTTTTTTGAAGCTATAGAGCGTGAGCAGGCGATCAACATCACAGTTTTCAGGCAACAGGGGGTTGCATTGAGATTGAGCAACGAACAACGAGAGCAGGTGATCGAACTGCGCCGCCATCATTCACTTCGTGAGGTGTCTTCTCTGGCTGGCCTCCCTCTGGGGACGGTGAAAGCCATCGTCAGCCGCTCTGGGCTGTTCACTGACAACCCAACGCACCGGGCTATGTTCACATTGCCTCCCATAGAGCGCTGCGGGGAGACATTGCCAGCGGTTCAAGAGCTGCCACCCCAGCAGGTTGTTACAGGGGACAGGGAGATCGATGCCCTGCTTTGGTTGCGCCAAGTGATAGAGACCGGGGATCCCGCCCGAATTGAACAAGCCAGAGAAGCGGCAGGGCGGATCACTACCCCACCGGATGAGCTGGAGAAGCGTTACGGCAACTGGCTGGTGGCCAGAGGGGGCAACATCATGGCAGGCCTTGGCAGTATCGGATTTGCCGATCTGGATGGGCTGGCCGAGAAGTCTATCACCCGGCGAGCCAGAGGGGCCGAGGCCATTGGACGATTCGGGGGTGCGTTGTGGAACGATACACCAGCAGAGGAGTTCTGCCTGGAAGCGCTCCGCGGGCTGGAGTTGGTCAAATGTGAGTATCCGCCAGTGCTGGTGGCTGGGCGGTTCAAAGCTCTGCCGGAGTTGATGCCGCACACCCTGAGTGATTGCCTGCATGAGCTGGCCTACTGGGACGATCTATACCGGTTGCGCCGTGCCTGCGATGCCAGCGGTTACTACGAGAGCAGAATGGAGGCATGGGCCAGAGAAGCATTTGTGTTTGGCTTGCTGGCTGAACTTCGACCACGCAGCCGGGAGGAGTCTCTGGCAACCCTTCGGTACCTGATGGGTTGCGAGCGTAAAGGGTGGCCAGAGGCAGACCGGATCTTGGAAAACTTGATCAGGTGACCCATTGCCAGCTGGTGGCTGCCACCACTGGAAATCCCCCAAGAGGAGGGGACGACACCTCAAAGCCATGATAACGGCACGATTTGAAACAGTGTCCATCGGTGCCAAGCACATGTCCGAAACATTTCTGCATGGAATCGAGGTCAATCCTGCCGGCAGGTAAGTCTGCCAGCTCATCCATTCAATACGGTGAGATCATGGAAAACAAACTTCCTGAATATCTGAAGATCAACGATGACGGCAGCGCCGATATCACCTTGTCACGCCCGGCGAGCATTGGCGGTACCAAAGTGTCTGTGCTGCGCATGCGCGAGCCGACCGTGGGTGATCAAGAGATCGCCGCCCAGATGACTGGCAACGATGCAACCCGCGAGATCACCGCCTTTGCCAACCTGTGTGGGCTGGCGCCGGACGATATCCGCAAGCTGCCGATGCGCGACTATGGTCGTCTGCAGCGGGTTTACACCTTTTTTCTCGACTAGCACCTGAATACATCCGCCAAGGGGTGTTAGCGCTGGCCTTGCACACAGGCTGGTCAAAGGCGGAGATCAGCGCCCTGCGCACGTCACGGTTTATCTGGTGGATAAAGGGGCTGCCCAAAGACGATGGCTAATAAAAAACTCTCAGCAACCATCACCATCGGCGGGGCGGTTGCCTCAAGTCTCAAATCTGCATTTGGTTCGGTAAAGGGCGGAGTCAACGAGGTTGGCTCCGCTATTCGCTATGCCGAACGACAGCAAAAGCTCCTTTCTCGGTCAATCCAGACATTCGGCAAGCAAGGCCGTAATGTGGATGGGTTGCGTCAAAAATACGTGGCTATTACCAGCCAGATTGACCGGCTGCGCGAGGCGCATCAGCGCCTTAACCGGATCAGGAGTCAGCAGCGGGAGAACGGGGCCGATCGGCGTGAGCTCGGCGGGAAGATAGCCAATACAGCAACCGCAGGCGCTGCGATCGCACTGCCATCTTTCGCCATGTTCAAGCAATCATCGCAGTTCAGCTATGACCTGATGATGATCGGCCTGACTGCTGAGATGACCAAAAAGCAGGTTGCTGATCTCGGTGGCACAATGGTCACCCTCTCAGACCAAACCGGTGTCAGCCAGGAAAACATGAAGAACGCCTTCGGCTTTCTGGTTGCAGCCGGTCAAAAAGTCGGGGAGGCACAAGCCAACCTCAAGTCCATCGGTAAAACGGCGAAAGCCACCGGATCTGATATTGAGGATGTGGCCCGCGCCTCGTTCACCATGGGCGATGCGCTCAAGGTCAAGCCTGACCAGATGCAACGCGCCATGGATATGCTGGTGCAGGCGGGCAAGGCGGGTAACTTTGAATTCAAGGCCATGGCCGCCGAGCTGCCCGGGCTTGGTTCATCGTTCCAAGCTCTTAAGATGACCGGCACCGAGGCTGTGGCCACCATGGGTTCTGCGCTGCAGATTGCCATGAAGGGCGCAAAATCAGAGTCCGAAGCCGCCAACAACCTGTCCAACTTCCTCTCCAAGCTCATGTCAGAGGAAACCGCCAAGAAGGCGGCGAAGATGGGCGGCAACATATCCAAGGTGATCCGGGATGCGCAAGCGTCAGGAGCCAACCCCATCGAAGCGGCTATTGCCGAGATCAACCGCATTACCAAGGGCGGTGATCAGGAGCTGATATCCAAGCTGTTCGGCGACATGCAGGTTCAGAACTTCATTCGCCCCATGCTTCAAAACCTCGAAGAGTACAAGAAGATCAAGCAGGAGGTGCTCGATTCTCAAGGGGTGGTAGAGCGCGACTGGGCAACAGTCATGGCCAGCAGCAAGGAAAAGACCGAGGGGCTATCAAACTCCGTGTGGGGTCTGACCAAGGCGATCGGCGGGGCGCTGGATCCGACCGTGGGCAAGCTGGTGGATAAATTGACGCCAGTCGTGCAAGCAACAAGGGATTTTGTTACAGCAAACCCCAAGCTGGTGGGCGGTGTAATTATGGCTGCCGGTGCCTTCACAACAATGAGATTGGCTGTTCTTGCCACCAAGTTCGCGTTCACCTTCCTGAAGGGTGGGATGCTGTCGATCGTTGGCCTGTTTTACAAGACATCAGCAGCGGCAACCGTGGCCGGTGTTGGAAGCACAGCCGCCGCTGGTGGGCTAACCGTACTTGGCAAGGCGTTCAGGTTCGTTGGTAGGGCCATCATATGGATGGGGCGCGCACTGTTGATGAACCCGATCGGATTGGCGATCACCGCCATTGCTGGTCTTGCATACGTCGTATATGAAAACTGGGATACCTTGAAGCCATTTTTTACCGCCCTGTGGGATGACATCGTTGGCAAGTTTGATTATGCGGTTAACAAAATCAAAGGCCTGATCGATGACATTAAAAAGCGCTGGGAGGGGCTGAAAACGCTTGTTTCTGGTGGGGTTGGTAGTGCGTGGAATTCAACTGTAAACACAGTAACAAGTGCTGGAAATAAAATTGGTGACGCATGGGAAAAGACCAAGAGCTGGGCTGGCTTCAGCTCAGGTAGCGAGCCTGGTGCAAACACCGCAGCTCCTCTTCCAAATCCATCACTTCCCCCGCTTCCTAAAATAGCCGGAAGCAAGAGATCAACAACCATCACAAATCATAACCAGTACGACCTGACTATAAACGCTCCGCCGGGGGCCGATCCAAAAGAGATAGCCAGAGAGGCGGTAAAGGAACTTAAGCGGCAGCAGGGTATTAGCGCTCGCAGCATGATGCCAGATGGCTATGTTTTTCAGGGGTAACAAGAAATGTTCGGCCTTTCCCTTGGACCCAGCGGGATGCTGCGACCAGGGGCTTTCCAGTTCAGCACCGCCGCAGCGAATACCGCAGGGCATCACCGGATCGCTTCGGCAAGCAGCCCAACCTTCTATACACCGTCCCTGCCAGAGAGGCGAGCTCGCTGGTGATCGCATTATTGGGGGCTCCTTGTTTTCACATAGAATACTTGTATGAAGGAACTCGGTGTTTCATACAAGGAGTCTGCGATCTCTGCCGCCATCAATGAAACCTGACAATCAAAAAGCATGTTTTTCGCCTCTAAATACCGAGGTCTTTCATACAAGATAGGTGGAACTCCTCAGCGCATTTGCGGATACCCCGCGTGATGTGTGACATATGCCCCACCTACGCTGTTGCTTGCCGGTAGTCACCTTCTCGGTGTGGAAACTCGGCGCCAAACTCGGCAAGCCTACCCGCGAACCCTTATCGGTAGCAGGGTATAAACCTGCGCTTAATCCGCAAGGTCTACCACCCAGCCCCACAAAAACTGAAGTTTCCACCAACCCTCCACAATAACCCGAGCGCAAGCCGTTATTAAGCATTTCAGGTAAAGAAGTGCCGGACCAGAAGAAAGCCGATGACGATGCTTCAATTGCGCTGATGTCCAAGCGCTTCAAAAAGGTGGCGGAAGTTATTGGTACTGAGAAGGCTGTCGCTGTGCTCAACGTCCGTTCCGCATCACGCCAGGATCCCCGTTTCGGGGAAGCAATCTTCCCTGTTTGGGGGAATGTCTCCCCGTTTTGGGGAATGTGTCTTGCCGAGACTTTGCTGGTGGGCTGTCTCTCCACTCACCCCACACTGTCTTCCGCCGGAGCCGTGGGGGTAGGTTTAGTCAGTGAGCGAGCCTACAACGCGCAGCAAGCTGGGCGGGTGAATTCATGGCCTACCATATGATTTTCGGCTGGGTCCTTCCTCGGGGGGGCACCCCTGCGGGGGCATTGACCGCGCGATCTTTGATATCTGCGTGTGCGCTGGAAGTGGAATTTATGTTTATATCTGCCACTCGAGATCGAGGCCCTATCAGGGATTGAGACGGACTGAGTTATAAAGTAATGCCATGGCCATCATGATCTGTGGTGGCTCCAAGACGGGTTATGTTTTTGGTATGGGGGTTATATGGCAAAAAATGTTCAGGTGCCTGCGTTGATCCGCCGTTGCGACATTGAGCAACTGCTCGGTGGGATCGGCAGAACCACCTTTTATCGCCGCCGGCAGGAATGGGCGGCACAGGGAACCCCGTTCCCAGAGTCTCTCAACTGGATGGCAAAAGGTGGGGCTCTTTGGCGCCGGCATGAGGTGATCGCTTTTCTCGTTGAAAGAGGGCTCATGCTGCCGGAACCGAATAACGAGGAATGAGAGAGGATGTGGGTACTTCTAGGTCACCCACTGCAGCGAAAGCCCGCATCCTGAAATTTATTTTGGCGTTATTTGTGTCATAGCATATCACCCCAGTGCGTACAGTTTGGGGGTACTTATGGGGGTATAAACGAAATTGCCACCATTAACTCGCCTTTAAAAACAATGGCTTAACTTCTTAATTCGATAGAGACCCCGCCATCAAATTCATGACAAAAGGCCATCAGCAATGATGGCCTTTTGTTTTTTGGCGTTCCTGCGCATTGGAGCGTTACTGTTGAGCTGGCAATACTTCCCGTTACCTCTTGGTATCCCTTCTCTTTTGCCGCTCTCCGTTATTTCCTTTCCTTGATATAGCCGCTGACGGCATCACCGCCAGCGGTCTGTTTCTATTGCGGTTTTCTTTCATTTCCTTGCTACGCAGTAGCATGGTCGCGCGCTATCCCAGCAGGGCAAACAGCAGGGTACCGAGGGTACCTGCGAGCGTCAGCGCTATGATGGCTCTGGGGGTACCGTGCAGCTTGGTCCACATAAACAGGCTGGTGAGGGCGAGCAGCAGCAGAGCCAGGGCGGCGAGGTCGCCAAACAGCTGCCAGCCGAGGCCGGTGCCCATGCCGCGGTGCAGCCGGTTGAGGCTGGCGGCAAAGTTGGCCAGTTGCAGGTCGGTACGTACCAGCAGGGTACCCTCAACATAGCTGGCAGCCACGCTCTGGCTGAGGGTGACGCCGCGCATTTCCCACTTGGCGGGCAGGATGAGCAGGCCGTTCGGGGTGGGCAGAGTCTGGGCCGGGGTGATCATGGTTCGCCCGTCGGCAAAGGTATCGGGATAGCGCTGTTGCAGCAGGCTTTTCAGCTGCTCCGGGCTGGCGAGTGGCGCCTCGAGCACTATCTCTTCACTCGATTTGTCGGTGTGGGGGCCGGGGATGGGCAACACTGCACGGTGTTGCAGCCAGAGACCGGTGATGCCGTACATCAGCATCAGGGCTAGGGTAAAAAAACCGGCCCAGGCATGGAGGCGGCGTACCCATTTGTTGTTGTGAAGGGGAACTCTTCTGTGTTTCATCGTGGTTGCTTCATAAAAAACTGGCCAGCAGGGGCTGGCCAGTCGGGGTGGTTGTCACAGAGATCAGAAGCGGTAGGTACCGGTCAGACTCAGCTGACGGGGCGTACCCGGCATGATCTGGGTGGCACTGGTGGCGCTGACAAAGTACTCGTGATCGGTCAGGTTTTCGGCGCTCAGCTCGGCTTCCCACTGCTGCCAGCGATAACCGGCGCGCGCATCGAAGCGAGCGTAACCGGGCAGTGTGGTGGTGTTGGCGTTGTCGGCGAAGCGATCGCCCACCGCCGTTACGCCGGTTTCGCCGAACCAGCCCTGCTCGCCACTCTTGTAGCCGAGATAGAACTGGCCATTCTGGCGGGAGACGTTCATCGGGCGCTTGCCCTGCAGATCCGCATCCGCCTTGACCTGCTCCGCATCCTGAATGGCGAAGCCGCCACGCAGGTAGATCTCTTCGGTCAGCTCGGCGCGCGCGCTCAGCTCGACACCCTCGGTGCGCTGCAGGCCGGTGAGGATCACCTTGGTGGGATCCAGCGGATCCTTGGTGCGCTTGTTGTACATCTCCAGTCGATAGAGGGAGAGGGTGGTCGCCAGCTTGCCGTTCAGCCAGTCACTCTTCACGCCACCTTCGTAGAGGCGGGTGTGCTGGGGTTCCAGCCCGTTGTTCTTGTCGCCCGGGGTGATGCCGATCAGCTCGCCGCCCACCGGGGTGAAGGTCTTGCTGTAGGAGGTATAGAAGGCGTGATCCTCGAGGGGATTCCACACCAGACCGAGGCGCGGGCTCAGGCTGTTGACCGAGACGCTCTCCTCCTTGTTGAGGTCGTAGCGGCGACTGGTGACGGTGAAGTCGTCACGGCGCAGCCCGCCAACCAGATGCCAGTCACCCAGGCTGAGCTGATCCTGCAGATAGAGGCCATTGCCGCGCACCTTGTGTTTGGCGTCGCTGGAGAGCTTCATAGCGCCATTGTAGGTAGGCAGTGAGCCCGGGTCGTAGAGGTTGCCGGACGGGATGGCGGTGGCGTTCTGGTAGAGCTTGGGTGTGCGCTCCTGCCAGTTCTGCTCGAAGCCGGCCAGCAGGCGATGTTCCACCGGGCCGGTCTGGAACAGACCTTCGGCCTCGGTGTTGCTGATCAGGTTCTTCGCTTTCAGATCCTGCTGCCAGCGGGAGCGGGTCACCTGATCCCCTTTGACGCTGGTGACATAGGTGTTGTCGAACTGGCTGTCGAGGGTGGAGTAACCGAGCTGCTGGCGCAACTGCCACTGATCGTTGATATCCCAGGAGAGGCGGGAGCGGGTGGATTGCGCCACGTCATCTATGAAGTCGCGGCTGGTATCGCTGTAAACATACTCTCTCGGCACATCGGCCGGACGGCCATTGACCCCGGGAATGCCGCGATCCGGGGTGCGGTCATGTTCGTTGCGCTCGTACTGTACCAGCCAGTTTAGGTTGTCGCTGATCTCCCAGTTGGCGGAAGGGGCCAGCAGGGTGCGCTTGCTCTTCACGCCGTTGCGGAAGCTATCTTTGTCCTCTTGCGCCATGTTGAGGCGCAGTTGCACCTGCTCACTTGCCTCGCCATTGAGGTCGGCAGCCAGTCGCTGGCTGTCAAAGCTGCCGACCCGGGCGGTGACGCTGGACTCCTGCCCTTTTTGCGGCTTTTTGCTGACCCGGTTGACGATGCCCCCCGTGCTACCGCGGCCGTAGAGCACGGCAGCCGGGCCCTTGAGCACTTCCACCCGTTCGATGTTGCCGAGATCCCGGGTGTACTGCATGTCGTCGCGGAATCCGTCGAGATAGAAGTCGTTGCTGGCGCTGAAGCCGCGGATATTGACCCCGTCGAAGCGGGTATCACCGCTGGCGTTGACCCCGGGAATGCCGCTCAGGGCTTCACTCAGCGTCGGTTGGCCGAAGGCGGTCAGCTCGCTGACCTTGACGCTGTCGATGGTCTGGGGAACCAGCTTGGCTGGCGTATTGGTACGGGTTGCGGTGGCAACTTCCTGATGCTGGGATCGTTTGCCAACCACAGTCATGGTTTCATCGGCGGCCTGGGCTGTGAAGCCGGTGCCCAGCAGTGCCAGTGAGACCAGCGTTCTGCGAAAGTGAGGGTGCTGCATATTCAATATTGACTCTTTGGATGTCGACCTGACGGCTCGAACATATTGATTTAATTATAATTAGCCTGACCCGCTCAAGCGGGATGCCAATGATATTGATTTTCATTTATCTGGCAAGGTGAAAATGGAGGGGGGCATTGGGGGCGGGTTGTGCGGTCGGGGAAGCACGGCTGAAAAGCAGAACCATAGCAGCAAACCGCGAGAACGAAGCGAGGGAAAAAGGGCGTAGCGGAAGAGAAAAGGGAGGGGCTAAACGTGAAGAGGTATCCGGCCCGATAGGACGGGCCGGATACCGGACTCAGCGAGTACGCAGCAGTCGGCGGGCGAGGGGCAGGGCCGCCATCAGGCGATAGACCAGCAGAGATGCTCCCAGCAGCAGCGGAACCTTGGCAATCTCCCACAGGATGGATGCGCCCTGCGGGCCGAACACGAAGAGCCAGACCACCAGCATCATGTGCAGACAGTAGATCCCGAGCACTTTGGGGGCTTGACGTTCAAGCCAGCTGCCCTTGCCCAACTCGGGGTTGGCCAGCAGCAGTCCAAACAGGCCGATAGCCCAGGGAAGGGAGCCGAGCAGGAAGTCGTGGCGGGTGAGCGGCACTGCGGCAAAGTGCTGCAGCGCCCAGGCTTCACAGCCATAGAGCGCCACGCCCGCCAGCAGTAGTTGCCAGCCGGTGCGGGCATCGGGCTGCCACTGACGCTGGCGCAGCAGGGTCCCGAGCGCCACAAACAGCAGGGAGAAGAAGGGGCCGTTACGGGTGAGCAGTGGCCACTCGGCACCCAGCAGCGGCTTGGCATAGGAGCCCCCCAGCAGCGCCAGCAGGTAGAGGCCAAGACCCAGCCAGAGGGCGAGCGCTGGTCTGCCAAGCCGGTAGCAGAGTGCCAGCAGGGTCACCGCCATGATCAGGGCAGGCAGGAACCAGAGGTGGATCATGCCGCCCACCAGCCAGCCATTGAGGGGGTCGCCGAGCTGGAATTGCCACTGCCCGCGCAGGGAGGCCAGATAGCCTTGCTGCACGGCATCAAGCGGATTGAACGGCACCAGCAGGTAGACCAGACTCCACACCAGCCAGAGCAGCAGCAAGGGGCGGCAGTAGCGCCAGGTAACGGTCAGCGGCGCCTCGCGACTCAGTCTCGGCTGCAGAAAGTAACCGGCACAGAGGAAAAACAGCGGCACGGCAAAGCGGCATAACTGGTTGATGGTGCCGCTCAGCCAGAGCCAGGATCCGCTTCCCCACAGGGTGGGATTGAAGGGGTTGGCGAAGGGGGATACGTGAATGGTCATCACGGCCAGAATGGCCAGTACCCGCCCGCACTCGATACTGGAAATACGCATGGTGGCTCGTCGTTACAGGGGTTGTGATGGCACGCTAAAATTCTTACTGCTAGGTTACAACCAATTGATTCTATTAGTGTGAATCACACTGTTGAGTAGTTACGTTTTGTAACGGGATGGCGGAAGGTGTTACCTGTAGCGGGAACTGGATCCCATTTTTTGGGCGCGCTCATGCAGATAAAAAAAGCGAGGCAGGTGCCTCGCTTGGTTGGGGATCTCGAGCTTACTGGTGAGTCAGCATGCTGCTCTGGTTGGCTGCAAGGGTGGTTCTGCCCGAGCTCTCCAGCCAGGTTTTGATCCGCTTGGCATCGGCGACCCGATCGTTGGTGGTCTCGGCATTGAGCAGCACCATGATCACCGGCTCACGATTGACCTTGGTACCCAGCACCAGACAGCGGCCCGCTTCGCGGATATAGCCGGTCTTGGAGAGGGTGAACTCCCATTGCCCTTCGCGGATCAGCCGGTTGGAGTTGAGGTAGTGCAGCTGACGCTTGTTGGTACGCACATAACTCTGCTCGTCGGTGGAGTACTGGCGGATCAGCGGATAGGAGGCCGCTGCGGCGGCGAGTTTGGCGAGATCCTGCGCGGTGGAGACATTGCGCGGGTTGAGCCCTGTGCTGTCGGCGTAGCGGGTATTCCACATCCCCAGCATGCGGGCTTTGGCGTTCATCGCCTCGACGAAGGCGCGCTGGCCGCCGGGATAGTGGCGGGCCAGCGCCGAGGCGGCGCGGTTTTCAGAGGACATCAGGGCGATATGGAGCATTTCGGCGCGACTGAGCCTGGAGCCGATGGCCAGTCGTGAACCGGTTCCCTTGATGCGGTCGATGTCGGCATTGGTCACGGTGAGCATTTCGTTGAGGCGCAGGTTGGCATCCAGCACCACCAGCGCCGTCATCAGCTTGGTGAGTGAGGCGATGGGCATTACCCGGTTGCCGTTGCGCTCGGAGATCACCTCGCCGGTTCTGTGGTTGGCCACCACGAAGGCAGCCGAGCTGAGGTTGGGCACATCCCGTCGCTCGAGAAAGCCGCTGCTGCTCTTGCTGCTGGCGGAAAAGGGGTTGGCATGGGCACTGTCCATAGTGGCCGGCAGCATTACTGCGCCAAGCAACAGGGGAAGGAGGGAACGCATCATCATGATCAGCTCTACCGGACGAAATACAGGGATATCTCGCTAAGTTATATGTCGTGAACTGGCGCTTCACAATCATTCTCACCTTGATATTGATAATTTACGGCGTTGAGCGCGCTCTGACGGCGAGGAGTGCGTAAAAGAGGTCTCCATGGAGTCTTTTTTTTGCATTGAAACTATGGGCTGGCCGTGATGATGAGCGGAAGCCGGCACTAAAAAAATCGGGACCAGAACAGTCCCGATTGGCATGGAGCATTGCTTACCGTTTAGTGGGCATCTTCCTGCTTGATCTTGAAGCGCATGGCGATCACCACGAACAGCAGCGGGCCAATGATGGTCCAGACGCCGGTGGAGATATCGCCGGAGATAAAGGGGGCGACCACGGTAAAGACGTTGCCGAAGGCGACCAGGATCAGGCTGATGATGGTGGCAAGCAGTACCGAGCCCGCGTTCTTGAAGAAGATCAGGTCCTTGCCCAGCGCCGGGTTGTTGCGATAGCGATACCAGGCGTAGATGAGGAACATGTAGGGCAGGGTCATGCCGACGTTGGTCATGGTGATGATCAGCTCATAGAGGGCGGCGGCCCCTTCCGGGTTGATCAGGGTAAAGATGGACTTGGCGGCAATGAACAGACAGACCACCCAGGCTTGCACCTTGAGGGCTTCAATGCGCACGCCATTCTCGTTCTCGCGCTGGAAACGCTCCGGCCAGAAGTAGCTCGGGGTGCCGGTGATGAACTGGCGCAGTGGCGCGTAGGAGAGGGCGATAAAGGCACCCAGATAGCTAAGGAACATGCCAAGGCCAGCAAAGCGCATGAATACCTGTCCCAGCCACTCGCCACCGAGATGGCGCCCCAGCTCCAGCATGATGATGAAGAGGGCGGAGAGAGAGGTGATCCCCTCGGCCGGGAAGTCGCTCCAGCGCATGATGGAGCCGACCGCCAGAAAGCCGATGATGTAACAGAGCACGATGAAGGCGCCGGAGAGGAAGATGCCGCGCTTGAGGTCACGCTCGGGATCTTCCAGCTCGTCAGCCACCCCGGCCATCGCCTCGACCCCGCCGTAGGCGAAGATGGCGAACACCATAAAACCGAGGAAGGGGATGATGTCGTTGAAAGCGGCATTGGGAGACGCCGTCAGCGATGCCTGGGTGAAGGGCTCCTGCAGAGTCATGCCGCTCACCGCGAAGGTGAAGACGCCACCGACCAGCAGCAACACGTTGAGTGCCACCACGGAGAGACCGCCGATGGCCGCCACTTTGGCGAAGCGGGCGCTACCCAGGGTGATGAGCTTGGTGACGGTGGCAACCAGCGCGATGGCGACCACTCCCAGAATAAAGGGGCCGAAGTCGATGCCGGTGCCCAGGGTGACCGGGATGACGGTGATGTCGCGGCCAAACAGCATGAAGGAGAGGGGCACCCACATAGAGAGCGCCTTGCCAAACATCCAGATGACGTAGGAGGCGAACCACATGGTCAGACCGATAAAGGCGAATCGGGTCGAGACCGAGTGGCGCATCCAGGTAAAGATACCGCCCGCCTCTTTGCGAAAGCCGGTGCCGAATTCGATCATCATCAAAATGAACGGGATGAAGAAAAACAGACCGCCAATGACGAACATCGGAATGGCGGCATATCCCATTCGGTAAAAACCGATCCCGATATTAGTGACGCCAAATACCGATGTTAATATCATCAATATAAAGGCGCCCAACTTCAGCTTTTTTGCTGACATATTAAAAACTCCCTGATGGTGCTGGATTTAAAATAATCAAAAATTAAACAGACGAAACCGGACCCATTAATAACGCGGTAGCGCCATGCCATCTTGCTGTGGCGGGCGCGATCGGGTCATCTCTGACCGGGCTGGCTTACCCGTCAGGCGGTCAATTAATGTATGGGCGGAGCTGCATGGTCTGTGCCATGCGCGGTATTGGTCAGCGTTGCCGAAAATTAACTGTGAACGATTTTATCATTAATGCTGCTGGGCAGGTAAGTTTCCCGAATGAAGCTGTGGTTGAAATAAACAGACCTGCCAGTTAATTGATACGTTGCGGATGTAAACATTTACGCCTGGGCCGACACTTATTTCCATTATTGGTATTCGGCATATTTGGCGGAGTGAATTACGCCATCCTGTCAGATAAATCTGCACCAATGGCGACAGCGCTTATCCTCCCAGCCGGGTCAGCAGCACGCCGCCGGTGATAATGGCCGCCGCCGTCAGCCGCATGCGCCCGAGCGGCTCTTTCAGCAGCCAGACCGAGAGCAGCATGGCAAACAGCACACTGCTTTCGCGCAGAGCCGCGACCACGCCAATGGGGGCTTGGGTCATGGCCCAGATAACAATCCCGTAGGCGAGCAGTGACATGGCACCTCCTGCTATTCCCGCCATCGCATGGCGACGGATCTGGCGCCAGGCGTTACGCCTCTGGTGGACGATCAGCACCAGCAGCATCGCCAGCCCGGTGCAGGCAAAGAGCCAGAGGGTGTAGCGTACCGGTTCACCCCCTGCACGGGCGCCGGCACCATCCGAGAGGGTATAGGTCGCCGTGAACATGGCCGTGATCAGTGCCGCCCTAACCGCTTTGCTGTCAAGGCGCTGCTGCCCGCCTCGCCAGGCCATCAGCAAGACCCCCATGATCAGCACGCAGGCGCCGATGATGCCGCCGTAACCGGGGTAGTCCCCCAGCAGCAGGGCACTTAACACCATGGCGAGCAGCGGGGCACTGCCACGGGCCAGCGGATAGATCTGGCCAAAATCGCCCTGATTGTAGGCATGGCTGAGAAACAGGCAGTAACCGATATGGAGCAGGACTGAGAGGCCGAGCCAGGGCAGCTCGGCAGCAGAGGGAAGCCCCATGGGCAGCAGCGCCACGGCGGCGATAAGCCCTGAGAAGATCGCCACCAGTGACACGCCCACCAGCCGCTCTTCGCCAATTTTGACCAGCGCATTCCAGCTGGCGTGAAGCAGGGCTGCCAGCAGAACGGCAAAAAAGACGGTGGTACTCATGGGAAAGGGCTCTCGGGCGATGGGGGTCAACAGCATACCCGCCCGGAGCCTGATTGGCCGAGATCTTTATCAAGGCTTCGGCTTTTCGGGGCTCGCCTCCTGCGTGGTGGCGTTACCCAGTTGCCCCAGTACCAGTTTGGGATGGGGATCGGTCTGCAGCGGTATATCTTGCAGCTCGGTTCCCTGCTGGTGGCGGTGGATGATCCCGGCGGCCATCTTGCCCAGAGCCTCGTAGCTGCTGATGGTGCCAACGCTGCAGCCGTGCTCGACGAACAGCTCGGCACTGCAGATGGTAGGGATGGCAGCTGCGTTGAGCGCATTCAGCAGGCGGGGGGCGATGGAGAGCAGATAGCTGTCTGCGGCCAGAAAGACGATGTCGTTTTTGGCATCCTGTTGCAGCCGCTTCAGTTCGTTGTCCAGCCGCCGTGGGTCAGGGGCCATTCGCCAGGTGACCATCTGCCACTGATAGCGCTTCGCTTCATTGAGCAGCATATCGGCCACTAGCAGGGTGTTCTGCTCACGGGGGTTGAAGGGTAGCAGCAGCCGTTTTCCGGTGGCCAGATGCTCGCTGGCATTGGCCAGTTGCAGCGCCATCGGCACCATATTGCTTACCCCGGCCACCATGCTGTTCTGGGCTTTATCTTCCGAGAGGATATCTGCCCCGACCGGATCGGAGACCACATTGAAAATCAGAGGTTTGCGGTTGGCCACCAGACTCTTGGTCATGGTGGTGGCGGTGGTGCCAAAGGTGTAGATGTAGTCGTATTCGGCCAGTTTCGGCAGCATCTGCTGGCGCAGCATGGTTGCCAGCGCCGTACGATCCTGATCGGCGTTATAGGTGGTGATGGTGGCCTGATAGCCAAGGCGGGTCAGCTCTGCCCGAAAGCCCGCTTCGGCTGCGGTTTCACCGCGCCACAGCACCATGGCGATAGAGAGGGCGTGAGCGGGAAGAGCCAGCAGCAACAGCAGGACGAAAAGCAGCCTGACCATGATCATCTCTCCGGCGATACATCTACTGTTGAGCCTAGGCCACTTTCTCCGGTCGTGAGCGACGCCCAGCAAAAAGCGCGATGGCAAGCCATCGCGCTTTGGGGATCCGCAAAACCTCGATTAGAAGTCGTAGCGGGCAGCCAGCTGGAAGTCATCCTTGACGTTGAGCTTGCCGCTCTCCTTGCTGTCCAGATTGTTGATACGGTATTCGCCAATCACCCGCAGGTTCTTGTTGAATTTGTACTGGGCACCCAGGGTGTAGTAATCCACGTTGTCTTTCTTGATGCCAGCCTTGTCCTGTTCCTGTTTGTTCCACAGGGCCATCAGACCGAAGCCGTTCTCGAAGTTGTAGCCCAGCGCGGCTTCCCAACCGGTGTGATCGGTGCCGGTCGCCAGGAAGTCGCTGCCATCGGCATAGCTCAGGGCGGCGTAGGCGGCCTTGTTGTCGAACTTGGCGGAGATCAGCCACAGCTTGGCATCTTCTTCACCGCTCTTGTCGCGGATACCGACGTTGTAGGTGGTACCCAGAGACAGGTTGAACGGGAAGGTATAGGCCACGGCAGCACCGTAGGCGGCATCGCTATCCTTGCTGGTGGTCTCTTCGGTGTCACCACCGTCGAACTTGTAGCTGGTGTCGAGCTGGAAGCCATTGAACAGGCCGGAGTATTTCAGCACGGAACCGGCGCGGTTGGTGGCGAAGGTGTCAGTCTTGGCGCCCAGCGCGTCGTTGCCGTAGCCGTCAGAGAGGGAGACATCAGTCCAGTCAGCCAGGAAACCCGGGGCCCCCTTCTGGCGACCGAAGGTCACGGTGCCCCAGTCAGCGCCGACACCGGCGAACGCCAGACGGGTGCGCAGGTTGTCGGAGTTCTCGCTGATGGTCTTCTCGCTGTCATTGATATACATCTGTACTTCGTACTGAGCCAGAGCCTTCAGACCGCTCTGGATCTGGGTCTCGGCCTTGGCGCCGAAACGGACAAACTGGTTGGCACCCTGTTTGTCGCTGTATTCGCTTTTCGGTTTGCCGCTGGCATCCAGTTCCTTCTTGTCACCAAAGAAGTGGCCAGCGTAGATACGGCCATAGAGATCCAGCATGGAGGTGTCATTTTTGTACACTTCAACGGCTTGAGCCTGGAAGGCTGCGGTGAGAGCCAGTGCCACTACAGTCAGCTTTTTCATCTTAATCCCTTGTGGTGTTGCAAGCTTTTGTTTTGAAAACGGGGTCATGCTAGGCAGCGGGGATGACAGCGGGGTGACAGTTGGATGAAGAGTCGATGGCAATTGGGTTGCAATTGGATGAATTGGCTACATTCTTGCTCGCAGCGGCTACTTTTGTGCGCAAAGGTTTGCCCTTGTGGTAGAATGCCGCCCGTTTTCGAGCTCCATAGGTTGGATATGCGATGAGACGTGAACTGGCAATCGAGTTTTCCCGAGTGACGGAAGCGGCTGCACTGGCTGGCTACAAGTGGCTCGGACGTGGTGACAAGAATATCGCTGATGGGGCGGCCGTAGCGGCCATGCGCCACATTCTCAACCAGATCGAGATCGATGGTGAGATTGTGATCGGCGAAGGTGAAATTGATGAAGCGCCGATGCTCTATATCGGCGAGAAGGTCGGTACCGGACACGGCGACGCGGTGGATATCGCGGTCGATCCCATCGAGGGTACCCGCATGACCGCCATGGGTCAGGCCAACGCGCTGGCCGTGCTGGCGGTGGGCGACAAGGGTTCTTTCCTGAAAGCGCCTGACATGTACATGGAAAAGCTGATCGTCGGGCCCAAGGCCAAAGGCGCCATCGACCTGGATCAGGCTCTCGAGCTGAACCTGAAGTCCGTGGCCAAGGCGCTGGGCAAGCCGCTCTCCCGTCTGACCGTCATTACCCTGGCCAAGCCGCGTCATGACAAGGCAATCAAGGAGATGCAGGGTCTGGGTGTGCGGGTGTTCGCCATTCCTGATGGTGACGTTGCCGCCTCCATCCTCACCTGTCTGCCGGACAGCGAAGTCGACATGCTGTATGGCATCGGCGGCGCACCGGAAGGGGTGATCTCCGCTGCGGTGATCCGCGCGCTGGATGGCGACATGCAGGCCCGTTTGGTGCCGCGTCACCGCGTCAAGGGCGACAGCCCGGAAGTGCGTGCGCTGGGCGAGCAGGAAATTGCCCGCTGCGAAGCGCTGGGTATCGATGTCAACAAGGTGCTCAAGCTGGAAGACATGGCGAAGAATGACAACGTCATCTTCTCCGCCACCGGCATCACCAAGGGTGATCTGCTGGATGGCATCACCAGCGATGGCGTGATGGCGACCACCGAGACTCTGTTGATCCGTGGTAAATCCCGTACCATTCGTCGTATCAAGTCGATCCATTACCTGGAACGCAAAGACAGCGTGGTACGCGACATCATCCTGTGATGATGGCTCGCTGAACAGGCTGTGTTGTCTGAAGCCCGATCGCCCGTGCGGTCGGGCTTTTTCTTGTGCGCCAGCTACGTTTGTGCCGCCGCTTCGGCTATGGTGGCTCAGACCGTCCCAAAGGAGTGGAGTCTATGGAGTGTCGTAGCGGCTGCGCTGCCTGTTGCATCGCCCCCAGTATCAGCAGTGCCATTCCCGGTATGCCAGATGGCAAACCGGCTGGCGTCCCCTGTATCCAGCTCGATAGCGCCCTTGGCTGCAAGATATTCGGTCAACCGGAGCGGCCGGCGGTGTGCGGCGGTTTTCGCCCCATGATGGATGTGTGCGGCAGCCACCGTGCCGAGGCCATCTGGCTGATCGGCGAGCTGGAGCGGCTCACCACCTGACGAGGGCAGGTTGAAGAAATAAAAAAAGAGGCCGCATCATGCGGCCTCTCGCGTTTCTGTTCGCCGGGGATCAGATCCCCGTCAGTTCCAGTGCCTGACGATAGTACTCGTTGGCCTTGTTGGTAAGGCGGCGCTTGTCCATCAGCTGGCCGAGAGCGTGATAGGCGGCGGCGCTCGGCGCCCGCTCCACCTCCTGTTCCAGCAGCTTCTGGGCATCGTCCAGTTGACCTGCCAGCAGATAGAGCTGGGCCAGTGCGGTGTCCACCTCCGGTTGCCCCTGCTGTTTTTGCAGCAGTGCCAGCAGCGGCTGGTAACTGTCGAGTTTCAGCTTGGGCAGGCGAGCCAGCAGCTGCGGCATCGGCTGTTTGCGCAGCGCTTCCTGCCACAGGGTGGCGGCTTCGCCGTCGGCACCCAGCTGGCGCAGCAGATCGCCATAGCAGGCCAGCAGTTCTGGCTCGAGGCGCAGTTTGCGCGGCAGATCCTGCCACACCGCCTTGAGGGTCTCGAGGCTGCCGGCAGCCTGTTGCAGACGACCACACCAAGCCTGTTGCAGCAGATCTTCTTCCTGTTTCGGGGTCAGCTTGCCCACTTTGTGCAGCGCCGGGATCAGGTCGCACAGGGCGCTCCAGTCCTGACGGGCCAGATGTACCTGACGCAGCTGATCCAGCACCATGGGGTGGCGCGGGTTGAGGGCGTAGACCGACTCCAGCATCGCCAGTGCGGTATCGTACTGGCCCTGCTCGATCTGCAACTGGGTCTGGGTCAGGGTGAGCGCCAGCTCGGCTTTGGGGTTCTCCTCCTGCGCTTTTTGCAGGTATTGATCCCGGCGGGCGTCGTCACCACGGGCCTGTGCCGCCTTGGCGGCGCTCAGGTAGTTGAGCAGCGGGGTGTCGCTGTTGCTGGCCCCCTTGATCATCAGCTTTTCAGCCTGACTGTAGTGCCCTTCGGCCATTGCCAGGGTGGCGGCGACGGTCTGTTGATTGGCCTTGCGGCGGCGGCGCGAGCCGTACCAGCCGAGGGTCTTGCGGCGCAGGCCGAATACCCGTCCCAGCAGCCACTCGACGATCAGCAGGGCGCCGTAGAACAGCACGGCCAGGATCACCGCGCTGGTGACGGAAGATTCGATGGTGTAATTGCCAAGGGCAATCAGCACATAGCCCTTGTTGCCGGAGGCTTGCGGGCCAAAGATCAGCCCTGCGACCATTACGGCGACCAGAATGATTATACGGATCATGGTGCCCTCCTCAGCTGCTGGCCAGAATGCGTTGCAGGCGTTCGGTCAGCACCTGCTCCAGCATGGCCTGGGTCTTGAACTGGGCCGGATAGTCGATCTGGATCTGCTCACCCTTGAGCTTGTCGATCTCGCCCTGCATGTAGCGGGTGGCGCTGTTGTCGGTGTCGAAATACTGGGTCAGCCAGCGCTGGGCCTTGTCCAGGCTGTCTTCGTAGAGCGCCTGCTGCTCGCGATAGACGGAGAGCTGGGCCTGCAACAGCTTGGTTTTGAGGTTTTCACGCAGGAAGATCTCCTGCTGCGGCGAGAGCAGCGCCTCGACCGCGCCATCGCGGCGACGGATGGTGACGAAGTTCTCGGTGAACTTGACCCAGTTCTTCTTCAGGTTGCTCTCCCACTCGTCGGGATTGGCGCTGACCGCCTGATCCGGCTCGGCCTTGGCTTCCGGCATGCTGACGGTGGAGAGGGGCAGCAGCTCGATCTGGTCGGACAGTGCAGCCAGCTTGAGGGTCAGCCCCTCGCGGTCGATGCGCGGCATCCCCTTGAGCTTGGCGATATCTTCGGCCAGCGCCTTGCGGATCGGCATCAGGCTGGGGTCGTTGAGGGCAGCGATCCGCTCGTCGGCATTGCCGAGCAGGGTGATGGCGGAGACGAGGTCATGCTCCAGCCACAGCTTGCGGCCCGCCATTCGTACCAGATATTCGGATTCGGCCAGCATCCAGTCGTTGGGGCGCTTGTCATTCAGGTCCAGTACCCGGTTCTGCAGACCCTGCATCTCCCCCTGCAGCCGTTGCTGGGTTTGATCCAGCGCGGCCAGCTGCTCGGCATCCTTGCTGCTGGTCTGGTCGATCTTGCTCAGGGCGCTCGCCAGCTGCTGCTTGAGCTGGGCCAGTTCAGCCTGCTGGGCCACGGCATTCTTGTGACCGTGCAGATAGAGACCGCCGGTCAGGCCAAGAGCTAGCAGGATGGCAACCCCTCCCAGTACGGCACCGGAGCGGCTCTTGCTGCCATTGACCGCAGCGGTCGGCTGGGGTTTGACCTGGGATTCTTGTTGTTCTGTCATTCCATCTTCCTCAGTTCCAGTGCGGCCGTCAGGGCCTGGTTGGATGCACCTTGGGCAATCGTGATATGGATAAAGCCCGCGGAGTGGGCCATCTCGGCCACGCGCGGGCTGGGGACCACCAGCAGGCGGTCAAAAAGCCAGGGCCGCTGGTGGTCGGGAACCAGCTCCAGCAGCCGTTGCAGCAGTTCACCACTGGTAATGAGCAGGCTGTCCAGCCCCGCAGCTTGCCAGTGGTGGGTCAATCTGTCCCCGTCCAGCTCGGGGTAGTGGCGCTCATAGGCCGCACAATAGTGCACCAGAGCACCGCGTGAGGCCAGCGTGCTGGCGATGAGATCCCGCCCGCCATTGCCGCGCAGGATCAGTACCCGTTTGCCTGCTACCTGCTGCAGGGCGGGCAGGGCCAGCAGCCCTTCGCTGCGCGGGTCATCCGGGCTGCTTGCCGTGATGCCGATGGCGGCAAACGCATCTGCGCTGGCCTGACCCACCGCAAAGTACTCAATATTTGGCCAGGTCTGACCAGTTTGCAACAGAAAATCGTGTGCAAAATGAACGGCATGGATGCTGACGGCGATAACCGCGTCGGCACTGCGCAGCAGGTCGGGCAGGAGAGGGAGTTCACTGCCCGCCACGGTTTCCAGCAGCGGGCAGCAGAGTGGTGCATGGCCGTGCTGGCGCAGCAACTGCACCAGCTCGGCTGCCTGAATGGCCGGACGCACCACCAGCGGGGTCATGCGCGGTAGACCTCGGCCAAGATCTCGTCGGCACCGGCTGCCAGCAGGCGCTGGGCCAGTTGCTCGCCGAGGGCCTCACCATCGGCCAGCGGACCGCGGATCTCGTCGCGGATTACCTGGGTGCCATCCGGGCTACCCACCAGACCGCGCAGCCAGATCTGCTCGCCTTCGACCAGTGCGTAGGCACCGATAGGCACCTGACATCCCCCTTGCAGGGCGCGATTCATGGCGCGCTCGGTCAGCACCCGGGCGCGTGTTTCGGCGTGCTCCAGCGGCGCCAGCAGGGCGTGCAGCTCGTGATCGTCGAGGCGGCATTCGATGCCGACCGCACCCTGGCCGTTGGCAGGCAGGCTCTGCTCCGGCTCGATAAAGGCGGTGATGCGGTGCGCCATCTCCAGTCGTTTCAGACCGGCGGCGGCGAGGATGATGGCGTCGTACTCACCGGCATCCAGCTTGGCGAGGCGGGTGTTGACGTTGCCACGCAGGTCGCGGATCACCAGATCCGGGCGGGCGGCGCGCAGCTGGCACTGGCGGCGCAGGCTGGAGGTGCCGACCACGGCCCCTTGCGGCAGTTCGGCAATGGCCTTGAAACGATTGGAGACGAAGGCGTCGCGGGGATCTTCCCGCTCGCAGATGGTGTGCAGACCGAGCCCCTCGGGGAACTCTACCGGAACGTCTTTCATGGAGTGAACGGCGATATCGGCCCGTCCTTCCAGCATGGCGGTCTCCAGCTCCTTGACGAACAACCCCTTGCCACCGACCTTGGCCAGCGGGGTATCGAGGATCTTGTCACCCTGAGTGCTCATGGGCACCAGTTCGACCTGCAACTGCGGGTGCAGGGCTTCGAGCCGGTCTTTGACAAAGTTGGCCTGCCACAGGGCCAGCGGGCTCTTGCGAGTGGCAATTTTCAGGGTTCGGGCTGCCATATCAATCAGTTGTTTCATTTTTAGAAGGAAATCGATATTACCACCCTTTGCCCGGGCTTTCATGGCGGAGCCGGCAAAAGCGGGGCCAAGCTCAAAAATGCATGCTGAAAATGATTTTCATTAAGCAAGCAGTGTTGATTAATTCATTGAATGTATTGGAGTTTAATGATTTCCCCTGATACTTGATGTGGTCATACCAGAAATAATCTGACGTTTAGCTGAAGGCTTGTTTACCACCGCTGTTTGCATTGTTAACATGATCACACTTTTTTGACGTATCCCCCTTTTGGTGCGTCATTTTCACTTAGGTGATAGGCAGGGCATTGCAGGAACACATCGATACGCTGGTTGCGCGTTATGACGACATTACCCGTCTCAAGACGCAACGGGCGTTAGGCCTCATGAGTCGCTATGGGCAGCAGGTATTCCAACTGCTGCCTGTCATGCTGCACTTCAATCATCCCCTGCTGCCCGGTTATGTCTCCGGTGATGTCCCTCATGGTATCTGGAGCTTCAGCGCCACCGCCGAGCAGCAAGCCTTTATCGATGACCTCTGCCGCAACGCCAACTGTCAGAGCGGCCTTGCCACCCATGATCGGGCCATTCAGGGGCTCTACTCCATGGGCAGCACCTCCTCCATCGGTCAATGCTGTCACTCCGATCTCGATATCTGGGTCTGCCACGTGGCCGGTTTGTCGCAGGAGCGGCTCGATCTGCTGGAGCTGAAATGCCAGCAACTCTCCAAGTGGGCCGAACAGCGCGGGGTCGATCTCAACTTCTTCCTGATCCCGGAAGACAAGTTCCGCCAGACCAACGATGCTCAGATGCAGGGGGAGAGCTGCGGCAGTGCCCAGCACCTGCTGCTGCTCGACGAGTTCTACCGCAGTGCCATGCGTATCGCGGGCAAACGCTTGATCTGGTATCTGGTGCCCACCGAGTGTGATGATCACTACGATGCGTATGTGAACGAGCTGTTCGAGAGCGGCAAGCTCAAGCAGGACGACTGGCTCGATCTCGGCAGTTTTGACCGTATTCCGGCCGAAGAGTATTTCGGCTCCGCCCTGTGGCAGCTCTACAAGGGGATCGACTCCCCCTACAAGGCGGTGCTCAAGTCGGTGTTGATGGAGGCCTACTCGCACGAGTATCCCAACACCCGCCTGCTGTCGATGATTGGTCGCGACTGGTTCCAGCACAACGAGGGGATGCACTACCGGCTCGACAACTACTGTCTGATGCTGGACAAGGTGACCAACTACCTCAAGTCCATCGGCGATATGGCGCGGCTCGATCTGGTGCGCCGCTGCTTCTACCTCAAGGTGTGTGACGGTCTCAGCAATCCCAAGGATGATCACTCCCCCGAGTGGCGCCGCGAGCAGATGAGCCAGCTGGTCTCCTACTGGGGCTGGAGTCAGGACAAACTCTATCAACTCGATCATCGCCATGAGTGGAAGATCGAAGAGGTGAAGATCGCTCACGCCGAGCTGCTGGAAGCCCTGATGCAGAGCTACCGCAATCTGATCCAGTTCGCCCGCCGCAACAACATCAGCGAGTCGATCAACCCGGAAGATATCGGCATTCTGTCGCGCAAACTCTACGCCGCGTTCGAGAGCCTGCCGGGCAAGGTGCAGCGGGTGAACCTCAAGATAGCGCCAGATCTGAGCGAGCCGGATCTCAGCTTCGTGCAGGTGCCTCACGGTCGCCTCAACCGCGCCGGCTGGTATCTCTACAAACATTCGCTGGAGCCGGTGGACATCATTGGCCGCGCGCCGCTGGAGTTCAACGGTTACATCAGCAAGCTGGTCTCCTGGGCCTACTTCAACGATCTGTTGACGCCCCAGTCGCGGGTGCACCTCTTCAATCAGGGTTCGGATTTGCACATCGACAATCTGCACCAGTTCTGCCGCGATCTCTCCGGCTGCTTCCCCGAGAAGTACCCGCTGGCTACCAACCTGGCGCTCAGTCGGCCGTGCGAGATCCGTCAGCTCTCGATCTTCCTCAATCTGGAGATGGACCCGACCAGCCACTGGGTCGGCCAGGTGATCGAATTTGACGCCAACACCGTGGATGTCTTCTCGTTCGGCCGCAATCAGGAGTGTCTGGTCGGTTCGGTGGATCTGGTCTATCGCAACTCCTGGAGCGAGATCCGCACCCTGCACTTCCAGGGGGATGAAGCCGTGGTCGATGCCCTCACCACCATCCTCGGCAAGATGCATCAGGATGCCGCCGCCCCCGAGATGATCGAGGTGTTCTGCTACAGCCAGCACTTCCGCTCTCTGGTGCGCTCCCGCTTCCAGACGCTGGTGGCGGAGTGTATCGACCTGCGCCTTGCCCGCGACAAGCAGCAGCTGGTCAAGACCATGGCCCTTGGCCGCGAGAAGTACGGCATCTTCTTCGAGCGGCGCGGGGTGTCGGTGAAGAAGCTGGAGAACGCCATCGATTTTTACCGCCACATCTCCCACAACAAGCTGGATCACCTGCCGCTGCGGCTCGACAAGACCCACAGCCAGCATCTGCCGAGCATCGTCGATGCCTACGCCAGCGAAGGCTTGGTGCAGTTCTTCTTCGATACCCGTGATGCGGGCACCAACATCTATATCCTCGATGAGGCGAACCGGGTGGAGATCTACCAGCACTTCGCCGGCAACAAGGATGAGCTGGTGGCGGGGGTCAACCGCTTCTACACCTCCAATCACGAGCGGTTCAGCGATGATGGGCAGTTCATCAACTTCAACCTGCCCCAGTACTACGAGATAGTACAGGTGAATGGTGAGCTGGATGTGATCCCCTATCGCAGTCAGGGCACTCTGCGCGAACAGGTGCCGCCCGCTCGAGAAGTGGGCTGACCCGTCAGTTGGAATCGCCATAAAAAACGGCCTGCAGATGCAGGCCGTTTGCTATTGCGGTTGTTCAGGCGCCGAGGCGAGCCAGCAGCCAGCTGCGAATGTCGCCGAGTTGCGGACGGCAGATCTCGTGACGCATCGGGTACTCGTGCCACTCGGGGGCGAGCCCGGCGCTTTCCAGCCGGTTCTTGGCATCCCAACCCAGCGACAGGCTCACCACATCGTCATAGATGCCGTGCATGTAGCAGATGGGCAGGGTGCGAGCAGCCTCGCTCATCTCGCCGAGCAGCTTGTCTGGGGCGGCCAGATAGGTGGACATGCAGAGCAGGCCCGCCAGCGTTGTCTGATAGCGCAGCGCGGTGAAGGAGGCAATCACCCCGCCCTGAGAGAAGCCCGCCAGCACGATGCGCTCGGGGGCAAACCCGTCGGCCACCAGTTGATCGAGCAATGCGGCAATCTGGTTGGCTGATTCACGGACATGGGACTCCACGGCCCGCTCGGCGGGATCCTCGAAGCTCTTGATGTCGTACCAGCCGCGCATCTTGTAGCCCATGTTGATGGTGATGGGGCGCTCGGGGGCATCCGGCAGCAGGTGACGCACCGGTAGCTCGGCGGGCAGATCCAGCGCGTCCACCAGCGGGGCGAGACCGGCGCCGGAATCACCCAGCCCGTGTAGCCAGATCACCGCATGACGGGCGCCCTGCGGGTGCAGGTCAATCATGGGAACACCACCTCTTCGCCCGCCTGGACGGTGCAGGATTGGCTCAGCAGCGTCTTGAGCTCGTGGCCGAAGCGGTTGTCGATCCAGGTGTCACCCTGCAGTTCGAAGTGGAAGCCGTTCTCGCGGGTGGCGACCCAAATCTGGTGCAGTGGCTCCTGCTTGTTGATGATGACCTTGGTCTTGTTCTCGAAAGAGAGGGTCAATACGCCGCCGCTGCGTTCGCAGTCGATATCCGGATACCCCTCGTCGAGCGTGTCTTCCACATATTGGAAAAAGGCGTCTGTCAGGGCGTGATACTCGTGATCCTTCATCGGTTTATCCTGTTGCTTTTAACAATGTGAGTGCGATTATAGAGGGCCAAAAATTTTTTCGCAGCGAACCATTATGATCACTCAGTTCACCAAGTGTCTGCTTGCCACTCTTCTGTCCCTCGGGCTGGCCGCGTGCGGTCTGAAGGGGCCGCTCTATATGCCGCCCCCCGAGCAGCCACAGAGCCAGAGTACACCGCAAGCAGCACCGCCTGCGACCACTGAGGCTGCCACCGAGGCCGCGCCGCACTAATGCCGCACCCATTCTAGGAAGGAACCGCCCCCTTGGATCACTTTAACTACGACGCCGACGGCCAGCTTCAGGCCGAGCAAACCTCGCTGCAACAGCTTGCCGAGCAGTACGGTACCCCGCTTTACGTCTACTCCCGTGCGACCCTCGAGCGCCACTGGCACGCCTTCGACAAGGCCGCTGGCGATATTCCCCATCTGATCTGCTATGCGGTGAAGGCCAACTCCAATCTGGCGCTGCTCAACCTGCTGGCCCGTCTGGGCTCGGGGTTTGACATCGTCTCCGGTGGCGAGCTGTCGCGGGTACTGGCGGCGGGTGGTGATCCGGCCAAGGTGGTTTTCTCCGGGGTCGCCAAGAGCGAAGCGGAGATGCGCCTTGCGCTGGATAAAGAGATCCTCTGCTTCAATCTGGAGTCGGAAGCCGAGCTGGAGCGCCTCAATCGGGTGGCGGGCAGCATGGGCAAGAAGGCCCGCGTCTCGGTGCGGGTCAATCCGGATATCGATGCCGGTACTCACCCCTATATCTCCACTGGCCTCAAGCAGAACAAGTTCGGCATTCCCATCGAGCTGGCGCCCGCCATCTATCGCAAGGCGGCCGCGATGGCGAACATCGAGATCGTCGGGGTGGATTGCCATATCGGCTCGCAACTTACTGAATTGAATCCCTTTATGGAAGCGGCTGACAAGTTGCTGCGGCTGATCGACGGTCTGGCAGCGGAAGGCATTCATATCCATCATCTGGACGTGGGGGGCGGCCTTGGGGTCAACTACGGTTCCGAGCAGCCGCCCCATCCGACCGAGTACGCCGAAGCGCTGAAGCAGAAGCTGGCGGGCCGGGATCTGACCCTGCTGTTCGAGCCGGGCCGCGCCATCGTCGCCAATGCCGGCGTGCTGCTGACCCGGGTGGAGTACCTCAAGCCGGGCGAGACCCGCAACTTCGCGCTGATCGATGCCGGTATGAACGACATGCTGCGCCCCTCGCTCTACGGCGCCTGGATGAACATCATCGAGGTGGATAGCCGCGCCGGTCATGCTCCCGCGCTCTATGACGTGGTGGGCCCGGTGTGCGAGACCGGCGACTTCCTCGGCAAGGAGCGCACCCTAGCCATTGCCGAAGGCTCCCTGCTGGCGGTGCGTTCGGCCGGAGCCTACGGCTTTACCATGTCATCCAACTACAACACCCGTCCGCGCGCAGCCGAAGTGCTGGTGGATGGTGCCGAGGCGCACCTGATCCGCGAGCGGGAGCAGTTGGCCGATCTCTGGCGCGGTGAGCACCTGCTGCCCTGATGGCGCAGGCTGGGACAATGATTTCATAACGGTTGACGGTGAGTTTTTACAGCCCTAACAGCACAGGAATGCACGATGTTGACAGATTGTTTCAGGATGCATGGGGCTTTGGACAACGACTTCATGGCGCTTGGCGACCCTTGGTTCGGTGAATTTTTACAGCCCTAACAGCACAGGAATGCACGATGTTGATAGATTTTTCCAAGATGCATGGCTTGGGCAACGACTTCATGGTGGTGGATGGCGTCACCCAGAAGGTATTTTTCAGCAATGACGTCATCAAGAAGCTGGCAGATCGCCACTTCGGGATCGGCTTTGACCAGCTGCTGCTGGTGGAGCCGCCCTATGACCCTGAACTCGACTTTCACTATCGCATTTTCAATGCCGATGGCAGCGAGGTGGAGCAGTGTGGCAACGGCGCCCGCTGTTTTGCCCGTTTCGTGCGTCTCAAGGGGCTGATCAACCGGGATCGCATCGCGGTCAGTACCGCCCGGGGTCGCATCGTGTTGCAGCTGGAGGGGGAGAACCAGGTCACGGTCAACATGGGTGTGCCCCAGTTTGAGCCGGGCAAGATCCCGTTCCGGGCCCAGAAGGCAGAGAAAACCTATCTGCTGCGGGCGCAGGAGCATACCGTGATGTGTGGCGTGGTCTCCATGGGCAATCCCCACTGCGTCATCGAGGTGCCTTCGGTCGCCGATGCACCGGTCGAGACGCTCGGTGCCATCATGGAGCGCCACGAGCGTTTCCCTGAGCGGGTCAACGTCGGTTTCATGGAGATGGTCAACGCCACCGAGATCAAACTGCGTGTATTCGAGCGGGGCTGTGGCGAGACCCTGGCCTGCGGCACCGGTGCCTGTGCGGCGGCAGTAATTGGCATCAGTCAGGGCAAGCTCAAGGAGCGGGTCACCGTCAGTCTGCCGGGCGGCAAGCTGACCATCGCCTGGAAGGGGCCGGGCCAGCCGGTCTATATGACAGGCCCCGCCGAGCATGTGTTTGACGGCCAGATAGAGGTTTAGCCGATAAAGGTTCAGGTACGGGGGGCGTTGGCCCCCTTTGCCCATGATGTCGGGGCAGCGAGCCCCATTTCTCTGATGGATCAACCAATTTATGAGCGAACTCAAACGGCAGGAGCAATCGGTGGATGAAGCCACTGTGCTGGAGTACCTGGCCCGTTATCCCGAGTTTTTCCAACGCCATGCCGCCGTGCTGGACCGGATCCGCATTCCCCATGAACGCAAAGGGTCGGTCTCGCTGGTCGAGCGCCAGCTGGAGCGGCAGCGCGAGCGGATCGAACAGCTGGAGCAGGAGATCACCGAATTGATGGGGATCGCCAGCGAGAACGAGCGGATCTTCCGGGTCTATGCCGATCTCTACGGCGAGCTGTACGGTTGCCAGACCCTGTTCGAAGTGAGTGCCGTGATGGGCAAGGCCTTTGTCCAGCGGCTGCGCCTGACCGGGCTGCGGCTCTGGCTCAACCCCAAGAAGTTTGCCCTGAGCGGGCCCGAGCAGCGCTTTCTGGCACAGGGCAAGCAGCTCGAATCCCTGCTGGGTCAGCGTCTGCCGGGGCAGGATTACTACTTTGGCCGCTTGAGCCAGAGCGAGAAGCAGGCGCTGTTTGGCCACGATGTGCTGGTCAACTCGGTGGCCCTGATGCGGCTCGGCGATCTCGGTGTGCTGGCCTTCGCCAGCTCGGATCCCGGCCACTTTACTCCCCACAACGACACCCTGCTGCTGGGCCAACTGGGGCGCCTGCTGCAACTGCGTCTGCCCGAGTTGACTCATGGCTAGAACACCGGCCAGGGCGCCCGCCAAAGCTCCCGTCGTCGCACCGCCACTGCCTGCGGAACTGGCGGACGAGCTGGCGGCCTTTATCGAATACCTGAGGGTTGAGCGTCAGCTCAGCCCTCATACCCGCAATAACTATCAAGCCCATCTGGAGGCGATGACCGCCGAGCTGGTGGCCCTGGGGCTCACTGATTGGGGTCGGCTCGAGGCGAGTCAGGTGCGCACTCTGGTGACCCGGATGCACAAGGGGGGCCTAGCTCCTCGTTCCCTTTCCACCAAGGTCTCTGCCCTGCGCAGCTTTTGCGACTGGCAGGTGCGGCAGGGGCGGCTGACCGCCAATCCGGCCCGTGGCATCGTCACCCCCAAACAGGGGCGGCCGCTGCCGAAAAACCTCGATGTGGACGAGATGCACCAGCTGCTCAACATCACCGACGAGCAGGATCCGCTGGCGGTGCGGGATCGCGCCATCATGGAGCTGATGTACTCTTCAGGGCTGCGTCTTGCCGAGCTGGTAGGGATCAATCTGGTGGATCTGAAGCTTGACGACCGTCAGCTCAAGGTGACCGGCAAGGGCTCGCGGGAGCGGGTGCTGCCCATCGGCCGGATGGCGGTCGAGTGGCTGCAGAAGTGGCTCAAGGTGCGCCCGCTGCTGGCCGGGGACGAGAGCGAGGCGCTGTTTGTCTCCAGCCGCAAGCAGCGGCTGTCGGCCCGCTCGGTGCAGGCCCGCCTCGATGGCTGGGGCAACAAGCAGGCGCTCAACGCCCACGTCCATCCCCACAAGCTGCGCCACAGCTTCGCCACCCATATGCTGGAGTCCTCCGGCGATCTGCGGGCGGTGCAGGAGCTGCTGGGACATGCCGACCTCTCTACCACCCAGATCTATACCCACCTCGACTTCCAGCATCTGGCCAAGGTCTACGACAGCGCTCACCCCAGGGCCAAGCGTGACCCGGATGCACAGGACGATGAATAACGGGCCCAGAGCCCCGTTGCAGAGGAGAGTCCATGCACTTCTATCGCCGCTGGCAGCCGGTTGCTGCCATCTCGTTTGACCTCGATGACACCCTCTATGACAACGGCCCCGCCATCGTGCGCGCCGAGCAGTGGATGCTGAGCCATCTGCGCAGCGAATATCTGGCCACCGCCATGCTCGACAAGCCGCGCTGGCTGGAACTCAAGCGCAGTGTGCTGAACGGCGCCCCCGAGCTACGCCATGATGTCAGTCTGGCGCGCCAGCAGACCATCCGCGCCGCCATGGTCGCGGGGGGGATGGCCGACCAGCAGGCCAGCCGCGAGGCGGAGCAGGTGTTTGCTGCGTTTCTGGCAGAGCGCTCGAAGATAGAGGTGAGCGAGTCAACCCATCGGCTACTGGCCAGACTGGCCGAGCGATACCCGCTGGTGGTCATCACCAACGGCAATCTGGATCTGGCGCAGGCAGGACTGGAACGCTACTTCACGCTGGTTTGCAAGGCGGGGGCGGGCGCCAGAATGAAACCGGCGCCGGATATGTTTGAGCAGACCTGCAGCGCCCTCAAGCTGCCTGCAGAGCGGGTCCTCCATGTGGGGGATCATCCCGAGACCGATGTGCTGGGGGCCCGCTTGCACGGCTTTCGCGCCGCCTGGCTCAACGAGCGGCA
Organism: Aeromonas sp. FDAARGOS 1419; assembly: GCF_019047045.1. NCBI lineage: Bacteria > Pseudomonadati > Pseudomonadota > Gammaproteobacteria > Aeromonadales > Aeromonadaceae > Aeromonas > Aeromonas sp. FDAARGOS 1419. Next base: position 3,843,205 of record NZ_CP077209.1, read on the forward strand.
GCAACCGTGGCAACAGCTGCAACTGTTGCCGGACGTGGAGCTGGAGGAGCTGGCCGAGCTGGCCGAGCTGCTGCTCTGACGAGGTTGGCGGTGGCCATGCTCAGGCGGCAATGGCTGTCAGCGAATAGCGATGTATGGCAAGGGGTTACGACCGCTATTTGCGGCAAACCAGCCCGAGCAGGGTGTAGCGATCGCGCTGGTTGACGCGGCAGTAGCTGATGCCGACGGGCAGCGCCTGCTGCAGGGTGATGGCGCTGTTCTGATAGCGGCAGACCAGATAGAGCGGGCGTAGGCTGCTATCGAGCTGGCTCCAGTAGTGGATCTCGTCGCTGTCGCCATTATCCGGTTTGAGCTGGGCCAGCTCGGCAGGATCTCCGTCGTACAGGGCCAGATTATCGAGCCGGTGGCTGAGGGTTTCGTCTGGTTTGCCATCGTCATTGCGGGTGAACGCCTGCCAGCCCTGCTGCGGGGTCAGCAGCTGCTGGCGACTCTCGATGGTGGCGGGACAATCAAATTGCAGGCTGGCGGCAAGGGCCAGGGTGGTCAGTAACATGGCTGCGGTTCTCTCTTCACGTCCTCAATTCGATGCCATGCTACGTCATCTTCCGCCGAACAGCTTCATCAGTTTATCAAGCAGATCAAGCTGTTGTGGTGGTTGCTTCATGGCTTCCGCCTCCCGCTCCAGCAGCGCCCGCTGCTCCTGCTGGCGGTCGCTAAGCACCCGATAGAGGGGCTCGACCAGCGATTCCCGTTGCATCACCAGCTCCTGAAACATCCCCTGATTGATGCGATAGGTTTCGACGGTGGCCACCGCCCGCACAGTGAAGGAGCTGGGTTCGCCAGTGAGCAGGCTCAGTTCGCCAAAGAAGTCTCCCGCGTTGAGCGTACCAAGCTTCAGCTCTCGCCCTTCGACATTGACCACCATCTCGGCTTCCCCTTTAACCAGCACGAACAGCCAGCTGGAGACATCCCCCTGCTCCAGCATGATGTCGCCGCTGACGAAGGGGGCGAACTTCACCTGATCGGCCAGCTGGAGCAGCTCGTTCTCCTGCAACATGGCAAACAGCGGCAGCTTGCGCAGGGTATCGGTTCGTTCGGCGGTGTGGCGCTTGTGGCGGGCATCCAGATGCTGCTTCTCCTTGGCCATAAAGACGTTGAAGATCGGCGGGGTGAGGCGGCGATCGTTGCGGCGCAAGGCGGCGTCGATCAGGCTGCGCACCATGGAGTCGGTCGGATCGTCGCGAGCCAGGTCAGTGAGCCAGTAGCGCACCGCATAGCGGGCAATCCCTCCTTCGACGTTCATCAGCAGGCAGTCCGGTTGCGGATGCTTGGCGACGCAGGGGAGCTTGGTCTCTCGCAGGGATTTCTCGATCAGCGCGATGATCTGGGTCGGCAGGGTATCCAGGGTCAGATCGAACCAGACCCAGCGCCGCCACTGCAGCGGTTCGCCGCGACGGCGCCCGAGCACGGTGAAGCGCTGTTTAAGCAGGTGGCTGTTGGGGATGACCACAGTCTCCCAGTTGCGGGTCTCGATGGTGGTGGCTCGCCAGTTGATCTCCACCACCCGGCCCTGGGTGGTATCCACTTGCAGCCAGTCACCGATAGCGATGGAGTTGTCGAGCTGAATGGAGACCCCGGCCAGCAGGTTGCCCAGGGTGTCCTGCATGGCGAAGGCGATGACCGCAGTGATCACCGCCGAGGTGGTGACTATCTCCCCGAGCGCCATGCCGGAGGCGTAGAGGCGAAACAGACCCCAGCCGATATAGCCGATGGTTATGACGATATCGGCGATGATCCGCGGGATCCGCACATGGCAGAGGGGGAGTAGAAATTCGAACAGCAGGATCCCCCATATCTTGACCAGTATAAGGCCAGCCAGCAGGGTGGAGATCTCGATCAGCAATTGATGGGGCAGCGGCAGTTTGAACCAGCCCCCTTCCAGCTGGATCAGCAGGATCACCACCGCGCTTATCATCACGAAACTGAGCTCGGAGAGCAGCTCCCGTCGCTGTCCCGGACGGCGCCAGAAGTGGATCAGCATCAGGGAGAGGGTGAGCAAGGTCCAGAACGGGTGTTCGCCAATCCAGATCAGCGTCGGTAGCGCGGTGAGGTTTTCGCCAGCCATAGCAGCACCTTATTGTGGTTTTATTTCCAGCATAGCTGCTGCGGCGCGGGGAAATGGTGCGTTGGGGCGGCAATTTATTTATCCTGTGAAGAACCGGGCAAAGGAGTGCGATTGAGTGAAATTTTCAAAGAAAATCATCTGTTTGATGGCCCTGTTGCCATTGGCTGGCTGCGACCTGCTGGCCGAGAAGTATCGGGTCGAATTCCGGGATGGCTCCTGGCGTGAAATAGCCATTACCCCCTTCTCCAGCGAGGCGCGCTGGCGCGAGGGGTGTGCCACCGGCGAGGTGCTGAGCGACATGAAGGTGCCCATCAAGCGGGGTGACACGGTCAATGGCCGCGAGCAGTTGCTGATCGGCGGCGAGAAGTTCGAGCTGGATGACAATAACCTCTACCGCAGCAACGGCATGGTGTTTGGCCATTCGCCTGATCATATCCAGCGCGGGCTCAAGGGGATGGATATCTGCCGCACCTTGCGCCCCGAGCGGGGTGGACTGCCCAAGCTCAAGGCGCGCGGGTTTGGCGACTGAATCGATGAGGGGTTAACTCGCTGCCATCAATGCACAACGCTGGCGGCAGGCATCGCCAAAGGCTTGAAAGATCTTGATGGAGTGGGGGTTTTCATTGGCTTTCCACTCCGGATGCCACTGCACTGCCAGTAAAAAGGGTGACAGTGCGGGGGCATGAAGTGCCTCGATCAGCCCATCTTCGGCGTGGGCCAACGGCTCCAGACCCTTCCCCAACCGGTTGATGCCCTGTCCATGCAGGGAGTTGACCGGAATCTGTTCTTCCCCCATCAGTTCGGCAAACCAGCTGCCCGGCAGCAGTTTGATCTGATGGCTGGGCCCATACTGCTCGTCGACCGGATCGTCGGCATCCTCCCGGTGATCGTCATAACCCGGCTCGTTATAGACCTTCTGATGGATGTCTCCCCCCAGCGCCACGTTGATCTCCTGCATGCCGCGGCAGATACCGAGGATCGGCAAGCCACGGGCGAGCGCCCCCTTGATGAGGGGGAGATCGAACAGGTCGCGATCCCTGTCCTGCTGTTTCTCCGGCGTGAGGTTCTCCTGACCGTAGAGGGCTGGATCGATATTGGAACCGGCGCCGCTCAGATAGATGCCATCAGCCAGATCCAGATACTGCTCCAGATCGGTGGTGCCGCAGCAGGTGGGAACCAGCAGCGGGACGCAGCCGCTTATCTCCACCAGCGGCATGATGTATTTGTGGGTCATCACCTGATAGGCGTGGCCGTTTCGGGGCTGGGCGCCCATGGTCATCAGCACGACAGGTTTACGGGGAGCGGGAGGCTGGGGATTTGGCATAGGGCACCTTGATTATCCTTGGCGTTGAAGTCTCATCCTGCGCCTTGGGCAGGCCCTTGCAAACCGGCAGGGCAAGGGCATGCCTCAAGGCATGGTCATGGGATCCCGCGTCGGGCCGGGTGGCAGAATCGTTGGTCAGCCTGGGCAGCGACAGCCTGGATCCTCTCTTCAGTCTGCCAAGGCCGTTCAATATGTCAAACAAAATGATGCCAAATTGTTAACATTTATGTTTTGGTCTGCTCTGAAGCGGCGATTTAACGGGGTTGTTGAGATGGGCCGTTATGGCTGGGGTAGCAAAGTGGTGGATATATTAAACGCGCAGGGCTGGCGGGGGATGTGGAGAGGAAAAGGCATCAATAGAAACACGCCTCCCCGAGGGGAGGCGTGTTTCGGGGATCACAGCAGGTCTTCGATCTCGCCGCGCAGATACTGGTACATCTCGCGGTAGGCGACCGGCGGCTTGTTCAGCTCCCGCTCCTTGTTGGCGGAGCGGATCAGCTGGCGCAGCTTCTGGCGATCCAGCTCGTGGAACTGGGACATCAGCTCGTTGAGGGCGCTGTCACCTTCGGTGATCAGGCGCTCGCGCCACTGCTCCAGGCGATGCAGGCGCGCATTCACGGTGGAGTGACGGTTCTTGATGATGGAGAGCGCTTCGGCAATCGGCTCGATATCGCGGCTGCGCATCAGGCGGCCGATGAACTGCAGATGGCGACGGAAGGACTCATCCTTCTTCGGCTTGAGTTTGCGACCCAGCTCGACAGCTTCTGCAAGCTCTTCATCCAACGGGATTTTTTCCAGCTCGCTGTGGCTGAGGGAGACGATCTCTTCCCCCATTTTCTGCAATGCTTCGGCATCGCGCTTGAGCTGGCTCTTGCTGGGGCCCCAGTCTTCGAACTCGTTGTCGTCTTGATATTGACTCATCGGTCTCTTGATTCCTGTCATTCACGTTTGGCGGATATGTTACCAGCTTCTCCCGCTGGGCGCAGGGGTCTGATATGCTTACCCCCTTTCCTTCTTTCATACAGATGTGAGTTATGGATCAGCAAGACCAAATCCGCCAGGATCAAGCCCATCTCGAGGCCGTGGTTGCCGAAGCCCTGGAGATAGCCAAAGGACTGGGCGCCTCGCTGGCCGAAGTCTCCATCAGCAAGCAGACCGGGTTGTCGGTGAACACCCGGGGTTGTGAACTGGAAAGCATTGAATTCAATAAGGATGGCGCCCTCGGCATCGCCGTCTATCGCGATGGTTGCAAGGGATCTTCCTCGACCACCGATCTGAGCAAACCCGCCATTCGTGCCGCCGTTGAAGCGGCCATCGAGATTGCTCGCCACACCTCGGCCGATGATTGCGCCGGTCTGGCGGACGCCGAGCTGCTGGCCTGGGATGCCCCCGATCTGCAACTGTGCCACCAAATCGAACTGGATCCCCAGCGCGGCATCGAACTGGCCATCGAGTGCGAGCGGCTGGCGCTTGGTCGCGATGCCCGCATCAAGCACTCCGACGGTGCCGGTTTCTCCAGCCATCTCGGCATCAAGGTCTATGGCAACAGCCACGGCTTCGTCAAAGGTTATGCGGCATCGCGCAACTCTCTGAGCTGCGTGCTGATCGGCGAGCAGGATGGCGACATGCAGCGTGATTACGGCTACTCCTCCAGCCGTACCCTCGACGGGCTCTGGAGCACGCAGCGCATTGCCGACGAAGCCGTTGAGCGTACTGTCTCCCGCCTCGGCGCCCGCAAGATCTCTACCCGTCATGCACCTGTGCTGTTCCACCCAGACACTGCCTCTGGCCTGTGGGGCCACTTGGTGATGGCCATCAGCGGCGGTAACCTCTATCGCAAGTCGAGCTTCCTGCTCGACAAATTGGGCAAGCAGATCCTGCCCGAGTGGCTCACCATTCAGGAGTTCCCCCACCTGCTGGGCGGGCTCGCCAGTACCCCGTTCGATGGCGAAGGGGTGCGTACCCGCGACATGGATATCATCCGTAACGGTGAGCTGATGAGCTGGCTGCTTACCTCCTACTCTGCGCGCAAGCTGGGGCTGACTACTACGGGTCACGCCGGTGGCATCCACAACTGGCAGGTCTCCAATACTGGCCAGGATTTTCAAGGCATGCTGAAAGAGATGGGCACCGGTCTGCTGGTGACCGAGCTGATGGGGCAGGGGGTCAACATCGTCAATGGCGACTACTCCCGTGGCGCTGCCGGTTTCTGGGTCGAGAATGGCGAGATAGCCTATCCGGTCGAGGAGATCACCATCGCCGGCAATCTGGCCGAGATGTTCAGCCATATCGTGGCGGTAGGTCGTGACGAGGATGAGCGCTCCAGTCTCAAGACCGGCTCGGTGCTGGTAGAGAATATGAAGCTGGCGGGCCACTGATCCCGAGTTCAACAGAACCGAAACCATGAAAAAGGCCCCCTCGCCAACGGGAGGGGGCCTTTTTATCAGCCTGCGATCAGGGGGCTATCAGCCCTTGATGCGCTCGATGCGGCCACCCAGACCCTGCAGCTTCTGTTCGATGTCTTCGTAGCCACGGTCGATGTGATAGATACGGTCGACGATGGTGGAGCCTTCGGCCACGAAGCCGGCCAGTACCAGACTGGCGGAGGCGCGCAGATCGGTCGCCATTACCTGGGCACCCTTGAGTTGCTCGGTGTCACGGCAGATGGCTACGTTGCCCTGCAGTTCGATGTCTGCACCCATCCGTACCAGTTCGGGAACGTGCATGAAGCGGTTCTCGAAGATGGTCTCGGTGACCATGCCGGTGCCTTTGGCGACGGCGTTCAGCACGGTGAACTGTGCCTGCATGTCGGTCGGGAAGGCCGGGTAGGGGGCAGTCTTGATGGTGACCGGTTTGAGGGTGCGGCCAGTCATGTCGAGGGTGATCCAGTCTTCACCCTTCTCAATCAGGGCGCCAGCCTCTTCCAGCTTGACCAGTACCGCTTCCAGCAGGGTCGGGTCGGTCTTGCGGCAGGTGATCTTGCCGCCGGTGACTGCCGCACCCACCAGGAAGGTACCGGTTTCGATGCGGTCAGGCTGCACACTGTAGTTGCCGCCGTGCAGACGCTCGACACCGTCGATGGTCAGGGTGTCGGTGCCCGCACCCTGAATCTTGGCACCCAGGGTATTGAGGAAGTTGGCCAGATCGACCACTTCCGGCTCGCGTGCAGCGTTTTCGATCACGGTGCGGCCATCAGCCAGGGTGGCGGCCATCATCAGGTTTTCGGTACCGGTCACGGAGACCATATCCATCAGGATGTGAGCGCCTTTCAGGCGGCCATCGACACGGGCCTTGATGTAACCATCTTCGATGGTGATCTTGGCACCCATCAGCTCCAGGCCGTGGACGTGCAGGTTGACCGGACGGGCACCGATGGCGCAACCGCCTGGCAGGGAGACATCAGCGGCGCCGAAACGGGCAGCCAGCGGGCCCAGCGCCAGAATGGAGGCGCGCATGGTCTTCACCAGCTCGTAGGGAGCGACATGGTTGTTCACCGCACCTGTCAGCACGGTGACGTTGCCGTTGACCTTGGTGGTCGCGCCCAGCATCTCCAGCAGCTTGATGGTGGTGCCCACATCTTTCAGGCGCGGCACGTTGGAGAGGTGTACCTCTTCATCACAGAGCAGGGTCGCGAACAGGATCGGCAGTGCGGCGTTTTTGGCGCCGGAGATGGTCACTTCGCCGTTGAGAGTACAACGACCATCGATTTTGAATTTGTCCATTTTTACTTCGTTACCAAATCAGGAGGGCAATAGGAATTTACGTTCGCGTTTCCACTCGGCGTCGGTGAACGCCTTGATGGAGAGGGCGTGAATGGCGTTGCTGGCGATCTTGTCCATCAGCGGGGCATAGATGGCCTGCTGCTTCTTGACCCGGCTCATGCCGTCAAACATGTCACCGACGGCGATCACTTGGTAGTGACTACCGTCCCCTTTGACATGGACTTCGGACAATGGCAGAGCCTCAAGGAGTATCGCTTCAATTTCAGAGACTTGCATTATGCGTCCTCAGTTGTGAGCGGGGTTGACTGAAACAGCCCGGCCACCCCGTAGAGGTTGGCCAGGGTATAGAAATCACTGGAGGCGCCCACCAGTTGCGGTGTGGCGCCTCGCGCTAATACGGCTTTGGCCCATTTGACCAGCAGGGCCAGTCCGGCAGAGTCGAGGGTGGTGACGCCGCCGAGCTCGAGTTGGTCGTCCTGCCACCATTCGGCGCGGCGTTGCCACAGGTCATTGACCTGTGGCGCCTGCAGCTCACCGCTGAGAGTCATGGTTTGAGTACCAGCGGCTTGGCGTTGTGCTCGCGCAACTGGGCGATCACCGCATCGATGCCGTTCTGGCGGATCAAACCGCCCAGCTCGCTCTGCTTGGCGGAGAGCAGGCTGATCCCCTCTGCCACCATGTCGAAGGCTTTCCACTCGCCGGTCTTGTTGTTCTTGCGCAGCTTGAACTCGAGGAAGATGTCCGGCTTGCCGGCCTCTTTCACGCTGACGTTGACGGCGGTGATATTGCCGCTGGGAGCTTTGCCCGGCTCGACCTTGACGGTCTGCTTGTCAAAATGGGCCAGCGCATCGGCGTAGGAGCTCACCATGTACTCGGTGAACACCTCGACGAAGGCATTGCGCTGCGCTTCGGTGGTCTCTTTAATCTGGTTGCCAAGCACCTTGTAGGCGGCGAAGCGGTTGTCCACATAGGGCAGCAGCTCTTCGCGGATGATCACCCGCAGGTGATCCGGGTTGCTCTTCACTTGGGCCTGATCGGCTTTCAGGCGGGCAAAGGTCTGCTTGGCAGCCTGATCCACCAGCGCGTTGGGATCGGTGGCATCGACTGCGGCCTGGGCAGACAGGGAAAAGAGCATGCTGGTCATCAGACCCAGCAGCAGGGCGATTTTCTTGAACATGGTTACTCCTTCTTGCTGTCTGATTTGCTGTCGGAGGATTGGCTGTAGAGGAACTTGCCAATCAGATCTTCCAGCACGATGGCGGATTTGGTGTCTTCAATCAGGTCGCCATCCTTGAGCATCTCGGTGCCCATCTCCTCATCGCTGAAGCCGGGGGCCAGACCGATGTACTGCTCGCCGAGCAGACCGGAGGTGAGGATGGAGAGGGAGCTGGTATCGGCGAACTCGCCAGCGCTCTTTTGCATCATCAGGGTCACTTCGGGCACCTGGGTTTTCGGGTCCAGTACGATGTCGCTGACCCGACCGACCACCACGCCGCCGACCTTGACCGGCGAACGGACTTTCAGGCCGCCGATATTATCGAAATGCGCGCGCAGGGTATAGGTTTCTCCTTCCGGTTTGAAGCTCAAACCGGCCACTTGCAGGGCCAGTGCCAGAATGGCACCGATGCCAGCCAGCATGAAGGTGCCGACCAGGAATTCTACTTTGCTGAACTTCATCTTTACCTTATCCAAACATGACTGCAGTGAGTATAAAATCCAGGCCGAGCACGGCGAGGGATGAGTGGACCACAGTTCGGGTCGTGGCCTGACTGATCCCGGCCGAGGTCGGCTTGGCATCATAGCCGTTAAAGAGCGCAATCCAGGTGACCACCAGGGCGAAAATCAGGCTCTTGATGGCGCCCTGCATGATGTCTTCATGCCAGTCGACGGAGGCCTGCATGGCAGACCAGAAGCCCCCTTCGTCCACGCCGAGCCAGTCCACGCCGACCAGCTTGCCGCCGAAGATGCCGATCAGGCTGAACATAAAGGCCAGCAGCGGCATACTGATGACGCCAGCCCAGAAGCGGGGGGCAACCACCCGGCGCAGCGGGTCGACCGCCATCATCTCTAGGCTTGAAAGCTGCTCGGTGGCCTTCATCAGGCCAATTTCAGCGGTCAGGGCCGAACCGGCACGGCCGGCAAACAGTAGCGCCGTGACCACAGGACCCAGCTCCCGCAGCAGGGAGAGGGAGACCAGCGGCCCCAGACTCTGCTCGGCGCCGAAATCCTTCAATACGTTGTAACCCTGCAGCGAGAGCACCATGCCGATGAACAGGCCGGAGACCAGAATGATGGCTACCGACTGTACGCCCACCACATACAACTGCTGGACAAGCAGCGGGAAGTGCTTGCGCGGCTCGGGTTTGCCCGCCAGCGCATGGAACAACATGATGGTGGCGCGACCGACGGAGCTGATAAACCGCACTCCGACCCGCCCCAGCTTGCTTATTTGACTTATCAACATCAGAGATCCTGTAGCAGATCGCCTGCCGGAAAATGAAACGGAACAGGACCATCGGGCAATCCTTTGAGGAACTGCTCGACTTCGGGATTGTGCTCCTCGCGCAGCTGATCCGGTGTGCCGTGCGCCACCACCTTGCGATTGGCGATGATGTAGGCGTAATCGGCGATGCTCAGCACCTCTTTCACATCGTGGGTGACGATGACGGAGGTGATGCCGAGGGCATCGTTCAGCTCCTTGATCAGCTTGACCAGCACCGCCATGGTGATGGGATCCTGCCCGACGAACGGCTCGTCATACATGATGAGGTCGGGGTCAAGGGCGATGGCCCGTGCCAGCGCCGCCCGGCGCGCCATGCCGCCGGAGAGCTCGGAGGGCATTAGTTTCGCTGCGCCGCGCAAGCCCACCGCCTGCAGTTTCATCATGACGATGGTGTGGATCAGCTCCTCCGGCAGGCCGGAGTGCTCCCGCAGCGGGAAGGCCACGTTGTCGTAGACCGTCATGCCGGTAAACAGGGCGCCGCTCTGGAACAGCATGCTCATCCGCTTGCGCACTTCATAGAGGCGCGAACGGGAGAGGGTGGGGATATCTTCCCCGTCAAACAGAATGTGACCGGACTCCGGCTTGAGCTGGCCACCGATCAGCCGCAGCAGGGTGGTTTTACCGATGCCGCTCGGGCCCATGACGGCGGTTACCTTGCCACGAGGAATGGTCAGGTTGATCCCGTCATACAACAGCCGATCTCCGTGACTGAAGGTCAGATCGGAGATGGTGATCAGGTCATTGTTCAAACAATTGTCCATCCGGTGTAAATGAGGTGCGAATTTTATGGGGTAGTCTAGGTCTAAGCAACAGCAAGGAACAACTATTGAACAGGCTGCAAGCCCATTTGCACGACAGTTTTCTGTAACAAAGTGCGTCATCGAGAGCGGGACTTGCCATCCGATTCGCTTATCCGGGCAGACTTTTTTATAATCCCGCAGCTAATTTCGGCCCGGAGCTGTGTCTTTATGTCTGTAAAGCCTGAGAAAGTGTCTGAACTGTTCGATTTTCGTCGCAGTGCCCGCGCGGTGCTGGACACAGAAAAGCAAGCCATTGATGGACTCTATCAGTATCTGAACGACGCCTTCGACAAGGCGTGCGAAATGGTGCTGCGCTGCGGTGGCAAGATAGTGGTCACCGGCATGGGCAAATCGGGCCATATCGGCAGCAAGATCGCCGCCACCCTCGCCAGCACCGGCACCCCTGCCTTCTTCCTCCATCCGGGGGAAGCGAGTCACGGCGATCTGGGGATGATCTCCAGCGGCGATCTTATCATCGCCATCTCCAACTCCGGTGAGAGCGACGAAATCCTGGCCCTGCTGCCGGTACTAAAGCGCCGCGGCATTCCGCTCATCTGCATGACCGGTAATCCCGCCTCCACCATGGCCAAAGAGGCCAACGTGCATCTGTGCATCAAGGTGGAGAAAGAGGCCTGCCCGCTGGGTCTGGCACCCACTTCCAGCACCACGGCAACCCTGGTGATGGGCGATGCCCTGGCGGTCGCCCTGCTGGAAGCACGCGGTTTTACCGCCGATGACTTCGCCCTCTCTCACCCGGGCGGTTCCCTTGGCAAGCGTCTGTTGCTGCGGGTTGGCGATCTGATGCACAGTGGCGAGCTGTTGCCCCGGGTGGGGATAGATGCCACCATCAGCCAGGCGCTGCTGGAAGTGAGCCGCAAGGGGCTCGGTATGACGGCGGTGGTCGATGGCAATGGCCTGCTGGCCGGGCTCTTTACCGATGGCGACCTGCGCCGCATTCTTGACCAGCAGATCGATATCCATCACACCCCCATCAGCCGCGTGATGACGGCCAACTGTGTTACCGTAGGTCCAGAGATGATGGCTGCAGAAGCCGTCAAGCTGATGGAAACGAGAAAAATCAACGGATTACTGGTCGTGGATGAAGAGAAACGCCCGCTCGGCGCCTTCAACATGCACGACCTGCTGAAAGCCGGAGTAATTTGATGCAAAACGTACCGACCCTCTATGGTCCGGTGACGCGCAGCCAGTTCGACAAGGCGGCGCAAATCCGCCTGCTGGTGTGCGATGTGGACGGGGTGCTCTCCAACGGCCTCATCTACATGGGAAACAACGGCGAAGAGCTGAAAACCTTCTGCACCCGCGATGGTGCGGGCATGCGAGCACTGCTCAATGCCGGGATCGAGATCGCCATCATCACCGGGCGCAACTCCCGTATCGTCAGCGATCGGATGAAAAGCCTGGGGGTGGCTCATGTGGTGCAGGGGGCTGATAAAAAGCTGCCTCACTTCGAAGCGCTGCTGGCCAAGCTGGGGCTGACTGCTGAACAGGCCGCCTATATGGGCGATGACACCATCGATCTGCCGGTGATGCAGGTCTGTGGGCTCGGCATTGCCGTGGCCGATGCCCATCCGCTGGTGCTGAGTCGTGCCGATATGGTGACCCGGCTTGGCGGTGGCATGGGCGCGGTGCGCGAGGTGTGTGACCTCATTTTGCAGGCGCAGGGCCATGACGATTATCAGCCCGAGGCCTCGGTATGAGCAGACAGACCCTGTTGTTTGCCCTGCTGTTTCTGGTCGCGTTGGTTGCCTGGCAGTTGGGCAAGGTGGAGCTGGTGCCTGAGAGCGCCGTCAAAATCGAAAACTATCAGCCGGATTTTGTCGCCAAAGATCTGGTGACCACCCGTTTTGATATCAACGGCAAGCGCACCGAGCGGCTGGAGTCGACCTACGCCGAGTATTATCAAATCCTCGAGCAGGCCACCTTCGACAAGCCGGTGGTCTACATGTATGACGATCAGGGTGCCGCAGAGTGGAAGGTGACCGCCGAAACCGGCGTGCTCAACACCGGCGACAACGTCATCCTGCGGGACAAGGTGCATCTGGATGGTCTGCTGCCCACCTCCTTTATCTCCACACTGGATACCCCCTATCTGGAGCTGGATCTGGTGACACAGGATGTGCGCAGCAACCGGGAAGTGAACATTCTGGGTCGGGATTTCCAGACCCAAGGGGTTGGCCTCAAGGGCCATCTGGACCGCAAATATTTTGAGTTACTGGATCAAGGCCATGCCATCTATTTCAATGAAAAACGCTAATCTGGCCCTCGCAACCCTGTTGTTGTGTGGTGCGGTGACTGCCAAAGAGTCCGACTTTGCCGAGAAGGTCTACGTCGATGCCGTCAAACAGGTGGCCGAGATGCAGGACAACCGCATCACCTTCGAAGAGGATGTGACCATCAATCAGGGCACCATCCGGATCAAGGCTGACAAGGTGGTAGTGACCCGCTCCGGCGAGAAAGGGGCGGAGGTGATGACTGCCTACGGCAAACCCGCCACCTTCTTCCAGATCCTGGATAACGGCAAGCCGGTCAATGCCCACGGCAATACCATCCGCTACGAGCTGAAGAACCGGCTGGTGACTATCACCGGCAACGGTCAGCTCAAGCAGGAAGATAGCCAGGTCAATGGCGATCTGATCCGCTACGACATCGTCAAACAGAAGATGATTGCCGAGAGCAAGAGCCCGAGCCAGCGGGTCAAAACCGTGTTCCTGCCGGATCAGGTAGAGAATTTCGACAAGCCCGCCGACCAGAAGAAGCAGGGAAAATAAGCCATGGCAGTGTTAAAAGCAGTGGGCCTGCAGAAGAGCTATAAGCGCCGCATGGTGGTGAGTGACGTCAGCCTTGAAGTGGGCACCGGCCAGATTGTCGGCCTGCTCGGCCCCAACGGGGCGGGCAAGACCACCTCCTTCTACATGATCGTGGGGCTGGTACAACGCGATGCCGGTCTCATCACCATCGACGATCAGGACATCAGCCTGCAGCCCATGCATGTGCGGGCGCGTAACGGCATCGGTTACCTGCCGCAGGAGGCCTCCATCTTCCGTCGCCTGTCGGTGTTCGACAACCTGATGGGAGTGATGCAGACTCGCAAGGGGTTGAGTCGCGAGGAGCGTGAGGACAAGGTTCAGCAACTGCTGGAAGAGTTCAACATCACCCACATTCGCGACAACCTGGGTCAGAGCCTCTCCGGCGGTGAGCGCCGTCGGGTCGAGATCGCCCGTGCGCTGGCGGCTGAGCCGCGTTTTATTCTGCTGGATGAACCCTTTGCAGGGGTTGACCCGATTTCTGTGATAGACATCAAGAAGATCATTCAGCATCTGAAAGATAGAGGCCTTGGCGTCTTGATTACCGACCACAACGTCAGAGAGACTCTGGACGTATGTGAGAAGGCCTATATCGTCAGCCACGGCAAGATGATTGCCGAAGGTGCACCGGCTGACATCCTTGCCGATGAGCAGGTCAAGCGCGTCTATTTGGGCGATCAATTCAGTCTATAGTAAGGGGGCATGCCTTCATTTCCTTTGACGAGTGCCTCGCTGAACATAAGGATATCCCGACGTAGATGAAGCCGACATTACAGTTGCGTCTCGGTCAGTCCCTGACCATGACGCCGCAATTACAACAAGCGATTCGTCTGCTCCAGCTCTCCACTCTGGAACTTCAGCAGGAAATTCAGCAAGCGCTCGAAAACAACCCTCTGCTGGAGCAGGAAGAGAGCGAGGCGCAAGAGACCAGTCCGGAAGCGCCGGTCGATGCCAGCCAGCTGGATTCCAGCGATGCCATGGCCCAGGAGCAGATGCCGGATGAGTTGCCGGTGGATACCACCTGGGACGAGGTTTACTCTGCCGGCACCGCCCAGAGCGCGGGCCCCATCCACGATGGGGAAGATAGCGTCTATCAGGGTGAAACCACCGAAAACCTGCAGGATTATCTGCTGTGGCAGATGCGGCTCACACCGTTCAGCGATGTGGATGCCGCCATCGCGCTCGCCATCATCGATGCTATCGACGAATCCGGTTATCTGACCGTTGCGCTGGAGGATATCCAGGCTGCCGTCACCAGCGATGACGTAGAGGTGGAGCTCGATGAGGTAGAGGCGGTACTCAAGCGGGTGCAGCACTTCGATCCGGTCGGTATTGCAGCCCGTTCTGTGCAGGAGTGTTTGCTGATCCAGCTGGATCAGTATGACCCGCAGACCCCCTGGCTCAACGAGGCCAAGGAGGTGATCCTCGAGCACATGGAGCTGCTCGGCAACCGGGATTACCGCACCCTCGCCCGCAAGACAAAACTCAAGGAGAGCGACCTCAAGGAGGTGCTGGATCTGATCCAGCTGCTGGAGCCGCGTCCCGGCAACGGCATCATCCAGAGCGACTCCCAGTACGTGATCCCCGACGTCTCCGTGGTCAAGAAGGGCATCAAGTGGGTGGTCGAGCTCAATCCCGACTCCGCCCCCCGCATCCGGGTCAACGAGACCTATGCCGCCATGGCCCGCAACGCCCGCAGCAGCACCGACACCCAGTTTATCCGCTCCCATTTGCAGGAAGCCAAGTGGTTCATCAAGAGCCTGGAAAGTCGCAATGACACCCTGCTGAAAGTGGCCAGTTGCATTGTCGAGCAGCAACAGGGCTTTTTCGAGTATGGTGAAGAGGCGATGAAGCCGATGGTGCTCAATGACATCGCCGAAGCGGTGGAGATGCATGAGTCGACCATCTCCCGGGTGACGACCCAGAAGTACATGCATACCCCCCGTGGTATCTTCGAATTGAAGTTTTTTTTCTCCAGCCATGTGAACACCGAAGGAGGAGGAGAGTGCTCATCGACCGCAATTCGCGCGCTCATCAAGAAGCTGGTCACGGCAGAGAATCCTGCCAAGCCGTTAAGTGATAGCAAGATCGCGGATTTGCTGGCCGAACAGGGTATTATGGTGGCGAGACGCACGATCGCTAAGTATCGCGAATCCTTGTTTATCCCACCTTCCAATCAGCGCAAACGCCTGGTTTAGGCAAACAAAAGGATGATGTTATGCAAATTAACCTGACCGGACACCATGTCGAGATCACCGAAGCTCTGCGTGATTATGTGAATAACAAATTTGCCAAACTCGAGCGTCACTTCGACCACATCAACAATGTTCATGTGGTGCTTAGCGTGGAAAAACTGAACCAGATAGCGGAAGCCAAATTGCACGTCAGCGGTGGCGAAGTGTTTGCCAACTCTGAACATGCCGATATGTATGCTGCGATAGACACCTTGCTCGACAAGCTGGACAGGCAGATCATCAAGCACAAAGATAAGTTAAATAAAAAATAACCATGCAACTTGAACACATACTGAGTCGGGACTGCACCAAGAGTGCAGTCCCTTGTACCAGCAAGAAACGCGCCCTCGAGATCATCAGCGAGCTGGCCGCCGAACGCCTTGGCACCTCCCGCCAGGCGCTGTTTGAATGCTTACTGGCCCGCGAAAAAATGGGTAGTACCGGGATCGGTGCCGGTATTGCGATCCCCCACGGTCGCATTGACGATGAGTTCCCGCCAACCGCGATCCTGATGACCTTTGCCGACCCTATTCCTTTCGACTCCATCGACAATCAACCGGTTGACCTGCTGTTTGCCTTGCTGGTGCCGGAAAGCGAGTGCAAGCAGCATCTCAAGACCCTTTCTCTGATGGCTTCCAAGCTGGGTGACAAGGCGGTTTGCCGCCAGTTGCGTCAGGCAACCAGCGACGAAGAGCTCTATCAGATCATGACCTCGGCCTGACAGCAGGCCAAGGATGAGACACCCGTTTTGGCGTGAGGGAACAAGATGCAGTTAATCGTGGTAAGTGGACGTTCGGGCTCCGGTAAAACGGTAGCCCTGCGAGTGCTGGAAGATCTGGGTTACTACTGTGTGGACAACCTGCCGGTCAATCTGTTGCCCCAGCTGATTGTCTCGGTGGAGAGCCAGTACGACAAGCTGGCGGTCAGTATTGATGTGCGCAACCTGCCGAGCGATCCGGAGAAACTGGAAAATTTGCTGGCTCAAGTGCGCAATGAGGGGCGGGTTGAGTTCTCCAGCTTCTTCTTCGACGCCGACAACGGCACCCTGCTCAAGCGCTATGGTGAGAGCCGCCGCTTGCACCCCCTCTCACGCAACAAGCTGTCGCTGGATGAGGCGATTCGGGAGGAGACCCACCTGCTGGCGCCCATCTCCTCGACCGCTGACCTGCGTATCGACACCACCACCCTCAGCATTCACGACCTGAGCGAGCTCATCAAGACCCGGGTGCTTGGGAAGAAAGAGAACGAGCTGGTGCTGGTGTTCGAGTCGTTCGGCTTCAAGTACGGCATTCCCAAGGATGCCGACTTCGTGTTCGATGCTCGCTTCCTGCCCAATCCGCACTGGATCCCCGAGCTCAAGCCGTTCACTGGCAAGGATGAGCCGGTTGCCAACTACCTCTCGGCGCAAGCTGATGTGATGCTGTTTACCCAGCAGATCGAAAATATGCTGGCGACCTGGTTGCCCCATCTGGAGCGCAACAATCGCAGCTACCTCACGGTCGGCATCGGTTGCACCGGTGGTCAGCACCGCTCGGTCTTTATTGCAGAGCGGCTGGCCAGTGCATTCCGTTTGCTTGGCAAGAACGTGCAGATCCGCCACCGCACTCTCGACAAGAGTGCCCCCCAATCCTGACGGACCAATAGGACGACCCGATGACTGTTTCCGCCTCGGTCGAAGTGAAAAACAAGCTGGGTATTCATGCCAGACCTGCCATGATGCTGTTCGAGCTGGTGCAGGGTTTCGATGCCCACGTGCTACTGCGCAATGAAGATGGTGTGGAGGCCGATGCTGACAGCATCATCGGCCTGCTGATGCTGGATTCGGCGCAAGGGCGGCAGGTGGAAGTGCAGGTTGAGGGGCCCGAAGAGGTCGAGGCCCTGGCCGCCGTGGTGGAGCTGTTCACCTCCGGCTTCAATGAGGAGTAGTCACTCCTCGTTTTATGTTATGAACCGGTACGCGCCAGCGCTTTGAAGCTGGCAAAATCCCGACAAGCCAGCAGATTCCTGCTGGCTTTTTCGTTCATCAGTGCCAGAAACAGGTCGTAGAGACCCATCGCCTCCTCGTAGTCGGCCTTGCTGATGGCCAGCACGAAGATGAGCGTCGCGATTTCCCCGTTGCCCCAGTCGATCCCCTGCGGTGCCAGTACGGTGTACACCAGAGTGCGGCGCGCCAGCAGACCGAGAGAGTGGGGCAGGGCGATCCCTTCTCCCAGCATGGTGGATACGATCCGCTCCCGCTCCTGCAGTGAGGCTCTGAAGCCGCTCTCCACCAGATCTTCCGCCTCCAGCTGATCACAGATGCGGGCAAATAGTTCGGCCTGGGTAAGGGGTTCTTTGACCACCATGAAGTGGTCGGCATCGAAATATTTGTCGAGCATGTAGGGGCGGGTGCGGTCGATCAGCACCAGCTTGCCAAGCTGCTCCAGCTGGTATTGGGTCGGGAAGGGGGCAACGAGTACCACGGGGGCGTTTTTTTCGTTCACCTTGACGGTACTGATGACAAAGTCCTGCGCGATCTGCGCCAGCCCTTCGTAATCCCGCACCGACTCCAGCGTGGTCAGCTGCAACTGGGGATACTCCCGCTTGATGCGTGCTTCCAGCACCCGGAAGGTGGCGTTGCCCGCATCGCAAAGCAATAGCGCCTGCGGGCGGCGGGTATAGCCGATGTCGTAATGGCGCTCCAGCCCGACCCCGATATGGATCACCAGATAGCCGATCTCGTGGTGGGTCAATCGGTAGGGGGTCTGCTTGATCCACTCCGAAATGGCCGCCAGCGTGATGTCGTAGGCGAGGGGGTAGTACTGCTTGATGTGATCGGCCAGCGGGTTGTGGTTGCCAATCTGGTATTTAACCCGTAGCAGCATGGCGCTGATATGGGTTTGCAGGTCGGCCCGCAGCTGTTGGTCGCCTCGCAGGTCGTAAGGGTAGTGTTGATGAATGTAGGTCAGCAGATGCTCCACCAGCTGTTCGCTCTCGGCGGCCATCGCCGGGCTGAGCTGGGGAGTATCGGCAATCAGGCGCGCCTGGATCTGGATGGCGAGACCGGCGATCTCGTCCTCTACGGGGGGCGTCAGGGTTGGCAATACCGCATATATATCGCGAGATACTGCCAGCAGCGGCAGAGTCAGATCCTCGCTGGCGAAGTGGCGCAACTCGTGACCGGATGCCTGACGCAGCAGGGCAACGGCGCAGTAGATGGCGAGCTGCTGCAAGCTCTCGTCAGCGAGACGCAGCTGATGTCGGGCAAGCTGGGCATGGATGTGATTGCCCACTACCTCCATCGTCTTGCTGGGGCAAAGGTTGGGTAGCAGGGTTTGCAACTGGTTGTTGTGCAGCAACTCCTGATAGAGCAGTTGGGTCAAACAGGCCCGGATCGCCGTCTCCTCCCCCTGAATGCGCATCCCCAGGCGGGGTTTGCTCTCAACGCTGAGCCTGAAGTGGCTGAGCTGCTCGCGGACTTCCGCCATATCCCCCTGCAGTGCCGCCCGGCTCAGATACCAGGTATCAGCCAGCTCATCGAGCTTGATCCCCTGCTCTGCTGTCAATAGCAGGATCTGCAGGTGCAGCACCCGCTCCCGGCTGGTGCGTGGCAGGCCGCTATCCTGACCCTGGGCCGCCAGCAGAGCGTCGAACAGTCCCTGATTGTAGATTTTCAGCTGGTAGCCGCTGCCACGCTGGTGGATCAGGTGAGCGCCGTGCGTGGCAATCAGTTCGTTGAGGGTCGCCACATCGGTGCGCACCGTGCGGGTGGAGACATTGAGGCGGCGAGCCAGCTCCTCCTGTGGCAGTGGTTCGGCATGGAGCTGGATCAGCAGTTGATGGAGCCTGGGGTGGGGCAGCTTGATCATAGGGGGTATGCAAGACTCCTGTTGCGAGATAAAGGGTCGATGTTAACAAGTGGGTCATCAACAAGCCAGGCACCGGTCAGTGATTGAACCGGCGCCGTGACTGCCATCAGGCCAACAGTCGTTTCACTATGGCCAGCAGAGTGCGCACATCCTCGGGGCGAGTGTGCCCGCTCGCGCTGTCGATGATGGAGCTGTAGACGTGAGGGATCACCTTCTCGACTCCGGCGTCCAGCGCAATCCGCACTATCTCCTCGAAGTTCTCCAGATCGATGCCGCCGGTGGGCTCCAGCCAGAAGCCGTGGCGGGCACAAGCCTCGGCCACTGCCTGATACTCGTCGCGGCAGGCCAGCCCACCCATGGGGAAGAACTTGACCGAGCTGCCGCCCATGTCCTTGAGCAGGGCAATGGCGGTATCGATGGGCACTATGCCATCGGGCTGCCCGGCGCTGAGTGGACCGGTGGAGATCTTTACCATGCCCGGCATGCCGGTAGGGGAGATCAGCCCGTTGACCAGTGTCTCTGACTGGCCGAGCAGCGCCCGGCTGGCGCCGACACCGGTGAACACCTGGTTGACGTGCTGTGGCTGCAGCTGGCAGGCCAGCTCGGCCACCATGGCGGATTGGCGCGGATCCCCGGCGCCCAGTCCGATGGAGAGGGCGTTGTCGATAAGCTTGGCGTACTCCTTCATATCGGCAACTGCGGAGGGAATATCCGGGTAGTTTTTGGAGAGCACACCGACCAGCACGTGGCCTTCGGCTGCGTCGTACACCTCGATGGCATTCTCTTTGGAACCTGCCAGCACGTTGAGACAGACCCGATCACGGTAGTAGTTGGGGGTAAGGGACATCAGCGATTCTCCTGAACGAGGTTGGCAATGGCAGAGTGGATTTGGTCGAGTTGGGGCACGGTGACGCTGCGCACATCGATCTCGATGTGCCCCTCGTTGGCCTTGTAGCCGCGGCAGTAGATGGCAGGCGTGCCCTGTTGCAGACGGGTGACGACCTGCACTGTGGTCATGCCGATCTGTTGGTGGTCAAAGGCGATATCGGTGCGGGCGATGTCACGCCCTGCGCTGTCCCACACCACTTTGGCGGTGACTCCGGGCAGCTGGTTGAGACGCTCGATGAAGGGGCTCATCTTGGCGACCATGGCGGTGCCACTCTCTTTCTCTTTGGCCAGATAGCGTTCAATGGCGTGGGTCAGACCGAGGATCCCCTCTTTGCCTACCTTCATGGCGCGGCCGATGCCGTTGGCTTGCTGCTTGACCCATTCCACATACTGACGCTTGCCAACTACCAGCCCGCTGGTGGGGCCTTCAATGGCCTTGGCGCCGCTGTAGATGACCAGATCCGCTCCCTGGTTGTAGTAGAGGCGCAGATCCTCCTCGGCCGCCGCATCGACGATGAGCGGGAGCCCATGGGCCTTGGCGACCTCGGCTGCCTCGGCCACCGACAGAATGCTCTTCTGCACGCAGTGGTGGGATTTGATGTAGAGGATGGCTGCTGTGTTGGCATTGATGGCGGCGGCCAGCTGGGCCGGGGAACACTCGTTGGCGTAACCGGCCTCTATAACTTTGCCACTACCCAGATTGACCATGGTGCCGACCGGGGCGCCGAAGTTGACGTTGTGTCCCTTGGGCAGCACGATTTCGCTTGGCACGTCATGGGGGTGGGCATGCAGGTGCTCGAGGCGGTAGGGGTCGCCGCGCACTATCACGGCGGCCACTGACTGGGCGATGCCGGCGCTGGCACAAGAAATGACCACTGCATCTTCCACTCCCAGCAGGCCAGCCAGGTAGGCGCCGGTCTTGTTGACCAGATCCTTGACCTCGAAGTAGTGGCCCAGGCCGAAATTGACCGCATCGACCACCTCCTGCTCGGGGGTGGAGACGCCGAGAATGGTCATGCGTCCGGAGGCGTTGATCACCGGTTTGAGCTGATATTTCTCATAAACAGAAGGCATGGTGTGATTTCCCATAGTGAGTCAGAACCAGTTCGCCACCGACCAGGACGGCGAGAGGGTGCAGTTGTTGGTCACCGCAGCGAGACTGGGCTTCGGTATCCATAAACAGGGTCGGGCCGCTGACGACCTCGAACAGGGTCAGATCGGCATCGGCGCCCACCTCAAGCCGCCCCTTGCCGGAAAGGCGCAGGGCATCGGCGGCCTGATGGGTGACGCAGGCGAGCACCTGCTCCAGCGTCATGCCGATGGCGAGAAACTTCGACATCACGTGGGCCAGACTGTAGACCGGCCCCTTGATGCGGTTCTTGCAGTAGATGTCGGAGCTGATGGTGCGGGGCAGGATCCCCTGCCGGATAGCCAGCTCCGCCACCTCGAAGCTGAAGCTGGCGCCGCCGTGGCCGATGTCGAGCAACAGGCCCCGCTGCATCGCCTCGCGCACCGCGACCCGCAGCTCGCCAGCCGGAGTCAGGATGCGGTTGGGTTTGCCGTTGAAGCAGTGGGTCAGCAGATCGCCATCCCCCAGCAGAGCGACTATCTCGTCCAGATCCGGCGGCGTGTTACCCACGTGCACCATCAGCGGCAGCTGGCCGTGGGCCTGTTGCAGCGCCTTGGCCATGCGCAGCGGTTGCAGGCCATTCTCACCTACCACGCTGCCGCTCATCCGCGCCTTGATGCCAACGATAAAGTCGGGGTGGCGGCGAATGGCTGCCGAGGCGAGATCCATATCGAGGTCCCGGCTATCCGCCAGCTCGTTCTGGCGTAGCAGACCGATGCGGGAGATGTTGAGCAGGGCATGCACCCGGGTCTTGCAGCCAGCAGCGATCTGCTGGAAGTCATCCACATCATCGGCTCCGGTGCTGCCGGCGTCGATGACGGTGGTGACGCCGGACTCTACGCCCACCTTGTCCGGCTCATCGTGATAGATGGGGGAGGCGGGGTAGCAGTGGGTGTGGCCATCGATCCAGCCGGCGCTCACATGCACCCGGCCGCCGAGATCCAGGATCTGCCGCGCCGTTGCCATCTCCGGCAGGGAGCCGATGGCGGCGATTTTGCCCTCCTTGATGGCAATATCGACGAGCTGGCCATCTCCCTGGCGCCCCGCTTTGATGATGATGTCGTACATGCTGAGAACCTCTGGCGAGCCGCCCCGCAGGGCGGCTGGTACTTACACAAGGGCGACCGGGAAGAAGGTACCCAGCAGCATGGCTCCCAGGATGGCACCGCCGGTGATGGGCTTGCCCCACACGTAGAACAGCAGGGCACCCAGCAGGGAACCGATACCGATGGGGATGGAAGCGCCCATGGCGGAGAGGATGATGAGGGGGCCGAGGAAGCGGCCAGAGCTGTTGCCAGCACCCATCATGACGTCTGCGCCGTAGGTGGAGTTGCTCTGGTTGATGGTGAACTTGCGCGCCAGAATGATGACGTAGCCGATGGCCAGACCAATCCCCATGCCAGTTGCCAACGAGGCGCCGAAGTTCTCCACCGGATAGACGATGCCAGCCCCCAGCAGCAGGGCTGGCACTCCGAGGCCGACCCCGGTCTGGATGGCGCCGCCGATATCCAGGATCCCCACCAGGGATCCCTCGATGATGCGGGCGAACAGGAAGCTGGCACCGAACGCGGCTACCGCGCCGTAGGCTCCCGTGTCCATTCCGGCTTTCAGCATGGCGACGAAGGCTACCTCGTTGAAGGCACCGACCCCGTACAGATAGAACATGTGGGTACCGGCAAAGACCCCGGCCGAGAGCAGGCCGACGAAGATGGGGAAGGACCAGTCGGCGTACCAGAAGTTGTTTTTCAGTTTCTCATCCATGGTGTGACCCCTTATTTGCCGCTCAGCAGGTTATGGACACTTTCCAGCCACAGGGGGACGCCCATATGGAAGGATTCAATCAGTTTCATGTCGAAGCCGCGGAAGAAGCCGCTCAGCACGAACAGCAGGACGATGGCTGCCATCATCACCTTGGTGACATGGTTCCAACCGCTCTCTTCCACACCCTTGCCGATCAAGATGCCGAGCACCAGGCCCGGTACCGCGTTGCCCATGATGAGCTGTGCCAGACCGCCGAAGATGGTGGCCCAGAAACCGGATTTCTTGCCCGCCTCGATGGCAGCGAGCCAGAAGATCACCGGCATGACGGTGTTGACCAGCAGGTTGGCGGCCGGTACCAGCACCTTGACCGCAGTGACCTGCAATGCAGCAGGGACGGCTGCGGCCGTGCTGTTGAGGAAGGCAACCACGATGGCACCTATGATGCCGCCGGCGATGGCCATCTTTTTCGGGTCGTGCAGGGTGGTGGCGAGATCCCGGTTCTTGAACAGCAGTGCCGCCGTGGCCCAGTGCGGGATGATGCGGTGATCCACATCCTGGGTGAAGGCGCCTGCCGCCACGGTCGAGGCCCAGGCGTTGAAGAAGAAGCCCAGACCAAACGAGAAGTGGGAAGCGGGATCCCCTTCGCAGGAGTTAAGTTCGCCCAGGGTGCGGAAGGCACCCATGCCCTGTACGGTCGGGGCGTGGAACATCCGCGCCGCGCCGGCCCCCACCCCGACGCCAACCAGGCCGCCAATGATGAGTGACTTGATAAAAATGATTAGAAACATCCAACGTATCCTTCTTGTGGGGTTGTGCCTGCGCAGGCATCACACCTGGGTGAACGTCACCTTGGCGACATCCAGACTGGTGACCTGAACCTTGATCTCCAGCTGGACGCGGTATTCGCGGCGCTGGCGCGGCAGGAAGAAGAACAGGAACTTCTCCACCCGTACCGACTCCTCGGCTTTGAGCACCTGTACATCGACCGGCTCAATGCGCAGCAGTACCTGCTGGTTGTTTTTGAGCAGTGTGGGTTGCACCTGGCTGAGGGCGGAGGCAAACGCCTGCTGGCGGGTCGTCCCCTTGCCGTTGACGATGACCTGGGTGGTGAAGTTCTCTTTCATCAGGCGCGTCCGTGCTTTTTGGCGAAGGCTTCGACCAGCTTCTGGCCCAGCTCTTCCTTGTCCATGAAACCGAAGCCCAGCACCACGCACCCTTCGTTGATGGCGGTGACGCCCTCTTCAACAGAGCGCATGCCGTAGCGGCACTTGTAGCCGTATTTGGTCTGGGCGGTGATCGCCCCGGCGCCGCCGCTGCCGCAGAAGGAGATGCCGAGATCCGCCTGCTCCTTGTTCATCACGTCGCCGAGCTTCATGTCAGCGGCCATGCCGGGGATGATGGTCACGTTGGCCCCGGCGGCTTCCGCACCTGCACCCACTTTCTGACCCTTGCCGAGACGGTCTCCAATCACAAGTTTGATGGCTGTCATATCGATTTCTCCTTGAGTTAGTGGTTCTGCACCGAGCTGAGTTCGTTTTCTTTGGCGACTTCAAAATGGACGGACAAGAGGTGTGCCTCCTCATAAGCAAGCTGGTCCAGCCAGCTGACGACCTGTTCGGCGAGACGCAGTGAGAGGGGGGAGATCTCTTCAAACAGGCTGAGGTCAACCTCTGGCAGGGGCTCGCCGCTGTGGGAGCGCCACACCATGGCTTTGACATGGGAGGCCAGCATCTGCTGTTGCACCTCGTTGGGGATGATGCCCTGTTCGGCCAGCAGGGGATAAATGCGCGCGAGGATATGATCGGTCTGGCGCAGCAACTCCGGGCTGTTCGGGGTCAGGGTCTGGTCGTGAATCTCTGTTTGCAATGTCTGCTCTCCAAGGCTGGCAGAAGGTATGGCGTTACCCTAAGCCTGCGCGTTGATGTGGAGGAGGCAGTGTTTTTCCGATTCGAAGCGGAAATCCCTGAGGAAATGGCCCCAAAGTGAGCGTTTGGATACTGAAAAGACAAAAAGAGTGCTTATTGGGACCGGTTTTGTGTGATCGGTAGCGCACAAATCGGGGGGCGGGAGCAGGGCAAGCGTTGCGGGAAACTGTGAGTCATCTCACGATAAGAGACGTAGCCGAGGGGACAGATATGGAAAAGGGCGGTTTCCCGCCCTTCTCATAACAAGGAGTGACGCTAGCTGGCCGATGCTGCGCTCGAGCTGGCCGTTCTCTGCTGATAGCGCAGGTCTTCCTCTATGGTGACCACCACTTCCAGCGGCTTGCCGGAGCGGAATACCGAGATGGTCAGCTTGGTGCCGGGACGGCTCTCGACAATCTTGTCCATGGCGCTGCGTACGCCACTGATGGCCTCTCCGTTGATCTTGAGCAGCACATCCCCTCGCTGCAGGCCGCCTTTGGCCGCCGGGCCGTTGGGATCCAGACTTTCCACCACCAGACCACGCAGGTCGCCGAGGTTCATCATCCGCGCGACTATGGGGTTGATCTCGACACTGGAGATCCCGAGGTAGCCGCGGATCACCCGGCCGTTGGCGATCAGCTCATCCATGATCCGTTTTGCCAGCCGGTAGGGGATGGCGAAGCTGATGCCGTAGCTCTCCTGATTGCCGTTGAGGTGATAGGTGGCAGTGTTGATACCCACCAGATCGCCACGGCCGTTGACCAGCGCGCCACCCGAGTTGCCCTCGTTGATGGCGGCATCGGTCTGCAGCAGATCCTGGCGGCCATTGCTGTCGGGCCCCATGCTGGAGAGGCCGGTACGGCCGGTCGCACTGATGATGCCCTGAGTGATGGTCTGGCCGACGTTGTAGGGGTTGCCGATGGCGAGCACCACATCCCCCACTTCTGGCAGTCGCTCCGGATCCTGCGGGATCACCGGCAGGTTGTCTGACTCGATATAGAGCACGGCGAGGTCGGTGAGCTGATCGGTTCCGACAAGCTCGGCACTGAAGACCCGACCATCCTGCAATGCGACGATGATCTGGTCGGCATCGGCGATGACGTGGTAGTTGGTCAGTACATAGCCGCGCTGATTCATGATGACGCCAGAACCCAGCCCTTGTGGGCGCAGTTCCCCCTGATTGCCCTGATTGGGGGCAAAGCTGCGGGTGTAGATGTTGACGACGGCGGGGCCTGCCCGATGGGCGGCATAGGAGAAACTCAGTTCACGGGCATTGGTGATGATGCCGGGCAGTTGGGCACCACCGCGAAAATGGGGAAACAGCAGCAACAGCAGCGCCGCGACGGTCAATCCAAAACCGACAGACTTGCCCAAGTAACTGACTAAAGGGGGGATTTTCATGTCATTCTCATCCGTACAGGCTGCGCGCAGAGAATAACACTATCGATGGATAAAAATCACCCGCGGTGAAGGCCGCGGGTGATGGAGGGGGGGGGCGAACAACCCGGGTGTTAGCGGATTACCAGATAGAGCGAGGAGTCGCCACGCTGGATGTTGAGCGCCAGCACGTCAGGCTTGTTCTTGAGCGCCTTGGTCAGCTCGCCCAGGGTGTTGATGCGCAGGCGGTTGACCCCGATGATGATGTCACCCTTCTGCAGGCCGGAAGCGGCTGCCGGAGAGCGAGGATCAATATCGGCCACCGCAACACCGGAGACCGGGTCGGTAGTGGTGCTCAGCTTGGCCCCTTCCAGTGCCGGATGTAGCGCGCTGGCGCGTACTTCGCTGTCATCGGCCTGTTTCAGGGTCACCTTGGCAGTTTGTGATTTGCCATCGCGGATCAGTCCCAGCTCGACCTGCTTGCCAGCGCCCATGGTGGCAATCTTGGCGCGCAGTTCGCCGAAGGATCGAACCGGTTTGCCATCGATGCTGACGATGATATCGCCAGCCTTGATGCCCGCCTTGTCGGCCGCCGAATCAGGCATGACCTGATTGACGAAGGCACCATCCTTCTTGTTGTAACCGAAGGTTTTGGCGATGTCAGAGGTGAGCTCGGTGCCGGTAATACCCAGCTGGCCGCGACGAACTTCACCGTACTTGACGATCTGCTCGGTCAGATCCCGCACCATGTTGGAGGGGATGGCAAAGCCGATGCCGATGTTGCCGCCGTTCGGGCCCAGAATCGCGGTGTTGATACCGATCAGCTCGCCACGCAGGTTGAGCAGGGCGCCGCCGGAGTTACCGGAGTTGATGGCCGCATCGGTCTGGATGAAGTTCTCCAGATTCTCGATGTTGAGGCCGCTGCGACCCAGCGCACTGACAATACCGGAGGTGACGGTCTGGCCCAGACCAAACGGGTTGCCGATGGCCAGCGCATAGTCACCTACCCGCAGCTCGTCGGAGTCGGCGAACTTGATCTGTACCAGGTCCTCGGCCTTGATTTGCAGCAGGGCGATGTCGGACTGCTTGTCTTCACCAATCTTCTTGGCCGCATATTCACGACCATCCTTCAGGTTGACCTTGATCTCGTCCGCCTCGTGAACCACGTGGGCGTTGGTGATCACGTAACCCTTCTTGGCATCGACGATGACACCGGAGCCGAGCGCCTGGAATGGCTGCTCGCTCACCTGTTCATCGGGCATGTTGGGGCCGAAGAAGAACTTGAACTGTTCCGGCAGACGCTGACGGGTAATTTTTTTGCCAGAAACCGAGATATTGACCACCGCCGGGGTGACCTGTTCGAGAACAGGCGCCAGGCTTGGCATCTCCTGATTTGAACCTAACAGGGAAGGCAGTGCAGCCTGAGCAGGGGCCGCAGACATGGCGATACCGACACTGAGGGCTAGCACACTGAGCATGGAAAGAGGTTTACGCATATGAAAAACAGCTCCCAGAAAAAGTTGCATTGCAATCGTCAAGGTCAGACCACGGGACTGGCCAATTAGTTCCGCGAGGAACTAGTTTGGTTGCTTGAGCAGTCCGGAAGAG
Source organism: Aeromonas sp. FDAARGOS 1419 (assembly GCF_019047045.1). Lineage (NCBI taxonomy): Bacteria > Pseudomonadati > Pseudomonadota > Gammaproteobacteria > Aeromonadales > Aeromonadaceae > Aeromonas > Aeromonas sp. FDAARGOS 1419. Next base: position 3,871,253 of record NZ_CP077209.1, read on the forward strand.
GCGCCAGCATAGTCGCGAGGCGGAACGCCCGGCTCTTCTGCCACATTGGCAGGGGCTTCTTCTACCAATGATTCGCGGAACAGCGGTTCCTGCGCCTTGGCCAGGAATTTGCTCTGCTCGGCCATGTGGCGATAGAGGGTCTGATACTGCTCGGCCAGTTGCTCCATCAGGGCGGCACTGTCGGCGAAGTGGGTGTTGATCTGGCCCTGATAACTCTCGAGCTCCTTGTGGGCCTTCTTCAGTTCCTGTTCCAGACGGCCAGCATCGCGGCTACGCACCGAAAAACGGCCGAGAACGATACCGATAATCAAGGCCGCGACAGCCAGCAGGATCCCAGTTAACAGACTCATAGATGCTCCTTGTTACAGCTAAAACAGAGTGGGTTTATGCGGTCGTCATAACCGCCATGCCTTGATGGCACTATACCGTGCGTCCTGAGGCCGTGATACCATTTTGTCCTCGATTCAGGGACTTGGAGAGGCGCTCAAGGATGACACCGCAGCAAAAATACCAGCAGGATCTGCTGCGCCCCGGCTTTGTGGCCGACCCCGCGCAGGGGATGGCCATTAGCAGGCTGGAGCGACTGTATCAGGATTTGCTACGGCGCCCGACTCCGACCAGATCTCGAGGGCTGCTGGGTTGGCTGCAAAAGCCCAAGCCGCCGGAGCCCGTCCTCGGTATCTATATGTGGGGCGGAGTGGGCCGAGGCAAGACCTGGCTGATGGATACTTTTTTCGACAGCTTGCCTGGGATGCGCAAGATGCGCAGCCATTTCCACCGTTTCATGCACCGCATTCACGATGAACTGCAGGGGCTGAGCGGGCAGTCCGATCCCCTCAAGCTGGTGGCTAGCAAGCTTGCCAGTGAGACAGACATCATCTGTTTCGACGAATTTTTTGTCTCCGACATCACCGATGCCATGTTGCTGGGCACGCTGTTTCAGGAGCTGTTTGGTCACGGTGTCGTGCTGGTCGCCACTTCAAATATTCCGCCGCATGATCTTTATCGCAACGGGCTGCAGCGAGCCCGTTTTCTGCCAGCTATCGAGCTTATCGAGCGCCATTGCGAGGTACTTAACGTGGATGGAGGTATCGACTATCGCCTGCGTACACTGGAACAAGCGGAGATTTATCACTGCCCGCTGGATTTGCAGGCAAAAGCCAATCTTGAACACTATTTTCAGCAATTAACCGGTGGGCACACGGCTTGCGAGGGGACGTTCGAGGTCAATCATCGTCAGCTGGCGTCGCTCGGGATGGGGGAAGGGGTGCTCTACATGGAATTTGAGCAACTTTGCTGTACTCCCCGCTCCCAGAACGACTATATCGAGCTGGCCAGGCTGTTCCATACCGTTCTGCTGGCCAATGTGCAACCAATGGGCACAGGCACGGATGACGCGGCTCGCCGCTTCATTGCCATGGTTGATGAGTTCTACGAACGGCACGTCAAACTCATCATGTCGGCGGCGGTTCCCATGACAGAACTCTACGGCGAAGGGCTGCTGAATTTTGAATTCAAACGCTGTCTTTCGCGGCTTCAGGAAATGCAATCGCACGAATACCTTGCCAGAGTGCACCTTCCTTAGTCACAATACCGCGCCTGCCAGTCGGATGGGCATCTGCGGCAGGTAGGGCCGGGCGACATTTGCTGGTTTCATGGCAGTGAAATTAGCAGGTGATATTTAAGGCAACTTCACTTATAATCGCTCGGCCCACGTTACAGCTGTCGATAAGACAGCAACACTTTAAGCTTTACTTGTATTCGAAGGGGTACAGGTAGGCCATCGTTTGTTGTTTGTGGGAGAGCCCCCATAAGCAATTGGGTCTGTAACAGGTAATTGGGTTTAACTTAATGAAAACTTTCGTTGCCAAGCCAGAAACCGTAAAACGTGACTGGTACATTGTGGACGCAGAAGGTAAAACTCTGGGTCGTATCGCAACCGAGATCGCTGCTCGTCTGCGTGGTAAGCACAAAGCTGAGTACACTCCGCACGTTGACACCGGTGATTACATCATCGTTGTAAACGCTGAGAAGGTACACGTAACCGGTAAGAAATTTACCGACAAAATGTACCACGCTCACTCCGGTTTCCCGGGTGGTATCAAGTCAATCAGCTTCGACAAGCTGATTCAGCGTAAACCGGAAATGGTAATCGAAGCAGCCGTCAAAGGCATGCTGCCGAAAGGTCCTCTGGGCCGTGCCATGTTCCGTAAACTGAAAGTTTACGCAGGCGCCGAGCATGCTCATGCTGCTCAGCAACCTCAAGTACTGGATATCTAATCGGGAACTGGCAACATGGCAGAAAATCAATACTACGGTACCGGCCGTCGCAAAAGCTCCACTGCTCGCGTATTTATCAAAGCGGGTAGCGGCAAGATCGTAATCAACCAGCGCTCCCTGGAGCAGTACTTCGGCCGTCCGACTGCCCGCATGGTAGTTCGTCAGCCGCTGGAACTGGTTGAGATGACCGAGAAACTGGACCTGTACATCACCGTTAACGGTGGTGGCATCTCCGGTCAAGCTGGTGCGATCCGCCACGGTATCACTCGTGCTCTGATGCAGTACGACGAAACCCTGCGTTCCGAACTGCGTAAAGCTGGCTTTGTTACTCGTGATGCCCGTAAGGTTGAGCGTAAGAAAGTTGGTCTGCACAAAGCTCGTAAGCGTCCGCAGTACTCCAAGCGTTAATTCGCTTTTGGTACTCGCTCTTTCGAGTGTCAAAAAAGCCTGGCAACTGCCAGGCTTTTTTTATTGGTAATATTACCGACATCAATGCTAACCACGCGTCACAAAAGACAAAAAATTGTTTCTTTATTGTTTTCATTGCTCACCGCTCTTTCTTGTCAAGTTGTTATCTTTTCTTTAAAATTTCCCCTGTTTTCTGTGGCAATTGTAAATCCAGCTTCCGCCGCTGTTGTCACGGGAAAAATGGGGAACAGGGACACTATAAGAATGTGCGGAGTCCACATGGGAGAGTTTTTGGATGAGCAATGCGCCAGTTGATACCGGTCGCCGCAGATTTCTTACCTGGTCAACGGTTGCCGTTGGTGGGGTAGGAGCTGCGTTTACCGCAGTGCCGTTTATAAAGTCATGGAATCCGAGCGCCAAGGCCAAAGCAGCCGGTGCGCCGGTTGAAGTCGATATCAGCAAGTTGGAACCGGGTCAGCTCATCCGTGTCGAGTGGCGAGGCAAGCCTGTCTGGGTGGTGAAACGCACCAAACAGACGCTGGATGCCCTGGCCGCGCATGATGACAAGCTGCGGGATCCCTCATCTGAAGAGCCGCAGCAGCCTGACTATGCCCATAACGGGTACAGATCGATCAAGCCCGAAATTTTTGTCGCGGTCGGTATTTGCACCCACTTGGGGTGTTCACCTTCCTATCTGCCTGACAGCTTTGGCGAGCAGGTGCAGGGCGTTACGTCCGGCTTCTTCTGCCCGTGCCATGGCTCCAAGTTCGACATGGCCGGCCGTGTGTTCCAGGGGGTGCCTGCACCGCTGAACCTGGTCATTCCGCCCTATCAATTCATTAATGACACCACCATCCTGGTCGGTGCCGATGGCAAGGAGGCCTGACCATGTTGAGTAAACTGATGGGCTGGATCGATTATCGATTCCCGCTCACGGCCATGTACAACGACCACATGGCCAAGTATCCGGCACCGAAGAACCTGAACTTCTGGTACTTCTTCGGCTCGCTGGCCATGCTGGTGCTGGTTAACCAGATCATCACCGGTATCTGGTTGACCATGAACTACAACCCCTCTGCGGAAGGTGCGTTTGCCTCCGTGGAGTACATCATGCGCGATGTGGAGTACGGCTGGCTGCTGCGTTACATGCACTCAACCGGTGCGTCTGCATTCTTCATCGTGGTCTACATGCACATGTTCCGCGGCATGATCTATGGCTCTTATCAGAAGCCTCGTGAACTGTTGTGGATCTTCGGCATGCTGATCTTCCTGGTGCTGATGGCAGAGGCCTTTATGGGCTACTTGCTGCCCTGGGGCCAGATGTCATTCTGGGGTGCCCAGGTCATCATCTCGCTGTTTGGCGCCATTCCGGTCATCGGTGACGATTTGACCCTGTGGATCCGCGGTGACTACGTCATCTCCGGTGCGACCCTTAATCGCTTCTTCGCGCTGCACGTCATCGCGTTGCCGCTGGTGCTGGTGATGCTGGTTGCCATGCACATTCTGGCGCTGCACGAAGTGGGCTCCAACAACCCGGACGGTATCGACATCAAGAAGCACAAGGACGAAAACGGCTGGCCGCTGGATGCGGTGGCGTTCCACCCTTACTTCACCGTCAAGGACATGATCGGTGTGGCGGGCTTCCTGTTCTTCTTCTGCGCCATCATCTTCTTCAAGCCGGATATGTGGGGTTACTTCCTCGAGAAGCCGAACTTTGAAGTGGCCAACGGCCTGAAGACTCCTGCTCACATCGCGCCAGTGTGGTACTTCACCCCCTTCTACGCGATTCTGCGTGCGGTACCTGACAAGCTGCTTGGCGTCATCATGATGGGCCTCTCCATCGTGGTACTGTTCCTGCTGCCGTGGCTGGATCGCTGCAAGGTGCGTTCTGTTCGCTATCGCAGCAAGCTGCACAAGCTGAACATTGCCCAGTTCGTGGTCTGCTTTATCATCCTGGGGGTGCTGGGTGTACTGCCGTCGACGCCGACCCTGACGCTGGTTGCCCAGATTTGTACCTTGGGTTATTTCGGTTTCTTCGTGCTGTTGTTCTTCTACAGCAAAAACGAACGCACCAAGCCGCTGCCGGAGAGGGTTACATTTAAATGAAAAAAATAATATTTGCAGTGCTGACCCTGCTGCCATCTTTGGTATTTGCAAGTGGCGGAGCTGTTCATCTGGACAAAGCCAATTACGATCTGAGTGACAAGGCATCGCTGCAACGTGGCGCGGCCACCTTCATGAACTATTGCGCCGGATGCCACTCTACCCAGTATCAGCGTTATAACCGGGTCGCAGAAGATCTCGGGATCCCCGAAGATTTGATGAAAGAGAACCTGATTTTCACCGGCGCAAAGGTCGGTGACCTGATGAAGAGCGCCATGTCAGAGAAGGATGCCGCCAAGTGGTTTGGTGCGCCGCCCCCTGATCTGACTCTGGTTGCCCGGGTGCGCGGTGCAGACTGGATCTACACCTATCTGCGTTCTTTCTACGTGGATGAGACCCGTCCGTTCGGGGTGAACAACGCCGTGTTCCCGTCCGTGGGCATGCCCCATGTGCTGGAGCCGTTGCAGGGAACCCCCCGTGCCGAGTTCGCTACTCACACGGTCGACGGAGTGGAAACCCAGCAGGTTGTCAGCATCAAATCTGACGGTAATGGTGAAATGGATGACGAAGAGTATGATCAGACGGTACTGGATCTGGTAAACTTCTTGGTCTACTCGGCTGAACCGGTACAACAGGAGCGTGAACGCATGGGCTTCTGGGTGCTTGGTTTCATCGTGATCTTCTTCATCTTCACTGTGCTGTTGAAGAAGGAATTCTGGCGCGACGTTCACTAAGCGACCAGATACGGGTAATATAATGCACGGCAATGAAGACCAAGATGCTTCATTGCCGTTTCTGCTTTTTAATGACGGGAGGGTTCAATGGCTGTAGCTGCCAATAAGCGTTCGGTAATGACGCTGTTTTCCGGTGCCAACGATATGTTCAGCCATCAGGTGCGTATTGTCCTGGCGGAGAAGGGTGTTAGCGTGGATATCTGCCAGGTTGATCCAGCCAATCTGCCGGATGAGCTGGCCGAGCTGAACCCGTACAACTCTGTACCGACCCTGGTTGATCGTGAGCTGGCACTCTACACCTCGCGCATCATCATGGAGTATCTGGACGAACGCTTCCCGCATCCGCCCCTGATGCCTGTTTACCCGGTTGCCCGTGGTAACAGCCGTCTGATGATGCACCGCATCGAGCTGGACTGGTACTCCCTGGCCGACAAGATCATGGCCGGTACCGATGCTGAAGCGGCACGCAACGAACTGCGTGACAACCTGCTGGCCATCGCGCCGATCTTCGGTGAAATGCCCTATTTCATGAGCGAAGAGTTCGGTCTGGTGGATTGCTACATGGCACCGCTGCTGTGGCGTCTGCCGAGCCTTGGCATCGACCTGACCGGTCGTGGCGCCAAAGAGCTGAAGGCCTACATGGTTCGTCTGTTCGAGCGTGAGTCCTTCCAAGCTTCCCTGACCGAAGCCGAACGCGAGATCCGTGCTGGCGTATGAGCATGGAACCGACAATGACACCGAGCCGCCCGTACTTGTTACGGGCGTTCTTTGACTGGTTGCTGGACAACGATCTGACCCCTCATCTGGTGGTCAACGTCAACATTCCCCATGTGATGGTGCCGATGCAGTTTGCTCAGGACGGGCAAATTGTGCTGAATATCGCGCCCCGAGCCGTGATGCAATTTCACATGGATAACGAGGCTATCAGCTTCAGTGCTCGCTTTGGCGGGGTCTCCCAGCAGGTTTACATCCCGATGGCAGCCGTACTGGCTATTCATGCCCGGGAGAACGGCGTGGGCACTATGTTCCCGCCCGAGCCGGGTTACGATATCTGGCTTGAGCAGGCTGAAGCGCCGGTGGAGCCTGAGCCGGAACCGCCGCGTCCAAGCGGTCGTCCGACCCTGAAGGTGATCAAATAAAAAACGCAGCCGATTGGCTGCGTTTTTTATGTGCGGTCGGGCTTAGAGCCGCTAACAAAACCGTTCAACAAAGCGTAGGCAGATAACGGCGCAAGCCAGCGTCAACAAGGCGAGATGGATATCCAACCGTCGCTCGAAACGTATTCGTAGCTTCCCAAAGCCTGCTAGCCAACCATGAGTGCGTTCTACAACCCAGCGATGACAACCCAATCGCTCATTGCTATCGATGCCTCGCCGGGCAATACGAACCTTGATACCCCGTCGCCTCAGATAATCTCGACAACGGCGAAAATCATACCCTTTGTCTGCGTGTAGCTTGTCAGGTCGACATCGTGGTCGCCCTCTCTTACCTGCTAACGCCGGAAGTGCATCCAACAAGGGCTCAAACATTATCGAGTCATGGCGATTGGCGCCTGATACAAGCACTGCGAGCGGTATGCCCTGACGGTCCACCACTATATGTCGTTTACTGCCCAGCTTGCCTCTGTCTGTCGGGTTACGTCCTGTTTCCTGGCCCCCCGGGGGCTGGCTACGCTCGCGCCATCGAGGCTTGTTCTACTCCAGTCGATGTGGCCAGCTTGATGTAGCTGGCTCAGGAGCGCCACGTGAAGTCGCTGCCAGATGCCTTGAGCTTGCCAATCACGTAGGCGACGCCAGCACGTCATTCCGCTGCCAAAACCCAAAGACTGGGGTAAGTCCTCCCACGGGATCCCGGTAGTAAGGACAAACAGAATACCGTTGAGAACGGCATAGTCATCGAGGCGTGGACGGCCACCCCGTGGCGAAGGCTGGTGAGGTGGCAGAAGTGGCTGCAAGGACTTCCATAGCTGGTTACTGATGATTTTTCGTGTCATGCCGGCTATGTGGGGACTGGTATCGTTCGAATCAACTTAGTTTTGTTAGCGGCTATTAGTTCTGGGCGAACTCGAAGGCCTTGATCACGCGCTTCACGCCTGTGACATGGCGGGCGATGTTGACTGCCTGCTCTCCCTCCTGGCGAGTCACCAGACCAATCAGGAACACCTCGCCGTTCTCGGTGACCACCTTGACCTTGGTGCTGTCGAAGTTCTTGGTGCCGAACATATCGGCTTTCACCTTGGAGGTGATCCAGGAGTCATTGCTGCGAGTGGTGAAACTGGCAGGTTGGCCGATGCGCAATTCGTTGTAGACGTGGCGGACCCCTTCGATGCGACTGACAATTTTGCCCGCCTCAATCTTGTAAACGTCAGAAGGTGTCTGGCCGACCAGCAGGACGCGGCCATTGTTGCTGTAGACGCTGATCTTGCTGGCTGCGCTGAGCGGCTTGTTGTCGGCCAGCAGATTAGCCGCTTTCAGCTCGATGGTCTGGTCATCCCATTGCGCGCCCAGCGTTCGGCGATCGCCAGAGGCCTTGGCAGTCCCTGCGGCGCCGCCAACAACCAGGGCTGCGCAGCCTTGCAGCAGCAGGGTGCTAACCAGCAGACCGAGCAGGATAGTGTGCTTTTTCATGGTTTCAATCTTCCTGTTGCGGGAAAAGTGTCTGGTCGATGAGATCACACAGGCAGTGCAGGGTCAACAGGTTCACTTCCAGAATGCGAGGGCGACGGGCGGAGGGAACACGGATCTCCACATCGTTCGGGCCGAGCAGACCTGCCATTTCGCCACCGTCACCCCCGCTCAGCACCACTATGGTCATGTCGCGGGAGAGGGCAGCTTCGGCAGCCTTGATCAGGCTGCGGCTGTGGCCGGAGGTGGTGATGACCACCAGAATGTCGCCAGGCTGGCCCAGCGCGCGGATCTGCTTGGCGTAGACCTCTTCAAAACCGTGATCGGTGGCGATGGCGCTGATGGTTGCCATGTCCGGGGTCAGGGCCATGCCGGGCAGGGAGGGGCGCTGGGTCTCGTAGCAGTTGACCAGCTCGGAGATGAACAGTTGCGCCAGTGCGGCAGAAGGACCGTTACCGCATGCCAGCACCTTGTGGCCATTGAGCAGGCAGATGGTGATCATCTGGGCTGCAGTATGGATGGCATCCGGCAGCGCCTCGGCGGCGGCTATCTTGGTCTGGATGCTTTCGGTGTAGTTCTCTTTGATGCGGTCAGTCATAGGGTCCTCTTAAAATGCGTTCTGGATCCAGGCTGGCTGGTCGCCCTCGAACGCAATCACATCGAATCGGCAGGCCTGATTGGCCTCGTTGATGGCATGTTGCTTCAAATAGTGGCGCGCTGCCAGCATGATCTTGTGCTGTTTGCTGCGGGTGACCGAGCTGGCGGCCCCGCCATGGCTGCCGGTGGCCCGGTAGCGCACCTCAACAAACACCAGGGTCTGGCCCTGGTGCATGATGAGATCTATTTCACCGCCACGACAGCGGTAGTTGCGAGCTACCGGTTGCAGGCCCTGAGCCTGCAACCAGCGTTCAGCGACTTGTTCAAAGTGCTGTCCCTTGCTCGTTGGTGAGGGGAACAGGCTCGGCAACTGCTGGCGCATCCGTTTCCATAGTTCCTTCATTGGAGGGCTCCTCCAGCTGCTGAACGGCGTTCTCGTCGACCAGTTTGCCGTTCTGGTAAGTACCCCAGCTCAGCATCCGCACAATATTACCTTGGGCATCCACGCTCAGCTGACCGCTCATGCCGGCCTGCTGCATGCCGCCTACTTTGCGCATCTGTTGCAGATTTTCCGCCAGTGCAACGGCGTCATAGCCCATGGCAAACAGGCGCAGCAGGTCGCCCTGGGTCTGCGGCCAGAGCAGTGCGATCTGCTCGCGCTGTTTCTCGTAGCCGCCCAGCAGCAGCGGCATATCGGCGATATGCATGCCGTTGAGCTCGGAGGCGACCTCGGTTGCGGCGCTGTCGTAGCCACGGGAGCTGGTGTAGATGGGCAGGCTGCCCATCGGATTGACCGAGATATCAACGTAGGGCTTGATCATCCGGGTTTCGAGGCTGTTGGCCACCACATAAACGGCATCGATGCTGCGCGGTGCGGCATCAGAGAGTTGCACCACTTCACCAGCTCGGGCGGTAGAGCGGCCGCTCAGGGCATTCTTGACCATCCCCTGCACTTCGTTGCGGGCACCGAAGGTGGCAACGACCGGCTTATCCTGGCTCAGGGTGGCCCAGCTCTGCTCGAACGCCTTGATACTGCTGTAACCGATCCGACCCTGGGCGGCGATCAGCAGCGGTTTACGGTAGCCCTGGGTGTAAAGGTACTGGGCTGCCTGCGCGGCATCTGCGGCGGCAGAGAGGGAGAAGTAGTAGGTGGTGTCGTTGACGACCGGCTTGTCCAGCTCGTTGAGCGCCAGTACCGGCACGGTCGGATTGGCTTTTAGCAGCTCCTCGACACGATCTTTCAGCAGCGGGCCGATGATCATGTCTGCCCCTTCCTGAATCGCCTGCTTATAAAGATCGCCGGTCGACTTGCTCTGGGTGTCGTAGAAGTTCAGGGTGAATTGCCCCTGATTTTCCTTATAAGACATCAGCATACCGTTACGGATAGCGGCGCCCTGCGGCTCCAGATTGCCTGAGAGGGGCAGCAGCACAGCGATCTGTTGCACCGAGGTGCTGGCAGTAGCAGCCAGATCGCCCAATCCTGCCGGCATATCCTTCTGGGCTGGATGGTTGGGGAAGTCGCGCTTCCAGCCTGCCAGTTGGCGGGCCAGCAGGTTCGGCTGGGCGCCAAACTCGTTGACCAGTGCCGCCAGTCGCAACCAGCCGGTGGTCACATCAGGGGCCGGAGCCTCTTCCAGCGCCTGCAGGGTGGAGGGGGTCATGCTTTTGAGCAACGACCAGATTTGCTGATGGTTGGTCGCCTGCTCGCTCTGATTGAGGTAGGGCTCCAGTGCAATCAATGACTTGGCTGCGCCAAATTTGTTGTTGATGTCGAGCTGCAGCACCACGCGCTGGCGATACCAATCCTTCTGGGTATCGGCATCCAGCACCACCTCGGGTTTGCCTTCCAGCAGGATCAGCGCCTGATTGGCGTGGCCTTGCGCCAGCAACAGATGGGCTTGCAGCAGTTGCAACTGCGCCTTCTGAACGTGATCCTTGGCCTGCTTCTGCAATTGCTGGAACAGTGCCGAGGCCGGTTTGGCCTGGCCGAGCGCCAGATAGCTGCGTGCCGCCAGCATCTGCCAGGTAAAGGCCTCGGCCGGCTTGGCGGGGTCCACCTGCTCAAGATACCACTGGGCATTCTTGGTCAGATTGGAGAACGCAGAGGGCATGCCTGACGGCCCTGACGGTTGATTGGGCTCCGACGCACAGGCGGCGAGCAGTACTGCCGCGAGTATGATGCCGAAGAGTCGTGATACACTTAACTGCTTTGTAACCCGGTTCAAGTTCATTCCCCGACCAGTGTTGAAGTTCCCCATAGTGTAAACGGGCCAATATGGCGACACAATTGTCGGGGCACTCGGAGATCCCATGAGTGACATCCCAACCCTGTATATAGTCCCCACTCCGATCGGCAATCTGGCGGACATCACCCAGCGTGCATTGGACATTTTACGCAGTGTCGATCTGGTGGCAGCCGAAGATACCCGTCATACCGGTATCCTGCTCAGCCACTACCAAATCTCGGTGCCGACCTTCGCCCTGCACGATCACAACGAGCAGCAGAAAGCCGATGTGCTGATCGGCCGGATCAAAGAGGGCAAGAGTGTTGCGCTGGTCTCCGATGCCGGCACCCCGCTTATTAGCGACCCCGGTTATCACTTGGTCACCCGCTGTCGTGAAGCCGGGGTCAAAGTGGTGCCGCTGCCCGGTCCCTGTGCCGCCATTACCGCCCTGAGCGCGGCCGGTCTGCCCACCGATCGCTTTGCCTTTGAGGGCTTCCTGCCCGCCAAGAGCAAGGGGCGTGACGATCGCCTGCAAGCCGTTATTGAAGACACCCGCTCGCTGGTGTTCTACGAATCCCCGCGCCGTGTGCAGGATACAGTGGAAGCGATTGCTCGCATTCTCGGCGAGCGTCAGGTGGTGGTGTGCCGCGAGCTGACCAAGACCTTCGAGTCGATCCACGGTTTGCCAGCCTCTGAAATGCTGACCTGGCTTGGTGAGGATGACAACCGCTGCCGCGGCGAGATCGTGCTGGTCGTGGCTGGCGCCTCCAAAGAAGAAGAGGATCTGCCAGCCGAGGCGATCCGTACTCTGGGTCTGCTGGTGACCGAACTGCCACTGAAAAAAGCGGCCGCCCTGACCGCCGAGATCCACGGCGTGAAGAAGAATGCCCTCTATAAATACGGTCTCGAGCACTATTGAGTCGGTCAATAGGTCATCAGACTGTTTTTTGACCTGCGCAATCCCCTGTATCGACAATCAGTCAGCCTGTAAACGGGGGCCAAGCGCGATAAATGGCTGTAAACGGGAATTGCCGGTTTACCCCGTGCGTATCGCAAGGGTATAATCCGCACCTCGGAGTTGGCTGGGCAATCGCTGCTTCGTCGTTGTGTCCCTCGGGACAGACGGGCGGAGGGGAGGAAAGTCCGGGCTTCACAGGGCAGGGTGCCAGGTAACGCCTGGGGGGCGCGAGCCTACGACCAGTGCAACAGAGAGCAGACCGCCGATGGCCCGCAAGGGATCAGGTAAGGGTGAAAGGGTGCGGTAAGAGCGCACCGCGCGACTGGCAACAGTTCGTGGCACGGTAAACTCCACCCGAAGCAAGACCAAATAGGCCCCTATTGGCGCGGCCCGCGTTGGGGGCGGGTAGGTTGCTTGAGCCAGCGAGCGATTGCTGGCCTAGAGGAATGATTGCTACCCGGGGCAACCCGGTACAGAACCCGGCTTACAGGCCGACTCCGACCTCATTCCGAAGAGCCCCGCGATTTATCGCGGGGCTCTTTTTTATGCATGAGAAAATATGGCTTCGTTGGCAGGATATTTTCGGCCTTGTCATTTTGAATGAAATTATATGTTTTAAATCAATCGAATAGTTTCGTATTTGGCACGATGGCAGCGATAGATGGTGATAGAACCCAGGATGATTGTTCGCACCCGCATATTGTGTGTGTTCTCAGTTCATTCACTTATTTCAATTAATCACCAGAGTTTAACGCCAAATAACTTGTGGAAAATCAACCTACTCAATCCGCGGTATGCAAATGCTGCGTCAATATGTTCCCTCTGCCCCATCTCCTTGCTTGAAAAGCCCCCTGCACGTCCTTAAACTTCAAGGTGGGGAAAAGTGGATCAAAGTGGTTTTTAGAGGAGCAATCAGCCTCCTCATTCACCTTCAGGGACAGCAATTTGTTGCGTGGCGCTCATGCCATCAGCCTGGACAGTAAAGGGCGGTTGGCGATTCCGACCAAATTCCGTGACTGGCTGCGCGACGAAAGCGACGGCCAGCTGGTCTGCACCATCGATATTGCCCATCCCTGTCTGCTGCTTTATCCCCTGAACGAGTGGGAAGAGGTCGAGCGCAAGCTAAAGACCCTCTCCAGCATGAATCCTCAAGAGCGCCGTTTGCAGCGACTGCTGCTGGGACATGCAACCGAATGCGAGCTGGATGGCAATGGCCGTCTGCTGCTCAGTCAGCCACTGCGAAACCATGCGGGGCTGGACAAGAAAATCATGCTGGTGGGCCAGCTCAACAAGTTTGAGTTGTGGGATGAAGCCCGCTGGCAGCAACAGGTCAATGACGACATCTTGGGTCTGCCCGGGGACGATTGGGCAAGCTCACCACGACTACAGGATTTCTCTTTATAAATGACCCAAGCCGCTGAACACATCACAGTGCTGCTGCACGAAGCCGTTGAAGGTCTGGCCATCAAGCCGGATGGTGTCTACGTCGACGGTACTTTTGGCCGTGGTGGTCATTCTCGTCTGATCCTGCAGCACCTTGGCCCCAATGGCCGCTTGATCGCCATCGACCGCGATCCCCAGGCGATTGCTGAAGCAGCCAAGATCCAGGATCCCCGTTTCGAAATCGTGCACGGCCCCTTCTCCGGCATCGCCTCCTATCTGGATGAGCGCGGTTTACTGGGCAAGGTGGATGGCTTCCTGCTGGATCTGGGGGTCTCTTCACCCCAGTTGGATGACGCCGAGCGGGGCTTCAGCTTTATGAAAGATGGTCCGCTCGATATGCGGATGGACCCCACCTCCGGTCAGAGCGCCGCCGAGTGGCTGGCCAAGGCCGATGTGGATGACATCGCCTGGGTGCTGAAGACCTTCGGTGAGGAGCGTTTTGCCAAGAAGATCGCCCGCGCCATCGTGCATGACCGTGTGACCGAGCCTTATGTGCGTACCCGTCAACTGGCGGAGATGATTGCCCGGGTCAACCCGAGCAAGGAGAAGGGCAAGCATGCGGCAACCCGCAGCTTCCAGGCCATTCGCATCTATATCAACAGCGAGCTGGACGAGATCGAGACCGCGCTCAACGGTGCGCTGGAAGTGCTGGCACCACATGGCCGTCTGTCGGTGATCAGCTTCCATTCGCTGGAAGACCGGTTGGTAAAGCATTTCATCCGCAAGCACGAGAAGGGGCCGGAAGTGCCTTACGGCATTCCGTTGACCGAAGCCCAGCTGGCTGGCGGTCGCAAATTGAAGTCGGTCGGCAAGGCACTCAAGCCTTCTGATCATGAAGTATCTGAAAACAGCCGGTCACGCAGCTCGGTGCTGCGGGTTGCCGAACGGCTGGCGGAGTAAGCGATGAGCGAAGTGCGTGTTCATCTGGCCAAGGAGATCGTTGCGGATCTCTGGCGGCACAAGCTGCAGATTTTTCTGTCGGTCGCCGTGCTGGTGACCGCGTTTGCCGTGATCCTGGTGACCAACATGACCCGTGGTCTGACGGCCAAGCAGAATGATCTGATGGCGGAAGAGGATCGCCTCAATATCGAATGGCGCCACCTGCTGCTGGAGCAGGGCACCCTGGCTGAACACTCCCGGGTGGCGAGTCTGGCGATGGACAAGTTGCAGATGGGTCGTCCGCTGGTGACCACCGAGAAGGTAATTACCCAACCATGAAACGCAAGGCTACAGCCAAAGCTGCCAAAGCGAATGTCAAAGCGCCATCGATCTATCCGTGGCGCTTTCGCACGCTTGCGGTGTTTATCGGCATCGCGTTTGTGGGTCTGATCCTGCGTCTGGCCTGGATCCAGGTGATCAATCCGGATCGTCTGCGTCAGGAGGGTGACATGCGCTCCCTGCGTACCACCTCTACCCAGGCGGTGCGCGGCATGATCACCGATCGCAACGGCGAGCAGCTGGCGGTTTCTGTGCCGGTCGAAGCTGTCTGGGCCGATCCCAAGACAGTGCATGAATCCGGTGCCATCAATAACGAGCGAGCCTGGCTGGCGCTTTCCGCCGTGCTCAAGCTCGACATCAATACCCTCAAACACCGTATCGCCAACCCCAGCAAGCGCTTCGTCTATCTGCAGCGTCAGGTTACTCCTGCGGTGGCGGAATATATCAAGGGGCTCAAGCTGGGGGGCGTCTACCTGCGCCCCGAAGCACGCCGCTTCTACCCGACCGGCGAGATCAGCGCCCATCTGGTGGGGGTGACCAACATCGATGGCAGCGGTATTGAAGGGATTGAGCGCAGCTACAACGAGTGGTTGACGGCGACACCCGGCGAAATGCGGGTGCGCAAGGATCGTCAGGGGCGCGTCATCGAGCGGCTTGGCATCGTCAAAGAGGGCAAGAACGCCAACGATCTGCAGCTCAGTATCGATCAGCGGGTGCAGGCTCTGGCCTACCGTGCCCTCAAGCGGGCAACCGACGAGAACAAGGCTACCTCCGGCTCCATGGTGATGCTGGATATCAAGACCGGTGAAGTACTCGCCATGGTCAATACCCCCTCCTATAACCCGAACAACCGCGGCCAGTATCAGAGCTTCCGGGTACGCAACCGGGTGGTGACTGATACCTACGAGCCGGGTTCGACCGTCAAGCCATTGATTTTGCTCAGTGCCTTGCAGGCAGGTGTCACCAGCTGGAAAGATTTCATTCCCGGTGGTCCGCTCTTTATCGGTGCCAAGCAGATCAAGGACGTCAGTATCCACAAGGCGACCAACCTCTACGATATCCTGCGTTACTCCTCCAACATTGGTATGTCGCGCATCGCGCTGCGGATGCCGGCGCAGGAGATGATCAACACCCTCAGCATGTTCGGTTTCGGCATGGATACCGGCAGCGGGCTGATGGGCGAGAGTAGCGGCATGTTGCCCCAGCGTCGTCGCTGGTCCGATATCGAGCGGGCAACCCTCTCGTTTGGTTATGGCCTGCGGGTCACCCCGCTGCAACTGGCTTCCGCCTACGCCACCCTGGCCAACAAGGGCAAGCGGGTGCCGCTCTCCATCGTCAAGGTGACCACGCCGCCCAAGGGTGAGCAGGTAATTGACCACAATAACGCTTCCGCCATGTTGCAGGCGCTGGAGTATGTGGTCGACAACGCCATTCCAAAAGCCAAGATCCCGGGCTATCGGGTCGGCGGCAAGAGTGGTACCGCCAAGGTCGCCGTCGCCGGTGGCTATGGCAAGGATTACATGGCCTGGTTTGCCGGTTTCGCACCCGCCAGTGATCCCCGTTTCGTCATGGTGGTGGTGATCAACGAGCCAAAAGGTAGCGCCTACTATGGCGGTGCCGTGGCGACCCCACCGTTTGCAGAGGCCATGGGCGGGGTGCTGCAGCTCTTCAATATTCGTCCCGATGCGGTGCCGCCAGCGGTGCCCACCAAACTTGCCCGTACGGAGGCTTCTCTTGTCCCGCGCACTTGATGCATTACTGCGCCCCTTCGGTATCCAGGCGCCGGCGCTCACCCTGACCGATATCCAGCTGGATAGTCGGCGGGTTGGCCCCGGCTCGCTCTTCGTGGCCATTCGTGGTCATCAGGTGGATGGCAGACGGTTTATCGAACAGGCGGTGGCTCAGGGAGCGACCGCTGTTGTGTTTGAGGAGGATGGTGAATTTATCCCACCATCGACTCCGGTTCCCTGTATCGGGATGCGGGATCTGCCCGCTCACCTCTCTGCTCTTGCGGGCTATTTCTACGATCAGCCAGCCCAAAAATTGGATCTGGTCGGGATCACCGGTACCAACGGCAAGAGCACTACGGCACTGCTGGTCGCCAACTGGCGCACCCTGCTGGGTGGCAATGCGGGTGTGATGGGCACCATCGGCAACGGCCTGTTTGGCAATTTGATCGAAGCGGAAAATACCACCGGCAGCGCCGTGCAGGTGCAAGCCAATCTGGCTGCGCTGCAAGCGCAGGGGGCGGATCTGGTGGCGATGGAGGTCTCCAGCCATGGTCTGGTGCAGCATCGTGTTGCCGCACTGCCGTTTGCCGCCGCCGTTTTCACCAACCTGAGCCGGGATCACCTCGACTACCACGGCACCATGGAAGCCTATGGCGCGGCCAAAGAACAGTTGCTGCAGCTGGTCGATGAGTCGAATGCGGTGATCAACCGCGATGACGAGCTGGGTGCCAAGTGGCTCGAAAAGTACCCGGCAGCGGTGGCGTTCAGTGTTAATGGCCCGATTGAACACCATTCTGGCCGTCAATTAACGGCGCAGCAGCTCGATTTTCACCAGCAAGGTTTTCGCGCGCAGATTAACTCCAGCTGGGGGAATGGTGTATTATCCGCCCCCTTGCTCGGGCGCTTCAACGTCAGCAATGTGCTGGCCGCGATGGGCGTGATGCTGGTGCTCGGTTACGACTTCAACGAACTGCTGGCGACAGCGCCTCAGTTGCAGCCGGTGACCGGTCGCATGGAGTGCTTTGGCGGTGGCGATACGCCGCTGGCGGTGGTCGATTACGCCCACACCCCGGATGCGCTGGAGAAGGCATTGCAGGCCCTGCGGGTGCACTGCACAGGCCAGCTCTGGTGTCTGGTCGGCTGTGGTGGCGACCGCGATCGCGGCAAGCGCCCCATGATGGCCGCCATGGCCGAGCAGTATGCGGATCGCGTGATCCTGACCGACGACAATCCCCGTACCGAGGAGCCGGCCCGGATCATGGCCGACATGGTGGCGGGTCTTCGCGATCCTGCTGCGGTGCAGGTGGAGCACGACCGGGTCAAGGCGATTGCGCTGGCCATCGGTCAGGCGAGCAAACAGGACATTATCCTGGTGGCCGGTAAGGGTCACGAGGATTATCAGATCATTGGAACCGACAAGCGGCACTACAGCGACCGGGAAACCGTTGCCGCCGCCTTGCACACATTATTGGAGTCATTCAAATGATGACCCTCAGGCTTGCCGAGCTGGCGCAGGTACTCGATGCCCGTCTGATTGGTGACGACGGCGAGATCAGCGTCGTCAGTACCGACACCCGCACTCTGGGCGCGGGTGCCCTGTTCGTTGCCCTGCGCGGCGAGCGCTTCGATGCCCACGATTTTTGCGAGCAGGCCGTTCAGGCAGGGGCCTCTGCCCTGCTGGTTGAGCGTGAGCTGCCGCTGGCCATCCCCCAGCTGGTGGTGACCGACAGTCTTAAGGGGCTGGGCCGCCTCGGCAAACTGGTGCGCGAGCGCATCAACCCGAAAGTGCTGGCCATTACCGGCAGCTGCGGCAAGACCACGGTGAAGGAGATGGCAACCGCCATCCTGCGCAACGAAGGGGAAGTACTGGCCACCGCTGGCAACTTCAACAACGAGGTGGGCGTGCCGCTCACCCTGCTGCGCCTCGAGCCGCAGCACAAGTTTGCGGTGATGGAGCTGGGTGCCAACCATCCGGGCGAGATCGCCTGGACTACCTCGCTGGCCAAACCCGATGCCGCCATCATCAACAACGTGGCGGCGGCCCATCTGGAGGGCTTCGGCTCGCTGGAAGGGGTGTTTCACGCCAAGAGCGAAATCTTTGAGGGGCTGAGCGAAGGCGGCACCGCCATCGTCAATGCCGACAACGAATTCTGGCCGAAGTGGCGGGAACGCGGCATTCAGTGCGCCTTCTCCATCGAAGATCAGAGCCAGCCGTTCCATGCGCGCAACCTTGTACTCAACGAACAAGGCTGCGCCGAGTTCGTGATGGTGACCCCGCAGGGTGAGCTGAGCCTGACTCTGGCGATCCCGGGTCGCCACAACGTGGCCAACGCACTGGCTGCCGCCGCGGGCTGTCTGGCCCTCGGCGCATCCCTCGGCTCCGTCAAGGCGGGGCTGGAACAGATGGCGCCGGTCAAGGGGCGCTTCTGCGTCCAGCGCTGGGGTGGTCTGACTCTGGTGGATGATACCTACAATGCCAGCGTGGAATCCGTGCTGGCGGGCATCGATGCCCTGACCGCCATGGGTGGCTTCAAGGTGCTGGTGTTTGGTGATATGCGGGAACTGGGTGAGGAGTCTGCCGAGCAACACGCCCGGGTTGGCCGTCATGCCCGCGAGCGCGGTCTGGATGCCGTGCTGACAGTGGGGGAAGAGAGTCGCCACACCGCAGATGCCGCGGCGGGCCGACATTTCGATAACAAGGCATCGTTGTTTGAAGTGCTTGCGCAAATGATAAATACACATCAGGAAATTTCGATTTTGGTCAAGGGGGCCCGTGGCTCCCGCATGGAAGATATCGTCGAGATGGTCAAAGGCCATCAGGAGTCAGCCACATGCTAGTCTGGCTGGCCGAACTGCTCACCCCGCACTTCACCTTCTTCAACGTCTTCTCCTACCTGACGTTTCGCGCCATCCTGTCGATCATCACCGGACTGGGGGTTGCCCTCTGGATGGGGCCACGCCTGATACGTCGCCTGCAGATCCTGAAGTTTGGTCAGGTGATCCGCAACGACGGTCCCGAGTCCCACCTCAGCAAGCGGGGCACCCCGACCATGGGTGGCCTGATGATCATTGCTGCGATTTTCACGTCTGTGCTGCTCTGGTGCCGCCTCGATAACCCCTATGTCTGGCTGGTGCTGTTTGTGCTGGGTGCCTATGGCGCCATCGGCTTTGCCGACGACTACCTCAAGGTGGTGCGCAAGAATACTGACGGCCTGATCGCGCGCTGGAAGTATTTCTGGCAATCCGCGGTAGCGCTGGCGGTGGCGGTGTTCCTCTATGCGACAGCAACCCATGAGGGGCAGACCCAGCTGGTGGTGCCTTTCCTCAAGGATGTGATGCCGCAGCTTGGCCTGATGTTTATCGTGCTGACCTACTTTGTCATCGTCGGTACCTCCAACGCGGTCAACCTGACCGACGGTCTCGACGGCCTGGCCATCATGCCGACCGTGATGGTGGCGGGGGGCTTTGCCCTGATCGCCTGGGCCACCGGTAACGTCAACTTTGCCAACTACCTGCACATTCCCTACGTGCCCTATACCTCCGAGCTGGTGATCGTCTGTACCGCCATCGTCGGGGCGGGTCTGGGTTTCCTCTGGTTCAACACCTATCCGGCGCAGGTCTTCATGGGCGACGTTGGTTCCCTGGCGCTGGGCGGCGCGCTCGGTACCATCGCCGTGTTGGTCCGTCAGGAGTTCTTGCTGGTGATCATGGGCGGCGTCTTCGTGATGGAGACTGTCTCGGTGATCCTGCAGGTGGGTTCATACAAACTGCGCGGCGTGCGGATCTTCCGCATGGCGCCGATCCATCACCACTACGAGAAGAAGGGCTGGCCGGAGCCGCGCGTCATCGTGCGCTTCTGGATCATCACCCTCGTACTGGTGCTGCTGGGTCTTGCCACCCTGAAGGTGAGGTAAGGCCATGGTCATCATCATCGGATTGGGCAAAACCGGACTCTCCTGTGTCGATTACTTCCTCGGCCGTGGCGTGAGGCCACTGGTGATGGATACCCGCGCCAACCCGCCCGGCAAGGATCAACTGCCGCCGGAGGTGGAGCTGATCCACGGGCTCGACGAGGCGCTGCTCAAGCAGGCGCACATGATTGTCGCAAGCCCGGGTATCGCGCTGGCGACCCCCGAACTGAAAGCGGCTGCCGAGTGTGGCGTGCAGATCGTCGGTGATATCGAGCTGTTTGTGCGCGAGACCCAGACCCCAGTCATCGCCATCACCGGCTCGAACGGCAAGAGCACCGTCACTACCCTGGTGGGCGAGATGATTGCCGAAGCCGGCCTCAATGTCGGTGTGGGCGGCAATATCGGCACGCCTGCGCTGGAGCTGCTCAAGCAGCCGATGGATCTCTGCGTGCTGGAGCTCTCCAGCTTCCAGCTGGAAACAACTCACAGTTTGCGTGCTGCCGCCTCCGTGGTGCTTAACCTCTCAGAAGATCACATGGATCGCTATCAGGGCATGGCCGACTATCGCGCCGCCAAGATGGAGATCCATCAGCACTCCAAACACATTCTGGTCAATCGTGACGATGCCCAGACCCTGCCCGATGTGGGTCAGGTGTGGCAGAGCTTTGGTCTCGACTGCAATGGCTATGGCCGCTGCCTGCTGGATGGCCGCTACTGGTTGACCCTACACGGTGAACCACTGCTGGCAGTGGATGAGATGAAGATCGTCGGTGCCCACAATCAGGCCAACGCGCTGGCCGCCATGGCGTTGTGCGATGCGGTCGGCATTCCTCGCGCAGCTCAACTTACCGTGCTGCGCCGTTTTGAAGGTCTGCCGCACCGTGCCCGCTTTGTGCGCGAAGTGAACGGGGTGCGCTGGATCAACGACTCCAAGGCCACCAACGTGGGAGCCACGCTGGCTGCCGTTGCCGGTGTGCGCGAGTCGGTCAAGGGGCGCCTGTTGCTGCTGGCCGGTGGTCAGGGCAAGGGGCAGGATTTTGGCCCGATCCAGGCGCTGCTGGGCAACCAGATCGATCACATGTACTGCTTCGGTCAGGATGCCGAGGTGCTGCTGGCACTGGGCGAGCAGACCGAACGGGTGGCCGACCTGGCCGCTGCAGTTGCCAAAGCAGCGGCCGATGCGAAGCCCGGTGACTGGGTGCTGCTGGCGCCGGCCTGTGCCAGCCTCGATCAGTTCAAGTCGTTCGAGGTGCGCGGCGATCGCTTCACCGAGATGGTGCTGGCGCTATGAACGCCCTTCGCGCAGCAGCAGGTCTGTTCCAGCGCTGGTTGTTACCGGCGCGTCCTGCCGGTCTCTACGATCGGCAGCTGGTACTGCTGGCACTCTCTCTGATGGCGGTCGGGGTGGTCATCGTGGCCTCGGCGTCGATTCCCGAGGGGATTGCGCTGGGGGATGACCCCTTCATGTTTGTGAAGCGTCACGCCCTGTTTCTGGTGATGGCGCTCGGTATCTCCTGGTTTGTGTTGCAGGTGCCGATGGCGCGCTGGCAACAGCACAACGGCCCCATGTTGCTGCTGGCGATCTTGATGCTGGTGCTGGTGCTGTTGGTGGGGCGGAACGTTAACGGTGCGGTACGCTGGTTGCCGCTCGGCCCCTTCAACCTGCAGCCTGCCGAGTTTGGCAAGCTGGCGCTGTTTGTCTATCTGGCCGGCTATCTGGTGCGGCGCCAGAGCGAAGTGCGCGAAGCCTGGATCGGATTCCTGAAACCGCTGGCGGTGTTTGGGGTGCTGGCGGTCTTGCTGCTGTTGCAGCCGGACCTGGGTTCCACCGTGGTGATGTTCGTTACCTCGTTCGGCATGCTGTTTCTGGCCGGTGCCCGATTGGGACAGTTTTTGACCCTGATCGGCGCGGGCCTCGGCTCGGTGGTGATGCTGATCATCGTCGAGCCCTACCGGATGCGGCGGGTGACCTCCTTTATGGATCCCTGGGCCGATCCGTTCGGCAGCGGCTACCAGTTGACCCAGTCGCTGATGGCGTTTGGTCGTGGCAGCTGGTTTGGCGAAGGGCTTGGCAATTCTATCCAGAAGATGGAGTACCTGCCGGAAGCGCACACCGACTTCGTGTTTGCGATCCTCGGTGAAGAGCTGGGTTACGTCGGGGTGCTGGGCGCCCTGTTCCTGATTTTTGCGCTGGCGGTCAAGGCGCTCAAGCTGGGGCATCGCGCGCTGGTGGCAGAGCGGCTCTATGACGGTTATCTGGCCATCGGCATCGGCATCTGGTTCAGCTTCCAGACCTTCGTTAACGTCGGCGCGGCCAGTGGCATGATGCCAACCAAGGGCTTGACCCTGCCGCTGGTCAGTTACGGTGGTTCCAGTCTCATCATCATGTCGGTGGCGGTGAGCATGTTGATTCGAATCGATTTTGAGTTGCGTCAGGCGACAGCCCAGGCGCGCGTGCGGGAGGTTTAGTGAGCAAGACTCTGTTGGTGATGGCGGGTGGTACCGGTGGGCATGTGTTCCCCGGTCTGGCCGTGGCCGATCGCCTGAAGGCCCAGGGCTGGACTGTCCACTGGCTCGGCACTGCCGACCGGATGGAGGCGGAGCTGGTGCCCGCCCACGGTTATCCCATCTCCTTCATCGATATTCAGGGGGTGCGTGGCAACGGCATCAAACGACTGCTGGTGGCGCCCTATCGCATCGTCAAATCGATCCTGCAGGCGCGTCAGGTGCTCAAGACCGTTCGCCCTGATGTGGTGCTCGGCATGGGCGGTTTTGCTTCCGGCCCGGGTGGCGTGGCGGCCTGGTTCTCCGGCATCCCGCTGCTGCTCCATGAGCAGAATGCTGCTGCCGGCATGACCAACAAGTTGCTGGCCCGTATCGCCAGGCGGGTCTTGATGGCATTTCCGGGCGCCTTCGCGCCGAGCCGTCGCACCGCCGTGGTGGGCAATCCGGTGCGTCCCGAAGTGGTCGCCCTGCCGGATCCGCAACTGCGCAGCGGGGATGAGCCACTGCATCTGCTGATCGTGGGTGGCAGTCTGGGAGCGCGGGTGCTCAACGAGCAGGTACCTGCTGCGGTGGCGGCATCCGGCGTGCCCATTGAAGTGCGTCACCAGTGTGGCAAGAGCAATGCCGAGGCTGTCTCTGCTGCCTATGCCCTGCACGGCATCAATGCCGAGGTGAGCGAATTTATCAAGGATATGGCCAGCGCCTACGCCTGGGCTGACCTAGTGGTCTGCCGTGCCGGTGCGCTGACTGTTTCCGAAGTGGCTGCCGCCGGTGTGGCTGCCATTTTTGTGCCGCTGCCCCATGCGGTGGATGATCACCAGACTCGTAACGCCCTGACCCTGGTCGACGGCGGTGCGGCCGAGTTTCTGCCCCAGTCCGAGCTGAATACCGCATCGCTGGCGGCGCGCCTGACCTGGCTGGCTGGTCGCCGGGAGACCCTGTTTAACATGGCGAAAGCGGCTCGTCGCGTTGCCATCACAGATGCGGCCGAGCGGGTTGCAGATGAGTGCAAACAGCTCGCAACCGGGCAGCGTGGTAAAGATTGATGAGCAAGGTTGCAGCGGTGACACCGTGCAGCCTTGTACCTGTATGTATTGATGCCGCCGTGCAGCCGCGCTTTGACGGCACACGGCCTGCGGCAGACTAAAGAGACGATTATGACCAAGGTTGAACTGGCAAAACTGCGTACTGTGATCCCCGAAATGCGCCGCGTGCGTCGCATCCACTTTATCGGCATCGGTGGTGCCGGTATGGGCGGGATCGCCGAAGTGCTTGCCAACGAAGGGTATCAGGTAACGGGTTCTGATCTGGCTCGCAACGCCGTGACCGAGCGGTTGGCCGGACTGGGCGCCCACATCTTCGTCGGCCACAGTGCCGAACACGTTGAGGGTGCCAGCGTGGTAGTGGTCTCTACCGCCATCAAGCAGGACAACCCGGAGCTGCTGGCTGCCCGCGAACTGCGGATCCCGGTGGTGCGCCGCGCCGAGATGCTGGCCGAGCTGATGCGTTTCCGTCACGGTATCGCCATTGCCGGTACCCACGGCAAGACCACCACCACCAGTCTGGTGGCGAGCATCTATGCCGAAGCCGACCGCGACCCGACCTTCGTCATCGGTGGCCTGCTCAACAGTGCCGGCACCAATGCCCGGCTGGGCAGCAGCCGTTACCTGATTGCAGAAGCGGACGAGAGCGACGCCTCTTTCCTGCATCTGCAGCCCATGGTTTCCATCGTGACCAACATCGAAGCGGATCACATGGATACCTACGGCGGTGATTTCTCCAAGCTGAAGGCCACCTTCATCGAGTTTCTGCACAATCTGCCCTTCTACGGACTGGCGGTGGTCTGCATCGATGATCCGGTGATCCGTGGCATGTTGCCCGAGATTGCCCGTCCGACCTTGACCTACGGTCTCTCTGACGATGCCGATGTGCAGGTGCTGGATTTTGTCCAGACCACCAACCACAGCTGCTTCCGTGTTCGCCGCAAAGAGGCGGGTGAGCTGCAGGTGACCCTCAATTTGCCGGGTATTCACAACGCATTGAACGCCGCAGCGGCGATAGCTGTCGCGACAGAGGACGGTGTCAGCGATGACGCCATCATCTCTGCTCTGGCTAAATTTGAAGGGGTCGGTCGTCGCTTCCAGCAGTATGGTGAGTTTGAAACCGGTCGCGGCAAGGCGATGCTGGTGGACGATTACGGTCACCACCCGAGCGAAGTGAAGGTCACCATCAATGCCGCCCGTGCCGGTTGGCCCGAGAAGCGCCTGGTGATGGTGTTCCAGCCGCACCGTTATACCCGTACCCGCGACCTCTACGAGGACTTCGCCGATGTGCTCTCCAAGGTAGACGTGCTGGTGATGCTGGAGGTTTATGCTGCCGGTGAGGAGCCGATCCCGGGCGCTGATGGACGGGCACTGTGCCGCTCCATTCGCTCGCGTGGCAACCTGGAACCCATCTTCGTCGCCACGCCAGATGACGTGCCAGCCGTGCTGGCCGACCTGATCGGCGAGGGGGATTTGGTGCTGACTCAAGGCGCCGGGAACGTCGGGGCGCTGGCCCGTCGTCTCGGAGAGATGAAATTGAGCATAGATAGCATGAAATCTGGCGCCTGAGGGCCCAATGAGTATTTTGACCGCCAAGCCGGGGCCTATATAATGGCGAACCGGTCTGTCAAAGGCCGGTTTAGCGCGTTACACGGGGATCGATCGGGTGGAGGCAAGGGCACAGGGGCGCACCAAGGGTGGCTTCATCGCAGGAGTAGCATTTTTCCTGCTGGTGATATGGGGCTGCTACCGGACGGCGCTGGATGTTAAAGGTTGGCTGACAGATGCCAACCGGTTGCCCATGAGCGAGCTGTTGCTGCAGGGGCAACACCAGTATTTGCAAACCGAAGAGCTGCGGATGGCCGTGCTGGATGGCGCCGAGCTGCGCAACTTCTTCGAATTGGACGTCAACGAATTGCAGGCAAGGCTCAATGCCTTGCCATGGGTGGCCTCGGTCTCGGTACGAAAGAAGTGGCCGAACAAGATCAAGATCTACCTCACGGAACAAGATGTGGCGGCGCGCTGGAATGGCAACCGCTTCGTCAACACCAAGGGCAAGGTATTCAGTGCCCCGGATCGGGTCAAGACGCCGCTGTTGCAGCTGTCAGGGCCGGATGACCAGGCCGCCCGGGTGTTGAAAGAGAGTCGGCAGTACGAGTCGCAACTGGCTGCCAAGGGATACAAGTTGCTGGGGGTGAATCTGACCCCCCGCCATGCCTGGGAACTGACCCTGGATGGCAATATCAAGCTGTTCCTGGGACGCAATGACATTGCGCTCCGGTTGCAGCGGTTTATCGATGCCTTCCCGGTTATCGAACCCCGTGCGCAAGTCGCCTACGTGGATCTTCGATACGACACCGGAATGGCAGTTGGCTGGAAGAAGAGCGAAGAGAAAGTGCATGACCAACACCGCAGATAGGAATTTGATTGTCGGACTGGATATCGGCACAACCAAGGTGGCGGTTCTGGTCGGGGAAGTATTGCCGGACGGTGAACTGAACGTCATCGGTATGGGCAGTCACGCTTCTCGCGGAATGGAGAAGGGCGGGGTCAATGACCTCGACTCCGTGGTCAAGTCACTGCGCCGCGCGGTGGAAGAGGCCGAGATGATGGCAGATTGCCAGATCAGCTCGGTCTATCTGGGGTTGTCCGGCAAGCATATTGATTGCCGAAACGAGACCGGTATGGTGCCCATTTCCGATGAAGAGGTGACCCAGGAGGATGTGGACAACGTGATCCACACCGCCAAGTCGGTTCGCCTCTCCGACGAGCTGCGCGTGCTGCATGTGCTGCCTCAGGAGTTTGCCATCGATTATCAGGAAGGGATCAAGAATCCGGTTGGCCTCTCCGGTGTGCGGATGGCAGCCAAGGTTCACCTGATCACCTGCCACAACGACATGGCTCGCAACATCGAGAAGTGTGTCGAGAAAGTGGGTTTGCGAGTCGATCAACTGATCTTCTCCGCGCTGGCCTCCAGCTATGCCGTGTTGACCGAAGACGAGAAAGAGCTGGGGGTCTGCGTGGTGGACATCGGTGGCGGCACCATGGACATGTCGCTGTTTACCGGCGGTGCCCTGCGCCACACCAAGGTGATCCCGTATGCTGGCAGCACTGTGACCAGCGACATCGCCTACGCCTTCGGCACGCCGCCGCTCGACGCGGAAGCGATCAAGGTGCGCTACGGTTGCGCCCTCGGTCGTCTGGTCAGCAAGGAAGACAATATTGAAGTACCCAGTGTCGGCGGTCGCCCGGCGCGCAGCCTGCAACGGCAGACACTGGCTGAAGTGATTGAGCCCCGTTACACCGAGTTGCTCTCCATGGTGAATGATGAGCTGGTGCGGGTACAAAGCGAGTTGAAAGCGCAGGGGGTCAAGCATCAGCTGGCAGCCGGTGTGGTCTTGACCGGCGGCGCTGCCCAGATTGAAGGCATTGTGGAGTGTGCAGAGCAGATCTTCCAGAGCCAGGTCCGGGTGGGAGAGCCCATGAACATACGTGGTTTGAGTGATTACGTGCAGGCACCGGTGTACTCGACTGCGGTCGGGTTGCTGCAATATGGCCGCACCCATCAAGCCACAGGTAGCAATAAAGAATATGCCGCCAAGGCAAGCGTCGGTGGCCTGGTCAAACGGGTTAGCAACTGGCTGCGTGGCGAGTTCTAAGAATTTTGCTGAGTCAGGCAAATAAAGCGGAGAGACAACATGTTTGAATTTATGGATAGCCACACTGACGAAGCCGTCATTAAAGTGATCGGTGTAGGTGGCGGCGGCGGTAACGCTGTCGAGCACATGGTTCGTCAAAATATTGAGGGTGTTGAGTTTATTACCGTCAACACCGACGCCCAGGCACTGCGTAACTCCAGCGCCAACACTACCCTGCAGATCGGCGGTGGCATCACCAAGGGTCTAGGTGCCGGCGCCAATCCGGAAGTGGGTCGTGATGCGGCCATGGAAGATCGCGAAGCACTGCGTGAGTTGCTGACCGGTTCCGACATGGTGTTCATCGCCGCCGGTATGGGTGGTGGTACCGGTACCGGTGCTGCGCCGATCGTGGCCGAGGTGGCGCGCGAGATGGGCATTCTGACCGTTGCTGTGGTGACCAAGCCGTTCTCCTTCGAAGGGAAGAAGCGGATGGGCTTCGCCGCCCACGGTATCGAAGAGCTCTCCAAGAACGTCGACTCCCTGATCACCATCCCCAACGACAAGTTGCTGAAGGTGCTGGGTCGCGGTATCTCCCTGCTGGATGCCTTCAAGGCGGCCAACGATGTACTGCTTGGCGCGGTACAGGGCATTGCCGAGCTGATCACCCGTCCGGGCTTGATCAACGTCGACTTCGCGGACGTGCGTACCGTGATGCGTGAAATGGGTACCGCCATGATGGGTACCGGTTCCGCCTCCGGTGATGACCGTGCCGAAGAAGCGGCCGAGAAAGCCATCTCCAGCCCGCTGCTGGAAGACGTGGATCTGGCTGGTGCCCGTGGCATCCTGGTCAACATCACCGCCGGTATGGACATGACCATTGAAGAGTTCGAAACCGTGGGTAACGCGGTCAAGGCCTTCGCTTCCGAGAACGCCACTGTAGTTGTGGGTACCGTAATCGATCCGGAAATGCACGACGAACTGCGTGTGACCGTGGTTGCTACCGGTATCGGTGCCGAGCGCAAGCCCGACATCACGCTAGTCAAGAGCAGTCAGGTGCAAGAGCGCCCGGTGCGTCAGCCGTTGGTTAGCGACATGATGCAAGGCCGCGTGATGGACGAAGCCCCGGCCAAGGTGGTCAACGCTGAGCCGCAAGCTCGTCGTGAACCGGATTACCTGGATATTCCGGCGTTCCTGCGCAAGCAAGCTGACTAAGCCTCTTATGGGTCTCGTTTGTTTGTTGTTCAAGGAATGTGCTAAGATGGCCTGCCAACGACCATCTGGTCCGGATTTTAAGCTGTTTAGGGTACACCCATGATTAGACAAAGAACCTTGAAAACGAGTGTACAGGCGACTGGTGTCGGCCTGCATTCGGGCCGGAAAGTCACCATGACGTTCCGTCCGGCGCCTGTGAACACAGGGATCGTTTACTTGCGTACCGACCTGAATCCTGTGGTGGAGCTGCCAGCCAATGCCGATCAGGTGCGAGATACCGTGCTCTGTACCGCTCTGGTCAACGAAGCCGGTGTCCGTGTCTCTACCATTGAGCACCTCTCCGCCGCGCTGGCCGGGATGGGGATCGACAACCTCTATGTCGAGGTTGACGCGCCCGAGATCCCGGTGATGGACGGCAGTGCGCATCCCTTTATCTACCTGCTGCAGGAAGTCGGGATCCGTGAGCAGAATGCTGCCAAGCAGTTTGTGCGGATCAAGAAGAGCATCCGGGTTGAAGACGGCGACAAGTGGGCGGAATTCCACCCCTATCGCAACGGCTTCAAGATGGATCTCGAGATCGATTTCCAGCATCCGGTTTTTGAAGGGCGCAATCAGCGTTGCGTACTGGACTTCTCCGGTGCCTCCTTCGTGAAAGAGATCAGCCGTGCCCGTACCTTCGGGTTCATGCGTGATATCGAGTACCTGCGTTCCCAGAACCTGGCGCTGGGAGGAAGCTTGGAAAACGCCGTGGTACTGGACGACTATCGGGTGCTGAACGAAGACGGTTTGCGTTATGAGGACGAGTTCGTCAAGCACAAGATGCTGGACGCGATCGGTGACCTCTATATGTGTAACCGCAGCATCATCGGTGAGTTCCGTGCCTACAAGACCGGACATGCCCTGAACAACAAGCTGCTGCGTGCCTTGCTGGCCGAGCAGGAGGCTTGGGAACTGGTGACCTTCGAGGGTGAGGGCGACAAAGCGCCTATCGCTTACTACGATAACGGTCTGGTTCTGGCCTGATAGCTGTGCAACGGAACGTCGGTCCTCTCTCCGCACCGACGTTCCGTCATTTGTTTACTCCATCCTTTAATACCGATTATCTCCCGGTTTTATTTCCCGTGCAGGCTCCTGGCCGCACCTGACCGAGCAGACTGATTTCTATGAGCATTACCCTGATCCTCCACGGCAAGCAGCGACGCAAGTTGCACCTGCCCAAACAACGTCTGGCCTG
This sequence comes from Aeromonas sp. FDAARGOS 1419, assembly GCF_019047045.1. Lineage (NCBI taxonomy): Bacteria > Pseudomonadati > Pseudomonadota > Gammaproteobacteria > Aeromonadales > Aeromonadaceae > Aeromonas > Aeromonas sp. FDAARGOS 1419. The sequence continues at coordinate 3,901,116 of NZ_CP077209.1, forward strand.
GGTCGGCGGTATTCTCTTCTCCCTGTTGGCCCTTGGTGGTGGTTGGCTCTGGCAGAGCTGGCACCAGAAAATGGAGGCGCTGGAAGTGGCGCTTGCCGTTGCCGAGCAACAGTCCGTCGACCAGAGTGGCGACGAAGCCCGTGAACAGTTGGCAATGCTGGCTGCTCAGGTAGGCACCATGCAGGGCCAGCTTGGCCGTCTCAATGCCCTCGGCGAACGATTGACCGAGCAGGCCGATCTCGATCCCGACGAGTTCAATTTCAAAGAGCTGCCCCCCATGGGCGGCCCTTCTTATGATGAAGAGCTGGAAGTGAGCCTCAACGAGCTGCAAGCATCGATGAAACACCTCAGCCAGCAGCTCAGCAGCCGCGAAGAGCAGCTGTCGGTACTTGAATCTTTCATCATGAATCACCATATCACCGATGCCGGTTTTATTTCCGGCACGCCAGTCAAACAGGAGCGAGTTTGGGTCTCGTCCGGGTTTGGTGGACGGGTCGATCCGTTCAACGGGCGTGCCAAGATGCACAAAGGGGTCGATTTCCGTGGCAAACCCGGAACCCCGATTCTGGCCACCGGGCCCGGCATTGTCAGCTGGGCGGGCCGTCATCCGGAATTTGGCAATATGGTGGAGATTAATCACGGCAATGGCCTGGTCACCCGCTATGCCCACAACTCCAAGTTGCTGGTTGAGGTGGGTACCCTGGTTGAGCAGGGTCAGAAGATTGCCTTGATGGGACGCACCGGTCGCGCGACCGGGGTCCATTTGCATTACGAAGTGTTGAAAGATGGTCGTCAGGTCAACCCCGCACGCTTTCTCAGTGCCAGACGGGGTTAGGTTTTTTTCTTCAGGTTCCAGTGACGGAACGCTTTTATAACCAGAAATAGTTGGTACCCATGATTAGCACACTGCTTACCAAGATTATCGGCAGCCGGAACGACAGAACGCTCAAGGCTTTGCGCAAAATTGTAAAACAGATCAATGCCATGGAGCCGCAGTTCGAGGCTCTTTCTGATGCCGAGTTGCAGGCCAAAACGGCTGAATATCGTCAGCGTATCGAGCAGGGTGAGACCCTGGAGCAGTTGCTGCCGGAAGCGTTCGCGACCGTGCGTGAAGCCTCCAAGCGGGTGTTTGGCATGCGCCACTTCGACGTGCAGCTGATCGGCGGCATGGTGCTGAACTCCAACCGCATCGCGGAAATGAAAACCGGTGAAGGTAAGACTCTTACTGCGACTCTGCCAGCTTACCTGAACGCCCTGAGTGGCCGTGGTGTGCACGTGGTGACGGTGAACGACTATCTGGCCAAACGTGACGCTGAGGCAAACCGCCCGCTGTTTGCCTTCCTCGGCATGACCGTCGACTGCAACGTGCCCGGCATGGATGCGTCCCAGAAGCGTGACGCCTATGCCGCAGACATCACCTACGGTACCAACAACGAATTCGGTTTCGACTACCTGCGCGACAACATGGCGTTCTCGCCGGAGCAGCGCGTACAGCGTCCGCTCAACTACGCGCTGGTGGATGAGGTGGACTCGGTGCTTATCGATGAAGCCCGGACTCCGCTGATCATCTCCGGTCCGGCCGAAGACAGCTCAGAGCTCTATATCCGCGTCAACAAGCTGATCCCGCTGCTGGTCAAGCAGGACAAGGAAGATACCGAGGAGTACACCGGTGACGGTCACTACACGGTAGACGAGAAGAACCGTCAGGCCCTGCTGACCGAAAACGGCCAGATCTTCGTGGAAGAGCTGCTCAAGAAAGAGGGGCTGCTGGATGAGAACGATTCCCTGTTCTCCGCCTCCAACATCAGTCTGTTGCACCACGTGAACGCTGGTCTGCGTGCTCATACCCTGTTCGAACGCAACGTTGACTATATCGTTCAGAAGGACGAAATCGTCATCGTTGACGAGCATACCGGCCGTACCATGCCGGGTCGTCGCTGGTCCGATGGTCTGCATCAGGCCGTTGAAGCGAAGGAAGGGGTGAAGATCCAGAACGAGAACCAGACGCTGGCCTCCATCACCTTCCAGAACTACTTCCGTCTCTACAACAAGCTGGCGGGGATGACTGGTACTGCGGATACCGAAGCTTTTGAATTCCAGCAGATTTATGGCCTGGATACCGTGGTTATCCCGACCAACAAGCCGATGGTGCGCAAGGACATGGGCGATCTGGTCTACCTGACCGCCAACGAGAAGTATGCCGCCATCATCGAAGATATCCGTCAGTGCGTGGCCAAGGGCCAGCCTGTACTGGTTGGTACTGTCTCTATCGAGAACTCCGAGCTGCTCTCCGGCATCCTGACCAAGGAGAAGATCCCGCACAAGGTGCTGAACGCCAAGTTCCACGCCATGGAAGCGGAGATCGTTGCCCAGGCTGGTCAGACAGGTGCGGTGACTATCGCGACCAACATGGCCGGTCGTGGTACCGACATCGTGTTGGGCGGTAACTGGCAGGCAGAGATTGCCAAGCTGGAGAACCCGACCAGCGAGCAGATTGCCGAGCTGAAAGCCGCCTGGCAGGTGCGTCACGATGCGGTGCTGGCCGCCGGTGGTCTGCACATTATCGGTACCGAGCGTCACGAGTCCCGCCGTATCGACAACCAGCTGCGCGGCCGTTCCGGTCGTCAGGGTGACCCGGGCTCTTCCCGCTTCTACCTCTCCATGGAAGATACCCTGATGCGGATCTTCGCCTCCGATCGTGTGACCGGCATGATGAAGAAACTGGGCATGGAAGAGGGCGAAGCCATCGAGCACCCGTGGGTCACCAAGGCGATCGAAAACGCCCAACGCAAGGTGGAAGGTCGCAACTTTGACATCCGCAAGAGCTTGCTGGAGTTTGATGACGTTGCCAACGATCAGCGCAAGGTGGTCTACGAGCAGCGCAATGAGCTGCTGGATACCAACGACATTTCCGAGACCATCCACGTTATCCGTGACGACGTCTACGGCGCGGTGATCGACGAGTACATCCCGCCCCAGTCTCTGGAAGAGATGTGGGATGTGCCGGGTCTGGAAGCACGCCTGAAGGCCGACTTCGCGCTGGATCTGCCGCTGCAACAGTGGCTGGCGGAAGATGACAAGCTGTATGAAGAGAAGCTGCGCGAGCGCATTCTGGACGAAGCCACCAAGCTCTATGCCCACAAGGAAGAGCTGGTCGGCAAAGAGGTGCTGCGCAACTTTGAGAAAGCGGTGATGCTGCAAACTCTGGATGGTCTGTGGAAAGAGCATCTGGCGGCCATGGATCACCTGCGTCAGGGCATCCATCTGCGCGGTTACGCCCAGAAGAACCCCAAGCAGGAGTACAAGCGCGAATCCTTCGATCTGTTCACCCAGATGCTGGAAACCCTCAAGCGCGACGTGGTCAGCATCCTGAGCCGTGTTCAGGTGCAGGAGCGCGATGTGGAAGCGATGGAAGAGCAGCAGCGCCAGCAGGCGGAAGCCGCTCCCCGCACCTATACCCACGCCGCTGCCGAGAGCCAGCTGGCCGATGAACAGGCCGCAGGCGAAGAGGGCCACACCACCTTCGTGCGCGACGAGCAGAAAGTTGGTCGCAACGATCCCTGCCCGTGCGGCTCCGGCAAGAAGTACAAGCACTGCCACGGTCAGTTGACCTGATCGACGCTATGCCATAACAGGCGGGCCAAGTGCCCGCCTTGTTATTGGTGGCAACAAGCGAACAGAGGTAATTGATGGAACAGAAAAAACGGATCTGGGTGGCGGTTGGCGTCATCGAGAATGAACGGGGCGATATCTTCATCGCCAGACGCTCCTCCGATCGCCATCAGGGGGATCGCTGGGAGTTTCCCGGCGGCAAGGTGGAGTCCGGTGAGGATCTGCTCACCGCGCTGGATCGGGAGCTGTGGGAAGAGATCGGCATCCGGGTATTGGATTGTGCCCCCTTCATGGAACTGCAGCACGACTACCCCGAGAAGCAGGTATTGCTGGATATCTGGAAGGTGACCCGTTTCAGCGGCGAGCCGTTCGGCAAGGAGGGGCAGGAGTGCCTGTGGGTGCCGGTGGCCGAGCTGAACAACTACCACTTCCCCGATGCCAATGGCCCGATTGTAGCGCGCCTACAGGGCCTGCTGGCTTGAGCCGGTAGCAATCAACAAGTATGAAAAAAGGGCCAATCGGCCCTTTTTTCATATTGCAGAGGTGAGTGACCAGAGGCTTATAGCCACTGCTCGCCCTCTTCCGGCTCAGGCAGCAGATCTGGGTTGATCTCCCCCGGGATCCGCTTCTCTTCATCGGCCCATTCGCCGAGATCGATCAGCTGGCAGCGCTTGCTGCAGAAGGGGCGGAACGGACTCTGCGGGCCCCACTCCACTTCGCTCTGGCAGGTCGGACACGTTACCTTGGTGACCATAAGCGCTCCTTAGCAGCAGGCGAGCTGGAACGGCACGTCGCCAATCGGCTGTTCTGCGGTGGGCAGAAAGCGCAGGGCGAAGCGGTTCTTGTGGCCGCTCAGGGTCGGGTAGCAGAACAGATTGCCCGGCAGCTTGATGCGGATCAGCTCGGCGCTCTCGGCGGTGTCCTGGAAGAAACCGTTGCTGGCAACCTGCTCACTGAAGCTGCCTGATTCGCGCCACAGGCGCAGCAGCAGAGTGATGGCATTCATCAGCAGATTGATATCGCTCAGCCAGCCCTGCATCTGCTGGTGACGGGTGATGGCCGGGGTACCGAGCCAGTGGTGCAGCTGCGGCACATCGAAGGCACACAGACCACCCGGGATGGAGAAGCGCTGGCGGATGGAGCCGAGCAGACGATCCTCTTTCAGGCGGGCACCCGGGCGTGGCGAGTTGAGCAGGTTGCGAGAGAGCTGGCTGCTCTCTTGCTGCATCAGTTTGATCTGCTCCAGATCGACATCGGGCAGGCTGGCCCAGTGGCTCAGACGCTGGCCGAGACGTTCCAGATCCTTGATGAGGTCGGCGCGCAGGTCACCACGCTCAAGCAACTCCTGCAGATCGAACAGCCCCTTGAAGAAGGCGATATGTGCCCAGGATTGTTCACTCTCCAGATTGTCGCGGATCTGGGAAAACAGGGACTCCAGACGAAGATAGGTCCGGCTTTTTTCATTGAGGGGGAAATCGTAAATCATGCCTAATCCTGGCCAGCCATAAACCGGCCTAGTGTACTCACACTTGGCGGGCTTGTTGAGAGGCAATTGCCAGATATGTCTCGTGCAGCGCCAAAATCCGCGTTTTAATCGCCATTTCGCTGCCATTGTGGTTTTCGATGACATCATCCGCCGCGGCAAGGCGCTCCGACCGGCTCGCCTGGGCGGCGATAATGGCCTTGGCCTGCTCGGCCGATACCCCATCCCGGCGACAGGTGCGCTCAATCTGGGTGGCTTCATCCACATCGATCACCAGCACCCGGTTGGCGAGGCCGGTGAGTTTGTTCTCCACCAGTAGTGGCACCACCAGCAGGCAGTAAGGTGAACTGGCTGCGGCACATTGGCGCTGCATTTCACTGCGAATCAGCGGGTGGAGCAGGGCATTGAGCCACTCCTTGGCCTGCGGGTCGCTGAAGACCCGCTCACGCAGGGCACGACGGTCGAGTTGACCGCTCGGAGCAATCACATCAGGGCCAAAATGGTCGGCGATGGCAGCAAGGGCTGGGGTGCCCGGCTCGACCACTTCGCGGGCGATCACATCGGCATCCACCACCTCGATACCCAGCGCGGCAAACTGATTGGCGATAGTGGTCTTGCCGCTGCCGATACCACCTGTGATAGCAACTACATACATGGGGGCCTCTTGCTCAAAGCAGGGTAGAGAGATACCAGCGGGTGATGGTATCGCCCCATAGCAGCGCAATCCAGCCCGCGATGGCGAGGTAGGGGCCGAAGGGGATGGGCTTGCCCTGATGATGTTTTTGCAAGGCGATCAGACTGATGCCGATCACGGCGCCGACCAGGGATGAGAGCAGCAAAATAATGGGCAGTGCTTGCCAACCGAGCCAGGCGCCCAGCGCCGCCAGCAGCTTGAAGTCGCCATAGCCCATCCCCTCCTTGCCAGTGAGCAACTTGAAAGCCCAGTAGAGGCTCCAGAGCACCAGATAGCCCGCCATGGCGCCGATCACGGCATCCGCCAGCGGCACGAAGCCGCCTGCCAGGTTGAACAGCAGCCCGCCCCACAGCAGTGGCAGGGTGAGCTGGTCGGGCAGCAACATCTTGTCGAGATCGATAAAGGTGAGGGCGACCAGCACCCAGGTCAGCAGCAGGGCGGCTAGCGTGCCCCAGCCCGGGGTTATGACCATTGCTACGGCCACCGAGAGCAGGGCTGTCAGCAGCTCTACCAGCGGATAGCGGGCCGAGATGGGCGCCTGACAGTCGCGGCAACGCCCTTTGAGCCAGAGCCAGCTCAGCAGCGGGATGTTCTCCAGCGCAGTGATGGTGTGGCCACAGTGAGGGCATGCGGAGCGCGGCACCATCAGGTTGTAGCGCTCTGGCGCAGTGGCCTCCTCATCGGGAGCGAAGTAGCTGCGGTACTCCCCTTGCCACTCCCGCTCCAACATGATGGGCAAGCGGTGGATGACCACGTTAAGGAAGCTGCCGATCATCAGGGAGAAGAGAAAAACCAGCGAAAAGTAGAGCCAGGGCAAGCTGTGAGCCAGCTCGAGAAGAAGTGTCATAACCAACCGTCAGTTATTGGATGAGGGGGAGGGCATGGCTGTGGTGCCATGCCCTGATAAATCAGCCTACCACGTCGCCAAGCTTGAAGATGGGCAGGTACATGGCGATAACCATGCCGCCGACCAGCACCCCGAGCACCACCATGATGAGGGGTTCCAGCAGGCTGGTGAGGCCATCGACCAAGTCATCCACCTCCTGTTCGAAGATGGTGGCGACCTTGGAGAGCATATCATCGATGGCGCCGGACTCCTCACCGATCATCACCATCTGGATCACCATGTCGGGGAAGAGATCGACGGTGCGCATCGCCACGTTGATCTGCATGCCCGCCACCACCTCGTTGCGGATGGCCATGACCGCGGTGCGATAGACATAGTTGCCGGAGGCGCCAGCCGCCGAAATCAGCGCATCCACCAGCGGGATACCGGCGGAGAAGGTGGTAGACAGGGTGCGGGCAAAGCGGGCCATCGCCGCCTTGTGCAGGATCATCCCGACCACCGGAATGGTGAGGACGAACTTGTCGGTATTGTCTTTCACCTTCTGGGAGGCCCGCCAGGCCCGCACATAGAGGAAGATGCCAAGGGCCGTGCCACCAAAGAAGACATACCACCAGTTCTGCATAAAGCGGGAGATGCCGATAACAAACTGGGTGAACACCGGCAGCTCGGCACCAAAGCTCTTGAAGATATCCTCGAACTGCGGAATGACGAACAGCAGCAGGATGGAGGTCACCACGATGGCGACCAGAATGACCATGGTGGGGTAGAACATCGCCTTCTTGATCTTCGACTTGAGCGCTTCCGACTTTTCCCGATAGGTGGCGATACGGTCGTAGATGGTCTCCAGCGCACCGGATTGCTCACCGGCTTCAACCAGATCGCAGTAGAGATCGTCAAAGTAGAGGGGATGGCGGCGCAGCGCCTCCGACATGGGGGTACCGGTCTCCACATCGGCGGCAATCTGCCCCATCAGCTCGCGCATCGAGGCTTTCTCGTGACTGCGGGCGATGATCTGCAGGCTCTGCACCAGTGGTACGCCGGCGGAGAGCATGGTAGTTATTTGGCGGGAGACGATGGCGATATCCATCGGTTTGATCTTGGCGCCGCCCTTGGAGAAAAGCCCCTGGGATTTCTTGGCCACCTTGGTGACGTTGACCCCCTGCTTGCGCAGTTCGGTCTTGACGGTGTTGATGCTGTCAGCCTGCAGCTCGCCGGAGACCTTCTGCCCCTTGCGATTAACCCCGTGCCAGCGGAAGGCGAAGACTTTCTTGGGGGCATTGTTCTTTTTCGTTAGGGTTGCCATCTTTGCATCCTGCAATGGGGTTGGTTGTCAGAGTCGGGCTCTGCACGTCACCAGCCTGGTCAAGGTGCCCGACTGGCTTGATGCCTGCGGGGTACTGATTGAGTGGGGGGTACCTTCTTGGCGCCATCCCGGTCATTTGAATATCTGATTATTCTGTCGTTCGGGCTGTCATCTATTCCCTGTTCGTGAACGACGAATTCGCTCTGCCAGCCAAACCGTCTGGTCGTTCCGTCACATGGATCAGTTGGTGGTGACCCGGTTGACCTCGGCCAGACTGGTGACCCCGAGCCGGGCCTTCTCCAGCCCCGAGGTACGCAGGGTACGCATCCCCTCTTTCTGCGCTATAGCGGCGATTTGCAGGGAGTTTGCCCCCTGCATAATCAATTTGGCGATGTTCTCCGACATCAACATGATTTCGTAGATGCCGACCCGTCCCTTGTAGCCGCCGGAACACTCCTTGCAACCGACCGGTTTGAACAGTCGCAGCCCGGCTGCCAGCTGCTGCGGCGTAAAGCCCAGCTCCAGCAGTTCGGCTTCCGGCACCACTTCCGGCGCCTTGCAGTGGTCGCACAGTTTACGGGCCAACCGCTGGGCCATGATCAGGGTCACCGAGGAGGCGATGTTGAAGGCGGGCACCCCCATGTTCATCATCCGGGTCAGGGTCTCGGCGGCGGAGTTGGTGTGCAGGGTGGAGAGCACCAGGTGGCCGGTTTGTGCCGCCTTGATGGCGATTTCGGCGGTTTCGAGATCGCGAATTTCACCCACCATCACCACATCCGGATCTTGCCGCAGGAAGGAGCGCAGGGCGCTGGCGAAGGTGAGCCCCGCCTTGGGGTTGACCTGCACCTGGTTGACGCCGGGCAGATTGATCTCCACCGGATCTTCGGCGGTAGAGATATTGACCTCGGTGGTGTTGAGAATATTGAGGCCGGTATAGAGCGAGACCGTTTTGCCAGAGCCGGTGGGGCCGGTCACCAGGATCATCCCCTGTGGTTTCGAGAGGGCGCGCAGGTACTGCGCCTTCTGCCGGTCATCAAAACCGAGTTGCTCGATATTGAGGCGTGCCGCCGAGGAGTCGAGCAGACGGATAACGATCTTCTCCCCCCACATGGTGGGCAGGGTATTGACCCGCATATCCATCGACTTGTTGCGCGACAGCTTCAGCTTGATGCGGCCATCCTGTGGCAGCCGCCGCTCGGCGATATCGAGTCGTGCCATGACCTTGAGGCGAGCGGAGAAGCGGTTGGAGAGGTTGACCGGCGGTGTGGCAATTTCATGCAGAATGCCATCTATGCGAAAGCGAACCCGATACTTGAACTCATAAGGCTCGAAGTGCAGGTCTGAGGCGCCGCGCTTGATGGCATCCATCAGGATCTTGTTGATGTACTTGACGATGGGAGCATCGTCATCGGTGGTATTGACGCTCTCGTCCAGCCGGCTGTTCTCGTCGGAGACCTCGAGATCCGAAATCTCGGATTCGTCGATATCCTCCATGCCGAGGGCGTCATTTTCGCTCTCCAGCAGCTTGCCGATGGCGGCGGTGAGCTTGTTCTCCTCCACCAGCAGCGCCTCGGTATGAAGGCCGAAGCTGAAGCCAAAGTCCTCCAATGCCGAGACATTGGTCGGGTCCGACATGGCGATATAGAGGGTGTGGCCCTGGGTGTAGATGGGCAGGACGTGGTGTTTCTCAATCAGCTTCTGATTGAGGTACTTCTGCGGGATCTCGGCCAAATCGAAGGCGGCAAGATCCAGCAGAGGTACCCCATACTCCAGCTCGCAAAAATCGGCGAGCGCCTTGCTGTCGAGGATCTCGTTCTCTATCAGAAATGTCACAAAGGGTTTGCGCTGGGCCTTGGCCTGGCTCAGATAGCGCTGGGAGTCCTCTTCACTGATCAGCGAAGAGGCGGCCAGGCTTAACGCCAGGCCGCTATTAGGGCTAGAGGTCATTACTATGGGCAGTAATCAAGAGTTGTCGAACCATTAACACATGTGGCTTTCCAAGTGACTTTACTATTGCCATCCACTGTACCAGTGAGTACATAGCTGTCGCCTGCACTTAACGGGGCTGCACCAGAAGCACCTACTTCTGCAGTCACTGAGACATTGGATGCATCGACTTTGGCTGTAGTGATTTCAATCGCCCCACTAGTTACGTTAGCAGGAATACCATTTGTGGATTTGATGCATTCATCGCCGTAAGTCGTTGGTGTTGCTTTGGTTTGTGCACATAATTCTACTGCTAGTTTTACTGCTCCAGTCGCTGCCACCAATTCTGTCATCTTGGCTTTTTTGGTGTAGTTCTGATATGCCGGCAGTGCTACCGCCGCCAGAATGGCCACGATCGCGACTACGATCATCAGTTCAATAAGGGTAAAACCCGATTGTTTCTTCATTTGAAATATCCTTTTATCCTTGGTTCCTGGGAAGTGTCGGTAGAAAACCATCCGAACGTCAGTATCTTATCCGAGCTGTCAGGGGTGGCAACAGAGATTGCTGCCTTTGTTAACCACTTTCATGTCATTTACCAAAAACTTGATGCGAGTCATAAAATAAGTGGCTTCTTATGACTCTTTGTTACGGGTGAAAGCGGGTCCGTCATTACACTCCTTTGCTGAGGGATCCTGCATAAAGAAAAGGCGCCCATGGCGCCTTTTGCAAGTTGTTTATCCGGTTAGGTCGAGTATTTGCTCAGGCCTGCGTGGTGAATCTCATTGCTGGATAAAGCGCATGGAGAGATCGAGCGCCCGCACATGCTTGGTGAGCGCCCCGACAGAGATAAAATCGACACCGGTGGCGGCAAACTCGGCTAGGGTGTCCAGCGTCACATTGCCGGAGACTTCGAGCTTGGCGCGGCCCTGATTGATGGCTACCGCTTCCCGCATCATGGTCACGTCGAAGTTGTCCAGCATCACGATATCGGCGTTGGCCGCCAGCGCCTGCTCCAGTTCTGCCAGTGATTCCACTTCCACCTCCACCGATTTGCCCGGATTGAGATGACGAGCCTCATTAATCGCCTCGGCAATACCGCCACAGGCGAGGATGTGGTTCTCCTTGATGAGATAGGCGTCGTAGAGGCCGATGCGGTGATTCTTGCCGCCGCCACAGGTGACCGCGTACTTCTGGGCGGTGCGCAGCCCAGGAATGGTCTTGCGGGTGTCGAGCAGGCGGCAGTCGGTGCCCTCCAGTTCAGCCACATAGCGAGCAGTGAGGGTGGCGACGCCGGAGAGGGTCTGGACAAAGTTCAGCGCATTGCGCTCGCCAGTCAGCAGCTGGCGGGCAGGGCCATGGAGGCGAAAAAGCTCCTGATTGGGGGAGAGCACTTCCCCATCCTGCACCTTCCACTCCACCTTCACGTCCCCGCCGAGTTGTACGAACACTTCATCCACCCAGGGCTGGCCGCAGAACACACCGGCCTCACGGGTGATGACCCGGGCAGTGGCCATCCGGTCGGCCGGGATCAGCTGGGCGGTGATATCGGCGCTGGCGTCCGGTTGGTCCAGCGTGGTGAGGGCATCGCCCAGATCTTCGAGTAGTGCGGCGCGCACGGCGCGGCTGACATCCTGTTGAAACATGCCTTATTCCTGCAAGGGTCTGAGCAGCAGTTGCCGCTCCTTTTGAACCAGCTCCAGCCGACCGAGGGCGTTCATGCCAACCAGCACTTCGTCACCGTCTGCCGCCGGATTGATAAAGATGGCCAGATCGTACAAGGTCAATGGCCCCATCGCCAGCGTTTCGATGGTGCCGTTGCCGACCCGGATCTGCCCCGCGGCGGTATTGACCTGGCTGCTGCCATGAGCGGTCAGGCCGAGCCGCTCGGCAACTTGCTGCGGGATGGTGATACGGGTTGCGCCGGTATCGAGCAGCAGTTGCACCGGCTGGCCGTTGATGGCACCCTCCAGACTATAGTGGCCGCTCTGGTCGGCTCGCAGCAACAGCTCGCCGCTGGCGGTGACGCTTGGTTGGTTGCGGGAGTGAAAGTAGAGGGTCAGCAGGCCCATCAAAGAGAGCCAGGCCAGTAACCACATCCAGCGTGCCGTGTGCTGCATACCCCATCCATATCGAGCGGAAGATGACTCAGCCTAACATACCATTTCCCGTTGATTCAGTGAGTTGGTGCCGGGTTGCCTATCGCGTCTCTTCGTTTTTTCGCCATTTATCAGCCAACTCGAGTAGCCGATGACTCAACTCGCTTCGCAACCTTGTTTCTCTATCGATGCCGCTGGCTGGTGCCAGCAGGCGCGCCGGGTGCCTTCTCCCCATCACAACGAACGGGCCGCCCCGGACGATATCTCCCTGCTGGTGGTGCATGGCATCAGCCTGCCGCCGGGGGAGTTTGGTGGCCCCTTTATCGACGATCTCTTTATGGGACGACTCGACCCCGAGGCTCACCCCTATTTTGCCGGTATCCATCAGTTGCGGGTTTCGGCCCATTGCCTGATCCGCCGTGATGGCGAGCTGGTGCAGTATGTGCCGTTCGGCGCACGCGCCTGGCATGCAGGTGTCTCGAGCTGGCAGGGGAGGGAGGCATGCAATGACTTCTCCATCGGCATCGAGCTGGAAGGGACTGACGAAATACCCTACACCGAGGCTCAATACCGGGCGCTGGCGGGGCTCACCCGAGCCATCTCGGAGCGCTATCCGGCGATTACCCACGAAAAAATTGTCGGCCATTGCGATATCGCGCCAGGGCGCAAGACGGATCCCGGAGCCAGTTTCCAGTGGGATTACTACCGGCAATTACTAAACAGCTAAAGTAAATATTCAAATTTAGTTTGGATTTTAAAATCAATGGCTTGCCTATCTGGCAGGCCATTTTTGTCTCTGGTTGCGCAAATGTTATTTGTGAGCGTGGTCAAGAATATTGGTCAGACCATTTTCTATGAGCTAAATCATGTTTCCCCTGCTTTACCCCTTAAGTGGTGGGGTTGATTCTTGACTCAGATCATCTTTTGAGTGGACTTTTCAAAAGGCCTCTGCTAATTTTCGCCCCATCCATAAAATTGGTAATACCAATTTAACAAAGTAGCCTCATGCCCTATCGCAAGATTACGCAACCCAAGTTGGCCGACTCCATTGTCGCCGAGCTGGAACAGATGATTCTGGAAGGCAGCCTGCAGCCGGGGCAGAAATTGCCTCCCGAGCGGGAACTTGCCATCCAGTTTCAGGTATCGCGCCCCTCCTTGCGCGAAGCCATCCAGCGACTGGAAGCGCGCGGATTGCTTTATCGCCGTCAGGGCGGCGGCACTTATGTGCAGAATGCCCTGAGCAAGGGGATCGCCGATCCTCTGTTCGAACTGCTCAGTACCCACCCGGAAGCCCAGTATGACCTGCTGGAGTTTCGCCACGCGCTGGAAGGCATTTGTGCCTACTACGCGGCCTTGCGGGGAACCGGGTCTGATTTCGAGCGTATTCGTCAGGTGCAAACCACTATCGAAGAGGCGGGCCAACTCGGTTCGCTGGTGGCCGAGTCGGCAGCCGTGACCCAGTTCTATCTGGCGGTGGCTGAGGCGTCCCACAACGTGGTGCTGCTGCACCTGCTGCGGGCCATGAGCCCCATGCTCGAACAGAACATTCTGCAGAATAACGAGATTTTGAATCGCCGCCCGGGAGTGGTAGCCAAGATACGTCGCCATCGCGCGAATCTGATCGAGGCTATTCTTTCGGGGGCTCCGGAGCGGGCCAGAACAGCTTGTCATGAGCATCTGGCCTTTATCGAGGACACCTTGTTGGATATGCAGAGGGAAGACAGCCGGATCCAGCGATCCATGCGTCGGATCCGTCAGCAGGAAAACTAATCCCACAAGGCTTTATTGTCGAATGCTTGCGCCCTTCGCCGTGCAATGCCGTGCAATCACAACAACATAGGAACCAGCCATGTCTGATATCCTGAAGAACGATGTGGACCCGATAGAAACGCTGGAGTGGCTTGCCTCTCTGGAATCCCTGCTGCGTGAAGAGGGTCCGCAACGCGCTCAGTTCATCCTTGAACAGTTGGCCGAGAAAGCCCGCGTAAGCGGTGTGGACGTGGCTGCCAAGGCAAATCGCGATTACATCAACACCATCCCGTCCAGCGACGAGCCGGACTACCCGGGTGACCTGGAGATGGAACGCCGCATTCGCGCCATCATCCGCTGGAACGCCATGATGATCGTGCTGCGCGCGTCCAAGAAAGACCTGGACCTGGGTGGTCACATGTCTTCCTTCGCTTCTTCTGCGACCATCTATGATGTCTGCTTCAACCACTTCTTCCGTGCTCGCAACGAGAAGGATGGTGGCGATCTGGTTTACTTCCAGGGTCATATCTCCCCGGGCATCTATGCTCGCGCCTTTGCTGAAGGTCGTCTGACCGAAGAGCAGCTGGACAACTTCCGTCAGGAAGTGGACGGCAAGGGTATCCCTTCCTATCCGCACCCGAAACTGATGCCGGACTTCTGGCAGTTCCCGACCGTATCCATGGGTCTGGGCCCCATCGCCGCCATCTATCAGGCTCGCTTCCTGAAGTACCTGACCGACCGTGGCATCAAGGATTGCTCCGAGCAGACCGTTTACGCCTTCCTGGGGGACGGCGAGATGGACGAGCCGGAAGCCAAGGGTGCCCTGACTGTTGCCGTGCGTGAAAAGCTCGACAACCTGGTATTTGTGGTTAACTGCAACCTGCAGCGTCTGGATGGTCCGGTTGTCGGTAACGGCAAGGTCATCAACGAGCTGGAAGGCCTGTTCGCTGGCGCCGGTTGGGACGTGACCAAGGTGATCTGGGGTCGCAAGTGGGATGAGCTGCTGAAGAAAGACACTTCCGGCAAGCTGATCCAGCTGATGAACGAGACCGTGGACGGTGACTACCAGACCATGAAGTCCCGCGACGGTGGCTACATCCGCGAGCACTTCTTCAACCGTTATCCGGAAACTGCCGCGCTGGTCAAAGACATGACCGACGAGGAGATCTTTGCTCTGAACCGCGGTGGTCACGATCCTCGCAAACTGTTCGCCGCGTTCAACAAGGCGACCCAGACCAAGGGCAAGCCGACCGTTATTCTGGCCAAGACCATCAAGGGTTACGGCATGGGTGAAGCGGCTGAAGGCAAGAACATCGCTCACCAGGTCAAGAAGATGGATCTGGGCTCGGTGCGTCACCTGCGTGACCGCTTCAACCTGCCGGTGGCCGACGAGCAGCTGGCCGATCTGCCGTACCTGAAGATCGAAGCCGGTTCTGCCGAGCACAAATACCTGCACGACCGTCGCACCGCCCTGAAAGGCTATGTGCCGACCCGTCTGCGCGAAAGCACCACCAAGCTGGAAATCCCGGCGCTGGATGCCTTCGGCCCGCTGCTGGGTGAGCAGGCGCGCGAAATCTCCACCACCATGGCGTTCGTGCGTTCCCTGAACGTGATGCTGAAAGACAAGTCCATCGGCAAGCGTATCGTTCCGATCCTGGCCGACGAAGCCCGTACCTTCGGTATGGAAGGTCTGTTCCGCCAGATCGGTATCTACAGCCCGCACGGTCAGCAGTACACCCCGCAAGACCGCGACATCGTCTCCTACTACAAGGAAGACAAGCAGGGTCAGGTTCTGCAAGACGGTATCAACGAGCTGGGCGCCATGTCCTCCTGGCTGGCTGCTGCGACCTCTTACAGCACCAACGATTGCCCGATGATCCCGTTCTACATCTACTACTCCATGTTCGGCTTCCAGCGGATCGGCGACATGGCGTGGGCAGCCGGTGACCAGCAAGCCCGTGGCTTCCTGCTGGGTGCGACCTCCGGTCGTACTACCCTGAACGGCGAAGGTCTGCAGCACGAAGATGGTCACAGCCACATCCTGGCGAACACCATCCCGAACTGCATCTCCTACGACCCGTCCTACGCCTATGAAGTGGCGGTGATCGTACAGGACGGCCTGCGCCGCATGTACGGTGAGAACCCGGAGAACGTGTTCTACTACATCACCACCCTGAACGAGAACTACGCCATGCCGGCCATGCCGGAAGGCGCCGAGGAAGGCATCCGCAAGGGTATCTACAAGCTGGAATCCGTCGCCGGTGCCAAGGCGAAAGTTCAGCTGCTGGGTTGTGGTTCCATCCTGGGTCACGTGCGCAAGGCTGCCCAGATCCTGGCCAGCGAGTACGGCATCGGTTCCGATGTGTTCAGCGTCACCTCCTTCAACGAACTGGCCCGTGACGGTCAGGATGCGGATCGCTGGAACATGCTGCACCCGACAGCCGAAGCTCGCGTACCGTACATCGCTCAGGTACTGGGTTCCGAAGCCACCATCGCTGCGACCGACTACATGAAGTCCTTCGCCGATCAGGTTCGCGCCTTTGTTCCGACCGAGAACTACCGCGTGCTGGGTACCGACGGTTACGGCCGTTCCGACAGCCGTGCCAACCTGCGTCGTCACTTCGAAGTGAACGAGTTCTACGTGGTGGTTGCTGCTCTGACCGAACTGGCCAAGCGCGGCGAGGTAGACAAGCAGGTTGTGGCCGACGCCATCGCCAAGTACGGCATCGATGCCGACAAGGTCAACCCGCTGTACGCGTAAGTGGATCAAGGGGCGCGCCGTCATAGGGCGCGACCCTGCCAGGATTTAAAACGGTTAACGCGAGATGTGCGTGGCGGCATCAGCCAGCCACGCGGATCGACGCAAGAGGATAAAGCACAATGTCCAAACAGATTATGGTGCCGGATATCGGCGCCGATGAGGTTGAAGTCACCGAGATCATGGTGGCCGTGGGTGACAAGGTCGAGCTGGACCAGTCCATCATCGCGGTAGAAGGCGACAAGGCCTCCATGGAAGTACCGGCTCCGTCCGCCGGTATCGTCAAAGAGATCCTGATCAAGGTGGGCGACAAGGTTGCCACCGGTTCCCAGATCATGATCTTCGAAGCCGAAGGCGCTGCTGCCCCTGCGGAAGTGGCTGCACCGGTTGCTGCTGCTCCGGCCGCCGCACCTGCCGCTGCCGTGCGCAAAGATGTGCACGTACCGGACATCGGTGACGACGAAGTGGACGTGACTGAAATCATGGTTGCCGTGGGCGACATGGTAGAAGCTGACCAGTCCATCATTGCCGTGGAAGGTGACAAGGCCTCCATGGAAGTACCGGCACCGTTCGCAGGCCGCGTAGTCGAGATCAAGGTTGCCGCTGGCGCCAAGGTCTCTACCGGTTCTCTGGTGATGGTATTTGAAGTGGCTGGCGCTGCGCCTGCTGCCGTTGCTGCTCCGGCCCAAGCTGCCGCGCCGGTGGCTGCTGCCCCGGTTGCCGCTGCGGCCAAAGATGTCAACGTACCGGATATCGGTGGCGACGAAGTGGAAGTCACCGAGATCATGGTTGCCGTGGGTGACAAGGTTGAAGCCGACCAGTCCCTGATCGCCGTGGAAGGTGACAAGGCCTCCATGGAAGTGCCTGCGCCGTTCGCCGGTGTGGTCAAAGAGATCAAGGTAAAGGCTGGTGACAAGGTCTCCACCGGTTCCCTGATCATGGTATTCGAAGTGGCTGGCGCTGCTCCTGCCGCCGCGCCGGTTGCTCAAGCTGCCGCTCCCGTCGCTGCAGCCCCTGTTGCCGCGGCTCCGGCTCCGGTTGCCCAGGCTGCTGCCGCTGCGACCGATTTCGTTGCTAACGACGCCTACGTGCACGCCTCTCCGGCAGTACGCCGTCTGGCGCGCGAGTTCGGCGTTAACCTGGCCAAGGTGAAAGCCTCCGGTCGCAAGGGCCGCATCGTCAAAGAAGACGTGCAAGCCTACGTGAAGGATGCCATCAAGCGTGCCGAGTCCGCTCCTGCCTCTGCTGGCGTAGCCGGTGGCAACGGTCTGGGCGTACTGCCGTGGCCGAAAGTAGACTTCAGCAAGTTCGGTGATGTGGAAGAGGTCGAGCTGACCCGCATCCAGAAGATCTCCGGTCCGAACCTGCACCGCAACTGGGTCATGATCCCTCATGTCACCCAGTTCGACGAAGCCGATACCACCGAGCTGGAAGCGTTCCGCAAAGAGCAGAATGCGATGCTCGAGAAGCAGAAGGCCGACGTGAAGATCACCCCGCTGGTGTTCATCCTGAAAGCCGCCGCCAAGGCGCTGGAAGCTCACCCGCGCTTCTGCAGCTCCCTGTCCGAAGATGGCAGCAAACTGATCATGAAGAAGTACATCCACATCGGTGTGGCGGTAGATACCCCCAACGGTCTGGTTGTACCCGTGGTGCGCGATGTTAACAAGAAGGGCATCATGGAGCTGTCTCGCGATCTGGCCGAGATCTCCAAGAAGGCCCGTGCCGGCAAGCTGACCGCTGCCGACATGCAGGGCGGTTGCTTCACCATCTCCAGCCTGGGTGGCATCGGCGGTACCAGCTTTACCCCGATCGTCAACGCGCCGGAAGTGGCCATCCTCGGTGTCTCCAAGTCCGAGATGAAGCCGAAGTGGAATGGCAAAGAGTTCGCGCCGCGCCTGATGCTGCCGCTGGCTCTGAGCTACGACCACCGCGTGATCGATGGTGCCGATGGGGCTCGCTTCATCACCACCATGAACGGCGTGCTGTCCGACATTCGTCGACTGGTCCTGTAAGTGAGAGGGCGGGCCCAGAGCCTGCCCTTTTTACTTCTCATTTCATTAACATGATCGTAAACTTGCCCCGTTTTTTTCACGGCTGCAGCCACCCGTTTCGGTATAAGACTGCGCTGTCCGGGGATATAAGAACGACAAAGAGGTCATGATGAGTAAAGAAATCAAAACCCAGGTCGTAGTACTGGGTGCTGGCCCTGCCGGTTATTCCGCTGCTTTCCGTGCAGCCGATCTGGGTCTGGATACTATTATCGTCGAGCGTTACTCCACCCTGGGTGGCGTCTGCCTGAACGTGGGCTGCATCCCCTCCAAGGCGCTGCTGCACGTTGCCAAAGTGATTGAAGAAGCCAAGGCGCTGGCCGAGCACGGCATCGTCTTCGGTGCCCCGCAGACCGACATCGACAAGATCCGTCTGTGGAAAGAGAAGGTTATCAACCAGTTGACCGGCGGTCTGGCTGGCATGGCCAAGATGCGTAAAGTTCAGGTTGTTAACGGCTTGGGTAAATTTACCGGCCCGAACACCCTTGAAGTGGAAGGTGCAGACGGCAAGACTACCGTGACCTTCGACAACGCCATCATCGCGGCCGGTTCCCGTCCGGTGAAACTGCCGTTCATCCCCCACGATGACCCGCGCGTATGGGACTCTACCGATGCGCTGGAGCTGAAAACCGTTCCCGGCAAACTGCTGGTTATCGGTGGCGGCATCATCGGTCTGGAGATGGGTACCGTTTACTCCTCTCTGGGTTCCGAGATCGACGTGGTGGAATTTGCCGACCAGCTGGTTCCGGCTGCCGACAAAGACATCGTCAAGATCTACACCAAGCGCGTCGCCAAGAAATTCAACATCATGCTGGAGACCAAGGTCACCGCAGTTGAAGCTCGCGAAGACGGCCTGTACGTCTCCTATGAAGGCAAGCACGCTCCGGCCGAGCCGGTTCGTTACGACAACGTGCTGGTTGCCGTAGGTCGTGTGCCGAACGGCAAGATGCTGGATGCCGAGAAGGCAGGCGTTGCCGTGACCGAGCGTGGTTTCATCGAGGTGGACAAGCAACTGCGTACCAACGTGGCGCACATCCACGCCATCGGTGACATCGTGGGTCAGCCGATGCTGGCGCACAAAGGTGTTCACGAAGGTCACGTTGCCGCCGAAGTGATCGCAGGCAAGAAGCACTACTTCGACCCGAAAGTGATCCCGTCCATCGCCTACACCGAGCCAGAGATGGCATGGGTTGGTCTGACCGAGAAGGAAGCCAAGCAACAGGGCCTGAACTTCGAAGTCGCCACCTTCCCGTGGGCTGCTTCCGGCCGTGCCATTGCCTCCGACTGTTCCGACGGTATGACCAAGCTGATCTTCGACAAGGAGAGCGGCCGCGTCATCGGTGGTGCCATCGTCGGTACCAACGGCGGTGAACTGCTGGGTGAAATCGGTCTGGCCATCGAGATGGGTGCTGACGCCGAAGATATCGCGCTGACCATCCACGCTCACCCGACTCTGCACGAGTCTGTGGGCCTGGCTGCCGAAGTGTTCGAAGGCTCCATCACCGACCTGCCGAACGCCAAGGCCAAGAAGAAAAAGTAATTTTCTTCCCCGCTTGTCTAAAAAGCCGCTCGAATGAGCGGCTTTTTGTTTTCTCCTTGCTGCCCCGACTTCGACAAAGCCCAATATGCTAAAGATAGGTTTTGGCACTGATGAGAGAGGCACGATGCTAGAAGCACCCATTCCCCCCGATGAGGCATTGCGGTTGGAGACCCTGCGGCGGCTCTCTTTGCTGGATTCCGAGGCCGAGGAGCGGTTTGACCGGCTGACCCGCATGGCCAGACGGGTATTCAATGTCCCCATCGCGCTGGTAAGTCTGGTGGATGAAGATCGCCAGTGGTTCAAATCCTGTATTGGACTGGAGGTCCGTGAGACCGCGCGGGACATCTCGTTTTGTGGCCACGCCATCATGGGCAATGAGACCTTCATCGTGCCGGATGCTTCGCAGGATCCCCGCTTTGCCGACAATCCGCTGGTGGTGGGCGGGCCCGGCATCCGCTTCTATGCCGGACAGCCACTGCGGATCGCCAACGGCTGCAAACTGGGGACGCTCTGCATCATAGATACGGTGCCGCGGGAATTGAGCGAGGAGGATGTGGGGCTGCTCAAGGATCTGGCGGCGATGGTGGTGCGGGAGCTCGAAGCGGTGCAGCTGGCCACCATTGATGAATTGACCCTGATCTCCAATCGGCGCGGGTTCGTGATGCTGGCGGAGAAGAGCCTCTCGCTGGCCAGTCGCTTGCAGATGCCACTGGCGCTGCTCTATCTGGATCTCAATGGCTTTAAGGGGATCAACGATCGGTGGGGGCATGCAGAAGGAGATCGGGCCCTGATCGCCTTTGCCACTCTGCTCAAGCAGGCTTTTCGTGGCGCCGATGTGTTTGCCCGCATGGGCGGCGATGAGTTCGCCGTCCTGCTGCCCAATGTGGTGGAGGCGCAGGCACAGCTGGCCTATGAGCGTTTCAATGCCATGTTGGCCGAGCACAATCAGCACAGTGGTTGCGGTTATGCGCTGACCTGCAGCACCGGGATTGTCTGCTACGACGGGCGCGGTTGTGTGTCTCTGGCCGAGCTGCTCACCCGCGCAGATGAGCTGATGTATCAGCGCAAACGGGATGGCAAGGGCTGACTGCTATGCCGGATTAGCCGCCACCAAAACAACAGAGAGCGCCACGGCGCTCTCTGTTGTTGAGGACTCAGGTCAAGGTCGGGGTCAGAGCCGGAAGTTGCCAACCAGCTTGTCTAGCTGACCGGAGAGCTGCTGCAGGCTGCGGCTCGATTCGGTCAGCTGGTGGGCGATATCGGCGGTTTCCATAGTGAGCTGGTTGATGTCTTCCACGTTGCGGTTGATCTCGCCGACCACACTCGACTGCTCCTCGGTGGCGGTGGCGACCTGGATGTTCATGTCGTTGATCTGGGTGATGTGGGCAGTGATCTGGCCGAGGGCGGCGTTGGCCTCATCGGCCTGGCTCACCACCTCCAGACTTTGGTTACGCCCCTGCGCCATGGCGCTGACAGCGCGGGCACTCTGCTCCTGCAAGCGGTTGATCATCCCCTGGATCTCGGCGGTCGAGGCGGCGGAGCGGTTGGCCAGATTGCGCACTTCATCTGCCACCACGGCGAAACCGCGACCCTGTTCACCGGCGCGAGCGGCCTCGATAGCAGCGTTCAATGCCAGCAGGTTGGTCTGCTCCGAGATGCTGCGGATGGTTTCGAGGATGCTGCCGATGGAGTCGGTCTGGCTCGCCAGCGATTCGATAACCCCTGCCACCTGCTCAATCTCGCCGGAGAGGTCGACGATGCCGTGGCGTGCCTGCGCTACCACTACTGCCCCTGCATCGGCCTGATCGTTGGCCTGTCTGGCTACTTCGGCTGCCAGCGAAGCGTTACCGGCGATCTCGCTCACCGTGGCCCCCATTTCGTGGATGGCGGTGGCCACCTGTACGGTGCGATCGCGCTGGGCAGTACAGTTGTGCTGGGTCAGCTGCGCCTTGTTGGCCACCTCGTTAGCGGTGGCTGCGAGCTGGCGGGAGTTCTCCGCCACCTGCTCGATGGAGCCGTGGATCTTGGCGACAAAGTTGTTGAAACCGGTGGCGACCTGACTCAGTTCGTCACGTCCTTCCACTTTCAGGCGCTGGGTAAGATCCCCATCGCCGCTGCCCAGCTCTTTGAACAGGCGGGCCAGCTCGTTGAGCGGGCGGCTGACCGAGCCTGCCAGCAACATCCCCATCAGCCCCATGGCGAGCGCAATCACCAGCGAGATCATCAGGATCTCGTTGCGGGTCCGATCCAGTTCGGCATAGATCTCGGCTTGCGGCACCTGGGCCACCAGATACCAGTCGAGCAGCGGGATATAGCTGCTGGCCAGTACCATGGGCTCGCCATTGACTTCGGCGTTGATAACGGCAAAGGGGCGTTTGGCCAGCAGGCTGCCGGTATCACCGCTGGCAATGTTGCCAAGCGTGTCACGCTCGATGCGGTTGGCCTCGGGGTGCAGCTTCACCTTGCCGCTGCCATCGACCATAAAGACGATGCCGCTCTCTTCCAGCCGGAAGTTGGAGACCATGGTCACCATGGTGTCGAGGGATTTGGCAAAGCCGGCCAGCCCGCGCCCGTTGAGCTGCTGGAAGTTGACGAACAGCTTCACCTCGCCGTTGCTCTCGCGGAAGATGCTGAGGGTCATCTCCTTCTGGCTCTTGGTGTAGTCATAGAACCAGGCGTCTTGCGTGGGGGTCAGGTTGCGCAGAAAGCCATCCTGGTTGTAGTAGGCGGCACTCTGGCGATCGGCGAAGGAGGCGGTCACCAGACCATACTGGTTGGCCACATCTTTGAGCTGGTTGATGAGTATTGGCTCCTGCTCTTTGGGCATGCCCCGATCCACCCAGTCGAGGATGAAGCGGTCGGTGGCCAGTTGGCGGGCGGCCTGGGCTATGCCGTGGAGATCCTGTTCAATCTCCTTGCTGATCCGCTGGGTCAGGTTGGGCAGCTCCTGCTCGAACATCCGGTTTTCGATCAGTTGCTGGGCCGAGCGTTGACTGAAGTAGCCTACCAGCAGGCAGGAGACGACCACGGCCAGGGTGACCGTAGCCAGAATTTTCTGTTTAAGAGTGAGGGTTGCCAGCATAAAGGTGCTCAAAAGGTTGAGATTGACGACGCTCATATTAGCGGCCGTACTCTGCCACTCATGAGTTCGGGGATGCCTTTATTTGCGGATTACGTTTGCGCTCACAGGGGCGGCGGCTTGCCCCATCGGCATGCTGCACAGGCGGGATGCGGATTGACGGTTGCGCTAACTGCCGGCCCCCTTATAGTAGAGGCCATTCTTGGTGACTGACCCTCTGAATAATATGGAAAATATGATGCGCAGCTTAGGTGCGGGATGGACCCGTCTGCTTTTGGTGATGCTGGCGGCCTGCCCGCTGCTGGCTGTGGCGGCACAGGGGGAGCGCCCGAAAATTGCGGTGGTGCTCAGCGGTGGCGGCGCCAAGGGATCGGCCCATATCGGCATTCTCAAGGTGCTGGAGCAGAAACGGATTCCGGTCGACATCATAGTCGGCACCAGCATGGGCTCTTATGTGGCGGGGATGTACGCCATGGGGCTCAGTGCCGAGGAGGTGGAGCGCACCACCTTGGCCATCGACTGGAACAAGGGGTATCAGGACAAGGTGGGCCGCGACGAGCTGTCGTTGCGCAAGAAGCAACAAAACGAGCAGTATCAACTGCGCACCGACATCGGGGTGAATGGCGACACCACCCAGCTGCCGGACGGTTTCTTCCAGGGCCAATCCATGGCCAGCCTGCTGCGGGGGGCCACCTCCAACCTGCCGGTGCAGGCGAGCTTCGACGATCTCCCTATTCCTTACCGCGCCATGGCGACCGACATGGAGACGGTCACCCCCTTTGTGCTGGATCACGGCAGCCTGGCCAAGGCGATGCAGGCCTCCATGTCCATTCCCGGCGCCCTCAAGCCGGTGGAGTGGGAGGGGCACATCCTGGCGGATGGCGGCAGCGTCAACAACATGCCGGTGGATGTCGCCAAGGCGATGGGGGCCGACGTGGTGATCGCGGTGGATATCGGTGCCAAGCTGCGTACCCGGGAGTCCCTCAAATCAGGGTTGGCGATGATCGACCAGCTCACCACCTACATGACCCAGGTGGGCACCGACAAGCAGAAGGCGCTGATGGGACCGAAGGATATTCTGATCGCTCCCGAGTTTGGCGATATGGGGATCGCCGACTTTGCCCGGATGCCGGAGGGGATCAAGATCGGTGAGACGGCGGCTGACAAGGTGTCGCTGCAACTCGATAAGCTGTCGCTCACCAAGGCGCAGTACAACGTCTATCGCAACCAGAAGCTGAGCCGCCGTGCCGAGCGTAGCGGTCAGCCCGCCTACTTTATCGACAAGGTGGAGATCATCAACAAGTCGCGCCTCTCCGACGAGACGGTGCGCGCCATGCTGAAAGTGCGGCCGGACAAGGTACAGACCAACGAGAGTCTGGAAGCGGGCATTCGCCGCCTCTATGCCCTTGAGTCGTTCGATCGCATCACCTACGAGGTGGAGGAGCGTGATGGTGAGAACGTGCTGCTGGTGGACGCCAGCGAGAAGAACTGGGGGCCGGGCTACCTCAACTTCCAGTTCGGTTTCACCGATGACTTCGAGAACACCTCCAACTACAACGTCGGCATGTCCTATACCCTCACCAACGTCAACGAGTGGGGTGCCGAGTGGCTGACCGAGGCGTCGCTGGGCACGGCCAAACATATCAAGACCGACTTCTATACCCCGCTGGAACCCTCCCAGACCTTCTATGGTGAGGCGAGCCTGGCCTATGACCAGACCCTGCGCCGCCTGTTTTTCCCCAATCCGGATCCCGAGATGGTTTCGATAAGCTATCTCGACTCCGAATACTCCTTCTTCAGCGGCGATCTGGCGGTGGGCTGGAACCGCCAGCCTTGGAGCAGGTTGTCGATGGGGCTGGAGGGACAACTGGGCACGATTGATGTGAAGAACTTCAAGGGGCTGGAGATGGATGCCACGGCGTGGGGCCCCTACGTCCGCTTTGAACACGACAATCTGGATAGCCGCTATTTCCCCTATCAGGGGGTGAAATGGGACATGAAACTGGGCCACTCCCATGTCAGTGTGGATGGACTCGAGTCAGCAGATGGTCGCAGTGAAGGCTGGAATTATCAGCTCTCGATGATCAAGCCCTGGTCATGGGACAGGCACAGCCTCAACCTGATCCTCGAAGGGGGTGGCTCGGGAAGTGAAGAGGTGGTGCCGCTGCATATTCAGGATCTGGGCGGACTGTTCCGCCTCTCCGGTTTCCAGCGCTACCAGCTGAGCGGTCGCTACAGCCTGTTTGGTGGCTTGCGCTACATCTACCGGGTGGCAGACAACGACTTCGGCGCCCTCAAGATGCCGCTCTATCTGGGTGGATCTCTGGAGCAGGGCGGGGTCTGGAACAAGGGTGAGGATATCAGTCTGGAGAGCTCGTTTACCGCCGGTTCGCTTTATGTCGGGGTGGAGAGCTTCCTCGGCCCTGTGTTCCTCGGCTACGGCATGGCGGAGGGGGGCAATGACGTCTTCTATCTGCAATTGGGCAGTACGTTCGAATAATGCCGAAATGATGCCAATTTGTTAACTATGGTTGAGGGCGTTCAATTAATTTTCAAAAAACACCAGTCTGTTTAATTGGTTACGATTTTGTGGTGAATAAGTAAACAGGGTTTGGATTTTAATTAGTCGTTAAAACTTATATAGTGGGGAGCACCCTACGGGGTGTCCCGCAAGGACGATCGCCGCGAGCGTGGGCGAACCCCAAAAAAAGACCAAAGAGGAATTAGTCGTGCTTGAAACATACCGTAAACACGTCGCAGAACGTGCCGCCGAGGGCGTGGTTGCCAAACCTCTGGATGCAGAGCAGGTCGCCGCCCTGGTTGAGCTGCTCAAGAACCCGCCCGCTGGCGAAGAAGACTTTCTGAAAGAGCTGTTGTCCTCCCGTATTCCCCCCGGTGTTGATGAAGCGGCCTATGTCAAAGCCGGTTTCCTCACCGCCGTCGCCAAGGGCGAAGCCCACTCTCCCATCCTGACTGCAGCCGAAGCCGTTGAGCTGCTGGGCACCATGCAGGGTGGTTACAACATTCAGCCGCTGATCGACCTGCTGGATCACGCAACTCTGGCGCCGCTTGCCGCCAAGGGGCTCTCCCACACCCTGCTGATGTTTGACTCCTTCCATGACGTGGAAGAGAAGGCCAAGGCGGGCAATGTCCACGCCAAACAGGTGATGCAGTCCTGGGCTGATGCCGAGTGGTTCCTCTCCCGCCCGGAGTTGGCCGAGAAGATCACTGTCACCGTGTTCAAGGTGACCGGCGAAACCAACACCGACGACCTCTCTCCGGCACCGGACGCCTGGTCCCGCCCGGACATTCCGCTGCACGCGCTGGCGATGCTGAAAAACGCCCGTCCCGGCATTAGCCCGGACAAGGATGGCGCCGTCGGCCCCATCAAGACCATCGATGCCCTGAAAGAGAAAGGCTTCCCGCTGGCCTATGTGGGTGACGTGGTCGGTACCGGTTCTTCCCGTAAATCCGCTACCAACTCGGTGCTCTGGTTTATGGGCGACGACATTCCGTTCGTGCCGAACAAGCGCGCTGGCGGTGTCTGTCTGGGTGGCAAGATTGCCCCGATCTTCTTCAACACCATGGAAGATGCTGGCGCTCTGCCTATCGAAGTGGACGTCTCCAAGCTGGAAATGGGCGATGTGATCGACATCTACCCCTATGCCGGCAAGATCTGCAAACACGGCACCGAGCAGGTGTTGGCACAGTTTGAACTGAAAACCGACGTGCTGATCGACGAAGTGCGCGCCGGTGGCCGTATCCCGCTGATCATCGGTCGCGGCCTGACCGACAAGGCCCGCGAAGCGCTGGGTCTGCCGTTCTCCACCGTATTCCGTCGCCCGCAGCCGGTGGCCGATACCGGCAAAGGCTTCACCCTGGCCCAGAAGATGGTGGGCAAGGCGTGCGGCGTGAAGGGCATTCGCCCGGGCACTTACTGCGAGCCCAAGATGACCACGGTTGGCTCTCAGGACACCACGGGCCCGATGACCCGCGACGAGCTCAAAGATCTGGCCTGCCTCGGCTTCTCCGCCGATCTGACCATGCAATCCTTCTGCCACACCGCGGCCTATCCCAAGCCCATCGACGTACAGACCCACCACACCCTGCCGGACTTCATCATGAACCGCGGCGGTGTCTCTCTGCGTCCGGGTGACGGCGTCATCCACTCCTGGCTGAACCGCATGCTGCTGCCGGATACCGTAGGTACCGGTGGTGACTCCCACACCCGTTTCCCCATCGGCATCTCCTTCCCGGCGGGCTCCGGTCTGGTGGCTTTCGCCGCCGCCACCGGCGTGATGCCGCTGGACATGCCGGAGTCCGTGCTGGTGCGCTTCAAGGGCGAGCTGCAGCCGGGCATCACCTTGCGTGATCTGGTTCATGCCATCCCCTACGCCGCCATCCAGAAAGGGCTGCTGACCGTCGAGAAAGCGGGCAAGAAGAACATCTTCTCCGGTCGCATCCTCGAGATCGAAGGTCTGCCGACCCTGAAAGTGGAGCAGGCCTTCGAGCTGGCGGACGCCAGCGCCGAGCGCTCCGCTGCCGGTTGCACCATCAAGCTGGATAAAGAGCCGATCATCGAGTATCTGAAGTCCAACATCGTGATGCTGAAATGGATGCTCTCCGAAGGCTACGGCGACGTACGCACCATCACCCGTCGCATCAAGGGGATGGAAGAGTGGCTGGCCAACCCGACCCTGATGGAAGCGGACAAGGATGCCGAGTACGCCGAAATCATCGAGATCGATCTGGCCACCATCAAGGAGCCGATCCTGTGTGCACCGAACGATCCGGACGACGCCCGTCTGCTGAGCGACGTGGCTGGCGACAAGATCGACGAGGTGTTCATCGGTTCCTGCATGACCAACATCGGTCACTTCCGCGCCGCCGGCAAACTGCTCGAGAAGTATCAGGGCGAGCTGCCGACCCGCATGTGGATCGCACCGCCTACCAAGATGGACAAGGATCAACTGACCGAAGAGGGCTACTACGGCATCTTTGGTCGCGTCGGTGCCCGCATCGAGATCCCGGGCTGCTCCCTCTGCATGGGCAACCAGGCGCGGGTAGCGGAAGGAGCCTCGGTGGTCTCCACCTCCACCCGTAACTTCCCGAACCGTCTGGGTAAAGGTGCCAACGTCTATCTGGCCTCTGCGGAGCTGGCCGCCGTTGCCGCCATCCTCGGCAAGATCCCGACCGTGGCGGAGTACCTGCAGTACGCCAAGGCGCTGGATGCCACTGCGGCAGATACTTACCGCTACCTCAACTTCAACGAGATTGCCTCCTACACCAAGAAGGCCGATGCGGTGATCCTGCAGCAAGCCGTTTAACGGAGTTCTTGCGCGATTTGCGCGATAAGAAGCCAATAATGCCGCGTATTTACGCGGCATTATTTATTTGTGTGTTATTCACCGTCTTTTTTGAAGATTGTTTGCACGATCCTTGCTAGAGAGATCCAACCACCTGTTTGGTGGTTCGTTTTATAAACGCTTTGGGTTATGTTGTTCGGTTATGTGCGGTAATGATGAGGCATCGTTATCGAGGGAAAGTGGATATCTGTTCACTGGGTGCTTGCGTTGGCAGGCCTGACGAATTGCGGCGTGGTTCTTTATGTTTCTGTTCAGGATCGATCTCTCCCGAACCGGGTTACGCTTCGGCGGTGCCTTGCTGGTCTTTACCCTGCCGCTGCTGGTGGGAGCTTGGCTCATCCACAGCAATTATGTGCAGGAGCTGAAAGCGGAATCCAGTGCCTCGGCCCACAAGGCCAGAACCCTGATGGAGTCGATGCTGGATCATGCGGAGCAGGCCAATCGCTCTGTGCTGCCTCTGGTGAATGCTCCCTGTCGCGACAACCTGCTGGTGCTGCGCAAGAAGGTCGCTATCGAGCCCTTCTTGCGTTCGGTCAATCTGGTGCGAAACGGCATCATCAATTGCACTTCGCTGTTTGGTGAGGCCAATGATGCCGATGACGGCTCCATCTACACCGGCCGCAAGCTGTTGCTGATGAGTGGCAACCGGGTGCGGCAAAATCACCCGCTGCTGGTGGTGCGCACCGAGCAGGGCAAGGATGCCGCCTTGAGTGCCATCGACAGTACCCAGCTCAGCTTCATGCTCTCCATGAGCGGAAAATCCAGTGCGCTCTATCTGCAGGTGGGATCGGCCTGGCTCAATGAGTCTGGCCGCTATCTGAGCGAGGCGCCCACTCTCCATCGCGGGATCAGTCAGGCCCTCACCTCATCCCATTATCCTTTCACCATCCATGCCGGTTATGCCATGCCGGTCTACTGGAAGTCGCTGTGGGCCGCGCGGCATGTGGCGCTGTCGTGGCTGGCGGTTTCCTCGCTTTTGCTGGCCTGGCTGGTGTGGTGGGTGCTGGGGCGTCCCGGCTCGCCAACAGATGAGTTGCGACGCGCCCTGCGGGCCAGGGAGTTTGTTCCCTACTTGCAGCCGCTGATTGCCAGCCACGATGGCAAGATGATGGGCGCCGAGGTGCTGATGCGCTGGGAGCATGTCAATGAAGGGGTGATCCGGCCCGATCTCTTTATCCCGCAAGCGGAGGAGTCGGGACTGATCGTCCCCATGACCACCCATATCATGAAGCAGGTGGCGACCAGGTTGAACCGCTCTCAGGAGCAGTTGCCCGATGGGTTTCATATCAGCTTCAACATCAGCGCCGCTCATTGCCACGATTTTGCCCTGCTGGCCGAGTGTCGCGCCTTCCTCGGGCATTTCCTCCCCGGCAAGGTGGTACTGGTGCTGGAGCTGACTGAGCGGGAGTTGCTGATGTCAGATCCCCAGACACTCTCCCTGTTCCGCCAGCTGGACGAGATGGGGGTCAAACTCGCCATCGACGATTTTGGCACCGGCCACTCCAGCCTGGCTTACCTGCAGCAGTTTCATGTGGATTACCTCAAGATCGACAAATCCTTTATCGCCCGCATCGGTACCGAGTCGCTCTCGGAGCATATCGTGGATAACGTGATCGATCTGGCGACCCGGCTCGGTCTGGCGCTGGTGGCGGAAGGGGTGGAGAGCGAGCGTCAGGCTGACTACCTCAGGGCCAAGGGGGTCGACTATCTGCAGGGGTATCTGTTTGCCCGCCCCATGCCGCTGCGCCAGTTCTGCGAGGAGCTGCTGCCGGAAGAGGCACAGACCCGGCAGCCAGATGGGGTACGAGGCATCCCGAACGCCACCTGATCTATCGGTGACTGACGGGCGGACACGCTCCTGTCTGGCAGGGTAGGGAAGTGCTATCTCCCTATCCCCCCTCGAGTGCAGGGGCTTGTTTTCCATGCCTTGTGGCTCGCTTTTCGGTAGAATCGGCGCTCATTTTGACGTCAGTAAAAGATGAGGCGCGGTATGACGGTTCAGTTCCAGGCATTTCACAGCATCAAGGCGATCGGTAATCGGGAGGTGCTGTTCAACTGGTCTAGAACCAATCCCCTCGGGGCGCTGGATCAGGTGTGGCGCCCGAAAACCCGCGACGAGTTGCAAATGCTGCTGCGGGAACACCCCGAGCGCAAGCTGCGCCTTATCGGCTCCGGCCTCTCTTTTGAACCCATTCACAGCGTCTATGCCGAGGGCCGTCAGGCGCTGCTGGTGGACTTGCTCCACCTGCGCGGCCAGCTGGCAAAAACTGACGATACCGTGACCTATCAGGCGGGGACGCCCCTCGATACCGTCTATGCCGAGCTGATCGCCATGGAGCGGATGCTGCCCGCATCCCCGGGCGTTATCGGCATCCAGACCCTGGGCGGAGCCCTCAGCACCGGCACCCACGGTCAGGGGCTGCACCAGTCAGCCCTGTGCGATGCGGTAGAGGCGATGACGGTGATGCTGGCCAGTGGCGAGATCATCCGGGTGGATCGCACCGATCCGCGCTTCGGTGCCTTCGTGATGGGGATGGGGATGCTCGGCATCCTGCTCGACGTCACCCTGCGCACCGTACCGAACCGCATTATGCGCTGCACCAAGTTCACCACCGATTACCCCTTCCTCTTGGAGCACAACGAACGGCTCAACCGCGAGCACGGTTTTGTGAAGAGCTGGTGGTTTGCCTGGACCGGTGAGAGCCACATCTGGCTGGTGGATCCCGCCTCCGAGGAGGAGGTTGCCCGCTATCGCGCCGGCGGCAGCGAGCCGCTGCTGCTGGATGGCGATATCGACGCCCGCATGAATGCCACCATTGATGCCACTTTGCAGAAGATGGCGAAAGACACCAAGGATGAGGCGCTGGCTGGCGAGCACTTCGAGACGGTGCGCCGCTTCAAGGATGCCTCCGATCTGGTGGGCAACGTCTACCAGATCCTCTGCAAGGGGATCCCGGCCCCCCAGATCAACTGCGAGGTGGCGGTGCCGCTGCATCGGATGAACGAGGCGCTGGAGACCCTGCAAGCCTGGCAGCAGGCCAACCCAGGCGTGCTGCACTACCCCTTTATCCTGCGCTGCACCGGCCCCTCCGAAGCCTGGCTCAGCGCCGCTTATGGCCAGTCGGTCTGCTGGATCGGTTTTCTGGTCTATCTGGCGGCGGACGGCACCTTCGTCAACGGCTCCATGGAGCAGATGCGCGAGCTGCAACAACTGCTGGTACCGCTCGGCGGCATTCCCCACTTCGGCAAACATCTGGCGATGGATCTCTACGACTTTCCGGCCCTGCTGCCGCGCTGGAACGACTTCGTGGCGTTGAAAGCCGAGCTCGACCCCCACGGCCGCTTTGAAAACCGCTGGCTCAGCGACCTGTTTGCCAACCGGTAAGGATCTGACATGACTGATATGCAAGATACCCGTATCCCAGTGACCCTGCTGACCGGCTTTCTCGGTAGCGGCAAGACAACTCTGCTCAATCACTGGGTCAAGCAGCCGGAGCTTGGTGAGTGCGCCGTGCTGATCAACGAGTTCGGCTCGGTGGGGCTGGATCACCATCTGGTGCAACAGGTGGATGAGCAGGTGATGCTGCTCGACTCCGGCTGCATCTGTTGCTCGGTGCAGGGCTCTTTGGTGGAGGCGTTGCAGGGGCTCTTTATGAAGGCCATCCAGCGCAAGATCAAACCGTTCAAGCGGCTGATTATCGAGACCACAGGTCTGGCAGATCCGGCCCCCGTGCTCTTTACCCTGCGCGAAGAGGGCTTTATCGCCCAGCGCTACCGCTTCGATGGTACCGTCACCGTGGTAGATGCTGGCCATATCGAGCAGCAGCTGGCGGCTCAATATGAAGCGGTGAAACAGGTGGCGCTGGCGGATCTGCTGGTGGTGAGCAAGGGCGATCTGGTGGATGGCGAGCAGCTGGCGCGGGTCGAAGCCCAGCTGGCGGCACTCAACCCGGCGGCCCCGATCCAGCAGGTGACCAATGGCGAGCTGTCGCCAGCGGTGCTGGAGAAGTTGGGCGCCTACAACGAAGCGGCCGGGCGCGATGTGCGCCAGCTGCTGGCCTGGCTGCGCACCGAATCCCCCAAGCAGGGGCTGGCGTCACCCATGCAGCCGAAGATGCAACCGTTCGCCGCCAAGGTGGGCACAGCTGCGCCCACCCACTTCGAGCACGGCAACATCGAGAGTTTCTCCCTGCGTATCGGTGAGCCGCTCAAGCCCTCTCGTCTGCTGGCCGCCATCGATGCGGTGCAGGCGCAGTATGGCGATGCCCTGCTGCGCCTCAAGGGGATTTTGCAGCTGGAAGGGGAGAGCCAGCCGGTGGTGATCCACGGCGTCCACGGCCAGCTCTATCCGCTGCAGGCATTGGGTGACTGGCCGGAGGGCAAGGCCCAGTCCCGACTGGTGTTTATCGTGAAAAGTCAGGACAAGGCTGGTATCGAGCAGCTCTTTATGGCGACCCTCAAGGCCCCCGAGCCCACTCTGGAAGAGCGGCTCAAAGCCATGCTGGGTCAGCCCGAAAACTGATCTTGCACGTTGCTCTCCTTCACTGGTGCTGGACGGCGACGGTTGAACAGCACGAACGCCACCGGCACAAAGTAGAACGAGAGCAGGGTCGCCAGCGCTGTGCCACCGGCGATGGCGATGGCAAAGGGTGGCCAGAAGCCGCCGCCCCCCAGCAATAGCGGGATGAAGCCGCCCACCGTGGTGATGGTGGTCGAGACGATGTGGCGGCTGCAACCGGCCACCAGATCACGGATCTGCGGCAGATTGCCCTGTTGTGCCAGCGGGTCTGCCCTCAGCTCGGCCAGAATGACGATGGCGGCGTTGATGGCCAGCCCCATCAGTCCCAGCAGGGCAATGATCACCGTAAACCCGAAGGGGTACCCCAGTAGCCAGACCCACAGCAGGCCGAGCCCCGCCGACTGGATCGCCACCAGGGTGACGATGCCTGCCAGCCGGAACGAGTTGAAGCTGAGCACCAGTACGGCCACCAGCAGCACGGCGACCAGGCTGACATGGGCCATCAGATTGCCCACCGATTCATCCCGTTTGGCGGCTTCCCCGCCAAACTCCAGTCGATAGCCCGGCGGCAACGCCAGCGCCTTGGCGGCCAGCCTCTCTTTGACCTGCTCAAGCACAGTTTGCGGCAGTACGCCGACCGCCAGATAGGCCTCCAGCACATTGACCCGCTCACCATCCCGACGGCTGATCTCCCCCCAACTTGGCAGCAGCTCGGGAGTGGCCAGTGCCCGCAAGGTGAGATTGGCTGCCCCTTGCTGGCCGGTGCCGGTGAGCGACAGCGGCACATTGAGCAGGGCATCCGGATCCTGACGCAAGGGCTCGGCCAGCCGCACCCGAACAGGGATCGACTCGGTGCCTTCCAGCACAGTGCCGCCCAACCTGCCATCCAGTGCGCCCGCCAGCCGGGAGGCAACATCTGTCAGGCTCATGCCTGCCAGTCGGGCGGCCTCCTCATCGACCTGCAACCAGAGTTTGGGGGCCCCGGCCTGCAAGGTGGCGCGGGTCTGCACCACGGCCGGGGTATTGGCGAGCAGACTGCGCAGCTCTTCTCCCAGACGGTGTAGTTGTTCAAGATCGGGGCCAAACAGCCGCAGCTCGACCGGGGCATTGAAGGGCGGCCCCTGTTCCAGCTTGCGCACCAGGATCTGCGCTTCGGGAAATTTTGCATCGAGCCGCTGCTGCAGTTGTGGAATGAGCCGCTCGGCGGCATCGGCATCCTGCAGAGTGATCATCCCCTGGGCGTAATCGGCCCGCCCCTGTTTTCTGGGCACCAGGTTGTAGTAGAAGCTGGGTGCGTTGTCGCCCACCACCCAGTCCTGGCGAACCAGCTCGGGGAGACTGGCCAGCTCGGCGGAGATCCCCAGTGCCAGCTCGCGGGTGCGCGCCAGGCTCGCCTGTGGGGAGAGGCTGGCCTCGATGTGGATCATGTCCCGGTCGGCAGGGGGAAAGAACTGTTCGGTGAGGCGGCCCGCCACCCAGAAACCGAGCAGGGGCAGCAGACTGACCAGCAGCAGGGTTCGCCAGGGGTGAGCCAGCGCCATGGCGATGCTCTGCTGGAAACGGGCGCTCACCCGGGGCAGGTGCAAGCCATCCTGATACCAGCGTCCCCCCTGATCACTGCCAATCCAGCGGGCTGCGAGGCCAGCCACCAGGGTGTGGGCGATGAGGTAGGATCCCAGCAGCGAGCAGATCACCGCCCAGGCGATGCCGCCGACAAACTCGCCCGCCGGGCCCGGCATCAGAATGATCGGCATAAAGGCGAGCATGGTGGTGAGGGTGGAGCCCAGCAGTGGCAGCCAGAGGTGGCCGATGGCTTCCAGTGCGGCGGCACTCATGGCCATGCCGTGGCGGCGCTGATACTGCACCCGATCCGCCATGACGATGGCGTTGTCCACCATGATCCCGAGCGCCACCACCAGACCGGTGATCGACATCTGGTGAATGGGCAGATTGATCAGGTTCATGCAGGCGAAAGAGAACGCCACGGTAAGCGGCAGCGACAGGGCCACGATAATGGCGGCCTTGACTCCCAAGGTCACCAGCAGCACTGCCACTATGATGAGGAAGCCCTGCACAATGTTGATGAGCAGGGTGTCGAGCCGCTGATCGGTATAACGCTGCTGATCGAAGCTGGTGACGAGGCCGATATTATCCGGCAAGTCCTGTTGCAGCTGGGTCAGCATGGAGTCGACCCGTGCCGACCAGAGGTCGATGCGGTGATCCTGTGCCATCCGCAGGCCGACCACCACGGCCCGCTCACCATTGGCAAAGGCCAGCTGGCTCTCCGGCTGGTGCAGGGTACGTCTTACCTCGGCCAGATCGCCAAGGCGCAGAGTCTGGCCCTGCTCGCCGGTACGCAACGGGATCTGGCGGATCCGCTCCAGAGTATCGAGGGCGCCACGGATCTCCACCTGAAAGCGATTGTGGCTGCCTTGCAGCTCCCCGGCGGCCACTTTGGCATCGGCACCACTCAGCGCCTGGGCAAGCTGTTCGCCACTCATGCCGCTGGCACTGAGGGCGAGGGGATCGAACCGTACCTCGATCTCCTCCTGCGGTGCCCCGACCCGCTCGACGTATTCGGTACCCGGCAGCTGGCGAGCCCGGCGCTCCAGCTCGGCGCTGTAGCGCGCGAGGCGATCCAGCTGTGGCTGGCCCGGCCCGCGCCAGACCACATTGACCAGCCGGGTGAAGGGGTAGCCCTTCTCGTCATCCAGCTTGGGGGCACTGGCGCCGGCTGGCAGTCCGGCGGCAAGATCTGCCAGCTGGTCACGGACTCTGGACCAGACGGGCTCGACATCGCTGACCTCATCCTTGAGCTCCAGATTGATGATGGAGAGGCCGGGGCGAGAGCTCGACTCGATCAGCTTGATCTCGCTCTGGGCCCGCAGCCGGTTCTCGATGGGCTCGCTCACCAGCGCCTCCACCCGCTCGGCGCTGGCCCCGGGGAAGTGGGTAACCACGCTGGCAAAACGGCTGGTGAGCTGGGGATCTTCGGTTCTGGGCAGGGTCTGCAATGCCGCAAGGGCGGCCGTCAGCAGCAGCGCGACCGTCAACAGCAGCAGGCGGCCATTCTCGATAAACGGGCGGATCATGATTGTGGCTCCGGATGGCCTGCCTGATGATCCATGCTGGTTGTCAGGGTGACCTGCTGGCCCGGCACCAGTTTATGCAGGCCATCGGTCACCAGCTGTTCTTGTCCGTTCAGGGCTCCACTGACCCAGGCCCGTTCGCCATCTTGCTGCAGCAGGGTGACGTCCCGGCTGACCACCCGGGGTGGCGTTTCGTCATTGAGCAGATAGAGGGTCCAGCTGCCGCGCAATCCCTGGGTCAGCGCGGTGAGCGGCACCTCGTAGGCGCGGGTTGGCTCGCGGGTCTGATGCAGCAGGGTGATCAGTTGTCCCTCTGCCAGCTGTTCGCCGCCCCGGGTCAGCTGGAAGCGGGCGGTGCGGGTGTGGGTCTGCCCGTCCACTTGTACCCCCAGATTAAGCAGGCGCCCCTCCAGTGATTGCGCACCGCTTTGCAGGGGGTAGTGTTGGCCGACGATCAGGGTCTCGGCCTGTTTCACCGGCACGCCGATATCGGCCTCCCACTGGCCGCTGCGGGTCAGGGAGAAGAGAGGCTGGCCTGCGGCCACCACGGCCCCCAATGCCTGCTCGCGGCTGACCACAATCCCGTTGAAGGGGGCGCGCAGCTGTGATTTCTCCTGTTTGACCCGGTTGGCTTCGAGGGCGGCGGCCAGCTGGTTGGCGCTTGCCTCCAGCATGCGGACTTTGCCTTGCTGTTCATCCAGTGCCTGACGGGAGCTGAACTGCTGCTGGCGCAGAGCTGTGAGTCGATCGAGCGTCTGCCGGGCAAGGGTCAGCTCGGCCTCGTTCTGGGCTGCCCGGGCGGCCAGCTCTTTGGCTTCCACTGCCAGCAGCCGGGTATCCAGTGTGGCGAGCAGTTCGCCAGCCGCGACCGGCTCTCCGCGTCCCTTGTGCAGGGTAGCGATCCGCCCTGCCAGCTCGAAGCCTATCTGGCTGTGCTCGGGGGCGATCACCCGGCCATTGAAGCGGTGCAGCACCGGGTAGTGATCGCTGGCTTGCAGCGGCTGGGCGATCACCCGGGTCAGGGCGGATGTTTCTTCTGACTCTGTGACCGGGCTGCAGCCACTCAGTAACAGCGCCAGCAGGATTAAGCAAAGTGTCATGACATCATCCTCTGGTTGACATAACATCAAATCATACCGGTGAGTCTAGTTTTTCGAAACTAGACTGTCCAGTTTGATTGTGGAGGAAAAATGAACATTTCACCCCGTAGTCAGCAGAAGCGGGCTGCGATCCTCGATGCTGCCGGGCGGCTCTTCTGTCAGCACGGTCTGCATCTGGTCAGCATGGACATGGTGGCCAGTGAAGCGGGCGTCTCCAAGCAGACGGTCTACAGCCATTTTGCCAACAAGGAGTCGCTGTTTGCCGAAGCGGTGGGCAGCAAGTGCGTCAGCAGTGAGCTGATGCCGGAGGTGTTGCTGCGTGGCAACAACGTACGGGAGAGCCTGATTGCCTTTGGTCGCAGCTTTCGCAAGTTGATCCTGAGCGATGATGCCATCAATATCTTTCGCACCTGCATCAGCTGCAACGATGCCCAGCTGGCCACCCTTTTTTTCGAGGCGGGCCCGCTCTATGTGACCGAGATGCTGTCCAACTGGCTGGAGCAGCAGAAGCAGCAAGGCCTGCTGTGCCATCAAGACAGCGAACAGGCCGCCTTGCAGCTGTTGCTCATGTGGCAGGGCAAGGAGCGCATGCTCCGTGAGCTGGGTCTGCCGTTGACCCAGAGCGCTGCCGAGCAGGATGCCTGGACTCTGAGTTGTGTCGATCTCTTCCTGACCGCCGCCGCTCCCCCGCAAAAATAATGGAGGTGGCAATGAGCCACACAGTGACAGATGCCCAGCGCAAGTGGCTGCCCCTGCTGGCGGCGGTCGGTTTCTTTATGCAGGCGCTGGATGGCACCATTCTCAACACCGCCCTGCCCAGCATGGCCGAGACCTTGGGAGAGAGCCCGCTGCAGATGCAGTCGGTGATCATTGCCTACATGTTGACGGTGGCGTTGCTGATCCCGGCTTCCGGCTGGCTGGCTGACAGATTCGGCACCCGCCGCATCTATCTGGCTGCCATCTCGCTCTTTACCCTCGGCTCGATCGCCTGCGCCGCCTCCAATTCCCTCTCCATGCTGGTGGCCGCCCGTGTGCTTCAGGGGATTGGCGGTGCGCTGCTGATGCCGGTGGGACGGTTGGCGGTGCTGCGGGTCTATGACAAGCACGAGCTGCTGCGGGTGATGTCGTTTGTCACCATTCCGGGGCTGCTTGGCCCGTTGATGGGGCCGGCGCTCGGTGGCTGGCTGGTGGAAGTGGCGAGCTGGCACTGGGTATTTCTCATCAACCTGCCGGTGGGGTTGCTCGGCTTTATCGCCAGCTGGCACTTTATGCCGGAGCTGCGGCAGCAGACCGCCCGGTTCGACTGGCAGGGCTTTGTGATGTTCAGCGTCGGCATGGTGCTGGTGTCGGTCGGTTTGCAGGGGCTGGGGGAGCACAGCATCTCCACCGGTTGGGCGCTGTTTGCACTGATCTTCGGCTTGGCGGCGATGGCGAGCTACTGGCTCTATGCCGCCAATGCACCGCAGCCGCTCTTTAGCCTGAACTTGTTCAAGACCACCACCTTTGCCATCGGCATCTGGGGCAACCTGTTTGCCCGCCTTGGCAGCGGTGCCATGCCTTTCCTCACCCCGCTGTTTCTGCAGCTGGGGCTCGGCTTCTCCCCGAGCAAGGCGGGGATGACCATGATCCCCACCGTGATTGGCGCCATGCTGACCAAGACGCTGGTTAACAAGCTTATTCCGAAGGTGGGCTATCGCCGCATCCTGATCGGCAACACCCTGTTGCTGGGGGCGATGATCGCCAGCTTCTACTTTATCGACAACCAGCTCCCCTACGGGGTCTTGCTGGGCTGGCTGGCGATCTTCGGCGCCATCAACTCGCTGCAGTTCTCCGCCATGAACACGCTCACGCTGCAAGATCTCAGCCCGACTCTGGCCAGCAGTGGCAATGGCCTGCTCTCGGTGGTGATGCAGCTCTCCATGAGCTTGGGGGTGGCGATTGCCGCCAGCCTGCTCGGGCTCTTCTCGGCGGGCACCTCAGCGGGCACCTTAGTGGCCGAGGGCCAGTGGCTGGCCGGGTTCCACCTTACCTACCTCTGTGTCGGGCTGCTCTCCATGCTGGCGGCGCTGATCTTCGCCCAGCTGGCGCGCGATGGGGCTACGCCGTCGGGGCGGGCAGATAGCTGACCTCGCAGGGGAGCTGCGCCAACACTTCGGCCAGATGCTCGGTCGCCAGCAGAAAGGTCTGTTCCGGGTGGCCTGGAGTCCAGGTGAAGGCGGTGTGGTTGAGCAGTTGCGGATCCACCAGTAGCGGAATATCGGCGCGGGGCAGGAAGGGGCAGACCGCCCCCGGCAGGCAGCCAATCTCCGCCTGCATCTCTTCGGCGGTGCAGATGGAGGGCTTGGCACCGAGTGCGGCCTTGACCGCCTTGTTGTCGAGCCGTCCGTCCCTGTGGGTCAGCAGCAGGGCGAAGCGGCCATCCTTGAACTTGAGAAACAGGGTCTTGCTGAACTCCGCCTGCCAGCCGAGGCGGGCCTTGACCTTTTCATCGGTGGCGTAGTCGAGAATGGGTTCATGCTCATAGCGCTGGTGGGGCAGTTCAGCCAGCAACTGGCAGTTGAAATGGTGAATGGTATCGAGTGGCATGGGGTTCTCCTGTAGTGGGCGCTATCCTGCCAGCCTCGCAGGGTCAGGCCCAATGACACTTTCTTATCCGTGATAAGCAACTCTGTCTGTGCAAACAACAAGGGCGCCGTGAGGCGCCCTTGCGGATCAGTGATGCTGCAATTCGCACGCTTCCCAGTGAAAGGGAATGGGGCACAGCTGCTGGGAGGCCTTGTCATAGGCTTGCCACAGCTCTCCCATGGTGCGGCCATCGACGGGGTGGCGCAGTTTGGGGGCCAGCTCGGCCAGTGGCCAGAGCACGAAGGCGTTGGTGAGCACTTCACCGCGCGGCAGCACCAGCGGGGTGTCGCAGACCAGATCGCCATAGAGCAGCAGGTCGAGATCCAGGGTGCGCGGGGCGAACTTCTTGGCATCCGGCTCGCGGCCGTGGGCGAACTCCATGGCCCGCAGTCGCTGGCAGACGGTGGTCAGCGGCAGATCGGTCTCGGCAGCCGCCACCAGGTTGTAGAAGGGGCGGCCGTTGAAGCCGACCGCCTCGCTCTCGAATACCCGGGAGACCCGCAGCTCGCCAAATTCGGCGTGCAGGGCATCGAGCCCGGCGCGAATATGGCGCTCTCGCTCGATGTTGGAGCCCAGGCTGATATAGATGGTGGTCATCAGTTGCTGCTCGCGGCCGGCGTGCGATGGCGCAGGATCTCGACGCCGACCCCGGCGGCATTGGGCACGGCGCCCGGCTTGGTGAGGGTCACCTTGACCCACTGTACCCGCTCGTCGGTCAGAACCAGCATGGCGACCTGCTCGGCCATGGTCTCGACCAGCTCGACCACCTTGCTGCTGACATGCTCGCAAATCTTGTTGGAGAGGTCGGCATAATCCAGTGCCAGATTGATGTCGTCGGTTGCTGCCGCGGGGCGGTTGTCGAACCCCATCTCGAGGTCAAAACGGAGCTTTTGGCGAATGCCCTTCTCCCACTCATATACACCGATGGTGGTCAAAACTTCGAGTCCGCGAATAAACACCTTGTCCATGACTGTACTTCTTCTTTACTCTTGATGGGCTGTGATGACAGCGCAGGGATGCTGGCCGGGCAACAGGCTTGCCGAGGCGCTCTGGGTGGGCATGGGCCCATGCCAGCGTATGTGGCCCGCATCATACCCCATTCATATCGTGGTAAAAACGACCAAGATGACGGCCCTGACGATTTTGATGATTATTCTGGCCTACCTGGGTGGTTCACTATCCAGTGCTGTGCTGGTCTCCCGCTGCACCGGTCTGCCCGACCCGCGGGATCATGGCTCCCACAATCCGGGTGCAACCAATGTGCTGCGCCTCGGTGGCCGGATGGCGGCGCTGGT
Organism: Aeromonas sp. FDAARGOS 1419; assembly: GCF_019047045.1. NCBI lineage: Bacteria > Pseudomonadati > Pseudomonadota > Gammaproteobacteria > Aeromonadales > Aeromonadaceae > Aeromonas > Aeromonas sp. FDAARGOS 1419. The sequence continues at coordinate 3,942,248 of NZ_CP077209.1, forward strand.
GGTGCTGCTGCTCGATGTGCTCAAGGGCACTGTGCCCGTCTACCTCGCCTGGTATCTGCAGATCAAACCCGTCTACCTCGGCTTTATCGGGGTCGCCGCCTGCCTCGGCCATATGTATCCCCTCTTCTTTCATTTTCGTGGTGGCAAAGGAGTCGCCACGGCGCTGGGCACCATGATGCCCATCGGCTTTACCATGGGGGGCGCCGTGATTGGCACCTGGCTGCTGGTGCTGCTGGTGAGCGGCTACTCTTCGCTGGCCTCCATCATTACCGTGCTGCTGACGCCGCTCTTTACCTACCTGCTCAAACCCGAATACACCCTCCCTGTCTCGCTGCTCTCCTGCCTTATCCTGATCCGCCATCACGAGAACATCTCCCGCCTGCTCAAGGGGGAGGAACCCAGAGTCTGGGGGCGAAAAGGCGCGGTTTGTGCCGAGGAAGTGGCAGAAATGGACGATGTTGCGCAAAAAAGAGACGAACGAGACAAAAAGTGAAATTTCCCGTTGACCATCCGCCTTAAAATCCGTTTAATAGCGCCCACGCCCAGATAGCTCAGTCGGTAGAGCAGGGGATTGAAAATCCCCGTGTCGGCGGTTCGATTCCGTCTCTGGGCACCAATTTTGGTGCCATGAAAGAAAAAATTTGTTCATGCACAATGGTTTAAAGTGTGCCGGCTTAGCTCAGTAGGTAGAGCAACTGACTTGTAATCAGTAGGTCACCAGTTCGATTCCGGTAGCCGGCACCATTTGCCCAGATAGCTCAGTCGGTAGAGCAGGGGATTGAAAATCCCCGTGTCGGCGGTTCGATTCCGTCTCTGGGCACCAATTACAATTCCTCCTTAGTTCAGTCGGTAGAACGGCGGACTGTTAATCCGTATGTCACTGGTTCAAGTCCAGTAGGAGGAGCCAATTCAAAAAGCCCTTGTCGCAAGACAAGGGCTTTTTTCTATTTGGCGCAGCCATTTTTTAACCATAAAAACAACCACACACGCACAGATGAACCGCAGGATAGATATGGAAAATCATGTAGTTATAGAGTCAAAGGGGCGACTTGCCGCCATTCGGAACTGGATGGAACCCGTGCTGGTGCTGCTTATTCTTGGCAGCCTGTTCGGTTACCTCGGCAGCCAGATGGGCCTCTCTGCCATGGTCAACACCCTGTTCAATACCGCCCACCAGCTACTGCTCAATACCGTGCTCTTTATCATGGGGATCACTGTGCTCTCCGGTGCCCTGAGCCAGCTCTTGAGCGAGTTCGGGGTGATCCGCCTGCTGGAGGTTCTGCTGGCCCCCCTGATGAAGCCGGTGTTTCGCCTGCCCGGTCGCACCGCGCTGGCGGCCCTGATGACTTTCTTCTCCGACAACCCGGCGGTGATCAGCCTCGCCAAGGACAGCCGCTTTCGCAAAGGCTTCACTCCGTGGCAGCTGGTGTCGCTCACCAACTTCGGCACCGCCTTCGGCATGGGGCTGATCGTGGTCACCTTTATGGCCACCCTGCAACTGCCGAGCGGTGAATCCACCGCCAGCGCGGCGCTGATTGGGTTGCTGGGTGCTCTGGTGGGCTCGGTTGTCTCTACCCGACTGATGCAGCGGATGATCCGCCCCTTGGTGGGGGAAGTGCTGAACGATGACGCTGTATCGTCCGACGGCCGCAAGGTAGGGGTGACCAAAGAGGCGGCTCCCGGCTGGCTGCGGATCCTCAACTCTCTGCTCGATGGCGGCAAATCTGGCGTGGAGCTGGGAATGGCGGTGATCCCCGGGGTGCTGATCATCAGTACCTTCGTGATGCTGTTGACCTTCGGCCCGGGCGACAAGGGGTATACCGGCGAAGCATTTCAGGGGGTTGCCCTGCTGCCGGTGCTGGCCGCCAAGGTGAGCTGGCTGTTTGACCTGCTGTTCGGTTTCAAGCAGCCGGAGCTGGTCGCCTTCCCGGCCACCTCGCTCGGCGCGGTCGGTGCCGCTATGTCGCTGGTGCCGCCCTTTATTGCCAAGGGGTGGATCACCGGTAACGAAGTCGCGGTGTTTACCGCCATGGGGATGTGCTGGAGCGGCTTCTTGAGCACCCACACCGCCATGCTGGATGCCCTCGGCTATCGCCACCTCACCTCCCGCGCCATCGTCGCCCACACCATCGGCGGCCTGTGCGCCGGGGTAGCCGCTCACCAGCTCTATCTGCTGCTGGGCTGAGTCGGGTTCAGACACGGAAACAAAAAGAGGCTCTTCGGAGCCTCTTTTCATTTCTATTGGTCACGCCTTGTGGGCGGATCACCGCTCGATTAGTAAGCCCGCGGGTCGTTATTCGGTGCCTGATCGCTGCGGTGCTTTTGTCAGGTTTTACTCTGTTGGTGCCATCAGCAGCGCAAGTGGCTCAAAGAGTTGGCGATCAGGGTGTGAAAGGAAGGCGTCGCGGCTCGGGTGGGTGGCAAAACGCTTTACCACCATATTGCCACTACCGCCCGTGGCGGCAGCTACTGGCCGCCGGACTCCCCTTTGCGCTCGGCTATCTCCTGCTTGCTGCTTGAACAAATAGATCAGCCATTCAAGGGATTAGCCGGTGCGGTGCGTTTTATCGTCGTGCTGGCCCCGCTTATGCAGATCTCTTGGCAACACCATCAAGGGTCGTTGTCGCGGAGAGATATCATGATCAGCAGCCTGCTTCCCCTTGCCTCGATCGCCCTCAAGCTGGGCAGCCAGCTGCTTGGCAGCAGTAGCAAACCCCAGCCCGTGCAGCCTGCCGTACAGGAGGAACACCTTGCCCCGACCATCCAGAGCCTGTTCCAGCGACTTGGTATCAAGGATGCCGATAGCGAACAGAACCGCGCTGCCATCAACCACTTTATGGGTGAGCTGATGCAGACCCTGGGGCAGGAGAATGGTGGCCAATCCCTTCCCGTAGCCATCGACAGCGCCCGCAACCAGCTGGCGAGCGGCACCCAGAGCACCCGCCTCGACGCGCTGCAAAGCGAGCTCGATACCCTCAAGGATTCCCTCGGTGCCAGCCATCTCAACCTCGATCTGCTGCTCGGCGCCTTTAAACAGACCCTGCCCAATGGCAAGGGGGAGGGGGTGGGCAAACTGCTCAATGCCAGCGCGTGAAATGACTGAAAATATGGATTTCAGTAGATGACGAGCCTGTCAATAAATAATCTGGTAGCGTATTCGTATGGATGTGATGCAAAGCGTGACTATGGTTATTTCCCATGAAATAGCCCACCCGTTTCATATCCATAGAAGAGAGGAATTCATATCTTTCTATTCGTGGAGAATCAAAGATGTTTTCAATTAAATCAATGCATTGTCATCAGTGTAGTAATCCATTCTATGGATATTCAGTGAAGTTATTCAGAGTTGCAATAGAGTACCAAAGCAATTGCCCATTCTGTGGAGCAGAGGTATCGGTGTACGGATATAAGAATGGTGCTTCTATTGATTCGGTGTTACCCACTAATTCGGTAGAGCTGATAGCACTGTAAGTGAAGAAAGGGAGCTACTATAGCTCCCTTGTCTTATTGTTTTTAACCCGTCCGTTTTGCCAGCCAGGTTTCGGCTGCGGTCAGGGCTGCCTCAACCTGCTCGCGGGCGACGCCGCCTTTAGCAACCCGCTTGGCCAGGGTCGCTTCCAGTTCCAGATTGGGGTAGACGTCGAACTCGATTACCGGGCTGAAGCGCTGGAACTCGCCGATGGAGAGCTCTTCCAGCGGTTTGCCCACGCTGATGGCGAAGACCACGGTTTCGCCGACGATATGGTGCGCTTCACGGAATGGAATCCCCTTGGCAACCAGATAGTCCGCCAGCTCGGTAGCGTTGGCGTAGCCGCCTTGCGCCGCCGCCATGGTGCGCTCGCCATTCACTTTCAGATCGATCAGCACCAGCGCGGCCATATCGAGGCAGTCGTGCCAGGTGTCGAGGGCATCGAACAGCCCCTCCTTGTCTTCCTGCATGTCCTTGTTGTAGGCCAGCGGCAGCGCCTTGAGGCTCATCAGCATGCCCATCTGGGCGCCGACCACCCGGCCGGTCTTGCCACGAATAAGCTCCAGCGCATCGGGGTTTTTCTTCTGCGGCATCAGGGAGGAGCCGGAAGTAACCGCATCGGAGAGCTCGACAAACCCAGCCTCGCCGGTGTTGTAGAAGATGAGGTCTTCGGCAAAGCGCGACAGGTGGGTCATGGAAAGGGACGCCACGTGCATCAGTTCCACCACGTGATCCCGATCCGAGACCGAATCCAGACTGTTGCGGGTGGCGCCACCAAAGCCCATGTCCAGCGCCAGCGCTTCACGGTCGATGGCATAGGCAGTGCCCGCCAGCGCGCCGCAGCCGAGAGGGCTGGTGTCGAGGCGTTTGAGGGCATCCTGCAGGCGGGAGTAATCCCGCTCCAGCATCTCCACATAGGCCAGCGCCCAGTGGGCGTAGGTGACCGGCTGGGCCCGCTGCAGGTGGGTGTAACCGGGCAGCACGGCGGCCTGATTGGCGCGAGCGGAGGCGACCAGCCCCTGTTGCAGGGCGGTGATGGAGCCGAGCAGCAGCTCGCCCTGTGCCTTGCACCAGAGTTTGAGGTCGGTGGCGACCTGATCGTTGCGCGAGCGGCCGGTGTGCAGTTTCTTGCCCAAATCGCCGACGGCGGCAATCAGTTGGCTCTCGACCCAGGAGTGGATATCTTCGGCATCCGAATTGAGGATCTGCTGGGGATCCTGCTGCACCGAGGCGAGCAGCACTTCCATCGCCTGTTGCAGCTTTGCCTGCTCATCGGCGGTCAGCACGCCCACCTTGACCAGCGCTTTGGCCCAGGCCATGGAGCCTTGAATATCCTGCTCCGCCAGCCGGTAATCGAACCGCAGCGAATCGTTGAACTGCTTGAACCGGCTATCGGCTCCCTGACTGAAGCGTCCACCCCAAAGTGCCATACTGCTCTCCTTGAATGCGTTGTCGGCGGCGCCCTGGCCACCGAGCTTGAAATCGTGCCCTGTTTTTCTGCGAGTCTGTTATCTCACAGAAGCGGCCGGGGCGCTGCCGCTCTTGTCACACCCGCTGATGATGGGTCAGGGGCTATGCCCTCTGCCTGTAGAAGAGGGGGCCATGCCCCCTCAACGGAATCAACGGGTTATCTCGTTTGCTTAGCCGTGGGTATGGTCGCCACCGATGGCCTGATGCTGCTCCTTCATGGCGCGGATCCGGCTGGCCAGGGTGTAGAGACGGATAAAGCCTTCGGCATGGCTCTGGTCATACACTTCATCGGCGCCGAAGGTGGCGAAGTCTTCGGAGTAGAGGCTGTTCGGCGACTTCTTCTGCACCGCTGTGACCTGACCCTTGTACATCTTCAGCACCACTTCACCGTCCAGATCTTCGGCGATGGCGTTGGCCGAGGCGAGGATCGCCTTGCACAGCGGGGTGAACCAGCGACCGTCATAGACCAGATGGGAGAACTCGGCACCCAGCTTCTCCCGCCAGGCGCGGGTCGGGCGATCCAAGACCAGCTCTTCCACGGCGCGCAGCGCGGCGACCATCACGGTACCGCCCGGGGTCTCGTAGCAGCCACGGGACTTCATCCCCACCATCCGGTTTTCGGTGATGTCGATGCGGCCCACGCCGTGCTTGCCAGCACGCTCGTTCAGGGTCATCAGGATCTGGTGCGGGCTGAGCGGCTGGTCGTCAACGGCCACCACTTCACCCTGCGCCACGGTCAGCTTGACGTACTCCGGCTGATCCGGAGCCTGCTCGGCCGGTACGGTCCACTGCCAGACCGCTTCGGACGGCTCGTTCCAGGTGCTCTCCAGCTCGCCACCTTCGGTGGAGATGTGCCAAGCGTTGGCATCGCGGCTGTAGATCTTCTTCAGGGTCGCCTTGCAGGGGATGTTGCGGGTCTCCAGATAGGAGAGCAGATCTTCCCGGGAGCGCATATCCCAGATCCGCCACGGGGCGATCACTTTCAGCTGAGGTGCCAGCGCAGCGACCGCACCTTCGAAACGCACCTGATCGTTACCCTTGCCGGTGCAGCCGTGGGAGATGGCATCAGCCCCTTCCGCCAGCGCCGCTTCGACCATCGCCTTGGCGATCACCGGACGGGCCATGGAGGTGCCCAGCAGATAGGTGCCCTCATAGACGGCGCCGGTCTTCAGGGTCGGGTAGACGTACTCTTTGACGAACTCTTCCCGCAGATCCTTGATGATGCACTTGGTGGCGCCGGAGGCGATCGCCTTCTGCTCGATCCCTTCCAGATCGTCGCGCTCCTGACCGACGTCGGCCACGAAGGCGATGATTTCGGCGTCATAGTGCTCTTTCAGCCAGGGAATGATGGCCGAGGTATCCAGTCCACCCGAATAAGCCAGTACGATCTTGTTGATTCCGCTCATGTTACTTCTCTCCGTGATGATTCGATGATGATTCAATAAAAGTGTCGTGATTCAGGTTGAGTACCGCGTTACTTGCCACCCAGAAGGGTCAGCAACACGGCGTTCTGGATATGCATCCGGTTTTCGGCCTCGTCCATGATGAGGGAGGCGGGGCCATCCATCACCTGCGAGGTGATCTCCAGCTCGCGATGGGCCGGCTGGCAATGCAGCACGTGCTGGATGCCGGTGCGGTCGAGCAGGGCCTGGTTGATCTGGTAAGGCATAAAGAGGTCTTTGACCTGCTCCATCGGGGTGTTGTCACCCATGGAGACCCAGGTATCTGTGTAGGCCACGTCGAACCCTTCGATATCCGCCACGTCATCGCTGATGTGGATGGTCGCCCCCGACTTGGCCGCCAGAGCCTGCGCTTGCAGGAAGATCTGGGTATCCGGGCCGTGGCCTTTCGGGCATATCAGGGTGACGTCTGTACCGAGGGTCGCCCCCAGCAGCAGCAGAGAGTGGCTGACGTTGTTGCCATCACCGAGGTAGGCAAGCTTCACCTTCGACAGATCGTCGTAGTGCTCGGCAATGGTCATAAAGTCGGCCAGCCCCTGACAGGGGTGGTAGAGGTTGCACAGGCTGTTCACCACCGGCACTGTGCCGTGCTCCGCCAGCTCGACCAGGGTCTGGTGATCGAACACCCGGGCGACGATGGCATCACACCAGCGGGACAGGTTGGCAGCGAAATCCTTCACCGACTCCCGCTTGCCCAGCGCGCCGTTCTGCTGATCCAGATAGACGCTGTGGCCGCCCAGTTTGGCGATGCCGATGTCGAAAGTGACCCGGGTGCGCAGGGAGGGCTTCTCGAACAGGGTGACCACGCTCTTGCCCGCCAGTGCCTGGCTGTACTTCTTCGGGTCGGCCTTCACTGCCTTGCCCAGCGCAATCAGCGCCTCGATTTGGGCTTTGTTCAGATCACTGTCTTTCAGAAGATGTTGCATCGGATGTTCCTTGTTCCGGTGGAGATCAAATGGCCACTTGGGTGCCGACCGCGCCGCCAGCCAGCAGCTTGAGCAGCTGATCCGGGTAGCGCCAGCTGGCGACACAGACCGGCTTGCCGAGGGTCTCGGCGGCGTGCAGGGCCGCTTCTACCTTGACCGCCATACCATCGCGGATCACCCCTTTCGCCATCAGATCCAGCGCGGTCAGCTTGTCGAGCTGGGGCACCAGCTTGCCCTTGCCATCGAGGATGCCGCTCACATCGGAGAGCATCACCAGATCGGCACCGAGCGCCTCGGCAATGGCGGTGGCTGCCTGATCTGCGTTGACGTTCATCAGTTGCCCGTCGGCGGTGATGCCGATGGAGCTCACCACCGGCAGGAAGCCCTGACCGAGGATGCCCGCCACCAGTGCCGGGTTGCCCGGCTTGCACTCGCCGACCGCGCCGAGATCCGGGTCGAGCTGGGTCACCTGACAGAGGCCGCCATCTGCCAGACAGAGCCCCACCGCCGGAATACCGGTGGCGATCGCCTTGGCCATCATCTGCTTGTTGGCAGTGCCCGCCAGCGCCCCGGCAATGAAAGGGATCTGCTCGAACGGGGTTACCCGCAAGCCGTTCTTTTTGGTGGAGGTAAGACCCAGCCCCTTGAGCAGGTCATCCACCAGACAGCCACCGCCGTGTACCAGCACCAGCGGACGGTGCTGATCGTCGAGAAAGGTTTTGAGGGTGGCGAACAGGGCGGTCAGCGCCTCGTCGTTCTCGATAAGGGCGCCGCCCAGCTTGATTACCAACGTCTGTTTGTCCATGTTCGAGATCCTTCCTAAGTCCTTAAATCAGGCCGGTGGCCGGTTCAAATCCGAATTTGATATTTATGCACTGCATGGCTTGCGAGGCTGCGCCCTTGAGCAGGTTGTCGATGGCAGAGACCACCACCAGCATGTTGCCCTGCTGTTGCCAGGCGATATCGCAGTAAGGGGTGTTTGCCACACCGCGAATAGAGGGCATCTGGCCGGTGAGGCGCACCAGCGGCTTGCCCTCATAAGCCTTGAGGAAAGCCTGATCCACTTGCGTGGGGGTGACGCCGTCCGCCAGCTGCACATAGATGGTGGCCAGAATGCCGCGCACATAGTTGCCAAGGTGGGGCTGGAACAGCACCTCCTTGCCGAGGTGATGGCTGATCTCCGGCTGGTGTCTGTGATTGAAGGTGCCGTAAGGGTTAAGGCTCACTTCGCAGAAGCTGGTGTTGATGGCCGCCTTGCGCCCGGCGCCGGAGACCCCGGAGACGGCGTTGATGATGGGCTGCCACCCCTTGGCAATCAGGCCATCCTGCTGCAGCGGCTTGAGGGCGCACAGCGATGCGGTCGGGTAGCAACCGGGCACGGCTACCAGCTGGGCGCTGGCGATGGCATCGGCATTCCACTCGGCCAGACCGTAGGCGGCCTGATCCAGCCACTGTTCGCTCTGGTGGGTGAAGCCGTAGAAGCTGTCGTAAAAGCCCTGATCCTTGACCCGGAAGGCGCCGGAGAGATCGAACACCGGCAGCCCCTTGGCGAGAAACTTGGGTGCCAGCTCGGCGCTCACCTCGTGGGCGGTGGCCAACAGTACCAGATCGGCATGGGTCAGGATCCGGGTCATGCCATCCTCGTCCAGCGGCAGCAGCGGCTGATCGAGGGCTCCGACCCACTGGGGATGCAGGGAAGAGAAGCGCTTGTGGGCATCCTGACTGCCGGCGGAGACATAGAGGCCGAACAGCTTTAGTTGTGGGTGGTTCTGTACCAGTGCGGCCAGTTCGGCTCCCGCGTAGCCACTGGCACCGACGATAACGGTGTTAAGCATGTTGAATATTCCAAGTCAGAGTTCGAGATTCACAGCATGACGCTGCAGTGCACAAGGGTGTTCGATCGCCCCTTTGCACAAGTGCGGAGGGGCAATTCAGGCGGGTGTGTGTCGTCGGTTATAGATCAGGTGACAGAACATTAACTTTCCCTTACAACTAGAAGCCTTTGTTGATGAGCCAGATATTCAGGTAAAATCACAGAATATTCATGCACTCACTTTGCATTTGTATTTTCTAGCAGAAACATTCCGGGGACGCAAGGAGGAGCTGATGGCCAATCTGGATTTTTTTTCACTTTATAAGAATATTATTGCGATTCCCTCTATCAGCAGCACGGATCCCAAGTGGGATCAGAGCAACGAGGCGGTGATCCGGCTGCTGGCTGACTGGTTCGGTCAGCTCGGTTTTCAGTGCGAGGTGACGGCGCTCCCCGACCTGCCGGGCAAGTTCAATCTGGTGGCGACGATCGGTCAGGGGGAGGGCGGTCTGCTGCTGGCGGGTCATACCGATACGGTACCGTTCGATGAGGGGGGGTGGAGCAAGGATCCCTTCAAGGTGACCGAAGAGGGCAACCGCCTCTATGGCCTCGGCACCATCGATATGAAGGGCTTCTTCGCCTTTATCGTCGAGGCGCTCAAAGATATTGACCTCACCAAGCTGACCAAGCCACTGCGCATTCTCGCTACCGCTGACGAAGAGACCACCATGGCGGGGGCCCGCGCCATCGCCGCCGCGGCCGAGCTGAAACCCGACTACGCCGTAATTGGCGAGCCGACCGGGCTGGTGCCTGTGGTGGCCCACAAGGGGCATATGTCGGAGGCGATCCGCATTACCGGCAAGAGCGGTCACAGCTCGGATCCCGCCAACGGCGTCAACGCCATGGAGATCATGCACAAGGCGATGGGGCAGGTGCTGCGGTTGCAGCAGGATCTGAAAGATCGTTACGCCGACCACCGCTTTGCCGTGCCGCAGCCGACCCTGAACCTCGGTTACATTCAGGGCGGTGACAGCCCGAACCGTATCTGCGGCTGCTGCGAGCTGCATATCGACCTGCGACCCACTCCGCAGGTGGGGCCGGACGAGCTGATGGGAATGCTCAAAGAGGCGCTGTCACCCATCGAAATCCACCAGCCGGGCTGCCTGCATCTGCAACATCTGCACGAACCCATTCCCGCCTACGCCTGTGCCGACGACTCTGTGCTGGTGCGCGAAGCAGAGAAGGCGAGCGGCCGCGCCGCCGAGTCGGTCAACTACTGCACCGAGGCGCCGTTTATCCAGCAGCTTGGCTGCCAGACCATAGTGATGGGCCCCGGCCATATCACCCAGGCGCACCAGCCGGACGAGTATCTCGACCTCTCCTTCGTCAAGCCGACCACCTCGGTGTTGCAGCACCTGATCAGACGTTTTTGCCTGTAGCGGCGGCGGTGAAAGGGGCGTAAGAACTGTAAGTAAGTTACATAACAAGCCGGTTGTGGAGTGGTGATGGAAATACATGTTCTGAATCGGCCTGTTATTTGACCTTGCGCAGACAATCTGGGTAGATTGTCACCCTAAGATGACGGAGCATATGTTGTAATCGCACAACAATAAGTGAGGTCGTCTCGCACCCCGGATGGGTGTCAGGCACCAACAAGATAAGGATGTGGAATGAACGAAAAGTACGCCGCACTACGCGCCAACGTAGGTATGCTGGGTCAGCTGCTGGGTAAATCCATCAAGGATCATCAGGGTCAGGCCTTTCTCGACAAGATCGAAACCATTCGCCAATTGGCCAAGTCCTCCCGCAAGGGCAATGAATCAGACCGGGAACGTCTGCTCGATACCCTGCGCACCCTGAGCGATGACGAACTGCTGCCGGTGGCCCGCGCCTTCAGCCAGTTCCTCAATCTGGCCAACGTGGCGGAACAGTTCCACACCATCTCCCGTCGCTGTGAAGAGCAGGTCTGCACCCCGGATCCGCTGGAGCAGATGTTCGACAAGCTGAAAGCCTCCAACCTGTCGCAAGAGGCCATCATTCAGGCCGTGCGCGAGCTGGATATCGATCTGGTGCTGACCGCTCACCCTACCGAGGTGACCCGCCGCACCCTGATCCACAAGCACGTGCAGCTCAACGACTGCCTCGAGGCGCTGGAGCTCTCCGACCTGCTGCCCCGCGAGCGGGACAAGATCCTCAACCGCATCGAGCAGCTCATCAATCAGGCGTGGCACACCAACGAGATCCGCGAACAGCGCCCGACACCGGTCGACGAGGCCAAGTGGGGCTTCGCCGTGGTGGAGAACAGCCTGTGGCCCGCCATTCCCGAATTCATGCGCAATCTGGACGAGCGTCTGCAACACCATCTGGGTGTGCGGCTGCCGCTGGATGCCGCGCCGGTCAAGTTCACCTCCTGGATGGGCGGTGACCGTGACGGCAACCCCTTTGTCACCGCCAAGGTGACTGCCGAAGTGCTGGAGCTGGGCCGCTGGATGGCGGTGAGCCTGTTCTACAAAGACATCAAGGAGCTCACCTCCGAGCTCTCCATGTCCGACTGTACCGACGCCGTGCGCGCTCGCGTTGGCGATCACCCCGAGCCCTACCGTGCGCTGGTGCGCGAGCTGCGTGAAGCGCTGCGCGAAACCAAGGAGCACCTCACCGCCAAGGTGCAGGGCCAGGCGAGCGAGAGCCAGGATCTGGTCAAGACCACCGCCCAGCTGCGCGAGCCGCTGGAGCTCTGCTACCACTCATTGCACGCTTGCGGCATGGGCAACATCGCCGATGGCATGCTGCTGGATGTGCTGCGCAAGGTCGCCTGTTTCGGCATCCATCTGGTCAAGCTCGATATCCGTCAGGATGGCGAACGTCACGGGCTGGTCTTCTCCGAGCTGACCCGTTATCTGGGTCTGGGTGACTACGCCGAGTGGAGTGAAGATGACAAGCAGGCCTTCCTGCTCAACGAACTGAACTCCCGTCGCCCGCTCATTCCCCACGACTGGGAGCCGAGCGCCGAGGTGCGCGAGACGCTGGATACCTGTCAGGTCATCGCCGAGCACGACCCCGATGCGTTCGGTATCTACATCATCTCCATGGCCGGTGCACCGTCCGACGTGCTGTCGGTGCAACTGCTGCTGAAAGAGGCGGGTTGCAAGTTCCGCATGCCGGTCGCCCCGCTGTTCGAGACCCAGGATGACCTGATGGCAGGCACCGCCGTGATGGAGCGTCTGCTCTCGGTGGACTGGTATCGCGGCTACATTCAGGGCCGTCAGTACGTGATGATCGGTTACTCCGACTCTGCCAAGGATGCGGGCATGATGGCCGCTGGCTGGGCCCAGTACGCTGCCATGGAATCCCTGGTGGGGCTGGCCGAAGCCAACAACATCCGCCTCACCCTGTTCCATGGCCGTGGCGGTACCGTCGGTCGTGGTGGTGCGCCTGCCCATCAGGCCATCCTCTCCCAGCCGCCGGGATCCCTGCGCGGCGGTTTGCGTACCACCGAACAGGGGGAGATGATCCGCTTCAAGTTCGGTCTGCCGAAAGTGGCGATCAAGAGTCTGGAGCTCTACACCAGCGCCGTACTGGAAGGGAACCTGCTGCCACCGCCCAAGCCGAAAGAGTGCTGGCGCGAGGTGATGGAACAGCTGGCCGCCGACTCCTGCGATCACTACCGCAGTATCGTGCGCGGTCATCCGGACTTCGTCCCTTACTTCCGTGCCGCCACCCCGGAGATGGAGCTCGGCAAGTTGCCGCTCGGCTCCCGTCCCTCCAAGCGCAAGCCCAACGGCGGCGTCGAGAGCCTGCGCGCCATTCCGTGGATCTTCGCCTGGACCCAGAACCGCCTGATGCTGCCGGCCTGGCTCGGTGCCCACAAGGCGCTGCAACAGGCCATCGACGGCGGCAAGCTGGCGGTGCTGGAAGAGATGAGCGCCCAGTGGCCCTTCTTCCGCACTCGCCTCGAGATGCTGGAGATGGTGTTCCTCAAAGCGGACGTCTGGCTCGCCGAGTACTACGACACCCGTCTGGTACCGCAGGAGCTGTGGGGCCTTGGCAAACAGCTGCGTCAGGAGCTCGCCGAATCCATCGAGGTGGTGCTGAAACTGAGCCCGCGCGGGGATCTGCTGGAGGATCAGCCGTGGATCAAGGAGTCCATCAAGCTGCGCAACCCCTACACTGACCCGCTCAACGTGCTGCAGGCCGAGCTGCTCAATCGCTCCCGCAACCACCCGGAGACCCTGCACCCCGAGCTGGACAAGGCGCTGATGGTCACCATCGCCGGTATTGCCGCAGGGATGCGTAATACGGGTTGATAAATATTACCAAACAGGCCTTAAATAAAAAGAGCGCATAATATGCGCTCTTTTTATGGCTAGTTTATTTTGTCAGCTTCATTTAAATAGAGAGTTTTAAATCATCCTGAAAACTAATGGCTGGATGTAGAAAATTATATAGCAACCTAGTATTGCATCATCACAACGCACCAGAGTAGAACGATAGTTAGCCTTTAAAATAACTGTAAATAAAATAAAGGTTAAATATATCCAGGCTGAGAAAGTGTCCGAGAAATAATTAAATAGTATTGAACCGCTTGAAATTAGTAGCAGTGCAATTCGATGGGCAAGGTTGTTGCTTAAAAGAAAGGGTGCTACAACGGCCGCTATCAATGTGACGATTATTATCACTAGTGACATGAGGCACAGCCCCCGCTTGCTGCTAGGCCAGCACTGCTTGAAGCCATCATGCCTGCGACACCATTTCCCATGATGGGGCTTAACCTACCGGTAACGGTACCACCAAATGCACCTGTAGCAATCTCTCTCATGCTGGCATCAGGATTGCTGGCAATGACGGTCATCGCCCCGATAACGGCACCGCCGCCTGCCCATACGACTGGTGCCGCTCTCTTGTTACGCTTGCTTTCATTTATATCTCTTATCACGATAAAGCTATCGTGCTCTATGCTGATAACTACCTTGGTTGAATTTGCGATTGTTGATATGGTATCGACATCAACAAATTCACCAGGGTATATAACAGTTGGATTTGAATTTTTGTCTTCTATTTCAATGTATCGACTAGAAAGGTTTACCACCGTGATGTTTTCTTTGTTGAAATTGATGCAATACTTTCCATCGGCATTAATAGAGTAATGTTCACCAGCGTGTAGTGTGTTTCAGTTACTCAATGGGCAAGTATTGGCATTGGCACTTGAAATACTGCACAGCAATAATGCTGTGGCTAAGCAGAGCTTCATCCATTATCTCTATAGTGGTTCATTTGGAAATCAATAATTGATTAAATGAGAATTGTTGTCAATTGTTTTTGGATGCATGCTATTGATTTAATTGTCAAATTTTCTGACAGCACCCTTGGCATTGCGGGTTGTGGGGCAGCACTTGCCTATGATGAGCTCGTTGTCGATGAAAGGGATATTGTGGGAGCTGGGCTGCACCCCATGCTCCCTGAGTTGACCTTGGGCTAGAGCGCCGGGAAGTAGCAGGCGCTCATGTCGATGGGGTGATCGGGGCAATTGGGCAGATAGAACTGCCAGCCCGCATCGGAGAAAGCGCGCAGTTCGGTTTCGACAAACTTGATGGCGAGGCTCAGGGCCTGCAGGCTGTCGATGCCGTAGATAAAGGTCTTGTCGCTCAGCCCTGCCAGCTTCACCTTGCAGCGCCAGTCACCGCTGGCGGACTTGGGATCCGGCTCGGGGGCCTTGATGGCGATCTTGAGGGTGAGCTGTTCCCCTTCGGTGCTGATAGCGTCGAAGCGGGCGGTAACGATGGCGTTTTTCATATGGCGATTCCTTTTCCGTGGTACAGCCCCTACGGTTGCGGGTGGCTGGCTCCCTGATGGCTGATGAGGTGAAAACTGGACTCAGGACGGCCAGCGTAAATGAACTTGTGAGTTGAAACAATGGGATATGCGCGACCGGGTGAGGGGGCTTTCGCCGCCGTGAGCGAGCGTAGTGGCGGGAGTAGCAACGCGCTGGCCACCTGTGGTGGCCGAGAGGCTGGCGGGCTGCTAGATGTAAAGGGTTGTTGGCTGTGGCCGCAGATTTTTCTGCGCTGCCGATGAGGGCGAGTGAGTCCTCTTGAGGCAGAATATCTCCCCCCTGTTTGACGTTGAAGTACAGGAGTTTCCGTGGCGCTTTCGGTAACCCAGCTTTATGAAGTGATGGCCCAGCTGCCAGATCCCGTCTTTATCCTCAGTGAAGATGGCTATTACGTGGAATATATCGGCGGTATGGAGCAGCAATCCTATCACGACGGCAATCCGCTGGCGGGCAAGCAGCTGGCCGATGTGCTGCCACCCGAGATGGCCATATGGGTCAAGGCGCAGGTAGCCGAGTCGCTGGCGAGCGGTCAGGTGCGGGTGGTGG
Source organism: Aeromonas sp. FDAARGOS 1419 (assembly GCF_019047045.1). NCBI lineage: Bacteria > Pseudomonadati > Pseudomonadota > Gammaproteobacteria > Aeromonadales > Aeromonadaceae > Aeromonas > Aeromonas sp. FDAARGOS 1419. The sequence continues at coordinate 3,957,762 of NZ_CP077209.1, forward strand.
AGTATGAGCTCTCAGCTGCCGAGGTGGGGGGGATCAATGCCGCCGCCGGGCCGCAAGGGATACAGCGTTTTGAGGGCAAGATTGCGCCGCTGCCCTCCCTCTATGATGGCAAGCGGGCGGTGGCCTGGGTGACCCGCAATATCACCCGCCAGTACGAGTTGCAGCAGCGACTGCTGCGCCAGAGCGAAACCGACCAGCTGACCGGCCTCTACAACCGCCGTTTCTTCTTCGAGCACTGCCAGCCGTTGCGGGCAGGGGAGGCCCCCTGTGGTCTTATCATGCTCGACATCGATCACTTCAAGCAGCTCAACGATCACTACGGCCATCAGCAGGGAGATCGGGCCTTGCAGCGCTTCAGTAGTTGTATCGATGCCCTGTTGCGGGCGGATGACCTCTTTGTGCGCAGCGGTGGCGAGGAGTTTCTGATCCTGCTGCCGCGGATCGATGAAGCCGGTTTGCTGCAGATGGCGGAGCAGATCCGTGCCGCCGTCGAAGCGCTGCCTGCCGATCCGGTCGCCATCACGGTCAGTCTGGGCACAACTCTGGTGCAGCCGGAGGAGGAGATCAATCAGGCGCTGGCTCGGGCCGACGAGTGGCTCTATCGGGCCAAGCGGGCAGGCCGCAACCGGGTGGCGCACTGCCCGGCAGGTTGAAAGTGCCGCCTCGGTCGCTGTCGGAAATAGCCTGCGCTTTTACCCTGAATAAATTGGCTGACATCACTGTCAATTAGTAGAAAAGTTGGCCGTATTATTTAACTCATATTCCACAGCTTAAGGTGTTAATATTATCGGCCTGTTCGCTGGTCCTATTTATGTTGTTGGGCAACAGCATGAGGTTTTATCGGTATGTTATCAAACAGGCGTGAATCGGGTTTTGGGTGACGAATGTGATACATCCTGTTGTCTTTTGAAACATTCCGATTCAAACAGTCATGAATTATTAACCTTGACCCGGATAGCGATTTCAACGATGGTAGCGTGGCAGCTCCGTTTCTCTCCGGTGGCCCTGTTGGCCACTGGCGGCGTTGTTTTTTCATGTGCAGGGCGATATGCAACGACATATCTCCAGCCTGTTATTCGGGCCAATAAAAATAATGATGACAGATTAATAAGGTATATATTGCAATGAGTGTTTCTATTGCTGAAAAGAGTAACCCTGTTTCAAAATTGAAATGGGAGAAAAGCGATTCGGTATGGACCATGGGCCTATATGCCACTGCTGTCGGTGCCGGTACGTTATTTCTCCCTATTACTGTTGGCAGTAATTCCCCGGTTATTTTACTGTTTATTTTATTGCTGGCTTTTCCGCTTTCTTATTATTCCCATCGGGCATTGAGCCGCTTTGTGCTCTCCAGCTCCCACAAGGAGGGGGATATCACCCACGTGGTGGAGGAGCACTTCGGGGCGCGGGCGGGCAAGCTGCTGATGCTGGTCTATCTGATGGCCTTCTACCCCATCATTCTGGTCTACAGCATCTCCATCACCAACGCGATCCAGAGCTTCGTGGTTCACCAGCTGGGGGATGCCGAGCTTCCGCGCGGCTTGCTGGTGCTGGGGGTGATGCTGGGCCTGCATCTGGTGCTGCTGGCCGGCAAACAGATCGTGGTGTCGGCCATCAGCGTGCTGGCACTGCCGATGGTTGCCTTTCTGATTGGCCTCTCTATCTATCTGCTGCCCCAGTGGACCCTCTCCTATTTCAGCGAGAGTCAAGCGGTGGACTGGCGTGATCCGGCGTTTTGGAAATCCCTCTGGCTGATCGTGCCGGTGATGGTCTTCTCCTTCAGCCATGCGCCCATTATTTCTTCCTTCAGCGCGGCGCAGAAAAAGCGTTGTCAGGAGAGTGCCGACCTGCGTGCCAAGCGGATCATCAAGTGCAGCAGCATGCTGATTTGCGGCAGCGTGCTCTTTTTCGTGGTGAGCTGCGTGATGAGTCTGAGTCAGGCCGAGATGGCGCTGGCCCGCACCGACAATATCTCCGTGCTGTCGGCGCTGGCGAACAAGTTCTCCAACCCGCTGATCGCCTATGTGGGGCCACTCATCGCCATTCTGGCCATGTCCAAATCCTTTCTCGGCACCTCCATGGGGGTGAGCGAGGGGACGGTGAGCATGGTGAGTGGTGCCTGTCAGGGGCTGGGGCTCTCCCTCAAGGAGTCAACCATCGCCCGGGTGTCATCGGTGATCCTGTTTATGGTGACCGCCGTCATCACCTATCTGAACCCCAATGTGCTCGACATCATCGAGCGCGTCAGTGGCCCGCTGATCGCGGTGATCCTGTTTCTGCTGCCGGCCTGCTCTATCTATCGCTTGCCCGCACTCAAGCGTTATCGCGGGCCGAGTACCCTTTTTGTGTTGGTGATGGGGCTGCTTGCCATCTCGGCCCTTATCTACGATCTGCTTTGACCGGGCGGTATCCCGCACAAATCAAAAAGGGCGACCATCTGGTCGCCCTTTTTCTGTGCATCGGGGTTAGCCGAGCAGGCCGCTGGCGCTCTGGCCCGCCATCAGCAAGCCGATGGCCAGCACGCTGAACCAGACCAGGGTCGCACTTACCAGCAGATAGCCGCTGGCGACGAACAGACCGTCCCGCTGCAACATGCCGGTGGCCAGCAGCAGGATGGCCCAGGCAGGCATGGCGTTGGTGAAGGGGATGGCGCCCAGGGGTAGCATCAGCAGCAGGGCGGCCAGCATGATCAGCAGGCCGTTGCAGCGGTTGACCGTGTTGCTGCCGGTCAGCACTAGCAGGCGCGGGCGGATAACGCGATCGACCCGGGCCAGCAGATCCGCCCCCTTGTGCAGGGTCGGCTTGAGCTGGTCGGCGGCGAAGCGGCGCTCCATCAGCATGGCGGGCAGCCAGGGCACCCGATTGAGGGTGATGCCGATCCCGATAAAGAGGATCAACAGGCCAAACGGGGTGCTGACCCCGGGAATGGAGACCGGCAACAGAAAGGGGACGGTGAGCAGCACGCAAAACAGCAGCATGCCCTGCTCGCCCACCAGCGCGAGCATCTGGCGCAGGCTGATGTGGCTCTCGTCGATGGCGTGCGCGGTGGCCCGCAGGGTATCCGCGAGGGTAGTTGTGGGGTCGTTGAGTTGCGCGGCAACCATTCCCTGATGTCCTTTTGAGTGGTGATAACGGGCCCCGATGACCCGATTTGGCGCCAGCATACGTGGCAGAGGTTAACCGTCGATGAATGGTGGCAGGGGCGCATAGCGGCGCCAGTGGGGCGGCTCGGCAGAGGTTCCGGCGAGAGGGAAATCCCGCGATGAAAGTGATCCGGTACAGCCGCCGTTTAGGATGGGCCTAGGACGCCTCTGGTATGCTTTCTGCACAATCACACAGGGAGCAGGGGATGATGATGAAGAGAGCCGGGATATTGATGATGGGGCTGTTGCTGCCACTGGGGCAGGCCTGGAGTAGCGAGGCCGCGACCACATCCGGTTGGCAGGTGACGCCATTTTTTGGCTACAGCTCAGCCATCGACTTCGAGAAGAGTGACGAGGTGGTGCAGCCGGTGCCGCTTTCTGCATCGTTTGATTCACTGCAGGGGCAGAGCTCCGGCAGCTGGGGCCTCTTTATCAGCAAGGAGGTGGATGATCCCGGTATGATCGAACTGCTCTACAGCCATCAGTCCACCACCCTCTCTCCCGACCAGCCGGATCGCCTGACGGTGGATACTTTGCACTTTGCCGGTGCGCTGACCCTCTCTGACAACCTGATGGCGCCCTACATCGGCGCCGGGATCGGGGTGACCCGCTTTGCCGCCTACGACAGCGAGGTGACCCCTTCCATGTCGCTGGCGCTCGGGGTGCAACCGCGCCTCGCCGAGCATCTGGCGCTGCGGGCCGAGGTGCGCGGTTATGGTTCGCTGGTCAACGACAACAATCAGTTTCTCTGCAACCCGGAGCAGTGCGTGTTCAAGGTGCGCGGGGAGCTGGTAACCCAATGGCAGGCCAATATCGGTCTTACCTTCCGCTTTTAGGCGGGGGGATTTCCCACATGAAACAAGGGCCCTTGGGCCCCTGTTTCAGCAGCAATGTTCCGCCGTGATCGGCAATCCACCGATAGCTCTTTACGCCTCTTTATTAATCGGCGTCGCCCATACCGCGCAGTTTCTACCCGCCTCCTTGGCGCCATAAAGCGCCTGATCCACCCGTTTGAACAGCGAGACGGCCGGCTCCTTGGGCTCGCGGATCCCCACTCCCAGGCTGACCGTCATGGTATGGGCCGGGTCGGGGGCTATGGTGCGGGTCGCAGTGAGCAGGGTGTTGGCCAGTTGCTGCAGCTCGGCTTCGTGGGCGACGGGCAGCAGCATGGCAAACTCTTCACCCCCGACACGGGCCGCCAGCGCACCGGGCGGGCAGTGCTGTTGCAACAGCTCGCCAAACTGCTGCAACACCCGATCCCCGATATCGTGGCCGTAGTTGTCATTGATCACCTTGAAGTGATCCAGATCCAGCAGGATGAGGGCGTGGCAAATCCCCTGCTCCAGAAACAGCTGCTGATGAAAGTAGCGCCGGTTTGGCAGCCGGGTCAGATCGTCGAACAGTGCCTGTTGTCTGAGCTGGGTATTGATGTGGAAGAGGTGGTGCATGGTGCTCAGGATGCCGATGCTGCTGAGCAGGATGCCGCTGGAGCGCAGCAGATCCTCGGCATAGATGGCGAGCCAGAGTGGCTGCGCCACCAGTTCATCCATGATGTCGGCGGTGGCCCCCATGATCCACAACATCAGACCGCAGGAGAGCATGCGGTAGGTATGGGTGGGCAGGTGGGCGCACTGCACCACCCAGAACAGGAACAGCATGGTGAGCCAGTTGATCACCTCGAAGCCAAAGCTGACGGCGTAAAAGCGTTCGTAGGGGAAGTGGGGCAGCAGCAACAGATGAAGGGCCATGATGGCCAGCATCACTATCCCCAGCAGCGCGATGTGGGCGCGATGCTCCCGGTCGAGATGACGGTAGTGGGAGAGGCTGATGTCGAGACGATCGAACTGCATGGTGTTCCTCGGATTGGGCCTGCCATCAGGTTGCAAACAAGGGGCTGTGTAATGGCATGCCGTGGTCGGATAACAGGAAACGGCTGGTCTGTCAGTGTAAACGAGCGGGCCCGCAGCGCGCGATATCGATGACGTCAGCTTGTGGACTGGCTCAGGGTTTGCGCACTTCTGGTGCGTGAAGTATCGCCTGCCCTGTGACAGGGCGACCCTGGGCAGGTTAGCGCAGCTCATGCGCCAAATTGGTGCGTTGATGATGCGTGATCTTACTAATGCAATGATTTAAAAGGATTTAAATTTGTGGCCCGCTTTATGCTTTTTACATGTCAGACGGTCTCTTGCGGTCATCGGCGGCAGACGCAGTGATGAGGAAGTGGCAAGAGACATCCCCGTGCCGGGCACGGGTGTGATTCTGGCGGGTTGCAGCAACACCTTGCGGTTCGCCACAGATTCAATCAGGGAAACGGAGCCGGTCTTGTACCGGTACGACAGGGAAGGAGAGTGCTCTATGGTCAAAAAATGGATGATGGCGGGTCTGACGATGTTGCCTGCCTTGCTGGTTACCCCAAGTTGGGCCGAAGAGGTCGCTCAGGTACAGGCGGCGGTGGCACCGGTTGCCAGCGTGACAATCAACAAGGGTGACAACACCTGGATGCTGCTCTCGGCGGCGCTGGTGATCCTGATGTCGATCCCCGGTCTGGCCCTCTTCTACGGTGGTCTGGTACGGGCCAAAAACATGCTGAGCGTGCTGATGCAGGTCTTTACCCTGTTCTGCCTCATCTGCGTGCTCTGGGTGATCTACGGTTATTCGTTGGCCTTTACCGAGGGGGGCAATTTCTATGGCTCCTTCAGCAAGGTGCTGCTCAAGGGGGTGACCCCTGACTCCATCGCCGCCACCTTCAGCAAGGGGGTCGGGATCAGCGAGCTGATCTATGTGGTGTTCCAGGGGGCCTTTGCCGCCATCACCTGCGGCCTTATCGTGGGGGCGTTTGCCGAGCGCATCAAGTTTGCTGCCGTGCTGCTCTTCTCGGTGATCTGGTTCACCTTCGCCTATATCCCGCTGGCTCATATGGTGTGGTACTGGGCGGGTCCGGATGCCTATATCAGCGCCGAGGCTGCGGCCACGGCGACTGCAACTGCCGGTTATCTGTTCCAGCACGGTGCGCTGGACTTTGCTGGCGGCACAGTGGTGCACATCAACGCCGCCGTGGCGGGTCTGGTGGGTGCCTATCTGGTGGGCAAGCGTCTGGGCTACGGTCGTGATCCCATGACCCCCCACAGCCTGACCATGACCATGATCGGCGCCTCCCTGCTCTGGTTCGGCTGGTTCGGTTTCAACGCGGGCTCCGCGCTGGAAGCCAACGGTATCGCCGCACTCGCCTTTATCAACACCTGGGTGGCGCCGGCTGCGGCAGCTCTCTCATGGACGCTGGCCGAGTGGGTGATGAAGGGACGTCCCTCCCTGCTGGGGGCCGCCTCTGGTGCTGTGTCCGGTCTGGTGGTGATCACCCCGGCAGCCGGTTTCGTCGGTGTGGGCGGTGGTCTGGTGATGGGCCTTATCAGTGGCGTGGCGGGTCTGTGGGGTGTCCACGGTCTCAAGCGCCTGCTGGGTGCCGATGACAGTCTGGACGTGTTTGGCGTACACGGGGTGTGCGGTATTCTCGGCGCCCTGCTGACCGGCGTTTTTGCCAGCCCGGATCTGGGCGGTACCGGGGTATGGGACTATGTCACCAATCAGGTTGCCGAGGGCTACTCCATCCTGACTCAGGTGAAGATCCAGGCTATCGGGGTCGGTGTCACTCTGCTCTGGTCCGGTGCCGTGGCGGCGATTGCCTTCAAGGCGGTCGACATGCTGGTGGGTCTGCGGGTGAACGGCGATGCCGAGCGGGAAGGACTGGATGTGACCACGCACGGCGAGAAGGCCTACAGCATGTAATCCCGAATGCCAGACAACAAAAAACCGCCGGGATCGGCGGTTTTTTTATGACTCGAGAGCTGCAAAGCCTGAGTTCACACGCTTAATTCACGACGGCCACGTTGATGCTGCCATTGCCCTGGGTCATGCGTACACGGGCGCCCGGGGTGAAGGTGGGGCTGGCTTTCTGCACGACCACGATGGCTTCGCCGTTCTCTTTCTTGATCTCCAGCTCGACACCGTCGACCTGATTCATCTTGTTGCCGATGGCGTTGCCTGCCGCCGCACCGGCGATGGCGCCGCCTGCGGCTGCGATGTCGCGTCCGGTGCCGCCACCGACTGTGCTGCCCAGCAGGCCACCGACCACGGCGCCGCCAATGGTGCCAATCAGGGAGTTCTCATCGGCCTGGATCTTCACCGGGCGGGTGGAGATGATGGTGCCGTAGCTGACGGTCTGCACCTGTTTGGCGCGGTCTTTGGTGTAAACATCGCCAGAGTAAACGTCACTGTTGGCGCATCCGGTGATGGTGGTTGCTGCCAGCAGGGCAATAAGGGTCATACGCTTCAACATGGTGGGCCTCCTGGGCTGCACGTAATTTGAACAATCCGGTTGATGAGTGAACTTTACTCCAACCCCGTCACACATGAAATCGGCAAAATGTAACCAATTATGCGTTCTGTAACCGGTTTTGTCCTTGAATCGCAGCTGTACCAGAGAGGGTTTTAACCAGCAGCAGACGGTCTTCTCCGGGGCCGAAATAGTCGGCTATTTCCGCCTGCAATGTGTAACCGAGCCGGTAGTAGAGGCGCTGGGCCGGATTGGCCGGATCGACTGTGAGCCGCAGTTCGCTGATCTGCAGCGCCTGCTGGTTGGCCTCCATCTGGCGCATCATCCGCTCCGCGAGGCCGAAACCGCGCGCCTCGGGCAGCACCGCCAGCGAGAGCACCCAGCCTTGCGACCGCTCCTGACCGAATCCCCCCAGTACATACCCCACCAGCTGCCCCTCGTATTCGGCCACCAGCAACAACTCGGGCCACAAATCCATCGCCTGACGGAAGAAGAAGGCGGGATAGACATCTTCGCCAAACACCTTGGCATCGATCTGCCAGATGGCGTGCATGTCATTGTGGGTAGCGGTGCGTAGCAGGGGCGGGTTGTGGTGCATCAGGACTCCATTGGCAGCAAACGGATCGGCAACGCCGCTGACCTTGGGGTCAACGGCAAAAAAGGAGTCATAGGGTAGTGGTCATCCCCTGCCGGATGCAAGGGATTGGCGGTTATGGCGGCAGGGGGCGGCTCTGGGGCAGTTTGGGCGCTTTGCGCAAGCCGTCGAGCAGATGGCGGAGGGTGAGCCAGGGGTGGCGCAGCAACATGCGCGGGCCGCTCCACTTCATCACCTGCTGGATCTGTTTGCGCATCGCCGGTGCGTAGCAGTGGATGTTGCAGTTGGCGCAGGTGGGTTTGTGGCCGTGGCCATAACGGCAGCGACGAAGGCGCTGATGGGCGAAATCCCGCAACTGGCGACAGTGGCGGCAATGGGGATCCTGATGATGGTGCTGGCAGTAGAGGCGGATCATGGCGCTGACCGTCTGCTGCTCGCGCATGAGTCTGGGATGGTCACTCGCCTTTTTGCTGGCTGCGGCGTGTGAGCCCCGGGCTGGGCTGGCATGATGACTTTTCATGGCCGCCATTCTCCTGACCTGCTCGCTTTGGGTGTTGATACAGGTCAAAAGGGGGGATAAAAAACAGGGCCCGCAGGCCCTGTGTCATCAGATGAGGCTGGTTGCCTGCTCCAGCCAGGCGAGATCCTCGCCCTCGAGCAGCGGGCTCAGGCGGCGGAACACCTCGACATGGTATTCGTTGATCCAGCGGAATTCGGCAGGGCTCAGCAGGCTGCGGTCGATCAGGCGGGTATCGAACGGCACGTAGGTCAGACGCTCGAAGCCCAGCATCGGCAGCTCGCCAACCTGTTCCAGCTCGGTCACCACTACCAGGTTTTCGCAACGGATGCCAAAGCCATCTTCACGGTAGTAGCCCGGCTCGTTGGAGAGCACCATGCCCGGTTGCAGGGCGACCATGCTCCCTTTTGGCGCGATGCGCTGGGGCCCTTCGTGGACACTCAGGAAGTGGCCGACGCCGTGGCCGGTGCCGTGGTCATAGTTGTAACCGGCTTGCCACAGCGGCATGCGGGCCAGCACGTCGAGCTGGATACCGGCGGTGCCACGGGGGAAGCGGGCCTGATCCAGCGCGATATGGCCCTGCAGTACCCGGGTAAACATCGCTTTCTGCTCGTCGCTCACCTCACCCACCTTGATGGTGCGGGTGATGTCGGTGGTGCCATCCATATACTGGGCGCCGGAGTCCAGCAGATAGAGGCTGTCCTGACCAAACGCACGCGGGGTGCCGTTGGTGTGGTGGTAGTGGCACATGGCGGCGTTGGGGCCAAGCGCCGAGATGGTGTCGAAGCTTGGCTCGACGTAGTGCTCCTGCTCGCGGCGGAACGCTTCCACCTGATCGGCCAGGGTGCCTTCATCCACCCCCTCGAACTCGCCGGAGGCGACCAGCCGATCCAGCCAGGCGAGGAAGCGGGTCATGGCCACACCATCACGCAGGTGAGCGGCACGCATACCGGTCAGCTCGATTTCGTTCTTGCACGCTTTCGGCAGCATGGTGGGGTCTTGGCCAGCCACCAGAATGGCGCCCGCCTCTTCCATGACGAGTTGGGTCCAGGCGTTGGCGCTGTCCGGATCGGCCAGCACCTTCTGCTGATCTTCACCAATGCGCTGCAACACGTCGCCCAGCTTGTCGATGGGGTAGACGGAGACATCCTGCCCCACGTGTTGGGTGAAGGCGAAGCAGTCAATTTTGTCGGTATCGACGAAGAAATCCATGCTGGTGTTGGCGTAGAGCACCGCAAAACCCAGCACCACCGGCAACCGGTCGATGTCGCGGCCGCGCAGGTTGAGCAGCCAGTTGATGGGCTCGGCCTGGGTCAGCAGCACGGCATCCAGCCCGCGCTTGCGCAGGTCGGCCGCCAGCTGTTCACGTTTGGACTGGCTGGACTGGCCCGCCAGCTCCTCGCTGTAGAGGATGACCGGGCTCTTGGTCGGCTCCGGGCGATCGCTCCAGTTCAGGTCGATGGGGTTCTGCTCGACGCGGATCAGCTCGATACCGCGATCGGCCAGCACGGCTTTGGCATTCTTGTACCAGGTCAGGCTGTGCAGGCGGGCATCGAAGCCAACCCGGGAGCCTGACGGCAGCTGTTCGGCCAGCCACTGCACATGGGGATTTTCAATGAGGTGGAGGAATTCGAACAGTTCGGCGGGGGTTTGCATCCGCGCCTGCACCGTATAGCGACCATCGACAAAGAGGGCTGCCCGCTGGGCCATGATGATGGCGACGCCGGCAGAGCCGTTGAAACCGGTGATCCAGTCAAGCCGCTCGGCATAGGCGGGGATGTACTCGCCGAGGTGCTCATCATCGTGGGGGACGATAAAGGCGTCCAACTCCTGCATGGCCAGCTCGGCCCTGACTTGGGCGACGCGGGTTTCAATTATCTCGAAATTATTCATGTCGTTAGTGCCAGATGGTTGCTATATGAGTGTTCAGTTTTTATGGCCGCTGGCCAGGATCCGCTTGATCGACTGACCTGCCGCTTCGATATGCTGCCTGAGCAGCACCACCGCCTCGTGCTTGCGCCGGGCGCGGCACAGTTCCAGCAATTGGGCGTGTTCACGTTCCGCCTTGTCTACTCCGTCGCTGGCAAAGAGCAGCTCGAAGCGGACATAGCGGTCACAGCTCAGATTGATCTGGGCGATCAGTTCAAGTGCCTGGGGGCGACCGGCTGCCTGATAGAGGGTGGCGTGAAAGCTGTGGTTCAACTCGGCCCAATGTTCGATCTGGGTGCCTGACTCCAGGGCGTGATCAAACTGGGCGAGGATCGCCTCCGCTTGCGCGAAGGTGGCTTCCGTCATCTTGTCGACGGCGTGAAACAGGGTATCGGCTTCCAGCAGCGCTCGCAAATAAAAGAGCTCTTCGATGGCCGAGGCGTCCAGCATGGTGACCACGGCGCCGCGATGGGCTTCGAACTTCACCAGCCCCTGCGCTTCCAGTTGCATCAGGGCTTCGCGCACCGGAATGCGGCTCACGGCCAGCTCTTTGGCAATGGCATCCTGACGCAAGGGGGCGCCAGCGGGGAACTCCCCACGGAGGATCCGGCCACGGAGGTTTTCCATCACCATCTGGGTTCGGGTCTTGTAGGGTGGGGTCATGGTCGGGTCACGATTGGGCGTTACAGAATTGTATATTGTATAAAGTTTGGCTGAATCTAACCTGTTACAACAGGCAAAGGCAAGGTTTTGGCCCCTTTAACGGGGGCGATGGCAGCGTTCGGGGCTCCACAAAAACAAAAATGCCGGTCAGCGTGGCTGACCGGCATGATGTCACTGATACGAAGCGAGCCTGTTACAGCTGCGGGCCTGCCGCAACCAGACGTTTGCCTTCGTCGTTATCGGTGAAGCGCTCGAAGTTCTTGATGAAGCGCCCTGCCAGATCGACGGCCTTGGCATCCCACTCAGCCTTGTCAGCGTAAGTGTCGCGCGGGTCGAGGATCGCCGGGTTCACATCGTGCAGCGCGGTCGGGATCTCCAGATTGAAGATCGGCAGCACCTTGGTCTCGGCCTTCTCGATGGAGCCATCCAGGATGGCATCGATGATGGCGCGGGTATCCTTGATGGAGATGCGCTTGCCGGTGCCGTTCCAGCCGGTGTTGACCAGATAGGCCTCTGCACCTGCCGCTTCCATCCGTTTTACCAGCTCCTGACCGTACTTGGTCGGGTGCAGGGAGAGGAAGGCTGCGCCGAAGCAGGAGGAGAAGGTCGGAGTCGGCTCGGTGATGCCGCGCTCGGTACCGGCCAGTTTGGCGGTGAAGCCAGACAGGAAGTGGTACTTGGTCTGCTCCTTGGTCAGTTTGGAGACCGGAGGCAGCACGCCGAAGGCGTCGGCAGTCAGGAAGATAACCTTGGTGGCGTGACCTGCCTTGGAGACCGGCTTGACGATGTTGTCGATGTGATAGATGGGGTAGGAGACGCGGGTGTTCTCGGTCTTGGATCCATCATCGAAGTCGATGGTGCCATCGGCAGCAACGGTCACGTTCTCCAGCAGCGCATCGCGACGGATGGCGTGGTAGATGTCCGGCTCAGCCTCTTCGGAGAGCTTGATGGTCTTGGCGTAGCAGCCCCCTTCGAAGTTGAACACGCCGTGGTCATCCCAGCCGTGCTCGTCATCGCCGATCAGCTGACGCTTGGGATCGGTGGAGAGGGTGGTCTTGCCGGTGCCGGAGAGGCCGAAGAAGATGGCGACGTCGCCGTCCTGACCCACGTTGGCGGAGCAGTGCATGGAGGCAATGCCGCGCAGGGGCAGGAAGTAGTTCATCATGGAGAACATGCCCTTCTTCATCTCGCCACCGTACCAGGTGCCACCGATGAGCTGCATCTTCTCGGTCATGTTGAAGGCAACAAAGTTCTCGGAGTTGAGACCTTGCTCCTTCCAGTTCGGGTTGGTGCACTTGGCACCGTTCATCACCACGAAGTCAGGCTTGAAGGTTTTCAGCTCTTCATCGCTCGGGCGGATGAACATGTTTTTCACGAAGTGTGCCTGCCAGGCCACCTCGGTGATGATGCGCACGGCCAGACGGGTATCCGGGTTGGCACCGCAGAAGCCATCGACCACAAACAGGCGCTTGCCGGAGAGTTGTTTGGTGACCAGCCCTTTCAGATGTGACCACACTTCGGGGGTAATCGCTTTGTTATCGTTTTTACCCTGGTCAGACCACCACACAGTATCCTGGGTAGTGGCATCTTTGACGATATATTTATCTTTCGGGGAGCGACCGGTGAAGATACCGGTGTTGACGTTGACGGCGCCCAGCTCGGTCACCACACCGCGCTCGAACCCTTCCAGGTCAGGGCGTGTCTCTTCCGCGAAAAGCTGCTCGTAAGAGGGGTTGCGAACGATTTCTTGGCTGTTTTTGATGCCGTACTGGTCCAGTCCTAATTGTTGGGCCAGGGTGGGTTCTGCCACGATTGTCATTGTATTCTCCTGGGTTCAGAGGTTGGTAGGGTTCTATCTGACGGTCATCCTATCACTTAGGTGGTAGAGTTTAGCGATCGCCATCAAACTTTATAAAATAGGGTATTTTTTTGTTATTAAAGTTAAAGGCGGGTTTTGCCCGCCTTTAATTAGTGTAACTGGTTTGCATCATTGCCGGGAGCCCTGCTGAACAGGGTTTCGACATCGATCCCATTAAATTGGTACTGGGCGCCGCAATAATCACAGTGCATGTCGATCTTGCCGAGCTCCTGCACCATCTCCATGACCTCTTCCTTTTCTATCTGCAGCAGAGCCCCTTCACAGCGCTCGCGGGAGCAAGTGCAGCGGAACTCGACCGCCTGCGGATCGAACACTCGCACCTTGTCCTGATGGTAGAGACGGTAGAGGATCTCTTCTGCCTGCAGGCCGAACAGCTCTTCATCCTTGATGGTGCTGGTGAGCTGGGTCAGGTGATCGAAATCGTTGCTGTGATCCTCGCTCTGGGCGGGCAGCTCCTGCAGCATGATGCCGGCGGCGCGCGGCGCACCTTCGTGATAGCCGGTGCGGATCCACAGCTTGGTGGCCAGCTGTTCGGAGCGGGCGAAGTAGTGCTCCAGGCAACCCGCCAGGGTGTCGGCGTCCAGCGCGATGATGCCCTGATAGCGCTCGCCCTGCTCCGGGGTGATGGTGATGATCAGCTGGCCGTTGCCAATCAGGCTCTGCAGCTTGCCATCGCTCGGCAGCTCGCCTTCATAGCGGGCCACGCCGCGCAGCTGCTGGTTGTTGTCACCGTTGATCACGGCCAGACGCACCGGGCCATCGCCCTGTAGTTGCACTGTGATGGAGCCTTCAAACTTGAGGGTGGCGGTCAGCAGGCTGGTGGCGACCAGCAGCTCGCCCAGCAGTTTTTGCACCTGCACCGGGTAGTTCTGGGCTTCCACCACGTGGCGGTAGGTGTGATCCAGCTGGACCAGCTCGCCACGCACTTCGTACTCTTCAAACAGATAGCGATACAGCAGATCTTGGTTGCTCATCATGTATTCCTGGCTTTTCGGTGAGGTAAATCGGGCGGGCTGGGGTTGAGGCTAGCCCGGTATCAAATCGGGGTCGGTCAGTACTGTTTGACCTTGAGCAACTGGCGTCGCTCCTGCTTGTCGGGGCGGCGCTCGGGGCTGGGGGCAAACTGGCTGTTGAAGCGGCGCGCCTCGCTGTTCTCGGCCCGTTTTTTCAGGCTCTCGGCGGTCTCTTCATAGAGCTGCTGGGCCAGCGGGGCCGATTTGCGCTGCTCGCTCAAGGCCAGCACCCGCACTTCGCGTTCGTCCTGCCCCTGCCAGAAGCGGATTAGTGCCCCCACTTCCACCTGTTTGCCCGGTTTGCTGCGCTGACCATTGTAGTGCACCTTGCCCCCGTCTATCTGATCCCGTGCAATGGAGCGGGTCTTGTAAAAACGGGCCGCCCACAACCACTTGTCGAGACGAACCTCGAGGGCACTTTCTGCATGATTGGGCATGAACAGGCTCCATAACGGGGAAAAGAGGTGGTCGATTATACCAGAGCACGGGGTCGGGATAGAAACCGGGCAGCCGCCGTGCGGGGCGCAAACCATGTCAAGGTGATGCAACATATGGGCAGTTTGCTGATTCACAAGGGAAAGCCGCTGCTTTATCGGGTATTCATGGGGCAGGGAGGAGCCTCCATACCGCACATATAAAGCTGCCGCCCCGGTTGGGGGCGGCAGCGTTCACATCCATCAACCATGTCAGAGTCAGAAGTGATCGTGCTGATCCGGCTTCTTCTGGTCGTGGGGGCCTTCGCTGTGGGCGATGGCGGTACGGATGAGGTCAACCCCGGCACGGATAATCAGCACCCCCATGTTGACCAGCTTGACGCAGACCCACATGAAGGTGATGAGCAGGATCAGCTTGAGCACGGTCTGGAAGGCTTCCAGGAAGTTCTGCTCCAGCTGGGCGGTCAGGCCGTTGGCGCTGGTCATCAGCCAGGTGTAGACCTCGCGCACGAACGGGATGCGGCTTGGCATCTCCAGCACATCCAGTGCGGCAGGAAGCGCCTGGAAGATGACGATGCTGCCGAACAGGATCAAAATGACACCGATGGCGATGCCGAGGAAAAAGCCGAACTGTCTCATGGAGGGCTCCAGCGTTTGCTGCATGAAATTGAAGATAGCCGCCAATAGTAGGGAGTGCCCTGCTTCATCGCAATCTTCCGTGCACCGTCAGCGCGGCAGGAACCGCGGCGATCCGGCCGCTACCGTTGCCCAACTATCTGATTTCTGGGAGGCTTGTCGCCATTGTGCATAGGGAAAGCAAATTGATGTCGAGAACCCTCTTTTTACTGTTGCTGGCGCTGTTTGCCACTCTGCCAGCCCTGAGTGCCGAACCGGCGGCTCCCTCGGCGGCGGCCTGCGCCATCCGCCATCAGGATCAACTGCTGCTGGTGCAGGATCGCATCTCCTCTCGCTACAGCCTGAGCGGTGGCTATATCGATGGCGGCGAGCGCCCCGAGCAGGCGGCGCTGCGCGAGCTGTATGAAGAAACCGGTCTGCGCGGGGAAATCGTCGCGGATCTTGGCCGCTGGCAGAAAGCACAGGTCTTTGCCTGCCGCACTCTGGAACCTATCGTCGCCCAGCAAGATTCCGATTTTGTCTCGCTGCTGCAGGCTCCCAATCTGGGCGGGGAGATCCTCAACGCCCGCTTGATCGCGGTGGACAAGCTGCCCGGCGCGCAGCGCCGCTTCCCGGATCAGCTCGACTGGCTGCAATCCCGACTGGATAAGGTGCCCGAGAGCGAGGTGCGCTGGCAGGCCGATTTCGTGGCGCAGGGCAATGCGCTGCATCAGGCCGAGATCCCGCTGATGATGCGCCTGCAACAGTGGCTGGGGCCAGATGTCTGGTGGCTGTCGGTCAGCAATCTGTTTGGTTCAGGCGGCTTTCAGCTTGCCCTGATACCTTTGCTGCTCCCGCTGCTGGGGTGGCCGCGGCTGCGCCAGCTGCTGTTCGCCATGCTATGGCTCGGCTTGCTGGTGCAGGCGAGCAAGGAGGGGATCGGCTGGCCGCGCCCCTTCCATCTGCAACCGCTGCTGGCAACCCAGAGCGCCCAGGGCTTTGGCATGCCGAGCGGCCACACCGCCTCGGCCCTGCTGTTCTGGGGGGCGCTGCTTGGTTGGCTCTGGCCTGCCCGGCGCGGGCTGGCTTATTCGCTGGCCTTGCTGCTGGCCCTTACCACCGGTCTGGCGCGGGTCTGGCTCGGGGTGCACTTTATCTCCGACGTGGCGGTTGGCCTGCTGATTGGCGCCTTGCTGCTGGCGGTTCGCCCATACTGGCGGCTGGATCAGCGCGCTTTGGCCTGGGGCTTGCTGATCGCTGCGGCACTGGTTTGCGCTGGCTTGAGTCAGTCGGCCCATCTGGCCGGGATCGGCATGGCGGCCCTCGGGATCTGGGTTGGCGGTTTGCTTACCCTGACCCGCGGCGGTTATCCCCCCATTGTGACCGGCGTGGTCACGCTGGCGGGGGGCGCTCTGATCGGGGCGGGGCTCTGGGCGCTACCGCTGCTGACCAGCAGTTCGCTGGCCATCCTGCTTGGTCAGTTTGTGCTCTTTTTCGGGCTGGGGCTCTGGTTGAGCGCTGGCCTCTGGTGGATACTCTCTTTCTTGAAATGCGACACACGACCCAAGGGCAACGGCTCTGACAAGGGAACTCTATGAATGTGAAAAAAGTGGATTTGGCCAAGATAACCCTGGGGGTGCTGTTTCTCAGCATCCTGATTATCTCCTGTTTCTTGGTGTTGCAGCCCTTCCTGCCTGCGCTGGTGTGGGCCACCATGATCACCATCGCCACTTGGCCGCTGATGTTGATGGTGCAGCGGCTGTTGTGGGGCAAGCGCACCCTGGCGGCCCTCTTTATGACGCTGGTGCTGCTGCTGATGTTTGTCATCCCGCTCTTTATGACGCTGGCCAATGTGGCGGAGAAGGCCCCCATGCTGATCGAGCTGGGTACCCATATCAGCCAGTCACCACCGCCGGAGCTGCTCTGGTTGCAACAGGTCCCGCTGGTGGGCGACAAGCTCTATGACTTCTGGCAGCAAATTCTGGCGAGCGGTGGTCAGGTGCTGTTTGCCAAGCTGGCCCCCTATTTCGGTCAGACCGCCCGCTGGCTGGCCTCTCAGGCCGGTAATCTTGGCTTGCTGTTCGTTCACTTCCTGCTGACGGTCGGTATCTGCGGGGTGCTCTATCACTCGGGTGAAGTGGTGGCGACCGGCATTCGCCGCTTTGCCCACCGGCTGGCGGGTCAGCGTGGTGACAATGCCACCGTGCTCGCTTCACAGGCGATCCGTGCCGTGGCGATGGGGGTGGTGGTGACCGCGCTGGTGCAATCCTCGGTAGCCGGTGTCGGCCTGCTGATTGCCGGTATCCCCTACGCCATGGTGCTGGTGGTGGTGATGTTCCTGCTGATCGTCGCCCAGATCGGCCCCTTCCCGGTGCTGTTGGCCTGTATCGGCTACCTCTACTGGAGCGGTGACACCACCTGGGGCACCTTCCTTCTGGTGTGGTCACTGATTGCGGGCACCATGGACAACTTCCTGCGCCCCTTCCTGATCAAACGTGGCGCCGACTTGCCGCTCATCCTGATTCTGGTGGGGGTAATCGGTGGCTTGCTGACCATGGGGATCATCGGTCTCTTTATCGGCCCCGTGGTGCTGGCGGTGGGCTACACCCTGCTGGATGCCTGGATCAAGGAAGATGACCAACCGGCGACTGCGGCGGTTGAAGCGCCCAAGGCCGAGTGACGACAAGACGATTCAGCCATCCATCGCTGATGCACAGAGCCGCCCATAAGGGCGGCTCTGTGCTTTATTACCGTCCCATGTAGGTTCGATTAGCGAAGCGTAATCGGACGATCGAGATGCCGCCGTCCCGGTTGTATCCATGAGTCAGCGGCATCTGGCAGAGGGGAAATTCGAGTAGCCGTTATCGCGGAGAATTGATTTACGCGAACGTCCGATTACGCCTTACGGCTAATCGAACCTACGGGCTATTTGGCCGACTTTATATAATCAAGAAGTTGTGCAGGCTGTAAGATTCCCAAGGCAACCAACATAACCAATAATCCGATAAATATTATAGACCCAGCGCCCCATCCACTTTTAAAACGAATATGTACACTTACAGCAGCCCAAACGCATGCACATATACCAATTAAAAAGATAAAAGACTTCGCTTTATCACCAAGTTCATGTAGAAAGTTAAGAGCTGCAAAACAAAGAACAAAAATCACGCATGGAATAATTACCCATAACTTTGAAAGCTTGTCTTCAGGCTTTTCAAAGAAATCTAAAGGATTGAGCCCATTGTTCTCAAAGTGATTCTTTATTTCTTCAGGGGTCCCTTCTACACCACCAAACTTCATCCTCCTGCCCTCCCAGATGAGTTGGGCAAAACTGCATTCACATCTTTTATGACAGCTTTATCGCCCCACTCGGAAGAATTGGAATCCTTGATGTAAATTAGACGGTTAGGCTCCAATATGGTGTTTGTACCACGAAAGGTAAAGCCGCTTAAGTTACCACCAAAGGCTCTCTGATTGATTCTCCCTAAGGCCTCACCAGTGCTATTACTTTCTTGATGGTAGATGTCATCATTCATGAGCCCATTACCTATAACAAACTCAAGAATTGCACCATTTTTAGCAGGGTAAACATTACATAGCAATCCAAACCCAGGACGTAAATAACGAGTTAGTTGACGACGATAGTTATTAATGTATTTTTGTATTGTATTTTTGTTCATGTTATCTAAGATAACTCTCCATTGTGGTCTAACGGTGATTATATGAACGGTGGTACCCATCCATTAATAGAGCCTTCGATACAACTCCGGTTTGCCCTGATTGCCGCCACAGAAAACACATTTTAAATCACAAAATTACCGACCTGCCTATGGTGCTGAACATATTCGCCAGCCATCCTCTTTTGGCTCTATTTTTTGCTACTGAGCAAAATACACGTAAGGGGCGGCAATGGAAAGCGCCATTCGTCCTCCTTTTCATAAACAAGTCAGTAGTGTGATCGTGGCGATATATCAAAAGATCGAAGGAGTGCCTCGGCCAGCAGTTTGCCGACGTAAACCCGAGCGGGAGGAGGGCGGGGTTGCCACCCTCTGAGGCAGGTCACTGAATCGGGGGCGCTGGCGTGGTTAAATGGTCGGCTCACATCTTGCCGGATATTGCTGTGACCATGCCATCTGACCTTCAGCCGCTGCTCGCTTGGCCTGACTATCTGCGGGCATCCTGGCTGCGCTGCGCCCACCAGACCAGTGCCACCCTCTGGCATCCCCCCCACTGCGCCAAGGGGCAGACCTTGCAGAGCCTGCGCCAGCGCAAACGGGACCTGCTCACCACCGGCGAGATGGCCCTCGAAGATCTCTACGAATTTATGGAGGGGCGCCCCTGCGCCCTGCTGCTCACCGACGAGAGCGGCTGCCTGCTGGCCCAGACCGGCCACCCCGACACCCTGCGCGAGCTGGCGGCGCTGGGGTTTGGCCCCGGCGCCTTCTTCAGCGAGGGGCGCATCGGCACCAATGCCATCAATCTGGCGGCGCTGGAGGGAGTACCGCTCTGCGTCAGCGGCACCCAGCACTTCAACCAGACCCTCCATCCTTGGCACAGCTGCGCCAGTCCGGTCTACAACAGCAATGGCCGTCAGGTCGCCATCATCGCCTTGATCTGCAAGGTGGAGGAGGCGAGCGCCGGCGATCTGGCGCTCACCGTCAGCGCCGGGCGCGAGCTGGCCCATCTGCTGCAGATGGAGACCCTGATGCAGGAGTCCCAGCATCACCTGAGCGAACTTTACGCCCTGCTCGATGGCATGGATGACGGCGTGCTGGCTTGGGACCCGCAGGGACGGCTGCGCTACCTCAACGCGCTGGCGGCCCACCGGCTGCGGCTCGATCCGGCGCTCTGTCTCGGCCAGCCGCTGGAGCAGCACCTGCTGCTGCCGCAGCGGTTGCAGTTGGCCATCAAGGGGCAGACGCCACTGAGTCATGTGGAGGTGACGCTGGAGCGGCTCGGCGCGCAGGAGGGGGAGTTTATCAATGCGCTGGTGAGCCTCAAGCCGCTGCCGGGGCCGGAGGGGGTCAGCTTTATCGCCCTGCTGCACCCGGTCGATCGGCTGCGGGCCATTCACCAGCTGCGCCAGACGGTGCCCGAGCTGTCGGCACTGGTGGGGGAGTCGAGCGCCATGCGCAAGCTGCTGCGCTACGCCCGGCAGGCGGCCCAGAGTCAGGGGCCGATCCTGTTGCGCGGCGAGGAGGAGGTAGGCAAGGCCCAGCTGGCGGAGGCGATCCACTTTGGCAGTGAGCGGGCCGCCGGGCCGCTCATTACCCTCAACTGCAAGGCGCTGCCGAGCGAGCGGATGGCGCTGGAGCTGATGGGTTCCGACGAAGCGGGGCAGGAGCGGGCGGGCAAGTTCGAGCTGGCCCACGGCGGCACCCTGGTGCTGGAGCAGGTGGAGTGCCTCTCTGCCCCCATGCAGGCGGCGCTGCTGCAACTGCTCAAGACCGGTCGCATCCAGCGCTTCGATTCGGCCCGTATCCTGCCGCTCAAGGTGCGGATCATCGCTACCAGCAGCGCCCCGCTGGAGCAGCTGGTGCAGGAGGGGCTGTTTGGCCGCCAGCTGCTCTATGCCTTGCAGGCGTGCGAGCTGTGGCTGCCGGGATTGCGGGAGCGAGCGGCCGATCTGCCGGGCCTTATCAGCCAGCAGTTGGCGGCGCAGGGGCGCGAGCCGGTACGGCAGTTCAGTCCGGCGGCCCTCGACTGCCTGCTCGCCTATCCCTGGCCCGGCAATCTGGGGGAGCTGCGCAGCGCCGTCGAGCATGCGCTGCTTCATTCCGGTCAGGGGCCGATCCCGCCCGAGGCGCTGCCCGCAGCCATTCGGCACGGCTATCAGCAGGTGGCAGACGAGGTGGTGGGGCAACCGCTGCTAACGCTGGCGGAGCTGGAGCGGCAAGCCATCTTGCGCTGCGCCCACGCTTGCAAGGGGCAGGTAAGCCAGATGGTCCAACATCTTGGCATCAGTCGCACCACCCTCTGGCGGCGGCTCAAGCTGCTCGAGATCGATCCCGCCGACTATCACGGCTGACGGTTATTGAGGCCGTTGCGAACCGGCCCGCAGAAAACGAAACGGCCCCGCGGTTGTGGGGCCGTCTTATATGGCTAGGTCAGTCGCGGCGTGGTTACAGCCCCAGCTGGTGGGCGGTGACGATGGCCGCCAGCACATCCTCGGCGGTGACCTTGAACGGCATGTTGTGGATGGTCTCGCCCTCGGCGGTGGAGGCTTTGGCCACCTCCATCAGGCGCGCCATATCCAGCTCCTTGACCCCCATCATATGCAGGTTGGTCGGCAGGCCCACCGAGCGGCAGAAGGCCAACACGGTTTCGATCTCCGCCATCGGGGCGTTCTCCAGCACCAGCTGCACCAGAGTACCGAACGCCACTTTCTCACCGTGGTAGAGGTGGTGGCACTCGGCGAGCTGGGTCAGGCCGTTGTGGATGGCGTGGGCGGCGGCCAGCCCGCTGCTCTCGAAGCCGATACCGCTCAGATAGGTGTTGGCCTCGATGATGTTCTCCACCGCCTTGGTGCAGAGTCCCTGCTCCACCGCCAGCTTGGCCTTGTAGCCATCGGCCAGCAGAGTCTTGTAGCAGAGCTCGGCGATGGCCTGCGCCGCCAGCGTGGAGGCGCCACCGGCCATGGTCTGGCAACCGGAAATCTTGTTGGCGCGCGCCTCGAAGTAGGTGGAGAGCGCATCCCCCATGCCGGAGACCAAGAGCCGCACCGGAGCGCGGGAGACCACGCCGGTATCCATGATGACCATGTTGGGGTTGGTCGGGATCATCAGGTATTCGCTGAACTGCCCCTCCGGGGTGTAGATGACCGCCAGCGCGCTGGTGGGGGCATCGGTGGAGGCGATGGTGGGCACTATGACCACCGGCACCTTCTGATAGAAGGCGACCGACTTGGCGGTATCCAGCGTTTTGCCGCCGCCGATGCCGATGATGACGTCAAACGGGGTCTGCTTGCAGCGGGCCAGCAGGCGGTCGATCTCGGGGCGGGAGCACTCGCCGTTGAAGCAGTCGAACTCCGGCTTGATACCGGCGCCGTGGAAGCTGGTGGCCACGGTATCGCCGACCAGCTTGGTGACGAAGGCGTCGGCCAGAATAAGCGGCTTGCTGCCGAGCGCTTTGACGTAGTTGCCGATATTGGCGAGGGCCCCGTTGCCTTGCACGTATTTGCTGGGGCTGATGATGATGCGGTCCATATTTTATCCCTCTCTCTTTATGAATTAAGAATCGGGGCGAAGGGGCGGCAGTGCCGGGGACTCCTTCGTCTTGAATGGTGCTGCACAGGCTCAGCGAGCGAGTGCAGCCCCTTGAAGCAGTGGCGTCAGTCGCCGAAGCGCTCGTCGGCCAGCTGCTGGAAGCAGGTCAGGGCGGCGTTGGCATCCTCGCCGCGCGCCAGCAGGGTGAGCTGGTCGCCCTGACGCACGTTGAGCATGGCGAGCCGGGTCAGGCTGCGGGGATTGGCCTCTTTATCCCCCTTTTGCAGCTTGAGCTCAGCGGCAAAGGGCTTGAGGGCGGCTACCAGCCGGGCGGCGGGGCGCACATGCAGGCCGTGGGGGTTATCCACCACCACCTCGCAGCGCAGCCAGCCATCGTCGGCAACGGGGGCTGTCTCGGTGGCGGCCTGCGCCGCGCTGGCAGGCAGCATCGCTTGTTTCGGGCCAAGGGCACCGAGCGCCTCGGCGGCCACCTCATCCAGCGTCAGGCCGGAACCGGCCGCCACCACAGCGGCCAGAGTGCCTTCGACCAGCGGAGCGGGGCAGAGCCGCACCCTCGCGCTCAGCTCCGGGGGCAGCAGTTCGAGGGCGGTCTCGGCACTCAGGAGGGCGCTGCCCAAGTCCATCAGCACCAGCACGCCGTTGCCGTCATCCGCTTCTTCAATCGCACTCATCACCGCGATGGCATCGGTGCCGATGGGGTGGTCGGGGTCATCGACCCCGGCTGCCAGCAGCAGGCGGGCCGGGCTGCCGAGCTGGTCGGCCAGCGCTTTCAAGCCGGCCGCCAGCATGGCGCTGTGAGAGACAACTACGATTCCGATCATGTTACAACCTCGCTCTGTCACGCAGGGCGGTCAGCAGCAGCAGGGTCGAGGTGGCCCCGGCATCCTGATGGCCGATGCTGCGCTCGCCAAGATAGCTGGCGCGCCCCTTGCGGGCCTGCATCTGGATGGTGGCCTCGGTACCGGCTGCGGCAGCTGCCACCGCCTTGTCCAGCGCCTCGTTGAGGGGCAGCTCTTGCTGCTGCGCCTGTTGCAGGGCGGCCAGTGCTGGCCACCAGGCGTCACACATGGTCTTGTCGCCCGGCTCGGCACGGCCGCGGGAGACGATCCCCTCGACGCCATCGCTCAGCATTTTGCACAGCTGACTGAGGCTGAGGCTCTGGCAGGCATCGCTGCTGGCCGCCGCCCGGATAAAGAAGGTGCCGTAGAGCGGGCCGCTGGCACCGCCGACCGAGGAGAGCAGGGTCATGCCGGTGGTTTTCAGTACCTGCCCGATATCCTTGTCCGCTACTGCCGGCAGCTTCTCGGCCACCTTGGCGAAGCCGCGCTGCATGTTGAGGCCATGGTCGCCGTCGCCGATATCGGTATCCAGCGCGGTGAGGTAGTCACGCTGCTCGGTAAAGATGTGTTCGCAGTCGAGCAACCAGTTGACGATTTGGTGTTTGCTTAGCATGGCTATCGGCACTCCTTAGCAGCCGCGACGCAGGGCGGGGGTGTGAACGGGGGCATCCCACAGGGTCATCAACTCATCATCCACCTTGAGCAGGGTGATGGAGATGCCGGTCATGTCGAGGGAGGTGCAGTAGGGGCCGATCAGGTTGCGCACCAGATGGATGCCCGCCTCTTCGCACAGGGTAGCGAGGCGACCATAGACGCCATAGAGCTCGGAGATGGGGGTGCCACCGAGGCTGTTGACCAGTGCGATGACTCGATCGCCTTTGTTGAGCGGTTCGATAAAGGTGTGCTCCTCCTGCCAACTACCGCTGGTGCGATCCCAGTGGCGCAGGGTGCGGCCATAGGGGGTGTTGTCAGCAAGCTCGCTGAACATGTCGTCCACCAGGGTATTGAGGTCGGTGAAGGGGCGACGCTCGATGCCCGGCTCGCCGTGGATACCGACGCCGAACTCCAGCTCGTTGTCCGCCAGAGTGAAGGAGGGCTTGCCAGCGGCCGGCACGGTGCAGGCATGCATAGCCACGCCTATGGTGCGGCTCTGGTTGTTGATGCGACGGGCCAGCGCCTCGCAACGCGCCAGATCGTAGCACGCCTCGGCGGCGGCACCGACCAGCTTCTCGCACAGCACGGTCGTGGCAACGCCACGGCGACCTGCGGTGTAGAGGCTGTCTTTGACCGCCACGTCGTCATCGATCAGGGCGAAGCCCACCTTGACGCCGTCGCCGTGCAGCAGCTCGACCGCGGTCTCGAAGTTGAGTACGTCGCCGGTGTAGTTCTTCACCAGAAACAGCACGCCCGCGCCGCCATCAACGGCCTGACCGCACTCGTACATCTGATCCGGGGTCGGAGAAGTAAAAATCTCGCCAGGACAGGCGCCATCCAGCATCCCCTTGCCCACCAGACCACCGTGCATCGGCTCGTGGCCGCTGCCACCGCCGGAGACCAGCGCCACCTTGCCCATCACGGGGGAGTCGGCGCGGGTGATGTAGTGGGGTTCGATACGTACCTTGAGCTCGGGGTGGGCGGCGGCCATCCCCATCAGTTGTTCACGGACCACGGCATCGACGGCATTGATCAGTTTCTTCATGGCTCACTCCTTGGCTTGCCACCGCACGGGTGGGCAAATGGTTGATGCAGCCAGTCTAACGACAGAAAAAGTGATAAAAATGACGGGCGATTTGGTTCGGATTTGAAACAGCAGACGGGGTATAGGCGTTTCAATCTGAAACGACGCAGGGCAAGCGGGCGGGAAACTGTTAGCTGACTCACAGCCATGAAAAAGGGCCCCGCAGGGCCCTTCGCTATAACCGGAATATGTAGACGGGTTAGATGGCCCAGCCACCGGCGTAGAAGACCACCAGCGCCACGGCGATGATAACGGTGCCGACGTTCAGCTTCTTCCACTCGGCAGCGAACAGGCGACCGATGACCAGCGCTACGAAGCCCAGCATGATGCCGGTCACGATGTTGCAGGTGAGCACGATAAAGACGGCGCACAGCATGCCGGAGAGCGCATCGACCGAGTCGCTGAAGTCCAGCTTGGTGACGTTGCCCAGCATCAGCAGACCGACATACATCAGTGCCGGTGCGGTGGCGTAAGCCGGTACCAGATAGCTCAACGGGGAGAGGAAGATCATCAGCAGGAACAGCACACCGACCAGAGCGGCGGTCAGGCCGGTCTTGCCGCCAGCTGCGGTGCCTGCGGCAGACTCGATGTAGACGGCAGCCGGAGCACCACCGACGGCGCCTGCCACCATGCTGCTGACGGAGTCGGCAGTCAGGGCCTTGCCGCCGCTGATGATGTGGCCACGTTCGTTGATAAGGCCAGCCTGACCGGCCACGGCACGGATGGTACCGGTGGCGTCAAACACGGCGGTCATCACCAGCGCCAGTACGGTCGGAATCACCACCGGATTGAGGGCGCCCAGCAGATCCATGCTGCCTACCAGCGAGCCCTTCTCGCCAGTCAGGCTCGGCATGGCGAAGAAGCCCTGCCAGGTCACTTTCGGGTCGAAGATAAGGCCGAGGATGGAGATAGCGATGATCACCATCAGGATGCCGCCCGGCACCTTGCGACGCTCCAGACCGAAGATGGCAGCCAGACCCAGCACCGTCATGATGACCGGGAAGGCAGTCACTTCACCGAGTTGTACCGGCAGACCGGCCCCTTCGTTCTTGATCACCATGCCGACGCCGTTGGTGGCGATCAGCAGCAGGAACAGACCGATACCGATACCGGTACCGTGAGCGATGCCGGAGGGGAGGTTGTCCAGGATCCACTGGCGCACGCCGGTGACGCTGATCATGGTGAACAGCACCCCCATCAGGAAGATGGCGCCGAGGGCGACCGGAATGCTCAGCCCCTGACCCAGTACCAGACTGAACGCGGTAAAGGCGGTGAGGGAGATGGCGCAACCGATGGCCATCGGCAGCTTGGCCCACAGACCCATCAGCAGGGAGCCGAAGGCGGCGATCAAACAGGTGGCCACAAACACCGGGCCCTGCTCAAAGCCGGCAGCACCCAGCATGTTCGGCACCACTATGATGCTGTAGACCATCGCCAGGAAGGTAGTCAGCCCCGCGACCAGCTCCTGACGCACGCTGCTGCCGCGCGCAGAAATGGAAAAATAAGAGTCCAGAAAGCCGCCAGTCCCTGTTTGGGCGGCCATATCTTGCTTTGCCATAACTAATCCTGAAAGTGTGAAGGAAATCGTTTGCGTTGGTGGCGCGCAAAATAGCAAGAATTCGCGGCAAATACAGCGGATAACCTGACTTTTTCGTCACTATTTTACATTTTGAGTCCATTCGGAGCTCATTCTAAGACTCAAGCGGTGAGAGCGTGTAAGGGAGGGATCAAGCGGTCGGGGGAGGGGAGATCAGTGAGGAAAAAAGCGGGGAACAACAAAAAACCCGCCGAAGCGGGTTTTTTTAATTCTTGCAGAGCTGTCAGCAGTTGGCATAAGCCATCAGCAGCATGCTCCGGCTTGAATTACAGACCAACTACGTTGGCAGCAGCCGGGCCTTTCTGGCCTTGCTCGATGGTGAACTCAACGCGCTGACCTTCGTCCAGGGTTTTGAAGCTGGTGGACTGGATAGCGGAGAAGTGTACGAACACGTCTTTGCTGCCGTCAGCCGGGGAGATGAAACCAAAACCTTTCTCAGCGTTGAAGAACTTAACGGTACCAGTCATTTTGTTAGACATAATAATTTCCTTAAATAGTGTTGAATGCCACCTAAATGGCAATTTTTGATTTTTCGTCAGCAATACGTATGGGGAGCACTAAAGAAGGAGAATTATTTGATAAGAATTATCCGAGGATAACGCTTATGCTAATCACTGCTTTACTAAAATGACTGCCTAACATAATCAGGTCTGAACTGCCGAACCATCGAGAAAGATTAAAACACGCTCTCATTTTTAAAGCAAACTTTATCTCGATATTAATGTTTTGTAACAGCCAAAAATATCATTTTTTATAGTAAACATGATGCATTTCAACGGCATAGAAAAATCAGTGCAGACTCATATCACCCTGTGGCAAGCCAGATTCGGCTTTTTTGTCCTGACTATGTAGCCAGTTCTGGCAAAAAATATGAGAAAAAATGAAAAGGTGGCGATAGATGGGGATTGTCAGTTGGCGTTCTCTCTAACTCACAATGTAAATCACTTCTTTGCTGCTGCGATTAGCTTCTGAGCGGCAAATCAATGGCGGCGCCAAATCCGGCTCATCGAGCATCGCCCAGACATGCAAACGCCCGCAGGCACAAGTGCCTGCGGGCGTTTTGCAAGAAGGGATCAGCGCTTGCTGCGAAACTTGTTGCTGACCGAATCAATCCAGCTGAAGGTTTCCGGCAGTACCTGATTCTTGGCGCGCTCTTTGGCTTTCTCGCGAGCCAGCTTGGAGGCAGCCTTGGCTGCTTCGGCGCGGTCCGCCACAATTTTCAGGCGACCCTCTTCGCGGATCTTGTTCCGCTCTCCGTTGGTCAGCTGGTGGTCTGCATTGGCTTGTGCTTTTTGCAATAACAAGGCTATCTCGGCTTTTTCGGCCTCGGTGAGATCTTTCATTTCCAGCTTTTTCACGGCGCGCTCCTGCGGCAGGGTGGTTAGACACCCTAACACAGTTGTGCCGATCACTTCTTATGCAATCGGCTTTCCGGCAGTAAAAATGCGGGTTTGTGCCAACTTTCCGTTATTTCGCTGCCACTTTCCCGCCTGTTTGCCACATTTCAATTTATGGCGAGCGGCGAGGGCAGCTCTTGCTCCTCCGGCTCGACGTGGATAAGCACGATGGCGTGGGGCAGCTGCGCCATGATGGCGTGTTCGATGCGATCACAGATATCGTGGGCTTCGCCGATGCTCATCTCCGGGGGCAGGGTGAGGTGGAAGTCGATATGGCGGCGGCGTCCGGCACGACGGCTGCGCAGATCGTGGAAACCGCTGGCGGCAGGGCAGCATTCGGTGATGATGCGGCTGGTCATCGCCAGCTCTTCCGGGCTCATGCTCTGGTCGATCAGCGGCTGGAAGGCCTCGTTGAGCATGCTGATGGCCTCTCTGACAATAAAGATGGCGACCGCAATGGCGACCAGCGGGTCGAGGATGGCGAGTGAATGGCCGAACAGACCGGCCAGCCAGATCCCGCCAAGACCGACGGCGACCCCGGCGGAGGTGAGCACATCCGCCTTGAGATGGAGAGCATCGGCCGCCAATGCAACTGACTCTTCTTCCCGGGCCACCTTGTAGAGGTAGGCCGAGACACCGCTGTTGACCAGCGCCGAGATCACCATCACCAGCACGCCCCAGCCAATGCTTTCAATCGGGCTGGGGGTGATCAGCTTGTCGACGGCTTCGAAGATGATCCAGCCCGCGGCCAGCAAGATAAGCAGTGCTTCGATGACGCCGGAGACATTTTCAATCTTGTCGTGACCATAGGGGTGGCGTTCATCAGGCGGGAGGTCGGACTTTTTCACCGCGAACAGGGCGATCAGGGCTGCCACCAGATCCATGGCGGAGTGGATCGCCTCCGAGATGATACTGACCGAGCCGCTGGCGAACCCGGCCACCATTTTCATGATGATCAGACTGATATTGGAGCAGACCGACACCATGGCGGCTCTGGTTTTTCTGTTCATGTCACAGCTTCCTGAATAAAAACGGATATTTCGGTGCGGCGCGCATTATATCCGTCTGACCGGAAATAACCTATTCGGTGTTGTAACCTGATGTTTCCGGTGATATTGCGAATGCTTATTAAAATGGTGGCCTCTTGAACGGCAATAAATAATGAGAGGGATTTATATTTATCCGTGAAAATATCTAGCCTACGATGGATTAATATAAGAGTGACAACATTTAATAATGCGAATTACTCTTTTTTGGTCTTTCCTGTCGAGGTTGTTTGGCCTCCCCGCTCAAGGGGCTGTGCGCGACATTTTTTGGACGAGAATGAGGCTGGATCCGGATGCCGCTGGAGGGTATGCTGGGCCTGGTGATGGTCTTGCACCATCCCACCAAGCGTACTGAAGTTGATGATTCGGATGGCATGCTGGCTCCCATGAGGAACCAACTGTCTGGGTAACATTTTTGGAGTTTGATGATGAGTAACAAAGAACATCACAACGGCAAAGATGCCAAGAAAAAACCGCAGATGTCACTGAAAGAGAAACGCGAAGCCAAACGTCAGAAAGCAGAACTGAAAAACGGCAGCGCAATGAAGTAACGCTCCCCTACTGCTGTTCCTTCGGAGCCAGTACAAAGCCAGCCCTTACCGGCTGGCTTTTATGTTTGTGGCTCACGGCGTGGCGCCGTAAGCCGCGAAAATCTGGTGATAACGACCATCCTGACGCATCGCCTCAAGGCGCTTATCAAACAGATTGCGGGCATCGGCCGTTCGGAAGGCAAAGTGATAGACGGTGGGCGGGAAGAGGTCTGCTTGCCTGACCTGATTGCGCTCGTAGTGCTCGCCTGCCTGGGCGGTGGCGATCAGCTGGTCGAGGTAGTAGTAGAACACCCGCTCCTCCAGTACGACTGCATCCACCCTGCCGCGCATTAGCTGATGTACCTGCACCTGCTGCTTGGCTACCTCCTCATAGTGGGGATTCTGGTTGGCCATGGTGGCGAACGCGCCCCCCAGAATGATCCTTGCCCGTTGAAAGGCGGTGACCCGTTTTGAATGCAGATCGTCCAGAGTACTGATGTGGGTGCTGCGCAGGGTGAAGATCCGGTTATGGAAGGTGATAACGGGCTGGGTCAGAACGTGAGGATCAACCATACCGGGTCTGACGTTGATGATGGCATCCAGCTTTCCTGACTCGAACAGGCGGAAGGTGCGCTCCAGCGGCAGAAATTCAAAGCTGGGCTCATAGCCGCTGCCAGCGAACGCCTCTTTCAGCAGATCCAATTCAATGCCACGCTGATTACTTTCGATGACATAAGGGGGGATGGCAAAGCTGACCCCGACCTTGAGTGGCTTTGCCTGCAACTGGCCGGAGAGCATGCTGGTCAGCATTAGCAATAAAGGGGTGAGCAGTTTCATTGCACTTTTCACAAAGCGCTCCTGTGGAGAATATCCATCACTGTAGGGGAGGCAGTCATAAAACGTCTCATCCCTTTCGGGGCTGAGTGCATAAAAAAAGACCCTGAGTTATCAGGGCCTTTTCAATATTCTGTTCTTAGAACGGGATATCGTCGTCGAAATCCATCGGCGGCTCGTTATATACCGGCGGCGCAGATTGCGGCTGCTGGGCAGGACGGCCATAACCGCCTTGTGGCTGCATGTTCTGCTGCGGAGCCGGTGCCGGGCGCTGCTGGTTCATCGGCTGCTGGGCAGGCATGCTCTGCTGCGGCTGACCCCAGTTACCCTGGGATTGGCCACCCATGTTCTGGCCCATACCCTGACCGCCTTGCGGACGACCACCCAGCATCTGCATCACGCCAGTGAAGCTGTCGACCAGCACTTCAGTGGTGTAGCGCTCCTGGCCGCTCTGATCCTGCCATTTGCGGGTTTGCAGTTTGCCTTCCACATAGACCTGGGAGCCTTTCTTCAGGTACTCGCCAGCCACTTCTGCCAGCTTGCCCATGAAGACAACACGGTGCCATTCGGTACGCTCTTTCTGCTCACCGGTCTGCTTGTCGCGCCAGGTTTCAGAGGTAGCCAGAGTAATGTTGGTCACAGCACCGCCACTCGGCATGTAGCGTACTTCCGGGTCTTGCCCGAGGTTACCGATCAGAATGACTTTATTGATGCCTCGACTGGCCATAATCTCTCTTCCACCTTATTTACCGGCCAGGTCGAAACCTGGTCCAACACGACTAGATACCTGATTAGTTGCTGTGTGCGGGGCACAATGTCCCGCAGACGCATGTGACGGTCATAGTAACAGTTGCGAAGCGGATTGGCAGCATCCTTAACCTGCTTGATGTGCCAAAGGTAACTGTTGGCTCCTGCTGCAGTGATGGTCGGGTTGCAGCTGTTTCCGGCGCGTCCGGCATCACATTTCTGCCATATATTCCTGTTATGCTGGCTGATTGGCGAATTGTAATCGGTTTTTAAATCGACTAAAAACATATGGTTACGATATTTATGAGATCCATTCTCATACTTTTTTAATATTGTGCTCCCATACCTCCTTGGTAGACTCAGTCGGCCAGATTAGGTGGTTTACAGGTTCAAGGAAGAGCACACAATGAAAGCCGCATGCCCGATCGCACTGGTCACTGAAAATAATGTGCAGGCCAGCACATTTGCTGCATACCTCATCTCTCATTTGAGCCGTCCCGTCCAGCTAATCCACGAGATTAATCAGCTAGATAACCAGTGTGACGGCACGCTGTTTCTCATCGATCTCGACTATATCCGCTCTGGCCAGTCACTGGGCTGGAACCGGGCGATCTCCGAACGCTTTGGCATGGCGACCACTGTGCTGCTCAATGCTCCCACTGCGACGGATCGCGACCTGCTGCTGATGTGGCCGCAGATCTGCGGTCTGTTTTTCCGCCAGGATCCGCTCGACCGACTGGTTGCCGGGTTGCAGAAAATCCTGTTGGGCGAGTACTGGATGCCGCGCCACCTGCTGTGCGAGCTGGTCGAATACTATCGCCAGGGCAACAGTTATCTGCTGCGTAACGACACTCTGCTGACAGCCAGAGAGCAGGAGATCATCCGTTATCTGATGACGGGCGCCTCCAATGTCGAGATCGCCGACAGCCTGTTTGTCAGCGAGCACACCGTCAAATCCCACCTCTATAACGTCTTTAAAAAGCTGAATGTGAAGAACCGGATCCAAGCGGTGAGCTGGGCCAAAGAGTATCTCGATGCTCCGGACTCTCACTGATGAAAGCGCTCTCTCTTACGTGTTGCCTCGCGCTGCTTTGGGGCTGCACGACCGTTGTGGCGGCCGAGGCCGATGCACCGCTGGAGTCGGTGCAGCCGGAGCAGGAGAGTGATCGGCTGGATGTGGATGGTCTGGTACTGGATCGCACTTTTACCCGCTTCGGTCAGGGCTTTTATAACGAATTTACCCGGTTGCGCAGTGATGAAGACCCGGATGCCAGAGAAAATCTGACGATTCATGAGCGCCCGACAGCCCGCTGGGGCAGCCTGATCTGGATCACCCATAACCGGAAGGTGATTTTTAAAACCGCGCTCTCTCCCGGCCGCAATCAGCAGGAGCAGAGCGCCAAACTGGCTTGGTCACAGGTCAGGCAGACCCTCGAACAGCAGAAGATCGCGACCCTGTTCATGGATACCTTCGATTTGGAACATGATGAACTATAAGGATATTTCTCATGCGTGCCCGGTTATGGCTAGTTGCTGCACTGATAGCGCCAACGCTCCATGCGTCGGAGCTTGTCTATCGCCCCGTCAACCCCAGCTTTGGGGGTAACCCTCTCAACAGCAGTCATCTGCTTGGCACCGCCAATGCGCAGAATGATTACAAGGATCCCGCCAGTGGCAGCGGTAGCAGCGGCACCTCGGCGCTGGATCGCCTGACCTCCAACCTGCAATCCCGCCTGATCAGCCAGCTGCTGGCCGATATCGGCAAGGATGGCAGCCAGAGCGGCAGTCTGGTGACCGATGATTTTGCCATCAATGTGGTGGATGAAGATGGCACCCTGGTGGTTTCGATCACCGACCGGGTGACCAACCAGACCACCATGATCGAAGTGAATGGCCTGATTGCCGACTGAGGGCGCGATGAAACGACAACTGTTATTGATAGTGCCCCTGCTTGCGCTGGCTGGCTGTGCGACCCATATCGGCTCGCCCGTTGCCGATGAGAAGGCAACCCTGATGCCGCGATCCGTCTCTTACAAGGAGTTGATCAGTCTGCCCAAGCCAAAAGGGAAAATTGTCGCGGCCGTCTACGATTTTCGCGATCAGACCGGTCAGTACCTGCCAGCACCGGCATCCAACTTCTCCACGGCGGTCACCCAGGGCGGGGTCGCCATGCTGAGTACGGCTTTGTGGGATTCCCAATGGTTTGTGCCGCTGGAGCGGGAAGGGCTGCAGAACCTGCTGACCGAACGCAAGATTGTGCGGGCGGCCCAGAACAAGCCCAATGTTCCCGGCAACAATGCCAATCAACTGCCCTCGCTGGTTGCCGCCAACATCCTGATCGAGGGGGGGATCGTCGCTTATGACAGCAATGTGCGAACCGGCGGGGCGGGGGCCAAGTATTTTGGCATCGGCGCCAGCGGGGAGTATCGGGTCGATCAGGTGACGGTCAATCTGCGTGCCGTCGATATCCGTTCAGGCCGGATCCTGAACAGTGTCACCACCTCCAAGACCGTATTGTCGCAACAGGTGCAGGCCGGGGTATTCCGTTTCGTCGAGTACAAGCGCCTGCTGGAGGCCGAGGCCGGTTTCAGCACCAATGAGCCGGTACAGATGTGTGTCATGTCGGCTATCGAGTCCGGGGTGATCCGGTTGATTGCCAATGGTGTGCGGGACAATCTGTGGCAACTGGCCGACCAGCGGGATATCGACAATCCGATCCTGCAGGAGTACCTGCAAGACAATGCCCCGCTGCTTTGAGTTTTCCCGCTCGCGCAATGCCCTCCCTGGTGGAGGGCATTTTTTTTGGCCTCCATCGAATACGAATTAAGACTTTCTGCTCAGCGACAGGGCGGCGCTTTTCATCCTCGAATCAGCGGAGTGCCTGATAGGCCGCCTTTGGTCTGAC
Organism: Aeromonas sp. FDAARGOS 1419; assembly: GCF_019047045.1. Taxonomy (NCBI): domain Bacteria; kingdom Pseudomonadati; phylum Pseudomonadota; class Gammaproteobacteria; order Aeromonadales; family Aeromonadaceae; genus Aeromonas; species Aeromonas sp. FDAARGOS 1419. Next base: position 3,991,739 of record NZ_CP077209.1, read on the forward strand.
AGGGATACTGTGGGCGTTTTCCAACAAGGCGATGGCGCGATGAAACACCTGTTGAGTGCTCTCTTTTTTCTGCTGATATCGGGCGCCCCGCAACTCGCCGCAGAGCCTGCCGTCTTCGACGAGCTGGCGATGGCAAGCGAGCTGGATTCCGGTCTGCAGAACGATGGGAATCAGGCGCTGTTGTGGCAACTCGGTAGCGAGCAGCAACTGCATCTCACCCAGCAAGGGGAGCTGAATCAGGCGCGCCTGCTGCAACAGGGTTGGGCCAATGAGTTGGCGCTCTCCCAGGTGGGAGATGAGAACTGGGTCAATGGCGCGCAGCTGGGCGAGGGCAATAGCGCCGAGCTCTATCAGGCGGGCATCAATAACCGGATTTGGCTGCTGCAACAAGGTAGCGGCAATGAAGCCTGGATCAGTCAGCAAGGGGTAGACAATCAGGCCCGGGCGATCCAGCTGGGTGATGGCAATCAGGCCAGCATCGAGCAAAACGGTAACGGATTGGCGGCAACCGTTATTCAGACGGGAGCCAATCAGCAAGTAAATGTCGTTCAAACCAACTGAGCCTAGGCTCAACCATTAGCACGAGAGGGAAATCATGTTTAAACGTACCATCATTGCCTCGGCAGTTCTTCTGGCGACCAGCACCGCCTGGGCGGCATCTACTGGCAACCAAGCTACGGTGAACCAGGCCCAGAGCGGCAATACCGCCACCATTAACCAGGTGGTGGGAAGCGTCGATAACAAGGCTAACATCGATCAAGCTGGTAACGACAACACAGCTGTTACCACTCAAAAGAATACCGGCCAGTCAGATGCCGATACTCAGCAGGTAGGTGACAGTAACAAGGGTTACATCTTGCAACAAGGTGACACTAACCTCTCCAAAGCCTCCATCGATACAAAGGGGAACGACAACTTTGCTGATGTGATTCAGCAATTTGAGAATGGCGGTGCGGTTGCCGGGGTTGTGCAGGATGGGGATCGCAACGACGCCAAGATCAAGCAAGATAATGGTGACGGAGCTGACTCCAGGATCACTCAAATCTCGGATGGTAATCAGGCTGTCATTAATAACCAGATATCCGATTTCGCTCGGGCGAGTGTGCAGCAGCTAGAAGGGGGGGCTCACCAGGCTGACGTGACCCAGACAGCGGCTGATGGAGCCAACGCCGAAGTGGTACAACGTGGAGAGCGCAATATCACCAAGGTGCTGCAGGCAACCGGTAACTATGACTATGCACCGGCGGAAGGAACATCTGCAGTGGTGACTCAGAGTGGTTCTTTGAACAATGCAGACGTCACTCAATACGATAGTGCCAACGTAGCGACTATTGAGCAAAGTGGAACCCGCGGTGAAGTGGTGACTTTGCAGCAAGGGTCTGATGCCGGGAATGGCAACGGCCTGTTGGCCAAACAGTCTGGAACCGGGGAGTTTGCTGACCTGACACAGGATGGTAATCGCAACCGGATTGAGACCGACCAGAAAGGTACTGGCAATGATGCCTTGGTCAACCAGACAGGTGATGACAACAAGGCCGTGGTCAACCAGTTAGCCAGTAGTACCGATGGTGCGGTCACCATTGATCAGGTAGGTAATGACAACTATGCCAATGCAGTGCAACAAGCAGGCAGCGGCAATACCATCGATATCGACCAGAACGGAACTGGCAACCAGGTTGCCTCTGCTCGTGATAGTGAAGGCAAAGGCGCCTGGACCTGGGGCTCGGACAACGAGCTGGTCGTTGCTCAGAAAGGCACTGACAACTGGGCCTATGCCGATGCGTCTCACTCTGAGTCTGTGGTCAAAGTGACCCAGGATGGTGAGTTGAACAATGCCAAGGTTGAGTCCTACTTGGGTAGCGAGAACAAGCTCACCGTGACCCAGAACGGCGCTGAGCACGAGGCCAATGTCTACGTCAATGCTGGGGTTGGTGGGGGGCACAACACCGTTGATGTGGTGCAAAACGAAAGCTTTAATACTGCCAATGTGACCGTATTGGGCAGCGATAACCATGCCTATGTCTATCAAGGGGCTGGCAGCAACTGATGGTCATCTCCGGATTCAGGGGCCTGCGGGCCCCTCTTTTATTGGTGCTGCTCTGTGGGCTGATGCTGGTTTATCGCGTCGCGTTACCAGCAAGCGCAAGAAACACCGAGGTGGAACCCGATCCGTCGATCCGCTTGTCCCTCAATATGATTCAGAGCGAGCAGGGGCTGTCACTTGCACCGACGCTGTTCAGTAAGCGCGACGTGACGGTGAGTGTCAGGTTGCTGGTGCGCAGCGAAGGGGCAGCCGGGAGCACGACTCAGCGCCAGAGCCGTAATCTGTCGCTGCAGGCTGGAGTGGTCATGGCGGTTGGCAAAATAGGGCTGGGTTTGCGTTGCCCCTATCGGGTCGAGGTCACCGCCCGGATATGGCAAAACGAGCGGCTGCTGGTGGAGAAAAAAGAGCAGATGGCGTGCGCCGGATGATGCGCATTTCCTCTCATGACTGTCTATTCATCCAGTAGTCTCTATGCCATACTGACTCGCTCAGGTTTCTGTATCGAGCGTGCAACAAGATGGAAAAGATCGTGGTCCGGGGTGCTCGCACCCACAACCTCAAGAACATCAATCTGACCCTGCCCCGCGACAAGCTGATCGTGGTCACCGGCCTCTCCGGTTCGGGCAAATCCTCTCTGGCGTTCGATACCCTCTATGCCGAGGGGCAGCGCCGTTATGTGGAGTCCCTCTCCGCCTATGCCCGCCAGTTCCTCTCCCTGATGGAGAAGCCGGACGTCGACCATATCGAGGGGCTCTCGCCCGCCATCTCCATCGAGCAGAAGTCCACTTCCCATAACCCGCGCTCGACCGTCGGCACCATTACCGAAATCTACGACTACCTGCGTCTGCTGTTCGCCCGAGTCGGTGAGCCGCGCTGTCCGACCCACGCCATTCCGCTCGCCGCCCAGACCATCAGCCAGATGGTGGATCAGGTGCTGGCCCAGCCGGAGGGGAGCAAGCTGATGCTGCTGGCCCCGGTGGTGCGGGATCGCAAGGGGGAACACACCAAGCTGCTGGAGAATCTGGCGGCTCAGGGCTACATCCGTGCCCGCATCGACGGCGAGGTGTGCGATCTCTCTGATCCTCCGACTCTGGAGTTGCACAAGAAGCACACCATCGAGGTGGTGGTGGACCGCTTCAAAGTGCGCGATGACCTTGCCTTGCGTTTGGCCGAGTCGTTCGAGACGGCGCTGACCCTCTCCGGCGGCATCGTACTGGTAGTGCCGATGGACGGGGAGGAGGGCGTCACCCCCATGACCTTCTCCGCCAACTTCGCCTGCCCGGAGTGCGGCTACTCCATGTCGGAGCTGGAGCCGCGCATCTTCTCCTTCAACAACCCGGCTGGTGCCTGTCCTACCTGTGATGGTCTGGGTGTGCAGCAATATTTCGATCCGGCCAAGGTGATTGGCGATCCGGCCATCAGTCTGGCCAATGGCGCCATCCGTGGCTGGGACAAGCGCAGCTTCTACTACTTCCAGATGCTGAAATCCCTCTCCGAACACTACAAGTTCGATCTGGAGACGCCGTGGGAGGATCTGCCGGTCAAGACCCAGGAGGTGATCCTGCGCGGCTCCGGTCGTACCGAGATCGAGTTCCGCTACATGAACGATCGCGGCGATGTGGTGGTGCGCAAGCACCCGTTCGAGGGGATCCTGCACAACATGGAGCGACGCTACCGGGAAACCGAGTCCAACTCGGTGCGCGAAGAGCTCTCCAAGTACATCGCCAACAAATCCTGTACCAGTTGCGGTGGCAGCCGGCTGCGGGAGGAGGCGCGCCACGTCTTCGTCGACAACCGCAACCTGCCGGCCATCGCCGAGCAGTCCATCGGCGATGCGCTCGCCTTCTTCGAAGGGTTGAATCTGACCGGCCAGCGCGCCCAGATTGCCGAGAAGATCTTGAAAGAGATCGTCGAGCGGCTTGGCTTCCTGGTGAACGTGGGCCTCAACTATCTGAGCCTGTCGCGCAGTGCCGAGACCCTCTCCGGCGGTGAGGCGCAGCGGATCCGGCTGGCAAGCCAGATTGGTGCCGGTCTGGTAGGCGTCATGTATGTACTCGACGAGCCTTCAATCGGCCTGCATCAGCGGGACAACGAGCGGCTGCTCAAGACCCTCACTCACCTGCGTGATCTGGGCAACACGGTGATCGTGGTGGAGCACGATGAGGATGCCATCCGCCTCGCCGACCATGTGCTCGACATCGGTCCGGGGGCTGGCGTGCACGGTGGTGCCATCGTCGCCCAGGGGACGCCGGAGGAGATCATCGCGAACCCCGAGTCCCTGACCGGTGACTACCTCTCCGGTCGCAAGCAGATCGCCATTCCCGCCGAGCGGACTCCGCTTACCGGCAAGTGGCTGAAGCTCAAGGGGGCGAGCGGCAACAACCTGCGCAACGTCAATCTGGATCTGCCCATCGGGGTGATGACTTGTGTCACCGGCGTCTCAGGTTCCGGCAAGTCGACCCTGATCAACGACACTCTGTTCCGCATCGCTCACCGCGAGCTTAACAAGGCCACCGAATCCACCCCGGCGCCCTATCGCAGCGTGGAAGGACTGGAGCATCTGGACAAGGTGGTGGATATCGACCAGAGTCCCATCGGTCGTACCCCGCGCTCCAACCCGGCCACCTACACCGGCCTGTTCACCCCGATCCGCGAGCTGCTCTCCGGCACTCAGGAGGCGCGCTCGCGCGGCTACCAGCCGGGCCGTTTCTCTTTCAACGTGAAGGGGGGCCGCTGCGAGGCGTGTCAAGGGGATGGCGTCATCAAGGTGGAGATGCACTTCCTGCCGGACGTCTACGTGCCGTGCGATGTCTGCAAGGGCAAGCGCTATAACCGCGAGACCCTGGAGGTGAAGTACAAGGGCAAGAACATCCACGAAATCCTCGAGATGACGGTGGAAGATGCCCGCGAGTTCTTCGATCCGGTGCCGGCGGTGGCGCGCAAGCTGCAGACCCTGATGGATGTGGGCCTCTCCTATATCCGCCTTGGCCAGTCGGCCACCACCCTGTCGGGCGGCGAGGCGCAGCGGGTCAAGCTGGCGCGCGAGCTCTCCAAGCGGGATACCGGTCAGACTCTATACATTCTGGATGAGCCGACCACCGGGCTGCATTTCCACGACATCCAGCAGTTGCTCAAGGTGCTGCACCAGCTGCGGGATCGCGGCAACACCATCGTCATCATCGAGCACAATCTTGATGTGGTAAAAACTGCCGACTGGATCGTCGATTTGGGTCCGGAGGGAGGGGCAGGTGGGGGCCGCATTCTGGTGACGGGGACGCCGGAGGAGATTTGCGCCAATAAAGAGTCTCATACAGCTCGTTTTTTGCGGCCACTTTTGGCGCGATAAGCCGTTATAATCGAGGGGCCTTTGGCCCCTTTTTGTTATAAAAATCGGGAGCATAGGGGGACGCTCGTCAAGTGTGGGCAGGCTTGGCATCTCAGCATCATGGTAATGGATATATCGGGTTATGGCTCAGGCTCCGCGCACGATTGATCATCAGTTGGCTTACTCCATGTTCCCCATCTGGCTGGGGGCGATCCTGCTATTGCTGGTCCTGCTGGCGTGGGCCCAGATCCCGGCTGCCAGCCGGATTGAAGAGCAGCGAATGAAGGAGCATCTGCTGCGCGTGACCAAGGCGGTGCAGGCGGATGTGGCAGCTCTGGATGCATTCAGTCGGGATTGGGGCATCTGGGATGACAGTCACCGTTTTATGGACAACAAAAGCAGGGGGTACATCGAATCCAACCTGTTCAGTGATATGCCGATGCGGGATTTTAGTCTCAACCTGATGAGCTTCATGGATCTCGCCGGTTACGAAATCTGGACGCGCACCCTGCTACCCGATGCGCCGGGGATCAATCCGGACCAGTTTCCCTACTTCCTTGATGAACTGAAAAAGCAGTTAAGGGCGCGCTCGGTGGCGCAAGGGGGCATCAATCTGCATGGGATCCGTGCTTCCCAGTGGGGGCCGCTGATGTACTCGTGGCAGCCGATCAGAAACAGTGACGAGTCGGCACCGTTCAACGGTTTCTTGCTGGTTGTACGTTGGCTCGACAAGGCCTACCTCGAGCAAGTATCGGAGCGTACCGCGCTGCCACTGGCGATCTCCCACACCAATCTGGATGTCACCGCTACCTTCAAACCACTGAAACCGCAAATAACGTATCGCCTGATCGACCTTGGGCTCACCCGGCTCAGGGGAGAGGTGCGACTGCTCAACAGCGATAACCAGCCGGTGCTGACTCTGGTGATTGAGGAGGAGAGAAAGATCTTGAGTGGCGTCATGGAGGGGGCGCTCTGGACCTTTATCGGCATGCTGTTTATCAGTTTTATCTGCGTCATGATCGCCATGTATCGGCTCAATAGCATTGTGCTTACCCCGTTGCAGCAGCTGGTGTCGGCGCTGCAACGCTTTGGCGATCGACCAGATGCCACCTTGATCCCCTATATCGACAGCAGCGCCGAGATGGCGACCCTGAGCGGCAAGTTCAAGGAGATGGCCAGCAAGGTCAGTCAGCAACACGATGATTTGTTGGAAAAATCCAGCCAGATGGAGATGGCTGCATTCACCGATCCTTTGACCCGTTGTTTCAATCGTCGCTATCTCGATGGTTGGTTGCAGGCCAACTGGGCCAAACCTTGTCTGTTATTGCTGCTGGATCTTGATCATTTCAAGCGGATCAATGACCGCCTTGGCCATGACATCGGGGATCTGGTGCTGAAACAGTTGGCGGATCTGCTGCGCAAGGTGGTGACAGGGGAGCGCGAGCCGATCATCCGGTTGGGGGGGGAGGAGTTCTTGTTGCTGCTACAAGTGGATGACGAGCAAGAGTTGGCGTTGCGGGTCGAATATCTGCGCCAGCGTGTCGCTCAGCACCGATTTGGCAGAGAGGATGCGCCACTCTGGTTGACGGTGTCGCTGGGGTTCTGCCGCTATCCGTTGCACCCGGAGTACCCGGATTCATTCTGGAGTCATAGCTTCAAACTGGCGGACATGGCGCTGTATCAGGCCAAAGTCGGCGGGCGAAATCGGTGGTGTGGCTACGCTGGTATCCTCTCTGCGGAGGGAATGGGCCAGACTCCGGAACAGCTTGCCGAAGGGGGGGATATCACCCTGCTGCACTCTGTCAATCCGGATTAACCCTGCCGTACCAATACCAGATAGGCCAAGGCGACAATAAAACCGAGCAGGATAAAGAGAAAGGATCCGATTCCCCACACGGCCGCGAGAAAGGCCCCCACCTTTTGCCATTTCGACTCATTTTTCATAAATAAACCATTACTTCCCAGTAACTTGTATGGCGCAAAAAATACGCTGATTTGCCCATATTAACAACAATTAATAGCCACTTTGCCGCGCAATAAGGTGTGGTTTATTTGCTCCTTTTGGCGCTGGGTGCGGGTAGTTACAACCTGTCGAAACAGGTATTTCGGCTTGTTGTCTGGGGACTCAACGAGATTGGGATGGCGCGCAAAGATGTCACACCAATCGATTTATTTCTGTGCAACCTTTGCTCCAAGTCAATAACTTTGCATTTACAAGGGCATATAGTCAGCGGGCTTACAGCATCAAATGAAAACAAAAAAAGGGATTACGTGATGAAAAAATTACTTCCTCTGATGATTGCCGCTGCAGTGACCTCTCCTTTCGCCATGGCCCATCAGGCTGGTGATATTCTGGTTCGTGGTGGTTTGGCATTTGTATCGCCGCAGGAAAGCAGCACGCCTGTAGAGCTGGAAATTAATGACAACATGCAATTGGGATTGACTCTCTCTTACATGATTACTGATAACTGGGGTGTCGAATTGCTGGCTGCAACCCCCTTCTCTCATTCAGTCAAACTGGGTGGCGCTGAAGTTGCCAAGATCAAGCATTTGCCGCCGACTCTGATGGGTCAGTACTATTTTGGCGATGCTCAAAGCAAGGTTCGCCCGTATGTCGGTATTGGCGTGAACTACACCACCTTCTTTGATGAAGAGGGTCGTGGTGCACTGTCAGGAACCGATGTCAAAGTCGATGACTCCTGGGGTGTTGCCGGACAAGTTGGTATCGATATGGCGATCACTGATCGCTGGTTTGTCAACGGTTCAGCCTGGATCATGGATATCGATACCGATGTGCATACTGCGATTGGCACCATTAATACCAAGGTCGACCCGATGGCCTTTATGGTGGGTGTTGGCTACCGCTTCTAATGATTCTGATTGCGGTTCTGAACGGACCGCGGAAGATAGCAAAGTACGTCTCTTTCAGCCCGGCTTGTGCCGGGCTTTTTTCGTATGGCTGATTTTGTCTGGACTGTGATCCAACCCGATACAAATCAATTAAATACCTGCCGCTTTATTTCAGTTATTCGCCACCCCTGCCGATAGTGACTATGTTCACTTTACCTTCCCCCAATGAGTGAGGATGTCTCCATGGGCTTATCTATCGTGCAGCGGATCATCGCCGGATTCGTGTTGATGCTGCTGTTGCTGATCCTGCTTGGTGTGATCAGTACCTTTAAAATCAAGGGTATAAATGACGGCCTCTCTGCCGTATCTGACCGGGCAACCCCGCTGGTGGTGGCTGTCGCAGGTCTCAAGGGGGCACTGCAGGATAGTAACCGCTGGGTGCTGGTCTACCGCACCAGTGAAGATGCCGCTCAGTTACCGCAGCTGGCCAATCAGTTCAAGGAGCAGCAGAACCGCTTCACCCAGCTGAGTCAGGAGATGGGTAAATTTACCGACGTAGCGGATGCTCGTACCCGCTTCCAACAGGTCGAGAGTGCTACCACCCAATTTTATGGCTTGGCGGATCAGGTGTTGGCCCAGCATCGGCAGTGGGTCAGTGCGCTGGAGCAGCGCCACAAGCTGGAGATGGAATTTATCCGCCTTGAGGATACCTACCAGTGGGCGGCGGATCTGCTGCTGCAACAGACCGCCAGCAAGCGCTCCATGCGCAACAAGGCGGAGCTTATTACCTCGGGTATCGCCCGCGACCTGAAGAATATCCGCCGTGCCGATGCCAAAACCGACCTGAACGAGCTGGAAAAGGTGTTGAGCAAGGACATCGAGATGGCCCGCAAGCGGTTGGAGCGGGTGCTGGTGTCCGATGATGTGAAAGCGCGGTTTGTCTCCAATCTGGATCGGATGCAGGAGCTGGCACTTGGCGCTCAGGGCTTGCTGGCAACCATGCGTCAGGCTCAGCAACTGGCGCTGTCGCTGGCCACGCAAAATCAGCAGCTGGATGCCAGTCTGGTCAACAGCCTCAATTTGCTCGATGAGATGGGCAAGTCCGCCGGGGCCATTGCCAGCGACAGCCGGATCAACGCCGATGCGGCGGTCAGCAGTGCCAGCTTCTGGATCCTGGTGGTTGCCGCGATGTCGGCCGCTGCCGCGCTGGTGATCGGCTATACCACTGCGCGCAGCATTCAGCGCCCGTTGCAGATGATCAACAAGGAGCTCGATTACATGGCGGCCGGTGACATGACCCGCCGCATCAACTACCGCAGCAGTTGCGAATTTGGCAGCCTCTCTCGCTCCATCGATACGCTGGCGGGCAAGACCGGTGAACTACTCTCTCAAATCAATGCGGGCTCCCGTCATCTGGTGGATGAGGCGAGCCGCGCCGCCGAGATCAGCGAACGGGCCATGTCCCGGGTACAAGAGCAGAAGAGCCAGACCGATCAGGTGGCCGCCGCCATTACCGAGCTGGAAGTGAGCGCCACCGAGGTGGCCCGCTCTACCGATGGCACCAAGCGGGAAGTGGATCTGGCCGATGAAGAGGCGCGCAATGGTCGCCAGAAAGTGGCCACCACTCGCCGGATCACCGAGCAGCTGGCTGGCGCCATGGAAGAGGCGGTCGGGATCACCTACAAACTTGGGGAATTCAGTAACAACATCGGCAGCATTCTCGATGTGATCCGCAGCATTGCCGAGCAGACCAACCTGCTGGCGTTGAACGCCGCCATCGAAGCGGCCCGTGCTGGCGATGCAGGTCGCGGTTTTGCGGTGGTGGCCGATGAGGTACGGGCGCTGGCCAATCGCACCCAGACTTCGACCGAAGAGATCCAGGGGATGATTGAGAACCTGCAAAGCTCCAGCAAGCATGTGGTTGAAGTGATGGGGCGTAGCCAGGAGCAGACCCAGAGCTGTGTCGAGCAGACTCGCGAGATGGATGTGGCGCTGCAATCCATTGCCGATCGGATGGGGGCCATCAAGTCGATGGCGGATCAGGTGGCCCATGCCGCTCAGGAGCAGATCTCCGTCAGTCAGGGGGTCGCTCGTCATATCGCCGGTATTGCCGATGTGGCATACGAGACTGAGCGGGAGGCGCGCGAATCCGCCAGCAGCAGCGAAGTGCTGGCCGACCTGGTCGCCAAACAGCAGCAATTGATCGCACATTTCAAGGTCTAGGAGGGCTTATGTCTAAAAAGTGGATTGGAGCCCTGAGTCTCCTGTTGTGTGGCCAGCTGATGGCCAGCGAGCTGGTGATTGAAAGCTGGCGAACCGATGACAAGGCGTTGTGGGAGCAGAAGATTATCCCGGCGTTTGAAGCGGCGCATCCCGGCATCAAGGTGAGTTTTCATCCGGTGCAAAACGTTAACTACATGCCCACCCTGTGGGAGAGCCTGAAAGGGGGCAAGGCGGGGGATCTCATTACCTGTCGTCCATTTGATGACTCGCTCGCCCTGTTCAAGGCGGGCCATCTGGCAGAACTGACCGAAATGGCAGGGATGGAGAACTTTCCGAGTTTTGCCCAGTCACCGTGGCAGACCGATTCCGGTGCCCAGACTTTCTGCGTGCCGATGGCCTCGGTGATCCATGGCTTCTTCTATAACAAGAAGATCTTCAGTGAGTTGGGGCTCACCTTGCCGCAAACCCGCGATCAGTTCTTCGCTGTGCTGGACAAGATCAAGGCCGACGGTCGCTATGTGCCGCTGGCCATGAGCGGTTCCGAGAGCTGGGTTGCCTCCGAACTGGGGTTCCAGAACATTGGCCCCAACTACTGGAAGGGGGAGGACGGCCGTCTGGCACTGATTGGTGGACAGGAGCGGTTGGACAACCCGCAATATGTGAAGGTGTTCGACGAGCTGGCCCGCTGGCGTTCCTACCTCGGTGAAGGTGGCGAGAGCCGCGATTATGCGACCAGCAACGAGCTGTTCACCTCGGGCAAGGCCGCCTTCTACGTGGCGGGCTCCTGGGAGATTGCCCCCTTCACCGGCAAGGTCGATTTTGGCGTCATGCGCCCGCCGGTGGCCAAACAGGGTGATGGCTGTTTCTTTACCGATCACACCGATATCGGTATGGGGATGAACCCTGCCAGCAAGAACAAAGAGGGGGCGATGGCTTTCCTGCAGTGGCTGACGACGCCGCAATTTGCCGAGCTCTATACCAACTCGTTGCCGGGATTCTTCTCCCTCTCCAACCACTTCTTCGATGTCACCAATCCGGCGGCCAAAGAGATGATGGAGTGGCGTGATCAGTGTGACTCGACCATTCGGGTGGCGACCCAGATCCTCTCCCGTGGTACGCCCAAGTTGGGGGATGAACTGGCCGAGGTGAGTCAGGCTGTGTTGCTTGGCAAGATGGAGCCCAAGGCTGCCGCAGATCGACTGGAAGGTGGCTTGAGGGGCTGGTATGCCCCTCATCAGGGCAACAAGGCCAAGAGCACGGATTGTCAGTGTGATGCGGTTGCCCCTGCTCCTGTTTCAGCGCCGACGACTGAGGTGTCCGCAGCCCCCGCGACCAGTGAAACATCGGCCGTGGTGTCACCTGCTGTGACTCCCGCAGAACCCGTATCAGCGGCCCCATTACCGGCGCCGTCGGATGAGGTGGAGCAGGCGCTCTCCAACGAGCTGGAGGCGCCACAGCAGCCACAGCAATAGGTCATCGGCATCAATAAAAACGGGAGGCATCAGCCTCCCGTTTTTTATGGCTCGCGGCCAGCAGGTATCGCTTTATTGTGCTTCGTGGGGCCAGCGGCAGAGGCTGCCGATGCGGGCAACCGGGGCAAACCCCAGAGAGCGGTAAATGCGCTGGGCATGGTAATGCTCGTCAGCCACTATGATGAGCTGTTTGGCGCGAGACAATCCTGCGCGAGCCACTTGACTCAGCAGCTGGCGGCATAACCCCTGGTTGCGCCACGCATGGTGCGTGCGTACCAACTGGAAGCGCCCAAGTGTGCCGCAAAAGAAGAGACCACAGCTGGCGACCAGTTGCCCCTCTTGCCAGATCCCCCACCAGTCCCCGAGACCATCGGCAATCATGGCCTGATAGAGCGCCTGGCGGGATCGCAGATAGGGGAGATAGCTCTGTTCAGAGTGTCCCTCATCCCGCTCATGGAGTTCGAAGTCGAGCCACTCAGGCCAATCAGCAGTGGTGAAGGTGCGTGCCTCAACCTTGTTCATGTCGCTGTGAAGGGGCGGGCAACTCTGTTCATCCAGCGCCAGCACCACGCACTCCATATATTGGTAACCCGTTGCGACAAAACCGGCGATCCGGCTGTTTTGCCCGGCCGCCAGTGGCCATTGGAAGGTGCGGTGGCGCACTCGAGGATCCTGGCCGATCAGCTGATCAAATGTGGCTTCCAGCCAGCCTTTGTCATGGTCGCTGGGTGGGTTGGGGAGCAGCAGGTAGTTGCCGAAGTAATAGCCGGGAGCATCCGGCGTGCGAACCGCCCAGAACTGATCGTGCTGAACAACCTCGCCCTGATAGCGATCGAACAGCAAGTCGGTGGCAAAGCCGGGGTGGGTATCCATGATGGTGCTCCTGCAAAGACTCATTCTGTTATCGGCAGGAGTGGGAAATAGATGAAAAGGGGCCGGAGAAACCTCCGGCCAAACAATCACACGCAGATTCAGAACGTCCAGGACGATCTGCCCCCATCATAACTCGACTGGGGCAATTTTGGGATGGGCACTTTTCGGTTACGTACCGTTAATTTTGTAAATATGAAGTTCGTCAGATCGGATGTGAGGTAAATCCCTGTTGACTTTGTGTCGTTTTGCTCATAAATATAAAGACGTTTAGACGTCCAAACATCCGTTTTGACGTAGGCAGATGGATTGCAGGACAGGGAGAAGAGCAGATGGGATTTCACAGTGCACGTCAGGTTGAGGCGCTCAACCAGAGCTTGGCAGATTTGAATGGCGATATATCGGTCAGTTTCGAGTTTTTTCCGCCCAACAGTGAAGGGATGGAGAATACCCTCTGGCAGTCCATCGAACGGCTGAAAGTGCTGGAACCCAAGTTCGTCTCTGTTACTTATGGCGCCAACTCCGGTACCCGTGATCGCACCCACAAGGTGATCAAGGACATCAAGGAGCGGACAGGCCTGATTGCGGCGCCGCACCTGACCTGTATCGATGCCAGCCGCGACGAGCTGCGCACCATCGCCCGCGACTACTGGAACAGCGGTATTCGTCATATCGTGGCTCTGCGCGGTGACTTGCCGCAGGGGCTGGAGAAACCGGATATGTATGCCACCGATCTGGTTGCCCTGCTCAAGTCAGAGGCGGACTTCGATATCTCGGTTGCCGCCTATCCGGAAGGTCACCCGGAGGCCAAGAGTGCGCAATCCGACCTGCTCAATCTCAAGCGCAAGATTGATGCCGGTGCCAACCGCGCCATCACTCAGTTCTTCTTCGATGTGGAAACGTATTTGCGCTTTCGGGATCGCTGCGCCGCTATCGGCATCGATGCTGAAATCGTGCCGGGGATCCTGCCGGTCTCCAACTATCAGACCCTGGCCAAGTTTGCCGGTTTTACCAACGTGAAGATCCCGCGTTGGATGCATCAGCGTTTCGAGGGGCTGGATAACGATCAGATGACCCGCAATCTGGTGGGGGCGAGCATCGCCATCGATCAGGTGCGCGTGCTGAGTCAGGAAGGAGTGAAGGATTTCCACTTCTATACCCTGAACCGCTCCGAGCTGACCTATGCCATCTGCCATACCTTGGGGGTTCGTCCCAAGGGTTGACCTGTGGTCACCGCGATAAAAGCAAAAAGCCAATGAGTTGCTCATTGGCTTTTTCGTTATGGCCGATTATCAAGGTCTGGTCGGGGCGATCTCTTTTGGTTCAAGATTGATAACCGCATTACCGGCAGCCCCCGGATACTGGCGATAGACCTGATCCTGCTCCAGTGTGTAGAAGGTATCCAGATAGTCGTCGTTATTGGTCATCCAGGAGTCGGGCAGTGCCTTGACGATGCGACCGCCGAGATCGAGGAAGGGCAGTGCTTCCGGCACGCCACCCGCAGTAAAGCCGAGTTTGAGAGCTTCAATCAGCAGGGCGCTCAGCTCCTTGTAGTTGACGTTGTCATCCTGCTCCATCATCACCACATCGACGGCACCCCAGCGATAGCGATCCCAGTAAACCAGGATCTGGTTGGGGGTGTAGTCTGTGTTGTCATAGTCGAGGTAGGGCATGTCGACAATATCGACTACTGGCTCATCCCGACTGGGATTGACCCCTGCGACCACCGCATACACTTCGGCTGCGCCGAGCAGCCAGGGCTCCTGATCATCCTTCAGTCTGATCTTTTTCAGGATACTGGTCTTGAGCGGCGCCGTGCTGGCCGCCACTCGCGGTGCGCTTTGCAGATCCGCATCGGCCAGCGCCTTGCGCATCACTTTCAAGCCTGCGTTTTTGGCTTTGACGGGATCGGCTTCGACGACCAGAACCGGCCGGGCCGGTGCCTTGTCCACATCCAGATAGACGGGATTACCAGCGCTGTCGAACGCTTCAATGGCGCTCCAGCTCTTCTCATCTCCACTTGGAACATAGGCGACCAGCGGTTCGACGCCCTGTTGCAGTGCGGCGGCCTGATCGGTGTTGGCCAGTCGCAACTGCATCAGTTGCTTGACCTCGCCATCCAGTCCTTGCCGGCTGATGGCCGCCTGGTTGGCATCGCTCGCCTGCCGTTTAAGCCGTGGGCTGGCCTTCTGCAGCAGGTTGGGAAGCGGGCTCTGGTATTGCTGATTGCTCAGCAGGGGCAGCAGGTTTTTCTGCTGAAGTGCGAGCTGGCGAGCCAGCTCTCGATCCGTATCGGCAGCTTGGACGCTCGTAGCACCCAGTATGGCCAGTAGTAACAAGACAGCCTGATTTTTCATTTTTATACTCCGTTGCATGGAACCTGACAGGGCACCATGTCCGGGAAGATTGGTGCCCTGGCACCACTAGAAGGAAATTAGTTTCACTTGTGAATCATTTTATCTGGATAGTGTGCAGAGGTTCACGGTTTGAGGTTCAATTGATTCCTTTGTCGATATGATTGGAACTGATAGATAGCCAGACCAATCAGCAGACCCCAGCAGGCTGCCGCGATGCCGAGCGGGCTGATCCCGGACGCGGTAATGATAAAGGTGAGCAGCGCAGCTTCTCGCGCTTCATCCTGTTGCAAGGCCGAGTGCAGGCTGCTGCCGATGGTGCCTAACAGGGCCAAACCAGCGACGCAGGTGACAAGGGCTGCCGGAAAGGCGCTAAACAGGGCCGTGACGGTTGCGCCGAAGCAGCCGGTCAGGAGATAAAAGCAACCCGCCCATACCGCAGCTGGCCAGCGGCGCTTGGTATCCGAGTCGACCTCTTTGCCCATGCAGATGGCGGCAGTGATGGCGGCCAGATTGAAGGCATAGCCGCCAAAAGGGGCGAGCAGCAGGCCGGTCAGGCCGGCCCAGCTGATCAGCGAGGAGGTGGCAGGCTGATAGCCATGGGCTCGCAAGATGGCAATCCCCGGCATGTTTTGCGATGTCATGGTGACAATGAACAGCGGCAGTGCGATGCCAAACAGGGCATCAAGGGAGAAGACTGGCCATGTCCAGATTGGGCTGGCAAGTTGCCAGTGAAGGGTGCCCAGTTGCAAATCCCCCCGCACGCTGCAGGTCAGCATCCCTACTCCCAGTACCAATACCATGGTATAGCGGGGCCAGAGATGACGCCCCAACAGGAAAGTCAGCAGCAAGGTACCAAGCAGCAAGGGATCTTGCGGGGCGACCTTGAACAGATCCAGCCCGAATCTGAGCAGCACGCCAGCGAGCATGGCGGCGGCCAGTGGAGCCGGAATATGTTTCATCAAACGGTCGAACCAGCCGCTGATGCCACACAGAGTGATCAGCAGGGACGAGATCACAAAGGCGCCGATGGCTTCCGCCAGAGTGAAGTTGCCCAGCGTGGTGATCAGCAGTGCCGCGCCCGGTGTGGACCAGGCGGTTAGTATGGGTATGCGGTAATAGAGAGAGAGGCCGATGCAGCTCACCCCCATGCCGATCCCCAGCGTCCAGAGCCAGGAGGCAACTTGGGCAGTATCAGCCCCCGCTGCCGTGGCGGCTTGGATGATCAGGATGACGGAGCTGGTGTAGCCGACCATCACGGCGATAAAGCCGGCGACCAGATGGGGGAGGGCGAAGGGCATGAGACTTCCTTTTGGCGTTGTGACGCGCTGTGCGTTATTACGTACAATACAGCTTTGACTATATCTATGTGCGCTATAGCGCACAAGTTGCATCATGCAAGAGTAATAAAGAGGCAGTTATGCAAGAGATGAGTCAGCATCTGGCTGCTCGACTGAAGGGGTTGCGCAGCGAGCGCGGCTGGAGCTTGGATGCCGCCGCGAGCGAAACGGGCGTCAGCAAGGCGATGCTGGGGCAGATTGAGCGGGGAGAGTCTAGCCCGACGGTGGCGACGCTGTGGAAGATAGCCACCGGTTTTCGAGTCTCATTTTCCAGTTTCATTGAGCCCACACCCGCCGCGCAGGCAGAGGTGCTCTATCGCACCGTCGATGCCATTCGCCAGCAGCCAGCGGGAGAGGGCATGCAAGTGGCACCGCTCTTCCCTTATGAAAACCGGTTTGGTTTCGAGTTGCTTGAGCTGACCCTGTTGCCAGGTTACCAGCGTGAGTCCGAGCCCCATGAGCCGGGAGTGACCGAGCATGTCATCGTCATCAGCGGCATGATGGAGGTGCTGGTGGAAGGGGAGTGGCGCTCACTGGAGCAAGGGGAGGCGGTGCGTTTTGCTGCCGATCGTCCCCACGGTTATCGCAATCTCGGCATAGCCCCGGCGATCTTCCACAACCTGATCCACTATCCGATGGCAACACCCTGAACATGTTTCGCAGTCATCAACCCGGTCGACCATCTGCTCTGGGGCGGATCAGTATCGGGGTATAGACCCAGACAAACAGACCATAGGCAGCGATCCAGGCAAGCGCGCTGAGGTTCCAGCCATGCAGGGTATAAGCAGGCCAGAACAGCGGAATCGCCACCCGCATTGTAGCGGCAGCGATGACCAGGGCGAATGCGCCAGTGATCCTGCGTCCTATCAGCAAGGCCCGACCGCTATGGCCGAGGGAGACTCGCGCAATCATGCCCAGGATCATGGTGCCCATACAGCCTGCGCTGAGCAGGTGACTGGCCATCGACAACGTGATGGGCAGACCCGCGCTATGTGCCGCAAGGGCGAGCAGGCCAAGAGGGATAAACAGATAGGCGAGATGGAGTGACCACAGCAGGGGATGCGCAACGGTCGATGGCAGATGCCAACGCAGTTGTCGCCACAGATGCAAACTCGCCGCCACTATATAGAGAGGCACTATATATATGCTGGTGACCCATTGGGTGGGGAGCAGCAGCCAGCACAGCAAGATAAGCCACAGTGTCGCGAGCGCCGCCCGCTCCAGCCAGAGCTGAGGTGCGGGTTTCTCCTGACCGGTTGCTCGGGCGGTGAAGAACGGAATCACCCTTCCACCCATCACGGCGATCAGGGTGGTAAACAACAGCACAGTGGTGATCAATAGGTGCTCAACGGTGGTCCAATCGGTCTGCCATAACCAGCTGGCACCATTGAGCAAGGTCAGTATCAGCAACAGGGGCACGAAGAAGAGGTTGCGCCATTGCCGGGTTATCAAGATAGGCTTGGCAAGGAACCAGGCGCACAGCGGCAGCCAGAGCAGGTCTGCCACCATCAGGAGCGTATTCTCTTCACCCAGCAAGGGTAACAAGGTCCTTGGCAACATCCACAACCCCGCCACCATTGCCAATGGCCAGCTTCGAACACCGGGATGGGCCGTCCAATTCTGCACCGCGGTGAGCAGAAAACCCGCGACGATGGCAGCCCCGAAACCAAACAGCATCTCATGACCATGCCACCAGATCGGGTTGGCAATCCCTGGCAAGGTTAGCCAACCGTTGAGCTGCCCCAGCCAAAACAACATGGCGACGGCCGCAAACAGAGCCCCGA
>NZ_CP077209.1:4015000-4335000 GCF_019047045.1 Aeromonas sp. FDAARGOS 1419
AAGTAGGTCATAGTGATCCGGTGGTTCTGAATGGAAGGGCCATCGCTCAACGGATAAAAGGTACTCCGGGGATAACAGGCTGATACCGCCCAAGAGTTCATATCGACGGCGGTGTTTGGCACCTCGATGTCGGCTCATCACATCCTGGGGCTGAAGTCGGTCCCAAGGGTATGGCTGTTCGCCATTTAAAGTGGTACGCGAGCTGGGTTCAGAACGTCGTGAGACAGTTCGGTCCCTATCTGCCGTGGGCGTTGGATGATTGAAGGGAGTTGCTCCTAGTACGAGAGGACCGGAGTGAACGAACCTCTGGTGTTCGGGTTGTCACGCCAGTGGCACTGCCCGGTAGCTAAGTTCGGAATCGATAACCGCTGAAAGCATCTAAGCGGGAAGCGAGCCCTGAGATGAGTCATCCCTGACCCCTTGAGGGTCCTAAAGGGCCGTTGGAGACCACAACGTTGATAGGCGGGGTGTGTAAGTGCAGCGATGCATTGAGCTAACCCGTACTAATTACCCGTGAGGCTTAACCATACAACACCCAAGAAGTGTTCTAAGGCTTGTAGCAAACCTAAGCGAAACTACGAATTCAGTGATAACGACAAGCAACGAGCAACATCGTTATTCACGTCAGCTTTCTAGATTATTCGGTTCGTCCTGAACCTCACCCTTCGGGCCCGCCTACGGCGGTTTCGATTTGTTCCGGACAAATCGATGAAGAATTTGCCTGGCGGCCATAGCGCCGTGGAACCACCTGATCCCATGCCGAACTCAGAAGTGAAACGCGGTAGCGCCGATGGTAGTGTGGCATTCGCCATGCGAGAGTAGGACACTGCCAGGCACCCAATTAAACGGTGATGTGAAGAATCACGTCACTAGCTGCGGGGGTGACACCTCAGAAGATGCAGCAGAAGATTTAGCGAAAGCTAACCGAATGCGGAGCGGTAGTTCAGTCGGTTAGAATACCGGCCTGTCACGCCGGGGGTCGCGGGTTCGAGTCCCGTCCGCTCCGCCACTAATTTGAAGGCCTTCCCTGATGGGAAGGCCTTTTTGCTATGGGCGGTTTTTGCCCATAAGTCCCACTGGTTTGCACACCAGAACCAACACAAAGCCCAGTCTCACGACCACGCGTTGGTGTTTTTAGCGTGTTAAACAGCCAGTATTAGCATTTATCTGCAGGAAGAGAACTAAAAATCCTGTCATTTCCTCCATTTTCTATCTATATCAAGCCCTTATCTGATGGATTACTGGCTATTTTAACTGGTTTACTTTTGGCCAAACTCTGTTCATGGCGCGCGATTAGGGTTGTATCTCGCTTATAACTCGGTAGAGTAAGGGCATCTTGAGTTTGCCTGTCCCGCGCCGAGTTTGCCGGGTTCCAGGTGTAACTTGGCCAGTTTTTATCAACCTTAAGTCAGTGGTATCGATATGGAACAAGTAAACAAGTCCACCTTCAGCGATGTACTGGAATATGTGCGTATGTCCCGTCGCCAGAACAAACTCAAGCGTGAAATTGCGGATAACGAGAAAAAGATCCGTGACAACCAGAAGCGCGTGCTGCTGCTCGACAACCTGAGCGACTACATCAAGCCGGGCATGAGTATTGATGATGTGCAGGCGATCATCGCCAACATGCGTGCCGACTATGAAGAGCGCGTGGATGACCACATCATCAAGAACGCCGAGCTTTCCAAAGAGCGTAAAGAGCTGAGCACCAAACTGAAGGGCATGAGCTCTCACAAATAAGCGTTGCGCTTTCGCTTAAGAGACACCGGCCACTGGCCGGTGTTTTGTTATCAGCTCTGATCTCTGCCACTCCTGCAACAATCGGCTCCCCTTTTTAGAATTGCCCTGTTACCATCACTACAAAGCGGTCAATAGTTTCAAGCCATTGACTTGAAAAGACTAAGCTTGAGTGAAACACAATAAATTGCGCAACCATGGTGGGGCTGATATGGGCGCATCAGAACAGACGGATTTGACACAAGTGGCATCTCAAGATTCATCTGTCCAGACCTCGGACGGGAACCCAAAGCGCAAGCGTCGTCCCTGGTGGCGTTGGCTGTTCTGTTTTCTCTTTTTATTGTGCCTGGGGGCGGTGATCGCTCTGGTTGGCTATGAGATGAAAACCTCGAAGCTGCAATCTCAGGAGATCTCCCGCTATGCTGCCAAGCTCACCTATCAGGTCGAGCCTGGCCAGAGCAATCAGATCGCCTTCCCTGAGGATGGCCCGTTCGACAAGCGGCTCGGCTATGTGCAACTGCCGATGATGCAGGAACGTTTGCTTCAGCGGGGCTATGAAGTCAGCAAGCAGGTGCATTTCTCCGACGCGCTCTATGACTACGCCAGTCGTGGCTTCTTCGTGCCCTATACCGAGAAGGTGCAGGCTGGCCTGACATTGCACGATTGCCGCGCAGAACCTTTCTATCAATTCAAGTATCCGACTCATCACTATCCGGATTTTGACTCCATTCCGCCTCTTGTCATCCAGTCGCTGCTGTTTATCGAGAACCGTGACTTGCTGAGCAATGAAGAGCCGTTGGCCAACCCGGCGGTCGACTGGCCCCGTTTTGCCAAGGCGGCGCTCTCCCAGGTGGGCAAGGCGCTCGATATGCAGGATCAATCTGCCGGTGGCAGTACCCTGGCGACCCAGGTGGAGAAGTATCGCCACTCGCCGGATGGGCTGACCCTGTCGCCGACCGAGAAGATCCGTCAGATGGCCTCTGCCAGCGTGCGGGCCTATCGTCTCGGGCCGGAAACCCTCGAAGCGCGCAAACTGGTCGCCTGGGCCTACCTCAACTCGGTACCGCTCTCGGCTGCGCCAGGATATGGTGAAGTCCATGGTCTGGGAGATGGTCTCTGGGTCTGGTTTGGTGCCAACGTCGATGATGTGAACCGTCTGTTGGATCCCGCCCGCAACCAGAATGCGCCGCTGGCCGAACAGGGACTTGCCCTGCGTCAGGTTGTCTCGCTGATGATTGCGCACCGCCGTCCCTCTTACTATCTGGCTCAGGGGCGAGAGGCATTGGCTACCCTGACCGACAGCTACCTGCGCCTGTTTGTGCAGGAGGGGATGATCACGCCACCTCTGATGGAGGCGGCGCTCAAGGCCAAGATTACGTTCCGTGACTTCCTGCAGTCCCCGGCTATCACCCGGGTGAACAATAACAAGGGGTTGCAAGTTGCCCGTACTCGCCTGAGCCGCCAGCTCGGGGTGCAGCTCTATGACCTTGACCGGATGGATCTGACCGCCGATACCAGCCTCAACATGCCGCTGCAGAACGAAATCTCCCGTTATCTGCAACAGCTGGCCGACCCGACGTTTGCCGCCCAGGTAGGGCTGTTTGGTGAGCGCCTGCTCTCGCCGGAGAAGACCGGCGATGTGCGCTACAGTTTCACTCTGTTCGAGAAGTCGCCGGAAGGGTTCAAGGTGCGGGTGCAGACCGACAACACCGATCAGCCGTTCGATATCAACGAAGGTTCCAAGCTGGAGTTGGGCTCAACCGCCAAGTTGCGGGTGCTGACCACCTATCTGGAGATCGTGGCCGAGCTGCACGACAACTATGCCGGGATGCCGGTCGAGAATCTGCGCAAGCTGGCTGCCGTCTCTCAGGACAACCTCAGCCGTTGGGCTATCTCCTATCTGATGACGGCTCAGGACAAGAGCCTGCCTGTGATGCTGGAAGCGGCGCTGGATCGCAAATACTCCGCCAGCCCCAATGAGGGGTTCTTTACCGGTGGCGGCATGCACACCTTCAACAACTTCCGCCGCGAGGATAACAATCGTATTCCGACGTTGCGTGACTCTCTACGTGAGTCGATTAACTTGCCCTTTGTGCGGCTGATGCGCGATATCGTGCGCTACAGCCTCTACAAGGAGGGCAACCGTGCCCAGTTGCTGAAGGACGACAAGGATCCCCGTCGTCAGGAGTATCTGGCCAAATTTGCCGACAAAGAGGGCCAGACCTATCTGCTGCGCTTCTGGCGCAAATATCGCGGCAAGACTCCCGAGGAGCAACTCGATACCTTCCTCGACGGTCTCAAGCCGAGTGCGGTACGTCTGGCGGCGGTTCACCGCTACCTGATGCCGGAAGCCAGCGAAGCCGCATTTGCTGCCTTCCTGGCGGAGCGGTTGCCGCGCGAGAAGCTGAGTGCGAAACGGATCAATCAGCTCTACGTCAGCTATGGCCCGGGCAAGTATTCACTGCCGGATCAGGGCTACATCGCCCGGGTTCACCCGCTGGAGCTGTGGCTGCTGGCCTATCTCAAGGAGTTCGACAAGGCGACCTTTGCCGACGCGGTGGCGGCCAGTCGTGACGAGCGGCAGGAGGTCTACAGCTGGCTGTTCAAGACCCGTCATCGCAGTGCCCGTGACAGCCGGATCCGCACCATGCTGGAGGTTGAAGCCTTCCTCGATATCCATCAGCGCTGGGCCAAGCTCGGTTATCCGTTCGACCATCTGGTGCCTTCGCTGGCGACTGCCTTGGGCAGCTCCGGTGACCGTCCGGCTGCACTGGCCGAGCTGATGGGGATTATCCAGAATGGCGGTGTCCGCTCGCCAACCCTGCGTATCGAGCACCTCTCGTTCGCCAAGGGGACGCCCTTCGAGACCGAGTTTGAGCCGCAGCACACCGAGGGAACCCGGGTGATGCCGGCAGAGGTGGCGGCCGCCCTGCGCAGTGCGCTCTCCAAGGTGGTCGAAGGGGGCACGGCAAGACGTATCGCCGGTGCCTTTACCCTGCCGGATGGCACTGTGCTGCAGATGGGGGGCAAGACCGGGACCGGGGATAACCGGATTGAAACAGTGGGCCGTTATGGCAACGTGACCAGCTCGCTGGCGCGCAACCGTACCGCAACCTTCGTCTTCTATCTGGGTGAGGATCACTTCGGTACCCTGACCGCCTATGTGCCGGGTAGCCAGTCTGACAAGTTCCGCTTCACCTCGGCACTGCCGGTGCAGGTGCTCAAGGGAATGGCTCCCCTGCTGACACCTTACCTGCAACCTGGCTCCCACACCCAGTGTCTGGCGAACCAGTGATGCGAGCGAATTACCGCTCATCACGCAGATAACTAACCAGAAAAAACGGGGAGGCTGACAGCCTCCCCGTTTTTATTTCCTCATCGGACGCAGCAGCGCTCGATTGCGATCAGGCGTTCAGTACGAACTGCTCGATCACCTGAGCCACGCCATCTTCATCGTTGTGGGCAGTGGTGTGCTGGGCGAGAGCCTTGATCTCGTCGGTGGCATTGCCCATCGCAACCCCGAGGCCTGCGTATTCGATCATGTGGCGATCGTTGCCCGCATCCCCGACGCAGATCACCTGAGCGGCGGTCAGGCCCAGGTGCTCGGCCAGTGCGGCCACGCCGGTTCCCTTGTTGCTCTGCTTGTTCATGAACTCGAGGAAGAAGGGGGCGCTCTGTACCACGGTATAGCGCTCATAGAGCTCTGCAGGTAGTCGCTCGATGGCGCGGGAGAGCTGGGGCGGCTCGTCGATCATCATCACCTTCATGATCTGCTCGTCGGCAGGCAGGGTGGCGAAGTCGATCAGATTGATCGGCATGCCGATCAGGCGAGATTCGTGCTCGGTGTAGGTGCTGACACGGGGACTGATCAGGCCACGGGTGACCGAGAAACCATGGACGTTCACTTCCAGCTCATCAGCCAGTTTGGCGACGGCGCTGGCGTCACTACCGGTCAGCAGCTGGCTGCGGATGATGCGCTGATCGGCCACCTGTTGCACCAGAGCGCCGTTGTAGCAGATGACGTAGTCATGCTCTGTGGTGAGGCCGAGCTCTTCCAGATAGCGGCTCATCCCTTCCAGCGGGCGGCCGGAGGCCAGCACTACGGTTACCCCTTTGGCGCGCGCGGCACTGATGGCGGCGTGGGTGCGGGGAGTAATCTGGCCCTGCGGGTTGAGCAGGGTGCCATCCATATCCAATGCGATCAGCTTGTACATCTCTCACTACCTGAGTCTGGGTGGCCCGCCCGGTGGGGCCAAGGAAGTGGCGAGTGTAGCGAAAATCGACGGCGGGATCACGGACGATACAGCGAGCAGTCCGTGCCGGTTGAGCTATTTGTGTCCCTCGTAAGGGGTCATCTCCAGGGTTTCATCATGGATGGTCAGACGGGTAGGGCCTCGGGTGATGGTAACCTTGCGTTTGAAGCTGGCCATCTCGACCTCGATGCCGGAGTAGAGGTGCTGGGTGGCAATGACCTCCATCTGAGCCATCAAGTTTCGCAGCTCCTCCTGGTTGGCGGTGAGCTGCTCATCGAGCTGGGCCAGTTCGGCCAGCTGATGGTCCCGGATCGGTTTGAGCTTGCGCAGGGTATCCGGATTGCGCTTGTCGCCGGGCAGTTGCAGCAACTTCATGACCAGCTCCTTGATTTTCTCCAGCTGGGCCTGACACGCCTGCTGGCGCAGCTTGAGCTGGTGTTCCTGCTCCTTGTGGGTGAAGTAGCCGCCAAGGATCTGCAGCCGGGTATGGTTGGCGGCCTCGGCCCCCAGGCTGGGGGCCATGATCAGGCGATTGGCAATGCTGGTGCCCCCCAGCAGTGTGCCTTTGCGCATGTTGCTATCGCCCACCTTGATATCTTGTCCGCTGCGGGAGTAGCAGTGGCTGAGCTGGCTCTGGATCTGGATATCCCCCCCCGCTTCCAGCTGGGCATACTGGGCGTAGCTGGCGTGGATCTCCCCCTGCGCATTGAGCTGGCAAAGGTACTCCCCCTGCTCGTTGCGGCGGCCAATGATGCCGTGGCGTACCGTGATGCTGCCCCCCGCCTCGATCCAGCCCCCTTCGATAAAGCCGCCGATGACGATGTCACCGCTGACCTTGATCTTCATGCCCGGGTTGACGTCGCCGCTGACGATTAAGCCCCCTTCAAAATCAATGTGACCGTGGCGGGCATCTACCTGTTTGACGCTGAGCACCTCGTCCACCTTCATGCCCGCTTTCTCCTGACAGGGCAGGCCAGCCCGACCGGCAATCAGCAGGTCGGGATCGTCGGGGGAGATAAAGGTGCCCTCGCCAGCACTCATCGGGCTGTCTTTGCCATCTTTGGCGGGCAGATCCTGACCGGTCACGGTAAAACCGGGTACCCCGACGGTGGCCGGATGACGGCGCATCAGCGGAGCGCCTGCCTTGACGGTGACGATGGAGCCGAGATCCCGCAGGTCGACCTTGCCATGACCCAGCTCCTGCGGTTTGAGGATCCGTTCGGCCGGGGTCTCCACCAGCCGCTCATAGCGAGTGTCCTGACCATTGACGGCAGGCTGGCCGTTGGCAATCACCAGCTTGAGCTGACTGCCGGGGGCGGCCTCCTTGGCCGACTGAATGGCAGCGATGAGCAGTTGCTCACTCACCCCCTGTTTGATTTCGCTGATGGCGATCGCCTCTTTCAGCTGTTCCAGCGTCACATATTTGCCCCCCCAGTCGGCAGTGATCTGGGCGATGGCGCTCATGCGATCCTTCTCCACGATTACGGTGAGTCGGGCATCCTGACGCTTGCCGACAGGGATGGGGTTGGCGGGGACGGGGGCGGCAGGGTTGGTGAGCAGGGTATTGAGCAGGCTGATGGCCTGTTTGATCCCCTCGGGCAGCGGCTGATAGCGGCGACAGTTGGAAGCGAGCAGCAGAGCCTGCACATCCTGTTCCGTGACAGGTTTGGTGAGACCGGCGGCAATCCGCAGGCAGACCAGTTCCATATCGCTTGATAGCAGCAACCACTCTTTGCTTAACACCGCATCTCCTTGCTGGATGAGAACGGAGCGATCGGCTCGCTCCTTTACTGTCATTTAATCTCTCAATGATTAATAAAGCGAGTCACCAACCCTGAGAGTGGGCAGTATTCAGATATTTCCTCTGAATGGTCAATGAATTGAAGTCAAATCGGTGATGGCGGCCGGATAAATATGGGTGCTGTTTGGCAATGGCGTGAAATGGCGGATCGCAGCGCCAGCAACATAGGGTCGCTGGCAGGGGCGGTAGTTATCAGCTGCGCTGGGCTGTTCTGGCCAGGGTGAGGTAATCGCCGAGTACCGGCTCACCCAGCATATGGCGGCGCAGCATGTCGAGGGCGGCAAAGGCGAGGATCTTGCGGCGGCTCTCCGGGTCGGGGTGGCTGACCTTGACCGTCTGACCGATGTGCATGCCATCGGCGCTGAGCAGCAGTGGCACCCCCTCTGCGCCCTCTCGCCCTATGGTCAGTTGCAGGCCCGCATCGGTTATCGGTAGTTGCGCCAGCTCATCGGCCAGTTGCGTGCTGAAGTTGGCCTCCAGCTGGGGATGGCCGTGACAAAGCGCCAGCAGCACACCGCCACTCTCCCCCTCCAGCAGAGCCAGAGGCTTGCCTTGCAGCAGCGCGAGGATCTGCTGCGCAGGTTCCGTATCTCCGCTGCCAACCAGCCAGGGTCGGATCGTATCCAGCAGTCGGCGCTCGGCGCTCTCCATGTCAGCAGCACTGGCGCCGTGGCCGATCAGCTTCAGCTCGATAAGGGGCATGGAGGAGCGGTAACCCAGCTCGATGCCGGCTGGCCAGGGTTCGGCATCCAGCATATCGCTGAGCGCCGACTCCGAGACACCGAAGGTGTAAAAGCGACGCAGCTCGGTATCGACTTGTGCCCCGGCCAGCTGTTTGAGGCGCGGCAGAATTTGCTCGCGCACCATCTGCTTGAACTCGAACGGCACGCCCGGGGTGAAGAAGAGCTGACTCTGGCCACTTCGCACCACAAAGCCGCAGGCGGTGCCGACCGGGTTGTCGAGGATCTCGCACCCCTGTGGCAGCCAGGCCTGTTTGGCATTGCTTTGTGCCATGGGGCGGCCACGGCTGGCGTAGCGCGCTTCGATGGTAGCGAGCCAGTCGGGGAAGAGGGTGAGCGGTTGGTCAAAGGCCTCGGCTGCCGCCTGAGCGGTGAGGTCGTCGGCGGTGGGCCCGAGCCCGCCACACACCAACACCACCTCGGCGCGGCGGGCACTCTCTTGCAGCACCGTTTTCAGGTCGGCGAGGTTGTCCCCTACCGTCAGGCGACGGCGCACCTGCCAGCCCTGCTCCAGCAGCAGAGCGCTGAGCCAGGCCGCGTTGGTATCCACCACCAGACCCGTCACTATCTCGTCTCCGGTACTGATGATCTCGATACGCATGGCAGGCTCCTTGGATTAAACGGGTGGCAACGGTTGGCCTCGAGCCAACACAATCAGGCTTTGCTGTGCTCGAAGTAGTAGCTGATCCGGGTACGCGGATTGAGGTACTCGAACACGGCGGGCGGCAGCCGTTTGGGGTGGATCACCTTGGCGATCGACAGTTCGGCTTGCTGCAGGTCGATGATGGCCGCTTCCTGACGGGGAATGCGCGGATCGTAGACCAGCACCGAGGGGTAGAGCAGGCGGGAAGCGTTGACCGACATCACCAGCCCCACCTGACCGTTGGAGAGTTGCACCACGCTGCCGGGGGGATAGATCCCCAT
Organism: Aeromonas sp. FDAARGOS 1419; assembly: GCF_019047045.1. Classification (NCBI taxonomy): domain Bacteria; kingdom Pseudomonadati; phylum Pseudomonadota; class Gammaproteobacteria; order Aeromonadales; family Aeromonadaceae; genus Aeromonas; species Aeromonas sp. FDAARGOS 1419. The sequence goes on from NZ_CP077209.1 coordinate 4,024,456, forward strand.
CAACCGGATCAGCATGCTGAGGTACTCCGGATTGAACTGCGCCTTGCGCTGCTTGTAGAGGCCGCTCAGGGCCGAGTAGGGCACCTTGGCCTGCATGTGGCAGAGGTTATCGTACTCGTTGATCAGCGACACCATCTGGGTCAGCGGATCGAGCTGGCCACCCTTGAGCCCTTCCGGCCCGCTGCCATCGAGATATTCGTGGTGATGGAGCACGATCCCCTTCGCCTCGGCCGGGAAATCCTTGGCCAGATTGAGCAGATCCAGCCCGTAGCGCGGGTGCTGGGCTATCAGATTCTGCTCCGGCTTGGTCAGCGGCTCGGTCTTGCGCAGGATCTGGCTCGGGATCTTCAATTTACCGATGTCGTGGAATAGGGCCCCCATGCCGACCTGACGGATCTCGTCGGCCGTCATGCAGCACTCCTTGGCCAGCAGCATGCTGAGCACGCTCACATTGAGGGAGTGGAAGTAGAGGTTGTTGCCATCCTCGCTGTCGGAGACCAGGTGCAGCACCATTTCGTCCACCGAGAGCAGTTGCTCGGTCATGGCATTGACCAGCTCCTGCGCCTCGCCGATGGCATTGAGGGGGCGGGACTGGATCTTGCTCATCACGCTGCGCACCTGCGCCAGCGACTGCTGGAACTGCTTCTCGCACTGCTGCAGGTTGCGGCGATAGAGTTGCAACTGTTCGATGCGGCGATCCTTCTCCTGCTGCATCTGGGCCTGACGCTGGGCGGCGTCTGCGCTCTCTTGTTGCTGAGGTTGTACCTGATTGAGGGGCTTGGGCGGGACGTCGCTCTTGTCGGGAATGATGGTGACCAGTTTCAGGCCGAGACGGCGGATCAGCTCGATCTCTTCTTCACTTTTGATCTTGAAGCTGGAAAACAGGAACGGGTGTTCGCGCCACCCCAGTGGCAGGGATACATAGTTGCCGACTTGCAGTCGATCTACGGAAATCTTGATACCGGTCATTATCTTGGAAGCAGGAGACACACTGAGCCGTATGCTAGTCAAAGGCGGGGGTGAATACAAAAGGTATCTGATGACAGGGCAAGAGCTTTATTATAGGCTTCTGGATGTCCAGACATATTTACTGATGCAGTACAGGGAGTAAGCATGCCGATCAAGATCCCGGATCAGTTACCCGCCGCCGAAGTGCTGGGGCAGGAGAACATCTTCGTGATGACGGAATCCCGGGCCGTCACCCAGAACATCCGCCCGCTGCGGGTGCTCATCCTCAACCTGATGCCAAAGAAGATTGAGACCGAGATCCAGCTGATGCGGATGCTCTCCAACTCGCCGCTGCAGGTGGATGTGGATCTGCTGCGCATCGATGACAGGGAGTCAAAGAACACGCCTCAGGCCCATCTGGAGAACTTCTATCACGACTTCGAACAGGTGCGTGGCAATAACTACGACGGCATGATCATCACAGGGGCGCCGCTCGGGCTGGTGGAGTTCGAGGAGGTGGTCTACTGGCCGCGCATCGTCGAGATCATCGAGTGGTCCCATCAGCATGTCACCTCCACCCTGTTCCTCTGCTGGGCGGTGCAGGCGGCGCTGAAAGCCTTGTATGGTATGGAGAAGCAGACCCACGGCGAGAAGCTCTCCGGGGTTTACCGCCACCATCGCCTCGATGAGCACGAGCCGCTGCTGCGCGGTTTCGATGACGAGTTTGTCGCCCCGCACTCCCGTTACGCGGCGTTTGATGGCGATCTGATCCGTGCCCAGACCGACTTGCAGATTTTTGCCGAGTCAGAAGAGGCGGGAGTCTATCTGGCGGCGACCAAGGATTGTCGTCAGGTGTTTGTCACCGGGCACCCGGAGTACGATGCCCTGACGCTGGACGGGGAGTATCAGCGGGATCTGGCGGCAGGGCTCGACCCGGCCATTCCGGTCAACTACTACCCGAATAATGATCCGAGCCGGACGCCGCGCGCCAGCTGGCGCAGCCATGGTCATCTGCTGTTTGCCAACTGGCTCAACTACTACGTCTATCAGCTCACCAGCTATCGGGTGGAAGATATCGGCAAGGTCTTCACCTACGACCAGGGAGGTAAATAGTCAGTCGCCCTGCGCCAGCCGCTCGGCCAGCTGGTCTAGCCATTGGCGGTGGCAGGCCAGGGTAAACGCCTTGGGTCTGTGGGCCTTGATGGCGGCCATCGCCTCTTGCTGTGGCTGGCCGAGGGTCATCAGCAGTGCGGCGGCGACCAGACCGGTACGACCGCTGCCCCCTTTGCAGTGGATGACCAGATGTTTGCCATCGCCCAGCAGCTCGCGCAGCTGTGGCAGCGCCTGTTGCCAGGCCGCCTCGAAGTCGGTGTCGGGGGCCAGATCATCCTCGATGGGCAGATGGAACCAGCGCATCCCTTCGTGCTCGACCTGTTGGCCGAGCTGCGCCAGTTCGAGTCGGATCAACTCGGCGCTTGTCATCAGGGTCACCACCCCGTGGGCACCGGCCAGCCGCAGTTGATCGAGCGCCAGGGTCAGCGGCACCTGCTGGGTGCCGGGGCAGGGGGTCAGCAGCAGCTGACCATCGACACGGGGAACCTCAAGGCTCCAGAAAGGGTGATACGGGTGCATGGCGGATCCTCGCGTGGTGGCCGCAGGGCTGCGACCGGTGAATGGCGCCAAGGATAGGCGGGGCAAGGGGGATGTCAATGGCCGTTGTGTTTGCCCCGGTTTACGGGCAGAGTCTAAAAAATTGAGCGGTTCAAGGAGTTAAGATGAGAAACCTGGATCAACTGGATTTGGATATCCTGGCCCATCTGTTTCGGGATGCGGGCATGACCAACAAGGATCTGGCCGCGCGGGTGGGCGTTGCCCCCTCCACCTGTCTGGAGCGGGTGCGCAAGTTGCAGCAGGATGGCGTGCTCAAGGGGGCGCACTGCGAAGTGGATTATCAGGCCCTCGGTGGCCACATTCAGGCCATGGTCTCCCTGCAGCTGGCCCGTCACAGCCGCCAGATCATCGATGCCTTCCGCGATGCCATTCTGGCGTTGCCCGAAGTGATCAGCCTGTTCCACATGGGGGGCAAGGATGATTTTCTGGTGCACCTCTGTGTCTCCGATACCGAGCACCTGCGCAACTTCGTCTTCGATCACTTCACCTCCCGCGAAGAGGTGGTGCACCTCGAAACCTCGCTGGTGTTCGAGCACAAGTTCAGCCGCTCCCTGCCCTGCTTTCCCCAGCCATAATGGCCAGTGGGCCGACGGTATGGATAGATGGAAAAAACCGCCAGCTGGCGGTTTTTTCTATTCTGCTATCGGCTGAATCAGCACAGTTGGCTCAATTGGCGGCGGTGCGTTCATCCTTGGCCGTCTGATAGAGGCTCTTCTGATAGGCCATGCTGCCCCACAGGACAAGACCGAGGGCATCCTCCTTCAAGGCGTCCGGCTGCGCCGCCAGAGTCAGCTTCTCGCTGGCATTGTCGTAGACATAGCCCTCTGCCGCCCGCTCCGGTTGCAGGATCACCACATCCTTGCCGCGCATCAGGGCGAAGTTCTTGTCGTACTGCATGATGGCGCGCCCCGGCCAGTCGGCAGGCATGCGGGTCAGATCCTTGCCGAGCATGGGGTAGTCGGCACTGATCCCCATCAGGGAGAGCAGGGTCGGCGCCATGTCGATCTGGCTGACGATGCGCGGATCCTTTCTCGGTGCAATACCGTCGCCCACTATAACCCCCGGAATATGGAAGCGGGGGATGGGCACCAGACTGGCGCCACCGACCCGACTGTCGTGGTCGGCGATGACCAGGAACAGGGTATCCTTCCAGTATTCGGACTGTTTCGCCATTTTGAAGAACTCGCCGATGGCGTAATCCGCATACTTGGCCGCGTTGTTGCGGGTCTGCTTGGGCTGCTCGAACAGTTCGATGCGGTTGTCCGGGAATTCAAACGGATCGTGGTTGCTGGAGCTGAACACCAGACTGAAGAAGGGTTTGCCCTCTTTGTGCAGCGCCTTGAAGGTCTCGTCGGCCTTGGCCATCAGATCCTCGTCGGAGGCGCCCCAGGAGCCCTTGAACACTGGATTGTCGAAATCCTTCTGCTCGACGATGGTGGTGAAGCCGTTGCCGAGGAAGAAGCTGCGCATGTTGTCGAAGTGGCTTTCGCCGCCATAAATAAAGCTGGTGTCGTAACCCCGCTGTTTGAGCAGATCCGCGATGGTGAAGAAGTTGGTCTGGCTCTTGCCGAGTTTGACCACCGCCTGTGCCGGGGTCGGCGTGAAGCCGGTCAGTACTGCCTCGATACCGCGCACCGAGCGGGTGCCGGTGGCGTAGAGCTGCTCGAAGGCCCAACCCTGCTGCGACAGGGCATCGATGTTGGGGGTGAGCGGCAGGCCACCGAGGGAGCCGACAAACTGGGCGCCCAGACTCTCCTGCAGCAGGATCACCAGATTCTTCGGTTTACCCTGGAAGCTCGCCTCGTTGAAGGTCTGGCTGGGCAGCTGCTCGGAGTTGAAATCACTGGCCGGACGGCCACTCTCCTTGCGCATGACCTCGAGCACCTTCTGCTCCGTCATCTCGCCGTAGAACTGGCCGGCATCCTCCTCGGCGCCCATCTGCTTGATGGCAAAGAAGAGGGAGTAGGCGGAGTTGACGGTGAGCGAGTTGACCAGCGGATCCTCGGCAAAGGCGACCATGGCCGGGTTCAGGGCGCGGTGGCCGAGACTGGAGCGGGCACCGAGAAAACCTATGGCCAGAATGAGCAGGGCGAAGGCCGGACGCAGATACCAGCGGGGGAAGCAGAGACCACGTACCAGACGGCCGCTCAGCCACCAACCGCCGGTCAGCACGGCGCCACTGAAGAGTAACGCCAGCAGCAGCTCGGCCTTGCGCCCCGCCCACAGCATGGCGAACACCTCTTTCGGATAGATGAGGTACTCCACATAGAGACGGTTGGGGCGCACGCCATACTCGGTGACAAACGAGGGGGTGGAGATCTCGAGGAACAGCATCAGCCAGAGTCCGACGGTCAGCCAGACGCGCATCAGTTGCAGCCAGCCCCGGCCGATGGCATGGGGGCCTGCCAGCAGCAGAGTGAGCATGGCGGGGACACCCCAGACCCAGCAGAGGGTCGCAAAGTCGACCCGGATCCCTTGCAGCAGCATCTCCTGCCAACCGGCCACGGCATCCACTCGTTCCAGTTGCCATATACCGAGGGCGATTCGGCTGAAAGAGAGAGAGAAAAGCGCGAGCGCGCAGAAGATGGCGAAGGGCCAGAACGGGCCGAGTCGCTGTTTTAGATCTGTCATTTTTGTTCCTGAATGAGACTGTAAGCGCCTGTCCACAGACGTTTTTTACTTGTTGTGAGGTTATGACAGATCGAACTGGTTAAGGTTGCATTCAATTTTGTTAAAAGCCGGAATTAACACATTTATCATCTAAAAATGTGATGTCGCGCGCTTAATGAGCACAGCATAACCTGCTGGATAAAATGTGAGCCACAGCGCGTATGGATGGGGGGTGGGTGTTTATAATTACCGCGAATTATCTCAATCGGAGCCGAAGGGATGCCGGTCTTTATCGATGTCGAGTATGTGCGGGGATGGCGCCTGTTTCTGGTGTTATCGGATGGCACCACGGGGGTGCTGGATCTGACCCCCTGGCGAACCCAGCCGCTGTTTGCAAAGCTGGAGAGCGAGCGTCACTGCGCCCGGGTCTTCATCAACCGTCACCACCAGCTGGAGTGGCCTGTTGGCTGCACGCTATCTGCCCATGAGGTCTATCACCTCATCTCTCCCATCGATGAGCGGGAAGCCTTCAGCTAATCCCCATTTTTTGTGAGCCAACGCCAGATTCCTGTTACTGGAATGTTTGCCCGTTTGCCTTTCTGAGCCAACTTGGGTAAAACCTGCGCAACATTTTGCCAACTTGCCTTCGCTTCACCTGACAGAGGCTTGCCGCTTTCGCGCCGCAGGCCTTTTTTGCGGCCTGATGGCAAACCTTTCCCTTGCTGAAAGGTTTGGTCGGTTGAATGAAAATAACAAAATAAACAAATACATAAGGAAAATGTATGGCTTGTCATATGCGCACACCTCTTGCCCTGCTGGTGGGCGGGCTCGCCTGTCACGGCGCTGCCGGTCAGGAATCGGTGCAACAGCTGGATCCCATGGTGGTGGTGGCAACCCGCCCCGCCAGCACACTTGAAGTGACGCTGGATCCCAAGAAGCCCGGTTCCCCCATGCCCGCTGCCGATGGCGCCGGTTATCTGAAGAATGTCACCGGCATGAGCATGGTGCGCAAAGGGGGGCTCGGTGGCGACCCTGTACTGCGGGGGATGGGGATGTCCCGCCTCAACGTGCAGATGGATGGCGGCATGCTGGCCGGTGGGTGTGGTGGCCGAATGGACCCGCCCACGGCCTATGTGTTTCCCCAATCCTTTGACCGGATCCGGGTGCTGAAGGGGTCGCAATCCCTGGAGCAGGGTGCCACCCTGGCGGGAACCGTGCTGTTCGAGCGGGACAGGCCCGAGTTCACCGCACCGGGTCTCAAGGCCGATGCCTCGGCCCTCTATGGCAGCTTCGGCCGCGATGACCAGATGGTGGATATGACGGCGGGTTCGACCGATGGCTATCTGCGCGGTCAGTTCACCCACTCCGACAGCGACGATTACCGCGATGGCCACGGTGACAAGGTGCGATCTTTCTATCGTCGCGAGAACGGCACCGCCCAGCTGGGCTGGACGCCGGGGGAGCACACTTGGCTGGAACTCACCGCCGAGCGTAGCAATGCCCGTGCCGCCTATGCGGACCGCACCATGGATGGCCCCATGTTTGATCGCGAATCCTTCGGGCTGAAGCTCAAGCAGGAGCAGATCACCACTCACTGGCAGCGCAGCGAGCTGACCCTGTGGGACAACTACATCGACCACATCATGGACAACTTCAGCCTGCGGCAAAACAGCGGCATGAAGATGCTCTCCAACCCGGATCGCCGCAACACCGGCGGTCGCTGGGCCAACGACATCGCCTTGCCAGCAGACTGGCTGCTGACCGCCGGGCTCGACAGCAACCGGGATCAGCACCGCAGTCGGAGTGGGGTCGACTATGCCACCAAGGATCGCCAGCGCACCCTGCGTTTCGAGCAGCAGGGCGGCTTCGCCGAACTGGGTCGTCAGCAGGGGGCTCACAGCTACAAGGGCGGTTACCGTCAGGATAGGGTCGAGACCACCCGCTATGGCGCCGGTGAACAGACCCTCTACAGCGATACCCTGACCCTGAACAGCGGGTTTGGCCGCTACGAGTACCAGTGGTCGCCCCGCTGGTCCAGCTATCTGGCCTGGGGGCAGGCAGAGCGTGCGCCGGACTACTGGGAGCGCAGCAAGGACAGTACCCCGTTCACCCTCAACCCAGAGCGCAGTCGCCAGTGGGATGCGGGGCTGGCTTTGCGCAGTCGCGAGCTGGACCTGACCCTCTCCCTCTTTAGCTCCGATATCAAGGACTACCTGCTCTACAACAGCAAGTCGAACCAGGTGCGCAATATCGATGCCCAGACCCGGGGTGGCGAGCTGGAGGGGCGCTGGCAGTTTGCCGAGCAGTGGCGTCTCGATGGTGGTCTGGCGGTGGTCTACGGCGAAAACCAGAGCGACAACAAGCCGCTGGCCCAGATGCCGCCGCTCGATGGCAAGCTGGCCCTTGGTTGGCAGCCAAATGAGGCACTGAACTTCACCCTGCTGGGGCGCGCGGTGGCGGCGCAGGATCGGGTAGATCTCTGGTCCGGTACCGTTGCGGGTCAGGATCAGGGGGAGACTCCGGGCTTCTTCACCATGAACCTGAGTGGCGCTTGGCAGTTTGCCAAGGGGTGGCAGCTCTCGGCTGGGGTGGACAATCTGTTCGACACCTTCTACTACGAGCACCTCTCCAAGTCGGTGCACGCCAGTCAGGCCGGGCTGGGCTACGAGCAGAGCGGCCGCATCCCCGAGCCGGGCCGTTCCTACTGGCTCTCGCTCAACTACCGTTTTGCCTCGGCAGGGGTGCTCTAACCAGTTGAGTCAGATAACGTTTTCAATCACAGACACCGCTGTGTGAGCATCGCTATCATGGTGAAAAACAGGCGTATCAGACGCCTGCTCTCACAGCGGGAACATAACAATGAAACAGGGAACGTTACGCTATGGCGGCCTGCTCGGGGCCGCCCTGTTACTTGCGGCTTGCGGCGGCAGCGGTAGTTCCGGAGGGGAGAGCGCTCCCCCCGTTGTCAATCCGCCGGTCACCCACCCTCCGGTCGCCACGGCCAGTCGTGCCTGCTATGGCGACGATCAACCCGCCTGCAACCTGCGCATCTATCAGGTAATGGTGGAGTCGTTTGCCGATGGTGACGGCAGTGCCAACTACGGCGTCGGCTATGGCCCCTCCCAGCACAACGGCGATCTGCAGGGGATCATCGACAGCCTCGACCACATCAAGAGTCTCAACGTCAACGCCATCTGGCTCACTCCGGTGTTCGACTCCTGCGCGGGGCAAGGCGGCGATAACAAGCTTGATGCCACCGGCTACTTCGCCTGCGACTTTTTCACCGTAGATCCCAATTTTGGCAGCAATGCCAAGCTCAAACAGCTGGTGGACGGGGCGCACCAGCGCGGCCTCTATGTCTTCCTCGACGGGGTGTTTGGCCACGTCAACAAGGTGGGGGTGAGCAAGCCCTCGCCAGAGGGGCGTCTGCCAGCCCTCACCAGCGGCGGTGCCGGTTATCCCGGCCAGCTGGTGGATTACAGCAAGCCGGAGAGCCTCGCCTACTTCAAGGAGGTGGCCCGCTACTGGGTCGAGCAGTACGGCATCGACGGCTGGCGCCTCGATCAGGCCTATCAGCTTGGGCTGGATGATTGGCGCGCCATTCGCAGCGAGGTGGATCAGGCCAGCGCGGCGCGCAAGGCCGCCGGTCAGCAGTGGGACACCCTTGGCTACATGGTGGGCGAGGTGTGGAAGGGGGCTGACGACATTCGCGCCCAGGCTTATGGCAGCAGCGACAATCCGGCGCTCTCCTCAGCCTTTGACTTCCCGTTGCGCTACGGCATTGTGCAGGCGCTGGCGGTCGAGGAGTCCGGCAAGGGCGGGCAGGGGGCCAGCGTGCTCGATGCCAGCTGGAACAAGGTGGAGAACTACCCGAATCACGCCATGCCGAACCTGATGCTGGGCAACCACGATCTGGTGCGTTTTGGCGATCTGCTGGAGCGCGGCAACTTTCAATCGACCGAGTACTGGCAGCGCCACAAGGCGGCCTTCAGCTTTATGGCGGCCCGCTCCGGCCCCATCACCCTCTACTACGGCGAGGAGTTTGGCGACGAGGTGCCTGGCTTTGCTGCCAAGGTCAGCGGTGACTGTGCAGCGCAGGGCTTGTGCGACGACCATGTGGCCCGCAGCGACGGCAAGGTGCCTGCTGTCACCGGTTTTGTGCCGGGTAGCGAACAGGCTGAGTTGAAAGAGTGGCTCGCCCAGCTGCTGGCGATGCGTGCTGCCCACCCCGCCCTCTATCAGGGAGAGCGAGTCAAACTGGTGGCCGATGGCAGCCTCTATGGTGACATCAAGCAGACGGCGAGCGAGCAAGTCGTCTACCTGCTCAACCTCTCCACCACGGCGCTCAGCTACAACCTGTCGGCGGGCAAGCTGCGCAGCGGCAGTGCGCTGGTGGATCTGCAAAGTGGCGAGAGTCTGGCTATCGGCGGCAGCAGCGTGACGGTGGAGATACCGCCCTTGAGCGGGCGTTTCCTGCGTCTGCAATAAGTCAGCCACAGCACGCTTTGATATGAGAGAGGGCCCCGTCGCGGGGCCCTCTCTGTCATAGTGGGCGACACAGTCATGGCGGGGTTATGCGGTGGTCTGGCCCCGGTTTTCCAGCCGCTGGCGGAAGGCGCGGGCCAGTCGCTCGTAGAGATCCTGCGCCTCCTTGTCTTCGATATCACCGCGGATCCAGGGGTTGTCGACGATCTCCAGCAGCACGCAGTCACACCCTTGCTGGCGCAAATCGAGCCCGTAGAGGCCATTGCCGAGCTGATGCACTGCGCGGCGGGCGGTCTGCAGTACCCGCTCCGGCACCTCGTTGAGCGGCAGCGCCTCGATGCGGCTCATGTCGAGGGGGTGCTTGCGGCGGCGAATGCGGTTGCCGGGTTCGGGCCGGTAGCGACGGCAGGCGAACAGCGGCGAGCCGTCGAGAAAGCCGATGCGCCAGTCAAACTCGGCGGGGATCCGGCTCTGCACCAGCAGCAGGGCGGAGCGGCCCAGCCCCTCGTCCAGCAGGCGGGCCAGCTGTTGATCGTCGCTGGCCATGGCGAGATCGCGCCCCTGTGCCCCGTCGGGCACCTTCACCATCAACGGCAGGCCGAGCCGCTGTACCAGCTCATCCACATGGTGGCGGCCGCGGCGGGTTACCACCATGGTGGGCGGCATGGGCACGCCGCTGCGCACCATCAGCTCGTAGAGGTAGAGCTTGTTGCTGCAGGCGAGGATGGCGCGGGAGCTATCGAGCACCGGCATCTTGAGCTGCTCGGCACGGTGGGCAAATTCGAAGGTGTAGTGGCCGACTGCGGTTTCGGCCCGCAGCCAGAGGGTGTCGAACTCCGGCAGCCGCTCGATGGCCGACGGTGGCAGGATCTCGGCCCGGATGCCTTGGGCGGCGGCAGCCCGGATAAAGCGCTCCAGCGCCAGCCCGTCACTGCTGGCACGGCCATCATCGGGGTCGACCAGAATGGCGAGCTGGTAGAGCGGCGCAGCCTGCTCCTCGTCACCGGTGCCCACCAGCGCCTGAGCGTGGTGCAGCATCAACTCTTTCTCGCTTGGGCTCAGCTCCAGCGGCGACAGGCTCTGCTGCTGGCGCACCGACCAGCCGTGGCGGCCGCGCTTGAGGGTCAGCTCCTGCAGCGGCAGCTGGCTCAGGCCATAGTAGTAGCGGGCCAGTCCCGCCAGCTCGCTCTGTTCGCACTGGCCGAAGATGGCGCGCACTCTAATCCGATCCTCGCTCTGCTGGGCCAGCCACCCCTGTGCCTTGCGCCACAGCTTGGCCGGTGGCTGCTGGGGTTGCAGTCGGCTGATGGCCTGCAGACCAGGCAGGCAGTGGTGGCCGCGGGCCTGGGCCAGTAGCGAGCAGTAGTAGCCTGCGCTCAGGTGCTCCAGATTGCGGCAGAGGTTGATGATGCGGGGTCGGCCGCCGGTAGTCGGCACGCCATGTTGCAGATAGGTGCGGGCGGTCAGCAGATAATCGGCATGGCAAGGCCAGTCGCCCAGCTCTTCGACGATGACATAGGTACTCATATTTTCGGCTCCACAGATCAGACTGCCTGAACAGGCAGGATCCCCAGTGGGCTTCGATGCACCGACAAGCACGACAATGGCGCGAGGGGAAACAAGAGGTTACAGTGCCTAATATGACGCCTTGGTAACTTGTGATACAAGTCGCATTTTTGGTGCTGAGGATAAATAACCGAACAAGGACTCCCCGTGTTGACCGTACGTGCGGCCCGAACCGATGATCTGGGCGCCATCGTTAATCTGGAACGCTACTGTTTTCCCCCCGAAGTCGCCTTTGGCCGCAGCCGCTGGCACTATCTGCTGGCCCATGCCAAGGGGCGCACCCTGTTGCTGCTGGACGAGAAACATCAGCTGATGGGCTATCTCTGCCTGCTGGAGCACAGAGGCTGGGATCGGCTGGTCATTCAGGCGCTGGCTATTCGCTGGACGGTGCGCCGTCTGGGCTGGGCCCGCCGTCTGCTGGAGCAGGTGATCCGCGAGGGCAAGGCCGCTGGCTGGGGGGCGATCCGGCTGGAGGTGGCGGACGCCAACGAAGAGGCGCTGGCGCTCTATCAGGGATTGGGATTTCGTCCCCAGCAGCGGCTGGCGGACTACTATGGCCGCGACCAGCACGCCCACCGGCTGGTGCTGCCGCTGGTGAGCGACGAGGAGCGTGAGCGGCGCAGAGTGGCTCGCAAGCCGTCTTCAAGGGCCAACTGATCATGTTGAACGAGCAGAATCGAGGAGCAGGATGAGCTGCGACAACTGTCTTGCCACCGCCATCAGGGCCAAGCTGGGGCGCTGTCCGGTCTGCGCCATCCAGACTTTTGTCATCGGCCTGAGTGGCTGGCTGGTCTGGTGGTGGTGCGGTGCCGACACTTCGGTCAACGCCCTCACCGGCCTATTGTTTGCGCTGGGTGGCTCGGGCTTGTTGCTGCTCCATCTGCTGGTGTTTGTCTGGCGCAAGGCGACCGGACGTGAATTGAGCGATGAATAAATCAGATTGGTTTCAACAACATAAATAACAATATCGGTTGAGATAATGGAGGTTCAGATGATTGCAATGGTAACGGGCGCCTCGTCCGGTTTTGGTGAAGCCATCAGCCGCCAGCTGGTGCAGGCGGGCTACAAGGTGATCGGTACCGGTCGCCGCGCCGAGCGGCTGGCTGCGCTGGCTGACGAGCTGGGCGAGCAGTTTCTGCCGCTGGCATTCGACGTGCAGGACAAGGCGGCCACCCGCGCCGCCATCGCCGGCCTGCCAGCCGAGTGGAACGAGGTGGATCTGCTGGTCAACAACGCCGGTCTGGCGCTGGGGCTGGAGCCGGCCCACAAGGCGGATCTGGAAGATTGGGAGCAGATGATCGCCACCAACATCAGCGGTCTGACCCTGCTCACCCGCCTGCTGCTGCCGGGCATGGTGGCGCGCAATCGCGGCCATGTCATCAACATCGGCTCCATCGCCGGCACTTACCCCTATCCGGGCGGCAACGTCTACGGCGCCACCAAGGCGTTCGTGAAGCAGTTCAGCCTCAACCTGCGTGCCGATCTGGCAGGCACCGCCATTCGCGTCACCAACGTGGAGCCGGGCCTGTGCGGCGGCACTGAGTTTTCCAACGTGCGCTTCCACGGTGACGATGCCAAGGCGGCCTCCGTCTATCAGGGGGTGGAGGCGATCCAGCCGGAAGATATCGCCAATACCGTGCTCTGGGTGAGCCAGCAACCGGCCCACGTCAACATCAACAGCATCGAGATCATGCCGGTGGCGCAGACCTTCGGCCCGCTCAATATCAGCCGCCGCTGATCGCTGCATTGGCTGAAACGAAAGAGGCTCCCTTGGGAGCCTCTTTGCGTTGGCGAGCCGATTACAGGCTCATGATCTTTTTGAACTCCTCCGGCGAATACTTCTTCTCGGTGCGCTTGGTGAGATCCGTCATCAGCTTGTAGCGCAGATCTTTGGCCATCTGATAGGTCTGCTCCAACTGGCCATAGGAGTAGTCGGCGGCCAGCCCGATGGCGGTAGCCTTGTCGCTGGCATAGGCCTGCTTGAGGCTCTTGTCGAGGACGGCGACCTCCTTGTAGAGCTTGTTGCTCTCCTTGCTCCAGACGCCGCGCAGCAGCGGCAGGTATTTGTCTGGAGCGGCGCTGGCCAGCGCGGTCAGGCTGCGGAACTGCCAGTAGGCGGAATCATCGGAGTAGCTGTCGCTGCCGGTGCGATAGGGCAGGGGATAGTTTTCCAGGGTGTTGTAGAGCGGCACCATCACAGATTCGGCCAGCACGCCGTAGCTCTGCCAGATCAATCCCTGCAGCTCTTTGGGCATCTCCTTGCGCAGCTGGATGACGTGGGATTCCAGCTGGCGATCGACGCGGATCGGCCGTTCCGCCTTGCCCGCCAGCAACGTGCCGTCATAGGTGGCGCTCAGCACCTTGGCCACGTCCGGCACGGCGATGGGGGCATCCGGCTTCATAAACAGTGGATATTGCGCCTGCCGGGTCGCCTGTTTGTGGGAGGCGGTCAACATTTTCTGGCCGAGCCACTCCCGATCCACGTTATACGGGTCAGCGATGACCCCGAACGCCTTGGCGAAGTTGAAATCTTTCGGGTTGGCGTTATCCAGCAGTTTGTGCTCGCGTACAAACTCCAGCAGCTTGGGTGAGTGCAGCACATCGGCGCTGTCGAGATTGACGCCGTGGATGCGCAGGCCGTTGGCCACCATGGCGTAGCTGTCGTCCGGTACCCGTACCGCAATCCAGTGGTGGCCGGAGCCAATTTCCATCAGCCAGGCCTCGTTCACATCCGCCAGATAGAGGCTGTTACCCTCACCGGCGCCATATTGCTCCACATAGCGACCGAGCAGCTCGACCCCCTCTTTGGCCGTCTTGGCCTGCGGCAGGATCAGGGTCGGGATGATGGCCTCAATGATCCCCTTCTCGATCAGCGGATCGGCTTTCTGGGCATTGTCGTTGACCTCGGCACTGGTGGTGGCCGAGATGGCGACGTTGAACTCGTTGATGCCGCGCTCTTCATAATATTTGCCTGCCGGGTCGCTGGTTGTGGCATCCCAGTCGTGGATGGAGGAGTAGGCGAAAAATGCCTTGGGCATCGGCACTTCCAGCCCGTTGCCCAGCTTCCAGAGTTTGCCCTCGTTCTGCTGCGCGGGCCGGAAGGCGAGGTACTTGTTCCAGTTGTTGACGCCAAAATCCTCGTTTCTGGCGATCATCACGCTGCCGTCGGCGCTGGCCCCCTTGCCGACGATGAGGCCGGTACAGGCGTCGGCACTGGTGCCAAGCAGGGTGAGCAGGGTGGCGGAGAGAAGACTCAAGGTGTGTTTTTTCATAGGTGTACCCGAAGGATTGCGGTGAGTGAGAGTCAGACGAGGGGATGAGGTGTGGGGAGGCTGCAACTCCGAACTGGCAGCGGAGTGAGCACGACAGATTGGTCTGCCTGTTATTGGTTTTTCGAACAGATCATCCATGACACGGCTGGCTGGTTGTGATGTGCGCCAAAATTGTATTCCTGAGTGGTTGTTTGTTTTGTGATCGATGGAGCGTTCCTGCGGTTTATATGGTGCAGTGTTTGTGGGGCAGCGGTATGTGTCGGAAATCGGGGTAAAAGCAGCGGATGAGTCATGATTCTGACGCTGTGTCGGGGCTGTAACCGCTGGCAAGCTTGCCAGCGCGGGGATCTCATCCAATCTGACAAGTTGGCCTGTAACTTGCTGGTTTAATTGATAATGGTGGGGCATGACGCCCCATGTGACCGGATCAGCCTGTGCCCATTGCCGCAGATGCGCACTGAATTGGAGCCCCCATGGATATCAAACCCTACAGCCAGCAGCTTGCCCAGAGCGCCTCCAACAACCGCGCCCTCGCCACCCTCAACAGTGCCAGTAGCGGTGGTCAGGGGGGGGGCTGGGAGGAGATGGTCAGCCTCTCCACCCAGCGCATGACCGGTCAGGCCCAGCAGGTGCTGACCTATGAACATCTGGCCAAGAACAGCAAGCTGCCGCCGGCGCTCGATATGAGCTCCGACAAGGGGGGCGTGGTGCAGCAGCTGGTGGACAAGGCGCTCGGGTTTGATCGCAAGAAATTCAACGAAATAGAAGACAAACTCAAGGCTATCGCCGACAACAAGAAGCTGACCCCGGAAGAGCGGGCCGAGCAGAGCAAGCCGCTCAACGAACAGCGAGAGGCGATGCTCAAGGAGGCGATGGATCGCCTGACCGGCAAGAAGAGCTCATCCAAAGATGAGGCCAAAACCGCCTGATCCCGTCACTGTTGTGAGAGATACCCGGTCGGCACAGATGGGCCAGTGTCGACCGCCGATGGGCAAGCTTCTGCCACCTCTTTTGACCTCACCTCCCCACAGGCGCACAATGTCCGCGCATTGAGCCAGTCGAGGAGTCCGCCGTGTACAACTTCCAATATGCCAATCCGACCCGCATCTGTTTCGGCGAGGGGCAGATCGCCAGCCTGCCAGAACTGATCCCGCCCGGCAGCCGGCTGCTGGTGCTTTACGGCGGTGGCAGCATCAAGCAGAACGGGGTGTATGAGCAGTTGACCCGAGCGCTGGAGGGGGTGACGTGGCAGGAGTTTTCCGGCATCGGTGCCAACCCCAGATTCGAGCTGTTGATGGAGGCGGTGGCGCAGGTGAAGCGCGAGCGCATCGACTTCCTGCTGGCGGTCGGTGGCGGCTCGGTAGTGGATGGCACCAAGTTTGTCGCGGCGGCCGCCTGCTATGAGGGGGATGATCCCTGGGATATCTGCGGTAAACAGGCGAGTGTGCACAAGGCGCTGCCGATGGGCTGTGTGCTGACCCTGCCAGCCACCGGCTCCGAGAGCAATCCCACCTCGGTGGTGAGCCGCGGGGATGTGAAGATCTCCTTCAGAAGCTCGCTGGTGCAGCCGCAATTTGCGGTGCTCGACCCGACCACCACCTACAGCCTGCCGCCGTGCCAGACCGGTAATGGAGTGGTGGATGCCTTCGTCCATATTGCCGAGCAGTACCTCACCTTTCCGGTCGGCGGCGAGGTGCAAGATAGGCTGGCGGAAGGTTTGCTGCAGGTGCTGGTGGAGAACGGCCCCAAGGCGCTGGCGGAGCCGACCAACTATCAGGTGCGGGCCAATCTGATGTGGGCGGCCAGTCTGGCGCTCAACGGGCTTATCGGTTGCGGAGTGCCGCAGGATTGGGCCTCTCACGCCATCGGCCATCAGCTGACGGCGCTCTACGGGCTCGACCACGGCCAGAGTCTGGCGGTGGTGCTGCCCTCACTGCTGCGTGAGCGGGCGAGCCAGAAGCAAGACAAGCTGGCTCAGTTTGCCGAACGGGTGTGGCATTCGACCCGCGAGGACAAGGCCCTGCGCATCGAAGAGGCGATCATCCGCACCGAGCAATTCTTCCAGAAGATGGGATTGGGTACCCGGCTGGCTGACTATGGCCTCAGCGAAAGTTGCATTCCGGCGGTCTGCTCCAATCTCAAGCGGGTGGGGCGCACCGCGCTCGGTGAACAGCAGGATATCGATCCGGATCGGGTGGCACGCATTCTCGCCCGCGCGCTATAAGCCGGCGCAGGTTTGTGTCCCTGGCTGATTCATTTTCCCAATTAAAGAGGGCCGCTTGTTGCGGCCCTCTTGTATGACGGGTTAGCCGATCACTCGGTGCGCGCCTTCAGATAACCGGCGTAATCCGGGATCTGCACGCTGAACGCTTGCCGCATATGGGGGCTGTCCATGATGAAGTCGGCGGTCGCTTCGTTGGTGGCGACCGGGATGTTCCAGACCGCCGCGAGGCGCAGCAGCGCCTTCACGTCCGGATCGTGCGGCACCGCATTGAGGGGATCCCAGAAGAAGATCAGCACGTCGATCTTCCCTTCGGCGATCAGGGCGCCGAGCTGCTGGTCGCCCCCCATGGGGCCGGAGAAGAGACAGGTGATGGGCAGTTGTGCCTGCTTGCCGAGCATGGTGCCGGTGGTGCCGGTGGCGTAAAGATGGTGGAGCTTGAGCTCCTCCTTGCGGCGCATCACCCAGTTCAGCAGAGGGGTCTTCATGTTGTCGTGAGCCACCAGTGCCACCCGTTTGTGGGGCGCCATCTCGCGTGCAATCTGTTCCATGGAAATCGTCCGTAGCATTGTTATTGGAAGAGAGCCGTATCCTAATCGAAAGCGGCGCCCGTTGCCTTGCCGGGCGCCGTAACTGTGATCACTTCGACTGTTCAATCCACTGCTTGTTCTTCTGCTCCAGCACCGAGATGGGCAACATGCCGTATTCCAGCACATGGTGGTGGAACTCCTTGAGGTCAAAGCCTCCGCCCAGTGCCTGCTCTGCCGACTCCCGCATCCGGATTAGCGCCAGCTGGCCTGCCTTGTAGGAGGTCGCCTGACCGGTGTAGGCCATGTAGCGCGGCACCTCGGAGCTGATGTCCCCCGCCCCCAGCGCCGAGTTCTCCTTCATGTAGTTGACAGCCTGATCGTGGCTCCAGCCATACCAGTGGATACCGGTATCCACTACCAGCCTCATCGCCCTGAGCATCTCCTCGTTGAGGCGACCGAAGTATTGCAACTGGTTGTTGAAGGCGGATGATCCCTCGACCTTCACGTCTCCCACCGCCGGATCATAGAGGCCCCGTCCCTGATAGAGCCCCATGTCGTGATCCGCCAGGTATTCGGTGTAGAGCGCCCAGCCCTCCGCATAGGCGGTGTAGGAGGCGTTAGCCACGTACTGCGGGAAGTCGGGGTCCTTGGCGGCCAGCTCCTGGGCGATGGTGATCTGGAAGTGGTGACCCGGCGCCGCCTCGTGGGCCAGCAGGGTGCTGATGTTCCAGCTCTGCAGACCATAGGGGTAGTATGTGTTGAGGAAGAACTGCCCCTTGCGGCCGGTCTGCGGGTTGCCGTCCTGATACCAGGCCACCCCGCCGTATGGCGCATCTTCATAGGAGACGGGCACCACCTCGTAATCCAGTTTGGGAATGGTACGTTCGGCATCGAAGAAGTCCGGCAGTACCAGTGCAGCCTTGCTCTTGAAGATGTTGTACTCCTGCAGTGCCCGCTCGTGTTCGGCCAGCGCCTGCTGCTGTGGCCCGCTCAGCATCGCCCCGGCTGCATTGTCCGGGTTGAGGCCGGCGGACCAGACCTCTAGCGGGTTCTGATAGAAGAATGCTGGATCGTTCAGATAGCGGAAGAAGGCGTAGATTTGGCCGCTCTGCTTGCTCTGGCTCACGTCGTCGCTGTCACACTTGCCGACGGTATGGCATACCTTGACCATGGCAGCGAAAATCCGCTCTACCTCGCTCAATCCCAGCTCATGTATCTGCTCGGGTGTCATATTGGTGGTGGTGTGCTTCTTCAGCAGCCAGCGATACCAGTCTCGCCCGTTGGTCATGCCACAGAAACCGTCGCCACACTCGCCACTACCCAAGCGCACTGCATAGGCGCCGCCATGCTGGTAATCCAGATAGTCTCGCAGCGCCAGATAACGGCTGTTGATGCTGTCCAACACGGCTTTGTAGTCTGCTCGCAGTGTGGCATCGGCATCCCCCGGCAACTGCTGCCAGCCGAGGTAGGAGCCGGCGATCGCCTCCCCATCCAGCTTGCTGTTGAGCTGGGCCAGCAGCCGGTCTACCAGCTCATCAGGCAAGGTGTTGCCCTGAATACTGGCCAGCTCGAACTGGTGTTTCACCTCGGCAAGATAGACATCATAGGCCTTGAGCCAGGTGAGGTGTTCCTGATACCAGGCCAGCGGGGTCATTGTTGTCTTTGCTCGAGTTGCCATTGCAAGTGCCGGCGCTGTGTCTGTGCGGTCGAGATCCCGTCGCCATGCGCCATCACCCGGCGTGACCCTGTCGGCCGAGCTGTGCTCGAAATAGTCGAAGCCACTGCTGACGGTGCGAGCCGCTTTGCCGCTGGCAGGGGCTGCTCCGACGTCATCTGCCAGATCCACCACGCGGTTGCGGAAGTGATGGATCGGGATCTGGGATTGGGGTAAATCGTATCCTTCAAGATTGATCTGCAAGTCCCAGCGGATCATATCGTAGAACAGCCGATCCCGCTCACTTAGCACCGTGGGATCCAGAGCATTCAGTCGTTGGAGCAGTGAACTGTCGAGTGCTTTGCGCTTGGCGATGCTGGTGGCATCGATGGCAAAACCGTAGGGGTCGAGCGACTGGCTCTCGCGCAGGGCCTCATCCATGGTTTGCATCAGGGATGTTTTGGTGGCTGCGGGGTCTGCAGGTGCGTTCGAGCTGTTGTCATTGCAGGCGGCAAGAGACAGGGCAATGGCGCAGGCTAGCGCGAGCTTGTTGGGTAGGAAGTGCATGATGTAGTCCTTTCACATGTTGTTATTGTATGTCCCTGTGAGGGGCCCCAATAGTGCAACTCCCAAGCGTCTGTTTTTGCGATCTGAATAGCAAAAATACGCTTATTTTTCATGCTGATAAGTGGTGTGGAAAGCTATGCAGCCAGACATTAAAAAACCCGCCTGAGCGGGTTTTTTAATCATTTTTTCATGCCATAACTATTCATGATGAACCGTGGTGCAGTTGCGACTGCTGGTAGTTCTCCAGCCCGATGCGATCGATAAGATCGAGCTGGGTCTCCAGCCAGTCCACATGCTCCTCCTCATCCTCCAGGATCTCCTGGAACAGGTCGCGGCTGATGTAGTCCTGCACCGACTCGGCATAGGCGATGGCTACCTTGAGGTCGGGGATGGCATCCATCTCCAGCGAGAGGTCGCAGCGCAGCATCTCTTCCACGGTTTCACCGATGCGCAGCTTGCCGAGATCCTGCAAATTGGGCAGCCCTTCGAGAAACAGCACCCGCTTGACGAGCTCGTCGGCGTGCTTCATCTCGTCGATGGATTCGTGGTACTCCTTGTGCCCGAGCGCCTTGAGGCCCCAGTCATCGTAGATGCGGGCGTGCAGGAAGTATTGGTTGATGGCAATCAGCTCATTGGCCAGCACCTTGTTGAGGTGGGCAATGATCTTGGGGTCTCCTTTCATCGACAGTGCTCCTTGGTTCGTGCCTGAGGCTCCGATCGTTAGAGCTTAGTCCAGAAAAGTGACAACAAGAGGTCTGGCGAGCCAGCTCGCCTGAGAAAAGGGGTGACCCTGTTGGCGGGTCGCATCAGAAAAGAGGTGTCCGGATCACGCCACTTCGTAGTAGAGCACGGGTTGCTCCTGCTCCAGCTTGTCGAGTTCTGCGGCGATGATCTCCATGGTCATGCGCACGCATTTGCCACACTGGGCGCCCACCTCGAGCGACTGCTTGAGCTGGCGGAATTCGCTTTTACCTGACTGCACCGCTTTGCGGATCTGGGTATCTGTGATGCCGCGGCACAAACAGACGTACATGATGGTCACCTCTTGTGGAATGAGATGAAATCTAAATGAGAATGGTTCGTAGTGCAAATAACCATTGGTAATAAGATCCCCTGCTTGCCACTGTGTAACCCCTTGGGGACAATACTGGCAACCAAAGGAGATCACCATGCTCAAGAAACTGTTCAGCGCCCTGTTCGGGGGCGAGCCGACCAAGGCGCCGGAAGTCACTCCCACCGAATATGCTGGCTATCTCATCTATCCGGAGCCCATGGCAGAAGGGGGTCAGTATCGGTTGGCTGGCCGCATCACCAAAGAGCTGGACGGCGTGCTGCAAACCCACCGTTTCATCCGCTCCGATCTGTTTGCCAATCCGGCCGATGCCGAGCGTTTCATGGTGCAGAAGGCCCACACCTTTATCGATCAGATGGGAGATCGCATGTTCGAGCCCCGCAAACCGGCTGACAGCCAGGCTTCATGACGCCGCCTGAGCTCAACAGCCTGCGCAATGCGCTGGCCCGCGCCGGTGAGCGGCGCCTGATCTGGCTGGAGGGGGAGGAGGCCGAGTGCATTGCCCGCGCCCAATCCCTGCTCGGTGAGACCGTCTTCTGGCTGGGCGCCGGGCCCGAGAGTTATGCCCCGCAACCCGCCGCCAAGGCGCTACAGCGGCTCGGTCAGGAGTGCGACACGCTGGTGTTCAACGCCTTCAGCGGCTTTCATCCCGACGCCTTCGGGGCGCTGGCTGGCACTCTATGCGCCGGTGGCTTGCTGTTGCTGCTGACGCCGCCCAGAGTAGAGTGGCCTTCATGGCCGGATCCTGACAGGATCCGGCTGGTGGCCCAGCCGGAGGAGGCGGGTCGGGCCGGTCACGGCTTTATCGCCCGACAGGTGCGGTTGCTGGAAGGTGATCCAGCCCTCTCTCTGGAGCCGCCGGTTTGCTCGCAGCCGTGGCAACCGATTGGGCCGGAGCGCAGGCTGAGCTGCGATCAGACACGGGCACTGCCCGCCATCCACAAGGTGTTGCACGGCCATCGTCGTCGGCCACTGGTGCTGAGCGCCGACCGCGGCCGAGGCAAGAGTGCGCTGCTGGGGCTGGCTGCCGCCGAGCTGCTGCGCCAGCAACCCTCGCTGAACATAGTGGTGACGGCCCCCTCGCAGGCAACGGTAGCGACCCTGTTTGGCCACGCCGCTCGCGGGCTAGATACTACGCCGGAACAGCTGACCGGACTGAGCTACTGCTCGCCGGATCGGCTGGTGCACGAGGCGATGAATCCCGATCTGCTGCTGGTGGATGAAGCGGCCGCCATTCCGACCCCGCTGCTCGAGGCCATGCTGGCCCGCCACAGCCGCATCGTGTTTGCCACCACCGAGCACGGTTACGAGGGGACGGGGCGCGGTTTTCACCTGCGCTTCAAGCGGGTGCTCGATAGCCAGACCCCGGAGTGGCAGGAGATCCGCCTCTCTGAGCCCATTCGCTGGAGTGAGCGTGATCCGCTGGAGCTGCTGATTTTCCGCCTGCTCGGCCTCAATGCCGAAGTGGCGGCGCCTATGTCGCCGACCAACCCGAGCTGGCGTCTGGTCAGTCAGGAGGCGCTGGAGAGCGATGAGACGTTGCTCAACCAGCTGTTCGGCTTGCTGGTGCTGGCTCACTACCAGACTACGCCGAGCGATCTCAGATCCCTGCTGGAGAGCCCGGATCTCGACATCCATCTGCTGGAGCAGGATGCGAGCCTGCTGGGAGTGGCCTTGGTGGCGCGGGAAGGGGGAATAGAACCCGAGCTGGCCGAGGCGATCTGGGCCGGGCGTCGCCGTCCGCGCGGCCATCTGCTGCCCCAGTCGTTGCTGGCCCACGCCGGTTTCAAAACGGCGGGGGGGCGCAGCTACGCCCGGGTGATGCGTATCGCCATCCATCCCGAGCTGCACCGGCACGGTCTGGGGTCGCTGCTGCTTGGCAGGCTTGAAGAACATTATCGTCAGGCGGGGATCGATTACCTTGGCTCGGCTTTTTCGGCCAGCGCCGACCTGCTCCCCTTCTGGCGCAAGGCAGGACTGACGGTGCTGCGCATCGGCCTGCAACGGGATGCCGCCAGCGGCTGCCACGCAGCCCTGCTGCTAAAGGCGCTGAAACCCGAACATGAGCCCGAGTTGGATCAGTGGCAGCAGCGTTTCATTCGCCAGTTGCCGACCCTGCTGGCGGGCGAGCTGAAAGGATTGGAGCCCGAGCTGGTATGGCAATGCCTGCAAGGCAGCACCGTCACCGCGGCTGAGCTTGACGAGTTCGAGCGCGATGAGGTTGAGTGCTTTGCCCTGCATCACAAGCCGTTTGAACTGAGCCAATCCAGCTTGCAGTTATGGCTGGCACGCCATCTGGCTGTGCTGGCTTCACTGACTCCTGACGAGCGTTATCTGCTGATCGCCCCCATCTGGCAGTACGCAGAGTGGGGGGCGCTGGCTGCGAGGTTGCAACTGGCGGGCAAGCCCGCCGTGATCAAGGCGCTGCGGGCGCTGCTGGCGCGTCTCCTGATCTCCTCTACCACTCGATAGGTTTGCCCTGCCAGTCGAGAAAGCTCAGCTCGCCATCCGGTTGCAGCCGGTTCATCTGGTTAATCAGATGGTCGGCTACCAGCTCGGGACTCTGCACATTTCCTGGCGGTACATTGGCGTGAAACGGGCGAGAGAGTTGGGTATCCACTGTGCCGGGGTGGAAAGCCAGCAATTTGACGCCTGGGGCCCGCCGGGCCAGCTCGATGGCGGCACACTTGAGCAGCATGTTGAGGGCGGCCTTGGATGCGCGATAGCCATACCAGCCGCCCGCTCGGTTGTCGCCAATGCTGCCGACCCGAGCGCTGAGAACGGCCAGAGTGCAAGGCTCGCGGCCAAACAGCGGTAACAACTGGCTGATCCAGCGCAGCGGCAGCAAGGCATTGGTCTGGTAGACGCGGGTCATGGCATCGAGATTGATTGCTTCGAGTCGCTTCTCTGGCTGGATCTCCCCCTGATGCAGGATGCCGTTGCAGATCACCACCCGATGCGGTCTCGGTGCCAACTCCGCGATGCGGGCTACCGTAGTTGCCATCTTCTCATCGCTGTAATCACAACATAGCCAGTGCAGACCCGGCGATGAGAGGCCAGCAGGTGCGGGCTGACGGCTGATGGCAATCACTGGCCCGACACCCGCCGCCAACCAGTGTGTCACCAGAGCCGCCCCGATACCGCCAGAAGCGCCAATTACGACGATACCTTTACTCATCTAAGGCTCCTTTTGAGTACATGATGGATTTCACCATCCGCCAATGTTGTCCTGATTGGCAGATACGATCCCGCCAGCCTGCGGGATCAAGCGGTTAACGATGCAATCTTGCCGAGATCCGAGCCGTTGGGTGAATTCCATTCCTATACTGAGGGAAAACCGCAGCGGTCTGCTGCCCGCGCAACCAGAATGAGAGTCACCATGATGTCCAAAGATGGGGAAGAGCGTAAATCTATCCTGACCGAAAGTGGCACCAACGAGCTTGAGATCATCGAGTTTCACCTCAAGAAGCAGCTACCGGACGGTCGTGAAAAAACCGCTTATTACGGGATCAACGTCGCCAAGGTACGCGAGGTGATCCGGGTGCCGGAGACCACAGATTACCCCAATGCCCAGCGTCATATGGTGGGGGTATTCTCCCTGCGGGATCGCCTCATCCCGCTGGTGGATCTGGCGGGCTGGCTCGGCATCAAGACCAACCCTGACCCCAGCCACAAGGTGGTGATCGTCACTGACTTCAACAAGATGGCCAACGGTTTTCTGATCGATAGCGTCAGCCGGATTCACCGGGTCTCCTGGGAGGATGTGGAGTCCCCCAGCCAGTTTCTGGAGGCGGGGGAGAACGACTGCGTGGTGGCCGTGGTCAGGCGCGATGGCAACCTCATCATGATCCTCGATTTCGAGAAGATCATCGCCGATATCAACCCCGAGCTCAGCATGGAGAAGTACGACGTCACCCAGGATCGCAAGGTGCTTATCGACGATCGCATGATGGCGCTGCGTCAGGGCAAGACCATTCTGGTGGTGGACGACTCGGCCTTTATCCGCAAGATGATCGAGACCACCCTGCGCACCGCTGGTTACAACGTGATCACGGCCAAGGATGGGGGAGAGGGACTGGAGATGATGACGGATTTCGATCGTCTGGCCCAGGAGGAGAGAATGCCGGTGACCGGCTTTGTCAACGCGGTGATCACCGATGTGGAGATGCCGCGCATGGATGGCATGCACCTGCTCAAGCGGCTGCGGGATACCCCCTCCTACAAGGAGATGCCCATCGTGATGTTCTCCTCCCTGATGAGCGATGACAACCGTCAGAAAGCGCTGCAACTGGGGGCCAACGATACCATCACCAAGCCCGAGATAGGGCGCATGGTGGGGATGATGGATCATATGCTGCTGGGGATTGCCCCACCCTCGCCCGCCAACAACATCTGACCTGCCGTTAACTTCCAATTAGCCGGTCGAATCCACTGACCGGTGCCTCAAGCGGCCACTCCTTGCCAAGGAGTGGCCGCGCTGTTTTGGCTGTTTACTGCGATCCCGACGCCCCTTGTCTCCCGGATATGATTCATGTAATGATAATTATTATCATTTGTTGGTGTAAAGCATATGACAGCAACCTGGGTGAAGGGGTGGGTCGAGTCGACCGAAGGTGGCAGCAGCATGAGTCACTGGAAACAGCAGACCCGAGAGGGCAGCCGGCTGTTTGATTGCGGCGAGTATCATCATGCGCTGGCTCATTATCAGCAGGCGCTCTGGCTGGCTCGTCAGCAGTTGGTGCAATGGCACGACGCGGATGAGGCGGTGGCTGCGCTGGTCGTGGCTCACCACAATCTGGCGGATCTGCTGGTGGCCATGACTCTGCCCGATCGCGCCGCCGATCTGCTCTGCTATGTGCACGACTGCCTGCTGGCGACCTGTCACTCCCCCGCTTGCTCCTCTCGCTTGCGAGAGGCGGCTTTGCGCCATACCCGAACAACCCGTGCCGAGTTGCTGACGTTCGTTCAGCGCCACGGCAGCCACGCCGGGATCATGCGTTCGCTCGGTCACTGCCTGTGTCAGAGCGAGCCCTCATCCCAGCTCCATTAATCCGAACAGAGGTCATCATGAGCCATACCCTGCCAGCCCTGAACTATGCCTACGACGCACTGGAACCCCATATCGATGCCCTGACCATGGAGATCCACCATAACCGTCATCACCAGACCTATATCAACAACCTCAACGCCGCACTAGAAACGGCGCCCGAGCTGGCCGTACTGCCGGTAGAGGAGCTGCTGCGCCGCTTCGACACCCTGCCAACCGCCCTGCAGGGGGCGGTACGCAACCATGGTGGCGGCCATGCCAATCACTCCCTGTTCTGGCTGGTGATGAGCCCGCAGGGGGGCGGTGAGCCGGGTGGTGAACTGGCTCTGGCCATCGAGCGGGAATTGGGGGGATTCGATGCCTTCAAGCAGGCCTTCACTCAGGCTGCCCTGAGCCGCTTCGGCAGCGGCTGGGCCTGGCTTGTGGTGGACAAGGCAGGCAGATTGCAGGTGGAGAGCAGTGCCAATCAGGATAGTCCCCTGATGCATGGCCATACCCCGATCCTGGGGCTGGATGTGTGGGAGCACGCCTACTATCTCAAGTACCAGAACAAGCGTCCTGACTATATCGCAGCCTTCTATCAGGTGGTGGATTGGGCCGAAGTGGCCCGCCGCTATCAGGCGGCGATAGGCTGACTTGGTCGCTGGGTATGGGTGTGCAGGATCGCCGCCACAACCTGCGCTGCAATAACAGGACCCGCCAGTTGGCGGGTCGTCTGTTTATGGTGTGGCTGTGCTGGCGCTGGCGGCTGAAGAGGCCACCGGCAATGTGGGCAAGGCCGCGCTGGGCGCCTCTGCGGTGGTTTCTGCCGCGGATTTGGCGGGAGTGACCGGATCAGTCGTTGCTGCTGCGGATAAAGCAGGAGTGACTTGTTCAGTCGTGGCCGAGGCAGACGAAGTTGCTGACTCGGTGGCAACCGCGGCAGAGACTGCCGCTGGCTTGGCCTCATCCAGCGCCGGTTTGGGTTGTTTTAGGCAGGGTTGCAGACTGCCGATGGTACTCAGTGACTGGCAAGGCACAGGCAGGCCGATGGGGACCGGTGCCCCGAGGAACTTGGGCCCCTTGTCCAGTACATAGAGGTCGAGCAACCCCATCAGGCGGGCAAAGACTTCCCGCACCCGGGTGCGTATCCCCTGATAGGCGCTGGGATCCTCGGCATTGAAGCCGACCGCATCGATACCGAAATGGCGGGCGATGAAAATGGCCCGCTCGTTATGAAAGCCCTGGGAGACCACGGTAAAGCGCTCCTGGCCGAACACCTCCTTGGCGCGAACCACTGAGTCGAGGGTGCGGAATCCGGCGAAATCCATATAGATGGCGGAGGCGGGGATACCCGCCTTGATCAGGGCGCGGCGCATCTGGCGCGGCTCGTTGTACTGCACTGTGGCGTTGTCACCGGAGACGATGATGAAGTCCACCTTGGCATTGTTGTAGAGCTCGGCCGCCGCCTTGATGCGGTATTTGAAGTAGTGGTTAGGGCCGCCACCGGAGAGATATTTGGAGGTACCCAGCACCACCGCAACCCGGTTGTAGGGCACCTTGTCCACCCGATCGTAGGTGTAGTGACGGGCATCCGAGACGATCCACTCGCTGTAGCCCAGCAGCATGGCAATCAGGGCCAGCAGCAAAACGAGGCAGGCGAGGAGGATCTTGGCAAACTTCTTCATGCGCGGTGCGGTCAGGGTCTGAAGTTGGGAGTGGCTATCGGCATTCTATTACAACTCGGCCGCTGGCGTCAGGCTTGATAACGGGCGGGCACCTCATTCGGGCAGAGGTTGTCGCAGCAGAGGCCGGGAGATCGGGAGGATGAAGAGAGGGGCAGCGGTGGCAGCCCCTCTGGTCGGTGAAGGTTTATCAGTGGGCGGAGTCGTTACCCTTGCAGGCGTCTGACTCCTTGTTGGCTTGCCACCAGGGCAGCAGATCCCGGGCGAGCCACGCCTGATAGGCGTCGCTGTCGTTGGCGATCAGGCGGTCCAGCTCCCCTTCGAAGTCGCTCATCGCCTGCTGCCGATCCGGATTGCGCAGCGCTTGTGCCAGCGCCAGCCAGCTGGCGCCGCGACCGGTATCGTTGAGGAAGCGGTGCACGGTATAGGACCAGGAGTAGACCATCTCGCCACCCTGGTCGTAGTCAAGGTGGAGGATCGCCGCCAGTGTCGGACGCTGGTTGGCGGGGCGATTTGCCACGTTATCCAGACCTCGGGCAAAGCACTGGCCGTGGGCGATGTACTCTGCAATCCCCTCGGCCCACCAGGTAGTGCGGTTGAGCGGATAGTGGCCGAAGCTGCCGTACTGGTTGAAGCGGCCATCCAGATAGTGAACGTACTCGTGGCGCAGGTTCCACACCTGGAAGGCGGGGCGTTTCCACTCCGCCTCATAGGCGAAGAAGCGGGCCTGATTGCCGGGGCGAGCCGGATCCCCCTCGATATAGATGCCGCCATTGTCGGTGGAGACACCAAACAGCGCGCTGCCGTAGCGGCCCCAGTCGGCGGAGGAGTTGAAGATCACCAGCTCCAGCGCCTCGTTGTGATCATCGGCCACCGGTTGCCAGCCTGTCTCCATCTGCTGGTGGAAGCGCTGCTCTTCATCACCCAGCTCGCGGCAGATCCCTTCGGCCTGAGCCTGGGTCAGATCCTGAGCGCGCAGACGCAGGGTGGGTGAGCAGGTGTGCTCGAACGGCAGAATATCTTCCATGCGGATCGGGGTACAAAGCCCGGCGAACTCGCCGCTGACACAGGCTTCGCTGGTGCGATCCGTGTAGGTGAGGTAGTAGCTGGAGAGGGTCAGGGATACCTCTTCCAGCATGGCTGCCGGATGCTGGCCGCCCGGAACAAGCCCCTGCTGGCGCATGATGGCGATGACATCGCGATCCAGCTGTTGGCGATAGGCGATCGCCTTATCCGGGCTGGTGTGATGGAGGTAGCGCATCATCTGGTAGAGGCGGCTATGGGCATCGAGGATGTTGTTGAAGATAAACAGATCCCGTGAGCCATCGCGCTGTTTCCAGAGGGCCAGCTCGCTCAGGCCCAGTTGCAGCAGGCTCTGGCGCAATGCCGCCTCCTGTTGCAGCACAGCTGCGCTGAAGTCAGCCTGCTGACCGTAAGAGGCGCTCTGATCGACCAGATTGAGCAGCTCGAACAGGCCATCGGCCCAGGGTTTGTGGCCATTGAGCTGCGCCGCATGTTGCACCGCATAGCCGAGCGCCTGGTTGAGCTGGGCCAGCATGGGGGCGGCACTCTGGCGGAAGGCGGCTTGCCCAAGTTGTCCCTGCGCCGCTACGCTCCAGGCTTCCAGCACTGTGCCAGCCTGATCCTGCGGTTCAGCTCCCAGCAGCAATGGGTGGTTGAGCAGATCAATCATCACCCCGGCCAGAGCCCGGGCGGCCTGATCACTCTCTTTGCCAACGCCGCCGTGGTAGTTGTGGGCGCGCACATAATAGAGCAGCTTGTCCATTGCCGGATGGGTCGGCTGGTTGGCCGCCAGCAGGGCACGCATGCCGCGCACCACCGCCATCAGCTTGGCGTCATCGTGGCCGTAATCCGCCTGCCAGGCAGGGCTATTCTGGCCGCTCACGTCGGCCACCAGTTTGGCGGCATCGCTGTCGAGCAGATCCACATCGGGTTGCTCTGGCTCGGAGCAGAGACGACCGTTGGCGCGACGGCACTCCAGCTGCTCCTCCTTGCTGGCCAGCACGATGGGGCGATTGAGCACCCGGCTCTCCTGCCACTCTTTGCTCTCTGGCAGGGGTTGCCACTCGCCGCCAGCGACCGGGTATTGGTAACCGCTATCTTGCAACGTTACTTGAACCTCGCTGCCAGCGGGGATCACCTGACGGCAGATGCGATAGCGGATGGTGTTGCTCCCCTCCTTGCGCTCCTGCGGCTCATCACACTCCTGCTGAGGCGTGAGCTGATCCAGCTGCCACTGATAGCGGCGCCAGACGTGGATCTCGCTGACCTGAGCGGCCGCCTGACTGCCTGCCACCGGTTGCAGACGGAAGAAGATCTGCTCCAACCGGCCATCCCGCTCACTCGGGGTCTCTTCAAGTACCTGCAACTGCTGCCAATCCTGCGGTTGATAGTGCCACTCCGACTCGGCGCAGCGGCCCTGCGCGTTGAGTTCGCAGCGATCCAGCTCTCTTTCGCTCTGACCCAGGATGATGGCTTGCGGCAGCGGCAGACGATCCTGCCGCTGGGCGGTCGGCGTGCCCGCCAGTTGCTCCCAGCGACCCTGCTTGAGGCCATAACCAAAGTCATAACTGCTGGCCGGGATCAGCTTGCCCGCCGGAATCCGATCTTCACAGCGCACGAAGCGGATCCGCCAGCCCGCATCTACCTTGAGCTGCGGCTCGCCACACTGTTGCTCGGCCAGTGCGGCGAGATCGCTGCTCTGCCAGTCGAAGCGGCGGTAGACCCTAAGCTGCTGATAGGGTGCATTGCTGCTGCGCGCCTTGAGCTCGTAGGTGATCTCGGTGATGCGAGCGGCCAGTTGCCGACTCGATTCGCCAGTCAGCTGATACTGTCGCCAGCCGCTGGGGGAGTAGTTGGCCTGTGTTGAGGAGGCAAAAAGCAGAGGTGCTGCCAATAGCAGCCACCCGGAACCTGAACGATTCATTTTTATCCCTTGTTATTGTCTGCGTTGTAACCGATAGGCAATTTATAGGGATTCAAAAGAACATCAATGGTGATTTAAAAAAGATAAAAATCAATAAGATGTACTTTATATTTCGGGTGAGTGGTATGAGGGCGCTTCAGCAGTAGTAAAGGCTCACATGAGACATTCTCATGTATGGAGTGAAATCACGAAAATGGGAGCAACATCACATCCGGTTGCCGGTGTTACTCCCGTCGGTTGGGTCAACCACCGCTCTTCGGTTATTCAATGGCCCACTGTTGAAACAGTTTGCGCTGGGGTTTGAGATTACCGCCGAGATCGGGCCAGGGGAGCCAGCGGTCGGGCACCATAAAGCCGGGCAGGGTGGCGCGGATCCAGACTGCCAGCTCGGGGTAGGGAACCGGCTCGCCGTGCCAGTCGATAAAGGCGGCGGGGCGCTGGCCCCACTCGTCGCTTGGTACCGGCACCACCAGTGCCTGGGCGACGGCCGGGTGATCCACCAGCCGCTGCTCGATGGTCTCGGGCTGGATATTTTCGCCCCCCGAGATAAAGAGGTTGTCGAGTCGCCCCTCTACCACCAGTTCGCCGTTCTCGCTGAAGTGGCCCTTGTCGCGGGTATGAAACCAACCGTCAGCATCAAGGGGCAGATCGAGAGTTCCATCGCGGTAGTAACCGGCAAACAGGGTGGCGCCGCGCACGCAGATCTCCTGCTCCCTGATGCACACTTCCCGCCCCGGTAGCGGTTTGCCAACTACGCCTGCATCGCCGGGGATAGCGGTGCAGACCTGACTGCCCATCTCGGAGAGACCATAACTCACCTTGGGTTCGAGCCCCATGGCGCAGAGGCGGCTCACCAGCGGCTGCGGGATGGCGGCGCCACCGAGCAGCAGCTCGCGCAGGCGGGTACGGGCGGGGTCAAAACCCTCTGCCAGCAGTCGCCAGAGCTGGGTCGGCACCAGCGAGAGATGGGTAATGGGCTGCTGTTCAAGCCGCGCCTTGAGCGGCTGACTGCGATCGTCTAGCACCAACGTGGCGCCCGCCAGAAAGACCCGAAACAGGATGGCGTAGCCGCCCACATGGAACAGCGGCAGGGAGAGCAGCCAGCCGGACTTTTCATCGAGGGAAATGAGGGTGGCAGAGCCGCGTGCCGAGGCAAGGTGGTTGCAGAGCCGGTGCACCACCGCTTTCGGCGTGCCGCTGGAGCCGGAGGTGAGGATCATATTGTTGAGTTGGGTCGATTCCAGCGGCCACGCTTCCTCTCTTGCTGGCAGTTCGCGCGTGAAGTCGATCGGCAAGGGCTGCCAGTTGCCTGTCGGGATCTCCCCTGCCGACCAGAAGGCATCGGCATCGAGTTGCACCGCCAGCTCGCGCTGCTTTTCGAGAGGAAAGGCGGGGTTGAGCGGGCAGAACACCACGCCGCTGCGCACGCAGGCCCACGCCAGCAGCACATCTTCCAGCGCACCGCGCACCACCGCCGCCAGATGAGCGCCACGACGCACTCCGGCTTGTTCCAGCTGTTGGCACAGGCTGTTGAGGCGAGCATCGAGCTGGCGATAACTGAGAGGCGAGGCGGCGTGGATGGCAATGCGGTTCGGTGCTGTGATTGCCCGGTGGCGTACCGGGCAAGGTGTCTGTTCGGGTGAACGGGAAGGGTCAATCACGGTAATACAGTTGCTCCAGTCGGCTCAGATCCGGTTTGCCATCTTCCCCCAGCAGGTTGCCAGCCATCCAGCGGCGGGTATCCAGACCTGGTGCCTGTTCGGGAGCCCATTCGCCAGCCAGATGAAACAGCTGGTTCAGGCCCAGATCCGATTCGAAGCAGGAGGATATGATCACCTTGAGCCGCAGTTCGCGGGCGCGGGCGATCAGCGCTTCGCAGTTGGCCAGCGAACCGAGTAGGGTGGGTTTGAGTACCAGCGCTCGCAGTTGCGGGATCGGCTCCCACGGCTTGCCTTGCGCCAGCAGTTCGTCCAGCGCCACCGGCATGCCGGTGCGGTTGGCGACAAAGGCGATGTCGGCAAAGTCGGCGCAGGGGTCTTCCAGATACTCGATGCGATTCGGGTCGAGGTGGCCGCAGAAGGTCCACGCCTCCTCGCGGGTCCAGCCCTGGTTGGCATCCAGCACCAGCTTGAGGGAGGGGAGGCGATCGCACAGCAGGCGGATCAGCGCCAGCTCGTCACGCATCGGGTAGCGTGCCACCTTCAGCTTGGCCTTGCCGGGCGTGCGGTGCAGCCACTCTTTCCAGTTGCGCAGCAGCTCCTGGGGGGAGCCTTGAATGAGGGGATAGGGCTCCGGCAGCGGGTTGCGCTGCTCGGGCCATGTCCGGCGCGCGCAGTCGAGGCCAAATTGCACCGACGGCAGCACGGGGTTCGGGGTGTCGCCGGCGGCCAGGGCCGCCAGCGCGGCAAGGGCTTCTGCCTCTGCCTGTTGCAGGCTCTCTTTCGAGAAGCCGGGCAGGGGGGCGATTTCCCCCCAGCCGTCGTTGATGCGCACCAACAGCCCCTCTCGCGCCACCTCCACCTTGCCGTGAAAGGTCAGGGGCTGGGTAAAAGGCAGTTGATAGCGATACAGGGCTAGTGTCATCAGGGGTTCCGCTTGTATTTGGAGAAGTCGGGGCGACGCTTTTCGTTGAACGCGTTGCGGCCTTCCTGACCCTCTTCGGTCATGTAGAACAGCATGGTGGCATTGCCCGCCAGCTCCTGCAAGCCTGCCTGACCATCACAGTCAGCGTTGAGCGCCGCTTTCAGACAACGCAGCGCCATCGGGCTGTTTTGCAGCATTTCGCGGCACCAGCGCACGGTTTCACGCTCCAGATCCGCCAGCGGCACGACGGTGTTGACCAGACCCATGTCGAGGGCTTGCCGGGCGTCGTACATGCGGCAGAGGAACCAGATTTCGCGGGCTTTCTTCTGGCCGACGATGCGAGCCATGTAGGAAGCACCCCAACCGCCGTCGAAGGAGCCTACTTTCGGGCCGGTCTGGCCAAACTGGGCGTTGTCGGCGGCGATGGTCAGGTCACACATCATGTGCAGCACGTGGCCGCCACCGACCGCGTAGCCCGCTACCATGGCAACCACAGGTTTCGGGCAGGTGCGGATGTCGCGCTGGAAGTCGAGCACGTTGAGGTGGTGAGTTCCCTCGTCATCGCGGTATCCACCGTAGTCGCCACGGATCTTCTGGTCGCCGCCGGCGCAGAAGGCTTTCTCGCCAAAACCGGTCAGGATGATAGTGCCGATCTGATCGTCATAACGGGCATCGGCCAGCGCCTGCAGCATCTCTTTGACGGTACGGGGGCGGAAGGCGTTGCGCACCTGGGGACGGTTGATGGTGATCTTGGCAATGCCATCGTTGGACTTGTGATAGAGGATGTCCTCGTAACCGGCGGAGCAATCCTGCCACTCAACCGGAGCGTACAGTTCCGCTTCCGTCATTGCTTCAATCATGGTTTTTTCCTTCTGATCTGGGAGAGTGCAGTTGAGCACCGAGTTGAACTCTGAGTTGAGCAATCCTGGCATGTTGAACAGGTGCATACAGTTCAGCTTCCGTCATTGCTTCAATCATGACTCGTCTCTTCTTGTTGGTTGACCCACTCCGCGAGGAGTCGGGCAAAGTTATCAGGCTGATGGGCATGCAGATTATGGCCGCCATCCAGCACCAAGTGGTTGATTCTGCGATCCTGGTTCGCCAGCTGGCAAGCCAGCTGATGGAATTTGTGATCCCGCTTGCCACTCACATAAGTAACCGGCAGCTGGCTCGCCATGAGCCAGGGGGAGAGATCCGGCTGCTTGCCGAGCGAAGTGGCGCGCAGCATGGTGGCGATGCCCTGACCGTCGTTGCCAAGGCGGCTGGCGATCTGGCGGGCCCGGGCCGCATCGTCAAGATCGGCAAACACCCCTTGCCGGTACCAATCTGCCAGCACGTCAGCCAGTGGTTCCTGCTCAAAGCGCCGCGCCCACTGTTCATCGTGCTGGATGCGGGCGGCCCGTTCACAGGCCGGTAGTCCCGGGTTGCAGTTCTCCAGTAGCAGCCCCTGCAGCCCGGCTGGCTCGCGGCTGGCGTGATAGAGGGCCAGTCGCCCACCCAGCGAGTAACCCGCCAGCAGATAGCGTTCAATGTTGCGGCTGGCCAGCTCGGCGACCAGCCACTGGTGGCTCTGCTCAAAGTCGCTGACGTTGAGAGCGCTATGCTGGCCGTGGCCCGGCAGGTCGAGGGCGATGCAGCGGATGGCGGGCAGCCGGTCGATCACCGGTTGCCAGTCGCCGCCATCCCCCAGCAGACCGTGCAGCAGCACCAGCGGCACATGGGCATTTTTATTTGCCACGGATGGCGGCCCCCAGCGCCTTGAGATCATCGGCCACCTGCTCGCTCGGCACCCGGATCTCGATCAAGGTAACGCCATGTTGGAGGGCGGCGCTGTAATCGCGTTCGAACTCGGGCAGGGTGGTCGGCGCCCGATAGGCGAGACCAAACATGGCTGCAGCATGTTCAAAACTGAGGCCGTGGGGCAGCCGGTAGTAGCTCTCCAGCAGCTCCCCTTCGGTGGGCACCGGCAACATACGAAAGATGCTGCCGCCATCGTTGTTGAGCAGGATCACCACCAGCGGTCGGCTCGCCTTGCTGAGCAGGGCGAGGCTATTGAGATCGTGCAGGGCGCTGAGATCCCCAAGCAGCAGGGTGGTGGGCTCATCGCTGCCCGGCTCTATCGATTGGGCAAACCCGTAGGCGGTGGCGATCAGGCCATCGATGCCGGAGGCGCCGCGGTTGGTCATCACCCGGCTCGGCCCCTTGCCCGTTTCGCCGAGCATATCCATCAGTCGTGCCGGCATGCTGTTGCCGACAAACAGCTGTCCTTCGATAAGGGAATTGAGGCGATGGCAGACCCCAAGTTCGGAGAAGTGCTCGCAGGCAGCGGCGATCTGCTGGCTGGCGTTGTATTGCCGCTCGGCCAATGTGTGCCAAGGGGCTTGTGTGGTGACCGGATGGGCCGCAGCAAAGGCGCTGGCACTGCAGAGCAGCCGGTTGCGCAGCCGGTAGTCGGGATCCAGCCGCGCCGGTTGCGGATCCACCAGCCAGTAATCCTGCCATGAATGGTGCTTGATGAACTGGCCGAGCCGCTTGGAAACAAGCCGCGCGCCAAATTGCAGCAGCACCTCGGCGCGGCCCAGCTCGGCGACGAATTCAGGGTCGTTGAGCGCCATATCCATATGGATGAGGTTGCGGCTGTCGAAGCGGATCTGGCTCTGCAGATCTGCCAGCAACGGCCAGCCAAGTTGCTCTGCCAGTTCGGCGACCACCTGTGCCTGTTCGGGGTCAGTGATCCTGCCGGCGACAATAATGCCGTGCTGTTGCCGAAAGGTTTCCCACTCCGCCTGAGGTGGGCAGCTCGGCTCGCTTTGCTGCCACGGGCTCCAGGGCTTGTGCGAGCCGAGCCAGTCACCGAGGGGGGCCAGATAGTCGGAGAAATCCTGATAGTGCTCGCCCGGATAGAGGGGCTCGGGGTACATGCAGTTGAAGTGCACCACCCCGGGGGTGAGCACCTGCTTGGCCAAGGCTTGGTCCACCGAACTCAGCACAAACGCCGCCGGAATGGTCGGGGTGGGGCTCGGCAGGTTCTGCTGATAGACGGGGTAGCGGCCGAAGATCCCCTGCTGGTCGATCGCCTGATTGGCGCCGTTGTCGATAAGCTCGTGAGGGCGATCGGCGGAGAGAATAATCAGCGGCACGCCGGTGAGCTGGGCCTCTGCCACGGCGGGCCAGAGGTTGGCCACCGCAGTACCCGAGGTCATGATCACCGCCACCGGCCGGTTGCTCCCCTTGGCCAGCCCCAGCGCCATAAAGCCGAGACCGCGCTCGTCAAAGTGCAGGTGACGACGAAAGCCCTGATGGGCCGCAGCCGCCATGGTCAGCGGCGCAGAGCGGGAGCCGGGGGCCAGCGCGATGTCGCGCACCCCGAGGCGAAAGAGCTCCTCCAGCAAGAGGGAGGACCAGACGTGGTTGAAGGTGGCGTGCTGGCTCGAAAACGGGGTGCAGGCAAACTCTTCGCTGGCAGGCTCTTTACGGGTGGGCATAGGGGCTCTCGTAGCGTGAAAAGGGTGAATGACTATCCCAGCAGGGAGAGCACATTGGCGATCTTGTTGTCGAGCTCGGCCCACTCGGCGACAGGCTCGGAACCGGCGACAATGCCGGCACCGGCAAACAGGGTGACGCTGCCCGGCTGAATGCGGGCGCTGCGAATGGCGACCGAGAACTCGGACGTCTCCCGGCTCAGCATGCCGCAGGCACCGGCGTACCAGCCCCGATCATAGGGCTCGAACTCGCGGATAAAGGCGAGCGCTGCCTCGCGCGGGGCACCACCCACCGCCGGCGTCGGGTGGAGGGCGTCGAGCAGCTGCCAGTCGCAGACCCCGGGCTTGAGCTCGGCTTCGATATCGCACTTGAGGTGTTGCAGCAGCCGCAGTTTGAGAATGCGCGGCTCGGTCAGGGTGGCATCGTGGGTCAGTGGCGCCAGACGGCTGAGGATGTCGGCATGTACCAGCCGGTTCTCCAGCCGGTTCTTGCTGTCGGCCAGCAGCTCGGCGGCCAGTTGGGCATCCACCTCTTCATCGCCGGAGCGGCGGATGGTGCCCGCCAGCGCCTCGGTAAAGAGGTGGCGATCTTCCCGGCGGTAGAGCCGCTCGGGAGAACAGGCGATAAAGGCCTGCTCGGGGGAGAATTGAAAACCGAAGTGGAAGCAGTCCTGGGCGTGGCGGGCCCACTGGTCGAGCATGGCCCAGGGATTGATATCCGCATCGTGGTTCGGACTGGTCAGCAGGCTCTCCCGCGACAGCACCACCTTGGGGGTGTGGGCCTGAAAATCGGGGGCTGTGACGCGCTCCACCAGCGTCTGCCACTGGGCGGGGCCGGGGCAATCCTGTCGCTGCCAGGGCTGCTTTTGCAGGGCGGGCAGCGGGGCTTCCGGGCGCAGGGCATCGAGGGCGGCTTCTGCCTCCTGCAGTTCGGCCTCGAGATTGTTTTCATCCAGCCAGAGGTTGAGGCAGAGGCTGACGCACTCGCCACGGCGCACCAGCTCGATGCGGGGCAGCACGAAACGGCAGGGGCTAAACCCTTGCCAGCCTGATTGGGCCGGATCAAACGCCAGTCCGCCATAGTAGCGAGGGCTGTCGTCATGATGCTGGTTGGCTGTGTTAGTGCACACCTGCTTGATGGCGTGCGGCTCGGTCAGTTCATGGATGGCGCCCAGCGCGACATACTCGGGACGAGCCTCTCCACGGGCCTGCCAGTAGATGCGGGGATAGAGGGTTTGCGCCGCGAGCCAGCCCAGAAAGGAGCGGATTTCGATCGCCACTCGCAACCGTACGAAGCCGCTGACGTTGCTGTGACGCAGGGCGTCCAGTTGTTGCTTGATATGGGTCTGAGCCAACATGGATTCTTGTCTGAGCCGGGTAGTAACGAGCGATCCGGTAGCTGGATGCCGTAGGTTTATGCCAAAGGGCGATGATTTCCTATATATTATCTGCCCATTCGTCCATGTAAATCGCCCGCGGGAGCTTCACTCTCCGGGGCCAAGTATACCCAAATCCGGTTCGATAACCCTTAACACGATCAATATCCGATTGTTTGGCCATCACAAAATGACAAATACCTTCTCTGTTTGGTTGCTGGCGGCGCGTTTGCGAACACTGCCGCTCGCCTGCTCTTCCATCCTGCTGGGCTCGGGGCTGGCTGCCAGTCGTGGCGCTTTCGATGGCACCATCATGGCGCTCTCCCTGCTGACCGCCATCTTGCTGCAGATCCTCTCCAATCTGGCCAACGATTACGGCGATGCGGTCTCCGGCGCCGACAACGGCGAGCGGATCGGCCCACAGCGGGCGGTGGTCTCCGGTCTTATCACCAAAAAGCAGATGTGCGTGGCGATGGGGCTGACTGCGCTGGCGGCGGTGGCCAGTGGCCTGCTGCTGCTGGGCTGTGCCTTTGGTGGCCAGTGGCTGCAGATTTTGGCATTTGTGGTACTGGGTGGCGCGGCCATTGTCGCGGCGGTGACCTACACGGTCGGCAAGACTCCCTACGGTTATCGCGGGTTTGGCGATATCTCGGTGTTCTTATTCTTCGGCCTGCTCGGGGTGCTCGGCTCCTACTACCTCTTCACCAAGACGCTGGAGTGGGATCTGCTGCTGCCCGCCACCGCCTGTGGCCTGCTGGCAACCGCCGTGCTCAATATCAACAATGTGCGCGACATCGAGACCGACGCCGCCAGCGGCAAGATCACCCTGGCGGTGCGCCTTGGCCGCAACCGCGCCATCGCTTATCACTGGGTACTGTTGGGGGCGGCGTTGCTGGCAACCATCTCCTTTATCCTGATCCAGCCCGCCAGCTTCTGGCCGTGGATCTTCCTGCCCGCCATGAAGCCCCTCAGCGATGCGGCCCGCACCTTGCGCGAAAGCTACGATGGCGAGGTGCTGACCGGTGCCCTCAAGAAGACCGCCATCAGCGCCTTTCTGTTCAGTCTGCTGCTCTCCCTCGGGTTGGCGCTCTCCTGACAGCTGGTCGCAGCTCGCCAAGGCGAATAATGAAAAGGGCTCCCGAGATGGGAGCCCTTTTTGGTTTTGGCCGGTTTAGCTGGCTCGA
Organism: Aeromonas sp. FDAARGOS 1419; assembly: GCF_019047045.1. Taxonomy (NCBI): domain Bacteria; kingdom Pseudomonadati; phylum Pseudomonadota; class Gammaproteobacteria; order Aeromonadales; family Aeromonadaceae; genus Aeromonas; species Aeromonas sp. FDAARGOS 1419. The sequence goes on from NZ_CP077209.1 coordinate 4,063,335, forward strand.
GCCACTTTGAGCATGCGGCGGGAGAAGAGCAGGGTATCCAGCAGCCAGATGGCGACCATGGAGGCGCCGACCAGCGGGAAGGCGATCCCCAGCAAAATGAGCAGGGCGATGGCACCGCGCATCGGCGGGAGTTTGGTGGGCAGTGGCGGCGCGGCGAGACGGCCCTGCGGACGGCGGCACCACCAGATCCACAGACCACTCACAGCGCTGGCCAGCACCATCAGGCAGATAAGCAGCATGGCGAGCTGATGGGGCCAGCCGTAGAGCTTGCCCATGTGCAGCATGACGCCACTCTCTACCGTCTTGGCGACCGGGCCGTAATCCTGCCAGCGCACATCGGCCAGCACCTTGCCGCTGTATTGATCGATATGCAGGGTGGCGTCGTTGCGCGGATCGTCGGCAAACAGGGCGATGGTGTAGATGCCGGTGGCGCCGACCGGCGGGGTGATGCTGTAACCCGGTTGGACTCTCCGCTCATGGGCGATCTCGACCACCTGTTGCAGCGGGATCCGCTGGCTGGCCATCACCATTCCCTCGTGCTCGGCGTGGTTCATGGCACCGTGATCGTGCCCCTCATCGACCGGCTGCGAGCTGGGCATAGGGGTGTTCTCAACCGCCCAGGGGACGGTTTGCTCATGGGCCTGATTCAGAGTGCGGGCCAGCGGTGCCGACTTGGGCACCTCATTCCACATGGCGGCTGGGAAGCGGTTCCAGACTGCGGCAAACTGATCGCCCCAGAAGCCGGTCCAGGTCATGCCGCTCAACAGCAACAGCAGCAGGAAACCGGCGCCCCAGAAGCCGACCACGGCGTGCAGATCCCGCCACCAGAGGCGTCCGCGCAGGCTTATTCTGGGCCAGAGAATACCGCCCACCCCGGGCCCCTTGCGTGGCCACCAGAGGTAGAGGCCGCTCAGCAGCAGTACCAGCCCCCAGCCTGCAGACAGCTCTATCAGCCGATCCCCCGTGGTGCCGAGCAGCAGGTCGGCGTGCAGGGAGCGAGCCACCGCTTGCAGATTCCACTTGTTGTCCATGGTGCCGAGCAAGGCGCCGCTGGCGGGATCCATAAACAGGGTCAGCTCTTGCTCACCCCGATTGACGATGAACTGAGCGCTCAAGTCGGGAGCGGCAGGCGGCAGGTATTTGCGCAGGCTGGCATCGGGCATGGTCATCATCGCCTTGGCCAGCAGCTGGTCGGCACTCAGGGTCTGGCTGGCTGGGGTGACCTTTATCAGCTCGGGGTACATCAGGTTGTCGAGCTGGGGTTTGAACAGATAGACGATCCCGGTCAGTGACAGCAGGATCAGGAAAGGGGCGACAAAGAGACCGGCGTAGAAGTGCCAGCGCCAGATCCGTTGGTAATGACTCGAGTCCCTGTTTTTCATTGCACATCCTTGTTGGGGTGCCAAACCTTTCGGCTGGTGGAATGTTTGTGGCGGCGCGGATAATAGCAGTAACGTTTCGTTAACTGCAATCACACATCTTGAGATCGGTTCGGTGCGGGATGTCGGTAACATGAGGTGCCAACGGTTTGCCGGATAGGATGAGCACGCTTTGGGAAAAGCCTGTTTGCTGCTGGACTTTTCCTTATAAATTATTACCTTGTGGTAACAATTTGCAGGCGATGGTGGTGGTAACGGAATGGGAGCAGTCATGCAGCCACATGGGCAATTTGACATGGAGCGCAGGGGTCAGATGCTGATCTGCCGCCCGAGTGGCCCCTTCAATCTGGCTGGTGCCATGGCCTATGAGGCGCGCTTTCGTCACGAACTGGCCGGATTGATGGATGGCCCCTGGGGGATTGTCGAGGTCGCGACCGAGTTTGAAGCGGCCGGGCCCGAGGTGCTGGCCCGTTTTCGTCGCCAGTTTGGCTGGTGTGCCGAGAGTGGCTGTCAGTTTCTGGCGGTGGTTTTCGTAGGGGGCTTCAAGCGCTATCTGGCGGATAACATCTTCAAGGGATTGCCCTTTCGGGCGGTACGTTACTTCGAGCAGGAGGCTGCGGCCATCCAGTGGCTGGGGGAGCAGCTCAACACCACTCCCTGCGAACCGACAGGTGCTTGACCACCCCGCATCCTGGCTGGCTCGGATTCATTCCAGCTTGATAAACCACTTGTCCCGTTCGTCAACGCAGTCGGGTTCACCCATTTCGAATTCGCGGCAGATCAGCGGTCGCACCTCGTAGATACGGCACATCATGGTGTTGCGGTCGAGGGCGGCGCACCAGCCATCGTCCAGCCGGCGCATAACCGGTATCTCGCCTTCCCGTTCCAGTACATAACGGTCCGGCACGCCGGTATCGGTAAAGAGCATCACTTCGAGGCGGCAGCAGCAGGCTTCGCAGTTCTGGCAGCTCACTTCGGTTTGGATTGCTTGGGTCATGGTGCCTGTCTTGCCGCATGGCGGCATCGGAGATATGAAACAGGCGCCTGTCAGGCGCCTGTGGTCTGGCTAACGGCTTGCAAAGAACCTTAGCCCAGTTTGCGGGCGCGGTAGCTGCGACCCTTGATCTTGCCTTCCTGCAACCGCTTGAGGGCGGCGCTCGCCACGCTGCGCTTCACCGCGACGTAGGAGTACTGTTCGGAGATCTGGATCTTGCCCACGCCGGCGCCGGCAATGCCGCCTTCACCGGTCAGGGCGCCCAGAATGTCACCGGCCCGCACCTTGGTCTTGCGGCCTGCATCGATGGAGAGGGTCACCATCTGCGGGGCGATCGGCTTGATGTCGCGGCCGATGCTGTCGAGATCACCCAGCGGCATCGGGGCCTGCTGGTACTCTTCGATAAAGTTGACGCGCTGGGCCTCGTTCGGCTGATAGAGGCTCAGGGCCAGACCCTGTTGGCCGGCACGGCCGGTACGGCCGATGCGGTGCACGTGCACTTCCGGATCGTAGGTCAGCTCGTAGTTGATGACGGCGCCCAGCTCCTTGATGTCGAGACCGCGGGCCGCCACATCGGTGGCCACCAGAATGGTGGCGCTGCCGTTGGCAAAGCGCACCAGCACCTGATCCCGCTCGCGTTGTTCCAGATCGCCGTTTAGCGCCAGCGCCGAGAAGCCCTTGGCGGCTAAGTGGTCGGCCACGTCGTTACAGGCGCGCTTGGTGTTGCAGAACACCACGCAGGAACTTGGCTGGTAGTGGCTCAGCAGCCAGGTGAGGGCGTCGAGGCGCTGACCGGCAGGCACTTCGTAGAGCTTCTGTTCGATGGCGCTCCCCTCGTGCAGGGACTCCACGCTCACCTCGACCGGATTGCGCTGCACGCCGCGGCTCATCTGGGCGATCCCTTCCGGATAGGTCGCGGAGAAGAGCAGGGTCTGACGCTGCTGGGGGGCATAGCTGATGACCCGGTTGATATCTTCGCCAAAGCCCATGTCCAGCATGCGATCCGCTTCGTCCAGCACCAGCGTCTTGAGGCCGGAGAGTTCCAGCGTGCCTTGCTCCAGATGCTTGAGAATACGACCCGGGGTGCCAACGGCGATGTGGGCACCAAAGCTCAGGGTGGCGGACTGCGGTGCGGTCGGGGTACCGCCGCACAGGGTGACCAGCTTGACGTTGGGCAGGGCACGCGCCAGACGACGGATCTCCTGAGCCACCTGATCCGCCAGTTCGCGGGTCGGGCAGAGCACCAGCGCCTGCACTTCGAGGCGGTTGACGTTGAGCTTGGCCAGCAGGCCGAGGCCGAAGGCGGCGGTCTTGCCGCTGCCGGTTTTTGCCTTGGCGATCAGGTCTTTGCCATCGAGCACCAGGGGCAGGCTCTGGGCCTGGATCGGGGTCATCTGCAGGTAACCCAGGCTGATGAGGTTCTCTTGCAGGGCGGGGGAGAGATTGAGGCTGCTAAATTCGCTGTTGTTCACAAAAGGACTCTATTTCGGAGAAAACGGGGATGCGCGAGCGCTAAGGCCGCGCATCATACCAGAATGTGGCACCGGATGTGGCGGATTTTTGAACGGCAGGTCACGAGGGGCCATGAAAGGTTCATTTGTTGCCAAACCGATCGCGGGCGAGCACTGACAATGTAATAAGGACTATTTTTCAAACACACATCTAATTATTTATCGCGGATAAACGTTTTCTATTTTCAGTATTTTAATATAATGACTGGAAAATATTCTGCGAGCAGTTACTGCGCCACAGGGAATGTTGCGAAAATGCTGATGAAATATTTTCAAAGAATATGAAAACGGCGACACCACTACTCAACATTATGTTTTAAAAGGATTTATGATATCTGTGTTGCGCGATTAATATCAGTTCATTGCACAATTAATTTAAAAACGTTTGTATTATCCTGCCTCCATAATATTGCGCGGGATTGTGATGGCTATCTGATTTTTAAATGTGCAAATGTCTATGATGGCGCCGGTCAAAAATTACAATTTACTCAGGTGCTACAGGTATGGAATACGTTCACTTTGTGCTCGGACTGGTGATGGTCCTCGCTCTCTCTCTGCTGGCGAACCGCCACAACTGGAAACAGATCAAACTGCGTTATATCGGCCAACTGCTGGTGGTCGAACTGGCGCTGGCCTGGTTCATGCTGAACTCGGAAGTGGGTCTGGCGGTGGTGGGTGGTTTCGCGGCCGGCTTCACCAAGTTGATGGAGTTTGCCAAACAGGGTACCGACTTCGTGTTCGGTGGCTTGGTCAACGAAGGGGCCTTCTCCTTCTTCCTGATGGTGCTGATGCCCATCGTCTTCATCTCCGTGCTGATCGGTATTCTGCAGTACATCCGCCTGCTGCCGCTGGTGATCCGCGGTATCGGTACCGTGCTGGCCAAGATCAACGGCATGGGCAAGCTGGAGTCTTTCAACGCCATCAGCTCGATGATCGTCGGCCAGTCCGAGAACTTCATCGCCCTCAAGAACATCCTGCCGCACTTGAACGAGAAGCAGATGTACACCCTGGCTGCGACTGCCATGTCTACCGTCTCCATGTCCATCGTCGGTGCCTACATGCAGCTGATCGAGCCGCGCTACGTGGTTGCCGCGCTGGTGCTCAACATGTTCAGTACCTTCGTCGTGCTGTCGCTGATCAACCCCTACGAGCCGGATAACTCCGTGACCGACATCAAGGCCATTGCCGAAGGTGACGAGCACCACACGCCGAAGAAAGAGAACTTCTTCGAGATGCTGGGCGAGTACATCATGGCCGGTTTCACCGTTGCCGTGATCGTGGGTGCCATGCTGGTGGGCTTCATAGCCCTTATTGCCCTGATCAACTATCTGTTCGAGATGGCATTTGGCGTGAACTTCCAGTTCGTCATGGGTTACCTCTTCTACCCGATCGCCTGGATCCTGGGCATCCCGAGTGGTGAAGCGCTGCAAGCCGGCTCCATCATGGCGACCAAGCTGGTGACCAACGAGTTCGTGGCGATGATGGATCTGGGCAAGGTGGCTGCCGAGCTCTCTCCGCGCACCGTCGGCATCCTCTCCATCTTCATGGTCTCTTTCGCCAACTTCAGCTCCATCGGCATCATCGCCGGTGCGGTAAAAGCGCTGAACGAAGAGAAGGGCAACATGGTTTCCCGCTTCGGTCTGAAGCTGGTCTACGGTTCTACCCTGGTCAGCCTGCTCTCTGCTGTTATCGCTGGCATCATGATCTGATCCTCTGGCGGCACCCGCCACGGTTTGAGCCCCTGACCTCGTCAGGGGCTTTTTTTTCTGGCTCACAGCCGCCAGCCGCACCACCAGCCAGCAACCAGCAGGGTGAGGGTGCAAAAGCCGGTTTCGATGGCACCGCCGCTGCGCAGCGGCCAGCCCGGCAGGCGGTAACGGCGTTTGATGGGCCAGAAGAGCGGAATGCCCGCCGGGGTGAGCCAGTCCCCCAGCAGATGGCTGAGGTAGCCGACGATAAGCGCATCCTTGACCCCCACGGGCAGGGTGCCCGGCGGCAGGCTCTGGTTCAGCCCCCAGACAGCGGCGGCGACTGCCAGCAGACTGTGGGTGAAGCCGCGATGGCCGAACAGTCGCGACAGAGGTTTCGAGATCCACGGCAGGCGCTGCCCCAGCACCGATTTGGGGTGGTCGAGGTCGGGCAATAGGGCGCTGGCCAGCGCAGCAGGGATGGTTTGCCACAGGCTGGCATCGGCCAGCGCCGGAGTGAGCTGCAGTTTATGGGCGATCAGGGTGCAGGTAACGGAGAAGAGCAGGTGCCCTTGGGCGGTCATGATGATTACGGCGTGGACAAGATGGCGGCGCATCTTACCAGCCTGACGGTTGTGGTCAGCTCTTATTTTAAAAATCAGGATGTTACGGCGAAAAAGCGCCCAGGTAGGGCGCCTTTAGGGTCTCTTTACAGCTTGCCTTTGACCAGCCACTTGTCGAGGGCGTTGGCGAATCGCTGTTTGTCGGCGGCATTGAAGGGGGCGGGGCCACCGGTTTGTACTCCGGCCGAGCGCAGCTCTTCCATAAAGTTACGCATGCCGAGCCGTGCCTTGATGGTCTCGCGAGTGTAGATCTCGCCGCGGGGATTGAGCGCCTCGCCACCGGCATCGATCACCCAGGAGGCGAGGGGGATGTCACCAGTGATCACCAGATCGCCGGGCTGAACCTGCTGGGCGATGACATGATCTGCCACATCGAATCCCTTCTCCACCTGCTGGGTTTTGATGAAAGGCGAGGGGGGCACCCGCAACCCCTGATTGGCCACCAGGGTGGTGACGACCTGGGCGCGGTGGGCGGCGCGGTAGAGGATCTCCTTGACCGGAATGGGGCAGGCATCGGCATCAACCCAGATGGGCATGGCATGGTTTCCTGTAGTGAAAGCGGATAGAAAACGAGAGCGGCCATGTTAACACAGGCCTCCCTTCCCGGCGCGGGGCTGAGTCGGCCCTGCCTTTGGTGTAAGCTGGGGCCAGCATATGAAACGAGAAGGAGACGAGATGGATCGGGTGCCCGGTGAAGTGATTTATGCCCTGACCCTGGATGGCAAGGGTGGCATGGCGCCGCTGACGGCGGGAAGCGAAGTCCCGACGGCACATCCCGGCTGGCTGCATCTGGATTACGGCAATCCCGATTCGGCGCGCTGGCTGTTGCAGACTCCCTTGCTCAGCGAGGCGGCCAGGGAGTCGCTGCTCGGCCAGAGCAATCGTCCCAAGCTGGTGCGGATGGGGGAGACGGTGCTGCTGATCCTGCGCGGCATCAACCACAACAAGGATCACAAGCCCGAAGAGATGGTGGCGCTGCGCATCTTCATCACCCCGGATCTCATCATCAGCAGCCGTCGTCGTCCGCTGCTCTCCGAGCAGGATGTCTTCAACCAGCTAAAGCTGGGGGGCGGCGCCGATACCCCGGCCGACTGGCTGGTGGAGATCTGCGATGCCCTGACCGATCGGGCGGGGGAGTTTGTCGAGGAGCTGCACGACAAGATCCTCGATCTTGAGGAGATGGTGCTGATGCGCGACATGCCCGCCAATGGCCGACTGGCGCTGATCCGCAAGCAGCTCATCATGATCCGCCGCTACCTCTCGCCGCAGCGGGATCTGGTGGCGCGGCTGGCCAACGAGAAGATCAGCTGGCTGGATGAGGATGACCGCCGTCGTCTGCTCGATATCGCCGATCGGCTGCGGCGCTGGCTCGATGACCTCGATGCCGGGGTGGCGCGCACCGCCGTGCTGGCAGACGAGATCAACAATCTGATGGCGGAGGCAACCAATCGCCGCGCCTACCAGATGTCGGTGATGGCGCTGCTCTTTTTGCCTGCCAGCTTCCTGACCGGTCTGTTTGGCATCAACCTAGGCGGTATCCCCGGTGCCGAGAATCCGACAGCATTCTGGGTCTTCTGTGGTTCGCTGGTGGCGCTGGCAAGCGGGCTGGCAATCTGGCTCAAACATCGGCGCTGGTGGTAAGGAGGCATAACCCATGTGGCAATCAATTGGCCTGACCCTGCTGCTGTTGCTGGGTCATACCCTGATCCGGCGGCTTATTCACAAGAGCCTGCTGGCGCTCGGCCAGAGCAGGCAGGTGAGCGAGAACCGGGTGCTCTACGTGGCCCATGTGTTCCACTTCCTGCTCGGCTGTGCCACCTTGCTGGTGCTGGCCGGGGTGTGGGGGCTCGACTTCTCCCGACTGGTAGTGCTCGCCTCCTCCTTCTTTGCGGTATTGGGGGTAGCCATGGTCGCCCAGTGGTCGATCCTCTCCAACATCACCGCCAGCATCACCATCTTCTTCGCCTTTCCCTACAAGATTGGCGACCGGATCCGCATCCTCGACAAGGATGATTCGGTCACCGGCGTCATCACCGAGATCGGCCTCTTCTACGTGCGGGTGCGTGATGACAACGGCGATCTGGTCACCTATCCGGCCAACCTGATCCTGCAAAAGCCGGTCAGAAAGCTGGAGGGCAAGGTGGCGGAACCGCTGCAACCGGAATAGAAAGCAACCGGAATAACAAAAGGCTCCCTCGGGAGCCTTTTTACTGTGCGGTGGGTGGGGCTAGCGTTCGAAGAAGCGGTAGAGGTGCTCCACCTGAACCGGGCAGTCGGCCACCTGATGCAGATGTTCGCGGGCCTGCTCAACGGTGCCGAAACTGACCGGGCAGCCGAGGGTGTCGGTCAGCTCGTAGAGGGCGCCATCCTTGCCTCTGAATTCGATGAGCCAGCCGGGAATAGCCACATCGTGGAGGATTTCAGCCTCTTGCAGGATCTGTTGCTGATAGAGCTTACGAAGTTCACTGACTGTCATGATGCTCTCCTGTGGGGAATATCCAGCTCCAGTCTATGCCTGCCCTTTATGTGCGGCAACAGTGGTGCGGCAACGGGATCATCCCCGCAGGACCTCCCATGCCCAGCGGATACGGATAAAGGTCTCGGCATTGCCGCCCCGATCCGGATGGTGCTGCAGTGCCAGCTCCCGCCAGCGGCGGCGGATCGCCTCCTGACTCGCCCCCTCATTCAACTCGAACAGGGCCAGCGCCTCGGCTTTGTGCCCCTCCCCGTCATAAGCGCGCCAGAAGCGGTTGAGCAGGGCCTCAACTTCGGCACGGTCGGTCTGCCAGAACACCTGCCAGTCGAGATAGTAGCTACGCAGATTTTCGCCAACAGCAAAGCCGTGGTTGACCTCCTGGTTCCCGGCCAGCGGTTCGAGCCGGATATCCAGGGTGCTGATCACCAGCCACCAACCCTCTTCATAAAGCTCGGCCTGCAGCTGGTAGAGGGCGTTCATGATCAGGAAGTTGACCCGAAACAGCTGCAGCTGCTCGTCGTCGGCCAGCCGGGGGATCGCCCCCTGCTGGCGCAGAGCAGCCATCAGTTCATGCACCTTGTAGCTGCCCGCCGCCTGTTGCAATAGCACCAGCAGAGGGGCGATCAGCGGATTATGGTTGGCTTCGTTCATTCGGCGCCCTGCTCTCTGGGCGGCTGCAGGGCGATCAGCAGCTCACCCGCCTGCGGGGTGACGGGGCCGGTAACGATCTGGGGCTTGCCCTTGCCATCCATGATGAACAGCGGGATGGCGCCGGGATTGGCGGCCTGATACTGGGCCCAGTCGAACGCCTCGCTCAGGCGGGTCGCCTTGATCTGGCCGCCCCGGCTCAGCAGACCGCTTAAGCGGGCATAGTTGATATCGGGCCCAAACAGGTTCTGGCGAGCGCGGAAGGTGGCGCTCTCCCGGTTGGCCTTGCCGTGCTGCTCGCTGGAGCGCAGGGAGTAGACCTGCTCCTCGCCGTAGAGGTGGGCAAAGTGCAGCACCCCGAGGGCGTTGTTGTGGCGGTTGGGGGAGAGCGCCAGCACGGTACTGATGCTGGTGAGCGGCAGGTGCAGCTCGGCATGTTCCGACTGGGGGTTGCCGAAGTAGCAGGGGAGGTTGCTCATCCGCGCCTGTTTGCAGAACTCCCAGGCGGGATCGCAGAGCTGCACTGGCACCCCCTGATCCGCCAGCGCCCGGCCGATGGCCCGCGCCACCGAGTTGGCCCCTATGATGAGCCAGGTGTTGGGGGCGCTCTGGCGCATCTTGAGCAGGCTGGCCAGCGGTGCCGAGGTGAGGCTCTGCAACACCACGGTGGAGATGATCACCGCAAATACCAGCGGCACCAGCTTGTCGGCATCGGGGATCTCGGCCTGATGCAGGCTGATGGCGAACGAGGCGCTGACCGCCGCCGCGACTATGCCGCGCGGGGCGATCCAGCTCAGCAGGGCGCGAGCCCGCCAGGAGAGATCCGAGCCCCAGGTCGAGACCAGAATACAGAGCGGGCGCGCCACAAACTGCACCACGCAGAGCAGCGCCAGCACCATGGGGCCGAGTTGCCAGAGCTGGGCCAGATCGAGGCGCGCCGCCAGCAGGATAAACAGGCTGGATATAAGGATGACCGCGAGATCCTCCTTGAACGCCAGCACCTCCTCCAGATCCAGCCCCTCCTGATTGGCGAGCCAGATGCCGAACACGGTCACTGCCAGCAGGCCCGATTCGTGGCTCAGCCAGTTGGAGAGGCTGAAGGTGACCAGCACTAGCGCCAGCACCCCGAACTTGTGCAGGCTGACCGGTAGCCAGTCCTTGCGAATGAGCAGGGTGGTGAGCCAGCCTGCCGCCACCCCGATCAGGGAACCGACCCCCACCGTTTTGGCCAGTGCCAGCAGGGTATGGCTGATGAGATCCCCCTGACTGCCGAGGCGCACCGCCTCGAACACCAGCACCGCAAACAGGGCGCCGATGGGGTCGATGACGATCCCCTCCCAGCGCAGGATGCGGTCCACCTCCCGGGTGGGGCGGATCACGTTGAGCATGGGTGCGATCACCGTCGGGCCCGTTACCACCAGCACAGCGCCGAGCATGGTGGCGACCCGCCAGTCCAGCCCCAGCAGGAAGTAACCGGCGCTGCCGATGACGGCGAAACTGACCAGCATGCCGGTGGAGCAGAGATTGCGCACCACCTTGCCGATCCCCTTGAGCTCGGCCAGATGGAGGGTCAGTGCCCCCTCGAACAGGATGATGGCCACCGACAGGGAGACCAGCGGAAACAGCAGATCCCCGAGCAGGGCATCGGGGTCGAGCAGGCCGCTGACCGGGCCCAGGGTCAGGCCGGTGAGCAGCAGAAACAGGATGGCGGGCACCCGCAGCGACCAGGCAAGCCATTGGGCCAGCACGGAGACCAGGGCGATCCCGGCCAGAGAGAGGGCAATCATGCAGACCTCGATTCAGGCAGTGAGTATGGAGCTAGTGTAGTGGCTAAGTTGGTCAGATTGACACCCGAAGGAGCGTGCGTCATGGCCGGTATGGGGAGATGTGCGACAGTCGGCGTCATGGTGGCTGGCGGTGGTATAAAGGGCGCCAGCCAGACGCCAACCGTGGTGACGGGGTGGCCTTGGGGCCGGATTAGATGGGGCTCTCCTTGTGGAGCTCGCCGACACAGTCGGCCAGCGCCAGTACCAGTGCGGAGCGCACCATCTGATCGAGCCGGTTGAGCTGCATCTGGTAGAAGGCCCAATCCTCTTCGCTGGCGGGGGGCTCCAGCTTCATCATGCCGCCCTGATTGACCCCGTGCAGGCGGTCGAGCAGATCGCGGATCGGCTTGTCGCTGAAACGGTAATCCTTGGGATCGCGCACCAGAAAGTCGCGGATCTTGATATAGGCTTCGATATCCTGATAGCGCTCGAGGGAGATGAGGCCGAGGGCGAAGATGAGCTTGAGGCGCACCTCCAGCTGGCCGAGGGGGCCGCTCTGGTTGAGCAGGGGTTCGATGGCGTATTTGACGGCATACTCCTCCTGACGGAACGCGCGTCGCATCAGGGAGTCGACCGCCTCTTCCAGGATGGTCACGGCTTCGAGAAAGAAGCCGCGGGGGCCATCCTGCTCGTTCAGTCGTTCCAGTACTTCATCTTCCTGGTGTGTGGTCATAGGTGCATTGGGTCCAGCTGACAGGGAGAGAGTCAGCCTCTCTCCCGGTTTTTATCATATGGGGCACATTCCCTTGCCATTCAAGCGCTTGGCGCGCTCTCAGTGGTGGCTGAATGCGCCGCAAGCAGGGTCATTACAGGGTTTCGTAACGGGCGACGATGGCGCGAACCACTTCGCTCTCTGCATCCAGTCCGGTGACGCGGGCCAGCGCTTTGGCCGGGCCCAGCTCCGCCAGCAGGGCTTGCAGCTCCACCGCCTGCGGGTCATCGGCATTGCGATAGTGGAGCGCCGCGGCGATCCCCTCCTGCAACTGATCGCTCGGCAGGCCGTACTCCAGGGTGCCCAGCAGCGGCTTCACCAGTCGATCTCCCGCCGCCAGCTTGCGCAGCGGCTGACGACCGACCCGGTCAATCTCGTCCACCAGATAGGGGTTGGCGAAGCGGGCCAGGATCTTCTCGATGTAGGCGGCGTGCAGGCGCGGGTCGAAGCCGTAGCGTTTCACCAGTACGGCACCGCTCTCTTCCATGGCGCGGCGTACCTTGCTGCGGATCACCGGATCTTCGATCGCCTCGCGCACGGTGCGGTAGCCCCGCAATTTGCCGAGGTAGGCGGTGACGATGTGGCCGGTGTTGAGGGTGAACAGCTTGCGCTCGACGAAGGCCATCAGGTTGTCGGTGGGCTCCATGCCCGCCACCTGTGGCAGCTCCCCCTTGAACTGGGTCTGGTCGACGATCCACTCGCTGAAGCTCTCGACCGTCACTTCCAGCGGGTCATCGTTGGCTGCCGCAGCGGGCGGCACGATGCGATCCACCGCCGAGTCGACGAAGCCGATGCAGGATTCGAGCGTGGCATGATACGCGACCGGCAGGTACTTGAGTACCTCCTGCTTGAGGTGGCTGGTGCCGCGCACCATGTTTTCGCAGGCGATGACGTTGAGGGGGGTCAGGTTGCCGGCATCGAAGCGGGCCTGCAGCCCCTTGGCCAAGGTGCTGGCAATCTTGTCGAGAATGTTGGGGCCGACCGCAGTAGTGACCAGATCGGCGGTGATGATACGGGCGATCACCTCGTGACCGGCGGAGCTCACCGCCGCCACGTTGCGTACCACGTCCAGCTTCTGATCCGCACCTACCACATGGACCTTGTACTCCTGACGGTGGTTGAGCTGATCGATCAGGGTGTCGTTGACGTCGGCGAAGGTGACCTGATGACTGGCATCCGCCAGCACTTTTCCGATAAAGCCGCGACCGATGTTACCAGCACCAAAATGCAATGTTTTCATGATATTAACCTCTTGAACCAAAGACGATGAAAGATGATTACGCAGCCTGTTCGGCACCCAGCAGATCCAGGAAGGCCTGGGGATCCGTGGTGCTGGCCAGCCGGTCGATGAGACCGGGTTCATCCAGTGCATTGGTCAGGCGGGTTATCACCTGCATGTGTTCGTCGTTGCGGGCGGCGATGCCGATCACCAGCCGCGCTACCTCATCGGCAGCCTCGCCAAAGGCGACCCCGGCCGGGTACTGGCAGATGACGATGCCGGTACGCTTCACAAACTCCTTGGCGGCGATGGTGCCATGGGGCACGGCGATGGACTCGCCGAGGTAGGTGGAGACCAGCTGCTCGCGCTCCAGCATGGCGTTGACGTAGTCGGGCGCCACGTAGCCGCGCTCTGCCAGCAGTCGGCCTGCGGTCAGGATGGCGGCCTCCTTGCTGTCCGCTTTCAGTCCAAGATGCACGTCATGACGGCTCAGGGTAAAGACTTCGGCCGCTTGCGGCTCGTAGCTGTCGTCGTTGGCGGCCACCAGCAGTTGCGGGTTGGCGACGTCATCGTTGGCGGCCTGGGTCAGGCTCTGAACCAGCTCCTGATAGAGGCCATTGTCGAGGAAGTTGGTCAGTGAAATATGGTGGGCATGCGGCGCATGGCGACGGGCCCGCTCGGTCAAATCCTTGTGGGTGATGACCCAGTCCACCTGATCGTCGAGCTGATCGATGGCGCGGTTGGTGACGCTGATATCGAGCCCTGCGGCCTGCACCCGCTTGCGCAGCATGCCGGCGCCCATGGCGCTGGAGCCCATGCCCGCATCGCAGGCAACCACGATATTGCGTACCGCCATCAGTTCGCCGCCCGGCTTCTTGGCCGCTGCGGTTTCGGGCTTGCCGCCCTTCATGGCTTTCATCTTGCGGGTGGCTTCACCGAGTGCATCGGCCTCGTCAGCCTCCGGCTGCTGGGCGCGGACGAACACGGCGGCGACCAGGAAGGAGACCAAGGTGGCGCTGATGATGGAGAGGGCGACTCCGATCAGGGAGGCTTTCGGCGTCATCAACAGCACGGCGAAGATGGAACCCGGTGAGGCAGGGGAGACCAGACCAGCATTGAACAGGGTCAGGGTAAAGACCCCGGTCATGCCGCCGGCGATCACCGCCAGAATGAGGCGCGGATTCATCAGCACGTACGGGAAGTAGATCTCGTGGATGCCGCCGAAGAAGTGAATGATGGAGGCGCCAGCCGCGGACTGCTTGGCCGCACCACGACCGAACACCATGTAGGCCAGCAGCACGCCCATGCCCGGGCCCGGGTTCGCTTCAATCAGGAAGAAGATGGAGCTGCCGTGCTCGGTCGCCTGCTGGATCCCCAGCGGCGAGAAGATGCCGTGGTTGATGGCGTTGTTGAGGAACAGGATCTTGGCCGGTTCGACGAAGATGGAGGTGAGCGGCAGCATGTGGTTATCCACCAGGAAGCCGACGCCACCGGCAAGCAGGCCGGAGAGCACCTTGACGAAGGGGCCAATCACGAAGAAGGCGAGGATCGCCAGCAGCATGCCGATAAGCCCGGCGGAGAAGTTGTTGACCAGCATCTCGAAGCCGCTCTTGACGCGACCGTCCATCGCCTTGTCGAAGCGCTTGATGGCCCAGCCACCGAGCGGGCCGACCATCATGGCGCCCATGAACATGGGGATATCAGTTCCCACGATGACACCCATGGTGGTGATGGCACCGACCACGCCGCCGCGCTCACCGCCCATCAGTTTGCCGCCGGTGTAGCCAATCAGCAGCGGCAGCAGGTAGGTGATCATGGGGCCGACCAGCTTGGCCAAGGTTTCATTGGGCAGCCAGCCGGTGGGGATGAAGAGGGCGGTAATAAAGCCCCAGGCGATAAAGGCGCCTATGTTGGGCATGACCATATTGGACAGGAAGCGTCCAAAATTCTGTATCTTGACTTTGGTATCCGGTGATAACATGTCGGGACCCCGTTTTAAGCCTGTTTGATTAAAAGTGGTAGTCGGGATGGCCGGTTTTGCCGAACCGCCATCCCGGTCGTCTAAGCAACTTCAATCTACCAGCTTGCGATCAAATTAGGCTGAAAACGGGGTGTATTGTGATCCAGCTCTCAGATACCCAGCGGTACCCCCTCCATAACCAGTGACCTGCGTCACATTCGCATGCTGTAGTTCGGCTACATTTCGATCTTTTCTGTTTTGAATGACCATTTTTTGTGGTTTAGATCACCAATTCAGCTTTGCCGCCCCTTCGTGAAAAGGTGATTTGCATCACAAATTCAGTTTTTGTATTCGAATGGGACAAATCACTCAATTACTCATCAGTGGGTAGTGGCGATGGATCTATCGAAACACTCCATTGCTTACCAATGAATCAATAAATTTGTAACCCGCTTTCAGTTTTTATGGTTGGTGATAAGGTCTCTTTTGCTGCTGGCTGATGGGAATGGGCGCCAACATGCCGGATGTTATCGAGCGGCAGATGTTCGGAGCGCTTGCTTGCCGCGCAGGGTTGATAGCAGATAAAAACAAACCGCCAGCAGGCGGTTTGTCGGTTTTTACGAGTTATCCCCCGTCGGGGGCTGCGGCTTAGTAGAAGCCGGCATCCTCGGGGGAGGGGCGGGTCTTGAAGCGGCGATGGAGCCACATGTACTGCTCCGGCGCCTTGCGCACGGCGGCTTCAATCTCGCGGTTGGCGCGGGCGGCATCAACCATGTCATCTCCGCTCGGGTAGTCGGCGAGCGGCGCCCCGATATGCAGGGTGTAACCCTCGCTGGTGCGGATGTTGTAGCAGGGCAGAGTGACGGTGTTCTTCACCCGCGCCAGTGTGGCGGTGCCGGTGATGGTGGCGGCCTGCTCTACCGCGAAGTAAGGCACGAACACGCTGGCGTGGCTGCCGTAGTCGTGATCCGGCGCGTACCAGAGGGCGTCACCGTTGCGCAGCGCCTTGATCATCCCCTTCACGTCCATCCGGTCCACCAGATATTTGTTGGAGGCGCAGCGACCGTGGTACTGGGCATACTCCAGCACCGGGTTGGTGTTGGGGCGATAGACCCCGACCCCGGGGCGCACCAGCCCGAAACAGCGGGCGTTGAGTTCAAGCGTCAGGAAGTGGCAGGAGAGCAGCAGCATGCCCTGACCTTTTTCCATGGCGGCGATGACGTGCTCTTCCCCTTCCACCTTCATCAGGTTGCGCATCCGCCAGTCTGGCCAGAACCAGGCGATCCCCACCTCGAACACGGCGCAGCCCACGCTCTCGAAGTTGGCCTTAAGCAGTTTCTCCCGCTCATCCCGGGTCAGCTCGGGCATCGCCAGCTCCAGATTGCGACGGGCAATCTTGACCCGGGACTTCAATATCCTGGCGGCGAGACGACCGAGCTGACGGCCCAGCCACATCTGGCTACGCCACGGCAGCAGGGTCAGCAGCCAGAGCAGGCCGAGGCCGAACCAGCTGGCCCAGTAACGGGGATGAAACAGGCGGGGCTCCAGGCGGGGAGCGTTGTCATGGGCCATGGCTAATCTCTTGTTCGCAAACACAATCGGGGGATTCTAGCCGAAAAGGGGGGGCGGGGGCGAATGGCTGTGTGCTGGTCAGAGGGGTAACCCGCGTCCGGTTAGCGTGACAGCGGCGGCAACTGCGGTCGGCTTTTTCTACACCGGATAAAAGAGTGTGATAAAATCGCCCGCTGATTTTTCAGGTTTTGAGAGTCGATACAGATGAAGATCACCCTGCCCGATTTTGAAAAAGCCCGCGTTCTGGTCGTTGGCGATGTCATGTTGGACCGTTACTGGCATGGCCCCACCGGTCGGATCTCCCCCGAGGCGCCGGTGCCCGTGGTCAAGGTTGAACACATTGAGGAGCGTCCCGGTGGCGCGGCCAACGTGGCCCTTAACTCCGCCGCCCTTGGCGCTCACGCTGTGCTGCTTGGCCTGACCGGTCAGGACGAGGCTGCCGATGCCTTGGCTGGCCAGATGGCTGGCGTCAAGGTGGCCTGTGACTTCGTTCGTCTGGCCGACTTCCCTACTATCACCAAGCTGCGGGTGCTGTCCCGCAACCAGCAGCTGCTGCGTCTGGACTTTGAAGAGCCCTTCCACTCCGTCGATGCCACCCTGCTGATGAGCAAGGTCGAGCAGGCGCTGCCGAATAGCGACGTGATGATCCTCTCCGACTATGGCAAGGGTGCTCTCAACGACGTGCCCGGCATGATCCAGCGCGCCCGTACCGCCGGTATTCCGGTGCTGGTCGATCCCAAGGGGACCGACTTCGAGAAGTATCGCGGTGCCACCCTGCTGACCCCCAACATGTCCGAATTCGAGGCCGTGGTGGGCAAGGTGAAGAGCGAAGAGGAGCTGGTCGCCAAGGGGCTGGATCTGGTGAAGCGCTTCGAGCTGGATGCCCTGCTGGTCACCCGTTCCGAGAACGGCATGACCCTGATCCGCGAAGGTCAGCCGGAGCTGCATCTGCCGGCTCAGGCTCACGAGGTTTACGATGTGACCGGTGCCGGTGATACTGTCATCTCCACTTTGGCCACCTCGCTGGCGGCAGGCAAGAGCCTGGACGAAGCCTGCGCACTGGCCAATACCGCCGCCGGTATTGTGGTCGGCAAGCTGGGTACCTCTACCGTCAGTCCGGTCGAGCTGGCCAACGCCCTCTACACCGAGCAGGAGACCGGTTTTGGCGTCATGTCGGAAGCCCAGCTGAAAGTGGCAGTTCGTGCCGCCCGTCTGCGCGGCGAGAAGGTAGTGATGACCAACGGCTGTTTCGACATCCTGCACGCCGGCCATGTCTCCTATCTGGCCAACGCCGGCAAGCTGGGGGATCGCCTGATCGTGGCGGTCAATACCGACGAGTCGGTGCGCCGTCTGAAAGGGCCGGGTCGTCCGGTCAACCCGACCGAGCGTCGCATGGCCGTACTGGCTGCGCTGGGCGCGGTGGACTGGGTTGTGCCATTTGGTGAAGATACCCCGCAGCGCCTGATCGCCGAGATCCTGCCGGATCTGCTGGTCAAGGGCGGTGACTACAAGCCGGAAGATATCGCCGGTTACGCCGAGGTGACTGCCAACGGCGGCGAGGTACGCGTTCTCAACTTCGAGGATGGCTGCTCCACCACCGACATCATCAAGACGATCCGCGAGCGCGGCTAACGTTCTGCTGGCCCCGCAATCTGGCGGGGCTCACTATCGGCGGCTGCAATCCGACCGAAATACGGATAACAAAAAGGCGACCTTGCGGTCGCCTTTTTCATTCCCGATAGCGGCTATCAGCCTTTGGCTTTTGCCGTGGCAGGCATCAGACCCTGGTTCACTTCCACCAGGTCCTGCGCTTCCAGAATACCGGCAGCCTGTTTCAGGCTCAGGATATTGAGGATGTAGTTGTAACGGGCTTCCGAGAGCTTCTGCTTGGCCTCGTACAGCTTGCGAGTGGAGTCCAGCACGTCGACGATGGTACGGGTACCCACTTCGTAACCGGCTTCGGTCGCCTTCAGGGCGCTGTCGGCGGAGACCACAGACTGGCTGTAGGCACGTACCGAGCCGATGCTGGCGTTCACGTTGTTGTAGGAGGAGCGCACTGTGCTCTGCACAGAGCGGAAGTTCTTCTCTAGCAGTTCGCTGGCTGCTACGTAGTTGTATTGAGCCTGCTTCACCTTGGAGCTGGTGGCGCCACCGCTGTAGATGGGCAGCTTGAAGGTCAGACCGATATTGGCCTGGTTGTCATTGCCGCCCGGCATGCTATCCAGCTTGTAATTGGTATTGCTGGTTTGCAGTCCGGCACCCAGATCCAGCGTCGGCTCATGGCCGGTTTTGGCGAGATCGATCTGCTCCTTGGCAATGTCCTTGCTGATGCGGGCACTGTGCAGTTGCAGGTTCTTGTCCAGCGCCAGCTCCAGCCACTTGTCGGAGCCGAAGGCGGTCTTCTGCGGGCTGAAACGATCGGTGTTCAGCACGTCCAGATTGCGGTGATCGATACCGGTCAGCTCGCGCAGGGTCTCGTAGCTGTTGTCCAGAGAGTTTTCTGCATTGATTTCGTCAGCCAGCGCCTGGTCACGGGAGGCTTCTGCTTCATGGACGTCGGTGATGGCGGTCAGGCCCACTTCGAAACGCTGCTGGGTCTGCTCCAGCTGACGCTCTACCGCAACCTTGTTGGCACGGACGAACTCCAGGGTATCCATCGCCTTGAGCACATCAAAGTAGGCTTTGGCGGTGCGCACCATCAGGTTCTGGATCTCGAGGTTGTAGGCGACATCTGACTGGGTGGCCTGCTTCTCGCTGATATCCAGATTGACCCAGTTACTGCGACGATAGAGGGATTGTGACAGCGTCACTTCACCCTTGGCGTTGGTATTGCTCTGGGTATCGTTCTTGTTTTGCAGATAATTGAGCCCGGCACCCAGATCGATCTGGGGCAGAAGAGGGGCACGGGATTCGTTGATCTTCTCGAAGGCCTGGTCGCGAACGGCTTTGGACTGCAGCAACTGCGGGTCTTTGATCTGGGCTTGCTGGTAGATGTCGAGCAGGTTTTCGGCATGGGCACCGGCACTGACGCCCAGCAACACCATGACTGACAAAAGTGTTCTTTTCATAGATCGTTTTAACCTTATGTAGTAACCCAAACTGGTTGCTGGAGAGGCAAATATTGTCACCGACCAAGCTTGATTGCAGCTTAATCACTCTACTATAAGCAAAATTTAATGCTAAGAGTCTCAGGTCCGGTGACGGGAACGTCAAGAACCGGACGCAGTTTTATCCCCGCGCGCCTAGCCAAATGGTCTGTGGCTGCTAAAATCCACCCCTCATTACCATGGCACGCCGAGTGAATGAACGTTCATTCATGTTCCTCGGATTTTATGGTCAAACTGATACAAGTCAAGCTGACGGGAGCCCCGGATGTCGCAGCAACCCTTGCCGCAAGATCGGCATTACGCCGCCGATGATGTGAAAATCATTGAAAAATCAGCTGGATATAACGGCTTCTTCAAGGTGAATGTCTATCGTTTGCAGCATCGGTTATTTGCTGGCGGCTGGAATCAGCCCATCGTGCGCGAGCTGTTCGAGCGGGGCCATGCTGCCGCGCTGCTGCCCTATGATCCGGTACGCGACCAGATCGTGCTGGTGGAGCAGTTCCGCATCGGCGCGATGGAGACCAGCCCGACTCCCTGGCTGCTGGAGCTGGTGGCCGGCATCATTGACGAAGGGGAGACCGCCGAGGCAGTGGTGCGTCGCGAAGCGGTGGAAGAGGCCGGTATCGAGGTTGCCTGCTGCGAGCATGCCATCAGCTATCTGGTGAGCCCGGGCGGTAGCACCGAGCGGATCGAGGTCTTTGTGGGCGAGGTGGATGCCAGCAAGGCCGAGGGACTGCACGGGCTGGCGGATGAAGGCGAGGATATCCGGGTGCACGTGGTGAGCCGCGAACAGGCCAACGCCTGGCTCAAAGAGGGACGCATCGACAATGCGGCCTCGGTCATTGCCCTGCAGTGGCTGGCTCTCAACCACGGCGAGCTGCGCGCCCGCTGGCTGGCGGATCGCTGAGGTGGCGCTGACCCTGCAACAGAGCAGGCGCTATGTGCCTGATCTGATGTCCTTGCAGCGTACCTGCGAGGTCAACTACATGGCATTAATGAAACTGCTGCCGCCAGATGGGGAAGTCGGGGCCGAGCGCCGCTATCGGGTCGGCAACGATCTGCAGTTCCAGCTCACCATCATTGGCGAGAGTCGCTTCACCAATCAGGTGATCCTGAGCCAGCACAACCCCGAATTGCCCGAATATTTACAAGCTCAGATAGAGATTCGTTTGTATCATGATGTGCGGATGGCGGAAGTGTGTGCAGCGCAACAGATTTCCCGTTTGCAACCACGTTATGATTATCCCAATAAAAAGATGCACCAGCGGGACGAAAAGGAGCAGGTAAATCTGTTTCTGGCCGAATGGCTAAAATTTTGTCTCAGACATGGTACCAGCCCGATCAATATCTCCAGTTGAACAAATAAAAAGAAGCGTGATTTTGGAAACAGAGCTCCCCCAGGCGCAGGACGGCAGTGTGCGCCTGTTGCAAATTACCGACACCCACCTCTTCGCGAGTGCCGAAGGGCGGCTGTTGGCTGTGCGCACCGCAGAGAGTCTGGCCGCCGTGCTGGAACAGGTGCAGGCCAATGAACACCCCTACGAGGTGATTCTGGCGACCGGCGATCTGTCGCAGGATCACAGCCCGGAATCCTATCAGCGTTTCGCCTCCATGATGGCACCCCTGGGTCGCCCCATCTACTGGCTGCCCGGCAATCACGATGACAGCCCGCTGATGACCGAATATCTCCATGCCGCCGGGATCAGTGAATCCAAGCAGCTGGTGGGCGACCACTGGCAGGTGATCCTGCTCGACACCCAGGTGCGCGGCAAACCTCACGGCATGATTGGCGATCACCAGCTGGCCGCCCTCGACCGCGCCCTGCGCCAATATCCTGATCGCCACGCTCTTATCACCCTGCACCATCAGGCGGTGCCGGTGGGCTGTGCCTGGCTGGATCAACACAATCTCAAGAATGCCGATGATCTGTTTGCCGTGCTGGCTCGTCATCCGCAGCAGAAGACCATCCTGTTTGGCCACGTTCATCAGGAGTTTGACGAGGTGCACCGCGGGGTGCGGCTGATTGCCAGCCCATCGACTTGCATTCAGTTCAAACCGCTATCCGACGGCTTCGCGCTGGACGAGTCCGGCCCGGGCTGGCGCTATCTCACCCTCTATCCTGATGGGCGGGTGGCCAGCGAGGTGTGGCGCCTGCCGGTGGGGCAGTTTGTGCCCGACCCCAACGCCACCGGTTATTGAGGAGAGCATTCCATGAAGTCGGTTCTCCTTTATCTGCACGGTTTCAACTCCTCACCCGGTTCCGCCAAGGCGCAGCAGATGGCTGCCTGGGTGGCCGCCAACCGGCCCGACATCGAGGTGATCATTCCGGCCCAGCCCAATACGCCAGCGGCGGCTTGGGCGGCTATCGAGCAGACCATTGCCGATCTGCAGGGTCGTTATGGTAGTGAATACAAGCTCGGCGCCGTGGGCAGCTCCCTCGGCGGCTTTATGGCGACCCGGGTGAGCGAGCAGTACGGCTGCCGCGCGGCGCTGATCAATCCGGCGGTGCGCCCGCACGAGCTGCTCTGTGACTACCTCGGCCCCCAGACCAATCCCTATACGGGTGAGCAGTACGAACTGCTGCCTGAACATATGGATGAGCTGCGGGCACTGGCGGTACCGGTGACGGCGCCGGAGCTACTCTGGATCCTGCAACAGCAGGGGGATGAGGTGCTCGACTATCGCAAGGCGCTGGACGAATACCGCTTTGCCCGCCTCTCGCTGGAGTGCGGTGGCAACCATGCCTTTGTGGCGTTCGAGCGCTACCCCGCCCAGATCATCCGTTTCCTCGGGTTATAGTCAGGTTTGAGTCAATAAGGGCGGTCTCGCCCTGCTTGTTCTTCTCCAGATCAAGCTTTCGGTGCGGGGAGTTTGTTCTACCCCCGCCTAGCAGTTAAGATTCCCTCCAAACGTCAATTCGCAAGGCCCTCCATGTCTACTCAATACAATGCGGATGCCATTGAGGTCCTCAATGGCCTTGAACCGGTGCGTCGCCGCCCCGGCATGTATACCGACACCACCCGGCCCAACCACCTCGGCCAGGAGGTCATCGACAACAGCGTCGATGAAGCGCTGGCAGGTCACGCCCGCAATCTGGAGGTGATCCTGCATGAAGACCAGTCCCTCGAAGTGATCGATGACGGCCGCGGCATGCCGGTCGATATCCACCCGGAAGAGGGTGTCAGCGGGGTGGAGCTGATCCTCTGCAAGCTGCACGCGGGCGGCAAATTCTCCAACAAGAACTACCAGTTCTCCGGCGGTCTGCACGGGGTGGGTATTTCGGTAGTAAACGCCCTCTCCGATCGGGTCGAGGTGACGGTACGTCGCGACGGTCAGGTCTATGACATCGCCTTCGAGCGTGGCGAGAAGGTGCAGGAGCTGACCATCACCGGCACCTGCGGTCGTCGCAACACCGGCACCCGGGTACGCTTCTGGCCGCAGGCGAGCTACTTCGATTCGCCCAAATTCTCGGTCACCAAGCTGGAGCACCTGCTCAAAGCCAAGGCCGTGCTCTGCCCCGGCCTCACCATCAAGTTCCTCGACAAGAACACCGGCATCAAGCTGGAGTGGTGCTACGAAGATGGCCTCAAGGATTACCTGATCGACGCGGTCAAGCAGTTCACCTGCCTGCCGGAGCAGCCCTTTATCGGCTCGTTCAGCTCTGAACAGTCGGCGGTGGACTGGGCACTCTGCTGGTTGCCGGAAGGGGGCGAATGCCTTGCCGAATCCTATGTGAACCTCATTCCCACTGCGCAGGGCGGTACTCACGTCAACGGTCTGCGTCAGGGGCTGCTCGACGCCATGCGCGAGTTCTGCGAGTTCCGCAACCTGCTGCCGCGCGGGGTCAAGCTGACTCCGGAAGATATCTGGGATCGCTGCGCCTACATCCTCTCCATCAAGATGCAGGATCCTCAGTTCGCCGGTCAGACCAAGGAGCGCCTCTCCTCCCGCCAGAGCTCGGCGTTTGTCTCCGGCGTGGTGAAGGATGCCTTCAGCCTCTATCTGAACAGCAACACCGAGCTGGCGGAGCAGATCGCCGAGCTCTGTATTTCCAGCGCTCAGCGCCGGATGCGTGCCGCCAAGACGGTGGTGCGCAAGAAGATAACGCAAGGCCCGGCGCTGCCCGGCAAGCTGACCGACTGTGGCTGCGCCGATCCCATGCAGGGGGAGCTGTTCCTTGTGGAGGGTGACTCTGCGGGCGGCAGTGCCAAGCAGGCGCGGGATCGCGAGTTTCAGGCCATCATGCCGCTGCGCGGCAAGATCCTGAACACCTGGGAGGTGGAGGCCGGTCAGGTGCTCGCCTCGCAGGAGGTGCACGATATTTCCGTGGCCATCGGCCTCGACCCCGACTCCAACGACCTCAGCGGTCTGCGCTACGGCAAGGTGTGCATCCTCGCGGATGCGGACTCGGACGGTCTGCACATCGCCACTCTGCTCTGTGCCCTGTTTGTGAAGCACTTCCGCGCGCTGGTGGAGAAGGGCCACGTCTATGTCGCCATGCCGCCCCTCTACCGGATCGATATCGGTAAAGAGGTCTACTACGCCCTCGACGAGGACGAGAAGAACGGCGTGCTGCAGCGGGTCGAAGCCGAGAAGAAGAAGGGCAAGGTGATGGTGACCCGATTCAAGGGCTTGGGCGAGATGAACCCGAAACAGCTGCGGGAAACCACCATGGATCCCAACACCCGCCGTCTGGTGCAGCTCACCATGGATCCGGCAGGGGAGAGTGAAGGGGATGCGGCTGACGAGACCCTGCAGCTGATGGACATGCTGCTGGCCAAGAAGCGGGCGAGCGATCGCCGTGAGTGGCTCGAAGAGAAGGGCAACCTCGCCATCATCTAAGCCGTCGGCCGGCCCTGTCGGGGCCGGCAAGCATTTAGCCGGAGTCGCCCTGTGGCGGCTCCCGAACCGAAAGAGAAAATCACATGAGTGATGCTATCGAGCTCAGTCTGGACGGGGTAGAGCGCCAGCCAATGCGCACCTTTACCGAACAGGCTTACTTGAACTACTCCATGTACGTCATCATGGATCGGGCCTTGCCGCATATCGGCGATGGCCTCAAACCGGTGCAGCGGCGCATCATCTACGCCATGAGCGAGCTGGGTCTGTCGGCGCTCTCCAAGCACAAGAAATCCGCCCGTACCGTGGGTGACGTGCTGGGTAAGTACCACCCCCACGGCGACAGCGCCTGTTATGAAGCCATGGTGCTGATGGCCCAGCCCTTCTCCTACCGCTACCCGCTGGTGGATGGTCAGGGTAACTGGGGGGCGCCGGACGATCCCAAATCCTTCGCCGCCATGCGTTATACCGAAGCGCGGTTGTCGCGCTTCTCCGAGCTGCTGCTCTCCGAGCTGGGGCAAGGCACGGTGGAGTGGACGCCGAACTTCGACGGCACCATGAAAGAACCCGTGGTGCTGCCTGCCCGCCTGCCGCACATCCTGCTCAACGGGGTGACCGGTATCGCGGTGGGCATGGCGACCGACATCCCGCCCCACAACGCGCGGGAAGTGGCCTACGCCTGTGCCGAGCTGCTCGACAACCCCAATGCGGGACTCGATGTGTTGATGCAGCACATTCAGGGGCCGGACTACCCGACCAACGCCGAGATCATCACGCCGCGCGATGACATCCGCAAAATCTACGAGACCGGCAAGGGCTCCATCAAGCAGCGGGCGGTCTGGAGCGAGGAGGATGGCGACATCGTCATCACGGCGCTGCCCCATCAGGCCTCCGGCGCCAAGATCATGGAGCAGATCGCCGCCCAGATGGTGGCGAAAAAGCTGCCGATGGTGACCGACCTGCGCGATGAATCGGACCACGAGAACCCGACTCGTCTGGTGATCGTGCCGCGTTCCAACCGGGTGGATGTAGAGGGGCTGATGGCCCACCTGTTCGCCACCACGGATCTGGAGAAGAACTACCGGGTCAACCTCAACATCCTTGGCCTCGACAACCGGCCGCAGGTGAAGTGCCTCAAGACCATCCTCAGCGAGTGGATCCAGTTCCGCCGCGAGACGGTGCGTCGCCGTCTGCAGTTCCGCCTCGACAAGGTGCTGGCTCGCCTGCACATCCTCGAAGGCTTGCTGATCGCCTATCTCAACATCGACGAGGTGATCGAGATCATCCGCACCGAGGATGAGCCAGGCAAGGTGATGGTGGAGCGCTTCAACATTACCGAGACCCAGGCCGAAGCGATCCTCGAGCTGAAACTGCGCCATCTGGCCAAGCTCGAAGAGTTCAAGCTGCGCGCCGAACAGAACGAACTGGCCGAAGAGCGCGACAAGCTGGAGCTGATCCTGGGCTCCGAGCGCCGCCTCAACACCCTGCTCAAGAAAGAGCTGCTGGCCGATGCCGAGAAGTACGGCGACGATCGCCGCACCCCGCTGGTGGAGCGTGCCACCGCCGTGGCGCTGACCGAGAAAGAGCTGGTGCCGAGCGAGCCGGTCACCGTCATCCTCTCCGACAAGGGGTGGGTGCGCGCCGCCAAGGGCCACGACGTGGATGTCGAGGGGCTCTCCTACAAGGCGGGGGACAACTACCTCACCCACGCCTTTGGCCGCAGCAACCAGCAGGCGGTGTTCCTGTCGAGCTTTGGTCGCACCTACTCGCTGGAGGCGCACACTCTGCCCTCCGCCCGCAGTCAGGGCGAGCCGCTCACCGGCCGCTTTGCACTGGGCGCCGGTGAAGAGGTACGTCATCTGGTGATGGGCAACGAAGGCGAGCCGTATCTGATCGCCAGCGACGCCGGTTACGGCTTTGTCTGCACCTATGACGACCTGATCGGCAAGAACAAAAACGGCAAGGCGCTGCTCACCGTGCCGGAAGGGGGGCTGGTGATGGCACCCCAGAAGATTGGCTCGCCGGAGACCGATCTCTGCATGGCCATCTCCAACGAGGGGCGCATGCTGCTGTTCCCGATGAACACCCTGCCGGTGCTCGGCAAGGGCAAGGGTAACAAGCTCATCAGTATCCCCTCTGCTCGCGTCAAGGCGCGGGAGGAGTTTGTGGTGATGGCCGCCGTCATCCCGCAGGGCCAGTCGGTCACCCTGTTTGCCGGCAAGCGCAAGCTGACCCTCAAACCGTCCGATCTCGACTACTACCGCGGCGAGCGCGGCCGCCGCGGCGCCAAGTTGCCCCGCGGTTTGCAGCGAGTTGATCGCATCGAGATTGAACCCGCCGCCGGTGCCGAGCCGGTAGCCGGGGAAAATCAGGAAGGGTAATTAATAAAGAAGGGCGCGAAAGCGCCCTTCTTTATTTGGGTTTTAGATATTACTCGGTTTCAGCTGTGGCTTTTTCTTCTTGTTTTACTTTTACTGGCTTCTCGTCACTTTTAGGTACAGGAATATTTTTATTCAATTTGGTGTTTTCAGCAAAGCGACCGGCTTCTTTGGCTAGTGCTGGAACCATATCAATAGCCTTTTTAAAAGCCTCAGAGTCAATAAATTCATGCCATGGACTGTTATAATCTTTCCCTGAAACTAATCTTAATGGCATTTCATCAAACCGGTCTAATGTAGAGTTGAAAAGCCGCTCACTGGTTTCTTGATTGAAGTCTTCTGATATTTTTCTAAATCCAGTAAAAGCTTTTGCAACAGTCGCTTTATAAGAGTAGTCCTCTGATAATTTAAATCGCTGGTTTATTTGTTGTGTCGAAATCCAAGCAAGCCAGAGAGGTCCGCCAATAGAAAAAATAGAGATTATCGTGTGTAGAATTGCTTGGCCAGCTGTCAAATCACCCTTTAATGCCTCTGTAAAATCAGCAACTCTACTTGAGCCTATTCCAATACCAAAAGCAAGGGCAATTAAAAGTCCAGCAATCCAAACCCAGATGGATTTTTGAAGTTCCTTTGCCTTTTGATCAAAGCCAGCGGCAAGACCCTGGGTTGTTGTTATCTGCAATGCATCATCACATTGGTTTACGAGGCTAGATGCCCTTTCAGCGCAATTCTCGGCCTCTAAAAGTCGCTCTTTAATATCATCGTGCATAGCAATCGACTTCGATTTTGCTATAGTTATATTATCTTTTATTGCATTAATTTCATTCTTGTATTTATTTATTTCATCTCTTGTCTCACTTATTGTTGAGGCAAGTTTTTCTTTTGCATCATTTAAATCTTGTATTACAGCTGGCAAGGATTCCGCCGTATCATAAGCGTTATTGATGGCTTTGACTTTTCCATCGATGTTACCACATCCACTTTCTAGGCTATCAAGCTGAGAGTTTAGCGCTCTGAGTCTATTTTTAAGGTTTTTCGGGACAAGTTTATTGCTTTGTATACTAGCCCATGAGAATAATTCTGTTTCTATCTCATTGTCTATTACTTGCAAAAGAAATAATATTGATGGGATTATAACAGAAACTCTTCCCGCATCATTCGCAAGATATGATGTGACATTCGCAGCCTGCTTATTTATATTTTCAACAAGCTCGTCAATGGTTGAATATAATCCATTTGGAATTTCTGGTTCTGAGTAACTATTGAGTTTTGTAATTATATTTGAAATTGTGTTTAGTATATCTACTGGAGCGATGTGAAAGGAATTCCAACCATAGCTTGTATCAAATGTCTGGTCAGGTAAGTCTTTTTGTGAAATAGCTTTCGATAAGTTCTCAAGTGATTCTTTTAGCATTGCTAATTTAGCATTCATCTGTTACTCCTAGTTTATTTATATTTTCAATTGGATGTGAAAATTAAAACAATGGTTAAATATAACTTGCTAAGTGGTCTATTAATAGATGCCATGAAGTCAAATGATTGAAAAATAACACGTACAGTGCCGTAGGTCTGATTAGCGCAGCGTAATCAGACGATCGCGAAAACAGGTCGCCGTAATTCTGCTGGTGCTCCAGCTGATCTCTTCTCTATATCCATAGCCACCGAGATTGCGGTACGGACGATTACGCTTTGCTAATCGACCCTACTTCTCTCTGTTTTCTTTAACGTTCTGCTGCTTGTCGGTGGCTTCTGTTGTGATGGTTTGTTCCCCCTCATCCCCGACCCTTCTCCCGCAAGGGGAGAAGGGAGCGCCGCTCGTAGCAAAATCGGATGGCGGTGACATAAGCGGCTGGTGATGCGTGGCTTAGAAGAAGGCAGCTAGAGCACTAGGCAGGTTCGATACAGTCCCCTCTCCCCTTGGGAGAGGGTCAGGGTGAGGGGAGGTAACCGTAGGGTGCAATGAAATTGCACCGCTATTGAATCCGCGAGGTTGCCGCTGCAACGGGCCGGGTTTATTGCGCCTTTCGGCAATAGAAGGCGGCGGACTGGCCGCCACCTTGAGGGTGATTAACGCAGGCTCAGCAGGTCATAGATGACGGGATTATCGGCGCACTGTCCCGTGCCGCACTCCAGCACGGTAGAGATCAGGTTTGCCGCAATCAGCAAGACAAACAGCAGGGAGGCGATACGCCCCCAGCGCGCCAGATCCAGCTTGGGCAGCGCAATAGCGAGCCCGTCCCGCACCATCAATATCAGGGCGACAGCCAGGATGATCAGCAGGGCGCTGACCAGCGACCAGCTATAAAAGTGCAGCCCGAGAAAGGTGGAACCATAGCCGGGATCGCCGGGCAGAATATGCAGCAGCACCTGCCGGGCGCCGATCATGGCGGTGGTCAGGGCACCGACAATCACGATGCCGTAGTGGGCCCCTTTTGCGCCAAATTGCAGGTTGAACATAAAGCCGAAACCGGCGACGACCAGGCCGACCCGCTGCAATAAACACAAGGGGCAGGGGAGTTCGGCCAGATAGAGCTGGTAATAGAAGGCGACGATCAGGGTCAGGCAGATACCCGCCAGCCCCAGCGTATCGAGCAGCTGGGGCAGGTCACTCTTCGCGGCGGTGGCAGAGGTCGAAAGGCTCATGGCGGGCTCCTAGAACGAGAGGGTGAGCGGGTCGGTCACATGGTGCATAAAGGAGAGCAGGGTCACCACCAGCAACAGGGCCCAGAGCAGATAGGAGGCGCCACGCTTGTTCAGCAAGATGCTGATCCCCGTTATCAGCGCCAGCAGGAAGGGTAAAAACATATACATCTCGTCTCTCCTTATCGTGGTGAGTCGGGCTCACAAGGCTTTGAGTATATGGCGGGCGGCACAGGGCGACCCGGCTAACAGCCGTCGCTATATGGCTCCGACTTCACTCATCGTACCCCTGTCGGCGGGAAATACCTACCGGGCGGCTGACGCTGTGCCGATTCCCCTTACACCCCGATCTGCGCGATTGTTTCATCAGTGCGACAGTAAAAAATAGATTGGTTTCTTTAGTGCAAAAATGACCATAGGCATCGCACCGCCAGCCTGAAACGAACCTGCCATCCCGCCAAAAGCAGAGGCCCCGCAATCCATGATTGCGGGGCCATTTTCGAGACGATCAGCAGGCGCAGACGTGGCGCCAGCGCTGCTCATAATCGAACTGTTGAAACTCCTCCTTGATAAATTCGATAAACACCCTGGTCTTGGACGGAATAAAGTTTCTGTTCGCATAGGCCATGCCGATGGAGAGGTCGGGCAGTGTCCAGTCGGTGAGTACAGGTTTAAGGCGCTGGCTGCGCAATTCGTCATAAATGGCATAAACGGGCTGTGCCAGGATCCCCATGCCGTTTTTGGCATTGGCGAGCAGGATCTGGGCATCGTTGGACTCAATGGTGGGCGTGGTTGGCACCCGTAATTTTATCGAGTCCTTCATCATGGTCAGCTCTCCGGGATTGTGATAGCTGTAGAGCAACAGTTGGTGTTTTTTCAGATCGTGCGGCGTTTCCGGTTCGCCATAATGCTCAATATATTCCGGAGAGGCCGCCAGAATACGCGGTGCCGTAGCCAGAGGTTGAATAATAAGGCTGGAGTCCGGCTCAGACTCTCTTGAGCGAATACTGATGTCGATATTGTTTTCGATAATATCCAGATAGCGATTATTGGCAATCAACTCGACCTGAATGCCGGGATATTTTGCCATGAATTTCGGTATCAAGGGGGAGATGACATTCAGCATCAGTGACAGCGAAGCCGTCAATTTCAAGACCCCGGTTGGCATTCCCGTTTTGATACTGACTTCATCGATGGCTTCTCGCATCTCATTCAGCGCTGTTTTGCAGCGGGCATAAAAGTGCTCACCGATTTCAGTGACAAACAGGCGCCGGGTCGTTCGCTCGACAAGCCGTGCATTGAGTCGCTGCTCCAGTGCGGCCAGATGCCTGCTGGCTGCAGGGTTGGACAAGCCCAGTGCATCTGCGGCCTTGCTGAGACTCCCCAATTCGACCACTTGCACAAAGACTTCATATTCAGTCCATCTATCCATGGATTTTTCCTGATTTTATAAAAGAGATTTCCTGTTATTGCATTTATCATCTCCTGCCGGATTTGTACTATGGCCCCGTCTGGCAGTAACAGATATTTCATGCATCATATTTTCTAGTTAAATTGGATGTCAATTAATAAAACGGGAGTCGCCTGTGAACAATAACGTCGATACAGTCATTAATTACTTTAAATATTGCGTAGATGGCAAGGATGTTGAACGGGTGAGTGAATATTTCTCGGAAGATCTTTGTATATTCAGACCTGACTGCGCAGAGCCTATTACCACCCTTGAGCAATTTAAAAAGTCATTGTCAGCCTGTGTGGTCGATCGTTATGAGTCTATTGAAACCACCTTTCAGAAAATAATGAGCTCGGAAGACGAGGTATTCGTTGCATTGACCCACGTCGCCAAAGGCTCAAATACCTGGAAAGGATTCGATGTTACTGGCAAGGATGTGACCTGGAGTGCCTTGACCTATTTCAGATTCAACGCCGAGGGCAAGGTGGTGGAGGAGATCGTCGAGCGCAACGAGCTGGCCATGGCCAAGCAGCTGGGGATCGTTGACTTCGCCTGAAACAGGGGTGACTACTGATTCCAGGTCTGAACTATCAGAGGAAAGCCAAGGCAGTGCTACGGCTCGGTCTATTGCCTGACGGTCAGTAAAAGAGGGCCCAGCAACCGGAGTTGCGGGGCCCTTGCTCTTGCCTGTTGATCACGCCGCCATCATTGCAGGCGGTGCAAGCCCATCAGACGGGGATAGCTGTCGCCGCCGGTTGCGGGGTGATTTTCGAGGCGATCAGCAGGCGCAGACGGGGCACCAGCAACAGCAGGACGATCCCGCCCGCCATCGAGCCCCAGCCGAGCATGTTGAACACCGAGCTGTAGCCCGGGTTGGTGGCCACCGGAGAGCTGCCGATATTTTGCGGCATGGCGCTGGAGACATAGCCCGCCAGCACCGAGGCAACGCCGGTCACCATCATCCAGCAACCCATCAGCAGGCCTTGCAGGCTGGCGGGGGCCAGCTTGCCAATCATGGCGTAACCGATGGGGGAGATGAGCAGCTCGCCAAAGCTCTGCAGCACATAGCTGATGGCGATCCACTTGAAGGCGACCAGCCCGTCGGCACCCGCCAGATGGATGCCGAGCGGCAGCACCAGCATCCCCAATCCCATGCAGAACAGGGAGGCGGCAAACTGGGAGGGGATGTCGATATTCCACCCCTGTTCGCGCAGTCGCTTGAACAGCAGCGCCATCAGGGGGCCACCGATGACGATGACGAGGGTGTTGATGTTCTGGATCCACTGGGGAGCAACCCGCAGCCCGAACACGTTGAGGTTGATGTTGTGCTCGGAGAAGAGCATCAGCCCCATGGGCGCCAGCTGGTAGAGCGACCAGAAGATGAGGGAGCCGAGAGCGAGGATCAGGTAGGCCACCATGCGGCTGCGCTCGGCGGCGTCCGGGTGGCGGGCTGTCATCACGCAGAGCAGCACCAGCACCACGGCCCCCAGGATCAGCACGAAGCTGCCGCTGAAGCTGGCGTGGGTCAGCAGCAGGCGCAGCGCCGGCACCAGCATGGCCAGAATGGCGATCCCGGCCAGCATGCGGCGGTAGAAGCCGCTTCCTTTGACATGGCGCAGCGGGGTGCTGATATCCGCCAGAATGGGCCAGCAGGCGAAGGTGGCGATGATGGCGATGATGTTGCCCAGCGTCGCAAACAGGAACAGGGTGCGGTAATCCTCGGTGAGCTGGAAGTAGCCCGCCACCGTGAAGCCGATAAAGAAGCCCAGATTCATCCCGGCGTAGTTCCACAGGAAGGCGCTCTCGCGGCGG
Organism: Aeromonas sp. FDAARGOS 1419; assembly: GCF_019047045.1. Lineage (NCBI taxonomy): Bacteria > Pseudomonadati > Pseudomonadota > Gammaproteobacteria > Aeromonadales > Aeromonadaceae > Aeromonas > Aeromonas sp. FDAARGOS 1419. The sequence goes on from NZ_CP077209.1 coordinate 4,096,172, forward strand.
TGATCATCCGGGGCGAAGCGCTGGGTCAGCATCATGTTGAGACAGGTGACGTTGAGGCCGCTACCGGTAAGGAACATGGCGAGCCCCCAGTAGAGGCCGGTGATCCCCATCTCGGCGATGAAGTAGCAGCCGATCACCTGCAGCACCATCCCCATCACGAACAGGTTGCGGTTGCTGAGGTAGCGCCCGCCGAGATAACCGCCAAACAGGTGCAGGCCATAGTTGAAGGCTCCGAAGACCCCCATCATGGCGTTGGCCTGGGATTCGCTGAAGCCGAGCCGCTTGGTGGCGTAGAGCACCAGGGTGGAGTAGAGCACGGCAAACCCTAGGGTCGAGAAGGTCTGGATAAAGAACAGCGCCCCGGAGCCGGGGGGAATGGTGGGGTGTTGATTCGAAGCGCTCACGGTCTGTCTCCTGTGAGAGAAGAAAGTCATAACTCGTCCTGAGAGCGTACCGGTCTGCTGCCGGCTAGCCTTGTGCGCTTCCATGCTGGTCTGAAGGCCGGTCTGTCATTTAGCGGCCAAGCGGTGCAAATAGCCATACCTGAAATTTAATCTGGCGAGATTAATTGTCTTTTATTGATCTATTCCGGTTTTTTATGCGGTTTTGGCTGCTGAGAAGCTAGTGCTGGCTGGGTAGGTATCAGAGCAGTTGGGGTTGAATGGAGCCCTTTTTGACATGAACTGATTTGATAGTGAGATCGCCATCCCGCTTTTGGCTGCTCTTTCGCCATTGCCGCCAGCATGTTGAGTGGCAGCTTATTTATTCAGTTTCACCCTTTGAATGAATAATTATCCGGGATTGGCGTATGCCCCTGCGCAGTGACAAGGGCCACAGAGGGCAATGAACAGAGTGAATTGCACCACTGAGCTGTTCCCAGATTGCCGGTGCAATGCGCGGTGCTTGGCGCCCCCTATGTGTTGCTTGGCAGCCCGAGGGAGGCTTGCGCTTGTCCCCTCTCCCTTTGGGAGAGGGTCGGGGTGAGGGGAACATCCCGGATATAACAACGCCCGGCGGGCCGGGCGTTGAGTTATCCCACATGGGGGCGCAACAAAAGAGGCGGCGAAAGCGGCCTTAGAAGTCGTGGTAGAGCGGCCAGCCGAGCAGCGGGTGCTTGAGACCGGCGCGCATCTCGATGTTGTCGAGCTTCTCCGGCGAGGCGTTCTCTTTTTGCAGCAGCTGGTACTGGCGCACAAAGCCGAGGGTGTGCAGCAGGTTGGGCACAAAGCCCGGGCTCAGCTCCTGACGCAGGGCGGCGGCCATGTCGGCGGGTAGCGCGCTCAGCATCAGGGCGAGCTGGGCGGCGAGATAGTCGGTGTCATACCAGCCCTCGTCGAGCTCAATCTCCCGCGCCAGTTTGCGCTTGAGATCCTGCTTCACCTTGAGCGGGGCGGCGCCACTGCCCTTGCCGCAGAGGATGCGGTAGAGCAGTGCTTCGGCCAGCTTGTCCTCCATGGTGGGGTGGTCGCTCTCGCAGGCGAAGAAGTGCTGGTCGATGAGTTCCATCAGGCGGCTCTTGTTGTGCTCGGTCAGTGCCTTCTCGTACTCCTGCCACCCTTGCCACTCCTCCACATCGGGCGGGCTCGAGATCTTGTCCAGCAGGCGCGCATCCACGTCACCGTAGAGGCTGTTGCCAGCCTGCTTGGGGCTGACGGTGATAAGCATCGACCAGCCCTTCTGGAACGGCTTGATGGGGCCTTCCGGCGCCTGCAGCAGCGCCAGCGCCTTGGCCGGATCCCGCGCCGAGAGCTCCTGCAGGCCGAGGCTCACCACACCGATGACGTCGTGGGCGGCCTGCTCCAGCAGGTGCATCTTGTACTTGTTGTAGTACTTGTCGGCGAATTTGAGGCTCATCAGCACCGCCTTGCCCTTGATGGCGGCCAGCTGTTGCTCGCTCAAACGTTCATTGTCGCGGCCAAAGCGCAGCACCTGGGTCAGAAAGGGGCCCTGGTTGGCATCGCGAATGACTAACTGCATGAATGGGCTCCTTAATCCAGAAAGCTGAACATGTCGTCGACGTCGCCGTACTCGTCTTCCTCGACCTTGTTCTTCTCTTTGGCCTGCATCACCAGCTCGGCGGCAAACTTGTTGATGATGCCGTCCCAGGTTGAGTGCTCGTTGCGCAGCAGCGCCTTGATGGCTTTCTCCACCTCGGGGGCCAGCTCGCGAATGAGCATCAAGAGGCTGCGCGGGTCATCCAGCGCGTAGTCGTGGACATCCTCGCTCTGTTGGCGCTCGCTGTAGCGCAGGGACTCTTCGAGATCTTCCTCTTCGGCATGCAGCACGTCGCGATAGCCTTCGTCCTCTTCATAGCGATCGCCGCGATAGAACTCGATAAAGGGGATGGCGAGGTAGAAGAGACCGGCCGGATCTTCGGCCACGCACTCGAGGATCTCGCGCTGCTTGGCTTCGCTATCCTGGGTGCGGATCAGGTAGTTGAGGAAGTCGAAGGTGTGCTGTTGCAGCTCGTCGGCGTTGTTCTTGATCGCCTCTTCCCAGTAGAGCGGCTGCTGGCAGACGATATCGCGGATCCGCTCCGGGGTCATCAGCTCGGAGATGATGGAGGGGAAGGAGATATCGTGCTGGCCGTTAATCTGGGTTAGGGTAACGATATCAATGTTTTCAATCACTTCTGCCAGCTGGTCGTCAGACATGGTCTTGGCGATCAGCTCGAACTTCTCGCTGGCCTGCTTCGGCTCGATAACGGCCAGCTCTTTGATCTCGATGGCGGTAATTTCTATCAGACTGTTGCTCATGCCTTGCCCCAATTAGAAACGGACTTCGTCGTACATATCCTGATCGCCGTCGTCATCACCATAGCGGTCGCTGCCGCCATGGTAGTCGGCGTCGGCATCTTCCCCGTCTTCATCTTCTTCGTCGCGCAGCTCATAGTCGTCATCACTGCGGTGGCTGCCGCGCGGCAGCGGGTTATCGAGCAGGAACAGCACGGCGCAGGCTTCCATCAGCTGATCTTCGCTCTGGGCCCGCACCGCCTTGACCAGCGGCAGGGCGGCATTGTTGAAGCCGACGCTCACCTTGAACTCGTCCCAGCTCGGCTGCTCGCCGCTGGTGAGCCACTTGTTCCACTGCGACTTGGCCTTGGCCGGGAACTGCACCCGGCCATAGAGGGCCAGCGGCAGATACTCGGGCATAAACTCCAGCATGCTCATATCGGCCAGCAGCAGGCTCTTCATCTGGTCGGTGAACTGTTCCAGCCCCTTGGGGTCGTCCTGATCCCGGTAGGATTCGATGTTTTCGCTGGCATCGCTTTGCAGCGACTTGAGCCGCGCCTGGTCCCATCTCTTTTGCATAGTTGCTCTTTCTGCCTGCTGTTTCAGGGGTAGAACTGATCCCACATCTCCTGCATGGCGGAGGCGGGGTCGGTCACGATGACGTTGTTGAAATCCTTGATAAAGGCGGCCCGCTGTTTCGGATCGGACAGCACTTCATAGGCCTGCTTTACCTGGTGCAGCTTGATGGCTGCCTGCTCTTTCTCTTCTTCACTGGCCCCGTGCAGCTTGTCGGGGTGGTACTGGTTCGACAGCCGACGATAGGCTTTCTTGATGTCGTTTTCGCTGGCGTTGGACTTGACGCCCAGCACCCGAAAGTAGTTGTTCATGGCAGATCCTGCATCACTGGCATCATAGGATTCACGCTGCGAGTGCCTGATGGTGGGGATTGGCAAATCAGGCACGGCAAAAACCCGTCATTTTAACGGAAACAGCCCGCCAACGCGATGAGTTGGGCGATCAATTAACGGGCTAGATGAAGAGGGGTCAGTTGAGTGCCTATTGTTGCCAGTCGGTCTGGCCAGTGCAAGGGCAGCGGGGCAAAAGCGATGAAAAAACGGGCAGAAAAGGGGCGGGCGGCAGGCCGGGGCGAGGCTGCCGCCGCTGGGGTTACTCCTCCCAGAAGGAGGCGGAGGTGTGGTAGATCATCTTCTTGCTCATCCCGCCATCGACCACCAGATTGGCACCGTTGATAAAGTCGTTGCGAGGATCGGCCAGAAAGAGGCTGGCGCGGGTGATGTCGTCGGGGCGACCAACCCGGCCGCTCGGGTGCTGGCGGTGATCCGCCTCGGTCAGGGTGTGGTAATCCTCCGCCTGGATCCAGCCCGGACTGATGGCATTGACCGTGACGGGATGGTCGGCCAGCGAGTTGGCGAGGGACTGGGTGAGGGCGACCAGCGCCCCTTTGGAGGCGCCGTAGGCATCCCAACCCGGTTCGTTCTGCTGCCAGCGGGTAGAGGCAATATTGATGATGCGGCCATAGGACAACCCGCGGTTGGCCTGCACAAAGGCGCGGGCGCAGAGCATGGCACCGCGCACATTGACCGTCATCACCTGATCGAACTGGGCTGCGCTCAGCTCCTCGAAGCGGGTGTGGAACTTGCTGATGGCGCCGTTGTTGATCAGCAGATGGATGCCGCCGTGCTGCTCGCGCACCTCGGCAAAGAGGCGTTCGATGGCCTGCTCGTCCCGCAGATCGAGGGGGTGAAAGTGGATCTCGGGATGGTCAAAAGCGTGAGGGGCCAGATCGGTGGCGATCACCCGATAACCCGCCTCGGCCAGCCCGATGCAGAGCTGGCGGCCAATCCCGCCAACGGCGCCGGTGACCAGTGCAATTTGGGGTTGGTTGGTCAGCTCGTTCATTGTGCCGCTCCATTGCGTGCCCGCAGCACCTTGATAAGGGCTGACACCTCCTGCTGACCAAACCCTTGCGCCACCCCTGCCTCAAACAGATCGGCGGCAAAACGCGGGAAGCGGCTGTCTATCCCGGCATCGGTGGCATGACCGGCGAGGCGGCTGATGGCGGCGCTCCAGGTTTTCAGGCTGGCGTAGGGGTGATCGAAATCGCCGCTCGCCAGCGTCTTGCCAAGGTGGGCCACATCGCCACCGAGAATGGGGGAGAGCTCGCTGAACTGGGCGCACACCTTGGCCACCGGTAGCCCTTCCGCCTCGCAGATCAGCGCGCCGTGCAGGGCACCGAGCAGACCACCGGCAAAGTAGGCTGCAACGGCACAATCTTGCGCCGCGGCGGCGCCCACCGCCTCGGCCACATGGTCGAGGGTAGGGGCGAGCAGGCGCAGCACCGGCTCGGCCTCGCTAAAGGCAGCGCTGGCTCCCGAGCAGATGATGCTGGCATCAGTGGTGCCGATCTGATCCGGGAAGCAGAGGATGGCGCCATCGAGATAACGGGCGCCGCGGGCGTGGCTCCAGCTCTCCAGCGCTCTGGCCCCCTGCGGGCTGCCGGTGGAGAGCTGCACCAGCAGCTTGCCCGCCACGGCGTCGCTCGCCTCATCCAGCAACTGCTGGCTGACGGCGTAGTTATCGACGCAGACAAGGGTGATATCACTTGCGGCGATGGCTGCGCCAACCGAGGGGGCGAGTGTTGCACCCAGCGCCTGCAGCGGGGCCGCCTTGGCGGCGCTGCGATTCCAGACGGTGACCGGATGGCCCGCCTTGAGCAAGGTGGTGGCGAGGGCGGAGCCCATGGCCCCGAGGCCGATGACAGAGAGATGGCGCATGATGGCTCCTGACGGTGTTGATAGACGCTGATATAGAAAATTGGGATGCCTTGTGGCAGGTAAGCCACTATATTTGCCCCGTGTCGCCGTGAAAAATGGCTTTTATGACTGTCTGGTATAGGTGAACCCTATGGATGTGCGAACCCTGCGTGCGTTTGTGGCTGTCTTCGAGGAGCGCAACATCACGGCGGCAGCCACCCGCCTCTTCATTACCCAACCCACCCTCTCCACCACCATCAAAACGCTGGAGGATGAGCTGGGGGTGACCCTGTTTGTGCGGCAGGCGCGCGGGGTGGAGGGGACCGAAGCGGCGCACCGGCTCTATCCCCGCGCCAAGCGGTTGATCGCCGATACCGACTCCCTCGCCCGCGAGTTTCGTGAAACCTCCCCCTGTTTGGAGGTGACGGTGGGAATTGAGGCTGATCTGGGTGATGGCGTGGTGGGGGCGCTGGTGCAAGGGGCGCTCGCCCACGAGGAGATCCTGCTGACTCTGGAGGAGGGCTGCTGTGGCGATGTGCGGCTGGGCTGCGAATCCCTGCGTTGTGGCGACGAGCTCTTTATCCCCCTGCTGGAGGAGGAGCTCGTGCTGGTGCTGCCGCCGGATCACCCGCTGGCGGGCAAGGGGGCGCTCACCCCGGCAGCGTTGGCGGATGAACCCTGGGTCACTTGCCCGCGCCACGAATCTCACTTGCGGTTGATCGCCATCCTCGGCAGTCAGGCGCCGCTCTATCCACGGCGGGCGGGGTCGCTGCGACTGGCGGCGACTATGGTGGCCGCCGGGGCGGGGATCGGCTGGTTGCCCCGTTCGCTTTGTCCGCCCGGCTGTTCGGTCGCCGAGCTGGCGGCCTCTTCCTTCAAGCGGCGGGTGGGGCTCTGCTACGCCCCCGATGCGTTGCGCTCGGCAGCGGTCACCGCCCTGCTGGAGCAGGTACGCGGGATGCAGCTCACCGCCTGATGTCGGCATAAAAAAGGGCCATCCGGTTGGGATGGCCCTGTTGCAGGCAACGATGCCGCGTGGCTAGAGCGACGCCCACCAGAGCCGCAGATGCAAGCCCCACTTCGAGCTCCAGCCGGTGGTGCTGCTCACAAGCGTCCCATCCCTGATGACGAGGAACGTCGGGGTGACCCCTACCTGCCACTTGGCGGCCAGATCTCCCGACTCGTCGTTGTGGGTCGGGAAGGTGAGCCCCTTCTTGCTCATCCCCTTACCAAGCTGCTCTGCGTTGCCGGATCGCAGTGCCACCGTCAGCACGTTTTCCCCCTCTTGCCAGAGCTGCTGCACGGCCGGGGTGGTGAAACGACACACCCCGCACCAGCTGGCCCAGTAGTAAACCAGCAGCGGCTTGCCGCGGCTCAGGGTGGCGAGATCAGTGTTGCTGCCATCCTGCAGGGTGACGGGGGCGCTCATCGCTCCCTCTGGCAGAGTTGGGCTGCGCCACAGATCGAGCAGGGTCGAGATGACCAGTGCCAGCAACAGCAGCCAGAGTGCCTCCTTGCTCCAGCGTCGCCAGCGGGGTTGAGGGTTGGTGCTCATCCCTTACCCCAGCTTGGCCAGTTCGGCCTTCACCAGCTGCTCCAGCTCCTCATAGGGAACGGCGCCCGGCACCAGCTGGTTGCCGATCAGGGTCGCCGGTGTGCCCTGCACCCCCAGAATGGTGCCGATACGCAGGCTGTTGCGCAGCTCTTCGGTTGCCTTCGGCACGGGCTTGAGCGCCACGTTGCCGGTGGCGGCCAGCGCCTTGTTGATATCCGCCTCGGTCAGCATCCCCTGCTTGCTCATCAGCTTGTCATGCAGGGCGAGGAAGCGAGCCGGATCCTGCTGCCACAGGGTCAGACTGTACTGGGCCGCCTTGGCAGAACTCTGTCCCTTGAACGGCAGCAGCTTGATCACCAGCCCCAGATCGTCCGGATAGGCCTTGAGCAGCTTGGTCAGCCGGGGATCGAACTGCTTGCAGTAGGCGCAGTTGTAGTCGGTGAACAGCACCAGCGTCAGCTTGGGGTTCTTGGCGCCGAGGCGCGGGCTGGTTGGGCTGTTGAACAGCACATCCTTGTTGCCCTTGATGAAGTTGCCAAGTTGCGCCTGTTGGGCTGCCGCGTTCTGTTTCTCCCAGGATTCGGCCGCTTCGTCGAGGATCTTGGGGTTGGCGATCAGGGTCTCGCGGATCAGCTCCTTGATGCGGGCCTCCTGCTCCGGGGTGAAGGGGGCGGCGTGCAGGGCCGGAGCAGTCAGCGAGCCCGCAAACAGGGCGGTGAACAGGGCGATGGAGCGCAGGTTCATGGAGTTCTCCTTAAAAATGGGTGGCGTTGGTCTGGATCAGACCGGCCTGATTCAAGAGGGTAAGCAGATCGGCCTTGTCCAGCAGGGGGGAGAGGATCTCTCCCTGTGGCAGGCCGGGGCCGTAGATCTGGTTGAAGGGGACGGCTGCCGCCCCGCGCTGGCGCAGGAAGGCGGCGATGGTGTCGTCCGGTTTGCTCCAGTCGCCGCGCAGGGCCACCACATCGGGGGCCGAGAGGGCTGTTTGCACCTCATCACGCAGCAACACGTTGTATTTGTTTGCCTTGCAGGTGACGCACCAGTCGGCGGTGACGTCGACGAAGACCCGCTTGTTCTGGGCGAGGGCATCGGTGATGGCGCGTTCAGAGAGGGGCTGCCAGACCACCCGGTCTATGCTGCCTGCCCCCTGCGCGGTGAAGGCGCCCCCCAGCAGCAGGGCTGCGCCGACAAGCGCCGAGAGGGAGAGAGCCAGCGTGAAGCCGCGCATGCCATAACGCCAGATGATGCCAATCAGCAGTGCCAGCAGCATGGCGGCCATCAGCCAGTAAACCTGCATGTTGCCCAGATGGCTGCCAAGCAGGCTCGCCAGCCAGAGGCTGGAGCCCAGCATCATCAGGCCGAGCAGGATGCGCAGGCGCCCCATCCAGCGACCCGGCTTGGGCAGCCAGAGGGCGAGCCGTGGCAGGGCTGCTACCAGCAGCCAGGGCAGGCTCATGCCAATTCCGAGCGCGGTGAAGATAAGCCACAGCTGACCAAGGGGGGCCGCCAGCGCAAAGGCCACCGCGGTGCCGAGGAAAGGGGCCGAGCAGGGAGTCGCCAGCAGGGTGGCGAAACTTCCCTGCAGAAAGTGGCCGCCGAGGCCATTGCCGCCGCTGGTGGCAAGGCGAGTGTTGAGGTTGCTCGGCAGGCGGATCTCGAACAGCCCCAGCAGGTTGGCGCAAAACAGCAGGGTGACCAGCACCATAAAGGCGATAAAACCGGCGCTCTGGAACTGGATGCCCCAGCCGACGGCCCCTTGCGTGGCGCGCAGCAGGCTGCTCATGGCCGCCAGCACCCAGAAGGAGGCGATGATCCCGGCGCTGGCAGCGAGGAACTGTTTGCGCACGGTTCCCTGTTCACGCTCCTGATGTTGCAGCACAGACCCCAACTTGAGCGCCAGCACCGGCAGCACGCAGGGCATCAGGTTGAGGATAAGGCCGCCGAGCAGCGCCGCCCCCAGCAACCAGAAGAGGGGTTGGCTCGGCGCTGGCAATACGAGCGCTTCGCCAATCGAGCCTTTGGTCTGCCACGCCTGTTCGCCACTGGTGAGCAGCAGGCCGAGGGATTGGCCGCGCAGATCTGGCGCATCCCCCTGCCAGCCATCGCTCACCGGAACCCGGGCGATCAGGGTGTTGCCCTCAACCTCGAGCACCGGCTTACCAAACTCGGCCCCTTCCAGAGCGTCGATAAAGAGGGCCGGTGATTGCCAGCCCTCTGCCCGCTCGGCGCGCAGTTGCAGCTGGTTGTGCTGATAACCGAGCTCGACCCGGGTGTCGGCGGGCAGCGGTTGGGGCAAATTGCTGATGGCCTTGGCCCAGCTGAAGTCGAAACCAGCCGGAGTCTGCCCATCTACCGCCAGGGTAAAGGGGAAGTCGGTCAGGATGCAGACGTTGCTGCAGGTGGAGAGGCGCAAGGTGCCCTTGAGCGATTGGCCGGTCGGGTAGTTGAGGCTCAGAGGGAAGCGTACCTCCCCCTGATAACCCTGGGTACTGAGTCCGGCCACCTCGAAGTGGCGCGGAGCGGGCCAGCGCCACTGGAAGTCGCCGACCGGCTCATCCCACAGGATCTGGGGGGCAATGCCCCCTTCGCCCGGGCTGTGCCAGTAGGTCTTCCAGCCGGACTCGAGGGCTACGTCGAGCAGGATGCGGGTGTGGTCAGGGGCGCTGCGGTCGGCCTGCAGTCGCACCCTGGCGTGATCATTCTGTGGGCTGGTGAGCCAGCCCGTATCGCTGGCCAATCCCGTGGATTGCCACAGCAGGCAGGCCATAAGCAGGGCTGCCTTGAAAAAGTTTGTCATCTGTCTGGTCTCGCAAAAAATGAGTAACGGCGAATGGAAAAAGGCCGGAATCATTCCCGCCAGACGCAGAGCGTGAGGTGAAGTCGCCGCTCGGGTGGTGAGATAACCCTTGGCGGTGGTAAGGGAGGGGTATAGCGCCAGAGTGGTGCCAGCAGGGCAATCAGCAGGGCGACGGCAAAGAAGAGTTGTTCGACGCAGAGCAGGGTGGCGGCGCTCAGCCATTTGCCATTGAGCTGGCAGCTGGTGGGCTGCGGGCTGACCGGCTTGCCGTCGTTCTGCTCATCATCGATGCTCTGAACGGGCAGGGCCTGACAGGTGAGGGCGTGATCGAGCAGTGCCAGCCGGGCCAGCGGCTGTGCCGCGCAATTGAGCACCAGCAGGCAGACCAGCAGCAGGAGTCTTTTCGCCACGCGTTGTTGGTGAATCATGCTCGCCCCGTTCATCAAGATGGCCACATCCTAACGGCCAATGGCGGGTGGGGCAAGTTGCCGGCCGTTTTATGAGCGCTGAGGCTGGCGCCGTGTGGTCGGTTCTGTTTGGCGAACGCTTGTTCGCTAAAAGGGGGATCAGTATACTGCGCCGAGTTAAAATTCGAGGTGTTCGATGCTCAAAATTGCCCGTGTGCTGCTGCTTGGTCTGCTGCTCATCTTCTGGTTCCTGTTCGGCCTGCTGCTCTGTCTGGTTCGTCCGCGCCACCCCAACAACGTCTATGTCTTTGCCCGCATGTATCACGCGGTCTGCCCGCTGATCGGGGTCCGGGTCAAGGTGACGGTAGCCGACGAGGTGAAATCGGTCGGGCCTGCGGTCTATGTCTGCAACCACCAGAGCAACTATGACATCTTCACCGTGACCGGTGCGGTGCAGCCCGGCGTGGTCGCGGTGGGCAAGAAGAGCCTGCTGTGGCTCCCCTTCTTCGGCCTCATCTTCTGGCTCTCCGGCAACGTGTTGATCGACCGCTCCAACCGCTCTCGCGCCATTGGCACCATTGGTCAGGTGGTGGAGCGCATCAAGGCGCGTGGCACTTCCATCTGGATGTTCCCGGAAGGGACCCGCTCGCAGGGGCGTGGCCTGCTGCCGTTCAAGGCGGGTGCTTTCCATACCGCCGTGCAGGCTGAAGTGCCGGTTGTGCCCATCGTCTGCTCCAGCTACTTCGGCCAGATCGACCTCAACCGCTGGGATAACGGCGAGGTGCTGCTGGAGGTGATGGCCCCGGTCTGCAGCAAAGAGCACGGTGCCGCCGGCATTCGCGAGCTCTCCGAGGTGTGCCGTGCCCGGATGGAGGCCAAACTGGCCGAACTGGATGGCAAGCTGGGTCGCCATCACGCCGCCTGAACGCCATCATAAGTGCATTGAAAGGGGAGCCACGGGCTCCCCTTTTTGTTGGTAAAAATCACCACGCCATTGGTTTTTTTCACCAACAAACCGTTATTGGATTCCCTCGTTAAATTCCCATCTATTTGTAAAACAACAATAATTTTTATTGGCACGGCTCTTGTAATGCAATGGGAAGAGATAGCCATCCCATCCACAAGGAGCCAGACCATGAGCGTGTTCAGCCGCCTGACCGACGTAATCAATGCCAACCTGCACAGCCTGCTCGACAAGAGTGAAGAGCCCGAGAAGATGCTGCGCCTGATGATCGAGGAGATGGAGCAGGTGCAGGTCGATATGCGCACCCAGGCCGCTCGCGTCATCGCCGAGCAAAAACAGCTGGAGCGCCATCAGCAGGCGTTGCAGGTGCAGATCCAGGAGTGGTCGGCCAAGGCCGAGCTTGCCATCCAGAAGGGGCGTGAGGATCTTGCCCGCGCCGCGCTGACCGAGAAGTTGGCCGAGGCTCGGAAATGTGAACAGCTGGAGCAGGACAAGGCCCGGGTCGCCGAGGTGCTTGCCCAGCTTACCGCCGACAGTGAACGGTTGGCCGCCAAGCTGACCGAGGCGCGGGAGAAGCAGAAACTGCTGACTCTGCGCGAGCAGACAGCCCATAGCCGCATTCGTGCCCGCGCTCAGGTGGACAACCAGCGCATGCATGAGCTGATGGCCCGCTTCGAAGGCTTTCAGGGGCGGGTCGATCAGCTGGAAGCCCAGCTGGAGGCGGCCACTCTGGGGCAGAATCCCTCGCTGGAGGCGCAGTTCCGCGAGCTGGAGCTCAATGACGAGATAGAGCGCGAGCTGGCCCGTCTCAAGGGTCAGAAGGTGGAGGCATAACCATGACTCCCTGGCCCAAGGATCTTGTCCATCGCAAGCTGACCGGCGTCTGCGCCGGCATTGCCAAACGGCTGGGGATATCCAGAGTGACGGTGCGAGTGGTGGCCCTGCTCGCCCTGATCCTGGTGCCGCCGCTGGCTCTGGCTGCCTATCTGCTGGCGGTGCTGGTGATGCCGCCCCGTTATGAATTGAAACGCTGGCTGGATTGACCGCAAGGCAGCCCGGCGGCACAGAGTGCCTGTAAGGAGCAAGTTATGCTGGAATTTTTCATATTGCTGGGAGTGTTGCTGGTGATGGCGCTGACCGGTTTTACCCTGGTGGCCATGCTGCTGGTGAGCGGCGTGTTTGTGCTGCTGGGGCTGCTTGGCGGCATGCTTGCCCTGATCATCAAGCTGGCCCCCTGGTTGCTGCTGGTGCTGGTGGTCTGCTGGCTTATCAGCCATCGCAGCAGGCGGTCCAATACCTATCTGTAATCACTGCAAGTCGTGTCGTTATCCCTGAACTCCCTTTTGTCGGCCACCCGTGAGGTGGCCTTTTTTATGGCTCTGTCCCAATTACGTGTTGAAAGGCTAATCTTGAAACAGGCCATCACCTTGAGGGCTACCATCATGGATACCCCAGCCTTTCAACACCTGTTATCCCTCTTTCCCCAGTTAACCCTGCGCCAGCGCCGTGTTGCTCAACAGGAGCTCACCGCACCCCATGCCATTACCTCGCTCAATACCCAGTTACCGGCATGCCGCAGTTGTCCTCATTGTCACGCCGATGCCGCCCAGCTGGCACCTTGGGGCTGGAGTCGTGGACTACGTCGCTACCGCTGCAAACTGTGTCTGCGCACCAGCTCGGTGCTAACCAGGACGCCTCTGGCCCGGTTGCGTAAAGCCCAGTGCTGGGAAGACTACGCGCAAGCCCTCATCGAAGGGCTGACCGTCCGCCAGGCAGCGATGCGTTGCGGGGTCAGCAAAAACACCGCGTTCCTCTGGCGGCACCGTTTCTTGCGCGCGATGGCCACTCATCAAGCCACTCGTGAAGAAGGCATCGTTGAGGTGGATGAGACCTTCTTCCTCGAGTCATTCAAGGGGCAGCGGGGATTGCCGCGTCCGCCGCGGCATCGTGGTGGCAAGGGACGAACCCGGGGAACCGGACGGGATTATATACCGGTGATGGTGGTGCTGGACCGTGCAGGTCACCATGCAGATTTTCAGTTGGAAGAGATGAATGCCGAGACGGTCATCGCGGTGTTGAAGCCCCTTGTCTCGCCGGATGCCGTGCTGTGTAGCGATGGTGCGGGTGTGTATGCCAGCTTCAGCAAAGTACAGGGTGTGACGCATCAAGTGGTACGCAATCGTCAGGGTGAGCGAGTAGCCGGCGCGTATCACATTCAGCACGTGAACGGGTATCACCATCGGTTGAAAGAGTGGATGGTACGTTTCCATGGCGTGGCGACGCACTACCTGAAGAACTACCTGGGTTGGCGCAGGATGCTGGAGCGTTACGGGAGGGGAGTGAATATCAAAGCGTGTTTGCATGAGGCACTGGGGCACCCCATGCAACACGTAATTGGGACATAGCCTTTTTTATGGCCCGGCTTTGCCTTTATGGTTCTGCGTTGTCGGGATTGAGCCAGCGCAGGCTCCACGGCAGCCAGAGATCGGGGCGGGTGATGAGCTGCTCCTTGAACGCCTTGGGCTGCTGCTTGAGGCGATATTCGAGGCGCAGGGCAGCTCCTTTGTCGCCTACCTCCTGCTGCCACACCAGTGCCAGCGGCCCCTTGCCGCGCAGGGCGCGAGAGCCCTTGCCGCTCTGATGCTGGCGCAGGCGGCGCTCCGGCGCCGTGCTGATCCCGGTATAGAGCAGGCCTGCAGCGGTGCGCACCATATAGATTGACCAGCAGGAGGGCGGGGTGGATGGCGATGCCGGAGCCCCGGTCGGGGGTTTTCTCATTCGAACTCTCTGTGCCAAACTCAAAAGCAGCTCAAGGAGGTGCGATGAGAGTCTGGTTCTGGTTGTGGTTGCTGTTGTCGGTTCCGGCTCTGGGGGAGACGATCCGTCTCTATGATTACCACCAGCACCCCCCTTTCAACACCGGGGTGAATGCCGGTTTGAGCAGCGAACTGGTGAAGTATCTCAATGAAAGGCTGGGAGGTGAACCCAGGATCGAGCTCTGGCTGGTCAATCGCGCCAGACTGGCGCTGGAGATGTCGGATCCTGCCTTCAACGGTCTGGTCGCCTGGGTCAACCCGGCCTGGGTCGGGGATCCCCAGCGCGAGCTATACCTCTGGACTTTCCCCATCATGCGCGACACCAACGAGCTCATTTCAAGCCGCCAGCATCCGGTTATCTATCGTGGCCCTGACTCCCTCAAGGGTATGGTATTTGGCGGGGTGGAGGGCTATCGCTATCTGGGGATCGATGATGCTGCGGCCCGGGGTGAACTGGAGCGCCACGATGCCAAGAAGGTGAAGACCAATCTCGATCTGCTGGTGCGCGGCCGCATCGATGTCACCCTGGTGCCCGGTTCGGCCCTCGCATTTTTCACCCACGTCCCGGACTATGAGGGCAAGCTGTTCGTCTCGCCCTTTGCCCAGTCCAGCTATACCCGCCACATTCTGGTGCCCAAGTCCCGCCCCGAACTTCATGCCCGGCTCAACGACATTGCCGAGCAGATGGATCGGGACCCCGCCTGGCACAAGATCCTCGAGTCCTATCGCGGCGCCCCCTGAGGCTGACGCTTGAGGCGGTGCAGCGGCACCAGACTCACCAGCAAGCCCGCCCAGACGAAGGCGAAGCCGACCGTCTTGATGGGATCCGGCGTTTCACCAAACCAGTAGATGGCGAGCAGGAAGGCGAGGCTGGGCTCGATATATTGCAGCAGTCCCACAGTGCTCATCCGGGTTCTCGCCACCGCGTAACAGAAGAGCCCGACCGGCAACAGGGTGGCGGGCGCACTGCCCATCAGCAGCAGTTTGTCGGCCAGATCCCCGTTCACGAATGCCCCTTCCCCGTGCCACGCCAGCGTGCCGATGATGATCAGCGCGACGGGCAGTTGCACCATGGCTTCCAGATAGAGGCTGGTGCCGGTGTCGTAGTGGATCTTCTTCTTGATAAGGCCGTAGCAGGCGAAGTTGGCCCCCATGATGAGGGAGAACCAGGGGAGTTGGCCGTAGCAGAAGAGCATGTAGGCGAGCCCCGCCAGCGCCAGGGCGACCGCCAGATGCTTTTGCGGGGTGAGTCGCTCTTTGAGGAAGATGACGGCGAATACGATATTGAACAGCGGGGTCATAAAGAAGGC
Source organism: Aeromonas sp. FDAARGOS 1419 (assembly GCF_019047045.1). Taxonomy (NCBI): domain Bacteria; kingdom Pseudomonadati; phylum Pseudomonadota; class Gammaproteobacteria; order Aeromonadales; family Aeromonadaceae; genus Aeromonas; species Aeromonas sp. FDAARGOS 1419. Next base: position 4,111,527 of record NZ_CP077209.1, read on the forward strand.
GAGGCTGGTGGTCAATACTTGCCCGGTGGTGAGGCACCAGGTGAACATGCACCAGCTGATGGACATGACGGGGCCCGCCAGCAGAATGAGGCCGAGCTGGCGCGGCTCACTGCGCAACCGTGCCCACGGCACCTGGTGGCCAAACAGCAAAAACAGGGCACCCAGCAGCACCACAGACCAGAGCACCCGGTGGGAGATCAGCTCCCACATGTTGACCTCGGGCATGAATTGATAATAGAGCGGCAGCATCCCCCACAGGATGAAGGAGAGGGTCGCGGTGCCGGTACCTAGCCAGTTTTTCATTATTATCCGTTTATTAAATTAAACACTCATGGCGATAGTAGGGGGTGCGCCCTGTTTCCACAAGAGGGAAAACAGGGAAATGCTGGTACTATCAACGTCATGCAGCGAATCGATAAGTTGTTTGAGCAAATCAGGGCCTGCCGTCTGTGCGAGGCACATCTGCCGCTGGGGCCTCGTCCGGTGATCCGCGGGGCCGAGAGTGCCCGCCTGCTGATCATCGGTCAGGCCCCCGGCACTCGTGTGCATGCCAGTGGTATCCCGTGGGATGACCCCTCCGGTGACAGGCTGCGCCAGTGGCTCGGGGTCGATAAGGCCACCTTTTACGACGAATCCCGCATCGCCATCATGCCGATGGGCCTCTGCTATCCCGGCAGGGGAAAATCCGGCGATCTGCCGCCCAGACCCGAGTGCGCGCCTAACTGGCACGACAAGGTATTGATGCTGCTACCCAATATCGAACTGACCCTGCTGATCGGCCAATATTCACAAGCCTACTATCTGCGGGGGGCAGCCAAGGGATCGCTCACCGACACGGTGCGCAGCTGGGCCGACTATGGCCCCGGCTGGCTGCCGTTGCCTCACCCTTCACCGCGCAATACCCTCTGGCTCAAAAAGAACCCCTGGTTCGAGCAGGAGGTCATCCCTCATCTGCAACAAAGGGTCGCCCCTTTGCTGAAACGACCCTGAGTATTAGACCGCTGGCTCGGCCAGCGGCTTTGGCTTGCTGCGCGCCATGGCGATAAGCGGCAGGACGATGCAGATACAGCCCAGCAGCAGCGGCAGACCCGGCTGCTCGTCAAACAGCCATACCCCGATGGCGACGGCCATCAGCAGACCGGTATATTCCGCAGAGGCGATCTTGCTCGCTTCCGCCTTGCGATAGGCCACCACGCACAATCCCGCATAGACCATGATCAGCGCCGAGGATCCAAAGGCGGGCCACCACATCTGCCACTGCCAGTCGCCCCCTTCCCACCAGGCCAGCGCGAGAATGAAGGGCATGCTCAGCACGTTGGTGAAAAACAGGGTCTGGGCGATGGGCTGCTTGAGCGGGATGCGCTTGATCAGCAGATTGTTGAGCGCCATCGACAGCGCCACTCCGAGCGCGGCCAGCGCAGCCCAGTTCACTTCGGTCGGGCGCAGCACGATCAGTACCCCGATAAACCCGATAACCGCAGTCAGCACCTTCTGGCGCGAGATCGCCTCTCCTGCCATCCACACTGCCAGCGGCACCATCATCAGGGGCGCGGCATAGAAGAGGGCGTTGGCAGTGGCGAGCGGCAAGCGGGTGAGGGCGACCACCATCAGGCAGACACCGACCGCCCAGATATGGGCCCGCAGCAGGTGCCACTTGATGGCCACCGGCGGGTTGCGGCGCCATGACCAGAGCAGCCAGGGCATCAGCAGGAGGGCTGCAGAAACCTGGCGGAAAAAGACAAACTGGAAGATGGGCTGATCCGGCTCCAGCACCTTGACCAGCGCATCGGAAAAAACCGCCACCATATTGCCCAGCACCAGATAAAGGATGCCGATCCCCACTGCATTCATACCACCTCCCACTTCAGATGAGGGGAGGGTAGCGTGCCGGTTGATATCCAGTAAAATGATAAAAAATGACCACCCATGAGATATTTAGATAATGAAGCTTCCTCCCCTGCGTGCGGTGCAATATTTCGAGGTGGTGGCCCGGCTGCTCAGCTTCTCCCGCGCCGCCCTTGAACTGAACGTCAGCCAGAGTGCGGTCAGCCACCAGATCCGCCTGCTGGAGGATTTTCTGGGGGAGCGGTTGCTGCTGCGTCAGGGGCGGCTGCTTTCGTTGACGACACAGGGCGAGAGCTATTTCGAGGGGATTGCAGCCGGGCTCGGCCAGATTGCCCAGAGCAGCGAGCAGCTGCGCGGGGGCGGCGAGATGCGGTTGCGCCTCGCGGTCTACAGCTCGTTTGCGGTGAAGTGGTTGATCCCGCGGTTGGCCGGATTGCGCCAGCTCTATCCCGAGCTGGATTTGAGTCTGGAGATGGTGGCGGAGGATCCCGAGCTCTCCGATCGGGTGGCCGACTGTTTTATCACAGTTTCACCACACGGGCGGGGCTACTGCCACGACCTTATCTATCAGGAGCGGCTCTTTCCGGTTTGCAGCCGCCGCCTGCTGCAGCAAGTGGAGGGGGAGTGGCCAGATGCAATCTGGCAACTGCCGCTGCTCTCGGTGCAGTCCATTTACAAGGCGCGGGGGGAGGATTGGCAACGCTGGGCCAAGGCGGGTGGCTTGGTGATCCCTGACGAGGCGCGGATGCACCACTTCAGCCATGTGTTGCTGGCGATGGAGGCGGCGGCCTGGGATCAGGGGGTGGCGTTCGTGAATGACTACATGCTGCGGCCCGATGATCCCCAGCTGGTGGCCTTGCCGGTACACCAGCTGGAGACGGGGGATGCCTTCTACTTTACCTGCAAGCGCTCGCGGGCCCATGAGCCCGCCATCAACCGGTTACGCCAGTGGCTGATGATGGAGACACGCCAGAGCATGCCTCTCTAGCGTGGTATCAAGCCTTCTTGAACTGGCTTAGGACAAACAGGCTGGTGGCACAGACCACTACTGACGGGCCCGCCGGGGTGTCCTGATACCAGGAGAGGGTCAATCCACCCAGCACGGCGAGGCAGCCGATCAGCGCGGCAAAGCCGGCCATCTGCTCCGGCGTCTGGCTGAAACGGCGGGCGGTAGCGGCGGGGATGATCAGCAAGGAGGTGATTATCAGCGCGCCAACAAACTTCATCGCTACGGCGATCACCAGCCCGATCAGCAGCATCAGCACGCAGCGCAGCACATCGACCCGAACCCCTTCAACTCGAGCCAGCTCTTCCGAGATGGTCATGGAGAGCAGGGGATCCCACAGTCGCCACAGGGTGAGCAGCACCAGAGCGCCACCGCCGTAGATCCAGAGCAGATCCATCGGTTGTACCGAGAGCAGGTCGCCAAACAGGTAGGCCATCAGATCCACCCGCACGTTATCCATAAAACTCAAGGTAATCAGACCGAGGGACAGGGCGCTGTGGGCCAGAATGCCGAGCAGGGTATCGGTCGCCACCTGCTGGTTGCGACTCATGATCACCAGCAGCATCGCCATGGCGAGGCAGCAGACCACTACCGCCAGAGTGAGATCGACCTGCAGCAGGATGCCCAGCGCGATGCCGAACAGGCAGGCGTGGGAGAGGGTGTCGCCAAAGTAGGCCATCTTGCGCCATACCACGAAGCTGCCGAGGGGGCCGGCCAGCAGGGCGATGCCGAGACCGGCCGCGAGGGCGTATAACAGAAAGCTGTCCACTTGAATGTCCTGTTGCTTGCGCTATTTGCTGTGAGCGTTGTTGCGAGAGGGCAGGCGGATGACGGGAGCCTGCGGTTCATGATGATGGTGTTCGCCGTCGCAGTGGTGATGGTGGGTATAGACCGCCAGCACCTCCTGCTCCGGTCGTCCGAACAGACGGGCAAATTCGGGGTGGCGGGCCACGCTTTCCGGCTCGCCATGACAGCAGACGTGGCGATTGAGGCAGATCACCTCGTGGGTGCTGGCCATCACCAGATGTAGGTCGTGGGATACCATCAGCACGGCGCAATTGAACTCGGCGGCGAGCTGACCGATGAGGGCGTAGAGCTCGATCTGGCCGGTGATATCGACCCCTTGCACCGGCTCGTCCAGTACCAGCAGCTCGGGCTTGACCAGCAGGGCGCGGGCCAGCAGCACCCGCTGCATCTCGCCGCCGGAGAGTTTTTGCATCCGGTTTTCCAGCAATCCCTCTGCGCCCACCCGAGCCAGTGCTTCCTCGATGGAGAGGCGGCTATTTTTGCCCAGTTGCAGGAAGCGTCGCACTGTCAGCGGCAGGGTGGGATCCAGATAGAGGCGCTGTGGCACATAGCCGACTCTCAGATCGCGGCTGCGGGTGATCTTGCCCGAGTCCGGGGTGAGCAGACCCAGCACCAGCTTGCTCAGGGTGCTCTTGCCCGCCCCGTTGGGGCCGACTAGTGTGGTGATTTTGCCTTTATTGAGGGTAAAGGAGACCTTGTCGAGCACAGAGCGTCCATCAAACGAGAGAGAGACCTCTTTCAGCTCTACCAGTTGGCTCATGACAACTCCGGGGTTTACAGCCAGTGAGAGTTATAATATAACAAAAAGCAGCTGTTATATTATCACATACTCACCCCCTGACGAGATTCACCAATGAGAATTATTGCGCTTTTCACTGCCCTGCTGGCGGTGAGTTTGCCTGTTCGTGCCATTGAGGTACTGACCACCATCAAGCCCCTTGGCTTCATTGCCGCGGCGATCACTGACGGGGTGAGCGAGCCCAAGGTATTGCTGCCGACCGGTGCCTCTCCCCACGATTTCTCCCTGCGTCCGTCCGATATTCGCAGCATCAACAGTGCCGATCTGGTGGTGTGGGTTGGCCCCGAGCTGGAAGGTTTTATGGCCAAGCCGCTGGCCAACCATCCCCATGCTCTGGCCCTGACTCAGGTTGAGGGGATGCCGCTGTTCAACTACGCGACTCAGGATAGTCACGATTCCCATGACCATGATGATCACGATCATGCCGCCCACGAGCACGGTGACCATGATGAAGGGCATGAAGGACATCATCACGAAGGGGTCGATCCCCATATCTGGCTTGGCCCGACGCAGTCCAAAGTGATTGCCAAGGCGATCGCAAGTGAATTGGGCAAGCTGGATCCGGCCAATCAGGCTCGCTATGACGCCAACCTCGCGGCATTTGATACCAAGGTGGATGCCAAAGACAAGGTGATTGCCGGCCAGATGAAGGCGGTGAATGAGAAGGGGTACTTTGTATTCCACGAGGCGTATGGCTACTGGGAGCGCCACTACGGCATGAGTTCAAAGGGTCACTTTACCGTGAGCCCTGAGCGTCGCCCTGGCGCCAAGACGCTAGTGGATATTCGCAAGGCACTGGAAGAGAAGCAGGCGAGCTGCATTTATGCCGAGCCGCAATTCTCACCGGCTGTGATCGAATCGGTGGCACGCAATACCGGCGCCAAGGTGCTGTTGCTTGATGAGGTGGGTGAACAGGTACCGCTCAGCCCGGATGGTTATCCCCAATTCATGCAGCAACTGGCAGACGCATTTGCCCAATGTCGCTGATCAGCGGCTGAGTCTCTCATCCGGAGGGGCTATACTGACCTCCAGCATCTGACATGGAGTGTCCGGTATGAAATGGTTGTTGATCCCGGCCTGCACGTTGGCGCTATGTTGCGCCAACGTGCAGGCTTCGCGTCTTTCCGAATATATTGCCAGTCCGGATCTGCGGGCCAAGCTGCAGGAAGTGTATGGTGGCCGCGCCATTCAACGGGCCGAGGCATTCTCTCGCCTGCTCACCCCCAGAGCGGGTACAACTGACCAGCAGAAGATCGAGCTGGTGAACAACTACTTCAACAATCTCACCTATAGCGAGGATCCCAAGCTGTGGGGAGATGAGGATTACTGGGCCAATCCGCTGGAGTTCATCGGTGCCCGGGGTGGGGATTGCGAGGATTACAGCATCTCCAAGTACTACACCCTGATGGAGCTGGGGGTGGATGAGAAGAAGCTGCGGCTGGCCTACGTCAAGGCGGTGCGTTACAACCAATTCCACATGGTGACGCTCTACTTCCCGACGCCCAAGGCTGATCCACTGGTGCTCGACAACATCAACAGCCGGATCCTGCCAGGCAGCAAGCGTACCGACCTCATTCCCGTTTACAGTTTCGATGCCAAAAGCATCTGGATCATGAAGTCACGGCGGGAAGGGACGCTGGCGGGGAGTGCCGATCGGTTGGCGCAGTGGACATCGATGAAGACCCGTTTCTCCAGCGAGCAACTGCGCTCTCCTCGTCGTCAGTTATAGCTTGCCCGCCGCCTTCAACTCATCGAAATATTTCGCTGCGCCCGGATGCTGCTCAATACTCAGCACCGGGCCGGTTTTATTGCGTGCCCGGTGAAACATATTGGCGTAGCCATAAGTTTGCTCATTGAACTTGGTTTGCTGGGTCAGCATGGCCTTGGTCAGGCGATAGACAGACTCTTCCGGCATGGTGGCATTGGTGACCAGGGTGGCGGCAATGGCAAAGGTGGGCGTTGCCTTCAGATTGCCGGGGTAGATGCGGGCGGGCACCTGACTACGTTGGTAATATTTGACCCCCTTGAGTAGCTGATCACGGGTGGCCCCATCGATGGGGAGGAAACTGACCGCGCAGCGTTTGGCGGTGTCGAGCACAATCCGGTTAGGATGCCCCATCACCAGTGCAAATGCGTCGATCTGCTTGCTGCAGAGCGCATCCGGCAGGTTGGCCATGCTCTTCAGATCGAGATCCTGCTCTTTCGCTCCCAAGATGTTGAACAGGGCTAGGGCCGTCTGGCGGGTTCCCGAGTTCTTCAACCCCATGTCGATGGGGGCGAGCTTGAGCTGTTCCAGTGAAGTGATATCGCCATCGGCACGGATCACTATGGTGAAGGGCTCGGCATGGGTGGCAAACAGGGCGCGCAGCTCAGGTTGCGGCTGGGTGGTAAAAGGGCCCAAGCCCTGGCTTGCCTGATACAGCCAGTCTGACTGCACCATGGCGTAGGATGACTCGCCACTCTTCAGCCGCGTCAGGTTTTCTATTGAACCCGATGAGCTCTGCAGTGTGCACGCAAGTTGCTCGTCGACCTCATGAGCCAGACGGCAAAACTCTTTGGTTATCTGGTGATAAATCCCCTGCTCACCCCCGGTGGTGATAGTGACGGTTTCAGCCATCAGGCCGGGTTGCCACAGCAGGGGCAACAGCATGGCGAGCTTCTTCATGATTGCGCCTCCTTGGCATAACCATCGATACCCCAGGTCCGCAGTTTGTCGATGTCGCGACACTCTCCCGATTCTGCCAGCAGGGTATAACCGGCGGCATGCATGGTTTGGGAGAGCAGATTCCAGTAGAGCGGCTCATCGGTCAGCTGACAGCTGATAAAAATGGGATTGAGCGGGTCAAGTTGATTGAAGGTATCCGCATTGAGGGGAATGGCGCTGAAGGCGAGCTCACACCCCTGTTCCTGCAACGCAGCCAATGTGGCTTGGCCGTGGGCGGGAAAGGTGACCACATCCCAGCGCCAATCCAGTGTCTTGCCGCGACCCTGGCTTAGCAGAGGAGCGATTTCTGACCATTGCGGATGATTGAGCAGGGAGAGGGGCAGCAAGACCCCTTCTATATGAGAGTGCTGCCACTGTTGCAGGGCGCTCTGGATGGTCGCGAGATCGCTGTTGGCACCGAGGTGCTGACTGGGCAAGAAACGCTGATAGAGCGCGATCTCCCCTTGTGTGGAGACAAATTTTTGCAGTTGCCCACCTTCCGACAGCGGGCTTACTCCTTGCAGCGGCTGTGGGGTCGTCAGTGGCAGCTGTTTTCCCAGCTGGGTGATTTTGAGTCGTTGTTGCAGCAGATCCCGTTTGCGTTCGGAAACCAATTGGTTGATGGAAAGTGCCACTTCTTTGAGGTCTTGCAACCATGGAGTGGGCAGGGTGCTGTTGAACTGGTGTTTGCGGATACGGATCAGCTGCAGGTTGATCTGCTCCAGGGGCTGCAGCAGGCGTTTGCACACCAGGGAGATGATCAGGGTAAATACGACGAGGCCCGCCAGCAGCGCCAGACCGGTGCGACTGATGGCATTCCACAGATGCTGATAGGCGTAGCCGCTATGCCCCTCAAGGGTCAGAGTGCCCAGCATGCGCCAGCCATCGGTCAACTCTTGCTCAATTTTGACGGGGGGCATGCCGATAACCGAGGGAAGCCAGCCGGGGACATTTTGTTGGGTAGAGTGGAATACCTTCTGAAACAGCACCTGACCATCCGGATCCACCAGAATGACCGAGCTGACGAAGCCGCCGTCGAACATGGCATTGACGATGGTTTCGGCCAGCACATTGTCGTCATTGAGCAGGGTTCCTTGCAGCACCAGCCCGAGAGCGGTGATGGCGGTTTCCAAGTTGGCTGACATCTGGTCGAGGATGGATTGGCGGACCGTCGTGACTTCCAGTGCAAACAGCAGCGCTGCACCGATCAGGAACAGGACGACAATTATTCTGATTAACAGTTTTGCTAACGACATATCCACTCCATGGAAAAGTTATCGCAACATTTTAGGTTTCTATTCAGTATCGAATCCGACCCGGTTCTTAAAAATAGGAAAAAATGGTTAAAAAAGACGATCATTTCTGCCCATCCGGGCGGGTTATGCATAAAATGTGAGGTTCATGCAGATTGTGATGAACTATTTGTAACTATTTGTGTCCAACAAACAGTTTTATACGGTTTTGTCACAACTGACATCGCAACTCACACTCTTTAGAGCTAAATACAGGATAGCGGATGAAACGTCTCCGTCCCTTGGTAGTACAGGCTGCCAATTGGGAACCACCGGTTCCCCGCAAACACTTTTACGCCATGCTGATGCTGACGGCCATGACCTTGTCAGCAGTGGCATTATTGCCAGCTCCGGGTGACATCCTCGAGCGGCCGCTGCGTCTTGAGTTGCCCATTGATACCGCAGGTACGGCAACTAACGAAAACAACACCGACTTTAACGAAATTCCCGATCACGAACTGGTTGATCAGAGTGCGCCGGATGACGACATCCCGGTCGACACCACCCCCCAGTGGCAGGATTACCGGGTTCGCAACGGCGAAAACCTGACCGCCATTTTTAACAATCTCGGTCTCTCCACCACTACCCTCTACAAGGTGCTGGACGCGGACAACAAGAACTATCTGGCGCGCCTCAAGCCGGGCCAGAATATCGAACTGCTGATCGATCAGGACAACATCCTGCAGCAACTCAAAATCCGCCTGAACATCAAGCAGACGCTGGTGATGGCACGCAGCGATGATGCCTATACCGCCTCCATGATCAATGAGAAGGTCGAGTGGCAACCGCAGCGTTACAACGGCGTGATCAACGGCAGCTTCTATGTCAGTGCCCGCAATGCGGGGATTCCAGCCAACCATATCCAGAAAATTGCCAACCTGTTCCAGTGGCGAATGAATTTCGCCAAGGATCTGCAGAAGGGCGACAAGTTCAAAGTGCTGGTACGCCAGGAGACGGTGGAAGGCAAGAGCACTGGTAACAGCCAGCTGCTAGGTGTGGAAGTGACCAGCCAGGGCAAGACGGTGTCGGCCTGGCTCTCCGATGACGGCAACTACTACGACGGTCAGGGCAACAGTCTGGAGCGCGGATTCCGCCGCTACCCGACCCACAGCCGCTATCGGATCAGCTCCAATTTCAACCCGGCGCGCAAACATCCGGTAACCGGTATGGTGCGTCCTCACGAGGGCACCGACTTCGCGGTGCCGGTGGGCACGCCAGTGCTGGCGACCGGTGATGGTATCGTCCAGAAGGCAACCAGCCACCCGCTGGCGGGCACCTATATCGTCATCAAGCATGGCCGTACTCTCTCTACCCGTTATCTGCACCTGAGCAAGCTGCTGGTCAAAACCGGTCAGCGAGTGAAGATGGGCGACAAGATCGGCCTTTCCGGCAACACCGGTCGCTCGACCGGTGCTCACCTGCACTACGAGCTGCGGATCAACAACCGCCCGGTCAATGCCATGACCGCCAAGCTGCCTATGGCTGAACCCCTGAGCGGCAAGGAGCGTCGTCAGTTCCTTGCCAAGGTGAAGAGCTATCGCAAGGAGCTGGCAGCGGGTTGATTCCTGTCGTCACAGCCTGAAATGAAAGGCCCCGCCAGATTGGCGGGGCCTTTTTACATGCGCAGTGAGGGTCAATAACCCTTGTCGAAGTCGATCTTGCCATCCAGTGGCTGGCCATCGATAAAGCGGATGTAGTTGCGCACAAAGATCTGGGCCACATCATCCGGGAAGCTGTAGGCGCTGTTATGGGGGGTGACGATGAGGTTGGGTTGGCCCCACAGCGGACTGTCGGCGGGCAGCGGCTCCTGCTCGAACACATCCAGCACCGCCATCGCCAGCTTGCCGGTACGCAGTGCGGTGAGCAGATCTCCAGAGTGCACGGCGCTGCCACGGCCAACGTTGAACAGGATGGCGCCCGGTTTGCAATGTTCGAAGCGGGCGGCATTGAACAGATGACGGGTATCGCGGGTGGCTGGCAGCACGCTGACGATGACATCGGCCTGCGCCAGCATTTTGTTGAGCGCAGGTAGCTGATAAACCTGATCAAACCCGGCTCGCTCCCGACCGCTGCGGCTGATGCCCAGCACCTTCATGCCAAAATGTTTGCCGGTGTGGGCAATATGCTGACCAATGCTGCCGGTCCCCAAGATCAGCATGGTGCGCCCCTTGAGGCCCTGATAGGGGTGGCTTTGCCACAGTCGCTGTTTCTGCTGTTCCCGATAAAGGGGGATTTGGCGCATCAGGCTGAGCAGATGACCAAAGACATACTCGCTCATCAGCGGGCCGAAGATGCCGCGCACATTGGTGAGCTGGTAGTCGCGGCGACTGTCAGGGTCGAGCAGCACATCGACTCCCGCATAGGTGGACTGGAACCAGCTCAGCTTGTTGGCTTTGGGCAGCAGCGGTTTGGCACGGGCCGGTTCGGCCATCAGAATATGGGCTTCGCCGATCAGCTTCTCGGCATCGCTCTGGTTATCGGCTCGCAGAATGCGCAGATGGGGGAGATTGGCGGCCTTGAGCAGCCGTTCGTAGTGAGCATTATCCTGGCTGAGCAAAAGAAGGGTACGTTGGCTCATACTCTTGTTCCTTATCAGAATTTGCGGCGCAACAAGATGCCGCTCTCGACCCATCTTACCTGACTTCATATCGCAACATAGCCGACCAGGGCGCTTTTTCGTTTTCGCCGCGCGCCTCGTGGGCTACAATCTGCCCCACATTTTGCAAAGGATCCGACTCCAGTGTTTGGTGACAAGTTTTATAAGCGACTGGCCGAGCTACAGCCTTGGCAACAGACCGTCTACACCCTGGCGCTGGCAGAGCGCATGTACCCCAACTATGCCCTGTTCTGTCAGGCCTCCGGCTTTGGCAATGCTGGCGCTTTCCGGCATGCGCTGGATCAGATGTGGGTCTACCTCACCGTCAAGGGATCCCGGGTCAATCTGGGGGCCATTCTCGAAGAGTTCGAGTCTCACATTCCGGATCCCCGCAAGTTTGAATCCTACGGTGCCTATCCCGCGCTGGATGCCTGTGTTGCGCTGGGCTGCGCCTACAACTCGGTGATCTGCCGGGTCGGCGAAGAGGCCAACGATGCCAGCCATGCGTCAGTCGGTACCGTGGCCGGTTTTATCGAGCTGCTGGAAGAACGGGATCTGACCGAAGATGAGCTCTACGAGCACGAGTACATGGAAGCCGAGCTGGAGTTCCAGGTTGAACTGCTCAAGCGGGTTGCCCATGAGCGCGACAGCGATCGTATCCTGGCCATCAGAACATTCGCCTCTCAGGATGGCGTCTCCAATATCGGGATCAGCCTGGAAGAGTAATCCTCTACGACCCCTGATAGAACAAAGCTCCCTTTCGGGAGCTTTTTTTATGCCTGAAATTGTTCAGCAGCTTATGCCTGCTCTTCGGTGAGGGGTCTGACGCTCAGCACCGGGGCCGCGTCGATTTCGTCTGCATTCATCATGGATGAGATGCGTTGCAGGGAAGAGAGCAGCAGGGTCTGTTCCCAGGTGTCAAGGGATTGAAAACGTTGGATAAAACGCTCTTGCAGCGGGGTCGGGGCCTGGGCCAGCAAGGCGCGGCCTGCGTCAGTCAGTGTCGCGTGAACCTTGCGCTTGTCGGTATTGCTGCGAACGCGCTGCACCAGTTGGCGGCTCTCCAATCGGTCCATGATGGTGGTGGCGGTGGCCTGGCTCATGTTGGTGTGATCGGCCAGCTGACGCATGGAGATCTGTCCCAGCTCGTCGATCCCTTTGAGCAGCAAGAGTTGCGGGGAGGTGAGCCCGGCTTCTTTGATCAAGCGCCTGGAGTGCATGTCGATGGCACGAATAATCTGGCGCAGGGCGACCAGCACTTCATCATGTTTTTCCATGGGGTGTGCGTCATTGGAGGGCTATGGAGAGGGGCAAAATTTTCCGCCTAATTCGTCACAAGGTCAATATGGTTTTTGCTGTAATAATTTCTGCTCTAACTAATTTTGTGTTAGGTTGACGGGCATTTCACGGAATTCACCCTGACATTTGAGGAGCGAAATGATGAATGACGAGCTGGATATCAAGTCTCTGGTGGCCGAGTTACGTGTGGTCAGAGTGCGCTATGAACTGCCTGATACCTCGGCATTTGTGCGCTATCAGCCTGCCTATGATGAAGACCCCAACAACCTCAAGGTACACCACTATGATGGTGAGTTACCCCTCTCTTGCAGTGAGACAGGTACTTTCAACCTAAAGGAGTTGGTGAATGAATTACGCTACGCCTATGTGCTGGTGCACCTCTTTCCTGACGAAAGTGCCATGAACTTCTATCTGACCGGCCTCGATACCGGCCTGGCCCAGCTGGAGTTCATTGGTGGCTCTTACGACTTCAACCGCCTCTGGATCACCAGCGGTATCTCCAATCTGGGCGTCCCCATGGCCATCTTCCTTGGCAAGCGTCACGCCGTGAATGGCCAGCCCTCGGTTTCGCTGGTGGATCACCGCGAACAAGCGGCTGGCAAACTGGTCTATCGCGCCATCGGCGGGGCCGGTGATCATGTGGGCGAAGACTTTTTCAACAACGACTAAGGAGGCTGGATGCGAGCAAGCAAAGGGCTATTGAAAGGCCTCAACCCCACCATGGCCATGACGGCCCTCACCGTGATCACCCTGTTTTTGCTTTTTGGCGTATTTGTTCCCGATACCGCGGCCGCCTGGTTTGTCGGTGCCAAGGATCAGATTATTGCCGGGTTCAAGTGGTACTACATTCTGGTGGTCGCCCTGTTCCTGTTCTTCGCTGTCTACCTGATGTTCAGCCGTTTTGGCAGCATCCGGCTGGGTGACGACGACCAGGTACCGGAGTTTGGCTACTTCGCCTGGTTCTCCATGCTCTTTAGCGCAGGCATGGGTATCGGTCTGGTGTTCTGGAGCATCGCCGAGCCGATGAACCATCTACAGGGCAATCCGTTCATTTCCGAAGGGATGACCCCGGAAGCGGCCCAGATCGCCATGCGCCTCACCTTTTTCCATTGGGGCCTGCACCCTTGGGCCATCTATGTGATCGTCGGCCTGTCACTGGCCTTTTTCAGCTATCGGCGCAAGTTGCCGCTGGCGATCCGCTCTGTGCTTTACCCTATCCTCGGCGAGCGGATCTACGGCTTCTGGGGCCATGCGGCCGATGTACTGGCCGTGTTCGGCACCGTCTTCGGGGTGGCGACTTCCCTTGGACTGGGTGTCTCCCAGATGAATACCGGCCTCAACCAGATGTTTGGTATGGCGGTGTCGCAGTCCAACCAGCTCTGGCTGATTGGCGGCATCAGCCTGATCGCCACCCTCTCGGCGGTTTCCGGGGTCGGGCGCGGAGTGAAGCTCCTCTCCGAGCTCAATATCTGGCTGAGTGTTTTCGTGCTCGCGCTCTTTCTGGTGCTGGGGCCGACTACCTATATCCTCAACGCCTATGTACAGAACATCGGTGATTACCTGCAGAACATCGTCAAACTGAGCTTCTGGACCAACACCGAGGCCAACGGCACTTCGGCCTGGCAGTCGAGCTGGACTGCGTTTTACTGGGGTTGGTGGATTGCATGGGCGCCGTTTGTCGGCATGTTTATCGCCCGCATCTCCAAGGGGCGTACCATTCGCGAGTTTGTGCTCGGTGTGCTGCTGGTACCCTCGCTGCTCGGCATGTTCTGGCTCACCGTGTTTGGCGGTACGGCGATGAATCTGGAGCTGTTTGGCGGTGGTGGCGTGGTCGCTGCGGTCAATCAGGATGTGACGCAGGCGCTCTACAAGACGGTCGAGCTGCTGCACTGGGATACCTTCGGCTGGATCGCCAAGGCCGTGTTGACCCTGCTCATCTGCACCTACTTCATCACCTCCAGTGACTCGGGCACGCTCGTGATTACGACCCTGCTCTCCATCGGTGATCAGGAGCCGCCGGTACTGCACCGCGCCGTATGGGGTCTGGGGCAGGGGCTGGTTGCCGCTATCCTGCTGGTCTCCGGCGGCCTGGCAGCCTTGCAGGCGGCCAGCATCATAGCCGCGCTGCCCTTCTCGGTGATCATGTTGGCGATGTGCTATTCGCTGATGCTGGGGCTCAAGCAGGAGAGTCAGCGCCAGTTCGAGTATCGCCAGAACCTCAAGCGCCACGATGGCTCATCCCATATGAGCCTGATGGAGCGAATTGGTCCGGCATAACCGCACCAGCAGGGGTTAGCGCCCCTTTACATATAAACTTGGATGCAAAACGGCCGCCCTGGCGATGCTCTCCTTGCGGAGCTCATCATCAGGGCGGCCGTCTGTTATGGGGCCGAGGTTACTCTTCGATAAAGGTCCACTCATCCTTGACCCGGCTGATGGCATCGGTCCGCTTTTTGGCGAGCTGCTCCTTGATTTCTTCCCCTTTGTAACCGGCCGCCACTATCTCTTTCACCGGCACCGCCTGGGCGGCAGCCAGCGCTTCGGCCACATAGTCCGGCTCGGCATAGACCCGCTCCTCGAAACCGGTACGGCCATGGAAGTCGGCGCGGCAGGCATCAAGAAGCTGGGCAAAGCGCTCGGGGCGGCGCCAGGCATCAGCCTTGTCGAACACCTTGAGCAGGGTGGCGGGCTTGAGCTCAAAGGCGATATGGATGTGGGTGTGCAGATCGCTCACCAGCAGCGCCAGATCCCGGCACTCATTTGGTACCCGGAACCGCTCGCACAGAGCGCGAATAAGCGGCAGCCCTTTCTGGCCGTGACCGTGATGGCTTGGCCAGAACTCCTTGGGGGTCACTCCCTTGCCAAGGTCGTGGCAGAGGGCGGCAAAGCGGACGGTCAATTCCGGGGAGATCCGGCACGCCTGCTCCAGCACCATCAGGGTGTGGATGCCGGTGTCGATCTCCGGGTGCCACTTGGCCGGGGCGGGGACGCCGAATAGAGCGTCGATTTCGGGGAAGAGTGCCTTGAGGGCGCCGCACTGGCGCAGCACCTCGATAAAGATCTGCGGGGTCGGCCCCAGCAGCACCTTCTCCAGCTCCTTCCAGACTCGCTCCGGCGTGAGGTGGGCCAGCTCGCCAGCGGCCGTCATCTCGCTCATCAGGGCGAGGGTCTCCGGCGCTATGGTAAAGCCCTGAGCGTGGAAGCGGGCGGCGAAGCGGGCGACCCGCAGGATGCGCAGCGGATCTTCGGCAAAGGCAGGGGAAACGTGGCGCAGCAGCCGTTTTTCCAAATCCTCGATGCCACCGTAGGGATCGTGGAGTTGGCCCTGATCATCCTCGGCGATGGCGTTGATGGTGAGATCCCGGCGCAGCAGATCCTGTTCCAGCGTCACATCGGGGGCGGCGTGGCAGACAAAACCGGTGTAGCCCTGACCCTGTTTGCGTTCGGTACGGGCGAGGGCATACTCCTGCTGGGTTTTGGGGTGAAGAAACACGGGAAAGTCGCGGCCGACCTGGGTAAAACCCAGCGCCAGCATCTGTTCCACGGTGGCGCCGACCACCAGATAATCTCTGTCGCCCTGCGGCAATCCCAGCAGGCGATCCCGCACTGCGCCCCCAACCAGATAAGTCTGCAAACCGTCTCTCCCGTCATCAATCGTGGGGCCGAGTATATCGTCTTTGTTACCGCTTTGCTGCCTGAGCACCACCTGCCCGCAGCGTCAGTCAGCGCGGCTTTGACTTGGGCGTGACGAGGCCTTACGCTGCCGCACCAGACAGCTGGCGCTGTGCTGCGGGATGACTTTATGCCCACGCAGGCCAGATGAGCCGAAGGAACCGCAGAGTTCCCCTTATATCAACGACATGAGAACAACGTGAATCAATCAACCTTCGCAAGCCGGGTTCTGGAGTGGTACGAGCTTCATGGCCGCAAAACCCTGCCCTGGCAGCAGGAGAAGACCCCTTACCGGGTCTGGGTCTCGGAGATCATGCTGCAGCAGACCCAGGTCGCCACAGTCATCCCCTATTACCAGCGTTTTATGGCGCGCTTCCCCGATGTGGTGGCGCTGGCCGATGCCCCTGTCGACGAGGTGCTGCACCACTGGACCGGGCTTGGCTACTACGCCCGGGCCCGCAACCTGCACAAGGCGGCCCAGCAGATCCGCGATCACCACCACGGTCTCTTTCCCGAGCGCTTTGACGAGGTGATGGCGCTGCCGGGGATTGGTCGTTCTACCGCCGGGGCCGTGTTGTCGCTCTCTCTGGGTCAGCCCCACGCCATCCTTGATGGCAACGTGAAGCGGGTACTCACCCGCTGGCTGGCGCTGCCGGGCTGGCCCGGCCAAAAACAGGTGGAGAACGAGCTGTGGGAGATCGCCATCCGGCTCAC
This sequence comes from Aeromonas sp. FDAARGOS 1419, assembly GCF_019047045.1. Classification (NCBI taxonomy): domain Bacteria; kingdom Pseudomonadati; phylum Pseudomonadota; class Gammaproteobacteria; order Aeromonadales; family Aeromonadaceae; genus Aeromonas; species Aeromonas sp. FDAARGOS 1419. Next base: position 4,128,261 of record NZ_CP077209.1, read on the forward strand.
CCCCAAGCTGGGCGTGGCGCAATACAATCAGGCAATGATGGATATCGGGGCCACTATCTGCACCCGCAGCAAGCCTGCCTGTGATCGCTGTCCGGTGCGGGCCGATTGCCAGGGGCTGTCGCAAGGCAAGCCTACCGCTTATCCCAACAGCAAGCCCAAGAAGAGCATTCCGGCTCGCGATGGCATCATGCTGCTGATCCGCCACGGCGATGAGTTGCTGCTGGAGAAGCGGCCGCCACAGGGGATCTGGGGCGGGCTCTACTGCTTCCCGCAGGTGGCCTCGCTGGCGGAGGTGGATGGTCTGCTGGCGTCCCTCGGCCTGAGCCATCACAGTTATCGTGAACTGGCCGGTTTTCGCCATACCTTCAGCCACTTCCATCTCGATATTCAGCCGCTGCTGATTGACATTGATGAGGCGCAGCCGCTGCGGCTCATGGAAGCAGATAACCGACTCTGGTATAACTTACGCCATCCTGCCGAGGTGGGGCTGGCGGCCGCCACGGCCCGTCTGCTCGCCTATCCAGAGTTACAACCATAGAGGTCAACATGAGCCGTACTGTATTTTGCCAACGCCTGAAAAAAGAGGGCCCGGGTCTGGATTTCCAACTCTATCCCGGTGAGCTCGGCAAGCGGATTTTTGACAACATCAGCAAGGAAGCCTGGGCCGAGTGGCAGAAGAAGCAGGTGATGCTGATCAACGAGAAAAAGCTCAACATGATGAATCTTGAGCATCGCCAACTGCTGGAAAAAGAGATGGTCAGCTACCTGTTTGATGCAGGTGAAGTGCAGATCGAAGGTTACACCCCGCCTGCCCAGTAAGCTCTCCGGCTGTTGTACGTGTGAACAGGTGCGGGAATGGCGCCACACTGGCGTGACCGCTCCTGAAGTCGCAGCAAATGAATGATGGGCAGCTCTGCTGCCCGGTTTGAGGATCCTATGGGCCGAATTTTTTGGCTGCTGTGCACCCTGCTGTTTCTCTCTGCCTGCTCATCCTCCCCCAAGCCCAGCGGGAGTGAGGATGACGATCTGGTCAACGGCAAGGACATCCGCGGTTTTGAACACATGATCAGCGCGCTCTCCCATAACGTGAACGAGATATGGGGGCGGGAGGCGCTGTTTGCGGGCAAGTTTGACTACGTCAAATACACGGATCAGTACAAGAGCCGGGCCCACATCGACTTCTCCAGCGGCCACATCATGGTGGAGACGGTCTCGGGCATCGATCCCCGCGCTCACCTGCGTCGCGCCATCATCGAGACCCTGCTGACGCCGGACGATCCGGCCGAAGTGGATCTTTACTCCGACCGGGAAATTCTGACCGGCGGCGAGCCCTTCCTCTACGGTCAGGTGCTGGACAATCAGCGCCAGCCAATCCGCGCCTCCTGGCGCGCCGAGCGTTATGCCGATTACCTGCTCAACACGGCGATGAAGAAGCGCACTTTGGGGATTCGCACCATCTTCTTCGTCGATATTCCCATGGTGGCCAACCATGAAGATCGACGGGGCTACAAGTATGCGGGGATCATCCGGGAAGCGTCGCGCAAATACGGCGTGCCGGAGAGCCTGATCTATGCGGTGATCAAGACCGAGAGCAGCTTCAACCCCTATGCGGTGAGCCATGCCAACGCTTATGGCCTGATGCAGGTGATCCCGGCTACCGCCGGTCGTGACGTCTATGTTCGGGTCAAGGGCAAGAACGGCCAGCCGACCCGGGAGGAGCTGTTCAACCCGGCCTACAACATCGATGTTGGTACCGCCTATCTGCACCTGTTGCAGACCGTCTATCTGGCGGATATTCAGGATCCGCGCTCCCGTCGCTATGCGGTGATCTCCGCCTATAACGGTGGCGCTGGCGGGGTGCTCAATACCTTCTCCAGCGATCGCAAGGCGGCGCCGGGCCGGATCAACCGACTCTCCCCCGAGGCGGTCTATCAGGTGTTGACCGAGCAGCATCCCAAAGAGGAGGCGCGCCGTTACCTCTACAAGGTCAATCAGGCCGAGAAGGGGTTCAAGAGAGCCTTTTCCAGTCGGGCCGGTTAAGCGGTGACGCTGGGTTAACCATGCAAAAGGGCGCTTGATATCAAGCGCCCTTTTAACGTCTGGCCAGTTCGTCGTTGAAGTGGCCTTATTTGGCGATAAAGCCGCCCTTGGTCTGCGGGGCCGCGCCCACTTTCTCCAGGGTTTTCACTTCCACTTCGGTTTTGTTCCAGCTGTGGTCCACTTCACCACGGATACGGATCTGATCATCCGGGCCCACTTCGGTGCCACGCCACACATCCTGATCCACTTCGACCTCCACTTCACCGCTGGCATCGCGGAACAGATAGTTCTCGCCGCCCAGGTGCTTGACCAGTTTCCCTTCCAGGGTGGCCCAGCTGTCATCGGCCAGATCTTTCAGCTGAGCAACGGAAACCTTGTTCTGCTCCTGCGGGCCGGTATAGGCCGCCATGGCAAAAGAGGAGACAGACATCAGGGTCAACAGTCCGATTACGCTTGCGCTTGCCTTGTTCATTTCATACTCCTGTCGTTGGTATGGGGGCATTGTGCCGGGGGGGGCGTGAAACAAGCGTGAAAGAAATAGACTGGTGTGATTGTCTGTTTTGTGAGCGCAAGCGATTTCATCGGTGTCGGAACATGTGTGATTTCATCTGGAACTGTAATCTGTCGCCTTCACCAGAAGTCAGTGGCAGCAGACTCTTCCCATGCCTGTCGCCACTCGAGGAGAAGTCCGCAGGTCTCACCTGCTTAATCGAAGAGCATAACAATATGAAAAAATGGCTTGTTTGTTTATTGGGGTTAATGGCATTGACCGCGCAAGCGGCAGAGGGACGCCAACCTTTTTCCCGGGTTGTGATGTTTGGTGACAGCCTCTCCGACACCGGCAAGATGTACAAAAAGATGCGGGGGTATCTCCCCTCCAGCCCACCCTACTTCAACGGGCGCTTCAGCAACGGCCCGGTGTGGTTGGAGCAGTTGGGTGACGAGCGTTTTCCCGGTCTGGTCGTGGCCAACGAGGCGGAAGGCGGTGCAACCGCGGTGGCCTATAACCATCTGGGCGCCCTGAACGGCTGGCTCGGTTTCTGGTCCTGGGATCCCAAATATCAGGTGATCAACAACCTCGATTACGAGATCGATCAGTTCCTGAAAAAGGACAAGTTCCGCCCCGATGATCTGGTGGTGATCTGGGTCGGTGCCAACGACTATCTGGCCTATGGCTGGAACACCGAGCGGGATGCGGATAGGGTGATCGATACCATCCGGCTGGCATCCAACCGGTTGGTGCTCAACGGCGCGCAGCAGATCCTGCTGTTCAACATTCCTGATCTGGGGCAGACCCCGTCAGCCCGCAGCATGAAGGTGGTGGAGAAGGTGCGCCATGTGGCCAGTTACCACAACCAGAAGTTGCAGAACCTCACTCGCGAGCTTGCTCCCCTTGGCATTGTGAAGCTGTTCGAAGTGGACAAGCAGTTTGACGAGATGATGCGCGATCCCCAGCTGTTCGGGCTGAGTGACACAGAACACGCCTGTTACGGTGGCGGCTATACGTGGAAGCCGTTCTCCGGCAGCGCCGCCGAGGTGGCTGCGACCCCGGCTTTGAGTGTCCCCGAAAGAGTGGCTATTGCCGGTAACCCGATCCTGGCGCAGGCGGTGGTGAGCGGGCAGGCAAAAGGGCGAGCAGCGACTCTCAACTGCGATGAGCATATGTTCTGGGATCAGGTGCATCCGACCAAGACGGTGCACAAGGTATTGAGCCAGCGTGTTGCTGACTTTATTGATCAGCACTACGAGTTTGTTCGTCACTGATATCGCTTCGGGCCAGCATGTTGCTGGCCTTTTTTCCCTTTCAGCCCTCATCTGTGCGTCTTTTTGCGTCACATCCAGTTCAAATAACAAACGTTTGTTGCTGTTTTTGTAACGTGGTTGCGTTAGAGTGTTTTTTGTTAATTGATATCAGTGACTTGAAAATAGGCTAACGTTGATATGCTGCGATCGCTTTTGGGTGGTTGCACCTATAAGACGAGGTGATATCAATCAACCTCCTCCTACATAAAGTTGCAGAGGCTCAAACATGAAAAAATCATTGATTACCTTGCTGGTTACCGGCTTGCTGGCGGCCAATGCCCAGGCTGCCGGTCAAGACAACACCTGGTATGGCGGTGCCAAACTGGGTTGGTCCAACTTCTACGGCATTGATGAAAGCAATGCCCTGACCCTTGGCAATGAGACCAACGATGCCTTGGGTGCAGGCGTGTTTGGCGGTTATCAGATAAACAAGAATCTGGGGCTGGAGCTGGGTTACGACTATCTGGGCAATTACAAATACGATGCCACTACGGCGGCTGGCGCTTTCAGTGATGAAGTAAAAGCACAGCTGGCTCAACTGACCCTGAAACTGGGCTTCCCGGTTACCGATAATCTGGATCTGTATGGTCGTGTCGGTGGCGGTTATGGCTGGGCTGATACCAAGAGCGATGTCTACAAAGATGACAGCCGCTTTGTCATGGTCGGTGCACTGGGTGCCGAGTATGCGTTCAATCTCGACTGGGCCGCTCGCCTAGAGTATCAGTACACCACCCCGTATGGCAGTCGTGATGATACCGGTTTGAGAATGGATAACGGCCTGCTCTCGCTGGCAGCGGTTTATCGCTTTGGTCAGGTTGCCCCTGTGGCGCCCGCCCCGGCTCCGGAACCTGCTCCTGTACCTGTGATGGTTGAGAAGCAGTTTACCCTGAGCTCCGATGTGCTGTTTGACTTCAACAAGGCGACCCTCAAGCCAGAGGCCAGCCAGGCACTGGATAGCCTCTATAGCCAGATTGAAGAAGCACGACCCAAAGATGGCGTGGCAACCGTAATTGGTCACACCGACCGTATCGGTTCTGATGCCTACAACCAGAAGCTCTCCGAGCAGCGTGCCCAGACCGTTGCCAACTATCTGGTTGGTAAAGGGATCCCGGCCGCCAAGATCAATGTGGAAGGGCGTGGTAAATCCTCACCGGTTACCGGCGACAGCTGCGTCAGCAAGTCCAAGCGTGAGCTGATCGTCTGCCTGGCTCCGGATCGCCGTGTAGATGTGAAAGTCGAAGGTGTCAGCGAGGTGCAGGAGTAATCCTTCACACTGACAAGGTCTCTAATGGGGCTGGAATGAACAGCCCCTGTCGGAGCAAGAGAGACCAAAAAGCCAGTCAGTTGATCTGACTGGCTTTTTACATTGGCATTGCGGTCGGGCAGGGGACTAAATCAGGAAGGGAGCGGCATCACCCGGTTGCGCCCCAGCTCCTTGGCCTTGTAGAGCAGCTTGTCGGTACGTTCGACCAGACAGTCTGCGCTCTCCTGACCGTTGAACTCACCCACGCCAAACGAGGCAGTGATGTGGTCGATGCGGCGGCCCGATTTGCGATCCAGAATCGACATCCGCTCGATGGCGCGGCGCATGCTCTCCGCCATCTGTCTGGCCAACGCCAGCGAGCGATGGGGGACCAGCATGGCGAACTCCTCCCCACCCAGCCGATAGGCGGTGACCCCCTCCTTGCAGGCATCGCGCAGCCGTTTGCTGAAGGCGCGCAGCACCTGATCGCCGAGCAGGTGACCGTACTCGTCGTTGAAGTTCTTGAATCGATCGATATCGGCGAGGATCAGCGAGAAGGGGTGCTGGCTGCGGATCAACCCCTCCAGCTCCAGATCGAAGGCGCGGCGGTTGAGCAGGTTGGTGAGGGCATCCTCGTTGGCCAGTTTGCGTGTCTCGTTGAGCGCCGCCCGCAGTTCCTTGATCTCTTTTTCCGCATTGCTGAGCTGGTTGCGAAAGTGCATGGTGGACATGCGCACATCCCGCGATTCGCGCACCAGCTCTCGCAGGATCCCCATGGTGTCTTCTAGGCTGAAGCCCTCGTCATCAATGCGGCTGAGCTTGTCAAAACTCTTGTCGAGCATCTCCTGAAACATGCCGGTATCGGAGATGGCGTCCTGCATGGAGTGGCCGAGCTCGTTGGCCATGGCGGCGAGGCTCAGTTTCATCGCCTCCATTTGCTTCTCGTCCTGAGCGGCCAGATACTGGTGATAGAGTCGCTCGCAGGTGGTGAGCGAGCAGGTTCCCTGCATTTTGACTGCCTGATCGATCGCTTGGTTGAGCTCGGGCATGCTGGCCGAGACATAGTTGTACCACAGGTGGTAATTGTCCGGCGTCGTGGGGATCTGGTACTTGATCATCAAAGGGACCGCCTGTTTGAGATAGGCGGCGGATTGGGCAAATGTGTCCTTACTCATGAGTTCTGTGTCTCATCATGCCAGCGAACTGAAGATAGTATGACAGAGAGATTGGCCAAAAGGCAGCCGATGGATGCCATTCGCCCCCCCCTCCGATATAATGGCACCGTTACCACCTACCCTAAGGCCTGCTTATGTCTCAAAAAGATCCTTTCCTCGAACGCGAGGCCGAAAAATACGATAACCCCATCGCCAGTCGCGAGTTGATCCTGGAACTCATCAAGGGCCATGAAAAGCCCATGTCCCGTGAAGAGTTGGCCAAGGTCCTCAAGCTGAAAGATGAAGAGCCGTTGGAAGCCTTGCGTCGTCGTCTGCGCGCCATGGAGCGTGATGGACAACTGGTATTCACTCGCAACCAATGTTATGCCCTGCCGGATCGCCTGAATCTGGTCAAAGGTTATGTAATCGGCCACAAGGATGGCTTCGGTTTTCTGCGTCCGGAAGGTGGTGGTCCGGATCTGTATCTGAACAACCGAGAGATGCAACGCCTGATGCATGGCGATTACGTGCTGGTGCAGCCGACCGAGATTGACCGCAAGGGTCGTCAGGAAGCGCGTCTGGTGCGCCTGCTCAAGTCCCGTGAGGCAGACATTGTCGGCCGTTACTTCGTCGAGAATGGCGTTGGTTTCGTGGTGCCGGATGACAGCCGTATCGGCCAGGACATCATCATCCCGGAAGGGGAAAACAAAGGGGCTCGCCAGAGCCAGGTCGTGGTTGTGCGGATTAACCAGCGCGCCACCTCCCGCATCAATGCCGTCGGTACCGTACTGGAAGTGCTGGGCGAGAACATGGCGCCGGGCATGGAGATCGAAATTGCCCTACGTACCCACGGTATCCCGCACACCTGGCCGGAAGAGGTGACCAAAGAGGTTGCCGGTCTCGGTGAGCAGGTGCCGGAGAAAGCCAAAGAGGGCCGCATCGACCTGCGCGCTCTGCCGCTGGTGACCATCGACGGGGAAGATGCCCGTGACTTCGATGACGCCGTCTTCTGTGAAGCCAAGCGTGGTGGCGGCTGGCGCCTGTGGGTTGCCATTGCTGACGTCTCCGCCTATGTGAAGCCCGGCACGGCGCTGGATGCCGAAGCCTATCAGCGCGGCAACTCCGTCTACTTCCCCGAGTTCGTGGTGCCCATGCTGCCGGAGGTGCTCTCCAACGGCTTGTGTTCCCTGAACCCGCAAGTTGACCGTCTCTGCATGGTGTGCGAGATGACCATCTCCGCCGCTGGCCGCATGTCCGGCTACAAGTTCTACGAAGCGGTAATGAACTCTCACGCCCGTCTGACCTACACCAAGGTTGCCGCGATCCTCGATGGCGATCCCAAGTTGCGCCAGCAGTATGATCCGCTGGTGGGCCACATCGAAGAGCTGAACAACCTCTACAAGGCGCTCAAGCATGCCCGTCACCAGCGTGGCGCGGTGGAGTTCGAGAGCGAGGAGACCCGCTTCATCTTCAACGCCCAGCGCAAGATCGACCGCATCGTGCCGCTGGTGCGCAACGATGCCCACAAGATCATCGAAGAGTGCATGATCCAGGCGAACGTGGCTGCTGCTCGTTATATCGAGAAGAACGAAGCCGCCGCCCTGTTCCGGGTCCACGACCGTCCGGGCGAAGAGCGTCTGACCGGTTTCCGCGATTTCCTGGCCGAACTGGGTCTGGAGCTCAAAGGCGGTCTCGAGCCCGAGCCGAAAGACTTTGCCGAGCTGGCAGCCAAGTTTGAAGGGCGCCCGGATGCGGAGCTGCTCTCCACCATGCTGCTGCGCTCCATGCGTCAGGCCATCTATCAGGCTGACAACATCGGTCACTTCGGTCTGGCGTTGAAGTCCTACGCCCACTTCACCTCGCCAATCCGTCGCTATCCCGACCTGATCCTGCACCGGGCGATCAAGTATCAGACAGCCAAGGAGCAACAGGGCAACCTGCGCCACAAGTGGACCCCGAGCGGTGGTTATCACTACCAGCTGGAAGAAGTGGACCCGATGGGCGAGCACTGCTCCATGACCGAGCGCCGTGCCGACGATGCGACCCGCGATGTGGCCGACTGGCTCAAGTGCGAGTACATGCTGGATCACGTGGGTGACGAGTTCGACGGCGTCATCGCCAGCGTCACCGGCTTTGGCTTCTTCGTGCGTCTGGCCGAGATCCACATCGATGGTCTGGTGCACGTCAGCACCCTCACCAACGACTACTACCAGTTTGATCCCCTGCACATGCAGCTGATCGGCGAGAACTTCCGCCGTCGCTACCGTCTGGGTGACAAGGTGCGGGTCAAGGTGATGGGCGTGAACCTGGATGATCGCAAGATCGACTTCGTGATGGTTGAAGAGCCGCTCAAGGCTACCGGCAAGAACACGAAAGAGATGGCGCGGAAGCAGGCCGAGATCAAGAAAGAGAAGGCCAAGAGCGCCCAACGCCACGAAAAACGTAAAGAGGGCAAGGATCACGGCAAATCCGACAAGGGTGGCCGCGCCAAACCGAGCAACAGACGACCGGGCAAAAAGGCTCGCGATAAGGCCAAGAGCACTAAATGAGTACTGAACTGATCTACGGCATTCACGCTGTCACCGCGCTGCTGGAGCGCACTCCCGAGCGCTTCATCGAAGTGTGGGCCCTCAAGGGGCGGGATGACGACCGGCTGCAACCCCTGCTGGCCGAGCTGGAATCCCTCGGCCTCAAGGTGCAGAGCGTGAACCGCAAGACCCTTGATGACAAAGCGGAAGGCAACAATCACCAGGGCATCATGGCCAAGGTGATCGAAGCACCGAAGTTGGCCGAGCACGATCTGGCCAGTCTGCTGGACGAGCTAGCGGCACAACAGAGCCAGCCCTTCCTGCTGGTGCTGGATGGCGTGACCGATCCGCACAACCTCGGCGCCTGCCTGCGCAGCGCCGATGCTGCCGGGGCTCATGCTGTCATCGTGCCGCGGGACAAGGCCACCGGCCTGACCCCAATCGTGCGCAAGGTTGCCTGTGGCGCAGCCGAAGTGGTGCCGCTCATTCAGGTCACCAACCTGGCCCGCACCCTGCGCGAATTGCAGGAGCGCGGCGTCTGGATTGTCGGCACCGCTGGCGAGGCCGATCACGACCTCTATCAGGCCAAACTGACCGGCCCGATGGCGCTGGTGATGGGGGCCGAAGGTAAAGGTATGCGTCGCCTGACCCGCGAACATTGCGACGAGCTGGTGAGCATCCCGATGGCAGGGGCGGTATCCAGCCTCAACGTTTCGGTGGCAACCGGCGTTTGCCTGTTTGAAGCCGTGCGTCAGCGTCGCGGTTAATCATGCTGACTGACAGGCCCCCCTTCGATTGGGCGCAGGTCGCAGATAAAGAGGAGGCCGCGCGCCTCCTCTCTTTTGCCCGTCCGCTGACCCTCAGCCCGAAAAGCTGCCTCTGGCACGCCGGTGACAGCCCGGATCTGCTGGTCAGGGTGGAGCATGGGCTGCTGCGGGCCAAGCTGGTGCTGGAGGATGGCCGCGAGTACATCAAGGAGTTCTATTGGGAGGGGGACGAGTTTCTCGACTTCCACCACCTGCTTAGTGGCGAGCCAGCCCGCTACAGCGTGGAGGCGCTGGAACCCTGCCATCTGCAGCTGTTCAGTCTGGCCGACCTGCGCCAGCTGCCCGGCTGGCCGCGCTGGTATCAGCACCTGTTGGAGGTGCAGTTGCGCATCAAGGAGGAGAAGGAGCAGTTGCTGCTGACCGGCAGCCCGCAGGCGCGCTATCAGCACTTTCTCGACAGCTTTCCCGCACTCGATGCCAGAGTGCCCGACCACCAGATCGCCGCCTATCTTGGCATTACTCCCATCAGCCTGAGCCGCATTCGCAAGCGACTGAAAGAACTTAACAAAGGTTAATGCAGGGCGCTGGCGCCACGATTATGCTGGCAGGCCGAACTGATAAGGAGTTGCCTATGAACTGGATCCTGAAACCCTGGTCTGAACTGACCACTGACGAGTTGTATGAGTTGCTGGCGCTGCGGGCCGAGGTGTTCGTGGTGGAGCAGACCTGCCCCTTTCAGGATCTGGACGGGCTCGATCGCCGCGAAGGGGTCTGGCACCTGCTCGGCTATCAGGGCGATCTGCTGGCCGCCTATGCGCGGATCATGGCGCCCGGCATCGGCGACGAGAGTGGCGCCGCCATCGGTCGGGTGGTGACCTCACCCAAGGCGCGCGGCGGTGGTCTCGGTCACCAGCTGATCGGCGAGGGGGTCAAGGCGTGCGAGGCGCGCTGGCCGACCCACAGCATCTGGTTGGGGGCGCAGGCCCATCTGCAAGGCTTCTACGGCCAGCACGGTTTTGTGGCCGAGGGGGAGGGGTATGTCGAGGACGATATCCCCCATATCGGCATGCGCAAGACGGTGGCCTGACAGGCCGGCAGCATTCGCGTGATTCATTGCCCGGATCGGGCGATGGCCCGACAGGGGGTCTGACGGGCAAATTGATGCCCTGATGATCGGATGAGGTTCACTATAAGTTTTGGTTAGGGCATTTAGCTAAAACCCATAAATTAAATTTATAGTGAGCCGTTCTGGCTGCAAATAGCCCTGCAACGGCGGTGGCGAGCCCGGAGCAATACAGCTCCGATTGGCCAGATAGACAGAATGCAGAAGGGCCATCCCGCGGGATGGCCCTTCTCTTTATCGCCAGGCGATCACTTCTTCTTTTTCTTCTTGGCGGACTTCTTCTTGTCGACCGGCTTTTTCTTCTTCACCGGTACCCGCGCTTCCTTGTGTTTCGGGCGCAGCTCGTCGATCACCCGACGCTTGAGGCGCTCTTCGGTGTAGCGCTCGATCTTGGCGACCATCGCCATGTCGTGGGCTTCTACCAGGCTGATGGCGCAGCCACGGTTGCCGGCGCGGCCGGTACGACCGATCCGGTGGACGTAAACGTCGGCGCCGTAGGGCATGTCGTAGTTGATGACATGGCTGACGTTCGGCAGGTCGATGCCGCGGGCGGCGACGTCGGTGGCGATCAGGAAGGGCACTTCCCCTTCGTGGAACTTGCGGATCGACTCGATACGCTTGCTCTGCTCCATCTCGCCACGGATCCAGGCGCAGGAGATACCTGCCGCCTGTAGCTGGCCGGAGAGCTCCGCCAGACGCTCGCGGGTCTTGACGAAGATGATGGCTTTCTGAGTTTCAGGATCTTTCAGGATATGGGTCAGCAGCGCCAGCTTGTGGGCGGCGTCATCGGCCAGATGGATCCACTGGGTAATGGGGCGACGTTCGCTGCGGGGAGGCTCGGCATGCAGCTCCACCGGATCCTTGAGGATTTCGTTGGCGAACTTCTCAAGGCCGGCCCCTTCCAGGGTGGCGGAGAAGAGCATGGTGTGCTTGCGGTAGCGCGCCTCTTCCACGATGCGGTTCACATCCTTGATAAAGCCCATGTCCAGCATGCGGTCCGCTTCATCCAGCACCAGCACTTCGATGTCGTGGCTCTCGAACTCCTCTTTCTCGATGTACTCGAGCAGACGGCCCGGGGTGGCGACCACGATGTCGGTGGTCTTGGTCAGAGCAGGCAACTGCTCTTCATGGCTGACGCCGCCGATGATGGTCTCGATGCTGAGGTTGGTGTGAGCCGCCAGCGCCTTGGCGTGTGCGGTCACCTGCAGCGCCAGCTCGCGGGTCGGGGTCAGGATCAGCATGCGGCAGGGGCCCGGCTTGCGGCGCGGGAAGTCCAGCAGGTGCTGGAGTGCCGGCAGCAGGAAAGAGGCGGTCTTGCCGGTACCGGTCGGTGCGGATGCCAGAATATCGCGGCCGTCCAGGGCTGGCTCCAGCACCATCTGCTGGATGGTGGTGGGGCGGGTGAATCCCATCTCGGCCAAGGCCCGGTTGAGGGCTGGGTGCAGGTCGAAATCATCAAAGGACTGGCTCATGGCAATACTCGGTCATTAAGGAAACGGCAGATTATAGGCGATTATCTCGTCGGCTCCTATTGGTGAGTGTGTCTTAGCCGCTATAATCGCCCACCATTTTTGCAGATGACGGGGGCCAGATGGGACGTAGTCGCGGATTTACCTTCAAACAGTTCCATATCAATCACGATCGCTGCGCCATGAAGGTGGGCACCGATGGCATTTTGCTCGGTGCCTGGGCGCCGGTCGAACAGGCGCGACGAGTGCTCGATATCGGCACCGGCAGCGGCCTGATCGCCCTGATGCTGGCCCAACGCAGCAGATCTGACTGCCGTCTTGATGCGGTCGAGCTGGATATTAATGCGGCCAGTCAGGCGCGGGAGAATGCGGCTGCTTCTCCCTGGGCCGATCGGGTAACCGTCATAGAGAGTGCCATTCAGGATTATCAGGCCGCCCCTTACGATCTTGTCGTCTCCAACCCTCCCTATTTCGTGGCAGGCCAGTCATTTAGCGATCCGGCGCGGGCGTTGGCCCGCCATACCGGTGCCCTCGACAGCCCCGCATTACTGGCGGCCTGCGATCGTTTGCTGAGCCCGAACGGGCAGGTGGCGCTGGTGCTGCCGACGGCGATGGCCGATGAAATTTTATGCATTTCGGCGAATTATGATCTGCATGGCATTTGTTATACAGCTGTTATCACCAGAGAGGGTAAAGAGGCAAATCGTGTTTTATTGCTACTTGGCAGAAGATTAAACAGGTGTGAGAGGGGTGAAATTGTGATCCATTCTGCTGATGGGGCCTATTCCGACAGATATATCCAACTGACCAACCCCTTCTATTTGAAGATGTAAATTTCGTCTTGAACTATTTTTTCACGCCATTATGCTGGTTCCAGATCGAGCGCCCGCTCCAGACCAGCTAAAACCACTGGTTGCGATGAAAAAACATGCGGGGCTCTTTTTTTATACCCCCTGAACACACCCGGTCAGCGACCGATAAAAACTATAACAAGCAATAATTTACAAGACAGACGAGGTTGAACTTGACGAAATCACTCACATTGTCCGATGTACTCGGATTAGGGTTTATGACCTTCGCCTTCTATCTGGGCGCCGGTAACATCATTTTCCCGCCGTTGGCCGGTTACATGGCTGGTGAGCACCTCTCCCTGGCGATGTTTGGCTTCCTGGTCACTGCCGTGGGCCTGCCTCTGGTGACCATTCTGGCCGTGGCGAAAGCCGGTAACGGCTGGGCTGGCATGACCAAGCTGCTGCCTGCCGGTGTCGCGACTGCGCTGGCCGTTGCCATCTATATCATCATAGGTCCGGCCTTTGCCGCGCCCCGTACCGGTCTGGTTGCCTACGAGATGGGCCTCAAGCCGTTCATCGGTGACATGGGGCAAGCGGGTCTGGCTGTCTATACCGTGATCTTCTTTGGTGTGGCCATTCTGGTCTCCATGAACCAGGGCAAGCTGATGGACGCCATCGGCAAATACCTGACTCCGGTACTGATGCTGCTGCTGCTGACTCTGGCGATCGGTGTATTCGTAGCACCGCAAGGCTCCATGCCGGATGCGTCCGGTGACTATCAGAACAGCCCCTTCGTCAAAGGGATCCTGGAAGGCTACAACACCATGGACACCCTGGCGTCCCTGATGTTTGGTGCCCTGATCGTCGACCTGCTGCGCCAGAAAGGCATCAACGATTACAAGAGCCAGTTCAAGTATCTGGCCATTGCCGGCCTCATCTCTGCCGTTGGTCTGAGCGTGGTGTACGTCTCCCTGTTCCAGCTGGGTAATACTGCAGCCGGCGTTGCGACCGATGTCAGCAACGGTGGCGCCATCGTCAACGCCTACGTACTGAGCCTGTTTGGTCAGCCGGGTCAGTTCATTCTGGCGGCTATCATCACTCTGGCTTGCTTTACCACTGCCGTGGGCCTGATCTCTGCCTGCTCTGATTTCTTCCACAATCTGACCGGCATGGCTTACAAGAAGCTGGTGGTGTTGCTGGGCGTTATCTGTGCCGTGGTGGCCAACGTGGGCCTGAGCCAGTTGATCAGCCTCTCCATTCCGGTGCTGGTTGCCATCTATCCGGTTGCTGTGGCGCTGGTACTGGTCACCTTCCTGAAGGGTTATTTCGGCCGTCCCCGTCTGGTGTTCCGTGGGGTGTTGATGGTTGCCTTCCTGTTCGGTTGCCTGGATGGTCTGGGTGCTGCCGGTATGAAGATGGATGCGTTTGCCTTCCTGCCGCTGTTCGACAAGGGCCTCGCCTGGCTGATGCCGACCCTGCTGGCCTGCGTAGTTGGCGTGATGGTGCGTCCGACCGAGATGGCTGCCGAAGCTGCCTGATCACACCCGATCTGATATTGCCAAGAGCCTGCCCCGTGCAGGCTCTTTTGTTTTCTGTGAGCCTAGCTTCTCGCCTCGCTTTGCTGCCGTAATTGTCACCGTACGCAGATAGCATCTGAGCCGTCGTATCTTGCCGCTATAACCGGTTTCCCTCTTCTTGCCTCCAATACGCCACGTGTGACACCTGTTTATGGAGCGCCGAGTTGTTCGGCGATTAATTCCACAGCGGTAAATTGTTTCAAGATATTAATTGGTGATTGAGATCGAACTCCTCTTCTTTATGCTAAAGGTGGTGCGCCTCATCCGGTCCGCGGGCCGTGTGGGGGCGAGAGGTATTGTTACCGGTTATCTGCCAGGCAGTGGGTGCAATCAATAACAAGCTGATAAGGCAGATGAGGTTGAGTTTGACGAAATCATTGAAGTTGTCCGACGTATTCGGATTGGGGTTTATGACGTTTGCCTTCTATCTGGGGGCTGGCAATATCATTTTTCCGCCGCTGGCCGGTTTTATGGCTGGTGAGCATCTGTTGGCCGCCATGTGCGGCTTTTTGCTAACGGCAGTGGGCTTGCCGCTGATCACCCTGATTGCGGTGGCCAAGGGGAGTTCGGGGGGCGGCGCGAGTGGCTGGACCGGAATGACCCGCTATCTGCCCGCCGGGGGGGCGACGGCGCTGGCCATCGCCATCTATATCATCATGGGACCCGCCTTTGCCATTCCCCGCACCGGTCTGGTCGCCTACGAGATGGGGCTCAAGCCCTGGCTCGGCGATGTCGGTCATGAGGGGCTGCTGATCTACACCCTGAGTTTCTTTGCGCTGGTGATCCTGGTAGCGCTCGATCGGGGCAAGCTGCTCGATGCGGTCGGCAAGTATCTGACCCCAGCCCTGATGGCGATGCTGCTTATTCTGGCGGTCGGGGTCTTTATGACGCCGCAGGGCACCATGCCTGATGCCAGCGGTGAGTACATAGATGCAGCCCTGACCAAAGGAATGCTGGAGGGGTACAACACCATGGATACCCTGGCCTCCCTGATGTTTGGCGCCCTGATCATCGGGTTGCTGCGCCAGAAGGGGATCGAGGATTATCGCAGCCAGTTCAAATACCTCACCATTGCAGGTTTGATCTCGGCGGTCGGGTTGTCGGCGGTGTATGTCTCGCTCTTTCAGCTGGGCAACAGCGCCGGTGGGGTGGCGAGCGATATCAGCAACGGCGGCGCCATCGTCAATGCCTACGTCCTGAGTCTGTTTGGTCAACCGGGTCAGTTTATTCTGGCTGCCATCATCACCCTGGCCTGTTTTACCAGTGCGGTCGGCCTGCTCTGTGCCGGTGCCGACTACTTCCATGGCCTGACAGGTTGGGCCTATCGCAACTGGGTGATCCTGCTGGGGGCGCTCTGCGCACTGGTGGCCAATGTGGGGTTGAGCGAATTGATCGGCCTCTCCATCCCGGTGCTGGTGGCCATCTATCCGGTTGCCATCGCGCTGGTGTTGGTGACCTTCCTCAAGGGATGGTTTGCCCAGCCACGGCTGGCGTTTCGCGGCATGCTGACGGTCGCCTTTCTGTTTGGTTGCCTCGATGGGCTGGGGGCTGCCGGGATGGCGATGGACGGCTTTGCCTTCCTGCTGCTGTTCGACAAGGGGCTTGCCTGGCTGCTGCCGACTCTGCTGGCCTGCATCGTCGGCATCCTGGTGCGACCAAGCGGGAAGTTGGCTGCCGAAGCGGCTTGATTCAGGAACAACGAGATAGCAAAGAGGCCAGCAGCTGCTGGCCTCTTCTGTTTCTGCCGGATCCGTTACCGGATCAGATTTGCGGGCCTTTTGGCTTGGGTTTTCCCTCCAGACCATACCAGTGGGTTTCTACCCGTCCGGCATGCCACTCGAAGGTGCCCCAGGGCTGCTTGGCTTCCCAGCGCGGGAAGTTGATGAGCACCCGGTTATCTTCGTACTTGTAGAGGGAGGTGCTGATCTGAATGTCCGACAGGATCAACAGCAGGGCCCAGCAGATGAAAATCCATTTCAATGCTTTCCACATAGGGTTACTCGAAGCAGATTTCGATAGTGGCGCGACCGAAATCCGATTCGAACGGCATCATGATCTTGGTGCCATCGGCACGGTGGGTAATGGTGTGGTTGGGGCCGGAGACGATGATGGGGGTCGCCATGTCAAACTCGTAGCCCTTCTCGCCCAGCATCCGCTTTGCACCGCCGGTCACCATGTTGGTGATTTCACCGACCATGTCGGTCACCTCTTCGTTGATGGAGGCGGGAGCTTCCCCCAGCATGCGGCGCATGATCTCCAGTGCCAGCCCCTTCTCGAAGCTGATGGAGAGGGAACCTCGGGTCTGCGGGCCGACCATGCCGATCAGGCCGGAGACGTCGCCGCGCGCCAGCTCATCCATCTTGCGTTTCGGTTTGCCCGGTTTGAGTTCCAGCTGTGCCATGGTCGAGAGCACATTGAGCAGGGATAGCAGGAACGGATTTACAAAATCAGCCTTCATGATGACTTCCTACAGTGGGCGTACAACGGGCACATTGGCCATGTGCCTCTATCGTCTTATTGGTAATAGTAAAACCATGCAGGTGGGCCTGCTCGGAAAACGCGCTATCGATCGCCGTATCGTGAAGCTCGACCACATCCCCGCACTCGTCGCAGATCAGCAACTGCATCGGGTGAGCGTGATCGAAGTGGCAGCAGAAGATAAACGCGTTGAGAGATTCCACCTTGTGAGCAAAGCCCTGTTCGAGCAAAAAATCGAGTGCCCGATAGACGGTTGGCGGCTTGGCATTGGCTTCGGTTTGTTGCAACTGGGCCAACAAATCATAGGCGCTGATGGCGTTGCCGTGTGCAGCCAGCAGGCGAAATACCTGACGTCGGGTCGGGGTGAAGCGGATCCCTCGCTGTATACAGAGTCGCTCGGCTCGTTGTAAAAGTTGGTCTTGATTCATGATCGCGCAGATACCCTTTCTATTAGCCGGATACTATCACAGGGCCTCGCATGGCGCGGCGACAAAATTCATTTTCTGGGGCTGCTTCACGTTGTGATAAAATCCGCCCCTTTCTTTAGCCAACCCGGATGATTTTTATGCAGGCGCAGCGTTTTTCCATCGCCCCCATGCTGGACTGGACTGATCGGCATTGCCGTTACTTTCATCGACTGATGAGCCGCCAGACCTTGCTTTATACCGAAATGGTGACTACCGGCGCCATCATCCACGGCAAGGGGGATTATCTGGGTTACAGCGAGCAGGAGCATCCCATCTCCCTGCAGCTGGGTGGCAGCAATCCGGCCGATCTGGCGCGCTGTGCCAAGCTGGCCGAGGAGCGTGGCTATGACGAGGTGAACATCAACGTCGGCTGCCCCTCCGATCGGGTGCAGAATGGCCGCTTTGGTGCCTGCCTGATGGGTGAACCGGCGCTGGTGGCTGACTGCGTCAAGGCGATGCGCGATGTGGTCGATATTCCGGTGACGGTGAAGACCCGTATCGGCATCGACGATCAGGACTCCTACGAATTTCTGCAGGCCTTTATCGAACAGGTGCGCGATGCCGGTTGTGACACCTTCATCGTCCATGCCCGCAAGGCCTGGCTGAGCGGCCTGAGTCCCAAGGAGAACCGCGAGATCCCGCCCCTCGATTATCCTCGCGTCTATCGGGTCAAGCAGGATTACCCGGATCTCACCATCGCCCTCAACGGCGGTGTCACCTCCATGGAGCAGACCCTTGAGCACCTGCAACACGTGGACGGCGTCATGATGGGGCGCGAAGCCTATCAGAACCCCTACATTCTGGCGCAGGTGGATAACCTGGTGTTCGGCCAGAATAACGCCGTGCCGAGCCGCCATGAAGTGGTGCGGATGATGTTGCCCTATATCGAGCAGGAGCTGGCCAAGGGCAACTACCTCTCCCACATGACCCGCCACATGCTGGGGCTGTTCCAGAACATGCAGGGGGCGCGCGCCTGGCGTCGTCACCTGAGTGAGAACGCCTGCAAGCCGGGGGCGGATATTCAGGTGGTGCTGGATGCCATGGCCAAGGTGCCGGAGTTTACCGCCAGCGAGACGGCCGAATAAGCCAGTTGTGCCAAGGCAAGAGCAGCCAAAAAGCGCGTCAGTTGACGCGCTTTTTTTATTACTGTCGCTTCAATATCTGAACTGGTTGATCAGCCGCGAGAGGTCCTGCAGCCGCTCTACCAGCAGGGTGATGCCATCGAGGGCCTGCCTGCTGTTGTCGGCGGTGTGGCTGGCCAGCTGGTGGATCTGGTGTACCCCTTCATCGAGGGTCGCCGTCACGTCGGCCTGCTGACTCACCGCCTGGGCGATCTCGTCGCTGGTGCGGGTTACCTGCCTCAGCATCCGGTTGATCTGGGTGAGCACGTCGGCGGTGGTGCCCGCGTGCTGCTGGCAGCGTACCGAGGTCTGCGCCCCTTGCGTCATCCCGTCCGACAGCTGTCGTGTAGTTTGTTGCAGCGCCTGGATCATCTCGTGGATCTCGCTGGTCGAGGCGCGGGTCTTCTGGGCCAGCGCCCTCACTTCATCCGCCACCACGGCAAAACCGCGCCCCTGTTCGCCAGCCCGGGCGGCCTCGATGGCCGCATTGAGAGCGAGCAGGTTGGTCTGGTCAGCGATTTGACTGATCACCTCCAGAATACCGCTGATCTTCTGGCTGTCGCTGGTGAGCTGGGCCAACACGGCATGGTTGGCATCCAGCTCCTGATGGAGTTGGTTGACGGCAGAACGGGTGGTCGCCAATGCTTGCAGCCCCTCGTCGGAAACCTGCTGTACCTCTATAACCAGATTGCTCGCCTCATGGGCACTGTGGGCCACATCCCGAATGGAGTGGCTCAACTCGGTGATGGCGGTCGCCAGCTGCTCGCTGTGGGCGCGCTGCTGCTGCAGATGAGTATCAATGGTCTGGATATTGCCCCTGTCATCTTCGGCAGCCTGCAGGATCTGCTGGTTGGTGTCGGCGCTGCGCCCGACCACGGCCTTGAGCTCGGCCTGCTTCATCCGCAGGGCCAGTTCGACGGCCGCCAGGGTATCGCGCCGTCGGGTGTAGAGCACCTGACAGAGGCGGGTTCCCTTGTCTTGATCGGCAAGGGTGAGCAGATGAGACAGCCGCTGTTGCAATCGCCAGCCGTGGATTGCCTGTGCCAACAGTAACAAGGCGGTGGGCAGCAGCCATAACAGGTTGCCGGTGGCAAAGGTAGCAAGGGTGGTGAGCAAGGCAGAAACGGAGAGCCAGAGAGTCAGCTGACCCGGTTCAATGTGACACCGGCTCAGCCAGGGAAGTGCCTTGCCGCTGCGCAGCAGGCCATAGAGCTGCTCGGCCCAGGCCACATCGCTGGCGGCGGGTTTGGTGCGCACCGACTGGAACTCGACGATCTCCTTCTGCGCATTGAGGATCGGGGTGACGTAAGCGTTTACCCAATAGAACTGACCGCTTTTGGCGCGGTTCTTGACCAGCCCCATCCAGCTTTTGCCCTGTCGCAGCCGCTGCCACATGTCGGCGAAGGCCGCCTTGGGCATGTCGGGGTGTCGCACCAGATTGTGGGGTACCCCTTCCATTTCGGCCGCACCATACCCGGCCACATCACAGAAATGCTGGTTGGCATAGGTAATATGACTGGCGGGATCCGTGGTCGAGATGAGTGCGATGTTGTCGGGGAAGTGTATCTCCCCCTCCTGATGGAGTTTGGTCATGTGTCGTTCCTGAAAAAGCCAAATAACTGATAACTATGTTTTTTATTGTCGTTCTCAGTTAATCATTCTAAGGCTCTTCAGTGACCCGAACTTGGCTTGGGTCAATTAATCAACACAATGAATTGATGAAGTGAGGGTCAGCTGGCCGGTGTGAAATCGTGAACTTCACCCTTTCTTGGGGCGAGGCGAGGATCATCATCTTTGTACTCATGTACAAGCTGCATGGTTTTGCAGAAGCTGGCCTGCTTGTCGTACTCCTGACGAGCCAACTCGATGGCCCGCTCGGCCCGGCGCCGTTCCATCTTGTCAGACTTGCGATCGCTGAACTGTTGCTGCTGATGCAGCATCCAGCCGACAAACTCTTGCTGGCATTGGGATTCGCTATTGGCCTGCGCAGGCAGGGTCCACAACAACGAGAGCAGTATCAAATAACGCATGTCTGACTGGGTATTGAAGATTAATTGAACAGAAGGGGCGGCATTTTAGGCTGGAAATCGAGGTGTGAACAGTATCAATAGCGAGGCCCTGCGGGGCCTCGCATCGTTGTGGCCGGAGTCAGTGTTTGACGAGGTACAGCTGGCGGCTGTAGGCCACATCTTCCGGGTTGTTGATGGGGTAGCCCTTGAGCCATGTCTTGATGAGGCGGGCATTTGTGTACTGGTAGATGGGGGCGATGGGGGTTTGATCCAGCAGGATCGCTTCCGCCTCGCCAAACAGCTTGCTGCGGCTGGCGGCATCCTGAGTGCTGGCCGCCTCTGCCAGTAGCTGGTCATAACGGGCATTGGCAAAGCCTGCCATATTGCCGCTGTGACGAGAGCCCCACAGGCCGAGGAACGCTGACGGGTCGTTGTAGTCGGCGACCCAGGAGGAGCGGATCACCTCGAACTGACCGCTCTGGCGACTGTCGAGATAGGTTTTCCACTCCTGATTGGTCAGCTCGACCTCGGCGCCCAGCTTCTGCTTCCACATGCTGGCGATGGCCAGCGCCATCTTCTTGTGAATTTCCGCGGTGTTGTAGAGCAGGGTCAGCTTGAGCGGCTTGTCCGGGCCGTAACCGGCCTCCTTGAGCAGGGCCTTGGCCTTGCTGTCCAGTTCCGGCTGGCTGCTGGTGGAGAGCAGGTTGGCGGTTGGGGTGAAGCTGGCGGTCACATCCGGAGTGAAGTGATAAGCCGGTTTCTCGCCGGTACCGAGCACCTTGTCGGCGATCAGGGCACGGTCGATGGTGTAGGAGAGCGCCTTGCGCACTCGCACATCGTTCAGTGGTGCCTGACGGGTATTGAAGGCGTAGTAGTAGGTGCCGAGCTGATCCGGGGTGTAGACCTCATTCGGGATCTGCTGCTTCAGCTTGTCGTACTGCTCCTTGGGGAAAGATTCGGTGATATGCAGATCGCCCGCCAGATAGCGGTTGGTGGCCGCGCTCTCCTGATTGATAGGCATGAAGATCACCTTGGTCAATACGGTATGTGCCCGATCCCAGTAATAAGGGTTGGGGGTCAGCTCCAGCTTCTCGTTGACCACCCGGTTGTTCAGCACAAAGGCACCGTTGCCCACCAGTTTGCCGGGCTGAGTCCACTGGTTGCCGTACTGCTCGATGCTGGCCTGGTGGAGCGGCGACAGGCTGGGGTGGCTCAGCAGGTTCAGGAAGTAGGGCACCGGCTGGGAGAGGGTCACTTGCAGGGTGTGATCATCGAGGGCCTTGACCCCCAGCTCGCTGGCAGGCAATTTGCCAGCCACGATCTCGTCCACCTTGTCGAAACGGGCCAGTTGGGCAAACCAGGCGAAGGTGGCCGCCTCTTTCGGGTCGACCAGTTTGCGCCAGCCGTAGACGAAGTCGCCGGCCTTGACCGGATCGCCGTTGGACCAGCGCGCATCCGGGCGCAGATGGAAGGTAAAGAACTGGTTGCCCTTGTTCTCCCAGCTGGCCGCCACCCCGGCAACCGGTTTGCCATCCGGCCCCTGGGTCAGCAGCCCCTCGAACAGATCCCGCAGTACCTGCAACTCCGGCAGGCCGACCAGCTTGAGCGGGCTCAGGCTCGCAGGTTCATCCTTGAGGTGGCGAACGACAATCTGCTCGGCGGCGAGTTGTGTTCCGGCGGGAATATCGGCAGCCTGGACAGCAGCACAGCCCAGCAGGGCCAGCAAGGGGCTCCATCCTTTCATGGGTCGGATCCTTCAAATAGTGTGAAGCGGGGAGAAAACTCGGCGAGAAAATATCGCCGACAGATGGGAAATCATGATATCCCGTTTGCTGGTCTGACCGCCAGCATTCGACTCTCACTCCCAATCGGGGTAGAAGAGCGTTCCCGGCGTCTGTGCAGTTCAATGTGGTGAGGAGTGTCAAACGATGAAAGCATGGTTATTGCTGGCCGGTGTGTTGAGCCAGAGTGCCTGGGCGTTGGCCCCGTGCCAGAGCGACACAGCGGTGGGCAACTGGTGCGAGATCGGCATCGATGCCTTGCACCCGACTCAGGGGGGCGTCGGCCAGATCCAGGTCGATGAGACCCAGGCCACATTGGCGGGCATGGGCGCAAAGCAGCTCGACAAGTTAATGAAAAAGAAAGAGATCCCCGTGGTGATTGCGCCGGATGGCAGCTACTGGCTGGTGGACCGCCACCATCTCACCAAGGCGTTGTGGCAGCAGGGCATCAAGGATGCCCGGGTCAAGGTGATTGGCCGTCTGCAGGACAAAGCCAACTTCTGGAGCCAGATGCAGAACAACCATTGGGCTTGGCTCAAGGATGAGAAGGGGCAACCACTGACCCCGGAGCAGTTGCCGACCAGCATCGACAAGCTGCCTGATTACCCCTATCGCACCCTCGCCGGACTGCTGCAGAATGCGGGCTACTTTCGCAAGGACAAACAGGTCTATTTCGTCGAGTTTGCCTGGGCCAGCTGGCTCGGCAAGCAGATGCAATGGATGCCGGTGGACAGCGCCAATCTGGCGGCCCGCCTGCAACAGGCCAAACGGCTCGCCTGCGGCAGCGATGCCAGTGACTTGCCCGGTTATCCCGGCAAGCAGTGCAGCCTCAACCAATCCAAAAGCGCGCAATGAGTGGATGTGCGATGACGGCATCCAGAGCATGCCGGAGATAAAAGAGGGCGACCCTAGGGTCGCCCTTATGCTGTCAGCTTGTTACTGCTGGCTAGTGGTGGTCACTCATGGCGCTCCGCCCAGCGGGCAGCCGCCTGTTCAAGCAGGGCGACGTCACCTTGCTGGATCAGCGGTAGCAGATCGTTGACCTGTTGATCCCGCCAATCCCACCAGGCGAGGGCCTGTAGCCGGGCAATTTCCTCCTCGCCAAAGCGCATTCGCACCACCCTGGCCGGGGTGCCCGCCACCATGGCATAGGGCGGCACATCCTGATTGACCAGCGAACGGGCGGCGATGATGGCGCCGTCGCCGATGGTGACACCGGGCATGATCATCGCCTCCATGCCGATCCAGACATCGTTGCCGATGCGGGTATCGCCTGCGGGGCGGTAGCTGCGCTGGAGCGCCGCCAGATCGGCGAACGGATAGGTGCTGATGAAGGCCGTGTTGTGGGTGTGGTTGCCACCCATGATGATCTTCACTCCGGCGGCAATCTGCACATAGTCGCCAATATGGAGCCGGTCGATATGCCAGAGCGGCTCCCAGCCGGTTTCCGGGCTGCGGCTGAAGGGATCGCCATGGAGGTAGCGCACCGCCACCTCTTCGAAGGGGCCATCCCAGGCACCCGAGTAGTAGCTGTGCTGCCCTTTGAGGCAGATATTGGGGTTGGTCACCGTCAGGTGCAGGTATTCGACCTGCGACCAGTGTTGGCAGGGGGTCATGTTGGTACTCCTTTGCTGAATGGATCGGATGGGTTGCGTTCGCGTGAGCGAAGCTAATAGATCCAGACCAGCATGCGGGGCACGCAGAGCAGGGAGCAGCCCAGCATCTGCGGGAGGCGAGGTCGCATTGTGGTGTGCTCCAAAGAAGGGGGAAGGGCACGATCATAAGGTCGGGCGCCGGGTTTGCCAAGGTTGCGCGAGATCCTGCACTAACCCTCTGGTTGATATTTATTCTCAATTAGCCATGATAACACTCCCACCATGACGGATTCGGGAGAGCGAGATGACACCGCAAAGTTGGCAACGATACATGCTGGAGGCGGAGCGTGCCTGGCAGGCCGGTTCGCTGGGGGCGGCGATCTGCTTTTATCAGCAGGCGCTGGGGGATGTTTACGAGATGACCCAGGTGGAGTTGACCGAACTGGCCACCATGCGGGTCGCCACCTGTCACCGGCTGGCTGACTTCTGGCGGGCGATGGATGAGCCGACTTATGAGCTGCGCTACCTGAAGCTTGCCTCCGAGCTGGTGACTGCGCTGGTGCCACAATGCCCGAACCGGGAGTGCGAGGCGCTGATCAGCGAGCTGGGTTGCTGTCGCGGTGCCCTGCTCGCCTTTCTCAAGCGCCACCCCAATCCGGAAATTGCCCGGCTGATCCAGCTGCAGGACAAGGTGCAGGGCTGCGAGCTGATCGGCCGTTTTCGCCTCAACTGAACGGATTGGGGCGCGGCTCAGCCCCGCCGTTTGAGTTTCTGGGCGATGCGCTGCTGCGCCTCTTCCCCTTGCAGTGCCTGGGCGAAGGCGCGCGCCTCCAGATCGATGACAAAGTGCACCGCTTGTTTGAGCTCCTGTTTCAGCAGAGCCTTGCTCTTTTGCAGCGCTCTGGGCGGTTTGGCCGCCAGCTTCAGCCCTTGCTCGCGGGCAAAGGAGAGCACTCCATCGGCCGCCACCACCTTGTTGGTCAGCCCGAGACGTAGCGCCTCCTCGGCATCCATCGCCTCGGCCAGCAGCAACAGCTCCGCTGCCTTGAGGTGTCCCACCAGACGTGGCAGCAGCAGGCTGGAGGCGAACTCCGGCACCAGTCCCAGCTCGACAAAGGGGAGCTGCAAGCGGGCGTTATCCCCTAGATAGACCAGATCGCAATGCAGCAGAATGGTGGTACCGATCCCCACAGCCGGGCCTGCAACGGCGGCGATCACGGGTTTGGGGAAATCGGCCAGGGTGTGGAGGAACTGCAGGATGGGGTCATCGGGCTCCAGCGAGCTCTTGCCCATAAAGTCGGCCAGATCATTGCCCGCGGTAAAGCAATCCTGCTGCCCCTGCAACAACAGGACATGCACCTCCTCATCGGCTGCCGCCTCTCGCAGCGCTGCCACCAGTTGCTTATAGAGCTCGGTGTTGAGGGCGTTGCGCTTGTTGGGGCGGTTGAGGGTCAGGGTGAGCAAGCCATCCTGCTGCTCGGCAATGAGAATGGGGGCCATGTCTAAATCCTTGTTATTGAAAGGTGCAAAAAAGGTTGCTGCTGGGGTAACCTTGGCGCCGTTTAACAACATCATAAAAGGATTTCAACCATGTTTAAACGTGCGTTTTATTCTCTGCTGGTTCTGGGGATGACTGCGCCTGCACTGGCCAAGGTCGAGGCTGTCGACGGCTATGTGCGCCTGTTGCCGCCGGGCTCCCCCAACACCGCCGCCTTTATGGTGCTGAAGAATGATGCCGACCAGCCGGTCAAGCTGGTGGCGGCGGCTTCTGCTGCGGCCGGGCGTGCCGAGCTGCACACTCACCTGCACGAAAATGGCGTGATGAAGATGCGTCAGGTCGAGAATATCGAGATCCCGGCCAAGGGCGAGGCGGTGCTGAAACCGGGCAGCCTGCACATCATGCTGTTCGAGGTGGGCACGCTCTCCGAGCAGACCCCTTTCCCGCTCACCCTCACCATGGATGATGGTCAGAAGCTGGATCTGTCACTGCCGGTGAAGCCGATTGAACCGATGGCAGAGATGAAGCATATGAAGCACTGACATTTGTCGTCGTTTGTTCAGGATTGACGCTGGGTATTTTGGCTGCACCGAGTAAAATAGTGCTCTTTTCCATGTATGCAAGAGGAAGTGACGTAATGAAAAAGACGCTGATTGCCGGTTTTGTGCTGGCTCTGTGCAGCCAGAGTGCCATGGCCGCTGACGACTGGCGTTTTGCCGCCGGTGCCGACGTATGGGCCGCCAAGGGCAGTGGTCAGGCTTATGGCACCAGTGCTGATGGCAGCTATGACGACAGCTACAACTGGAACGGCTATCTGCAACTGGAACACGGCATCATCTTCCTGCCGAACGCCAAGTTTGAAGTCTCCGATTTCAGCACCTCCGGCGGCAACTTCAAGAACGATCTGACTGCCTACGATCTGAGCCTCTACTACCGTCTGTTCAACAACGATCTGTTCAAGATCGATCTGGGTATGACCGGCCGTCACTACGATGGCGAGCAGGTCTACTTCGGTCGCAAGGGTTATGACGAAGATACCCTGATGGCCTATGCCGGCAGCGAAGTGAAGATCCCGGGCACCGGCATCGCCTTCTTCGGCGATCTGCGCACTCACGATGCGGACAACTATGACTACCGTCTGGGTGGTTCCTACAAGTTCTCCTCCATGCCGATCAAGCTGCGTGCCGGCTGGCGTGAAGCCAAAGTCGACTTCGCCAATATCGATCAGTCTGTCGATGGCTGGTTCATGGGCGGCGAATTCACCTTCTAATCTGACGTTGTCTGACAACGGGGGTGATATTCTTCGCCAACATCTATCAGAGTATTCTGTCGATGGATGGTTCATGGGCGATGAATTCACTTTCTAATCTGACCGTCGACTGACGACGAGGAGCGATAATGGGCCACATCATAGTGACAGGCGCCGGTTCTGGTCTCGGCCGGGCGCTGACCATAGGTCTGGTTGAGCGGGGCCACCAGGTCTCCATGATGGGGCGCCGTTATCAGCGACTGCAGGAGCAGGAACAACTGCTCGGCAGCGCGGTGATCGGCATCGCGGCCGATCTGGCGCACCATGAAGAGGTCGATGTTGCCTTCGCCGCTGCGGTGGAGTGGGGCGGGCAGCCCGACATGGTGATCCACTGCGCCGGGGTCGGCGAGTTTGGCCCGGTCGGTGTCTACACCGCCGAGCAGATCCGCCGGGTGGTGGAGAGCAACCTTATCTCCACCATTTTGGTGGCCCAGCAGACGGTGCGGCTTATCGGGGAGAAAGGCGGAGTGCTGGCCAATGTGCTCTCCTCCGCTGCGCAGGTGGGCAAGGCCAACGAGAGTCTCTACTGCGCCTCCAAATGGGGGATGCGCGGCTTTCTGGAGTCACTGCGCGCCGAGCTGAAAGGCTCGCCACTGCGGCTGGTCAACCTCTACCCGAGCGGGATCCGCAGCGAATTCTGGGATAACTCGGATCACGTGGACCCGAGCGGTTTCATGACCCCGGAAGATGCGGCGGCCTATATGCTCGACGCACTGGAAGCCAGAAGCAGCTGCCACGTGACTGACCTCTTTATCGGTCGCAATCCCTGAGGCAACCCTTCATCCGGTTGCCGTCGTCAGCACACAGAAACAAAAAGCGCGCCAAATGGCGCGCTTTTTTATATCGGGAAGAGGGCGGAATTAACGGCCCAGCTTGGCCTTGAGGATGGCGATGATGTCGCTGATGGCCACTTCCTGCTTCTCGCCGGTGCGGCGGCACTTGTACTCCACCACGCCGTTGTCCAGACCGCGATCGCCGATGACGATGGCGTGCGGGATGCCCAGCAGCTCCATGTCGGCGAACATTACGCCCGGGCGCTCTTTACGGTCGTCGAACAGCACGTCCACACCAGCGGCTTTCAGCTCGGCGTAGAACTGTTGTGCCTGCTCGGCCACGCGTTCGGACTTGTGCATGTTCATCGGCACGATGGCCACTTCGAACGGGGCGATGGCGTCCGGCCAGATGATGCCGTACTGGTCGTTGTTCTGCTCGATGGCGGCGGCCACCAGACGGGAAACCCCGATACCGTAGCAACCCATCTCCATGGTGACGGACTTGCCAGCTTCGTTCAGCACGCTCGCCTTCATCGCTTCGGAGTACTTGGTACCCAGCTGGAAGATGTGGCCCACTTCGATGCCGCGCTTGAGCAGCAGCTTGCCCTGGCCGCACGGGCTCGGGTCGCCTTCCACCACGTTGCGCAGATCGGCAACTTCGTAAGAAGCGATGTCGCGATCCCAGTTGGCACCGGTCAGGTGGAAGCCGGTTTCGTTGGCGCCGCAGACGAAGTCCGCCAGATGGGCGGCGCTGCGATCGACGATGATGCGACCGGCAAAGCCGACCGGGCCGATGGAGCCTGCGTCGCAACCGGCGGCAGCTTTGATCTGCTCGTCGTTGGCGAAGGTCAGCGGGTTGGCAACGCCAGCCAGTTTCTCGGCCTTGATCTCGTTCAGCTCGTGGTCGCCACGCAGTACCAGCGCGATGACGGCCTGCTTGCCGTGCTCATCTTCCTCTGCCAGTACCAGCAGGGTCTTGGCGATGGCGGTCGGTGCCACGCTCAGGAAAGCGGCCACTTCGTCGATGGTGTGGACGTTCGGGGTGGCAACCTTGGTCAGGGTTGCGGTTGCGGCAGCGCGCTCACCAGCCGGTGCCAGCGCTTCGGCCATCTCGATGTTGGCGGCGTAATCGGAGCTATCGGAGAAGGCGATCAGATCTTCACCGCTCTCGGCCAGCACCTGGAATTCGTGGGAACCGGTACCACCGATGGAGCCGGTATCGGCCTGCACCGGACGGAAGTTGAGGCCCATGCGGGTGAACGCCTTGCAGTAGGCGGCGTGCATCTTCTCGTAGGTATCGACCAGAGACTCTTTGTCGATGTGGAAGGAGTAGGCATCCTTCATCAGGAATTCGCGGCCGCGCATCACGCCGAAACGGGGGCGCACTTCGTCGCGGAACTTGGTCTGGATCTGGTAGAGGTTGAGCGGCAGCTGCTTGTAGCTGTTCACTTCGTAACGTACCAGCGCAGTGATCACCTCTTCGTGGGTAGGGCCCAGCACGAAGGGGCGGTTGTGACGGTCGGTCAGGCGGCACAGCTCGGGACCGTAGTCATCCCAGCGGCCGGACTCCTGCCACAGCTCGGCGGGTTGCACTACCGGCATGGAGACTTCGACGGCACCAGCATTGTTCATCTCTTCGCGAACAATGTTCTCGATTTTCTTCAGTACCCGCAGACCGGTTGGCAACCAGGCATACATGCCGGAGGCCAGTTTACGGATCATCCCGGCGCGCAGCATCAGCTGGTGGCTGACAACTTCAGCGTCGGAGGGGGTTTCCTTGAGAGTGGAAAGCAGATATTGGCTGGTACGCATCGCGGTAGACCTTAGCTAGAACGGGCGCGGGGCCCAGGATAATTTCAAGGGCGGAATTTTAACAGGCTGGGCGTTGCGGCCCAAGGGCTAAATTTGCCGCAGCCCGAAAGGTGGCAACGCCCGGCAGATGACCAAGGGTAATGACCATTGCAACAAGCAGGCTTTTTATGCCTGCAATTTGGCCGGATCTCCGCTAAACTCTGCCACCTTTTCTCGATGGGCATGGCTTTTCCGCGTCCATCACCCCCATTTTTTAGTACTTTTGGAGCCGCTCATGCCGTTAGTGGGACATCAACACCAGATCGAGATCCTGGAACTGACCGACAAAGGAGATGGCAAAGGACGCCTGTTCGATCGCCCCCTGTTTGTCGAAGGTCTGCTGCCCGGTGAGCAGGCGCTGGTGGAGCTGACCGAGGTCAAGCCGAACTATCTGCACGGCAAGGTTGCCGAGCTGCTCCAGCCCTCTGCCGATCGGGTTGCCGATTTCTGCCCCAACACCGAGTGCGGTGGCTGTCAGGTACGTCCGCTGGCCTATCCGGCCCAGCTCAAGCTCAAGCAGGCACTGGTGCAGAGCGCACTGGAGCAGGCCGGGCTGGGTGACACCCCGGTCAAGGATATCCTTGGCATGGAAAGCCCGTTCGCCTATCGCAACAAGGCGCAATATGCGGTGCGTGGCTGCGATGCCGGTGCCGAGATCGGTTTTTATCGCAAGCACTCTCACGATCTCATCACCGCCGATGACTGTGCGGTGCAGGATCCGCTGCACGTGGAGCTCAACGCCCGGGTGCGCAACTGGATGCGCGCGCATGACATCGCTGCCTATGACGAAGTGAACCACAGCGGCTGCGTGCGCAACCTGATGACCCGCAAGGGCTTCAAGAGCGGCGAGCTGATGGTGGTGCTGGTCACTTTGGGTGAGGCGCTGCCGTTCGAAGCCGAACTGTTGGCAGCCCTGAGCGATCTGCCAGTCACAACCCTGGTGCAGAACATCAACGATGAGCGCACCAACCGCATTCTGGGTGCCACCAACCGGGTGCTGCTCGGCGAAGGGGTGATCCGCGACAAGATCCACGAACTCGAGTTCGAGATCTCGCCGCTCTCCTTCTTCCAGAACAACCCGACCCAGACCGATGTGCTCTACTCCAGCGCCCTCGATTATGCCGAGCTGACCGGTAACGAGACGGTGTTCGACATCTATTGCGGTATCGGCACCATCTCCCTGTTCCTGGCTGGCAAGGCCGCCAAGGTCGTCGGGATCGAGTCGGTGGAGAGCGCCATCAGCGATGCCCGTCGCAACGCTGCCCTCAACGGCATCGAGCACACCGAATTCCACGTCGGCAAGGCGGAGCAGCTGATGCCAGAGCTGCACGCCCAGGGCGTGACCGCTGACGTGGTGGTGATGGATCCGCCCCGCAAAGGCTGTGACAAGGCCGTATTGCAGACCCTGGTCGCCATGGCGCCCCGCCGTCTGGTCTATGTCTCCTGCAACCCGCAGACCCTGGCCCGCGACCTCGCCTGGCTGGTCAAGCAGGGCTTCGTGCTGGACGAGGTGCAACCGGTCGATATGTTCCCGCACTCCATGCACGTCGAAGCGGTTGCCCGCCTGAGCTTGCCCGCCAAGGCATAAGTCGCCCCCGACTCTTGCCCACAAAAAAACGACGCCAGCTGGCGTCGTTTTTTTATCTCTGCAATCGGCGGATGGGCGATTAGCTGGCGCTCTGGCGCACCTCGGCGGCGATCTGGTCGAGCAGCTGTTGCCAGCCCTGACCCAGCTCGTTCACCAGTGCGTTGTAGCCATCGGCCGGCAGCACCCGCTCCTGACGGAAGGGAGCATCGCGCAGCACGGTGCCATCTTCCGCCAGCAGGCGCCAGCGGCCGCTCAGCACGGCGCTGCCGTCATGACGGCCCTGAAAGCGCTCCACCAGAATGGTCAGCACCGGCCCCTTGCGGGCGCCATCCTGCCGTACCACCCAGCCCGGCAGGCGGGTGGAGAGGCCACTAAGGGTGAGCTGGTTGAGCTGATCGTCCAGCGCACCGGCCCAGCGATGGTACTCGGTGAAGTGCAGCTCTTGCCCTTCCAGCTGATAGACCAGACTGATCCGGTCGAGCTGGCTGGCCAGTGCCACCGGGCGCAGCACCAACTGGTGTTGCGGTTGGGCCGGGGCCGTCACGGGTTGCTGGCTGTCGGCATCGAGCGAGTAGTAGTGCAGGCTTGGCTGGCTGCTGCAACCCGCCAGCAGGCCCAACAGGGCCAGCGTCAGGATCTCTTTTTTCATTGTTTGCCTCGCTTGGGCTCAGGGTCCGATGGATGCGCGCGATCGAAGATCAGCGAGCTGGGCTGCTCGTTGAGGGAGTGCACCAGCGGCTGCAGTTCGCGCATCAACTGATTGAGGGTTTGCACCGACTGACGCAGATCCTGATTGGTCTGCGATTGGGCATCATAGGCCTGCAGGGTCTCCTGCAACTGCTTGAGGCTCTCGTTGAGCGAGGCGGGCAGCTGCTGGGTGGAATCCTTGGCAGTGAGCTTGTTCAGGTTGGCGCTGACTGCACTGATGTTCTTCAGGGTGCCATCCAGGGTGGTCAGTGACCCGTTGACCTTGGTCAGGGTGGTCGCCATGTCCATGTCGACAAACTTGTCGAGGATGAGGTTCACCTTGCGCTCGATCTGATCCAACCCGCCCTGCACGGTGGGGAAGACCTGATAACCGGCCAGCTTGGCCTGTTCGAAACGTGGCGCGTCCGGATAGAAGTTGAGGTCGATGATCTTGCCGCCGGTCAGCAGGCTCGAGGTCTTGAGGCTGGCACGCAACCCCTCCTTGAACTGCTTGCCGAACAGGGCACGCCACTGATCCTTCTCCGCTTTGGCATAGCGGTGGGAGAGGCGCTGCACCTCGATGCGGGCCAGCACCGGGATCTGGCGGCTCTTGAAGATCTGCACGCCCTTGTCCTCGATGAGGTAGGGGGCGGAGATGACGGTACCGACCCGAATGCCGCGATACTGCACCGCCGCGCCCGGGTGCAGGCCACCCACGTTGTCATCGAACAGGAAGACGTAGTCGATGAACTGATCCAGACTACCGGCCAGCACGCTCGCCTCATCCTGGAACAGGGTGAACCCTTCCATCTGTTTGACCGGCTCGCCAGGCGCCCAGCCGGGTGGCAGACCCATGGTAATGCCGCCATCGATCAGGCTCTCCAGCGAATCCATCTTCACCTTCATCCCCTCGCTGCTCATGGAGACCTCGAAGCCCGGGGTCATCCAGAAACGGGAGTTGCTGCTCACCAGAATGTCATAGGGGGCGTGGATGAAGATTTGATACTGCATCTCGCTCTTTTCCGGCAGGAACTTCGCCTCTTCCACCTGACCTATGGTGAAGCCCTGATAGTTGATGGGGGAGCCTTCTCCCAGCGCGCGGGTGTCGCGACTGCTGAGGGTGAGACGCAGCCCCTTGGCATCGAGGGAGGCGAGTGGCGGTTTATCGAGCATGGCGTACTCGTCCCGCGCCCGACCTTTCTTGCCGGGGGCGAGCTCGATATAGGCGCCGGAGAGCAGGGTGCTCAGACCCGATACCCCTTCACGGCCCACTCTGGGCTTGACCACCCAGAACTGGCTGTCACCGCGCAGCATGCCGGAGGCAGCATTGGTCAGCCGTCCTTTCAGCACGGCATGGCTGTAGTCATCGCTCAGCTCGACGGCCTCGATACGGCCGACGTCCACTTCGCGGGAGCGGATCACCGTCTTGCCAGCGACTATGCCCTCGGCAGTGGCGACTGTCAGGGTGAAACTCGGGCCCTGGGAGTACCAGTGCTGGAACAGCATCCAGAGACCGATGAACAGTGCCAGCAGGGGCACCATCCAGATTGCGGCGGCAGAGCTCAGAAAGTCAGAGCCCGGTTTCCACCTTTTTTTACGCTCACTCACGTTCGCGTTCTCCTTGTTGTAAATCCCAGATCAGGCGGGAGTCGAAACTCATGGCGGCGACCATGGTGATCAGCACCACACCTGCAAATGCGACGGCCGCAGGGCCGGGATAGATGGTCATCAGATTGTCGAGCCGGATCAGGCCCGCCAGAATGGCCACCACGAAGACGTCGATCATCGACCAGCGTCCGACAAATTCGGTCATGCGATAGAGTTTGAGCTTGCCAAGGGGGGAAGTGACATTGCCGCGCTGCACCATATAGCAAAGCCAGAATAGCGCCAGTATTTTCACCAGCGGCACCACCACGCTGGCGAAAAAGATCACCGCCGCTATGGGGTAGGAGCCCATGGCCCAGAGCAGCACCACACCGCCGAGGATGGTGGCGGGGCTGTCATCACCGAGAAACACCGTATCCATGATGGGATAGACGTTGGCCGGAATGTAGAGAATGGCGGAGGTAAACAGCAGCGCCCAGGTGCGGTTCAGGCCGCCCGGCTTGCGCGCATGCAGCTTGCCGCCGCAGCGGGAGCAGCTGTGGCTGCCCACCTCGCTCAGAGCGCCACAGATATGGCAGCCCACCAGACCTGATTCCAGCGCGCCCGCTTCCGGGTCGATATCCCGCTCCTCGGTAGGGCCGAACAGCCGCTGCCACAGCCACATCTGATCCAGTGAGGAGATCATCTTGATGAGCAGTACTGTGTAACCGACGAAAGCCCAGAATGACAGCCCCATCTTGATGTCGGCCATCCCCATCAGCTTGACCAGCGAGATGAGCACCCCCACCAGAAAGACATCCACCATCAGCCAGGGTTTGATCCGGCAGAGCAGACGGCCGAGGGAGCGCAGGGCATTGCTGTGCAGATCTTTATCGATCCGCCACAGCACCAGCATGATGGAGCCCATATAAACCAGCGGCAGGCCGATCAGGGTCAGGCTCAGTACCGCGCCGAGAAACAGATAGCCCTCATCCACCAGGGTGGTGATGCTCTGCAAAAAGGTCATCTCCTGGCCCACCCCTTTGGCCGAGAAGGACATAAAGGTAAAGGCATTGGCGAGCACGAACATGATGAGTGCCGCGAACCCGTAGGAGATCGGCCGCAACTCCTGCTGCGGCAGGTGGCGACTCAGGGTGTGTCCGCAACGGGGGCAGCAGCTGGCCTGTCCCACCTCGAGCGGTGTGGCCGGTATCAGCAGATCACACTCTTCGCAGGCAGTGGCATCATGGACATAGGTGGTATGGTGTTGGTGTGAAACCGGATGCAAGATAAAACCCCAGATAAGGCCCGTGGTAGAGCCAGAGCTGGCGATTATCGCAGTTGTGCTGGTCAGCGACCAGCCCCCGGAGGCCGCTATTGCTGGCGGGAGTGAGAATGACTTTGACAAGCCAGTGCCCATTTAGCACAATCAAACGCCACTTTTTTTCCGCGGGACAATAATTTATGACAACTGAATCCCCCAGCTACTCCACGATTGAGCAAGCCTTCTCCCTCGGGAACGGGCAAGATTCTGCCCTCAACTGGTTGCGCAAGAACCGCAGTCAGGTCGCTATTTTTCTGGTGAGCGGCATCAAGCTGGAAGGCACCATCAGCGGGTTCGACCAGTACAGCGTGCTGCTGACCGATGCTCATGGTAACCAGCAGCTGGTCTACAAGGCCAAGATCTCCACCATCGCCATGCACACCGGCCGTCCGCAGGTGAACATCCAGCGTGCTCGCAAGCCGCGTGTCTCCATGGCGCCGCGCCCCCACGGTGCGCCGGGTCGTTATGACGACAATCAGGGCGGCGGCAACAACGAGTAATCGCCTGCCTCGCACTCCCCGTTGACGCGCCCTGCGTCAGCGGCTGACGGAACCTGCTCTCATTTTCATTCATGTCCCGTATGAGAGCCGGTTCCGGTTATCGCCTCTTTCAGGGCGATATTTTTTC
This sequence comes from Aeromonas sp. FDAARGOS 1419, assembly GCF_019047045.1. Classification (NCBI taxonomy): domain Bacteria; kingdom Pseudomonadati; phylum Pseudomonadota; class Gammaproteobacteria; order Aeromonadales; family Aeromonadaceae; genus Aeromonas; species Aeromonas sp. FDAARGOS 1419. The sequence goes on from NZ_CP077209.1 coordinate 4,163,448, forward strand.
CGCACTACGCTGTTATGCCGACCGGCTTGCCCTCTTTGACCATGCAGGTCTGCATACCCGCCGCCTCTCCGGCCTGAACCCCGATACCGGTATCTTCAAACACCAGACAGCCTGATGGCTCGACCCCCAGCTTGCTGGCGACCAGCAGGAAGGTGTCCGGATTGGGCTTGTGCAGCTCCACATCGTCTGCGGTGACCACCACGGAGAAGTAGCGATCCAGCCCGGTGTTGCGCAGCACAGCCTCGGCGTTGACGCGGGGCGAGCCGGTGCCGATCCCCATCGGGATGACGCCATGATAGCGCTCGACCAGCGCCTGCATGGCCGGAAAGACGGTCGCCTTGTGCAGGTTGGCCACATAGTGGGCTGTCTTGCAGCGGGTGACTTCGAGGGGATCGAGGGGGAGCTGCTGCTCCTGTGCGACCAGCAGGGCTATCTTGCGGCTCGGCATGCCCCCCAGCTCATAGAACCAGTCGGCGTCGAAGTGAAAGCCAAACTCGCGGGCAGTGTGTTCCCAGGCGGCGAGGTGCAGCGGCATGGAGTCGACCAGGGTGCCATCAAGGTCAAAGACCAGGCCTTGGTATCCGGAAAGCGTCATGGTGCGGGTCAGTCTCTGAAAAAAGGGAACCCATTCTAGCCAGTGGCTCCCCGCCTCGCCATCACCTAGCTGGTGAGAAACGCTTGCCCCCACATTTGTGACTGAAAATAGACGGGGGTGAGCTGGGCCGGATCGAGTTGATATTTGGGGGCAAGCTGTTCCAACAGGGCCCAGTTGCCCTGTTCATAGGTGCTGACCAGCTGAAACAGATGAAAGAGTGGCCCTTCGTGCAGTTCGATGGCGCGCTGCACGCTCTTGGGCAGGTGGGCCATCAGCGGTTCCGACAGCAGGGAGCCATCGAGCACCAGTCCCACCAGAAAGGCCCAGCTTGCCTCCGCTTTACCGAGGGCGGTGAGGGCAATCAACTCGCAGAAGCGGCCGCGGGCGATGGCCATGCGGGTGCAGGCTTCGGGCATATGCTGGCTTACCCGGGCCAGACCGTTGATCAGTACGAACTTGCGAATCTCCTGCTCCCCCAGATAGGAGAGGGCGCGGGGCACCGAGGTGATGGGGGCGGCATGATCGAAGCCGGGGGCGTTGACGTAGGTGAGCAGCAGGCCGGGCAGCCAGGCATCCTGCTCCAGCAGGCGGGCTACCTGGGCGAAGGAGAACTCTTCGTGGCAGATGAGCTGGAGGATCTGCTGTACCAGCGCCATATCGGGCTGGTTGGCCCGCTGATTGACCAGCTCGGGACGGGCGAGAAAGCCGCCGGCAAAGAAGTCGACCCCCGCCTCCCGCAGCGGGAGAAAATCCGCCCAGGTTTCGATGTTAAGCGCCATCCGCTTGTGCTCGGTGGGCTGGCAGATCCCCTCTTCCCCCATCCAGTACACCAGCAAGCGGCTGGCGCCGAGCCAGCGCGGATCCCGGTTGGCGCCATGCACCGCCAGTCTGCGCCGGCTGTCACGCCACTGCTCCAGCACCGGGAACGAGTTGGGCTGGCGTTCACTAGAGGCTTCAACCAGCGGGATCGCGTCCTGATCCAGCAGCAGGGGACGCTGTTCATCGAGCTGTTCGTGGGTGAAGGGCACCAGATATTGACGCCCCTGCGCCAGCAGGCGGCAATGTTGCGCCAGTGAAGGCCATTCGGCCGGTGAGCTGAGCTGATAGTCGATTCCGTAGGCCACCAGAGCCAGGCGACGATTGAAGATGGGGTAGCGACGCAACAGCATGGGATCACCGATAGGCCAGAGTGCGGGCCCTCCCTTGTGACTTGGCGTGGTAGAGCGCCTGGTCAGCCTGTTCGGTCAGGGTCTGCCATGCTCCGTCCTGGGAGGGAACCAGATAGCTAAAGCCTATGCTAACCGTAATGAAATCAGCAACCCGCGAGGCGGGATGGGGCATTTTCAAGCGGGCAAGACCATCGTGGATCCGTCCGGCCAGCTGTTCGGCCTCACCGGGTTGGGGGGCGCAGAGCAGAATGACGAACTCCTCGCCACCGTAACGGGCGACCAGATTGGTGCAGCGCCGCTCTGCATCCCGCAGCACATGGGCCACCTGTTGCAGGCAGAGATCCCCCCTGGCATGGCCGAAGTGGTCGTTGTAGGCCTTGAACTCGTCGACGTCGATCATCAATACCGCCAGCAGGTTCTGGGTGCGTCGTGCCCACTCCCACTCCCGCTGCATGGTGATGTCCCACTGGCGCCGGTTGGCGATGCCGGTGAGGGGATCTTCCAGCGACAGCAGGGAGAGGCGGTGATTGGCCTCCTCCAGCGCACGGTTGGTCTCGGCCAGTTGCATGGTGCGCTCGGCGACTCGGGCCTCCAGCTGGCGGTTGAGGGTTTCCAGCTGCTCCTGAGTACGTTGACGGATCAGCAGTTGTGACAGGATGGCGGCGTACTGTTTGAAGATCTCGCTCTGATAGGCTTTGAGCGGACGGTGCCAGAGCAGGTTGTCGGCGGCGATCCAGCCGATGGGGGTGGTGCCATCCCACAGCGATACCATGGCGTTCCAGCCACGGCCCACCTGCTGCTTCTCGTAGTAGAGGGGGGTATCTTCCATCACCAGCACGTAATCCTTGCGCCTGAGCGCCTCTTGCACCGTGGGGTGATCCGGAATGGGGCTGATGAAGTTGTGTTCATCCATCAGCTCACCGTCCTCGCTGGTGCCCCAGGTGCCGCGCATGGTTTTGCCATCGGGTTCGATCAGGAAGATGGCGACCCGATCGAATTGCAGCTCCTTGCGGGCCAGCAGCACGGCATCCCGCAGCAGATCGTTCTCGCTGCGACTGCGGGAGAGGGTGACGCTGACCATGTGCAGCGCCTGCAACATGGTGAGGAAGGAGCCCTGCAGTGCCTGACTCTGTACCAGATCGGTCTGGGTATGGAGCCGCTGGTCCCGCTCCTGATTGACCTGGCTGGAGAGCAGGTGATTGCTGAGCTCGGCAGTCAGATAGTGGATAAGGAGCTGGATTCCCTGACGCTGGTGGGAGGAGAGGCGGTCGATGCGGCGGCGGGTCTCCAGATAGATGACCCCTTCCAGTTTCATGTGACGCTTGAGAGGGAAACAGGCGCGTAACTGCGGCTGGGCGGGCTCCACATTTTCGCCGGGATCCGGCGGTGCTTGGAGCTGTTCGATCACCAGTTGTCCCTTCTCCATCGCCTTGTCGATCAGGTGGTGGGGCAGGGTCAGTTGACCGAGATGGGCGAGATCAAGCGTGGTCAGCCCGTGATCGAGCTGAAAACTGTAGAGCTGCGGCTCGGGGGCTTTCAGCCAGAGGTAGAGGCGTTCGGCATCGGTCTTTTCACGGATGGTGGCGAGGCTCACTTCGCATAACTGAGCGAAGTTGGTGAAGTGTTCCGGGTCCCATTCCTGCATACCAATATCCCTTGGATTGTACCCAAGCGAGTATAGACATATTTCTCCTTGATTAATATGTCAGAAAGGAGAGGCGGCGCACATAATGGTTGCTTTCAGCCCTGCTGTTGGAGACATTCACTGTGTTCTCTGCCAATCGTGGATAGAACTGTGTGCCATAACAGTATATATGGCAGCTTGTAGGGCGGGATGCCGGGCAAAAAAGAGCCCGCACGATGGCGGGCTCTCGGGCAGATCAGATGATTCTACGTGGCTTATTCTGCCTTGGGGGCAGCCTCAGCGGGCGTTTCACTGCTATCGGCTGGCGCACTCTCGGTCGCCAGGGCTTCCGGTGCCGGGCCCGGCACCAGATCCACAGCCGGTTTGGCGATAAGGGAGCGGGTCTCTTCCACCGCTTCGGTCAGCTTCACCTCGATGATCTGGCCGAGCTCGTAGACCACTTCGGTCTTGTCCAGATAGACGCGACCGTTGTCCCAGTTGCACTCCAGTCGATCCTTGTTGTCGAGAATATGGCGGGCAGGCAGGAAGACCACGGCGCCGTTCTCCTGCAGACGTAGCTTGAGACCGGCACGCATCACGTCGATGATCTCGGCGTTGAATACCTGATCGGTGCCAGCCGCTGCTTTCAGGTAGCGAACATAGAGCCAGTCGCCGATGTCACGCTCCACCATGCGGTGCAGGCGGCGGCAGGCGGTCAGATGCTCGGTGAGCTCCTGACTCGGGCGCTCACCTGGGGTCTTGCCGGCGATGACGGCTTTGAGCAGACGATGGTTGACCATGTCGCCGTATTTACGGATCGGGGAGGTCCAGGTGGCGTAAGCATCCAGACCCAGACCGTAATGGGCGCCCGGTTCGGAGGACATCAGCGCATAGCTCTGGAAGCGGCGGATCTTGCCATCCAGCCAGCGGGTGTCGAGGTTGTCGATCCAGCGGCGCAGGGCGCAGAAGCCGGAGAGGCTGGCGATCTCGTCGCGCTCGAACGGGGCTTCGGCACTCTTCAGCAGGTCGATGGCGCCGTCGAGGGACTCTTCGTCAAAGCCGGTGTGAACGTTGAAGATGCCGTAACCGACGCTCTTGCCCAGCACGCGACCGGCGCAGATGTTGGCGGCGATCATCGACTCTTCCACCATGCGGTTGGCGATGCGGCGCGGCTCGACGTGAATGGCCAGCACTTCGCCATTCTCGCCCAGCTCGAAGTCGTAGTCGGGACGATCCGGGAACACCAGCGCATGCTCGGTGCGCCACGCGATGCGTGCTTCGGTCATCGCCTTCATCAGCGGCAGCTGGGCCAGTACGCCTGCGTCGATAGACAGCTCTTTGCCATGTTCGGCCCAGTCGGAGACATCGTCATAGTTGAGGCGGGCGTGGGAGCAGATGCGGGCGGCGAAGAACTCGGTCTCCTCCAGCAGCAGACCATCTTCGGCGATCAGCAGACGGGCGCACAGGGTGTTACGCTCCTCACCCTCTTTCAGGGAGCAGAGCTCGTCGGAGAGGGTGCGCGGGATCATCGGCACGTTGCGGCCCGGCATGTAGACGGTAAAGGCGCGCTGGGCGGCCTCTTTGTCCAGCTCGCTCCCTTCGGCCACATAGGCGGTCGGGTCAGCGATGGCGACCAGCAGCTCCCAGCCGTTGTCCAGCTTGGTGATGGCCAGCGCATCGTCCATATCCTTGGTCTTGGCACCGTCGATGGTGAAGAAGGGGACTGCGGTCAGATCGCGACGAGGCAGCTCTTCCTCTTCGATCACCTTCCACTCCGGCAAATCAGCCGGCTCGACCTGGGCCAGATTGTGGCGGGCCAGCACCACCCACCAGGGTACGTTGTGATCTTCCTGGGCTGCAATCTTCTGGGTGATCTCGGCAGAGAAGTTGCCGTCGACCAGCGCATGGCGCTTGAGGGTAGCTACCACCCAGTCACCTTCCTTGAACTCTTTCTCATCCAGACCCTTCTTGACGCGGGCCTTGATGGCATCCTTGATCAGCGGATGGTCGGCAACCACGTTGAGGCGGTCACGGAACATCTTGACCCGGGCCACGAAGCGGGTGACGGACTGCTCCAGCAGGGTATCCGGCTCGGCCACTTCCTTCTCTTTTTCGGTGCGGATCAGGGCGGTCACCCGGTCACCGTGCATCACCTTCTTCATGTAGGGAGGCGGCACGAAATAGCTGGTCTTCTCATCGACTTCCAGAAAGCCGAAGCCCCGGTCCGAGGCGCGGATAACACCCTCTTTCTTGGGGATGTTTTCGCGGATTTGTTGCTTGAGCTGGGCCAGCAGCGGATTGTCTTGGAACATAAGTGAGGAACCTGAAGTGAAAACCTGGGTGGAGACCTGATGAAGGATCGCCCAGCACTATACGTTTTTAGCCCTGCAAAGCCAAGGTGAATGGCCTGCTCAGCGTGGTTTCAACTGAGATCTGGCATGGTCGATGAGACGTTGGGAGAGCTGCTTGTGCACCCCCTTTTCCAGTACCCAGCGGTGCCAGTAGAGGCGTTCCGTCAGAACGTGGTCGGGACTGAGGTTGAGTAGTGACCCGCCAGCCAGCTGGCCTCTTATCTGCAATTCGGGAATGAGACAGTAGGCCAGCCCCTGTTCTGCCATGGCGACGAAGGCCTCTGACGAGTGGACCGTATGGCAGGGATAACCGCCGGGCTCCAGCCCGAAGTGTTGCGTCATGAAGCTGACATGCATGTCGTCGCGTTGATCGAAGGCCACTGCCGGAGCTTTGGCCAGCGCCTCCCGGGTCAGACCGTGGGGGAAGTGTCGCGCCACGAACGCGGGGCTGGCGGTAAGCAGATAGTTCATCTCACCGAGCTCGTCGACGCAGCAACCCGCCAGCGGCTGGGGATGCAGGCTGACCGCACCAAAGGCCTGACCCTCGCGGACCTTGTCGAGGGTGCGGCTCTCGTCATCGACCAGCAGGTTGAGTTCGATGGGGTGCTGTTTCAACAAGGGGGCAATGGCGGGCAAAAACCAGGTGGCCAGGCTGTCAGCGTTCACGGCGATACTGATCCGGATTGGCTCTTGCGGCTGGTCGGGGGTCAGCTCCCCCGCCAGTTCGAGCTCAAGCTGATGTACCTGCCGATAGTGGGCCAGCAGCTTCTGGCCGAGCGCGGTGGCCTGCAGCGGCTGGCTGCGAATGAGCAGCGGCTCGGCAAACTGTTGCTCCAACTGCTTGATCCGCTGGGAGATGGCCGACTGGGTGATATGGAGCGACTTGGCCGCTCTATCGAAGTTCTGCTCCTGCAGTACCGCATCCAGCGCCCGCAGCAGTTTGTAGTCCAGCTCTTTCATCTTCTCCCCCTTCCGTTGCCCAAGGGCTGACTCTACGTCACTCGGCAGGGGACAACAATGGGCGGTGGAAGGGGCGTTGCGCTGTGATTTTTGACAGTAGTGGTCAGGCCATTGAGGGAGGATACTCTCTGGTGCCGCATGGGGTAGCCCTGCGCAGATCGTAGCGACATCTTTATCCCGGGTCTGTTTTCCCGGGATTTTTTATGAGTGAACTGCCAGCACCGGTGACGGTTGCTGCAGTGGATAATGGCTGGTTTGATAATGGCCCAGCAGAGGTTGGGAGACCGCCAGCGCGAAGCGCTCATCCAGATGGAAGCGGATGCCAACGCCCCTTACCGCACCCAGATCGACTGCCTGCCGATGACCGAGCCGCTCGATGGGCAGGCCAAGTCGGCGGAAGATGCGCTCCACCGGCAGGCTGACGACGGCGACCAGCTCCCGGATCCCGTGGGCATGGGCGAAGGCATAGACCTCGCGGAAGATGACGCAAGTGAGTTCGCTGACGCCATTGCTCATGCGCGGTGCGCGCTGGGCATCGATAGCCAGACGGGTGAGTTCCCAGACATCGGGGGTGCGTGGTGCGCTTTCACCGGCAAGGGCGGTGGGGAAGATGGTGGGCAGCATATAGGCATCGGCACAGTTGAGCAGACGAATGCAGCCACACAGCCCTTGTTCGTCCTCGATCAGCACCCAATGGGTGTCTGGCGTGTCGAAGCTGTCACGCTCCAAGCCCCGATGAGACTCGACATCCCAGCCTAGCCGGTCGGAAAAGACGCGATTTCGAAAGCGATAGAGTTCATTCTCCACCTCGTTTCGTGGATGTTCTCTCAATTTTCCTTTAAAAACCAACATTATGGACCCTCTATCTTGCTATTCGCCGTTATAATCACATGTCTGGCCAAGGGGGCTTTCATATGAACAGAGACCAACTGCTTGAGTACCTCGAACATTTCACTTCGGTGACGGACGGCAATCGTCTGGCCGAACTGATCGGTCGCTTTACGCTCGGGATGGGCTATGACTACTATCGCTTCGCCCTGATCCTGCCGATGTCGATGCAAAGGCCCAAGGTGGTGTTGTTCAACCAGTGCCCCGATTCCTGGGTGCAGGCCTATACCGAAAACAACATGCTGGCGTGCGATCCGGTGATCCGGCTGGCACGCAAGCAGACGCTGCCCATTTACTGGAACCGCCTCGATGAGCGGGCCAGTTTTCTGCAGGAGGGAACCATGGACGTGATGGGGTTGGCCGCCGAGTTCGGGTTGCGTAACGGCATCTCCTTCCCTCTGCACGGTGCAGCCGGGGAGAACGGTATTCTCTCCTTCATCACCTCCGAGCGGGCCTCGAGCGACCTGCTGCTGGAGTCCTCGCCGATCCTCTCCTGGATGTCCAATTACATCTTCGAGGCGGCCATTCGGGTGGTGCGTTTCAGCATGATGGACAGTGCGGGGAAAGACCCCTTGACCGAGCGCGAGACCGAGTGCCTGTTCTGGGCCAGCGAAGGGAAGACCTCTAGCGAGATCGCCTGCATCCTCGGGATCACGGAGCGCACGGTCAATTACCATCTCAATCAGGTCACCCGCAAAACCGGCTCAATGAACCGCTATCAGGCCATTGCCAAAGGGGTTAGTACGGGGCTGTTGCTACCCAATCTGGAGCAAGTCGTGGTTACCAACTTCCCCAGATTGCTGCAGTAGGCTGAGCCCGCAGGCGCAACAGATTCTCCTGCCGCACTCTGAGGGTCACAATTGTCAGATCCGGTAATTGACAAGGGCTGGAACAGCGGCTGGGTATGCCGGTTTTTATTAGCAAAATGAATCAATCAGTAAATCAATGAATTTCTAAGAAGGAACCGCCATCGCTATAGTGCCGCTCATTCATCATTTCGAACGGTGCTCTCCATGATGCTCGCAACAACATTACAAGGCTTCACCATCGGTCTGGCCATGATCATCCCCATCGGCGCCCAGAATGCCTTTGTGCTGAGTCGGGGCATCCATCGCAATCACCATCTGCTGACGGCCACGCTCTGCAGTTTCTGCGATCTCACCCTGATTGCTATCGGCGTATTTGGCGGGGCCAATGTGCTGGCCGCCAGCCCCTTCGGCATGGCACTGCTCACCTGGGGAGGCGTGCTGTTTCTCGGCTGGTTTGGTGGCCGTTCCCTGCTCAGTGCCTGGCGCGGTAAAGGGGAAGGACTTGCCGATTCTGCTCAGCAGATGGGGGCCAAAAGCGTGCTGGCGATGACGCTGGGAGTTACGCTGCTCAATCCTCACGTCTATCTCGATACCCTGATGCTGCTCGGCTCCCTTGGCAGTCAGGTAAGCGAGTCCTTGCGTCCGGCCTTTGCTGCGGGTGCCATGCTGGCCTCGCTGGTGTGGTTCTACTCGCTGGCGCTGGGTGCTGCGGCACTGGCGCCCTGGTTGGCCCGCGGCCGGGTGCAGCAGGGGATCGATCTGCTGGTTGGCATCATCATGCTGAGCCTGGCTGTTCAACTGGCCATAGGACGTTGAGGAAGTTAAGGCGGCAGGAATGAGCGACTGGTAACAAAAAGATGCCACTCACATGAGTGGCATCTTTGCTATTGAAAGGGGTCAGACCCTGAACTGGGAAAGCAGGCGCTGTTGCATCAGGCTAGCTTGATGGAGCGAGGAGGCGAGCTGCAGGCACTCCTGTGCCTCCTGTTCGCCGGTTCTGGCTTGTAGACTGATACCGGAGACCTTGTCAGAGGAGTGGCTCAGGGTGTGTGACAGTTGCCCGGTAGCCACGGCCACCTGCTGCACCATGTCGGCCAGCTGGTCGATGGCGCCTTCCACCTTGAACAGGATCTGCTTGGTATTCTCGGAGTCCTGCATGCCGGACTCTACCGTCTTGAGGTTGCGCTGCATCATCAGATAGGCGGTCTCGGTCTGCTGCTGGATACTGCTGATCACCTGGCTAATTTCGGCACTTGATGTCGCCGTGCGATTGGCTAGGGTGCGCACCTCGTCCGCAACCACCGCAAAGCCACGCCCCATCTCCCCCGCGCGGGCCGCTTCGATGGCCGCATTGAGGGCCAGCAGGTTGGTCTGTTCCGAGATACCGCTGATGGTGGAAATAATCTGGCCAATCTGACCTGCCTGCTCCTTGAGGGAGTTGATGGCGATGGCACACTCGCTCACCTCCTGTACCACCCGTTGCATGCCCGCGCTGGCGGAGGCGACATACTGGCTGCTCTCGGTGGTCAGCTGGCGCACCTCATTGGCATTGTGGGCCGCCATGCTGCAGTTGTCCGAGATACCGGTGGCGACTTGCACCATCTGTTCACTGTCGTGGTGCAGGGCCAGCGCATGTTCGGCGGTCTGGCGGCTGCTTTGGCTGATTGCCTCCACCCGGTTGACCGAGGTGTGAACGTGCTCGCTGATGTGTTGGTTGTTGTCCATGGTGGAGCTGATCATCTTCTGCAGTTTCTCGATGAAACGATCCACGCTGTTTGCCAGCGAGCCTATCTCGTCATCACGTTGCAGGTTGATGCGGGCGTTGAGGTCTCCCTCGCCGGCGGCGATATCCTGCATTCGTTTGTCCACTTGCAGCAGCGGGGTCACCAGCTTGCGGGTCAGCCAGAAGCCGCAGAGGGTGACCATGATCAGGCTCAGCAGCAGGCCACCCAGCAGCAGGGTTCGGGTCTGGCTGATGATGCCGTTGAGCTGGGCCACCTGATCCTCGACGGTGGCATCGCCGCTCTCCTCGATGGCAACCAGCTGTTGTCGCAGCTCATCGGCACTGACCTCATAGGCGGACTGCTGGGCCTGATAGCTGCCGAGCGCATCGACCCACTGTCCCATCAGTTGCTGATGCCGGGCCAACAGGGCGCGATACTCTGCCGACAGTGTTTTGCCGGCAAATTCGCCGGTTCCCTCGATATCGAACAGCCCGGTGCCGAGCATGCTGTCGATCGCTTCGTGGTAGAAATCGGTCGCCTCTTTCAACTCGACCTTGATCGCCTCTGTGACTCCTTGTCTGCGCATCTTCTCCAGCGCATAGAGTTGGCGCAAAAAGCCTATGTTGGATTCCATCCCCCCGTCGGCCGCCTCCCAACGGGTGGAGAGGCCGCTGTTCCAGCTGATGGTCTGGTCGGGGGATTGGGTCAGCGCCTCGACCGCGCCATCGCCGATCACCTCCAGCTGGGTCGAGAGGCGGGCCATCAGATCGGCGTTATGATGCAGGGCCTGATCGACCTCGGTATAGGCGTGATAGAGCGCCAGCAGCTTCTCTTGTTGCTGTTGATAATCCTGCTTGTGCTGTTCCATGGTGGCAAGGGCCGCACCATCAATGAGTTGCCCCTGGCTGACCCGGGCCAGCGCGTCATCGGTCGCAGCCTTGGCTGCATCGAGTTCGGCGCGATTGAGCGGGGTTCCGTTTTGCATCTTCTGAATCTGTAGCTGTTGGTTGCCCAGCTCTATGGAGCCCTCCATGGCACCGTCAGCGGTCTGCCAGGCGGCGCCCAGGACATAGGAGAGCAGATTGGCTAGCCGCTGGCTGCCATACCAGCCAACGACCCCCATGCCCAGCGTACAGCCGAGCAATATGGCAAGACCCAGATTGGAGGTGGTAACAATTTTCATGTGATGGCCTTCCTTGGTATCGACATTGGCACCAGTTTCGGTTCCGAACGGGTTTAGTGTAGTGGTTTATCCCCCGCTCGGGGGCCGGTGCGGCGCTGAAACATCCCGTGCACTGGCTGCACCCGATCAAGCATGGTGGAAAATTGGATAAAAAGCCTCTCTGACCACAAGGGTGTTGCTGCCCTATGCTGGATACTTATCCAGTTATTCTTTATGCTATGAGCCAATTTACGAATAGTTGTATTGGTGAGGAGAGAGCCGTGATTGGTCGCTTGAGAGGCATTGTCATTGAAAAGCAGCCCCCCGAGGTCCTGCTGGAAGTGGGCGGGGTTGGCTATGAGGTACAGATGCCGATGAGCTGCTTCTATGATTTGCCGGAGATCGGCAAGGAAGCGACCATCCATACTCACTTCGTGGTGCGGGAAGATGCCCAGTTGCTCTATGGTTTCAACCACAAACAGGAGCGGGCACTGTTCCGCGAGCTGATCAAGACCAACGGAGTCGGCCCCAAGCTGGCGCTGGCTATTCTCTCCGGCATGACAGCTACCCAGTTTGTGCTGAGTGTCGAACGTGAAGAGATAAGCTCTTTGGTCAAACTGCCGGGAGTCGGCAAGAAGACCGCCGAGCGTCTGGTGGTGGAGATGAAGGATCGCCTCAAAGGGTGGGTTAGTCACGACCTCTTCTCCCCGGCCATGGTCACCTTGCCAGCCAGTGAGCCCGAATTGCGGGCACCGGATGTGACCGAGGAGGCGGCCAGTGCGCTGGTGGCCCTAGGTTACAAGCCGCAGCAGGCGAGTCAGATTGTCAGCAAGATCGCCAAAGAGGGGATGTCGGTGGAAGATATCATCCGTGAATCCCTGCGTAGCCTGGTATGAGGTAGTTGATGATTGAAGCAGACCGCCTCATTTCGGCCAGTGCCGCCCGTGAGGATGACATTATTGACCGGGCTATCCGCCCCAAGAAGCTGGCTGACTACACCGGTCAGGATACCGTCTGCGAACAGATGGAGATCTTTATCGAAGCGGCCCGTCAGCGGGGTGAAGCGCTCGATCACCTGTTGATCTTCGGCCCGCCGGGTCTGGGCAAGACTACCCTCGCCAACATCGTCGCCAACGAGATGGGGGTCAATATCAAGACCACCTCCGGCCCGGTACTGGAGAAAGCAGGGGATCTGGCCGCGCTGCTCACCAACCTCGAACCGAACGATGTGCTGTTCATCGATGAAATCCATCGCCTCAGCCCTGTGGTGGAGGAGGTGCTCTATCCAGCGATGGAGGATTACCAGCTCGACATCATGATCGGGGAGGGACCCGCAGCTCGCTCCATCAAGCTGGATCTGCCTCCCTTCACCCTGATTGGCGCTACCACCCGGGCAGGTTCACTGACCAGCCCGCTGCGGGATCGCTTCGGCATCGTCCAGCGGCTGGAGTTCTACAACGTCAAGGACCTGACCGATATCGTCTCCCGCAGTGCCCGTTGTCTGGGGCTAGACATGACGGAAGATGGTGCCATTGAGGTCGCCCGTCGCTCTCGCGGCACGCCGCGGATTGCTAACCGTTTGTTAAGGCGGGTGCGCGACTTTGCCCAGGTGAAATCCGATGGCCGGATCGACGGCCCCATTGCTGCCCGCGCCATGGACATGCTGGATGTCGATAATGAAGGTTTTGACTTCATGGACCGCAAGTTATTGTTGGCTGTGATAGACAAGTTTATGGGGGGCCCGGTGGGTCTCGATAATCTGGCCGCCGCGATCGGGGAAGAGAAAGATACTATCGAAGATGTGCTGGAGCCTTATCTGATCCAGCAAGGGTATCTGCAACGTACACCCAGAGGACGGATTGCGACCACACGAGCCTACGCTCATTTCGGTCTTCAGCGACCAGATGAGAAGTAAAAACAGTCGTTTGAACATGAAACCGCCGTCAAAGGCGGTTTTTTATTATCCGGGCAAAAAAAAAGCCCACGGCGGATGCGGTGGGCAAAGACAATTCAGGATGGATGTTCACAGACAGTGAGTGCGTCTGGACACAGACCGGAAAATAAACAGGTGAGCCGTCGCTAGCTCTCAGAGTCGGTTCAGTTGATAGAGCTGAACAAAGGAAAGCTTGTAGTAACGGATGGTTTTAGCAACAAACTTTTTCATCTTCGATTCCAATAGACAGGTTCAAATTGATCGTCGAATACGTACCGTGAACCCGGATTAACCGGCCTGTATCCAAGGGTATGCCCTCACTGCGAGGCGCATTGTAGGAGTTCGAATCGACCCCGGCAAACAAGAAAAATTGTACTCTTCAAATTAGTTTATCTAATGTCTTTATTGATGAAATTGGTTCGCATGAGTATGCATTCTTTGCAATTTTAAATTGAGTTTTCGAATCAGATTGCCTGACTCGGATAACATGGAAAAAGGCGCGTCATTCACGCTTTTCAAATTAAACCGAGTGGCGGGATGTTAAATTCTTAAATTGATTTAAATCAATGTTTTACGCTTTATCGTGTTTTGTGATCTGGCTCGCGTCAATAATCGTGAAATAGATTAAAAATGCCTTTCAAAGCCATGTATGGCGGGTCCTTTTACATTGATTTCAATCAAATAAAGGTGATATAAAAACCCGGTCATCATGGGCGAGAATAAATTTAGGCTGATTGTTTTGGAATTGTTAAACATTAGCTTTATTTGTGTTCTCGTATTGCCTTGTTGTTAATGCCAGTGGTTACTGAACGCGTTTTGTTGTGACACGTCCCAATAAGGCTCATTCGCTAACCTCCAACGGAAGCTTTGTGCTTAAAACTTAAAATAGCCGTGCCAATAATCGGTGAGGAAACATCATGATTGCTGAGCATGTGGTAGACCTATCGCGGTTCCAGTTCGCTGCGACGGCCCTTTATCACTTTTTGTTTGTACCCCTGACGCTGGGAATGGCCTTTCTCCTGGCTATCATGGAATCCGTCTATGTGATGACCAACAACACCATCTACCGGGACATGACCAAATTCTGGGGTAAGTTGTTTGGTATCAACTTTGCCTTGGGGGTCACCACAGGTCTGGCCATGGAGTTCCAGTTCGGGACGAACTGGGCGTACTACTCCCATTATGTCGGCGATATCTTCGGGGCCCCGCTGGCTATCGAAGGGCTGATGGCCTTCTTCTTGGAGTCCACCTTCGTCGGTATGTTCTTCTTTGGTTGGGATCGTCTGAGCAAGCATCAGCATCTGGCTGCCACCTGGTTGATGGCGCTGGGTACCAACCTCTCCGCCCTCTGGATCCTGGTCGCCAACGGCTGGATGCAGAACCCGGTCGGTGCCGAGTTCAACTTCGAATCCATGCGAATGGAGATGATGAGCTTCGCTGACGTGGTGCTCAACCCGGTTGCTCAGGTCAAGTTCGTCCACACTGTGGCGGCTGGTTATACCTGTGGCGCCATGTTTGTGCTGGGTATCTCCTCCTACTATCTGCTGAAGAATCGTGATGTGGCGTTCGCCCGTCGCTCCTTCGCTATTGCCGCCGCGTTCGGTATGGCTTCCATCGTGTCCGTGCTGATCCTCGGTGACGAATCCGGTTACGAGACCGGTGAAGTGCAGAAGGTGAAACTGGCCGCTATCGAAGCCGAGTGGGAAACTGAACCTGCTCCGGCCGCCTTTACCCTGTTCGGTATTCCGAATCAGGAAGAGATGCGCACCGACTACGCCATCAAGATCCCCTATGCACTGGGCATTATCGCGACCCGTTCTCTGGACGGTCAGGTAACCGGTCTGAAGGATCTGAAGAGCGAGCACGAACTGCGCGTCCGCAACGGTATGACCGCTTACGACCTGCTGACCAAGCTGCAATCCGGTGACAAGTCTGACGAGACCCGCGCTCGTTTCGACGAAGTGAAGCAGGATCTGGGCTACGGTCTGCTGCTCAAGCGCTACACCAGCAACGTGACCGATGCTACAGACGAGCAGATCAAGGCCGCCGTGGATGACTCCATCCCGCAGGTACTGCCGCTGTTCTTCGCCTTCCGCATCATGGTTGCCGTCGGCATGCTGATGCTGGTGCTGATTGGTATGGCCTTCTATGACAGTGCCCGCCACCAGATCGGCAAGCGCAAGTGGCTGCTCAAGGGTCTGCTGTGGGGTATCCCGCTGCCGTGGATCGCTATCGAAGCTGGCTGGTTTGTTGCTGAATATGGTCGCCAACCCTGGACCATTGCAGAGGTGTTGCCGACTTCCCTCTCTGCATCCAACCTGCCTGCAGCCGAGATCTGGTTCTCTCTGATCGGTATCTGCCTGTTCTATACCGTACTTCTGGTTATCGAGATGTACCTGATGTTCAAGTATGCCCGTCTTGGCCCCAGCAGCCTGAAGACTGGCAAGTATCACTTTGAACAGATCAAGGCATAAGGAGAGCGACCATGTTTGATTACGAAACTCTGCGTGTCATCTGGTGGGCTCTGGTCGGCGTGCTGCTGATCGGTTTTGCCATCACTGACGGCTTCGACATGGGGGTAGGCGCACTGCTCCCGTTCGTCGGCAAGAAAGATGTCGAGCGCCGCGTGATGCTCAACACCATGGGGCCGCACTGGGAAGGTAACCAGGTGTGGCTGGTCACTGCCGGTGGCGCCTTGTTCGCCGCCTGGCCGATGGTGTATGCCGCGACCTTCTCCGGCTTCTACATCGCCATGATCCTGACGCTGATGGCGCTGTTCCTGCGTCCGGTCGGTTTCAAGTACCGCTCTCTGCGTGCTGATGCCAAATGGCGCAGCAACTGGGACTGGGCCTTGTTCGCCGGTAGCGCCGTACCGCCCATCGTCTTTGGTGTGGCCTTTGGCAACCTGCTGCAAGGCGTTCCGTTCGAGTTTAACCAGTTCATGATGCTGACCTATCACGGCAACTTCTTTGGTCTGCTTAACCCGTTCGGCATTCTGGCTGGTCTGGTGAGCCTGTTCATGCTGCTCACCCAGGGCGCAACCTGGTTGATGATGAAGACCGACGGTGAAGTGCTGGCACGTTCCCGCACTGCCGCCATGATCTGCTCACTGCTGACCCTGGTGCTGTTTGCTGCCGCGGGTTGGTGGGTAAGCGGTATGGAAGGGTATGTCATCGTCAAGGCTGCCGCGACTGACGCAGTATCCAACCCGATGAACAAGGAAGTTGTCCTGCAGGCTGGCGCCTGGATGAACAACTACACCCTCTATCCGTGGATGGTGGCTGCTCCTGTACTGGGCCTGGCCATGAGCCTGCTGACTGCGCTGTTTGCCCGCATGAACATCGGCTGGCTGGCGTTTACCAGCTCCTCGCTGGCGATTGCCGGGGTTATCCTCACTGCCGGTTTCTCCATGTTCCCGTTTGTGATGCCCTCAAGCCTTGAGCCGTCACTGAGCCTGACCATGTGGGATGCTACCGCCTCTTTCAACACCTTGCAGGTGATGACTGTGGCTGCTGCAGTCTTCGTACCGATTGTGCTGGGTTACACCATCTGGACTTACATCAAGATGTTTGGCCGGGTAACCAACAAGCACATCGAAGATAACCAACAATCTCTCTATTAAGAGGTGCGCTGACAATGTGGTATTTCACCTGGATCCTGGGGCTGTTGCTGGCCTGTGCATTTGGCATCATCAATGCGCTGTGGCTGGAACACACCGAGAACATGGATCGTCAGATCGATGAAAACAAGTGATCGACTCGCCAGGCTGGCCGCTCCACTGGAGCGGCAGCCGTGGCAGGGGTTGATGTTACTCGCGGCGGCCTTGTTGGCCGTCGCTATTTTACAGGCCCCCAATCTGATCGCGGCCAACACCAGCGAGCATGGTCTCTGGCTTGCTCCCTGGCTGATGTGGGCCGTCTGTTGTGGCGTACTTAACGGGCTTGGCTTTCATCTGAAAAGCCTGCCCGGACGTGTGCTGTTCAACCCCTGGCTCGCCTGGCCCAGTTTGTTGTATGGCCTCTGGCTGACACATTCATATTTCCTTTCATAAAAAACGGGGGGAGGCAGGATTTCCCTGTCTCCCCCTGCTTCTTTCCTATTCAGCCCTGCGCTATGATAGCCCCCCATCTGACTGTCGAATGGATCACAGATTGTTATGGGGGAAGTCTTTGAGTTTCCGGTGCGTGTCTACTACGAAGACACCGACGCCGGGGGCATCGTCTACAACGCCAATTATCTCAAGTTTATGGAACGTGCTCGCACCGAGTTTCTTCGTGCCAAAGGGGTCGAACAGGACGTCTGGCTGCAGGAGGGATATGCCTTCGTGGTGAGCCGAACTGAGATCGATTTCCGCTCGGCGGCCCGTTTTAATGAACTATTGAATGTATTAACGCAAGTGATTGAAGTGAAACGCGCATCCCTGCGCTTTTCGCAGCAGATCCTGGCGGCTGATGGACGACTGATCACCCAGGCCATGGTACAGATAGCCTGTGTCAGTCATCCGCAAATGAAACCTGTAGCTATACCTGAAAAAATCAAGGGAGTGCTGTTAAGTGCACGCTGAAATTTCGTTTATTGGCCTGTTTTGGCAAGCCAGCCTGTTGGTAAAACTGGTCATGATGACCCTGATGAGCATGTCTATTGTCTCGTGGGCGCTGATTATCCAGCGTTCAAAGGCGATCAAGGCGGCCAATCTCGCATCGGAACAGTTTGAAGATCGCTTCTGGTCAGGGGTCGATCTCAATCGCCTCTATCAAGAGTCCTCTTCCCGCCGCGATGATATCGAAGGCATGGAAGATATCTTCTACTCCGGCTTCAAGGAGTATGCCCGCTTGCTCAAGGCCGGTGCCCGTGGTCAGGATGCGGTGATGGATGGTACCTACCGCGCCATGCGCGTCTCCCTCTCCCGCGCGGTGGATGACCTGGAATCCAACCTGCCGGTGCTGGCGACCATCGGTTCCATCAGCCCCTATATCGGTCTGTTTGGTACCGTATGGGGGATCATGAACGCCTTTATCGCCCTGGGTCAGGTGCAGCAGGCCACCCTGCAGATGGTGGCACCGGGTATCGCGGAAGCGCTGATCGCTACCGCCATGGGTCTGTTTGCCGCTATCCCGGCGGTTATCTTCTACAACCGCTTCTCCAACAAGGTCGAGCGGCTAGAGAACGCCTACGCCAACTTCATGGACGAGTTCACTACCATTCTGAACCGTCAAATTGCACAGCAGCAGGGTGATCAGTAATGCAAACCTATCAGCGGATCCGGCGCAAGAAGGTGGCCGAGATCAACGTGGTTCCCTATATCGACGTCATGCTGGTGCTGCTTATCATCTTTATGGCGGTCACGCCGGTGATCACGCAAGGGGTCAAGGTGGATCTGCCACAGGCTGAGTCCGAGCAGTTGCCGGAAGATGCCAAGCCACCCTTCATCGTCAGCGTCAATACCGAAGGCGAGTATGTCATCAAGGCTGGCGAAGCCGATGACGAGCCGGTGCCAAGCGGCACGCCAGAGGCGATGCAGCAATACATCACCGAAAAAGCCATGGGCTATCTGGCTATCAACCAGAATGCCCCCGTGGTGGTCGCGGGTGACAAGGCCGTGCGCTACGAAGAGGTGATCCTGTTGATGGTGGCCCTCAAGAATGCGGGTGTGCCTCAGGTTGGCCTGATGACAGATCCGGTGAACTAACGGAGATGGATGTGAAGCGTGGTATTTCCGGTTATCTCATCGCGTCGTTTCTGCTGCACCTGATCATCGGCATCATCCTGTTTGTCGGGCTCGATTTCAGCAAACCGAAACGACCCGAATCGAAGGGGCAGATCGTCAATGCCGTCATGCTCGATGAGAACTTCCTCAACGAACAGGCCAAGCAGATCCAGCAGCAGAAATCTCAGCCCAAGCCTCAAAAGGTAGAGAAAGAGAAGGATAAGGAAGACACGGATCTCGCCAAGCGTGAGCTGGCTCAGAAACAGGAGCAGCTTCGCATCGCCGAGACCAAGCGCAAGCAGGCCGAAGAGGCGACTCGCAAGGCCGAGGCCGAGAAGCAGAAGAAGGTTGCCGAGCAGAAGCAGGCGGAAGAGAAGGCCCAAAAAGCCGAGGAAGCCCGCAAGCTGGAAGAACAGAAGGCCAAGAAGGCCGAAGCCGAGCGTAAAGCGGCGGAAGCCGAGAGCAAGGCGTTGGCGCTGAAGAAGAAAAAGGAACAAGAGAAGAAAGAGGCCGAAGAGAAGGCAAAGGCGGCAGAAGCCAAGGCCAAGAAAGCGGAAGCTGACAAGAAGGCCAAAGCCGAAGCCGAGAAGAAAGCCAAGGCAGAAGCAGAGAAAAAAGCCAAGGCAGAAGCAGAGAAAAAAGCCAAAGCCGAGGCCGAGAAGAAGGCCAAGGAAGAGGCTGAGAAAAAGGCAAAAGCTGACGCAGAGAAGAAAGCCAAGGCAGAGGCCGAAAAGCAGGCCAAGATCGCGGCTGAGCGCAAGCGTAAAGCGGCCGAGCAGGCCAAGCTGCAAAAAGAGATGGAAGAGATGATGCAGCAGCAGCTGTCGGCTGAGGCCAATGCCCGCAGTCAGGCGGCATCGGCCGCAGCCCAGGGCGAAGTCGACAAATATGCGGCGCTCATCAAAGCCACTGTTGAGCGGTATATGATTTTGGATCCCACCATGCGGGGCAAAACATGTACTATCGGCGTACGTCTTGCGAGCAGTGGCTTTGTCATATCGGTAGATAACGGCCAGGGTGACCCGGCGGTTTGTCGTTCCGGTAAGGCGGCTGTTCTGAAAGCCAATCAGCTGCCTGTGCCCAAGGATCCTGCGGCATTCGAGATGTTGAAGGAATTTAACCTGAAGTTAGAACCGAGTATCTAAGCGTGATAAAACGAGGTTGCTTGCCTCCGGTTGGCAACCTCTCGCCGAGAAAGGAATTTAACCTCTCATCTATATTGGAACCGAGTATTTAAGCCATGATCAGAAAAGTATTTTTTGCTTTGGTTGGCTGTTTGTTGCTGGGCCAGAGTGCCCAGGCGGCCCTGGACATCGTCATCACCGGCGGTATTGATAGCGCACGCCCCATCGCCGTCGCCCCCTTCAAGTGGGAAGGTAACGGACAGTTGCCGCAGGACATCGCGGAAGTGGTCTCCAACGACCTGATGCGCAGTGGCAAGTTCAAGCCGCTGGCCCGTGGCCAGATGCCGCAAACCCCGAGCAGCAGCAGCGAGATCAACTTCGCTCCCTGGGCCTCCCAAGGGGTTGAAGCCGTGGTGGTGGGTTCCATTTCGGCAGTCGGTGATGGCACCTACAAGGTCAACTTCGAGCTGGTCGATGTGCTGAAAGGCCAGCTGGCCAAGGCGCAAGGTGGCGAGAGCAACGGTTACATTTTGGATAGCCGCATGGCGACCATCCCGGGTGCCCAGATGCGCCAGTTTGCCCACCGTATCTCAGATATCGTCTATGAGCGTCTGACTGGCGAGCGCGGTGCCTTCCTGACCCGTCTGGCTTACGTCTCCGTCCAGCAGGGTACCCAGTTCCCGTACCAGCTGCGTATTTCTGACTACGACGGTTACAACGAGAAGACCCTGCTGCGCTCCCGCGAGCCGTTGATGTCTCCGGCTTGGTCGCCGGATGGCAGCAAGCTGGCTTACGTGAGCTTCGAGAACCAGAAGTCCGAAATCTACGTGCAGGATATCTACACCCAGCAGCGCAGCCTGATCACCAGTTTCCGCGGTATCAACGGGGCGCCGGAGTGGTCTCCGGATGGTCGTCGTCTGGCTATCGTTCTCTCCAAAGATGGTTCACCGAACCTCTATGTGGTTGATGTCGCTAGCAAGCAGCTGACCCGCGTCACAACCAGCCGTGTGATCGACACTGAACCCTCCTGGATGCCGGATGGGCAAAATTTGTTGTTCACCTCTGAACGTGGTGGCAAACCCCAGATTTATAGCGTAAATTTGGCGACTGGTATGACTCGCCGGATGACTTGGGAAGGTGAATCCAACCAGGGTGCATCCATCACTCCTGATGGCAAAATCATGGTGATGGTGACCCGTGTTCAGGGACAGTATCGTATTGCCCGTCAGGACATGGAAAACAATGCCCTGTTGGTCCTTACCCAGAGTGCTCTGGATGAGTCGCCAAGTGTGGCTCCCAATGGCAGCATGATCATTTATGCCACCATCTATCAGGGTCGTAAGAGTCTCGCGTTGGTGTCGACTGATGGTCGCTTCAAGGCTGTGCTTCCGACCAGTAGCGGTGAAATTCGTGCACCAGCTTGGTCGCCCTTCTTGAATTGATAAAAATCCAATTGTTTTTTGTTTTGTTATAAAGGTTTAAGGAAATAGCATGCAACTCAATAAACTGCTCAAGGGTTTGGCCATCGCACTGCCACTGTTCACCCTGGCCGCTTGTAGTTCTTCTTCTGATTCCGACGCCGCTGGCGCTGAATCAGGTATGACCGACGGCATGGGCGGTGTACAAACCGGCGGCGCCAACGGCATGTTGTCCCCGGAAGAGCAGATGCGTCAGAAGTTCGAAGCACTGCAGCGTGACAACGTGATCTACTTCCCGTTCGACGGTTACGATATCCAGGGTCAGTACGCTGATCTGCTGGATGCCCACGCCAGCTACCTGCGCGAGCGCCCGAGCGTTAAAGTCCTGATCGAAGGTCACGCCGATGAGCGCGGTACTCCGGAGTACAACATCGCCCTGGGCGAGCGTCGTGCCAAGGCTGTTGCCAAGTATCTGCAAACCCTGGGTGTGCAGGCCGAGCAGCTCTCTATCGTCAGCTATGGCGAAGAGAAGCCGCTGGACATGTCCCACACCGAGGATGCCTTTGCCAAAAACCGCCGCGCGGTTCTGGTTTACTAAGGTTTAAACCGAACGAAGTTCGTTTATATGCAAGCGGCCATTTCGATGGCCGTTTTATTTGCACTAAACGCCAAGGTTTGATCCGAATGAAATCTGCATATGCGAGCGACGATGGCGCTGGCCGTTTTATCTGTACTAAACGCTAAGGTTTGATCCGAATGAAATCTGTGTACAAGCAAGCTGTCGTTGCGCTGGCCGTAATGGTTGCTCTGAATGCGCAAGCTGCGGCTCCTGTCAGCGATCTGGGCGGTGACTCGGGTGGTGGCGTTGTCCTTAGTGGCAACAACGGCGCTATCGTGCCCACCGGTAGCCTGGAAGATCGGGTTGCCCTGCTGGAGCGCACCCTCAATGCCCGTCTGCGACTGCAAGCTGAATTGCAGCAACAGGTCGACTCCCTGCAAGGGGAGGTTTCCGAGCTGCGTGGTCAGCTGGAGCAGCAGACCTACCAGATGGAACAGTCGCAAGAGCGCCAGCGTCAGCTCTATCAGGAGCTCGACAAGGTTGCCAGCAGCCAGCAGGCTGCACCGGCCGCCGCGGCCCCTGCTGCTGCCGCTACACCGGCTGCTGCGGCCAATTACTCAACCAATCAGGATGAGAATCAGGCCTACGACGCAGCGGTCAACATGGTGCTCAAAGAGAAGAACTACGACAAAGCCATTCCGGCTTTCCAGGGCTTCATCAAGCAGTACCCCAATTCGGGCTATGTTCCCAATGCACACTACTGGCTCGGCCAGTTGCTGTTCAACAAGGGTGACAGAGCCGGTGCCTCGGCCCAGTTTTCGACCGTGGCCAACAAATACAGCAAATCCCCCAAGCGAGCCGATGCGCTGCTGAAGCTGGGTATGCTGGCGCAGCTGGATGGCAAGAAGGCGGAAGCCAAATCCTTCTATGAGCAGGTGATCAAGGGTTATCCCAACACTTCGCCGGCCCAGTTGGCCAAACAGAGTCTGGCCAAGCTGTAACATTGCTGTATGTCACTGTTTTCGTAACGCTACTGTAAAAACAGCCTGCATTTGTACGCACAGTGAGCAAACGGATTTAAATTACGAATTTTCTGTTGCACCGGAAATTTAAATCCGTAATATAGGCCGCCGTCAGAGCCGAAGCAGTAATGCAGTCGGAACTGGTCGTGGTGAGGGTCGTTAGCTCAGTCGGTAGAGCAGTTGACTTTTAATCAATTGGTCGCTGGTTCGAATCCAGCACGACCCACCATTTTCTCCACTCGGTGGAGACAGAATTCCCAGGTCGTTTAGCTCAGCTGGGAGAGCACCTCCCTTACAAGGAGGGGGTCACTGGTTCGATCCCAGTAACGACCACCAGTTTGTAAAAAAATGATTTAGATGGGTCGTTAGCTCAGTCGGTAGAGCAGTTGACTTTTAATCAATTGGTCGCTGGTTCGAATCCAGCACGACCCACCATCATTTCAGAATCCCAGGTCGTTTAGCTCAGCTGGGAGAGCACCTCCCTTACAAGGAGGGGGTCACTGGTTCGATCCCAGTAACGACCACCAGTTTGTAAAAAATGATTTAGATGGGTCGTTAGCTCAGTCGGTAGAGCAGTTGACTTTTAATCAATTGGTCGCTGGTTCGAATCCAGCACGACCCACCATCATTTCAAGAATCCCAGGTCGTTTAGCTCAGCTGGGAGAGCACCTCCCTTACAAGGAGGGGGTCACTGGTTCGATCCCAGTAACGACCACCAGTTTGTAGAAAAAATGATTTAGATGGGTCGTTAGCTCAGTCGGTAGAGCAGTTGACTTTTAATCAATTGGTCGCTGGTTCGAATCCAGCACGACCCACCATCATTTCAGAATCCCAGGTCGTTTAGCTCAGCTGGGAGAGCACCTCCCTTACAAGGAGGGGGTCACTGGTTCGATCCCAGTAACGACCACCAGTTTGTAAAAAATGATTTAGATGGGTCGTTAGCTCAGTCGGTAGAGCAGTTGACTTTTAATCAATTGGTCGCTGGTTCGAATCCAGCACGACCCACCATCATTTCAGAATCCCAGGTCGTTTAGCTCAGCTGGGAGAGCACCTCCCTTACAAGGAGGGGGTCACTGGTTCGATCCCAGTAACGACCACCAGTTTGTAGAAAAAATGATTTAGATGGGTCGTTAGCTCAGTCGGTAGAGCAGTTGACTTTTAATCAATTGGTCGCTGGTTCGAATCCAGCACGACCCACCATCATTTCAGAATCCCAGGTCGTTTAGCTCAGCTGGGAGAGCACCTCCCTTACAAGGAGGGGGTCACTGGTTCGATCCCAGTAACGACCACCATATTCGCAAGCGAGGCTGAGATATCAGCTTCAGTTGCAGAGAAAGTCCCCACTCAGATGGGGATTTTTTTTGCCCGCAATTCAGTACTTCAACTTCTTCTGTTGCCGGTGTGGCGAGCCGAACGCCACCTCTTATTGTGCCACTCTGCCACACCGATCCTTCTTCATCCTGCTCTTCCTAGATTGTTCGACGGCCACTGACTTCACTCCTGTCCATCGTGATGCTGCTTATATGAACGCCTGTAATAAAGTAAACGCCAGCAATAAAAAGGGCAGGCAAGGCCTGCCCGCAAAGATGCGCAAGGTGCTACATGATCCCGCGGATCAGGATCCCGCTGATCAGCAGCGGCGCCACCACGCGCCAGCACCAGAGCAGCGCCAGACGCAGGGCGGGTGACAGGCCCGCAGGCAATATGGCATCACCCAATCGCCAGCCCAGCAGCAGGGTCAGTACCAGACCAAACAGCGGCATCATCAGGTTGGAGGTGAGGTAGTCGAGCAGCTCGAAGATGGTCTTGCCAAACAGGGTCAGATCGCTCCATGGGCCGAACGACAGGCTCACCGGAATGCCGGAGGCCATGATAAGCAGGGTCAGTACCCGGCAGGCGCCACGACGCGACCAACCCCACTCCTCGGTGGTGAAGCGCACCAGATGCTCCAGCATGGAGATGGAGGAGGAGAGAGCGGCGACCAGCAGCAACAGGAAGAAGATCACCCCCAGCCCCTGACCGAACGGCAGATGACTGAACACGGCAGGCATGGTCATAAAGGTGAGCCCGGGCCCTGCGGTAGGGTCGATATTGGTGGAGGCCAGCGCCGGGAAGATCATCAGCCCTGCCAGTACCGAGATCAGGCTTGCCAGGGTGACGACCCAGACCCCGGAGCGCAGTACCCCTTCGCTATTGGGCAGGTAGGCGCCATAGGTCGTGTGTACCCCTAGCCCGATGGAGAGGGAGAAGAAGGCCAGTCCCAGCGCGTCCAGCACGCTCTGGCCGGTCAGCATGGAGAAGTCCGGCAGCAGCAGCTGGCGTACACCCGCCATGGAGCCCGGCATGGAGAGACCGACCCCAACCAGCAGCAACATCATGATGAAGAGCGCGGGCATCATCCAGCGCAGTGCCCGCTCAACCCCTTTCTGAATACCCCCCTGCACGAACCACCAGGTCAGGCCTGCGAAAATCAGATGGGTCAGCACCGGCCACCAGGGGTTGCTGACATAGCCGTTGAACAGGGCGGTGAGGGCACTCCCCTCGCTCAGGTTGAGCTTGCCAGCCATCGCCAGCGCGGCGTAACCCACGGTCCAGCCGCCCACCACGCTGTAGAAGCTGTAGATAAAGAAGCCGCAGGCGATCCCCATATACCCCATCCAGCGCCAGTTCGGCCCCACCAGTTTGCGAAAAGCGCCGAGCACCCCGCGCTGGCTATGGCTGCCGAGCAGGGTTTCGCCGACCTGTACCGCTACCCCCAGGGTGAAGCTAAACAGCAGAAACACCAGCAGGAAGGCGCCACCGCCATTGGTGGCGGTCACATAGGGAAACTTCCAGATGGCACCAAGGCCAATCGCTGTGCCTGCTGCGGCCAGCACATGACCGAGACGGGAAGACCACTGAACCTGGCTCATACAACCTCCGGGTAACACGACATCGAAGCAATACTCCTCTGTAGCAATAAACGACAGACCATAAAAAAGGCCGCCTGAGGCGACCTTTGCAATGAACATTCAGAAAAACTGTGCGTGCAAGGTCACCTCTCTTGCGAGCTAAAAAATCGACCAAACAGCACGAGGATGGCAGACATGAGGTGGCAACCTGACTAATGAATGAGGGAACAGCCTAAACCATGGAAAGAATAATTGACACATAAAATCAAAAATTTTTTATGTGTGCCGCTGTCACCACTCTGACTGTACGTACAACTCAATGTGGGGAACCTCGCAGGGCAGCATCTTTTCTACCTTGTGGCTATTTACTGGGCGATAATCGACGTAGCTTCTTCTGGAACTAGTGACCGCGACATGGCACTGACGGGGACAACGATGAGACAGGATGTCGTATGAGATGGATGATGCTGCCCTGGTTGCTGATCAGCCTGAGTGTGTCGGCGCAGCCCGGATTAACCCTGCTGAGTCACGATTTACCCCCCTTTACCGAATACCGCGACGGCAAGCTCGACGGATTTGCCATTCGCCTGATCGATGAGGTGCAGGAGGAGCTTGGCACCCGCTATCCGGTGCGGATTTACCCGCTCAAGCGGGCGCTGGCGCTGGCACGGGTCGAGCCCGGCTATGGACTGTTCGTGGTACAGCGGCTCCCGGAGCGGGAGTCTCATTTCAAATGGGTTGGCCCGCTCTTTATCAATCGGGTCTTTATCTATCAGGCGCCGGATAGTCGCCACCCGCTGACCTCGCTGGCGCAGCTGCGAGATCTGCCCAGAGTGGGGGTCGTGCTGGGCAATGCCGATGATGTGCGGCTGACCCATGAGGGCTACACCAATCTGGTGCGCTACAAGA
The DNA here is from genome assembly GCF_019047045.1 of Aeromonas sp. FDAARGOS 1419. Classification (NCBI taxonomy): domain Bacteria; kingdom Pseudomonadati; phylum Pseudomonadota; class Gammaproteobacteria; order Aeromonadales; family Aeromonadaceae; genus Aeromonas; species Aeromonas sp. FDAARGOS 1419. The sequence goes on from NZ_CP077209.1 coordinate 4,190,293, forward strand.
CAGTCGGGGAGGCGATAGAGCGGCTGATGCTGGGCAAGATCGATGCCTTGCCGATGGCGGAGCTGGTGATGGAGGCCACCCTCGACAAGATGGGGTTATCCCGGCGCAGCATCGTCAGCAGTGGCGTGCTGCTCCATCAGGCCGGTCTCTATATCGTCTTCTCCAAGGGAACGGATGATGCCGAGATCACCCGTTGGCAGCATGCCCTGGAGGCCGTCAGAGCCGCCCAGGGGCGGGCCGATGAGCCCACCCGCGAAGAGTAACCGTCACACCAGACCGCGAATCAAGATCCCGCCGATCAGCAAGGGGGCAATCCAGCGCCAGCAGTTCATCAGCAAGTGATGCCAGTGGCTGGCAATCCCCTGCGGCAGCGCCTTGCGTCCCAGCTTCCAGCCCAGCAGCAGCGTCAGCATCAGGCCGAACAGCGGCATCATCAGGTTGGAGGTGACAAAGTCCAGCAGCTCGAAGATGGTTTTGCCAAACAGGGTGGCGTGTTGCAGCGGGCCAAACGACAGGCTGACCGGAACACCGCTAACCATGACGAATCCAGTGATGGCGCTGCAGGCCGTGCGGCGTGACCAGCCCCAGGTCTCGCACAGGAAGCACTGCAAATGCTCCAGCAGGGAGATGGCCGAGGAGAGTGCCGCAAAGACCAGCAGGGCGAAGAAGATCACCTCAAGTACCTGACCGAAGGGCAGCAGCTGAAACACCGCCGGCATGGTCATAAAGGTGAGACCGGGGCCAGAGGCCGGGTCGATACCGGTCGAGGCCAGCACCGGGAAAATCATCAGCCCCGCCAGTACCGCCACCATGCTGGCCAGCAGCACCACCCAGAGGCTGGAGCGACCAACCCCTTCGCTGGTCGGCAGATAGGCGCCGTAGGTGGTGTGAATGCCCAGACCGATGGAGAGGGAGAAGAAGGCCAGCCCCATGGCATCGAGCACGCCGGACATCCCCAGCTTGCTGAAGTCGGGCATCAGGAAGTGACGTACTCCCGCCATCGCATTGGGCAGGGTGAGGCCAAAGGCGACCAGCATCAGGATCATCAGGAACAGGGCCGGCATCATCCAGCGCAAGGTGCGCTCCACTCCTTTCTGAATGCCTCCTTGCACCACCATCCAGGTGAGGGCGGCAAACAGCAGGTGAGTGAGGATTGGCCAGACGTCGCCGCTGACATAGTCATTGAAGCGGGCGGTGAGAGCAGCCGCATCCCCATGGTTGAGCTGACCGGAGAGGGCCATGCCGGTATAACCCAGGGTCCAGCCGCCCACCACGCTGTAGAAGCAGTAGATGAGCAGGGTAGAGATCACTCCCATTACCCCAACCCAGCGCCACTGTTTGCCGAGCAGATCGGAGAAGGCTCCGACTACCCCGCGGCGACTCATGCTGCCGAGCAGGGTTTCCCCCATCAGTACCGCCACCCCCAGGGTGAAGCTGAACAGCAGAAAGACCAGCAGGAAGGCGCCGCCGCCGTTGACGGCGGTGACATAGGGGAATTTCCAGATTGCGCCGATACCGACCGCGGAACCCGCTGCGGCGAGGATGTAGCCGAGTCGGGATGACCATTGGGACTGCTTCATAAGAACTCCAATCGAGCGCCCCTAGGCAGGGGCAGAATGGCGCTCATGTTACGGAGGTCACGGCGCAATCACTACGACGGTTATCAGGCATAAATGCGATTTATTGGCACGATTGGCTAATTTAATTCTGTTTTTTGCCCAATCCTGCCACCAAATAAAAACCGGAGTGAGATTGCTCCGGTTTGGTCTCTGACAACTGCTCGTCGGCGGACTAGATCACCCCGAGCTCCCGCAGCCGCTCCATCAGGTAGCTGTGGGCGGTATGGCGCTCGGAGAGCACCACATCCGGGCGCGGGTGGAGGAACAGCGGCAGCGAGATACGTGACTTGCTGGCACTGCCACCGGTCGGGTTGATGACGCGGTGAGTGGTGGAAGGGTAGTAGCCGCGAGAGGCTTCCTGCAGCATGTCGCCGATATTGATGATGAGGGTGCCAAAGTCGCACGGCACGTCCATCCACTCGCCATCAGAACCCTTCACCTGCAGCCCCGGCTCGTTGGCGGCGGGCAGAATGGTGAGCAGGTTGATATCCTCGTGGGCGGCGGCGCGGATGGCACCCGGCTCCTCGGTGCCATCGAACGGCGGATAGTGCAGCACCCGCAGCAGGGTCTTCTGGCTCTCTTCGATCATCGAGGAGAGGGGGCAGCTGTAGTGAGCGGCGATATCGGCCGGGGTGTACTGCTCCACCCAGCCCAGCAACTCGGCGGCCAGACCGTTGGCGAGGCGGTAGTACTCCATCGCCTGCTCCTTCAGTTCTTCCGGCATCTGGCCCCAGGGGTAGATGTGGAAGTACTCCTTGATGTCTTTCTGGCTATGGCCCTTGGCCACCTCGGAGACCGAGGGCGGGAAGTAGCCATCCTGGGTTTCGCGGTTGAACAGGAAATCCTGCTTCTGCTCGCTCATGAAGAAGCGATACCAGTTGTCGTAGATGGACTGCACCAGCTCTTTCGGAATGGGGTGGTTGGTCAACACGCCAAAGCCGGTGGTTCGCAGGGATTCGGTGAAACGTTGGGCCGCATCGGGTGAGCGGTAATCGACGGTCAGGACTTTCATTGTTTTTGTTGCGCGCCAGTTAAAAGATGGCGCAGTTTACCTTGCACCTGATAACAAGGAAAGCGGGTTGGCTGCCCGTCTGGCACGGCGTTGAATAGTGACAAAAACATCAAATAAACCGCACCAGACCGCACGGGAGCGCATCCCTTGTTATGGCCTTTTATCCTCTCTAGAATGCCGCTCACTATCTTTTCCGGAGTCTGTCCATGTCCCCCAAAATCCTGTTGCTGACCCTGCCGGTATTGCTGGCGGGATGCAGTGCCCTGTCAGAAGATGAGTGCCGAACCATGAGTTGGTACAACCTGGGTTATCAGGATGGATCGGAGGGCAAAACCCGTCAGGCGACCCGCGATTACGTTTCGTCTTGCAGCGAATATGGCCTCAAAGTGGATGAAGCCGAGTGGAAACGGGGCTACGACAAGGGGCTGGAGCTCTACTGCATTCCCGAGCTGGCTTACAGCAAGGGCAAGGAGGGGCAGGCCTATCTGGGGGTATGCCCCAATGACGCCAGCTTCCTCAAGCAGTATCAGCGTGGCTACGAAGAGTACAAACTGGCCGCTCGCCTGCGGGAGATCAGCGACGAGCTGGAGCGTACCGAGCGTGATATTGATACGCTGGAGCGCAGCATCCGCAACGAAACCAACACTGAACAGCGTGACTATTACCGCGCCAAGCGCGATCGGGCCATTCGCCACTACGAATCCCTGCGCCGGGAGTACAACCGTCTGCGTTATCCGGATCGGGTGATCCAGTTCTCCTTCGGCGGTTAATCCCTCTCTTCATGGCCAGCCCGCGTGCTGGCCATGTTGCATCTTGTCAGCTCAGGGCAGTACCCAGCGCTGTAGCGCCAGTGCGATACCATCTTCGTTGTGGTCGGCCGTGACCCGATGGGCATGGCTCTGGATCTGCGGGGCCGCATTGCCCATGGCCACCGCCAGCCCCACCTGCTCGAACATGCTGATGTCGTTGTTGTTGTCACCAAACGCCACCACCTGATCCATCTCAATCCCTTCGCTGGCGGCCCACTGGGCAAGCCGGTTGCCCTTGCTGCAACCGGGCTGTACCAGCTCCACCGCATAGGGGGCCGCCCAGTCGCGGGTAAAGGGCATCTGCTCGACCACCTCGCCCATAAAGGTGTGCAGGCGCGCCGGATCCTGATTGAACAGCTCCAGTTTCCAGACCGGGTTGTCGAGCCAGCCTGCCAGCTCCTCAACCGGATGGATGGTGATCTTGAGGTGATCCGGCTGATTGGCCGACCAGTGGCGGATGCGGGTGACATGCTCTTCACAGCCGATGTAGCCGATCCCCTCGCTCAGATGGAACAGGGCGCCCATCTGCTGTGCCTCGACCGCGGCCAGCAGCTCGGTAAGCGGGGCAGCCGCCAGCGGGTCGCCGCTGATGATCCGGTTCTGCACCGGATCATAGAGATAGGCGCCGTTGCTGCAGATGAGGGGGGTGTCGAGGGCCAGCTCGTGGTGGAAGGGACGCGCCGTCATGTAGTGGCGCCCCGTGACCAGCAGCACCTTGATGCCGTGGGCGCGGGCCTGCGCCAGTGCTGCCCGGGTGGCCGACGAGATCTTGTGATCCCGGGTCAGCAGGGTGCCATCCATATCGAGCGCGATGGCCTTGTACTCACTCATAGCTCCTCCAGCATCGAACAAATCCGCAAAGAGCCTTACCGTCCCAGACCCGGCGCTCCGATGCAAGTCTTGCCCGTGGCCGAAGCGCCGAACTGTGATCCCTTCGTGGCTCAGGTGCAGCTGGCCAGCTGTTGACGACGGTCGGCACGGCGGCGCAGCAGATAGAAACCGGCGGCACTGGCAAGGGAGCAGAGGGTGGCGAGATAGAAGGGCCACTCGGTACCGGCCAGCAGCACCAGACTGCCGAGCAGCACCGCCAGGATCTCGCTGCCCACGGCGAGGGCGCGGTAGAGCCCCATCGCCTGCCCCTGTTGCTCCGGGTGACTGCGGTTGGAGATCGCCACCGAAGTGGCCAGCTCCCCCAGACTCATGCCGATGCCAGCGGGAACGAAGGTAAGCGCCAGCCCCCACCAGTGCACGGGCAGGATAAAGAGCAGCATGCCGCTCGCCATCACCAGATGGCCGACAATCCCGAGGGAGCTGCCGCGCCAGTGGCGGGCGATGCGAGAGCCGAGCCAGGAGCCCGCCATCATGGGCAGGCTCACCAGCACCGCCGCCTGCGCCAGCTGGGCCGGATCCCAGGCCAGCCTCTCCACCAGCCAGATATTGAAGTAGGTGAAATAGAGCTGCACGGCGCCATAGCTGATCAGGGTGAGTGCGAAGTAGGGCAGCAGGGCCGGTTGCAGCAGCAACTGGCGGCTGGAGAGGGTCGCAGCCTCCCGGGCGACCGCCACCGGCGGACTATAGGGGATCAGCCAGTAGACCAGCAGCAGGTTGAGCAGGGTCATTCCTACCGCCAGCCAGGCGGCCAGACTGTAATCCCCCGAGATCACCGCGGCGTAGCCCCCGATCATCGGCCCCACGACCCAGCCCAGATTCATGCCGATGTTGATCCAGGCGAAGCTGCGGGCCTTGTGCTCCTTGCCGGCGAGATCCGCTGCCATCGCCTGCACGATGGCGATGTTGCCGTTACATAGCCCCTCCACAATCCGGCTGAGCAGCAGCAGGGGGAGGGAGCGCCAGGCGATACCGAGTGCCATCAGGGCATAGCCTGCCAGCACCCCCGCCAGCGAGAGCAACAGCAGTGGCTTGCGGCCATAGTGGTCGGAGAGGCGACCGAGCCAGGGACTGCCCACCAGCTGGAACAGCGGGTAGAGCCCCATGATGACCCCCAGCCACACCTTGCGGCTCCAGTCGGAGGCATCCGGCGTCAGCATGCCGTGGGCCGGATCCAGCAGCAAAGGTGCCAACACCGGGGAGGGGAGACTGAAACCTGCAACTGCCAGCGTGACCGTCATGACCAGCACCCAGAGGGGATTTTTGTGCCCGTGTTTCTCCATGTTGCACCCATTAAGTAAAGTTATTGGTTTATTTATGCTGATTCATAGATGGGATTAAGTAAAGTGAATTGTTGATTTAATAAAGGGCGATCCCCATAATGAGACCATGAACGCAAGCACCGACAAGATCCTGTTTCTGCTCAAGAGCCATGGCCCGCAGAGCGCCGCCGCGCTGGGGGAGCAGTTGCAGATGACCTCCATGGGCGCCCGCCAGCACCTGCTCACGCTGGAGCAGGAGGGGTGGGTCACATTCAGCGACGAGGCGCGCGGGCGCGGTCGTCCCGTGCGGCTGTGGCAGCTCACCGAGCAGGCCTGGCAGCGCTTCCCCGATAGCCATAGCGACCTGACCGTGCAACTGATCGACAACGTGCGCGAGCTGTTTGGCGAGGAGGGGATGGAGCGGCTGATCCAGCAGCGGGAGCAGCAGATGCTTGCTCGCTATCAGGAGGCGCTGGGGTCCCATGGCCTCTCTGGCCGGCTGGTGGCGCTCAAGGAGCTGCGCAGCCGCGAGGGCTATATGGCGGAGATCCGCCGCGAAGAGGATGGCAGCTGGCTGCTGTGGGAGAGCCACTGCCCCATCTGTGCGGCAGCGCGTACCTGCCGCGGTTTCTGTCGCAGCGAACTGGCGCTGTTTCGCCAGCTGCTGGCGCCAGCGACGGTAGAGCGGGAGCAATATCTGCTGGAGGGGGCGCATCGCTGCCTCTATCGCATCACGCCGCCCGCGCTCTGATTTCGTCAAACGCCCAAAAACAACAAAGCAGGCGCCGGGATGCCTGCTTTGTTGCCTTCGGGGAGGGGGTTCTCTCGTTCCAGCCCGTCGTTTCCCGATAAGGTAAGACGGCTGATGGGGCTCTTGACCCGGTAAGGTCCTTCACCGCAGAGACCCGGTCAGGTATCTGCTTTGCCACCGGAAGATGTAACCATAGTATCCCTCCCGTGCCGGTGAGTGGTTGCAAAGTAACCACTTATTTCGGTTGTTTTTGCAATAGTTCACCCTTAATCTAGGAAAAGTGGATTAGTCATTGCAACGAGGAAGGGTAAATGCTGAAACTTGATCGCATAGACAGACATATTCTCGAGCTGATGCAGGAGAATGGCCGCATCAGCAATCTGGAACTGGCCGAGCTGGTCGGGCTCTCGCCGTCCCCCTGCTCCCGCCGGGTCAAGGCGCTGGAGGATGCCGGTCTCATCGACACCCACGTTACTCTGCTCAACGCCCGCCAGCTTGGCCTCACCCTCACCGCCTACATTCACATTTCCATGGACAGACATACGCCCGAGCGGTTCGAAAACTTCGATCGCGCCATCAGCGAGTTGCCCGAAGTGCTGGAGTGTGATCTCATCACCGGCAACGATGCCGACTACCAGCTCAAGGTGGTGGTGCGCGACATGGAGCACTACCAGCACTTCCTGCTGGACAAGCTGACCCATATTCCGGGGGTGACCGGGGTGCGCTCCAGCTTCGTGCTGCGCCGCATCAAGCACAAGACGGCGCTGCCGCTCAACCATCTGGGGTGAGCCCGCGCAAACCGCTTATATAAACAGAAAGAGGAGGCCAGTGGCCTCCTCTTTTGCTATTCGGTCGTGGTTATCGGGTCTGGATAAGCTGTCGCGGTGACGGGGTGACTGCCGTGGTCAGACGCTGACCTGGCTGATGTCTTCCACCTGCAGCAGCCAGCCGCTCTGCTCCTGCTGCGGTTCGCCGCTGACCCGCAGCCGCTCGCCGGTCGGCACCCACTGCCCCTCGGGCAGGGATACCAGCAGGCTCTCGCTGCCGTTGTCGAACAGCCAGCGATCTTCGCCAAGCGATTCAATCAGATAACCTTCCATCTCCACTCTGGACTCGGCTTGCCAGGATGGCGCAACGGAATCACGGCTCTCGATGAAATCCCCCTGAACACCAAAACTGGCTAGCCCCCACAGAATGGAGAGCCCGACGATGGATGTTTGCATCTTGTCTCTCCTCTTTTGGAACTGTAGGGCCAGTATGGGAACAGAAAACTGAGCGCACCATGAACAAGGTGGCAAAGTGCTGGCGAGATCGCGAAAAAATCCGGCCAATTGGCCAGCAGTGTCATTTTATGGTGCTTGGATCACACTATTTGGCGGCTTCTTCTGCCATCCGTTCAGCTCTTGGCTTATTCGTCCACATGGCTACCCCGCGATGATCCCCACAGATCCCCTCTGCCACCACGGCGCGAACCCGGGTGCCATCTTTGCAAATAGCCTGCCAGGCGTCGGCATCATCGATGGCGAGCGAGTTGGGGGGCGGCGTGGTTTGGCAAGCCGTGAGCAGCAGGGCGCACAGGGGGAGCAATTTTTTCATGGCGGACTCCTCGGGGTGATGGGGGACTGAGAGGATGGGGATGACCTCTCCATCCGGGCTTCACTCCCCAGCATCAGTGATAACCGGTTAAGGGGCAAGGGGAGGGGCCACAGACAGGCGCAGGTGCCGTGCAGCCGGGGCTTGCCCTGTGCCCTCCTTGGGCCTAAGGTGGGGCCGTTTTATTGCCTGATTGAAGGAGCGTTTTCATGTCCACTCTTTATCCCCGCGTCGGGGTCGGCGTCATCCTGACCAACCCCCAAGGCCAGGTGCTGCTTGGCAAACGCAAGGGGAGCCATGCCCCCTACTGGTCGATCCCGGGTGGTCATCTGGAGTTGGGGGAAAGCTTCGAGTCGGCGGCGATCCGCGAGGTGGCCGAGGAGGCGGGACTTGAGATCCAAGGGCCCGAGGTGGTGGCGGTGACCAACAATCTGGAGACCTGGCGAGAGAGCGGGCTGCACTATATCTCGGTGACGCTGCATGCTCGGGCCGATGGCGAACCGCAGCTGCTGGAGCCGGAGAAGTGCGAAGGCTGGGTCTGGTGCGATCCGCGCGCGTTGCCCGAGCCCCATTTCGACGCCAGCCGTCAGTCCATCGCCTGCTGGCTGGCGGGGCGCTGCTATCTGCCGGGTGATATGCCCATGGTGTCGGCCGAATCAGCCTGATTGTCATAAAACGATCATCGCGCTGTCATAATATCCCCTCTCTATCGGGAGGAGAGGGATGAGGGAGAAGAGCGTGGGACAGGTATTTATTCAGTTTTTATGGCTGGGATGCATCAGTTTTGGCGGCCCGGCCGCTCATATCGGCTATTTCCAGCGCACCTTCGTCCAGCGGCTCGGCTGGCTGACACAGGCCGAATTTGCCCGCTTGCTGGCGCTGTGCCAGCTGCTGCCGGGGCCCGCCTCCAGCCAGCTGGGTTTCGCCATCGGTCGTCATCGCGCCGGTCTGGGCGGGGCGCTCTCAGCTTTTCTTGGTTTCACGCTGCCCTCATTTCTGCTGCTACTGGCGGCTGCGTTCGGCATCGGTCAGCTGGGCAGCAATCTGTGGCTCGATGCGGCGCTGCACGGCCTCAAGCTGTTGGCGCTCATCGTGGTGGCCGATGCAGTGCTCACCATGAGTCGTCAGTTTTGTGCCACGGGAATGACCCAAGGGATCATGGTGGTGACCGCTGCTGCACTCTGGTGGCAGCCCGGTCTGCTGACTCAACTGTTGATGCTGGCGGGAGCTGCGTTGATCTGCGCCCGCAGCCAGCGCGGGGCGGGGAGTCGCCCAGCCTCCGCCGAGTTGCCTTCTGCCGCCAGCAGTCAGCCTCATTGGCCGACTCTGCTGCTGTTTGGCATCCTTTTTATCGGTCTGCCGCTGCTCGGCAGTCCGCTTGGTCAACTGGTTGCCGACTTCTATCGCGCCGGTAGTCTGGTGTTTGGCGGTGGCCATGTGGTGTTGCCGCTGCTGCAAGAGAGCGTGGGCCACACTCTCAACGAGCAGCAGTTTCTGACCGGTTACAGCCTGGCCCAGTTGGTGCCGGGCCCCATGTTTACCCTTGCCACCTATCTTGGCGCCCAGCTGCAGCCCGAGATGCCGCTGATCGGGGCCCTGTTGGCGACTCTGGCGCTCTTTGCACCCGGCTTTCTGCTGCTCTGGGCGGTGGGCCCCTGCTGGCAGCAGTGGCTGGCCCAGCCCCGTCTGGCGGGGGCCGTCACCGGCATCAATGCTGCCGTAGTGGGCTTGTTGCTGGCGGCCCTCTATCAGCCGGTGTGGCAGAGTGCGGTGCTGGCGCCGACCGATCTGGCGCTGGCGGCCATCGGCTTTTATCTGCTGCGGGTGTTGAAGTTGCCGGTGCCGGCCATCGCGGCCCTGTTGGTGATGGCTGCTATCCTGCTGGCGTGAAGCCGGTGAAATCCCGATAAAAAACGGCGCCTCCGTGATGGAGGCGCCGTTTTTATTGCAATGGGTCAGCCGCTTAAGCGTCGGGATCGAAATCCAGACTCAGGCTGTTGACGCAGTAGCGCTGGCCGGTCTCGGTCGGTCCGTCGGGGAAGACGTGACCGAGGTGAGAGCCGCACTGGCGGCAGGTGATCTCCACTCGCTTCATGCCATGGCTGTTGTCCTCGGTGTACTCCACCGTCCCCTCGATGGCCTTGTCGAACGAGGGCCAGCCGCAGCCGGAATCAAACTTGGCTCCTGAGTGAAACAGCACGCTCTTGCAGCAGACACAGAGGTAGTCGCCGCTCTTGCGATTGTGGAGCAGGGCGCCGCTGTAGGGGCTCTCGGTGCCCTTCTCCCAGCAGACGTGAAACTGCTCGGCGGTCAGTTTACTGCGCCACTGTTCCGGATTGTTACTGCTCATACCGACTCCTTGCCATCCATACCGGAGCCCAGCATAGCGGCTCCGTAAAGCTGACTCCAGCATGCCTCTTATGCTTTGCCTGTATCTGTGATCGAGGTGGCAACCATCTCCTCACCGGATGCAGGGAGAATTTCCTGCTGCGGTGGCTGGGCATCCTCCGCCGTGCTGGCCAGTGCCACCCGTTCCAGCAGTTTGAGGGAGTGGGCCCGGCCGACTGCCACCTGCCGTTTGATGTCATCCGGCAGGAAGGGCAGCCCATCGTTGGTGGCGGTGTCGATGGTCTGGATCCACTCCAGCCCTTCCCCCGGCGGTGGCAGGCGGAACTGGATGTCATAATCGCTGGCGTTGAACAGCACGTACCAGCGCTCGCCGACACAGTTGATCATGCCGATATCCATGGCGAACGCCTGCCCCATGGGGGCGTGCCAATCCTGATCGGTGAGCTGGTGGCCGTCCGGGTGATACCAGTTGACCTGATGGCAGCTGGACGGTGCGCCATTCCAGCTGTCGTCGCTCAGCTGCAGGTTGGAGAAGACGCAGGACTCCGCCCGCAGCGCCATCATCTGCTGGGTGAAGGCGAACAGCCGCTCATCCTCCGGTCGCCACTGCCAGTTGACCCAGCTGATCTGGTTGTCCTGACAGTAGGCGTTGTTGTTGCCAAGTTGGCTGCGGCCCATCTCGTCCCCGGCGAGGAAGTGGGGTGTCCCTTGGGAGAGCAGCAGGGTGGCAATCAGATTGCGCTTCTGCTGCTGGCGCAGGCTGTTGACCCGCGGATCCAGAGTCGGCCCCTCTACCCCGTGGTTATAGGAGAGGTTGTTGCCGTGGCCGTCCCGATTGTCTTCACCGTTGGCCTGATTGTGGCGCTGGTTGTAGGAGACCAGATCCTCCAGGGTGAAACCGTCGTGATAGCAGAGGTAGTTGACGCTGCTGTGAGGCGAGCGCCAGTTCTTCGGGAAGATATCTCGCGAGCCGACCAGACGGGTGGCAAAGTCCCCCATCTTGCCCGCATCACCGCGCCAGAAGGCGCGCACAGTATCGCGGTAGCGGTCATTGATCTCCTGCCACTGGCTCGGGAATTGACCCAGCCGGTAGCCGAAGGGGCCGATATCCCAGGGTTCGGCGATGAGCTTGACCTGTGACAGCACAGGGTCGGCCATCACCGCCTTGAAGAAGGCTCCCATGGGCTCGAACTCTCCCGCTTCCCGCGCCAGCGTCACCGCCAGATCGAAACGGAAGCCGTCCACCTGCATCTCGGTGACCCAGTAACGCAGAGCATCGAGCACCAGTCGCAGGGTGTTGGGGTGATCCAGATTGACGCTGTTGCCACAGCCGGTCACGTTGGCGTGACGGGTGTAGTCCGGGCCGTGGGGGCCTGCTTCGAAGGCGTAGTAACCGGCGTTGTCAAAGCCCTTGAACGAGAGGGTAGGGCCGTCGAAGCCAGAGGCGGCAGTGTGGTTGTAGACCACATCCAGGATCACCTCGAGCCCGGCCCGGTGCAGCTCGCGCACCATGGTCTTGAACTCGGTCACCGCCTCGTCGGCCCTGGTGCTGTAGCGTGGCTCCGGGGCGAAGAAGGCGATGGGGTTGTAGCCCCAGTAGTTGGTCAGTCCCAGCTGCTCCAGTCGCGGTTCCGACATGAAGGCGGCCACCGGCATCAGCTGCACCGAGGTGATGCCGAGGCTCTTCATATGCTCGATAACCAGCGGGTGACAGATGCCAAGGTAGGTGCCCTGCAGCGCTTTGGGGATCCCCGGGTGCTGCTTGGTAAAGCCCTTGACGTGTGTCTCGTAGATAATGGTGCGGGCCGGACTGATCCCGGGTTTGCCAACCCCTTGCCAGTCAAAACTGTCATCCACTACCACCGACTTGGCAATCATCCCTGCACTGTCACCCTGATAGAGGGCTTCATCCCAGTAGGTGGGACGACTGAGCGCCTTGGCGTAGGGGTCAATCAGCAGTTTTTGCGGATCGAACAGCATCCCCTCCTGCGGGGTGCCATAGACCCGATAGCCGTAGCGCTGACCGGCCTTTACGCCGCGCACGTAGCCAAAGCGATACTGGCCACGGCGGCCGGGCAGCTCCAGCCGCGCCAGCTCCTGCTCCTGCTCGTCGTACAGGCAGAGCTCCACCTTGTCCGACTGGGGGGCCCAGACGCAGAAGTGGCAACCGTTCTCGTCAAGGCGGGCCCCCAGCGGGTGGCCCACCCCTTTTTCCATTACAAGCATCAAGACTCCTGTTTGATAAACAAGGTCGCCAGCGGCGGCAGATCCAGCACTATGCTGTGCGCCATCCCCTGCCAGGGGGTCGGCTCGGCAGCGAACACCAGACCTACATCATAGTTACTACCCCAGTAATACTCGCTGTCGGTGTTGAGCACCACCCGATAGTGGCCCGCCGCAGGGACGCCGATCCGATATTCGATACGGGGCACCGGGGTGAAGTTGCAAGCCACCACAATAGCCTGCTTGCCCTCTTTGTCCGCCCGCAGCCAGGCAAAGATGCTGTTGTCGGCATCGTTATGATCCAGCCAGCGGAAGCCGGTCTGCTCATAATCGGCCTGATACAAGGCAGGCTCATGACGGTAGAGGTGGTTGAGATCGTGGATCAGCCGCTGCTGACCGGCATGCTTGGGATATTGCAGCAGGTGCCACGGCAGCTGGGCGTCGTGGTTCCACTCGTTGCTTTGAGCGATTTCGGTGCCCATGAAATTGAGCTTCTTGCCCGGGTGGGCGTACATGAAGCCCATGTAGGCTCGCAGGTTGGCGGCTTGCTGCCACTCGTCGCCCGGCATCTTGTAGAGCATGGAGTGCTTGCCGTGCACCACCTCGTCGTGGGAGAGCGACAGGATGAAGTTCTCGTCATAGTGGTAAACCATGGAGAAGGTCATGTCGTTGTGGTGATAGCGGCGGTGGATCGGCTCTTTCTGCATATAGGTGAGGGTGTCGTGCATCCAGCCCATGTTCCACTTGAAGCCAAAGCCGAGGCCGCCGAGGAAGGTGGGGCGGGAGACACCGGCAAAGGCGGTGGACTCTTCGGCTATGGTCATGGCGTGGGGATACTTGCCGTAGACCTCCTCGTTGGTCCACTTGAGCAGACTGATCGCCTCGTAGTTGTGGTTGCCGCCATCGACGTTCGGTACCCACTCACCGGCGTTGCGGGAGTAGTCGAGATAGAGCATGGAGGCGACCGCATCCACCCGCAGGCCGTCGATGTGGAACTTGTCGAGCCAGAACAGGGCGCTCGCCACCAGGAACTGGCGCACGGTGTCGCGGCCGAAGTCATAGATGTAGGAGTTCCAGTCCGGGTGCCAGCCACGGCGCGGATCCTCGTACTCGTAGAGCGGGGTGCCATCGAAACGGGCCAGGCCGTGGGCATCGGACGGGAAGTGGGCGGGCACCCAGTCCAGAATGATGCCGATGCCGGCCTGGTGGCACTGGTCGACGAAGTATTTGAAATCATCTGCGGTGCCGTAGCGGCTGGTGGGGGAGAACATACCCACCGGCTGGTAGCCCCAGGAGCCGCTGAAGGGGTGCTCGGAGACCGGCAGCAGCTCGATGTGGGTGTACTCCATCTTCTTGACGTAGGCGACCAGCTCCACTGCCAGCTCGCGCCAGCTCAGGCTGTCGCCGTTGGGGTGGCGTTTCCAGGAGCCGACGTGCAGCTCATAGATGGAGAGCGGCTGCTCGCGCTTGTCGTTGTGCTGGCTGGCAATCCACTCGGCATCCTGCCACTGGTACTGGGCGTGGTCATAGACCACGGAGGCGAACGACGGATACTGCTCACAGTAGAAACCGACAGGGTCGCTCTTGTGGGGCAGCCGGTTGCCCATGGGGTCCTTGAGCTCGAACTTGTAGCGATCCCCGGCCTTGAGGCCCGGCACAAACAGCACCCAGTGACCGCAGAGGCTGCGCTGCATCGGGTGGCGGCGGCCATCCCAGAAGTTGAAATCGCCGATGAGGCTCACGGCGGTGGCGCTCGGCGCATAGACCGCAAAACGCACCCCTTCCACTTGCTGGCCAAGATGTTCCACGGTGCGCAGCTGGGCGCCAAGGGTGTGGTAGAGGTTTTCCGGCTGGGCGGTCAGTTCAGCCAGGCCTGCCCAGGCGGCATCCTGAAACTGATAGGGGTCGATGACCTCGGTGGTGGCATCTTGGTAGCTGGCGATCAGCTGATAGGGGAAGGAGTTTTTGCGGCGGGTGAAAACAGTTTCAAAAAGACCCGATTCATCGGTGGGCGCCAGGGTGGCAACGACTTTGCCCGACTTGAGATCCTTGACGCGGACTTCGAGGGCATCAGGCAACCAGGCGGTCAGTTTGAGGCCGGGCCCATCCGGATTGGCCTGCAGGCCTAAGTGAGAGAAGGGATCGGAACAGCGGGCAGCAACCAAACGTTCAACGAGCATCGAGATTTCCTTTCATGACAGAGCATCCACTCCGGCCGAAGCCGGAGTGGATTTAGGTGAGAGCGCTGTGGGAGACAGCGTCTCAACGACTGGCCTCATCACGGGCTTGGCTCATCTTGCCAGCCAGTGCCTTGAGTGCCTCATTGGCAAAAATATCTTCCAGATCAGCGGAAAGCTTGCGGCGCCAGTTGGGATATTCGTAACTGGTGCCCGGTACGTTGACCGGCTTGTCCATCTCCAGCCAGTCTTCCAGCTGGGTACTGAACAGGGCGCAGCTGCCGCGGGACATGTGGATCTGCAGACCGTGGTTGAGTTCGGTGTTCATGCCGACCCAGTTCACGTCATGACTGATGTTGTCAGAGATGACCTTGTGGGCATGCAAGCTGTCGAGGATCCGCTGTTTGGCCTGGTGGCGATCAGCATACAGAGTCTTCAAAACATCTTCATCCGGATACAGACCCAGTTGACGGCCGAGTGCCAGATCGTCGCAGTGCCAGAAGCCCTTGAGGGTCGGCATGTCGTGAGTGGTCAGGGCCGACATCGCCTGCTCGGTGTAGTGCGCCGGGGAGATAAAGCCGCCATCTTCCTTGGAGCGCTCGAAGAAGAACACCTTGTAGGAGTGAACGCCGTTCTCTTTCAAAGTCACGTCGATCCCCTCCGGCACGGTGCCCAGATCCTCGCCGATCAGCAGGCACTGATTACGGTGGGATTCGAGGGCCAGAATGCCCAGCAGATCGTTGACCGGATAGTAGATGTAGGCGCCCTTGGCGGCGGACGCTCCGGGCGGTACCCACCACAGGCGCAGCAAGGCCATCACGTGGTCGATGCGCAGTGCGCCGCAGGAGCGCATGTTGGCACGGAACAAGTCCACCATCGGCTGGTAGGCCGCTTCGAACAGCTTGTTCGGGTTCATCGGGGGCAGGCCCCAGTTCTGACCAAGCGGGCCGAGGATATCGGGCGGCGCACCGACCGAGGCTTTCGGGCAGTAGAGATCCTGGTTGGCCCAGATCTCGGTGGAGCCTTCGGAGACGCCCACTGCCAGATCCCGGTAGATCCCCATCACCATGCCAGCAGCCTTTGCACGGGCATCGGCTTGCGCCAGCTGCTCGTCGGCCAGGAACTGCAGATAGAGGTAGAAGTTGACATCTTGCGGGTGCGCGGCCATCCAGGCGGCAACGGCAGGATTGTGGTAATCGCGCAGCTCCTGCGGCCATACCGGCCAGCCCCAGGCATTTTCGCCTTTGGCATAGAAGTGGGCCTGCAGGGCATCAAATGCTGCCTGCTGTTGCAGGCTGTCGCCACCGGCGGCCACGAAGGCATCTAAGGCGGCCTGACGCTCGACACTCAGGGTGGCTTCGTCGAACACCTGACGCAGCATGCCGAGTTTGGTCTGGATCACGCCGGTGTAATCGACGTTCTCTTTGGCGCGCAGATCGGCCAGATGTTGCTGGAAGGCAGGGCTTGCCACTTCCGCTTTCAGGCGATCGCTCTGCTGGAATTCGGGCACCGCTTCCACATTGATATAGGCCACGTTGAGCCAGCGACGGGAAGAGGGGCTGTAGGGACTGGCGCTCTCCGGATTGGCCGGATAGAGGGCGTGGATAGGGTTGAGGCCGACGAAGTGGGCACCCCAGGCGGCCGCTTTCTCGACCAGCTGGCCCAGATCGCTGAAATCACCGATACCCCAGTTGTGGCGGCTGCGCAGGCAGTAGAGCTGCACGCTCGGGCCCCATACCTTGCGGCCATCGGCAATCGGCGCCTGCTTGTAGCAGGCCTTGGGGGCAACGATGAGGCGCATGGTGGCCAACGGCTCGTCATTGCCCTCTTCCAGCAGCACCAGCTGGTGATAACCCAGCTCCGGGGCCATATCCAGAGTGACGCGATAGGCCTGGCACTCCATCTCTTCAAATTCGGCCACGCCGACCAGCTCACCCTCGATGGGGGTGAATTGACCGGACAGCACTGCACCCTGCTCCTGCTGGAGCTGCCAGGTGAGGGCGTCGTTGACGAATTCGATGGGGAGGCGAACCTCAAGGGTAACTGCGTCGCCGGTGCGAACCACCATCACAGGATCCAGCGCCCGCAGCCAGTGCTGACGATGTTCCTCTTCCAGCTGCTGCACCAGTGCGGCCTCGTCATCGACGCGGTAGCCCATGGCGCCCAGCATGGCGGCCTTGCTCTCTTCTGATACCTGGGCCGGGTGGCCCCAGGCATCGACATACTCGCTGGCGATACCTTTT
This sequence comes from Aeromonas sp. FDAARGOS 1419, assembly GCF_019047045.1. NCBI lineage: Bacteria > Pseudomonadati > Pseudomonadota > Gammaproteobacteria > Aeromonadales > Aeromonadaceae > Aeromonas > Aeromonas sp. FDAARGOS 1419. The sequence goes on from NZ_CP077209.1 coordinate 4,207,219, forward strand.
GCGGCAGCCAGCTGTTCAATCAGGGTGGTCATAGTTTGAGAATTCCCGCTGTGGATTCTATCTATACTATTTTGTTTGATTTTTATGGGGTGGTACTTGAACAGTGGCTCTTTGGCCATGCTAAACCGCGCACATTTTTACATATCTCAGTGAATGGTTGTGTGACCGAGTAGGCACTATTGTTGATATCTGCGCGATGCCACGATCTGGCACTTTTTTCGTCAAAACGTGGTAATCAGTTACATAAACAGAAAATTAATTTCACAGTTTTTCATGATATAGCGCAATTTCAGACAGAATGTTGGTTGACTCACCGGAGAGTTCTAGTAAATTTACAAGCGGAATTTTCTTTGACTACTGAACAGTTAGGTAACTAAATATGACTATCAAAGTAGGTATTAACGGTTTTGGCCGTATCGGTCGTTTCGTATTCCGTCTGGCTTGCGAGCGTGCAGACATCGAAGTTGTTGGTATCAACGACCTGATCGATGTTGACTACATGGCTTACATGCTGAAGTACGATTCAACTCACGGTCGTTTCAACGGTACCGTTGAAGTTAAAGACGGCAACCTGGTTGTAAACGGCAAAACCGTACGTGTTACCGCTGAGCGTGACCCGGCCAACCTGAAGTGGGGCGAAATCGGTGTTGACGTTGTTGCTGAAGCTACCGGTCTGTTCCTGACCGACGAGACTGCTCGTAAGCACATCGCTGCTGGTGCCAAGAAAGTTGTTCTGACTGGCCCGTCCAAAGACGCTACCCCGATGTTCGTAATGGGTGTTAACGACTCTACCTACGCTGGCCAGGACATCGTTTCCAACGCTTCCTGCACCACCAACTGCCTGGCTCCGATCGCCAAGGTTCTGAACGATACCTTCGGTATCGAGTCTGGCCTGATGACCACCGTTCACGCTACCACTGCTACCCAGAAGACCGTTGATGGTCCGTCTGCCAAAGACTGGCGCGGTGGCCGCGGTGCGGCTCAGAACATCATCCCGTCCTCTACCGGTGCAGCCAAAGCTGTTGGCGTAGTTATCCCGGAACTGAAAGGCCTGCTGACCGGTATGGCTTTCCGTGTTCCGACTCCGGACGTGTCTGTTGTTGACCTGACCGTTAACCTGAAGAAAGCTGCCACCTACGCAGAAATCTGCGAAGCGATGAAAGCTGCTTCCGAAGGCGCTATGAAAGGCGTTCTGGGCTACACCGAAGACGAAGTTGTATCTACCGACTTCCTGGGTGAGCGTCAGACCTCCGTATTCGACGCCAAGGCTGGTATCCAGCTGAACGACAAATTCGTTAAAGTTGTATCCTGGTACGACAACGAAATGGGCTACTCCAGCAAAGTTCTGGACCTGATCGCTCACATCTCCAAGTAATTTGGGATGCGCAATCGCGTAGCTTGAAAAAGGCGGCCATTGGCCGCCTTTTTGTTTTTCGGTTTCCCCTGATGACAGGAGTCCACATGCAATCCATTCGTCCCCTGACAGCCAATTGCAAGCTTGCCAACAATGCGGCCGGCCTGCCGGTTCTCACCATTAATAACGACTATGCCAAGGCCGAGATCAGCCTGTTTGGCGCCCATGTGCTGAGCTATCAGCGTCATGGCGAGCCGGCCTCCATCTGGCTGAGTGACAAGGCGGTGCTGGATGGCAGCAAGCCTGTTCGCGGTGGTATCCCGATCTGCTGGCCCTGGTTTGGCCCGGCGCCCGCCCGCGTCGGTAGCGGCAAGCCCTCCCACGGTTTTGCCCGTACCACCCTCTGGATGCTGGACGGGGTCTCCGATCACGCTGACGGCACGCTTGTTCATCTTTCCCTGCGCGACAGCGATGCGACCCGCGCCCTGTGGGATCACCCCTTCGAGCTGGAACTGGACGTGCTGGTGGGCAAAGAGCTTTCGCTGGTGCTGACCACTCGCAACACCGGTAGCCAGCCGCTGACTTATAGCGGTGCGCTGCATACCTATTTGCAAATCAGTGCGCCGGAAGCGGTGAGCGTCACCGGTCTGGGCGAGCCCTATGCCGACAAGCTGACCGGGCAGGATGCCAAGCAGCAGGCTGCATTGACCCTGAGCGGGCCGCTGGATCGGGTCTACTGGCAGCCAGAGGCGTTGGTGAGCGTGCAGGATGGTAAGCGTGAGACCCGGGTAGTGAGCGGCAACCACGACAGCGTGGTGGTCTGGACCCCCTGGCTGGAAGGGGCCACCGCCATGGCCGACATGAGCGACGATGGCTATCGCACTATGTTGTGTGTCGAGGCCGCCATCGCTGGCGAGGCGGGGGTGACCGTTGCGCCGGATGAAGAGCACAGTCTCTCTACCGTGATCATCTGAGCAGGATGAGATTCAGATAAATAAAGAGGGCTCCCGCGGGAGCCCTCTTTGCATCTCGTGACGGCGGCAATCAGGCGTTGCCCTGGGTCTTGAGCTTGAGTTCGGCGGCGAAATTGAGCATCCGATCGAGCGGGATGAGGGCCTTTACCCGCAGCGCTTCATCGACATGGATCTCGTGGCGCTCGGCACCATCGGTGAGCGCTTCCTTGATCGCCACCAGACCGTTCATCGCCATCCAGGGGCAGTGGGCGCAGCTGCGGCAGGTAGCGCCATCGCCACCGGTCGGTGCTTCCACCATCTCTTTCTCCGGACAAGCCTGCTGCATCTTGTAGAAGATGCCCCGATCGGTCGCCACGATCAGCTTCTGCTGGGGCAGCTCCTTGGCCGCCTTGATCAGCTGGCTGGTGGAGCCCACCGCATCGGCCAGCTCAATCACCGAGGCGGGGGATTCCGGATGAACCAGCACGGCGGCATCCGGATTCTGCTCTTTCAGCTCGCGCAGGGCGCGGGCCTTGAACTCGTCGTGGACGATGCAGTGGCCCTGCCAGCGCAGCATCTGCGCCCCGGTCTTCTTCTCGATATAGGCACCCAGATGGCGATCCGGGCCCCAGATGATCTTGTGACCCAGACTGTCGAGGTGTTCGACGATCTCGAGTGCGATGCTGGAGGTCACCACCCAGTCAGCCCGCGCTTTGACGGCGGCCGAGGTATTGGCATAGACCACTACGGTATGGTCGGGATTGGCATCGCAGAAGGCGGAGAACTGTTCGATGGGACAGCCCAGATCGAGGGAGCATTCGGCCTCCAGAGTCGGCATCAGCACCCGTTTGTGAGGGCTCAGGATCTTGGAGGTTTCCCCCATGAAGCGCACCCCGGCGACAATCAGGGTCTGCGCCTCGTGATCGCGACCAAAGCGGGCCATCTCCAGCGAGTCACCGACGAAACCGCCGGTGGCTTCGGCCAGCGCCTGGATCTCGGGATCCGTGTAGTAGTGGGCAACCAGTACCGCTTTGCGCTCCTTGAGCAGCGCCTTGATTTCTGTGGTCAAGGTCGTTCTCTGCTCGGCACTCAGGGGAAGAGGTTTGGCCGGAAAGGGGTAGTCCATCGCGACTACCGGCGGGACACTGCTCAGTGCATTGTTCATTGCGACTGTTCCATCAACGCTCGGGAAGGCAAAAATTATAACCATAAGCCTGTCACAAACCCATCAACAAATCGGGTGAAGCGCAAGTGGGCGAATATACTCAAGTAATTCGTTGTTATTCTGCCATAAGGAGTTGTCGCATGAAGCAACGTTCCCTCAAGTTCAAGTTGTTGTGCCTTACCATGGGGCTGTTTCTGCTGACCGGGCTGGCCATGACCCTGTTGCAATCGGCTTCTTTCAGCTCCCTTCGCAACATGGTGATGACCCAGACCAGCGATGCACTGGAAGAGGAGGTCTCCCGCAGCCTGCAGTATCAGGCAGAGCGTTATGCCATCCAGATTGCCTCGCTGATGCAGAACTCCTATCAGATCCCCCTGACCGTGACCGCCCAGATTGAAGCCGGTATGGCCAAACCGGAACTGCGGTTGTCGCGGCCCCAAGTGGAGTCTCTGCTCGGCAGCAGCCTGCAGCAGGCGAGCGGGATCAGCTCCATTTATGCCCAGTTTGAACCGGATGGCTATGATGGCGAGGATGGCAACTGGCTGGGCGGGGCCAGCCACTCGGTGGCAGGCAAGGGGAGTCTGGAGGTCTATTTCACCAAGGATCAGGGAGGGGCCGTCGCTCAGCAAGCGGTGGACGCCGCCGCCAGCGAGGCCAAGTTTGATACCTCCCTCAACGAGTTCGGCATTCGCAACAGCGAGTGGTATCTCTGTGGTCGCGATACCCGCCAGCCCTGCCTGATGGAGCCCTACCTCTACGAAATCAGCCCGGGCAACAAGATGCTGATGACCAGTCTGACGGTGCCCGTGCTGCGTGACGGCAAGTTTGTCGGGCTGGCCGGGGTGGATATGAACCTGCCCATCTTCCAGCAACTGGCTGAAAACCTTGGCAAGAGCCTCTATGACAACAAGGCGGATGTGACCCTGGTCAGCAAGATGGGGCTGATTGTGGGCAGCAACCGCTATGCCGACAAGCTGGGCCGTCCACTCAAGGAGGTGGGCCTGACCCTGCCTGACGGTCAGCCGGTCAGCAGCGACAGTGACTTCATTCTTCATCAACCCATCCGGGTTGAGGCAGCCAATACCCAGTGGTGGTTGATGATCAAGGTGCCCAAGGCGCTGGCGCTGAGCAAGGCGCACGCCATCAGCAATGAACTGGGCACCCTGCTGGTGGATGCCCAGCGGCAGCAGATCATCGCCATGGGCGGGATTACCCTGTTGGTGCTGGGGCTGTTGGTCTGGTTTATCCAGACCATCACAGCGCCGCTTTCTCTTATCAGCCGCCATGTGGGCCATCTCTCCAGCAACGAGGGTGACCTGACCCAGCAGATGGAGATCGACACCCATCAGGAGCTGATCGATCTGGGTTCTCAGCTCAATGCCTTCCTCGGCAAGCTGCGGGGTATGGTGCAAATGAGCAAGGGGATCGGCCAGCAGGTCTACCAGCAGGCGCGGGAGATGAAACATACCGCCGACACCATGCGCAACAGTCTGGACGAGCAGAATCTGGAGCTGGAGAGCGTGGTGAGCGCTATGCATCAGATGAGCACCACGGCAGTCAGCGTGGCGGGTTATGCCGAGCAGGCGGCGCAGGAGTCGGAAGCGGCGACCCACCATATCAATACCGCCCAGCAGACCCTCAGCAATGCCCGCAACGAGATCCATACTCTGGTCGGCGATATGCATGAGGCGGATAAAGCGGTGGCGCTGGTGGCCCAGCGCAGTACCAATATCAGCCGGATCCTCGATGTGATCCGCGCCATTGCCGAGCAGACCAACCTGCTGGCCCTCAACGCCGCCATCGAAGCGGCGCGGGCGGGTGACATGGGCCGCGGCTTTGCGGTGGTGGCGGACGAGGTGCGGGCGCTGGCCAACAAAACTCGTGAATCGACCGACGAGATTGGCCAGCTGATTGGCAGTTTGCAGACCGAGGTGAGCAGCAGCCAGCGTCTGATGAATACCGGCATCGAGCGCTCCACCACCACGGTGCAGGGCACCGAGCAGGCGTTCGAGGCGCTCAATCGGGTGGTGGCCCAGATCCAGCAGATCCACGACCACATCAGTCAGGTGGCCACCGCTGCCGAGCAGCAGAGTGCGGTGAGCGATACCATCAACCAGAACCTGATGCGGATCGGTGATACCGCCAACGTGATCGGGCAGGAGGCCAGCTCCAGCCATCAACTGAGCGAAGCGCTGGAGCAAGCAGCCACGGCGCTGGCCAGTCAGCTCGATCGGCTGCGTACCTGAGTAGCCGCCAGAGAGACAAAAGCCCGCGAGCGATCGCGGGCTTTTTTATGACTCGATGGCAGAGTTGCGTCAGTTGCGGGGTTCAACCAGCAGGATGTGGGAGTCGGCCCCCACCACCCTGACCTTGCTGCCAGCTGGCAGCGACTCGTCGCAGCGCACCGTCCAGACCGTGTCGTCCAGATGTACCCGGCTGGTGCCTTGGGCGACATCATCCAGCAGGGTCAGCTCGCGGCCCATATAGCTCTGCATCCGCTCGTTGATGGTGCTGGCGGCATCCTGACCCGAGTTGTCACGCTGGTGTTGCCAGCGCCACCAGGCCCAGGTGGTGAGCAGGGATTGCACCGCAAACAGCAGCAACTGCGCCTGCCAGCCAAAGGGCCAGATCAGCAGCAGTAGCCCCACTTCCAGCGCGGCGATGCCGGTCCAGAGCAAAAAGCCCACCGAGCCGAGCACCTCGATGGCCAGCAGAATGAAGCCGAGCCCCAGCCAGTGCCAGTGGGTCAGCCCCTCTAACAGGGCTGTCATGACTTGCTGCCCTTGCCATCTTTGTTGAACAGCTCGGCCATGCCAGCCACCGAGCCAATCAGGCTGCCCGCCTCCAGCGGCATCATGATGATCTTGCTGTTGGGGCCTTCACCGATGCGGGCCAGTGCCTCGGTGTACTTCTGAGCCACGAAGTAGTTGATGGCCTGCAGGTCTCCTTCCGCAATTGCCTGGGAAACCATATGGGTCGCCTTGGCTTCCGCCTCGGCTGCCCGCTCCCGCGCTTCGGCGGCGAGGAAGGCGGCCTGACGCTCACCTTCGGCTTTGAGGATCTGGGACTGCTTTTCGCCTTCCGCTTTCAGGATTTTGGACTGGCGCACCCCTTCGGCTTCCAGCACCTCGGCCCGTTTCTGGCGCTCGGCCTTCATCTGGGCGTTCATCGCCTCGACCAGTGCCAGCGGCGGGCGCACATCTTTAATCTCGATACGGGTCACCTTGATGCCCCAGGGGGCGGTGGCGGCATCCATGGTGCGCAGCAGCTTCTCGTTGATGGTGTCGCGCTGGGAGAGCATCTCGTCCAGCTCCATGGCGCCGAGCACGGTCCGCATGTTGGTCATGGTGAGATTGCGGATAGCGCTGGTGAGATCGTTGACCTCGTAGCCCGCTTTACGGGCATCCACCACCTGCACAAAGCTGATGGCATCGATGGTGACGTTGGCGTTGTCGCGGGAGATCACCTCTTGTGCCGGGATATCCAGCACCTGCTCCATCATGATGATCTTGTGGCCGACCCGATCCACATAGGGGATCAGCAGGTTGAGACCCGGGGTCAGGGTGCGGGTGTAGCGGCCGAAGCGCTCCACCGTCCAGTTGTAGCCCTGGGGCACGATCTTGATGCCCGCGCTCAGGGTGGCGAGCACCAGGAACACGAAAATCCCTAGCACAATCAATGATTCATTCATCATTTAGCTCCTTATGAAACACAGTCCCTAGCCTATGGTCTGGCGTCAGGTACCACAAGTGACTTTGTACGCCTTTGTCATGAATTGGCTTTGCTAATTACCAAAACGCATTAAAAAGCATTTTTTATTATTTTGAGGGATAAGCTGCCCTGCCTATAGTCGCCCCATATTAGTCGTGTTCCGAGGGATGGGCCGAAATGGATTATTTACCTATGTTTGCCAAGTTGGAAGGCCGCCCGGTACTGCTGGTGGGCGGGGGCGAGGTTGCCCTGCGCAAGGCGCGCCTGCTGCTGGCAGCCGGTGCCCGGCTGACCCTGGTCTCCCCGGAGCTTGAACCGGAATTTGCGGAATTCACCGGTCGTTTTACCCATCTGGCGGAGCGCTTCACCCCGGCCCATCTGGCAGGCCAGATTTTGGTGGTGGCGGCGACCGACAACCTCGAAGTCAACGCCCTCGTTTATCAGAGCGCCAACCAGCTGGGTCTGTTCGTCAACGTGGTGGATGACCCCAAGCGCTCCAGCTTTATCTTCCCCTCGATCATTGATCGCTCGCCGCTGATGGTGGCGGTCTCCAGCGGCGGCAAGGCGCCGGTGCTGGTGCGCCTGCTGCGCGAGCGGCTGGAGAGCCTGCTGCCGCGCCATCTCGGCGGACTGACCGAGCTCTCCGGCCGGGTGCGTGACAAGGCCAAGCGGGTGCTCTCTTCCATATCCGACCGTCGCCGCTTCTGGGAGCGCGCCTTTGCCTCCAACACCCTCGCCAGCCTGATTGAGAAAGAGGATTGGCAAGGTGCCGAGCAGTGGCTGAGCGATGGTCTCGACCAGGCGAAAAGCGAAGTGGGCGAGGTGGTGCTGGTCGGCGCGGGCCCCGGTGATCCGGGCCTGTTGACCCTCAAGGCGCTGCAACAGATTCAACAGGCCGAAGTGGTGCTCTACGACCAGCTGGTCTCGCCTGAGATTCTCGATCTGGTACGCCGCGATGCCACTCTGGTGTCGGTCGGCAAGAAGGCGGGTGCCCACAGCGTGCCGCAGGAGGAGACCAATCGCCTGCTGGTGGAATACGCCAAGGCGGGCAACCGGGTGGTGCGGCTGAAAGGGGGCGATCCCTTTATGTTTGGTCGTGGCGGCGAAGAGCTGGAAGTGCTGGCCGATGAAGGCATCCCCTTCTCGGTAGTGCCCGGCATCACGGCCGCCGCCGGGGCCACCGCCTATGCCGGCATTCCGCTCACTCACCGTGATTACGCCCAGAGCGCCGTCTTTATTACCGGCCACTGCCAGAAAGAGGGCAAGGAGCCCGACTGGCAGCAGTTGGCCGCCACCAGTCAGACCCTGGTCATCTACATGGGGCTGATGCGCTCCGAGCATATCCAGCAGCAGCTGGTGGATCACGGCCGAAGCCAAGCCACCCCCATCGCCATCATCGAGCGCGGCACCACATCCCGTCAGCGGGTGTTGACCGGCACGCTGGCCGATTTGGCGGAGCTGGCCAAACAGGCGGTGAGCCCGTCGCTTATCGTCATCGGCGAAGTGGTCGCCCTGCGCGAGCGGCTGGCCTGGTTTGGAGAAAAAAGCGGCGAGCAGCAGCGCGCTAACCCGGATCTCGATGGCTGCGACCTCAAGCTGGTGCAGCTGGCCTGACCGAGAAAGAGATATTTGATGCGGCTGCTGGTGCGGCCGCGCACTGAACCACCCAGCGCCCCGAGCAGGCGCATAAGCAATGACCCGAGGACCAACATGGACCGTGAAAGATTGACGCACTTGCAGCAGCTGGAAGCCGAGAGCATCCATATCATCCGCGAGGTGGCTGCCGAATTTGAAAACCCGGTGATGATGTACTCCATCGGCAAGGACTCCTCCGTCATGCTGCACCTGGCCCGCAAGGCCTTCTATCCGGGCAAGATCCCCTTCCCCTTGCTCCACGTCGATACCGACTGGAAGTTCAAGGAGATGATCAAGTTCCGCGACGAGACAGCCAAGAAGTACGGGCTGGATCTCATCGTCCACAAGAACCCGGAAGGGCTCGCCATGGGCATCAACCCCTTCGTCCACGGCAGCGGCAAGCACACCGACATCATGAAGACCGAGGCGCTCAAGCAGGCGCTCAACAAATACGGCTTTGACGCCGCCTTCGGTGGCGCCCGCCGCGACGAGGAGAAGTCCCGCGCCAAGGAGCGGGTCTACTCCTTCCGTGACAAGTCCCACCGCTGGGATCCGAAGAACCAGCGCCCCGAGCTGTGGCGCGTCTACAACAGCCAGGTCAACAAGGGGGAGAGTATCCGGGTGTTCCCGCTCTCCAACTGGACCGAGCTGGATATCTGGCAATACATCTATCTGGAAAAGATCGACATAGTGCCGCTCTACTTCGCCGCTTACCGTCCGGTGGTGGAGCGCAACGGCATCAAGATCATGGTGGATGACGATCGTATGCCCATAGGCCCGGAAGACGAAGTGAAGCAGGAGCTGGTGCGTTTCCGCACCCTCGGCTGCTACCCGCTCACCGGGGCCATCGAATCCGATGCCACCACCTTGCCGGAAATTATTGAAGAGATGCTGCTCACCACTTCGAGCGAGCGGCAAGGGCGGCTGATTGACCACGATCAGGCCGGCTCCATGGAGCAGAAGAAGCGTCAGGGATATTTCTAAGGAGTCGTCAGCATGAACAGCCATATTCAGACCGCCATCACCGAACAGGGCATCGAAGCCTATCTGCACGCCCAGCAGCACAAGAGTCTGCTGCGTTTTCTCACCTGCGGCAGCGTGGATGACGGCAAGAGCACCCTTATCGGTCGCCTGCTGCACGACTCCCAGCAGATTTATGAAGATCAGCTCAAAGCGCTGGAGTCCGACAGCCAGAAGCTCGGCACCACAGGCGAGAAGCTGGACCTGGCGCTGCTAGTGGATGGCTTGCAGGCGGAGCGCGAGCAGGGCATCACCATCGACGTGGCCTACCGCTATTTCTCCACCGCCAAGCGCAAATTTATCATCTCGGATACTCCGGGCCATGAGCAGTACACCCGCAACATGGCCACCGGCGCCTCCACCTGCGATCTGGCCATCATTCTGATCGACGCCCGCAAAGGGGTGCTGGATCAGACCCGTCGCCACAGCTTTATCGCGAGCCTGCTCGGCATCAAGCAGTTCGTGGTGGCGGTCAACAAGATGGATCTGGTGGAGTTCAGTCAGGAGGTGTTCGAGCGCATCAGTGCCGATTACCGCGAGTTCGCCAAGAAGCTCAGCGTCGACACCATCCATATCGTGCCGGTCTCGGCGCTGGACGGTGACAACGTGGTTAACCCGAGCGACAAGCTGGCCTGGTATCAGGGGGAAACCCTGCTCTCCCTGCTTGAAACAGCTGAAGTGGAGCGCGAGCTGGAGCGTCATCCGGTGCGCCTGCCGGTGCAGTATGTGAACCGCCCCAATCTCGATTTTCGCGGCTTCGCGGGGACCTTGGCCTCCGGCATTCTGCGGGTGGGCGACAAGCTGGCGGTGCTGCCGTCGGGCAAAGAGAGCACAGTCACCCGCATCGTCACCTTCGACGGCGATCTGGAGTACGCCCTGCCGGGTCAGGCCATCACGGTCACCTTCGCCGACGAGATCGACATCAGCCGCGGCGATCTGCTGGTGGATGCCGCCAAGCGGCCGCAAGTGACCCAGAACCTGCTGGCCCATATCGTCTGGATGGGGGAGGAGTCCCTGCAACCGGGCCGGGTCTACGACGTCAAGCTGGCCACCAAGAAGAGTCGCGGCCAGGTGGAGGCCATCCGCCACCGCATCGAGATCAACAAGCTGGACGAGTTGCCCGCCAGCGAGCTCAAGCTCAACGAGATCGGCCTGTGCGAGCTGAGCCTCACCGACCCGGTGGCGTTCGACCCGTATCAGGAGATCCGCGATACCGGCAGCTTTATCCTGATTGACCGGCTGACCAATGTCACCGTCGGCGCGGGCATGATAGTCGAGGGCTTGGCCGCGAAAGTGGCAAAAGGGCACTACAGCGAGTTTGAGATCGAGCTCAATGCGCTGGTGCGCAAGCACTTCCCGCACTGGCAAGCCCTTGCCATCGGTAACGACACAAGCAAGGAGTAAGCCCATGACCTGGCAACAATTCCTGGTGCTGGGTCTGCTGGCTGCTCTCGTGGCCCTGCTGATCCAGGGCAAACTCCGCCCGGCGCTGCTCTTCTCGGGCGCCGTGCTCATCACCTACCTGAGCGGGCTGGCGGATATCAATGCCGTGGTGGCGGGCTACACCAACAGCGCCCTGCTGACGCTGGTGCTGTTGCTGCTGGTGTCGCTGGCGGTGGAGAAGACCCGCATCATGAGCTGGTTCGCCAATCTGGTGGGCACGGGTTCATTCAACAAGGTTCTGGTGAAGGTGTGGTTCTCCACTGCCTTCCTGTCTGCCTTCGTCAACAACACTGCCGTGGTAGCCTCCATGCTGGGAGCGGTCAAACGCAACCCCAACCATGCGCCGTCGCGGCTGCTGCTGCCCATGTGCTTCGCTGCCACCTTTGGCGGCGTGCTGACCCTGATCGGCACCTCCACCAACCTTATCGTCAACAGCTTCCTCATCAAGATGGGGGCGCCGCCGCTCGGCATGTTCGACTTCTTTATGGTGGGAGCGGGCACCCTGCTGACCGGTCTGGTGGCCGTGCTGCTGTTTGCCCGTCACCTGCCGGAGCAGGACACCGAGATGAGCCGCGAATCCGGCTACTTTCTCGAAGCCAAGGTGGGCGCCGGTTCGCCGCTGGCGGGGCGCAGCGTCAAGGAGAACGGCCTGCGCAGCCTGAAAAGTCTCTATCTGGCGGAGATCATTCGCGGCGAGCAGGTGATCTGCCCGGTGCAGCCGGAACACGAACTGCACGAAGGGGACGTGCTGCTGTTTTGCGGCGACGTGGAGAGCGTCGGCGTATTGCAGGAGATGAAGGGGCTGGATCTCTACGGCCAGCACCGCCTCAACGGCCAGCATCTGGTGGAGGTGATCGTCAGCCACAGCTCGCGGCTGGTGGGTCAGACCATCAAGGATGCCGAATTTCGCACCCACTTCGATGCGGTGGTGCTGGCGGTGCGTCGCGGCGAAACCCAGCTTACCGGCGGCCTCGGCCAGATTGAGCTGCACGCCGGTGATACCCTGCTGCTGGCCCCCGGCCCCCAGTTTGCCCGCAACAAGTCGTTGGGGCGGGAGTTTGTGGTGGTGAGCGGGCTGGAAGCTTCCACCCGTCTCGATGGCAAGCGCAGCGCCGCCGTGGTGCTGGGGTTTCTCGGGGTGTTGGCGCTCTCGGTGTTCGAGCTGGTGCCGCTGTTCAAGGGCTTGCTGTTGATGCTGGTGGCGCTGCTGCTCACCCGCATTCTGACCCTGGACGAGATCCGCCGCCGCTTTCCGCTGGATATCTGGCTGGTGGTGGGCGGGGCGCTCGCCATCGCCGATCAGCTGGAAAAAAGCGGGCTGGCCAAGCTTATCGCCGACTGGCTGATGGGGGAGTTCAATGGTGCCAGCCCCATCATCGCCTTTATCGGTATCTATGTTTTTACCCTGGTGCTGACCGAGCTGATGAGCAACAACGCGGCCGCTGCGCTGGCCTTCCCCATGGGTTACCAGCTGGCGCTCAGCATGGATGTCTCGACCATGCCGTTTATTCTGGCGGTGCTGTTCGGGGCCAGCTCCAGCTTTATCCTGCCCTACGGCTACCAGACCAACCTGATGGTTTATGCCGCGGGCAACTACAAGATGCCGGACTACCTCAAGCTGGCCCTGCCGGTCTCGCTGGCCTATAGCCTCGGGGTGATTGTGATGGTGCCCCTGCTGTTTCCGTTTTAAGGCGTGAGCGCCAATCAAGGAGTGTTGGATGAGCAATGCCATGGCACCAGCACGTTGTCGGCGGATAGTACGAGGCGGCTCCCCGTGGTGCCGGACAGTTTAAGTTTTGAGGCGTGAGCGCCAATCAAGGAGTGTTGGATGAGTAATATCGTGTGGCACAAGCATGCCGTGGATAAACAGAGCCGGGCCGAGCTTAAAGGACAAAAGCCGCTGGTGATCTGGTTTACCGGGCTGTCGGGGGCGGGCAAATCGACCTTGGCAGGGGCGCTGGAGCAGGCGCTGGCGGCACAAGGCAAGCACACCTATCTGCTGGATGGGGACAATGTGCGCCACGGCCTCTGTGGCGATCTCGGTTTCGATGATGCTGCGCGGCAGGAGAATATCCGCCGGGTTGGTGAAGTGGCAAAACTGATGGTGGATGCGGGCCTTATCGTGCTCACCGCCTTTATCTCGCCATTTCGTGCCGAGCGGGCGCTGGTGCGCAATCTCTTGGGCGAAGGGGAGTTTGTCGAGGTGTTTGTCGATGCGCCGCTTGCCATCTGCGAAGAGCGCGACCCCAAGGGGCTCTATAAAAAAGCGCGGGCAGGGGAAATTCGCAACTTTACCGGTATCGACTCCGCCTATGAGGCACCGGAAAGTCCGGAAATTCATCTGCTGAATGCCGGTAAATCGGTGGAAGTTCTGGTGGATGAGCTGCTGACCGCCCTGCGGCAGGGGAACTACCTGTAGCTGGATCGGAAAAACGTATAACAAGCGCCCGGCGGCTGGCCAGTTGGCCATCACAGGCGCTGCTGGACTGGCGGCAGCCACCATAAGCAAAAGTTGGGTCATTATCGGAAAACCCATAAATCCAGCTTATAGTGGCACCGGCGAGTCTTGAGCCACCCCAAGGGGGGTCGATCGTAACTCCGCAAAAGGATCTTCCGATCCTTGCTTATATCGCGGCGGGGTTATTCGCTATTGTCCGAATACGCTGCGCTATTCGAACATATGGACAGTTTTATATGTCAACGTGGCTTAGATTCATTTCGCTTGCTAATGTTCTGAAACGCTCTCTTATATTGGATGCGTCATTAGTGCCTTGTTGTGATAGACGATCATATTCTAACAAGTCAAAGTTTGATTCAGAATAGTCATTTTCTGCAGCTTTCCTATTTGTCGATAGTTTTTCTCTAAAATCGATTAGTTTTCTTCTTGTGATTTTATGTTCTTCTCCTAAATCTAATGCTCTTTTAAATAGCATGTAGTATAGGACTATATTACCTTGTGCTCTTAATAAGTCATCGGACTGGATAAATGATTTCGTCATGTGGTTCATAATGTATATGACATTGTCATATGCATGTGACAGCTCTTTGCTTTCTGTCTTGTTTCTTTTGACAAAGCTATCCAAGTAAGCTTTCTTTGTGTCTATTAATTTATTTGTTGTTGATAGGCTATGTTCTGTTAAAAGTATTCTTCCTGCAACTTCCATATGCTGATAGCGATTGTTTTTAAATTTTACTCTGCTTGTAAAGAACTCATGATTTCCTATACTTCTTATAGCATGTACAACTGCACCACCTAATGCATTTCTCTTTTCTGCTGCATTCAGTGGTACGGCCTCATTAAGCCGTGAAAACATATCTTCAATTAAGTCCTCATCATCAGTACTAACACCGACAATAGGAAGTACGAAAGAATCGAATTGAATTCTAATCCTAGGGTGTTCTTTTGCTATATCTTCATAGCTTAGACCTGATAATTTAATTGTCGGGTCTCTCTGATATTCAAAATCATCTGATAGAGTAAAGTCACCTTCTATAAACTTCCAGATTGTCTCTAGTCGTTGTCTTCCATCAATAACCGAGTATGAAATACCTGTTTCTGATTTCTCTTCTCTATCATAAATATGGAAATATATTTTAGGTATGTCATAGTCATTTAAAATAGAATCTATCAGTAATTGTCTTTTTTCTAATGGCCATACATCGCCCATCCGCTGATAAGGTGGGTCAAGTTTTATCTCATCCCTTTCCGCATATATAAGCATTGTTGTTGTGTTTTTAAGAGGAGAGGTCTCAATATAACTCATTTTACACCTTCCTTAATAATATCGCCGATGCTAGACAACTCTGGAAAAAGTTGGAATTTAGTATATCCCAGAAGCGCTAGTTGATTTTTAATATGTTCCTTGGATTTGGCTGGAATAACAAGCTTAATTGTGTGTGATTTATCTCCTACATCTTCTATAGGGATGTTTTCATGATGATGTATGGTAAAAACGCCTAACTGAGCTTGTATTCTTGGATTATTTCTAGTTGCAATTGTCGCTACAGGGAGCAATTGAATTCTTGCGTTGTTTTTCAAGCTCTCGACAGAATAGCTTTCTAGTTCTTCATCATCAAAGGAAGGAATGAAGCCCTCTTCTTCTTTATTGTTTATTCTAGCATTTTTATTTAGCTCAGATGGATATAGTAACCATAATGCTCCATCATCAGCGCCATGTTTTTCTAAATTTTCAACTGCAAAGTAGAGGGCTACTAAAGGACTTTCACTCCAATCCAATAATCTCGTAGGTACGCCATAATGTTGCATGAGAAATAACCAATCAAAAGAGCCCTTTGGATTAGTATCTATTAGCATTGCAGCACTTTGTTTGAATCGCTTAAGAAAAGTAGACTCGGATTTTGTCCCGTCAAGGCGCATATAATATGGTGTTAGAGACCATTCTTTTGAGCCTTGTCCTCTATACCAAATTGTTTTGGTTTGGTCTTTTTTTATTCTTTCAAGCTGTTCAAGAAGCTCTTGAACGGAGTTTATTTCCATTTGATTATCCCGAGGGTAATTTAATGCTAATACATATAAAATATTCAACTAGAAGCAATGATATCTCGTATGTTGGGCTTAGCTACGTTCTGCGCCGACCAACAAAAGCGAGGCTACCGAGTATAAATATCGGAACGCTCATTTATTTTACCTAAACGAACTAACCTGGATGCAATGGATCCTTTTGTTCTTTTGTGGATTTTTGATAATTCATCAATACCTAAGCCTGAGTCAAAGCTATTTGCTAATATCTCATCTTCGTCTGGCTTCCATGGCTTACCAGCATTTTCTGGTAAATCAGATTTACGCTTTTCAGAAATGATTGATGCTTCGAGGCTCTGTTTTGCGATAAATAAAGCTCGAATGACTTTGGGTTGATTGAAGCAGCTTTCTTCAGATAACTCTTCACCGGTTTCAGGATTAACACCTTCTGACAATGCTGAGATGATTTCTAAAGCCTTAATGACATCCATATTTTTCCCTTTAACGCTGAAGAACTTGTCTGTTGGTCTTCGCTACGTTCTGCGCCAACCTGCAAAAACCACGCTACCGCCCCTGAATTTCAGCCTCCAGTTTGCTGCTTTTTACCGGCGTTTTGGCACTGGTTTGGTTCATGGCTGACTCCAACGAGGGGTTGCCAAGCGGCTATGTTACCGAACGGGGCTGGGGTGAAAAGCGCAAGCGGGCGGTTTTCTGAGCGAGATCAATAAATTAATCATTAATGGGTTTAAATGTGGTCACTCAACCACTTGGGCCCATCAGCGCAGAGGGAAATCGGATAGTGAAGCGAGGATGTCGTCCTCTTGTTGGCGGGCATTAAAAAACCCTATGGGCCCAAGGGCCCATAGGGTTTGTCTGCGGTGATTGTTTGGGTAGTGGTTATCTGGCTTGGCGAACCGGCACGGCGCGGGTGGCGGCCACTTCGTAGCGGCTTTGGCTTGCCGGAGCCCCCTTCTGGAACTGGCGTACCAGCCGGTCGAGATCGCTTAACTGGTTTACCAGCTGGGTGATGCCGTGCACGGCGTGCTGGCTGCCAACGCTGGAGTCATCGGCCAGGGTCTTGATGCTGAGCACGTTGCGGTTGATCTCGGCGGTAACGTGGGACTGCTCTTGCACCGCCTGGGCAATCTGGCTGCTGCCGGAGGCCACCTGCTGCAACATGTTGTTGATCTGCTGGAGAATGTTGCCGGTCGCGGTGGCCTTCTGCTGGCAACTGTCGGCAAGTTGGCAGCCCTTCTCCATCGCTTGCTCAGCCTCGCCAGAGCTGTTTTGCAGCTCGGTGATCATCTTCTGGATCTCGCTGGTCGAGGATTGGGTCTTGATGGCGAGGGTGCGGATCTCATCGGCCACTACCGAGAAGCCGCGACCCGCTTCGCCAGCCCGGGCCGCTTCGATGGCGGCGTTGAGGGCCAGCAGGTTGGTCTGGTTGGCGATGTTGTTGATCACATCGAGGATGCCGTCGATATCACGGCAGTGGCCGACCAGCGCACTGATCACGCTCTTGGAGGTGATAAGTTCGCTGTTCATGCCCGCCACGGCAGCCACGGTTTCGGCCACGCTACTGTTGCCGCTCTTGAACAGCACGGCCGTTTCATCCAGCAGGCTGGAGGAGTCAGTCGAGCTTTGTGACACCTCGCGAATGGACTCCGACATTTCGGTCACGGCGGTCGCTACCTGATTGGTTTCGGCCTGCTGCTGTTGCAGGTTGTCGGTGATGGATTCGGCGTTGCGCAGATCCCCCTCAGCGGCCTGCAGGATCTTGCTGCAAGTCTGTTGGGTGCGGGCCAGCACGGCGTTGAACTCGGCCTGATTCATCACCATCGAGAGTTCGATGGCGGCGATATTGTCCACCTTGTTGGTGTAGAGCAGCTGCATTAATGGGTTGTCAAAGCGGCTGCGGGCCATCTTGTTGAGCTTGCCGAGGCGACGGGAGAGGGCATTCAGGGTGATGGCCGCTATCGCCAGCGGCAGGGCGGCCAGCGCCAGTTGCCAGTTCATGTCGTGGCTGTAGCCCAGGGCAAACATGGCGAGCAGGCTCAGCAGCAGACAGAGGTTGATGGTCAGGGTATGGGAGAAGGTGGGCAACTTGAGCGCCAGCGGCAGCTTGTTGTTGCGCAGGTCGGCATAGACCTTCTCGGCCCGCTGTTTGATCTCCTCGCTCGGGGCCGTGCGCACCGACTGATACTCCACCACCCGGCCGCTGGCATCCTTGATGGGGGTGACAAAGGCGCTGACCCAGTAGTGATCGCCATTCTTGCTGCGATTTTTCACCGGTCCCATCCAGCTCTTGCCATCCCTGATGTGACCCCACAGATCGGCAAAGGCCTGTTTCGGCATGTCAGGGTGGCGCACCAGATTGTGGTGTTCCCCCTTCAGCTCGTCGAGCGAGAAGCCTGCTATCTCGCAGAACTCATCGTTGGCGTAGGTGATGCGGCTCTCCAGATCCGTGGTGGAGATCAGGCTCTGGTGGTCTGGATAGAGACGTTCTCTTTGGGTAACCGGTTGATTGATTCTCATGGCCTTGCTCCCGAGCTGTGGTGGTTAAATTTTGATCTGCATCAAGACATGTGCAAGGGGCGGGCCAGCTGGCAAAAACTAATGATTGATGTGTTATTAGCGAGGTTTGGAGAGGAAAAGCGCGTGGTTGTTTGCAATATGCAACGGATCTGACGGGGTGTGCCTCTGCGGCATCTGCAATTTGCAACCTATTCTGGACAAGCCCATAAGCTTGGAGCCAGCAGCTTGATGCGAAGGAGCCATGAACCGACGGGGCATCCGCTGCCCCGCCAGAGATCAGGGGAGAGGGTCGGGAGCGGGTGAGGAGGGGGCGCTGACGAGCTGCATCACTTCAATCTGGATCCCCTGCACCAGCACGGTTTTCAGATCCTGCAGGTACTCCTCCAGCGGCGACTCTTGCAGCAGCTGGGCGAGCTCGTTGCCCACCGGGGTGAGGCGGTAGTAGAGCAGGGTGATGTTGTTCTGCTTGCACTGCAGCCGCCAGCGCTGGTTGCCGAACTCCAGCTCGACCCCATCGGCAGGCAGCGGGCCGGATTCCAGCTCCGCGCGATGCAGCAGCCCGAGCTCAAACAGTTGCAGCAGGGCGTTGTAGGGCAGTCGGTATTTGCCAAGGCCAAGGCGCGTTGCCTTGGCACGACTCAGCAGGGTGGCCCCCTTGTGCAGCCCCAGCAGCAGTCGCTGCTCGTCGCTGCCGGTGTAGTGGCAAGTCAGTGAACAGATGCGCTGAAACAGCTGGGCCTCGCGCTGGGTCATCTCTTTGAGGGTGGCGAGCGCCCGGATGGAGAAGCGGCCCGGCGTGGCGACTTCCAGCGCGAAGATCCGCCCCCACAGCTGCTGCATCGGCACCATGCTGATATCTTCCGCCAGTTGCAGGAAGCGGGTCAGCCAGTCGCTGTCCATCTCGCCGCCAGCCGCGGTCTCTTCGCAGTGGCGGGAGGCCATCACCATGATGGCTTCCAGATTGCGCTGGCGGGCGGCCTGATCCGCCAGATGGCGAAAGGTGGCGCGCTGTTCGAAGGTGCTGTCGGTATTGCGGGTGAGCATGCCGTCGATACCGCGGCTGCGGGCCAGACGCAGGGTCTGCTCCTGGCTGCTCAGGATCGAACTCTCTTTTTTCGGGGGGGGGAGGTCTGCCATGCTGACTCCATTCGCACAGGTTCTGGAGCTGAATGTTACTCCAACCGGGATGCCAAGATAACAAAGCGGCCTCCGTGGAGGCCGCTTTTTTTGCAACGGAAGGATTACTCCTCGTAGACGCTCACCTCGACCGCTTCCATCGAGTAGGAGGCGGTGGCCATCTCGTGGCTGGAGCTGACCGTGCGCATCTTGCCTTTCACCCAGATGGCATCCCACAGATCATCCACCGGCGCACCCTTGGGGTAGCTCACATAGATCACCTGATTGGTGGGGGGCGGCGGCACATGGATGCAGGCGCCGAAGTAGGGCACCAGCAGGAAGGCGGTGATCTTCTTGGCATCCCCTTCCAGCGGCACCACGAAGCCCGGAATGCGCACATCCTGGTTGTCCAGCTTCTTGTTTACCCCGCCCACTGGTTGCGGCACCGACATGGGATCTTCGTGATTGACCTGGGGCGGTGGCAGCAGTTTCTCCCCTTCCGGGATGAGCACATCCCAGTCGATGGTCTTGTAATCGGCGGCCAGGGCGGGCAGCACCAGCAGGCTGGCGAGCAGCGCCACAATTTTCCACTTCATCATCTGTCCTTCTGTTTCTATTTTGGGCGTCTCGCTAGACGCGAATGCTCATGCCATCGCTCAGGCTGTAGCGGTAAGCGCGTGCAGCAGGGAGCAGGCCGATCACCATGCCTGCCAGCCAGACTACCCCCAGCAACTGCCACTCGTAGGTGCTCGGCAGCCCCAGACTCAGTTGCAGGCCATAGTGGCTGAGCAGCCAGGGCGAGGCAAGCCCCTGCCCCAGATAGAGCACGGCGACCCCGAGGGCGATGCCGACCGTGGTCAGCGCCATGGCCTCCAGCGCCAGCAGCAGGAACAGGTGGGCAGGGCCCGCGCCGAGGGATCGCAAAATAGCGAGCTCCCGGCGCCGCTCGTTAAGCCCTGCCAGCAGGGTGGTCAGCATGCCGATAAGGCCCGCCACCACCACAAAACCGGCGATGACCGACAGCGCGGTTTCCGCCACGCTCATCAGGCTCCACAGCTCCTGCAGGGCGGCGCCCGGCAGGATCGCCATCAGCGGTTCTTTGGGATAGGTGTTGACGCTGCGTTGCAGCTGGAACGCCAGGATCCGGTTACTCAAGCCAACCATAAAGGCGGTGATGGTTTTAGGGGTGAGATCCTGCGCCAGCGCCTGCTCCGGTGTCACGTTCTTGCTGTGGCGGCCGGTATCCCAACCAAGATGGATCGCCTCTATCCCCGCCAGCGGCACATGGATGGTGCGATCGATGGGCGTGCCGGTCGGCGCCAGAATACCCACCACCTTGAATGGCAGGTTGTCGTGTTGGCTGAACGAGGTGTTGCCAGCACCGTGGGCGATGACGATGGACTGGTCAAGGTGATAGCCGAGTTTCTCGGCCACCTGGGCGCCGAGTACCGCTTCAAACGGCGTCTCGAACGGCCGCCCTTCCCGCAGTTGCAGCGACTGCTGCTGACCGTACTTCAGGTGGGTGAAGTAGTCCCCATTGGTGCCGAGCACCCGAAATCCCTTGTGGGAGTCGCCAAGGGAGAGCGGGATGGTCCAGGCGACGCCGGGTTTCTGCTTGATGGCTTGATAGGAGTCCCACCCCACATTGTTGGTGGGGTTGCCGATGCGAAACACCGAGTAGAGCAGCAGGTTCACCTGACCGGAGCGGGCGCCGACGATGAGGTCGGTCCCCGAGACGGTGTTGGAGAAACTTTCGCGGGCCTGGGTGCGCACTCGCTCCACCCCGAGCAGCAGGGTGACGCTGATGGCGACGGCCAGCAGGGTGAGCCCGGCGGTAAGGCGGCGGGCCCAGAGGCTTTGCAGGGCTAGCTTTAGCATGATGCCCTCCGGTTGAGCTGTTGCAGGTTTTCGACCCGCGGGAACAGGGGTTCGAGATAAGGGTCGTGGCTGACGAAGATCAGGGTCGAGCCCTGCTTGTCGCACTCCTCGAACAACAGCTTGATAAAGGCCGCCCGGTTGTCGGTGTCGAGGGCCGAGGTGGGCTCGTCGGCGATCACCAGCGGTGGCGAGCCGATCAGCGCCCGTGCGGCGGCAACTCGTTGCTGCTGGCCGATGCTGAGGGCATGGACGGGGCGATGCAGCGCGTCATCCGGCAGTTGCAGCTCCGCCAGCAGACGGCGCGCCTCCTGCTCCGGACTCCCTTGCAGGCGAGCCCGTTTGGCGGGCGAAAAGGTGAGGGCAGCGGTCACGTTGTCCTGCACCGAGAGAAAGGGCAGCAGATTGAACTGCTGGAAGATATAACCCAGATTGGCCGCCCGGAAGTGGTCACGGGCACGGCCAGAGAGCCGGGCCAATGGTTGGCCCAGCACCTCCAGGGTGCCGTGGTTGGCGGTCTGGATCCCGGCCAGCAACCCGAGCAGGGTCGATTTGCCAGAGCCCGATGGACCCTTGATAAAGACCCGCTCACCCTCGCGGATGGTGAGGGCGGGCAGATCGAGTACAGCGTCGCCACCTGGCCAGGCAAAGGCCAGATCGCGGATCTCAACCACGGCTTTTTTCATGGCGTTACCAGCTCAGCTTGTTGGCGGACGGGGTCAGCTCGCCCGCGGTCTGGCCGGTAGGCAGAATGCCCTGCACGCTCAGCTTCTCAAGGCTCGGATAGACGCTGAACAGGGTCGCCTCAAGGCCGGTCAGTTTGGCCGGGGTGGCGCAGGTGTAGGTGTACATGGCCCCCATGTCGGCGTGACCCGCTTCGTCATGATCATGGTGGTCTTCATGTTTGTCGCTGGCAGCCTTGTCATGGTCATGGTCGTGATCGTGATCATGCTCTTCTTTGGCGGCTTGCAGCTCCTGCTGGGTCAGTTTGCAGCCAGCGGCCGGGTCGAAGCGGAACAGGGCGTCAGGCTGCTTGAGGCGGGCGACCGCCTTGGCATACTGCGCCTTCTCTTCATCGCTCTTGGCGGCGTGCTCGAAGCCCACCAGATCGGCTGCAGGGGCCTGCAGTTCGATCATCAACTGGTCGCCATCGACCACCAGATTGAGGTGGCCGTGGCCATGCTCGTGGGCGCCGTGGCTGTGGCTCTCGTGTTCGTCGTGATTTGCGTGTGCGCCAAAGGCCGCTGCGGCCAGCAACAGAGTAACTGCTTTCATCTTTAATCCTTTTTTCAAAACAAATAGCGAAATTAAACAAAGGGATAGAGAAAAACAGAGGCGGGCGGCGCACGGATGGCATAGCTGTGAAGCGTGGCGGTATCCGCCGAGCGTTGCATGATTGCAACTGCGGGCAGAACAGAGGTCGAACCGGGGAAACAATAGGGGGTGGCGGTGATGACCTGCTTGCCATCCAGATGGAGGGCGCAAACCAGGCAGTGATGGTCGTCGTGGCCGGGCAGGGCAGATTCAAACTGGTGCTGGGCAAGGGCAGGCTGCAGCCATAACCAGCCCAGCAGCAAGATCCAGATTTTCAGCTTGATACGACCCATAGACCCTTATGGAAAGGGCGCCATCAGCGCCCTTTCTCTCTGACTTAGAGATGGGACTTGATGAGCCCCATCACGGTAGCAATGTTGTTGGCATCGAGCTGGCCATCTTTGGCAAACAGCACCTTGCCCTCTTTATCCAGCAGGATGATCGCCGAGCTTTCCGGCGTCAGATCCCAGGCGTTGCGCGCCATCCCCTTGGCATCCAGCACCATGGCGGACCAGGGGAACTCTTTCTTGCTGTCCTCGGCACTGCTCTTCACGAAGCCGGAGGTGCCCCAGATGGCGTCATTGCTGTTGATGACGGTAACGGTCTGGTACTTGTCTTGCGGCAACTTGGCGGCCTTGATCGCCTCGATCATCGGGGCGTTCAGCTCCTTGGCACTGGAGCGGCCGGCAATATGCTGGATCAGAAACACCTTGCCGGTGAGCGAGGTGCTCTGCCACGGCTGGTAGCCGATATCCTTGCCATTCAGTACCAGCTCGCCCTTGTCACTGACATTGACCAGCGGCACCGGGTTGCCATCCTTGAAGTTGTGAGCAAAGACCAGAGATGGCAGCAGCGCCAAAGTAAGTACGAGATGTTTCATCCTGATGACACTCCATTTGTTATGTTATAACGAGTTTCGGATTGAGGGAATGGGCGAGCTTCATCCTAAACTGATCGGATCTGTTTAAAAAGTGTTAAATAAGATCTCAATTCAGAAGCGTCGGCGCCCCGCCAGTCAGGTGGTTGGCTGGCAAGGGCGGCTAGGATGGCATGACATCGATAAAAATCAATGAATTGGCAGCTGGTCTGAGCTGTCTGCGTCAGTAGAGCGACTCGCTGATGAGGGGGATCTTGGCCATGGTCATCTGCTGGGCCAGCAGGGACGAACCGGTCAGCAGCACATGGCGCTGATTGTTGATCACCACCACATCACCGGGTACGCCACTGTCTGCCGTAATGGCCAGCCAGGCAGGGGAGACGCTGCCAATGCTGATATCCGGATAGATGATGCTGAGCACATATTGCGGGGCCAGCTCTGCCAGCAGGCTGGCCATCAGCAGAGCCTTCTCATCGCTGTCGGCCTTGTTATCTTGCAGTGCCTGCAGCGGCGGCGCGAAGTGATCCAGCTGCTCCGGCTGGGTGGGGATGGCGTTTAGCCACTCTTGCATCAGGCTGACACTGGTGGCGAGATCCTTGGCGGCAAACTGCTGCGCCAGTGGCTTGAGGTGCCCTTTGAAGTGGTAGAAGAGCTGGGAGTAATCGGGGCGTACGCAAGGCAGTTTGCGATTGGCAGGATGGACGCAGGGTATCACCCTCATCTGGTAGAAGGCATCCTCCTGATACTGTTGGTAGGCTTGCCAGAACAGCAGCGACTCCATGCTGTCGTCCCGCAGGGTGAAGGCCTGCTCCAGATTGCGAAACTTGGTAGCTGTCTCGGGGCTGCTCTGATTGATCAGGTTGATGCTGTTGTAGAGCCGTGGGCTGATATAGGCGTAAAGGGTCTCCAGCGGATTGGTGAGAGAGGCCTTCAGCAGGCTCATCTCGTGGCGACTGGCGGCCATCACCTGATCGTCGGTGGTCAGCTGGAAGTGCTTGCGCTGGCCATCGGTGGATTGCCACTGCCAGCTCATGTTGATTTCGCTGGCGTTGCTTGTAGCACCAAGAGTGGTGCAGAGAGTGAGGCTGAGCAACAGCGCGGGGGTCAGCTTCATGGTGGTGCTTCCTGCCGTGGACGATAATTAACAACTAGGTGAGCCGGCACCACTTTGGTGATGTTTCGTTTTGTGATCTGGATAACAGATTGATGTGACTTTTAATTTAATTGTGAAATTAAGTCACTCTGGAGGGGTTATGAAGCCTTGGATCATAGTGCTGTTTGGGCTGCTCAGCCTGCCAGCCATGGCGGGTCAGGTGATCGTCAACAAGGGGATGTCCATTGCGGATACCTTTGCCCTGCGTGATCAGTTGGCGCGCGAACACGAATGGCAGGAGTGGCTGCGCTACCAGCAGGCGATCAAGTGGCTGGAGGTGTTGCCAGTCAACTGCGAGCTGATGAGCCAGCCGGGCGGCGGCTATCGCTGTGGCGGTGATTACTATCGTCCCTACCAGAAAGATGGTCGTGAAATATACATTCAGGGCAATCCTGCTGGAGATGCGACCGGTCAGCTGCCGCAAACACCGACAAAAAAGGCGCCATAAGGCGCCTTTTTTTACAAACCGAGTGACGCTCACTTGGCAGCGTAACGCTCGGCAGAGGTCTTGATCTCGGCTTCGGCAGCGGCCTTGTCGCCCCAACCTTCCACCTTGACCCATTTGCCCGCTTCCAGCTCTTTGTAGCGCTCGAAGAAGTGCTGGATCTGGGCTTTCAGCAGTTCCGGCAGATCGTTCACATCCTGGATGTGGTCGTACTGCTTGGTCAGCTTGGAGTGCGGTACAGCAACGATCTTGGCATCTTCGCCAGATTCGTCGGTCATCTTCAGCACGCCAACCGGGCGGCAGCGAATGACGGAACCGGCCAGCAGCGGGTAGGGGGTCGGAACCAGTACGTCGACGGGGTCACCATCCAGAGAGAGGGTCGCGTTCACGTAGCCGTAGTTGCACGGATAGAACATCGGGGTAGACATGAAGCGATCGACGAAAATAGCACCGCTGTCCTTGTCGACTTCGTATTTGATCGGGTCGGCATTCTGCGGGATTTCGATGATGACATAGATATCGTCGGGCAGGCTCTTGCCGGCCGGTACCAGGTTCAGGCTCATGATAATTCCTTCGTTGTTAGTATCAGGTTTGCAGGCCGATATTATAGCGATGTGATGTTAAATGACCATATTTCAGCGGCTATCGCTAACAAAGAAGGGGGATGTTTCCGCTTTGCGGCACTTTGATGTGTGCGGGATGCAACAAAACGGCTGTTTTGATGCCCAGCCGCTGACCTTGGTCACCGGCAGGGCATGTGGAGTTGCGAGCAAAGATGGTCAGAGCGAGTAGGGGAGTCTCGACTCGTTGACCAGTCGCGACAGGGCTGTCACTACATGAGGGTCAAACTGGGTGCCGGAGCGGGACTGGATATACTCCATGGTCTGCGCCAGCGTCCAGGGCTCCTTGTAGGGGCGCTTGCTGAGCAGGGCATCGAATACATCGACTACCGCCACAATCCGCGCCGACAGCGGGATCTGCTGAGCAGCCAGCTGCTGCGGGTAGCCCTTGCCATCGAAGTGTTCATGGTGGCCCCGAGCGATTTCGGCGCCGAGAGAGAGGTAGCTGGTTCCCTCCACCATTTCACCCGCCTTGTGCAGGATATTGGCGCCGATACCGGCGTGCTGCTCCATGATGGCCCGCTCTTCCGGGTCGAAACGTCCGGGCTTGTGCAGGATATGGTCCGGGGTGCCCACCTTGCCCACATCGTGCAGGATGGAGGCCATGCCGATCATTTCGACAAACTCCGGGGTCAGCTGCTCGGGATAGGCCGCCATCTGCTTCAATTCGGCCACGATGGCATCCGAGAGTTTCTGCACCCGCAAGACATGCTCGCCGGTATCGGAGTCGCGAAACTCCGCCAGCGCCGCCAGCGCCACCACGGTGGCCTCCTGGGCGCGCAGCAACTGGTTGTAGAGATAGAGGTTGTCGTAGGCCGCCGAGATGCGCTGACAGAAGACATCCAGCAGATCGCATTCGAGGGGATCGAGAGGCTGGGTCGGGGTAAAACTCAGCACGAACTCGCGACCATTCTGGGCGGCGATATAGAGGGAGTCCTGTGGGTGTTCAAAGCGGTTGCAGCGCGCCGCCAGAGCCTTCATGACCGAGTCATTGAGGGTGGGAAAGTCGGTGATCTTGCCATCATCCAGCAGAGTCTCGTAGTCGCCGGTGGCGGCGAGGATCTCCAGCCCCTGTTCGCCGGGACGGCGCTCGGCACAGATAGCCCCTTCGGTGCCCACATCGAGAATGGCGCTGATCTGTTTCAGCACGCCGGAGGCAAACTCCTTGAGTGAATGAAGATGGTAGAGATCGCCCGCCCCTTCGAGAATTTTGCCGAGCCCCTGCCGGCTCTTGTCGATGGCACTGAGGGTTTCGTATGAACGCAGGGATGCGATGACGGTGGTGTAGAGCTTTTGTACCGTCAGTTCGGTCTTGGTCTTGTAGTCATTGATGTCGTAATCGAGGATCACCCGCTGCTCGGGTGCTTGGCCGGGCTGGCCGGTACGCAGCACGATCCGCACCAGCGAGTTATGCATTTCGTTGCGGATCCGGTGTACCAGCCGCAGACCTGCGTCTTCTGTCTCCATCACCACATCGAGCAGGATCAGTGCAATCCTGGGATTGGCCTCCAGCATACGGCCAGCTTCGGCGCCACTGTAGGCATTGAGCAGCTCCAGCGGACGGGATTTGTAATGAATGTTGGAGAGGGCCAGGCGGGTGGCATGATGGATATCCGGCTCATCATCCACGATCAGCACTTGCCATGGGTTGAGTGCCTTGGGGACCACGACCTCCTCATCATCGAGTTCGATGATGTCGTCGTCCAGCAAGATATCGTCCTTGTCTTGGGCACTGCTCATATCGGTTACGCCTCCGGCGCTCAATGAGTATGTGAACAGTATGCACGATCACATCCGCTCGGATCATCAGGATAAGTAGATATCGTGAGCTGGCTCCGCCTCTTTATCGCTACTCGAAAGGTTCCAGATACCCCTGGATCGACTTCTTCAACCAGGCCAACACCTTGCCGTGATAGGCGTTTTCCGCCAGATAGACCCCGTAATCCCGCCACTGCAGGCTGAACTTGTGTTTCAGAGTCAGCAGGGAGCCTTGTCGCAGCTGGCTCTGGATCAGTGGCGAGGGGAGCACCGCCCAGCCCAGTCCGTCCAGCACCGCATTGCGCATCAACTCGAAGCTGGAGAGACCGATATGCTGGCCTCCCACAGGTAGCAGGCTTTTTACCGAAAATTCATCTACATACGAGAGGGTGACCTGGGTGTGATCGGTCAGATCCTGCTGTTTGACCCGCTTCAGTCCGGCCAGCGGATGGCTGGGTGCCACCACCATCAGGGTGCGGATCGGGTTGAGCATGTCGATATTGAGGCCGCTGCGCTCCTGATCTTCGGTAATAAGGCCAAAGGCGGCATCGACGAATCCCTCTTCCACCAGCGCCGGCAGTTCGGGCGGGGAGGCGAGCACCAGCGAGATACTGGTACCGGGAAACTGATTGTGCAGGCTGGCCAGCATCTCGCGCCACACCGGCTCGGGAATGGCGTCATCGCGGGCAACCCGCAGCGCCACTTCGGCCCCCGAGGCGTAATGTTTGCACTTCTGCTGCAGGCTGTTGGCTGCCTGCAGCAGGCGAGTGCAATCATCAAGCACCAGCTCGCCGATCTCGGTCAGGCGACTCTGATTGGCGCCTCGTTCAAAAAGTTCGACGCCAAGCTCAACTTCCAGCGCCGCGATGGCGGTGCTGACGGCGCTGCGGCTTTTGCCGAGGCGACGGGCGGTGTTGGCAATAGAGCCGCTATTGGCTGACTCTACAAAGAGTTCTATCTGATATAGCTTCATGTTTTACAGGCCATGACGGATTTTTTCACCATCACCTTAGCGTGCCGAACCAAGGCAAGGCAAACCTGTGGCGTCGGAATAATCGACGCTGAGCGATTGTCGCGAGTTGCTTCTCCCCGTTTACCATCTCTCCCGTCGAAGCAACAAAGGCATCTTATATGTTATTAAGTCGTATGTTTCTGGCCCGGCTGTTTTTGACCGGCGCCATCGTGACCGAGGTCGCCGGTACCTCCAGCATGGCCATGATCCCCGAGCAGGGAGCTGGCTGGATGAATTACATCCCGATGTGGCTGTTGATCGGCTTCTCGTACTGGTTGCTGGCGAAAGCCGCCAAAACAATCTCCATTGGTATTGCGTTTGCGCTCTGGGAGGGGCTCGGGATCACCCTGATCACCATAGTGTCGGTCATGTTCCTTGGTTACGATGTGACCGTTCAGGAGCTGATTGGCCTGGCTCTCGCGATAGTGGGGATTGTTATGGTGACCATGGGGGAGACCCATGATGAGCCTGCAGACAAGTCAGTAGAAGCGGAGGCCACTGCATGAGTCCGTTTGTGATTGTACTGGGCGCCGCACTGATCGATATCGGCGCCAACATGGCCATCAACCGCTCCAAGGGGTTTCGTTACAAGGGGTGGGGATTCCTAGGGATCATGCTGGTACTCGGCGCCTTTACCCTGCTCTCGGAAGCGGTAAGTGGCGGCCAGATTGACCTGGCTGTTGCCTACGCCACCTGGGGGGCTATCGGCATCGTCGGTACGGCGCTGGGTGGTTTGCTCTTCTTCGGTGAGCGGCTCAAGCCCATCGGCTGGGCTGGCATGATGGTGATGGCGCTGGCTGTCGTTATGCTGACTACCGCCTGATAACCTGGAGCAATAAGAAAAGCCGCCCAGTTGCAACCGGGCGGCTTTTGTTTGGCTGATTGCTTGGTCGATGCAGGCTCAGCGCGGCGCTTCGTAGAGCTCCAGCGGCAGGCCGTCGGGGTCGGCGAAGAAGGTAAAGCGCTTGCCGGTCAGCTCGTCCACCCGCACCGGCTCTACCTCGACCCGATGGGCCAGCAGGTGGGCGATGACCCGGTCAAGATCGCTGACCCGAAAGGCGAGATGGCGCAGGCCGCACGCCTCGGGGCGGGAGGGGCGCTTGGGAGGCGAGGGGAAGCTGAACAGCTCCAGCTGGC
Source organism: Aeromonas sp. FDAARGOS 1419 (assembly GCF_019047045.1). Taxonomy (NCBI): domain Bacteria; kingdom Pseudomonadati; phylum Pseudomonadota; class Gammaproteobacteria; order Aeromonadales; family Aeromonadaceae; genus Aeromonas; species Aeromonas sp. FDAARGOS 1419. The sequence goes on from NZ_CP077209.1 coordinate 4,236,822, forward strand.
TGCCGTCCGGCAGGGCCAGATCCAGTTTCCACGACTGGCGCGCTTCGCGCAGGGTCTCGGCGATGATGGGCAGCCCCAGCACTTCGTGATAGAAGTGGCGCGAGCGTGGGTAATCGCTGGCGATGATGGCCACATGGTGGATGGCGTCAAACAGCGGAAAGGTCATGGTGTTTCCTTGTCAGCAGCATAGTGAACGGGCAGCCTGTGCTGCCCGTGTCGTTGATCTAGTTGAAGAAACCGCCGAACCAGTCATCCAGCGCACTGCGCGGCGACGCACTGCTGGCGCAACCGGCCGGGGAGCCCATGGTGGAGGCTTTAGCCGGCACCTGCAGGCTGCCCGGGCAGTCGCTGGTGACGCGGGTGCCGCTGGCGCGGGAGAAGTTGGCCCAGGTGACCCCTTCCGGCATCTTCAATCCCAGACTGTTGACGCCGCGCTGGCTCATGTAGCCGCTAAAGAGCTGCAGAGCACCGCTGGCTCCGGTCAAGCCCGCCGGGGTGTTGTCGTCGCGACCGACCCAGATACTGACCAGCTCGTTGTTGTCCATCCCGGCAAACCAGGAGTCGCGCAGCTCGTTGGTAGTGCCGGTCTTGGCCGCCATGGTGGCGCCGGGGAACTTGGCACTGAGCGCGCGGGCTGTGCCCTGACTCACCGTCTTGGTCATGGCGAACAGGGTCAGCCAGCTTGCTTGCTGGTCGGTGACCCGCTTGGCGGTCTGGTCATGCTGATAGAGCAGGCTGCCATCTCCGTTCACCACGGCGCGAATGGCCGACAGCGGCTGGGTGAGCCCCTGATTGGCGATGGGCAGATACATCTGGTTCACCTCCAGCGGGGAGAGGGCGACCGCCCCCAGCACCAGCGACGGATAGGGCTGGATCTCCTGCTGGACTCCCAGCTTGTGCAGGGTGTCGACAACCTTCTCCAGTCCCACTTGCAGACCCAGATTGACGGTCGGCACGTTGAGGGAGCTGGCCAACGCATCCATCAGCGGCACGCTCTGGCGGAACTTGCGATCGTAGTTCTGCGGAGTCCAGACCTGACCATCCTGACCGCGAATACGGATCGGCTGATCTTTGAGCGGGGTCGCCAGGGTCAGGCCGTTGGAGAGACCGGTGAGGTAGACCGCCGGTTTCACCAGCGAGCCGATCTGGCGGCGGGCATCCAGCGCCCGGTTGAACCCGGCGTAGCGGGGATCGCGGCCACCCACCAGCGCCACCACTTCGCCCTTGTGCCAGTCGGAGACCACCATGGCCGCCTCCAGCTTCTTCTTGCCGCGCAGCTTCTCGATATCGGCGAGGCCCGATTCGACCGCCCGCTCGGCCGCGTGCTGGGCGATGGGATCGAGGCTGGTGAAGATCTTGAGGCCAGACTGCTTGAGCAGATCGGCGCCGAAGCGGCTCTGGATCTCCCGCTTGAGCAGCCCCATAAAGGCCGGGGTGCGGCCATAGCTCATCTGGCCGCGGGCGATGATGCCAAGGGGCTGGCGGCTGGCCAGCTCATATTCGGCCTGGGTCAGGCTGCCGTGATCCATCAGCAGCTTCAGCACCAGATCGCGGCGGGTCTTGGCCCGCTCCGGGAAGCGCCATGGGTCGTAATAGGAGGGGCCTTTCACCAGACCGACCAGCAGGGCGACCTGATCGATATCCAGCTCGTTGACCGGAATGCCGAAGTAGAAGTAGGAGGCAAGCCCGAAACCGTAGACCCCTTGCGAGAAGTTCTGCCCCAGATAGACCTCGTTGAGGTAGGACTCGAGGATCTCGTCCTTGCTGTAGCGATAGTCGATCAGCACCGCCATATAGGCTTCCTGCAGTTTTCGCCACAGACTGCGCTCACGGGTCAGGAAGAAGTTTTTGGCCAGCTGCTGGGTGAGGGTACTGCCCCCCTGCACGGTGCGACCCGCGATCAGGTTGGCGAACATGGCGCGCATGATGGCCACTGGCGAGACGCCGCCATGCTGGTAGAAGTCGCGATCTTCGGTGGTGAGCAGGGTCACCAGCAGGCTGTCGGGCACTTCGGCGATACGCACCAGCAGGCGATCTTCCCGATCTTCGGTATTGAGGCGATCGAGCAGCACCGGGTCCATCTGGGCGTAACCGAGCTGGCGCTGGTTCTCCAGCGACTGGATCCCCTCAAGGCGCGGGCCGTTGAAGGTGAGGCGCAGGCCACGGGCTCCGTCGGCGCCGTCATAGAACTCGAACGGGCGGCGAATCAGCTCGATGCGATTGCCATTGATGGTGTATTCACCCGGCGTGTGAGGCTGGCGCACCTGCTTGTAGCTCAGCATGTTGAGCTCGCGCAGCATCTGGTCCCGCGACAGGCGCTGGCTGGGGTAGAGCTCCAGCGGGCGGCTGTAGACCATCACCGGCAGCTGCCACTTCTCGCCATCGAAGCGCTCGCGCACCTTGGTATCGAGGTAGATGCCAAACACCACCATAAAGGCCGCCACCACCAGGGAGAGCTTGAAGCCAAGCCAGAACAGCTTGCGCCAGATGGTGCGTTTGGGCGCTGCCTTCTTGGGGGCACGCTTGCGTCGTTGGGTTGCCATAAATCCTCTTTGCTTTCCTTTCTACTTGTTATGTCGCATTCGCGAACGTCCGATCGGGATTAACCCATCGAACCTAGATGCCCATCTTCTTCTTGGTGACCCTGGTCGGCATCGCCTCCAGCGGATTATCCGGCCAGTAGTGGCGGGGATAGCGCCCCTTCATCTCTTTCTTCACCTGTTCGTAGGATCCAGCCCAGAAAGCGGCCAGATCGGCAGTGATCTGCAGCGGTCGCTGGGCGGGGGAGAGCAGCTCCACTACCAGCGGTACCCGGCCATCGGCCACGCAGGGGGTCGAACCTTGCCCGAACATCTCCTGAATGCGCACTGGGATCACCGGTGCCTGCCCCGGTTGATAGCGGATCCGCACCCGGCTGCCGGTGGGCGCCGCAAAGTGGCTCGGCAGCGCCTCGTCCAGCCGTTTGGGCAACGGCCAGGGCAGGGATTGGCGCAGGATGTCGCCGAGGTTGAGCTTTTTCAACTGCTCCAGCCGGGTCATGCCGCTCACCGCTGGCAGCAACCACTGTTCCAGCGTGGCCAGCAGGCTCTCGTCATCCATCGCGGGCCACCCCTCATCGGGCAGCCAGTCGCGGGCGCAGCGCAGGCGGGCCAGCAGCCCTTCGCTGCTCTCGTCCCACGGCAGCACATGCAGCCCCTTGCGGCGAATGCCTTGCAGCAGGCAGCGCCCTTTCTGCTCGTCAGAGAGTTCGGTCAGCGGTCGCTGGCTCAGCACCAGTTCGCCGATCACCTGCTGGCGTTCGGCGCGTACTCGCTCTTCCCGCTCATCCCAGTCGAACCACTGCCGTTCGCTCACCAGTTCTGGCAGCAGGCGCACCAGCTCGTCCAGATCGACCGGTTCGGCGATAAAGATGCGGCTGCCGCGATCGTTCTGCCCCATCTCGATGGCGATGAGAGCGGCTTGTCCCTGACAGGGATGACCTTCTACCAGATCGCAGCTCACCCCACCACTGAGTTGATAGCGACTGCCGCTGCGCAGTTTGCCGATGCGATCCGGCCAGGCGAGGGCACAGAGTAGCCCGAGCCACTGACCCTGCGCACTGGCAGGGCGGGCGCCAAGCCGTTCAAACCAGCGGGCAGCGTTCTGGCGCAGGGCGCTTTGACGGCGGTGGAACAACACAGAGAGGCGCTCCGATCCTCGCAGATCTTCTTCCTGCAACGCCACCAGATAAGCGGCATCGGCGACAATCCCTGTCAGACCTTCAGCTTCCAGCTCGCGGGCGCGCAGCAGCATGCGTGCAAGGCGAGGGTGAGTACCGAAGGCGGCCATGGCGCGGCCAGCGGGAGTGAGTTGTTGCTCACCCTCCGGCTTCATGGCGCCAAGGGCCACCAGTAGCCGCTGGGCGCTGGCCACCGCAGCGGCTGGGGGCATGTCCAGCAGCGGCAGATCTTCCACCTTTGCCCCCCACTGGGCGGCGTCCAGCAGCAGGCCGGTCAGCTCCTGAGTGAGGATATCTGGCGGGCTCTGCTCGGCGAGTCGCTCCTGCACCTCGCTGCTCCAGAGCCGGTAGCAGATACCAGGGCCGAGACGGCCAGCACGGCCTGCCCGCTGGGTGGCGGAGGATTTGGCTATCTGGCGGGTCTCCAGTCGGGTGACACCGCTTTTCAGATCATAGGAGGCCCGTCGTTCCAGCCCGCTATCGATCACCACCGAAATCCCCTCAATAGTGAGGGAGGTCTCCGCCACATTGGTGGTGAGCACCAGCTTACGGTGGCCCGCTGGTGCCGGTTCGATGGCTGCCTGCTGCGCCGCCATGTCGAGGCGGCCGTAGAGGGGGGCGAGGGTCACGTCGTCCGGCAGTTTGTCTGCCAACCACTGCGCCAACCGCTCGATCTCACCCTGTCCCGGCAGAAAGACCAGTAGGCTGCCATCTTGCTCGGCCAGCGCTTCGAGCACCACGGCGCCGACCTGCGGCTCCAGCCACTGCTGGCGATTGGCGGGGCGGTAGTGATAGTCGATGGGAAAACCGCGCCCCTCGGAGCGAACCACAGGGGCATCCGGCAGCAAGGTCTCGAGTGCCATGCCATCCAGGGTAGCGGACATCACCAGGAGCTTGAGGTCATCGCGCAATCCCTGCTGGCTCTCGATGGCGAAGGCCAGCGCGGTATCGGCGTGCAGACTGCGTTCGTGGAACTCATCGAAGATCACCAGCGAGACGCCAGTCAGCTCAGGGTCCTGCTGCAACATCCGGGTCAGCACCCCTTCGGTGACGATCTCGAACCGGGTCGCTGCGCTGGTGCGGCTCTCGCCACGCACTCGCAGGCCGATGCGCTCGCCCACCTTCTCCCCCAGTTGGCGCGCCAGAAAAGTGGCGATATTGCGCGCCGCAAGGCGCCTTGGTTCCAGCATGATGATGCGGCCGGGTAGCCGGTTCTGACGCACCAGCTCCAGCGGCAGCAGGGTCGATTTGCCCGCGCCGGGTGGCGCCTGCAGGATCACGCTGGTGTGGCTGTCGAGGGCGGCAAAGAGTTCGGGCAATACCGAAACGATGGGGAGCTGGGACAAAGCGATGAGCACCTTCTGTGGCAACCGGTAAAACGGCGCCTATTCTGCCACAGCCACCCGCGCCACCGTGAGTGGATGTGCGGAGATGGTCACTCGGGCGGGAGGCTGGCGAGACATGGCCGGATGGCTGCCATAGAATGGGCCCATCCAATGAGCGTGAAAAAGGCATTATCACCACATGGCCAAACTCTTTTTTGCCCTGCCCGTCAAGGAGCTCGCCCCCGAGCTCATCGCCTGGCGCGATAAGCTGCCCTGGCCCGGTCAGCCGGTGCCACAAGCCAACCTCCACCTGACCCTGGCTTTTCTGGGTGAGGCGGACGAGTTGACCACCCGCCGCCTGATCGCCGCCGTGGAGCGTCAGCACTGTCCGCCGCTCTCCATCAGGCTGGATGAGACCGGCTGGTTCAGCCGGGCCAAGGCCGCCTGGATTGGCCCGAAGGAGTGGCCCAACGAGCTGACCGTGCTGGCGAAGGCGCTGCGCCGCCACGGTGAGAAGTTGCGCCTTGGCAATGGCGAGCAGGGTTATCGACCCCACGTCACCCTGTCGCGCAAGGCGGGCGAGGCGCCTGCCATCCTGCCAGCCCCAAATTTTCTGCTGCAGGCCGATGAGTTCTGCCTCTATCAATCCATCTCGACTTCGGACGGGGTGCGCTATGAGCCGCTTGCCTGCTGGCCGCTGCGTGCCCGGGTAAAAGAAGATGCGCGGAGGGCTAACCCGTGATTTTTGATCCCCCCCTGCAATCGGGCCAGCTGGTGGCCCGCTACAAGCGCTTTCTGACCGATGTGCAACTCGATAACGGCGAGGTCATCACCATCCACTGCGCCAACACCGGTGCCATGACCGGTTGTGCCGATCCTGGCACCCGGGTCTGGTACTCCACCTCCGACAACCCCAAGCGCAAGCTGCCCAACAGCTGGGAGATCGCCGAGAGCCCGGCGGGCCATTTTATCTGCGTCAACACGGCGCGCGCCAACCAGATCGCCCGGGAGTTGATCGAGCAGGAGGCTATCGCTCCGCTGGCGGGTTACAGCCGGTTGCGCACCGAGGTGAAGTATGGCGAAGAGAACAGTCGCATCGATCTGTTGCTGGAAGATGACGAGAAGGGCAATTGTTACATCGAGGTAAAATCGGTCACCCTGCTCGACGAACGTGAACATCCGGGTATGGGCTACTTCCCCGATGCGGTCACCGCCCGTGGTGCCAAGCATTTGCGCGAGTTGATGGCCATGAAAGCGGCAGGCCACAGGGCCGTGCTGCTCTTTATGGTGCTGCACTCCGGAATAAGCCGGATGCGCCCTGCAACCCATATAGATCCGCACTATAGTCTGCTAATTGAGCAGGCAATCGCGGCGGGGGTTGAAATTTTATGCTATCGGCCCCATGTTGGGGTGCAAGGCATGGTGGCTCAAGGGTTTATCCCGTTTGAATCTGGTCACCTGTTACCCGAGGGGAGTGCATAAATATTGGAGTGGGTAACATTATTGGTACGGCTCGTTTGCTTACCCGTTACCCTTCTGCTATAGATGTCGCCCTCAATTTATGGATGGCACGGGTAGCGTGCTGAATTAGGAGACAGGGCATGCCAACAGGCGAAAACAGGAAATCTCTGGGCCCCCTGGCCATTGCGGGTGTCGCGCCTTACCAGGAAAAGCCGGGTGAGGAGTACATGAATGACCAACAAAAGGCGCATTTTCGCAAGATCCTGGGTGCCTGGCGCAACCAACTGATGCAGGAAGTTGATCGTACCGTCGACCATATGAAAGACGAGGCTGCCAACTTCCCGGATCCCGTGGATCGTGCCGCGCAAGAAGAAGAGTTCGCTCTTGAACTGCGTACCCGCGACCGTGAACGCAAGCTGATCAAGAAGATCGAGAAGACCTTGCAGCTGCTGGAAGATGACGACTTCGGTTACTGCGAGCACTGCGGTATCGAAATCGGTATCCGCCGTCTGGAAGCCCGTCCGACAGCCGACCTCTGTGTCGACTGCAAGACGCTGGCCGAGATCAAGGAAAAGCAGATGGCCGGTTGATACCGACCCGCTGCAATATGAAAAAGGGAGCTTGCGGGCTCCCTTTTTTATTGCGCATTTCTTATTGAGCTTTTGGGCGGGGCGTCCCAAAATGCGCCTCACTGAACTGCTTATCCGAACCGTCATGGCTGTGAATACCCCTTCCTCCCCCCAAATTCGCCCCTATGTGGGCCGCTTTGCGCCGTCCCCTTCCGGCCCGCTCCACTTCGGTTCGCTGATTGCGGCCCTCGGCAGCTTTTTGCAGGCCAGAGCGCAGCAGGGACGCTGGTTGGTACGCATCGAGGATATCGATCCGCCGCGGGAGATGGCGGGGGCTGCGACCCTGATCCTCAAGACCCTTGAGGCATATGGTCTCGAGTGGGATGGGGAGGTGATGTTCCAGAGCGCGCGCCACGGCCGCTATGACGAGATCATCGACCAGCTCTATCGGGCGGGGGATCTCTACTGGTGCCGCTGCACCCGGCGAGAAATCATGGCCGCGGGCGGTCTCTACAGCGGCCACTGCCGCACCCTCGGGCTTGCGGCCGAAGGTTGCGCCGCCCGGCTGCGCCAGCACCATCCGGTCTACCACTTCGACGATCGTTTGCAGGGCCATATCGCGGTCCCGGCGGCGCTCGCCGAGGAGGATTTCATTATCCGTCGCCGCGACGGGCTCTACGCCTACAACCTGGCGGTGGTGGTGGATGATATGGACAGCGGCATTACCGAGATAGTGCGCGGCGCCGATCTGCTGGAGCCCACGGTGCGCCAGATTGCCCTTTATCAGACGCTGGGGGCGCCGGTGCCCGACTGGGTGCATTTGCCGCTGGCGGTGCTGGCAGATGGCAACAAGCTCTCCAAGCAGAACCATGCGCCGGCGCTGGCGCTCGATGAGGTGCGACCGGCCCTGTGGCAGGCGCTGCACTTCCTCGGCCAGTGCCCGCCGCCCGAGCTGATGGCGAGCCGGATTGACGAGATCATCGAATGGGGTATCGCTAACTGGCAGCTCGAACGGGTGCCAGCCAGCGAGAAGATCCCGCTTGCTGATTGCTGAGTCGACCAGGTGATTTTTGTTTGATTGAGCGTAAATTGCCGCTGTTGATTGTGATTTTACCGGGATGATCCGTTTCAAACTGGATCAATTGTCAGCACGGTTTTTCATTTGTGCAGGCGTGAGCTATGATAGGCCGCTATTTTTTGGCCTCCCGTCAATTTAGAAGTCATGAAGAGGTGTACCATTTTTTCCCAGATCGCAAACTTTTGCCGCAAGGTGCTCGGCAAGGAAGACGGCGAGCAGTCGGTGGAATCCCCCATTCCAGCCCGTGTCGCCGGTCAACGTCGTACCTTAAGCCGTGATCAGCACCCTATTTCGCGCAAAGAGATCAGCGAGAATGCACTCAAGGTGCTCTATCGCCTGAACAAAGGGGGCTATGAGGCCTACCTGGTCGGCGGCGGAGTCCGGGATCTGCTGCTCGGGAAGACGCCCAAGGATTTCGACATCGCAACCGATGCGACGCCGGAGCAGATCAAGGCGCTGTTCAGCAACTGCCGCCTGATTGGCCGTCGTTTCCGCCTGGCCCACATTGTCTTTGGTCGTGACGTGATCGAAGTGGCCACCTTCCGGGGTCACCACCATCAGGTCAATACCAGCAAACATGTGTCGGCACAGTCTGATGAAGGGATGCTGCTGCGCGACAACGTCTACGGCACCATCGAAGAGGATGCCGAGCGCCGCGACTTTACCGTCAACGCCCTCTACTACAGTGCCAAAGATTTCACCCTGCACGATTTCGAAGGAGGTCTGGAAGATCTGGCCGAGCGCAAGCTTGAGCTGATCGGTGATCCCGAGACCCGTTATCGTGAAGATCCGGTGCGGATGCTGCGCGCTGTGCGCTTTGCCGCCAAGCTGGATATGACCATCAGCCCGCGTACCGCCGCCCCCATCAAGGAGCTGGCGCCACTGCTGCAAGACATCCCGGCTGCCCGCCTGTTTGAGGAGACCCTCAAGCTGTTCCTGGCTGGCGATGGTCTGGCGACCTACAAACTGCTGCGCGAGTATGGCCTGTTCCAACAGCTCTTCCCGCAAGTAGCGGCGTTGTTTACCCCGCACGGCAACTCGCCCTACGAGCAGTTTATCGAGCAGGCGCTGATCGATACCGACACCCGCGTTCGTGAAGATAAGCGCGTCACCCCCGCCTTCCTCTACGCCACCCTGCTGTGGGGCTGCGTCGAGGCCCGTGGTCGGGTGCTGGAGAACGAGAGCGGCCTGCCCTGGTATGACGCCTTCATGCTGGCGATCAACGAGGTACTGGACAATCAGGTGCGGATCATCGCCGTTCCCCGCCGTTTCACCACAGATGTCCGCGACATCTGGGCACTGCAACAGCGGTTGACCCGTCGTCAGGGCAAGCACCCCGAGCGCGCCATGGAGCATCCCAAGTTCCGCGCTGCGTTCGACTTCCTGTTGCTGCGCAACCGGGTCGAGCGCGGTCTCGGTGAGCTGGCCAGCTGGTGGGAGCGCTATGTTGCCTCCAATCCGGATGTGCGCCCGCAACTGCAGCGTGAAGCGACCCGTCGCCCGGCAAGCGGTGAGCGCGGTGAGTCCCGCAGCCACGATGGCGAGAAGCGCAGCAGCAACAGCCGCAACCGTCGTCGCCCCCGTCGCCGCAAACCGAAAGTGGCCGAGTGACAACAGACGTGATGACCGAGGTCTTCATCGCCATTGGTTCCAACCTGTCTGACCCGCTGGGTCAGGCTCGTCGCGCCGTTGCCGCCCTGGCAAGGTTGCCGGAATCTGTGCTGGTGGAGGCCTCGTCGTTTTACAGCAGCCGCCCCATGGGCCCTGCTGACCAGCCGGACTACGTCAATGCCGTGGCCCGGCTCAATACCCGGCTCGCGCCCCTTGCGCTGCTGGATCAATTACAAAAAATCGAGCTGGAACAGGGACGTGTGCGCAAAGATGAGCGGTGGGGGCCGAGAACTCTGGATCTCGATCTGCTGCTCTATGGGGATCAGGTGATCAACCATGAGCGCCTGATCGTACCCCACTACGGCATGAAGGAGCGGGAGTTCGTGCTGCTGCCCCTTGCCGAAATTGCGCCTGCTCTGGTGCTGCCCTGCGGCACCCCGCTCGCCCTACTGGTTGCCCGCTGCCCGCACAATGATTTGGCCATCATTGCCCCGCGTGCAGACGTACAGGAGCCTCTATGAGCAAGATCACCACCGCCAGCCTGCTGAAGATGAAGCAGGAAGGTCAAAAGTTCACCGCCATCACCGCCTATGATGCCACCTTTGCCAAGCTGTTCGACGACGAGGGGGCCCACGTGCTGCTCATCGGCGATTCACTGGGCATGGTGCTGCAAGGGGGTCAGGATACCCTGGCGGTCAACATGGATGAGATGGTCTATCACACCCGCTGTGTGGCGCGCGGTGCCAGCAAGGCACTGGTGGTCGCCGACATGCCGTTCATGAGCTACGCCACTCCCGAGCAGACTTACCAGAACGCTGCCCGCCTGATGGCGGCCGGTGCCCGCATGGTGAAGATGGAAGGGGGCGACTGGCTGTGTGACTCCATCCGCCACCTCACCCGCAACGGGGTGCCGGTGTGCGGTCACCTCGGCCTCACTCCGCAATCCGTTCATGTCTTTGGCGGCTTCAAGGTGCAGGGGCGCGACGAGTTTCAAGCCCAGGAGATCTACCGTCAGGCCCTCGAACTGCAAGCGGCCGGTATCCAGCTGCTGGTGCTCGAGTGTGTGCCCACTGCGCTGGCCGAGCGCATCACCAAGGCGCTTCGCATCCCGGTGATCGGCATTGGTGCCGGCCCCGCGACCGACGGTCAGATTTTGGTGATGCACGATGCCTTTGGCGTCACCTCCGGCTATGTGCCCAAGTTCACCAAGAACTTCCTGGCCGAGACCGGCGATGTGCGTGCCGCCATCCGCCTCTATGTCCAGCAGGTGAGCGAGGGGAGCTTCCCCGGCCCGGAGCACTGCTTCAACTGATCCTGGCAGTTGCATGATGGGGGCTGCGGCCCCCGTCTCTGCTTCTCAGCCTCGCACAGTTAATCTGTATAGCTAATCCGTATCTTATTGATTCATCTAAAGGTGAACTGCTGATAGCTATGTTCGTGCCCCATCCCGCCCGAGCGCTATCTGTGGATGCAACCCGTCTCTCTTTTTGATTTATCGGAAGGTGAACTGCTGATGTTGGTCGTAAATAATCCCGTCGTTCTGCGTGAGCAGATAAGCCAATGGCGCCGTGAAGGGCGTGCCATCGCATTCGTGCCCACCATGGGCAATCTGCATCAGGGCCACCTGACGCTGGTGAAGGAGGCGCACAGCCACGCCGAGAAGGTGGTGGTCAGCATCTTCGTCAACCCGATGCAGTTCGATAAGGCCGAGGATCTTGCCAACTATCCGCGCACTCTGGAGCAGGATTGCGCTGCGCTGGAAGCCGCCGGCGTCGACATGGTATTCACCCCGACCCCGGAGATCATGTATCCGCAGGGGCTGGCCAGCCAGACCTTCGTCGAGGTGCCGGGTCTCTCCAATCTGCTGGAGGGGGCGCTGCGTCCGGGTCACTTCCGCGGTGTCAGCACCGTCGTCACCAAGCTGTTCAATCTGGTACAGCCGGATGTGGCCTGCTTTGGCCAGAAGGATTACCAGCAGTTGGCGCTTATTCGAAAGATGGTGGCCGACATGGCGATGCCCATCGAGATCGTCGGTGTGCCCACCGTGCGGGCCGAAGACGGGCTGGCGCTCTCTTCGCGCAACGGCTACCTGACAGCTGCCGAGCGGGCCATCGCCCCCGAGCTGGCGCGCACCATGAACTGGATCGCCGAGCAGATTGAAGCGGGTGACCACCACCTGCCCTCCCTGGTGGCGCAGGCCAGCCAGCGTCTCGACAACGCCGGTTTTCGTACCGATGCCATCGACATCGTCGATGCCGCCAACCTCGAAGCGGCTACCGACGAGAGCGAACAGCTGGTGATCCTGATGGCTGCTTATCTCGGCAAGGCCCGTCTTATCGACAACCGGGTGGTCACGCTACAGCAAGCCTGAGCGAGTCGCCCACAGGAGGATCTCATGTCCAAGAAGGTTTATTGCATCGCCCAATTCCTGCCGAAAGCCGGTCAGGAGCAGGCCCTGTTTCAGGTGTTGCAGGCACTGGAGCCCAACACTCTGCGTGAGGATGGCTGCCTGCAATATCGGGTAACCCGCCACATCGCCAGCCCGTTTGCCGAGGGGGAGAGCTTCCCCATCGTGTTCAACGAGATTTGGCAAGACATGGCCTCTTTCGAGGCGCACTGCCAGCGCGCCGAGATCAAGGCTTTCTTCGAGCGTTACTGTCTGGCCGACGATGGCCTGGCTGCCAAGTGGAACGTCTGCGTCTATAGCGACGAACCCGAACAGTACGACGCCCCCGTAAAGAAGTAATTCCCCCGATTGTCAGCGGACGCCTTCCCGGGCGTCCGCTGCTTTTTCACGCCTGCACTCTCCTGCATCCCGGCGTTTTGTTCTGCGGCCCTACCCGCATCCCCCTTTGTTTCAATCCACTCTCGGCCTGATGGCCGCTACAGGTATTCATGATGTTTGTCCTGATTACATCGCTTGTTTTCTGTCTGCTCTGTTTTGCCCTGACCCGGATTCCCTCTACTGTGCCGCTCTCGCGCAAGGTACTTGCGGGTCTGCTGCTTGGCGCCCTGTTCGGGCTGGCGCTGCAACTGGGCTGGGGCGCCGATGATGCCGGCATTCAGCAGACCCTGGAGTGGGTCAATATCATCGGCGGCGGCTATGTCAGCCTGCTCAAGGTGGTGATGATGCCGCTGGTGTTCACCTCCATCCTCTCCGCCATCAACAAGCTGGAGCAGGCCCAGTCTCTCGGCAAGATCAGCGCCGTACTGATCGGCTCCATGCTGACCCTGGTGATGATCGCCGGTGTGGTGGGGATGATGGTGACCCATCTGAGTGGTCTCACTGCCGAGGGGCTGTTGAGCCACGGCAGCGACACGGCAGCGCTGCAACAGAGCATGAGCACCATCGACAGTGCCCAGACCCTGCCGGCCCTGCTGCTCTCGCTGGTGCCAACCAACTTTGCCGCCGATATGGCGGGTAGCCGCGGTCTCTCGGTGATCGGCGTGGTGATCTTCACCGTGCTGGCGGGGGTTGCCCTGCTGCAGTTGAAGGTGGAGCATCCGCAGGCGGGGGCTCGCGCCGCCGTGGCCATCGATACCCTGCAACTGTGGGTGATGAAGATGGTGCGGGTGGTGATTGCGCTCACCCCCTATGGCGTGATGGCGCTGATCGCCCGGGTGGTGGCCCACTATCCCCTGAGCGAGATCCTCAGCCTGCTCGGCTTTATTCTGGTCTGCTACGTCGCCATTCTGGCGATGTTTGCGGTACACATGGTGATCCTGCTGCTGATCGGTCAGAACCCGCTGCACTATTTGCGGGAAGTGTGGGGCGTGCTCACTTTCGCTTTTGTCTCCCGCAGCAGCGCGGCTTCCATCCCGCTCAGTATCGAGACCCAGCAGCGTCTTGGGGTGCCCGCCAGCATCGCCAACTTTGCCGCCTCGTTCGGTGCCAACCTCGGCCAGAACGGTTGCGCCGGCATCTATCCGGCCATGATGGTGGCGATGATTGCTCCCATGCTCGGTATCAACCCGTTTGATCCCCTGTTCCTGCTGACTCTGCTGCCGGTAATTGCGCTGGGCTCCATCGGGGTGGCCGGCGTCGGCGGTGGCGGCACCTTCGCCGCGCTGATCGTGCTCTCCACCCTCAACTTCCCTATCGCGCTGGTGGGGGTGATGATCGCCATCGAGCCGCTGGTGGACATGGGCCGTACTGCTCTCAACGTCAATGGCTCCATCATGGCGGCGATGATCACCAAGCGCCTGCTGGGCAAACAGCAGCTGGCCGAGACGCAGGTGCTGGAGCAGCAGGCCGCCAGCTAACCCCAGCGTTCCCCAATATGAAAGAAGCCCGCAGTTGCGGGCTTCTTTATGTCGACTGTGTTACCTTGTGAGCAGGTATTACTCGGCAGAGACGGGGTAACCGGCCCCTTTCCAGGCGAAGATGCCGCCCGGCACCCGATAGACCTGTTGATAGCCCTGATTGACCGCCCAGGCGGCTGCGTTGTGGCTGCGGCCGCACTTGACGAAGCCGCAGTAGATCACCACTGGGCGAGCTTTGTCTTCACCCAGCAGCGTCTGGAACTGCTCCGGTGTACCGCTTCCCTCGACAATCTCGCTCCAGTTGTCGCCAGCCTTGGCCTCTTTCACGAAGGCAAAGTTCTTGGCGCCCGGGATGTGCTCCTTCTTGTAGGAGTCCTCATAGGGCATGGTGTCGATGATCACCAGCTCCTCGCCCTTGTCCATCCGGGTTTTCAACTCGGCCACGGTCAGCAGCTGATAGCCCCCCTGCTGCGCCTCCTGTGCCAGCTGCACAGCCGATTGTTCCAGCTTCACCTCCTGCTCGAACTGGTTGTCGCCACAGCCCGCGAGGGCAAAGCTGGCCGCAATCAGCGAGGCCACCAGAGTGCGGGATCGCAATGTCATCATGTCACTACTCCTTTAGTACGGGAAAAACGGGGCGGGAAGTTCGCAGCAGGGCGCCCGCAAGCGTCAGTAGCAGCAGATCCCGCACAATGGCCTCCGGCAACGAGCTGAGATCAGCCCTGCCAAGACAGCCGCAAGAGATGTCGAGCCCGATGGCAACGCCATAGCCCAACACCGGAATAAACAGGGCGAGCAGCCCGATCACCAGCCACAATCCCCAGCGCCGGTTGGCGATGACTGCAAGCCCTGCGCAGAACTCAAGGGCAATCAGCCCCCAGGCGGCGAACGGGAGCAGCGGCGGCCAGATCAGGCCAAAGGCGCCGATCTGATCGATGAACAGGGCGGGGGAGGCCAGCTTGAACCCGGCGGAGGCGAGGAAGAATCCCCCCAGCGCCAGATTGGCCAGCATGCGCAGATAAACGGCCATGGGATAGCTCTTTATCATCCATGACTCCGACTGCCTGCCACAGGTGTTTGCTTCGCCATGTCCTGACTATCGGCCGGATAGCGGGCCAGCTCCTGATAGTCGCCGTCCGCTTCGCAGCGAAAGACTGCGGCGGTTTCACCGCTCTGGCACCACTGCTGCCACTCGTCTGGCGGGCAGTGGAGGCGAATGGCTAGGCCACAGCCGGCGCTAAGCAGGCGCGGCACATCGCAGACCCGAAACGACTGACCGTGCTGCTCCAGCCGTTTGCGCAGCCTGACCGTGCCGAGGGTGGAGTGGAACAGGTAGAGAAACTCCTGATTCATGATTTGCCTCCCGTGCTGGCGCGCGCGCCGAACAGGGCGGCCCCCAGCGCACCGGCAAACTGGGCGTCCGGGTGGGTGGCGACCTCGCAGCCCAACCCTTCGGCCAGATAGTGGCGGAAGGTGGCGCAGTGGCTGACGCCGCCGGTAAAGAGCACGCTCGGTCTGGCGCCGAGGCGGCCGATAAAGTTGGCACTGCGCCGGGCCATGGCGCGGACGATGCCGGCCAGGATCGACTCGGCCGGAATGCCCGCGGAGCGCAGGCTGATCGCCTCCGATTCGGCAAACACGGTGCACATGCTGCTGATATCGTGGGGCTCGGCCCCTTGCAGCAGTTCGTCAAGCTGCTCTACCCGCGCCCCCAGAGTGCGGGTGATCACCTCGAGAAAGCGACCGGTACCGGCGGCGCACTTGTCGTTCATCAGAAAGTCGGTGAGGTTGCCCTCGCCATCGAGCTGGATCACCTTGCTGTCCTGGCCGCCGATGTCGATGACGGTGTGTACCGACGGGCAGAGCAGGCGAGCCCCCAGCCCATGGCAGGAGATCTCGGTAACCCGGCGATCGGCGAACGACGCCAGATCGCGGCCATAGCCGGTCAGGGTCAGGTGGGGGCGCTCTGGCAAATCGGCCGAGAGCTCCTCCCAGCCTTGCTCGATGGCGGCCAGCGGACGAAAGGGGGTTGGCACCAGAAAACGGCGGACGATGCGCCCGCCATCATTGTGGTCGAACAGGATCCCCTTGGTCGCGGTGGAGCCCGAGTCAATCCCGATGGAGAGTGACACGGCGCCTCCTTACAGCATTTCGATAAAGGCGGCCAGCCGGGTCGCCAGTTGTCCCTTGTCGGCGCTGGAGTAGTCGGTCTCGACCGCCATGTAGGGGATGCCGTGGCGTTCGCGCACATGGCGCTTGATGGCGAGCGACTCCACCGCATAGGTGTGACAGGCCTGCAGGATCACGTCGATCACCCCGTCTGCCTGATACTCCTCCACCATCTGGCTCAGCAGATTCATACGCTGGTGATTGGGGGAGATGCAGGAGCAGCCGATGGCCAGATACTTGTCGGTCAGCGCATCGAACAGGTCACCCTCTTCGCTGACGCACTGCTCGGTCGCCTTGGCGCCGGTGCAGTTCTCGTAACCCACCACCCAGCCGCCGTGCTCCTCGATAAGGCGCACCACCTTGTCAGCTGCGCCGCCGATGGGGCAGCCGGTGATGAGGATGCGCGGACGGGCATCGAGCCGCTTGCCCTCGGCATACTCGGCCTTGATGCGGCGGGTCATCTCCTGCAGCTCGCTGATGAGCTGCTCCTTGTCGAAGCGGAAGGTGGCGCCATAGACCACCTTGAGCAGGTCGGTGCCGCTCAGCGCCGGCGGGTTGAGCTGACCCAGCCGGTAGAAGTCGACCAGCGCGCGGCGCTCGCGGTTTTTCAGCACGATGGCCTCTCGCAATGCCTGCTCGCTGATGGGCTTGCCAAACTGCTGCTCCAACAGCTCCTTGAAGCGGACGATTTCGCTGCGCCACAGGGTGCGGGAGGCCTCGTCATCGGCGCGGTTGGGCAATTGCATCACGTGCACCGGTTTGAACTCGGCCATGTACTCGTACATCTTCTTCTTGCCGTCGCAGGTGGTTTCCCCCACCACCAGATCGGAGAAGTAGAAGTAGGGGCACTTGTCGGTCTTGCCGAAACCATAGCTGCTCTTGATCAGCGGGCAGAGATTGCGGGGCAGGTCTTTCTCGGCCTCCTCGATGGTTTCGTCACTGGTGGAGCAGAGCGATACCACCACTGCGCCGGCAGCCATCGCCACCTCCTGCGGCATAAAGGTGCAGTAGGTGCCGACCAGGGGGATCTGTCGCTCCTTGAGTGCCATCACAGCCAGAAAGCCCTGACGACGGGCATCTGAAAAACTATCGAATATGGCTGGCAACTCGGTGATAAGTGACATAGGCGATCCTGCCCTGATGAGAGAAATGAAGAGACGGACGAGCCATCCGTGACGGCACATCCAACCGCGAGAATTATACCTTTGGGGGTAATTCGAAAATTGCGGTGGATCACAAGGTGTCAGGTAAATCCTTAATAACAGGCAGGTTATTGAGAAGGGGGCTGGCAGGTTGAAGGGGCTAGAGGGGGAATAAAAAACGGGCACCGCGAGGTGCCCGTTTTGGCAATCAGTGGCGCAGACCGGTGCCGCGGGAGATAAGCCACCAGGCGATACCGTAGAGGGCCACGATAAAGCCGATGATGATGAGGTAGGCGGTGCCGAGCGGCACGTCGGAGATGCCGAGGAAGCCGTAACGGAACGCGTTCACCATGTAGATGATGGGGTTCACCTGGGAGACACCCTGCCAGAAGGGGGGCAGCAGGCTGATGGAGTAGAACACCCCGCCCAGATAGGTGAGCGGTGTCAGCACGAAGGTGGGGATGATGCTGATGTCGTCGAAGGTCTTGGCAAACACAGCGTTGATAAGGCCACCCAGCGAGAAGAGGATGGCGGTGAGCAGCACGGTGACGCAGACGCTGAACAGATGGTGGATCTGCAGCGGCACGAAGAACAGCGACACCAGGGTGACGATGAGGCCGACACAGAGGCCGCGTGCCACGCCTCCGCCCACGTAACCGGCGATGATGACGTAGTTGGGCACCGGCGCCACCAGCATCTCCTCGATATTGCGCTGGAACTTGGCGCTGAAGAAGGAAGAGGCGACGTTGGAGTAGGAGTTGGTGATCACCGACATCATGATGAGGCCGGGCACGATGAACTCCATGTAGGTGAAGCCACCCATGTCACCGATGCGCGAACCGATCAGGTTGCCGAAGATGACGAAGTAGAGGCTCATGGTGATGGCCGGTGGCACCAGGGTCTGGATCCAGATCCGGGTGAAGCGGCTCACCTCTTTGGCCAGAATGCTCTTGAAGGCGATGTAGTAGATGGCCAGATTCATGCTTTTCTCCCCTCTTCGACCAGATTGACGAACAGCTCTTCCAGCCGGTTGGCCTTGTTGCGCATGCTCACGACCTGCACCTGCTGGTTCGACAACTGCTCGAACAGGCTGTTGAGTGACTGGCTCTTGTCGAGATCCACCTCAAGGGTGCGCTCATCCGGCATCCGGCCGTTGAACTCTGGTACCTCAGGTACGGCAGAACCTGGCGCAAGGTCGAGTAGGAAGGTCTCGCGACCCAGCTTGCCCAGCAGATTCTTCATGCTGGTGTTCTCGATCAGACGACCCTTGTCGATGATGCCGATGTTGCGGCAGAGCATCTCGGCCTCTTCCAGATAGTGGGTGGTGAGGATGATGGTGACGCCCTGCTCGTTGAGATCCTTGAGGAAGGTCCACATGGAGCGGCGGATCTCGATATCGACCCCGGCGGTCGGCTCATCGAGGATCAACAGCTTGGGCTCGTGCATCAGGGCGCGGGCGATCATCAGGCGGCGCTTCATGCCGCCGGAGAGGGTGCGGGCAGGCATGTCGCGCTTCTCCCACAGATCGAGCTGGCGCAGGTACTTCTCGGCGCGGATCTTGGCTTCCGCCTTGGGTACGCCGTAGAAACCGGCCTGATGGGTGACAATCTGGATCACCTTCTCGAACTGGCTGAAGTTGAACTCCTGCGGCACCAGTCCGAGCTGGGCCTTGGCCTGTTCCAGATCGCTGTCGATGTCGTAGCCAAACACCTTCACCTTGCCGGCGCTCTTGTTCACCAGCGAGCTGATGACGCCGATGGTGGTGGATTTGCCCGCGCCATTGGGGCCTAGCAGGGCGAAGAAATCCCCCTGCCTGACGGTAAGATCGATGCCTTTAAGGGCTTCGACGCCCCCCTGATAGGTCTTTTTCAGGCCGCTGATTTCCAGTGCGTTCATTGCAACCTCTGTGATGGTTGAATCCGGCTCGATACAGAAAAGGCGGCCAAGGCCGCCTGCACAGAGTAAAGGGCGCAAGGCCGCTTCACCCGTGATATTCCTGAACCTGGCTTACTCCTGGGGTACCACTTTGCCGATAAACGGCAGGTTGCGGTACTTCTGGGCGTAGTCGATGCCGCAGCCGACCACGAATTCGTCCGGAATGGCGAAGCCAATCCAGTCGACCGGCACCTGCACTTCGCGGCGGGAGGGTTTGTCCAGCAGGGTGCAGATGGCCAGGGATTTCGGCTCGCGCAGGGAGAGGATCTCGCGCACCTTGTTGAGGGTGTAACCGGTGTCGATGATGTCTTCCACGATCACCACATCCTTGCCCTTGATGTCGTCGTCCAGGTCTTTGAGGATGCGGACGTCACGGGTGCTGTGCATGCCGGAGCCGTAGCTGGAGGCGGTCATGAAGTCCAGGGTGATGGGCAGCTGGCACTGGCGGCAGAGGTCGGCCAGGAAGATGCAGGAACCGCGCAGCAACGCAATCATCACGACTTCGTCAGAACCCTGATAGCGGGCGGTGATCTCTTCACCCAATTTGGCGATCCGGGCGGCTACTTCAGCCTCGGAGATCATCACCTCGACGGTGTGTTTCATCACTTACTCCCATAAGGCCAAAGGGGATTTGGCCGTTCATGAATATCAAAACCGATGATTCTACCACTCATGTTGAAGGGTGCTAGAGATACGTGGTGCTTTTATCGGCTTATTTTAATTGATAGAGTTAGCAGGCACTCAGGCATGATTAGTTAAAATACTATAAACACCATAATCAATAACTATTAGATGATAAAAACTATGGAACCACGCGCAGAAATAAGACGTCGTACCCGGCTGTCGCCGGAAGCTCGTCGCTCCCAATTGATGGAATGTGCCATCGAGGTGTTCTCCCGTCGCGGCATTGGCCGTGCAGGTCACGCCGAGATAGCCGAACAGGCCAAGGTCTCTGTGGCTACCGTCTTCAACTATTTCAACACCCGCGAGGAGTTGGTAGATGAGGTGCTGGCCGAGATCGAACGCTTTGTGAACCAGATGCTGTCGCAGGCATACGGTGACCAGGGCTCCATTTTCGACAAGATCCAGCGTCATGTACGCCTCTCTGTCGATGCCGCCTACGATCAACCGGATTATGCCGGTATCTGGCTGGAGTGGAGCTCATCGGTTCGGGAAGAGGTATGGCCCCGCTATACCCGGCTGCTCGATCACTGCCTTGAGCTGATCGCCAGCGAGCTGCAAACCGCCATGGATGCAGGGGAGATCACCAGCGTGCTGTCAGCACAGGATCTGGCCCGCTCTCTGACCGGTTTTGGCTATGTGATGATGCAGATGATCAATCAACCCCAGCGCCCGGCGCGCCAAGAGGTGACTGATTTCCTGTTCAAGTACGTGACGGCGCCAATTCAGGCTCGCTAACACGGCTTAACGAAAAAACGGCGTCACTCATTGAGTGGCGCCGTTTTTTTATGGCCGGATATGGCGGTCACCTCACTGGTGGCCATAGCCCCAGCGGTGGGTCAGCTCATGCTCGACACCCAGATGATCAAGGATGCGGGCAACCATAAAGTCCACCAGATCTTCGATGCTTTTCGGCTCATGATAGAAACCGGGGGCAGCAGGCATGATGGTCACCCCGAGCCGTGCCAGTTTCAGCATGTTCTCCAGATGGATCGCCGAGAAGGGGGTTTCGCGAGGCACCAGGATCAGCTGGCCGCGCTCCTTGATCACCACATCCGCTGCTCGCTCCAGCAGGTTGTCGGAGGTGCCGTTGGCAATGGCCGAGATGGTGCCCATGGAGCAGGGGCAGACCACCATCTGTTTGGGGGCCGCCGAACCGGAGGCGACCGGCGAGAACCACTCCTCCTTGCCGCAGGCGACAATCTGACCCTCCTTGGCGCCATATTGGCGACAAAGATAAACAGAGAGCTCTTTCGGCGAGCCGGGCCAATCCTGCTGCTGCTCGGTTTTGAGCACCACACGAGCTGCCGAGGAGGCGAGCAGGTAGACCCGATAGTCTGCCTGCACCAGACACTGAAGCAGGCGCAGGGCGTAGGGGGCGCCGGAGGCGCCGGTCAGCGCAAGGGTGATCGCTTTGTTCATAGTTCGCCGTGGTAATCCTTGAGGCGGGCGATCAGCTTGTCATGAATGCCACCGAAGCCGCCGTTGCTCATGATCAGAATATGGTCGCCATCACGGCTCTCGGCCACCAGCCGGTTGATCAGGGTCTCCAGATCGTTGAATACCTTGGCGGGTCGGGTCATATGGGCCGTCACCTCGCCGAGATCCCAGCCGATGTTGGGGGGCTGGAAGAAGAACACCTCGTCGGCGCCATCGAAGCAGCCAGCCAGCTCCTCCTTGTGAACCCCCAGCTTCATGGTGTTGGAGCGAGGCTCCAGCACCGCCAGAATACGTGAGCTGCCTACCTTGGCACGCAGGCCGCCGAGGGTGGTCTCGATGGCGGTGGGGTGGTGGGCAAAGTCGTCATAGACGCTGATGCCCGCCACTTCGCCTTTGAGCTCCATCCGCCGCTTGGGGGATTTGAACTGGCAGAGCGCCGCGATGCCGTGCTCCACCATCACGCCAGCATGACGGGCGGCAGCGATGGCCATCAGGCCATTGTTGACGTTGTGCTCGCCGATGCACTCCCAGTGCACCTCACCCTGCTTTTCGCCATCCAGCCACACCTCGAAGGCGGAGCCGTCATCGGCCAGCTTGACCGCTTTCCACTTGGCGTCATCCTGACCCACCAGCTCCACTTCGCTCCAGCAGCCCATCTTGCGCACGGCGGTGAGATTGTCATCGGCTTGCGGGAACAGCACCCGGCCGTTACTCGGCACGGTGCGCATCAGGTGGTGGAACTGGCGCTGGATCGCGGCGAGATCCGGGAAGATGTCCGCATGGTCAAACTCCAGATTGTTCATCACCAGGGTGCGCGGATGGTAGTGGACGAACTTGGAGCGTTTGTCGAAGAAGGCGCAGTCATACTCGTCCGCTTCGATGACAAAGAAGGGGGCGGAGCCGAGACGGGCGGAGACCGGGAAGTTGCCCGGCACGCCGCCAATAAGGAAACCGGGTTCCAGTTTGGCGTACTCCAGCACCCAGGCCAACATGCTGGCGGTGGTGGTCTTGCCATGGGTGCCGGCAACGGCCAGCACCCAGCGATCTTGCAGCACGTGCTCCAGCAGCCACTGGGGACCGGAGATGTAGGGCAGATTGCGGTCCAGCACATATTCAACACAGGGGTTGCCGCGGCTCATGGCGTTGCCGATCACCACCAGATCCGGCGCCGGATCGAGTTGGGAGGGGTCATAGCCTTCGGTCAGTTCGATGCCCTGTTGCTCGAGCTGGGTACTCATGGGGGGATAGACGTTGGCATCCGAACCGGTCACCCGGTAACCAAGCTGTTTTGCCAACACCGCCAGACCACCCATAAAGGTGCCGCAGATCCCGAGAATGTGAATATGCATACCGCTTCCTTTCGCAGTAAAGGGAAGTGCGCATTCTAGGGGGTGTTGCGGTGGTGGCACAAGCCGCACTCATGGTGAGCGGCCCACAGATGCAGCACCGGAGGCAGAAATCTTGGCGCTGTTGGGATATGCGAGATTGGAATGGGCTGGTGGGCTTTATTTGAGGCTTGATATTGTGTCGCACTTTCTTACAATTCTTCGGTTTTGTGACGCACGCTACAGTTTTACGATATCGCCCTTTTCCAAAGGAGAGTCCCCATGGGCAAGTTCCTGCTTTGCTATCTGGTCGGTGGTCTGGTGGCCATCAGTTGGGCTGCGCTGCCCGCTCATGGTCCCTGGGATCAGTGGGACCTCGCGATTTTTCATACCGTTAACGGCTGGCTTGGCCAGTCGGCTCTGTGGGCCGATCTGGTGG
The DNA here is from genome assembly GCF_019047045.1 of Aeromonas sp. FDAARGOS 1419. NCBI lineage: Bacteria > Pseudomonadati > Pseudomonadota > Gammaproteobacteria > Aeromonadales > Aeromonadaceae > Aeromonas > Aeromonas sp. FDAARGOS 1419. The sequence goes on from NZ_CP077209.1 coordinate 4,259,978, forward strand.
CCATCACCAATAACCGGCTGTTCGATCTGGCGGTGTTGGCCTGTATGGGGTTGATCCTGGCCCGATGTTTCTTTGCACGGGATCTGGCGGGTCGTCGCCAGCTGGTGGCGATGTGCATAGTGATGCTGCTGAGTGCTCTGGTGATCAACCAGCTTGGTCACCGATTGCCGGTGGAGCGACCCAGCCCGACCCTGATGGTGGCTGATGCGCTGCGGGTGACCCAGATCAGCGGTATTCCGACCAAGGACTCTTCCGGTGACAGCTTCCCCGGGGATCACGCTCTGTTCCTGATGGTCTTCGCCGGTTTTGCCCTGCGCTATCTGCCGCGCTGGGCGGGAGTCACCGCATTGCTGATGGTGCCGATCTTTTCCGCGCCGCGCATTCTGGCTGGTGCCCACTGGTTTACCGATGTCTACGTCGGCGCACTGGGGCTGGCGACCCTCTGTCTGCCCTGGTTGCTGCTGACCCCGCTGGCGGATCGGCTGATAGAGCGCATCGCCCCCCGATTGGCCCGTGTGCCGCTGCTGCGCAGTCAGGCCCACTGATTGAACGTCGCAAAATAAAACGCCCCGACATGAAAATGTCGGGGCGTTCTGTTATCCACCCGCTAGATCATCAGCCTTGATAGCCGTTCGGGTTGTTGCTTTGCCAGCGCCAGGTATCGACCATCATCTGCTCCAGACCGCGCTCTGCCTGCCAGCCCAGCTCGGCACGGGCCAGCGTCGGCTCTGCCCAGCACTCGGCGATGTCGCCCGGGCGACGGGGTTTGATCTGGTAGGGAATGGGTCGGCCGCTGGCCGCTTCAAACGCCTTGACCATCTCTAGTACCGAGTAGCCCTGACCTGTGCCCAGGTTGTAGGTGAAGACGCCGGTGTCGCTCTTGATGCGCGCCAGTGCTTTCAGGTGGCCGATGGCGAGATCCACCACATGGATGTAGTCACGTACGCCGGTGCCATCCGGAGTCGGGTAGTCGTTGCCAAATACCCCCAGCTCCTTGAGCTTGCCGACACCCACCTGGCTGATATAGGGCAACAGGTTGTTGGGGATGCCGTTGGGATCTTCACCAATCAGGCCGCTCTCGTGGGCGCCGACCGGGTTGAAGTAACGCAGCAGTACGATAGCCCAGCGGGGATCGGATTTGGCGAGATCGCGCAGGATCTCCTCCACCATCAGCTTGGAGCGACCATAGGGGTTGGTGGCGCTGGTGGGGAAATCTTCCCGCAGCGGTACCGAGGCGGGATCGCCATAGACGGTGGCCGAGGAGCTGAATACCAGCCGGAAAACCCCGGCCTTGGCCATCTCTTCGCACAGCACCAGAGTGCCGCTGATGTTGTTCTGGTAGTAGGTGAGCGGGCTCTGGCTCGACTCCCCGACCGCCTTGAGACCGGCGAAGTGGATGACCGATTCGATCTGGTTGTTGGCGAACACCTGCTGTAGGCAGGCTCTGTCCAGCACATCCCCTTCGACGAAGGTGACCGGCTTGCCGGTGATCTGCTCGACCCGCTTGAGTGACTCCGGTGAGGAGTTGGAGAGGTTGTCGAGGACCACGACCTGCTGCCCCGCGCCGAGCAGCTCAACCAGGGTGTGGGAGCCGATATAGCCGGCGCCCCCTGTGACCAGTATTGTCATTTTTTATCCCGTGTTCTGGTGAAACTGGGGCAGAGTCTACCCGTCCTGCCCGCTCGGGAAAAGGTTGAGATACCAATGAAGCCCTTTGTGTATCTCAATAATCGAGACTGATATCCCCTTTCGCGGTGCAGGAGCAGGCCAGAGCAACGCCGCTCTCCAGATCCTGAGCACTCAGGGTCATCACGCTCTGGCGCTCGATGTCACCTGTGGTGGTGCAACGACAGCTGCCACATACCCCGGCGCGGCAAGCGGCCATTATGGTTTCGCCCGCCGCTTCCAGTGCCGCCAACAGGGTCTGACCTGGCAGGATCTTCACCTTTTTGCCGCTCTTTTTCAGGGTCAGCCAGAAGTGGTCGCTGGTGGTCTTGATGGGCTCTGCGGGGGGAAAACCAAAGGACTCCTGATGCAGTTGCTCCGGCGGCAATCCCAGCTCTGCCAGCATGGTGCCGACCGCCGCCATATAGGGGGCCGGGCCGCAGAGATAGACATGGCGTTCGCGTAGATCCGGGGCCAGTTCGGCCAGCATGGCGGGGGTGAGTCGGCCAATCCAGGGGTGATCTGCAGGGGCATCTTCCAGAATCAGGGCATGGCGTACACCGGGATGAGCTTCGGCCAATGCAGCCAAGTCATCCGCGAAGATCACATCTGCTGGCGAGCGGGCGCTATGGATAAAGCGGATATCGGCATCCGGCCGTTTGGCGAGCTCGTCCCGCAGCATGGCCCACATGGGCGTGATGCCGGAACCGGCACTGAGCAGCAGTGGCCGTTTGCAAGGGAGGTTGGTCAGGTTGAAATCGCCAAAGGGACCATCCACCCGGATCTTGTCTCCCACTTGCAGGGTCTGGTGCAGATGGCGAGATACCCGTCCCACATCCTTGATGGTGACCTGCCAGCAGGCATCCTGCGGGCTGGAGGAGAGGGTATAGGCACGGCAGTGGGGCTGGCCGTCGATCTCGGTGTGCAGGGTGATGCATTGGCCAGCCAGTACGGGAGGGAGGCTGCCGGAAAGCGGCGCGAGCTGCCAGCTCACTACGTCGTGGGTGTTCTGTTGGCGGCCAATGCAGGTGAGCGTGAGAGAGGTCATCACAAGGCTCCTTAGGTTTGAAACGGTTCGAAAAACGTCTGGTGAAAAAGCCGGATCCAGAAAAAAGGCGAGCCGGGCGGCTCGCCAAACGCTTACAACATGCTGGAATGTCAGGCCGCCAGGATCTCGGCCAAGTCAGCCTCGGCCGTGGTGGTCCCTTTCAGGCCAAACTGCTCCTCCAGCACCTTGAGCAGGGCCGGGGTGAGGAAGGCGGGGGCGGTCGGCCCGGTACGAATGTCCTTCACCCCGAGGGAGAGCAGGGTGAGCAGAATGACGATGGCTTTTTGCTCGAACCAGGAGAGCACCAGCGTCAGCGGCAGATCGTTGACCCCGCACTCGAACGCCTCTGAGAGTGCCAGTGCCAGCTGGATGGCGGAGTAGGCATCGTTGCACTGGCCCACGTCCAGCAGGCGCGGAATGCCGCCGATATCGCCAAAATCGAGCTTGTTGAACTTGTACTTGCCGCAGCCCAGGGTGAGCAGCAGGCTGTCGCGCGGCGCCGCCTTGGCAAACTCGGTGAAGTAGGCGCGCTCGGCCTTGTCACCGTCACAGCCACCCACCAGGAAGAAGTGGCCGATCTCTCCGGCCTTGACCTTCTCGATCACCGCGGGGGCGGCCTGCATCAGAGCGTTGCGGGCAAAGCCGATGGTGATGAAGTGCTCGAGCTCGGTGTGTTTGAAGCCTTCCAGCGCTTGCGCCTTGGCGATCACAGCGGAGAAATCATCCCCCTCCAGATGAGTGACGCCTGGCCAGCCGACGATGGAGCGGGTGAAGATGCGATCCGAGTAGTTGCCCACATTCGGGTCGATGATGCAGTTGGAGGTCATCACCACGGCGCCCGGGAAGTTGGCAAACTCCTTCTGCTGGTTCTGCCAGGCGGAGCCGTAGTTGCCCACCAGATGGGGGTACTGCTTGAAGAAGGGGTAGGCCAGCGCGGGCAGCATCTCGCCATGGGTGTAGACATGAATGCCGGTCCCCTTGGTCTGCTCCAGAATGAGCTTGAGATCCATCATGTCGTGGCCGGAGACCAGAATGCACTTGCCGGGGATGGGGGTTACGCGTACCTGGGTCGGCTCCGGATGGCCGAAGGCGCTGGTTTCACCGAGATCCAGCATCTCCATGATTTTGAAGTTGAGCTGACCGATCTCCATGGCGCAGCTGAACAGCCGACCCATTTCGCTCGGGTCTGTGCTTAGCCAGCTCATGATGCGGTGGAATTCGGCGGCCACCTCGTCACTCTGCTGATCCAGCACCCGGGCGTGCTCCATGTAGGCGGCGGCGCCCTTGAGGCCGTAGAGGCAGAGCAGGCGCAGCCCCATGATGTCTTCGTTCACTTCGTTCTTGCCCCGATTGGGGGCGGCTGGCGCGGCATGGGCAAGTTGTTCCAGCAGCTCGGCACCGGGCTCGAAATAAGCGGACTGTGGCAAGTTGTTGACCTGCACCGCCATGGCGGTCAGACGATCGGCTAACTGCTGGCGATAGGCGAGGGCCTGATTGACGTAGGCCGCGATGCGATTCGAGTCGAAGTTGACGTTGGTGAGGGTGGCGAAGAAGGCCTTGGGCACGAAAGCATCGATCTCGCGATCCATGATGCCCTGCTCGCGGGCGGCCAGCGTCCAGGCGCTGAGCCCCTGCAGGGTGTAGATCAGCACATCCTGCAGATCCGAGGTTTCCGCCGTCTTGCCGCACATACCTTGTGCGTAGGCACAGCCGTTGCCTGCCGGGGTACGAATTGTCTGTTCACATTGCACACAAAACATCATGTCTCTCCTAATTGGACATTTCAGTTGTCTGTTTTGTGGTGATTCTATTCCTCTCGCGAAAAACTTAATAGGTATTCAATTTGCCAATTAAGATTCCCTTGATGCAGATCAAAAACAAAAAAAGCCGCCCAAACAGGGCGGCAAGCGGGTGGATAAAAGGAGAGACAACTCAGGTTTGCAACAGAACATAACAATCAGACTGATTGGGCCGTGGTCTGGTCAGGAGCTTTCGGCCCGGTACTTACTCAAGCCAGCATACGTACGCTGTAGTCGGCTTGGTTCACTATCAGGCCAGATAAGCGCGCAGCATCCAGACCAGTTTTTCCTGCTGCTGCACATAGTCGGAGAGGATGGAGGCCGTGCCCTCATCACCGGCTTCGGCGGCTTGGCCCAGAATACGGCGCTGGGCGACCAGCAGTTCGCGGAAGCTATCCAGCAAGGATTCGACACAGGCGCGGCCATCGTGCAGCCCCTTCTGCTCCGGGATGGCAGAGACTTTCAGGTATTCACTGAAGCTGTGCATGGGCACGCCATCCAGGGTCAGGATCCGCTCGGCCAGCGCATCGACTTTCAGCAGCAGGTCGTTGTAAATCTCTTCAAATTTCAGGTGCAGTTCGAAGAACTGGTTGCCACGGATATTCCAGTGGAAGCCGCGCACGTTCATGTAGAGGATCTGGTAGCTGGCCAGCAATTTGTTCAACTCGGCTGCCAGGGCTTGTGATTGAGCAGTATCAAGACCAATCGGGCTTTTCATCATTCACCTCCAGATTTGGAAATCGGTTTTAAATTCTCTTTCGGAACGCAGTCAGAATAACGCCTTGCAAAATGCAGGGACAATTGCTTGTGCCTAACTGTTTGATAGCTAACGGCTATCAAACAGTACGCAGCAACGGGGGCAATGGATGAGGATTAGGGGAAGTATTTTTCGAGCAGCGCCATCAGGATGGCCTGACACTCGCGGTCCGGTTTGCTATCGACCTTGCTGGCGCGAAAGTGGAGCTGAAAGGCGCCCAAGACGGCGCGGCTCTGCTCATCCCACTGGCCGCTCCGGGGCAGGCCATAGCCATAGCGGGCCAACTGCTGCTGCCACATGGCCGCATCCCAGTCGGGCAAGGGGCTGGCCAGCAACTCGGCCACCCGACCTTCATCGGGCCAGGCGCCGACCCCATACGTCAGATAGAGCTGGCGCCAGGGGAAGTGAGGGCCGGGATCCTGCTTGCGCTCGGGGGCGACATCGCTGTGGCCCAGCACCTGGGTCGGTGGAATCTGGTAGCGGGCGACCAGCTCCCGGCTGAGGGCGCCGACGGCAGCTATCTGCTGCGGGGTATAGGGTTGCCAGCGGCGGGCATCGGGGGCCAGCGGCTCATCTTCCGGCGGATAGCCAAGGTTGACGATCTCGATGCCAAGGGCGCTTGCATTGAGCCCGGCATATTGGTGCCAACGGCTGCGTCCCGCATGCCAGGCGCGCGCGTTGTCCGGCACCAGCTGATAGACGGTGAGCGGGGTCTCGTGGCTGTCGCGGGGGATCAGGTAGTGGGCGCTTACCTTGTGCTCCGGCTCGGTCAAGAGGCGCAGGGAATTGGCATCGTCTTCGTCGGTGTAGTGGAGGATCAGAAAGGCGATCCGCTCGTTCTGGTTGGCGCTCTGATAGCGGGTAGATAGCTGGTACTCGGACGGTGTACAGGCGCTCAGCAGCAGAACCAGTGGCAGAAAGAAGAGGGGAAGAAGACAGCGCCAGCGCCATCCCCCTGCCGCAGCCAGGCTGCTGAGCGTGGGAGGAGTGAGTCGCTGGCACATGTCGAAGGCCCGCTCTGGTCAGTCGCGCGGCTGGTTAGCCGCGGTATTTGGCAGTGAGACCGATCAGGAAGTTGCGCAGGATCTGATCCCCGCAATCCTGATAGTGCTTGTGATCCTTGGAGCGGAACAGGGCACTGAGCTCGGACTTGGAGAGGTTGAAGTCGGCGAGCTTGAGGGTGCCGAGCATATCCTCTTCCTTGAAGTTGAGACCGATGCGCAGCTTGCGCAGGATCATGTTGTTGTTGATCCGGTTCGGGATCACCTGGGGCGGTGCATCTTCCCGCACGCCGCGGCGGGCGATGATGAAACCGTCGAGGAACTGGCTCAGGGCCGAGTCGGGACAGGCGACATAGCCTGCCTCTTGCTCTTCACCTTCCGCTGCCTCTTTCATCAACCAGCTGTGCAGCTGGGCGTGAGTGACCGTCAGGTTGCCCTTGGCAAACATCTCGACCATCTGGTCGTTGCTGATGGTGAGGGCGTAGCGCAGACGGCGCAGAATATCGTTGTTGGTCATGCTGACTCCTGTGTAAACGGCGCAACTTTACCATCTGGCGGCCCTCGCGTCAGAAAAAGCGGGGGCCGATACAGTTCAGGTCAAGCTCATCAAGCCTTGCCGAGATAGCGGGGCGCCTCCTGGCGCACCAGTTCCAGCGCATCTTGCAGCTCCAGCAGCTCTGGTTCCAGCTCGCTCACCGGCACGCCGTCACGCAGCTGTTGCTCCAGCTGGGAGAGCAGCCGTTGCAGTCCCGGCACCCCGGAATAGGCACAGCCGCCGTTGAGGCGATGGAGCTGGGCCAGCACCTCGCTATCTTCAATTTCGCCCGCCAGTGCGCTATCCAGCACTGGCTCGACCTCGTCGAAACTGGCCAGCAGCATGGTCAGCATCTCTCTGGCGAGATGCTCTTTCCCCGCCGCCTGCCGCACCGCCAGTGCCCAGTCGATCTGTTGGGCACCATTATTCTGGTGGCGGCGATGGGCAAAGTCGGTGATGAGCTGGGCCAGCATGCTCTCGTCGATGGGTTTGGCCAGATAGTCGTCCATCCCCTGCCGGATCAGCCGCTCCCGCTCGCCGGGGATGGCGTGGGCGGTCACCGCCACGATCGGGGTGGTGGTGTTGAGGGACTGGTTGCGGATCGCCTGGGTGGCGCTGATGCCATCCATGATCGGCATCTGGATATCCATGAAGATGATGTCGAACGGTTGGCTCTGGGCCTGTTTGACCGCCTCCTTGCCGTTTTTGCACACCACCACCTGACTCACCATCTCCTTGAGCATGGCGGCGATCAGTTTGAGGTTGGCGGCGTTGTCGTCCACCGCCAGCACCTTGATCGGCTGCAACTGGCGCGGCGCAGGTTGCGCGGGCAGCTTCTGGCGGCTCGATTCCGGCGAGAGCAGGGCGTGCAGCAGCTTGCGGTGGTTGACCGGTTTGGAGAGACAGTGCTGGGCGCCATGGGCCAGCATCGCTTCATAGAGCGCCGGCTCGTGGCTGCTGAGCAGTACTATGGTGTTCTGCTGCTGGCCGCTCAGTCTGTCGAGACGGCCGAGCACCTGCTGCGGCGTATGCAGGGTGCTGCTGCCGATGATCACCATCTCCTGCTCGCTCATCTCGGGCCAGGGATCATCGCTGGTCAGTGGGTGCACGTCGAGGTGCCACTCCGCCAACAGGGCGAGCAGGGAGGCTTGCGCGAAGGGATCCGGTTCCAGCAGCCAGAGCCGTTTGCCACGGATCCGATCCAGCGGCAGTTGATCGGTCTGGGGCAGGGGGGATACCTCCACATCCAGACTGAAGGAGAAGATGGAGCCCTTGCCGAGCTCCGATTCAAAGCGGATCTGGCCGCCCATCTGCTGCACCAGCTTCTGGGTAATGACGAGGCCCAGGCCCGTGCCGCCATAACGGCGGGAGATGGAGGAGTCAGCCTGATTGAAGGCCTGGAACAGCTGATGTTGCTGCTCTTGGGAGATGCCGATGCCGGTATCGCGGATCTGGACGTTGAGCCTCACCTTGTGGTTGCCACTGCCGGTCTGCTCGATATGGACATCCACGTTGCCTTGCTCGGTGAACTTGATGGCGTTGCCGGTGAGGTTGGTCAGCACCTGTTGCAGACGCATGGGGTCGCCGGTGAGGTAGTCCGGCACATCGGCATCCACCCGCAGGGAGAGCTCCAGCTGCTTGTCGTGGGCGCTGGGGCCGAGCAGGTGCATGGTCTCGTTGAGGGTATCGCGCAGGCTGAACGGGATATGCTCCAGCTGCAGCTTGCCTGCTTCCAGCTTAGAGAAGTCGAGGATGTCGTTGATGATGCCAAGCAGGTTGCGCGCCGACTTCTCGATGGTTTGCATGTAGTCGGTTTGGCTCGGGGTCAGGCTGGTTTTCAGCAGCTGGCGGGTAAAGCCGATGACCCCGTTGAGCGGGGTACGCAATTCGTGGGACATGTTGGCCAGAAACTCCGACTTGACCCGCGCCGCCTCTTGCGCTCGTTTCTTGGCCATGTCGAGCTCGACGTTCTGGATCTCGATCTGCTCCAGGGTTTCGCGCAGGTCAGAGGTAGCCTGATCGATATTCTGCTGCATCTCTTCGTGATATTCGGAGAGCGCCTTGGCCATGGCGTTGATGCCGTTTTTCAGCATATCCAGCTCGCCGGTGAGCTGGCCGCTGACCCGGGTATCGAGCCGCCCCTCCCTGATCTTGTGCACCGCCTGCACCATGTTGGTGATGGGCTGGGTCACGCTCTTGACCAGCCGGAAGCCAAACAGGGTACTGAAGGCGACCCCGATGAGCACCATGATCACCGCAAAGAAGGTGTCGCGGTACTGCAGCAGCATGGCCCGATCGGTCGCCATCTGCATCGAGATGTAGCCGATCATCGGGGGCTCCACATCGCTGGGCAGCGGGAAGCCATCCAGACTGGTTTCAGCCTGGATCGGGGTGCGCAAAATGATGTCATCCCCCTGAAACGTCACGCTGGTCAGATCCGGAATTGGCTCGCCATCGGGCAGCCTGAGCCGGGTGAAATCCCGGTGGTAGTTCGAGGTGACGAACAGCTGGTTGTCCTGGGTGAAAACCGCGATGGACTTGATGAAGGGGGAGTTCTTGCGATGGGTCAGGCCAATCAGCCGCTTGAGGGATTCGCGACTGTGCTGGGTCATCCCGTATTCACTGGCGATCGCCAGCGGTTCGATAATGTTGATCCCCTGATCAATGAGGTTGTTTTCCAGCTGCTGGTAGCGGTGGAAGGTGAAGTAACCGGCCATCAGGCCACCGATGATCAGGGTTGGCAGGATGGTGAAGGCGAGAACGCGTGCTCTCAGGCCATATTTGGTCATACGAACAGGCCACCAGTGAACAGGGTTGGCGATAGGGTTGATGGCAATACACGGGCTCTGTGGCCGTATTTGGTCATACTATTATTCTTGTGGGACAATACCCGGCAGCAGATTCCACAATCATGACATAGCCACCTATAGGCACCAAGTTTTATGGCCCAGTTTTTCAAGCCCCAAAAGAAGTCCACCCAGCTCCAACGCATTGAATTTACGATAGACACCCTCGATCACCACTGCGTCGGTATCGGTCGCCATCAGGGCAAGGCGATCTTCGTCGAAGGGGCTCTGCCCGGCGAGACCGTCAAGGCACGCATCACCGAAGAAAAAAAACAGTATGGTCACGCCGCCTTGCAACAGGTGGTGACCCCGGCGGCTAATCGTATCGCTCCCTTTTGCGGCCACTATCGCGAGTGCGGCGGTTGCAGTGCCCAGCACATGTCGGTTGCCGATCAGCAAGCCGCCAAGGCGGCGGGACTGGTCAGCCTGTTCGAGCGGTTGGGCAACATCAAGGCGCCGGCGCTGGAGCCGGTACTGACCGGTGAAGATCGTGCCTACCGCCGGGTCTGTCGTCTGGCCATCAAATTTGACAAGAACGGTCGCTGCACCCGGGTCGGTTTCCGCCGCCGCAACAGCAACGATCTGGTGGAAATCGAAGGGTGCCCTGTACTGGCCGAGCCGCTCTCTGCGCTGATTGCCCCGCTGCGTGAATGCCTCAATCGCTTGAAGAGCCAGCGCGAGCTGGGCCATGCGGAGCTTATCCAGGCCGAGCAGGGGATCATGATGCTGCTGCGCCACATTGGTCGCCCCAATGAGGCGGATCGCGCCCTGCTGGTGGATTTTGCAAAAGCGCAGGGGATCGACCTCTATCTGCAGGCGGCCGATGATCGCATCGAAGCGCTGCAGCAACAATTTTCCCCATCCTACTCGCTGGATGGCCTGTCTCTTGCATTTGCTCCCGGTGATTTCATTCAGGTCAACGGCCCCATCAACCAGAGCATGGTTGAGCAGGCGCTGACATGGCTCGGGGCGAGCAAGGATGACAAGGTGCTCGATCTCTTCTGCGGCATCGGCAACTTCACCCTGCCGCTGGCCCGTCAGGCTCGCGAAGTGGTGGGTGTGGAAGGTGAACTGGCCATGGTGCAGCGGGCCGAAGAGAACGCCCGTCGCAACGGCATCAGCAATGCCCGTTTCTACAAGGCCGACCTGAGCGATGACATAGTCGGCATGTCCTGGGCGCGGGAAGGGTTTGATCTGGTGCTGCTGGATCCGGCTCGTCCCGGCGCGCTGGAAGTGATGGGACACGTCGTGAAACTTTCACCCAAGCGGGTGGTCTACGTCTCCTGTAACCCGGTCACCCTGGCGCGGGACAGTCAGGTACTGGTGAAAGGGGGTTACCGTCTGGTGCGCCTCGGCATGCTCGACATGTTCCCTCACACCGGTCATCTGGAGTCCATGGCGCTGTTTGAACGGGAGTAAATGACTCATCAGTTCGGCGATGCCGGATAGGTCATCCGGCATGTTTGTTACTGTTTGAGCAGGTGTGTATATGAAGTAATCCTGCTCATCAGTACGGCGATGCGGATATGTAATCTGGCGTGTCTGCGGCTGTTTGAGCAGGTGTGTATATGAAGTAATCCTGCTCATCAGTTCGGCGATGCGGATATGTAATCTGGCATGTCTGCGTCTGTTTGAGCTGATGTGATTGGGGTAATCTAGACCCTCGTCGTTCGGCAGGGCCTGTTGGCGCGCTCTATTGTCTTTCTGGACAATATGCCTTGAAAAGTGCGCTGGATATCCCCATTTGAGGCAATCTCATGAGGGGAGAAAGTGACAGCTTTCGGCCCGATAATTTAAAGGATTGATACCATGGTTGCGGTTCGCGATATTCATTTGAAAGACAACTTCACCCTGGAAGAGTGGGTCAGCTCGCTCTCCTTGAGTGACAGTGAAAAGGATCAGCTGCGAACCGTCTACCAGTATTGTCTGACGCTCGGTGACGAGGCGCTGACCAGCAAGCTGCTGGTGCGCGGCATCGAAATGGTGGGCATCCTGCAGATGCTCAGCATGGATATCGGTACCCTCAAAGCGGCCATCATCTACCCCTTCGTCGAAGCCGGTCTCATCAGCCAGGAGCGGATGGACGAGGACTTTGGCTCCAAGATCGCCAAGCTGGTGGAAGGGGTGCTGGAGATGGAGGCCATCCGCTCCCTGCAGACCCTCCATCGCAGCGAAACCTCGCCGGAGCAGGTCGACAACGTGCGTCGTATGTTGCTCGCCATGGTCGAGGATGTGCGCGCCGTGGTGATCAAGCTGGCGGAGCGGATCGCCTGCCTGCGGGAAGCGAAGACGGCAGATGAAGAGACCCGGGTGCTGATGGCCCAGGAGATCACCAATATCTATGCACCGCTCGCCAACCGTCTGGGCATCGGCCAGCTCAAGTGGGAGCTGGAAGATCTCGCCTTCCGTTACCTGCACCCGGATACCTACAAGCAGATCGCCAAGCAGCTCGACGAGAAGCGGCTCGACCGAGAGCGCTATATCCGCGAGTTTGTGCAATCCCTGCGTAATGGGTTGAAAGAGGCGGGAGTTGACGCCGAGGTGTACGGTCGGCCGAAACATATCTACAGCATCTGGCGCAAGATGCAGAAGAAGCACCTCGAATTCAACGAGTTGTTCGACGTGCGCGCAGTGCGGGTAGTGACCAAGCGTCTGCAGGATTGCTATGCGGCGCTCGGTATCGTGCATACCCAGTTCCACCACATTCCTCGCGAGTTTGACGACTATGTCGCCAACCCCAAACCCAACGGCTATCAGTCGATCCACACCGTAGTGGTGGGGCCGGAGGGCAAGACCGTCGAGATCCAGATCCGTACCGACCAGATGCATCAGGATGCCGAGCTCGGCGTCGCGGCGCACTGGCGCTACAAGGAAGGGGCACAGGCTGGCGGCAAGGCCAACACCTTCGAAGACAAGATCGAGTGGCTGCGCAAGCTGCTCGCCTGGCAGGAGGATCTCTCCGAGAGCGGCTCCCTGCTCGAAGATCTGCGCAGTCAGGTGTTCGAGGACCGGGTCTACGTCTTCACCCCGAAAGGGGATGTCATCGACCTGCCGGCTGGCGCCACCCCGCTCGATTTTGCCTATCACGTCCACAGCATGATCGGCCACCGCTGCATCGGCGCCAAGATTGACGGCCGCATCGTGCCGTTTACCTATGCGCTGCAGACCGGCGATCAGGTGGAGGTGATCACCCAGAAAGAGCCGAACCCGAGCCGCGACTGGATGAACCCCAACGCCGGCTTCCTGCGCTCCAGCCGGGCGCGGGCCAAGGTGGCGACCTGGTTCAGAAAACTGGATCGGGACAAGAATATCGTGGCCGGTCGCGAGCTGTTCGAGAAGGAGCTGGATCGCCACAACCTCAGCATGTCCAAGATCGACAAGGGCAACATGCTGCGCCGCTTCAATCTGGAGAGCACCGACGATCTGCTGGCCGGTATCGGCAGCGGTGATATCCGCATCAACCAGGTGCTCAACTATCTCGACACCTGCTACAACAAGCCGACGGCGGAAGAGGAAGATCGCCGCCTGCTGGAGAAGCTGGAGCAGAAGGCCAATGCGCCGATGCGCCACAAGCCCAAAGACCACATAGTGGTGGAAGGGGTCGGCAACCTGATGACCCATATTGCCCGTTGCTGTCAGCCCATTCCGGGGGACTCCATTCAGGGCTTTATCACCATGGGGCGCGGCGTATCCATTCACCGGGAAGATTGCGAGCAGTTGAAAGAGTTGTCACGTCGCAACCCCGAGCGGCTGATCGATGCGGTGTGGGGGGAGAACTACTCCGGCGGCTACGGCCTCACCATCCGGATCATCTCCAACGATCGCTCCGGCCTGCTGCGCGATATCACTACCGTGCTGGCCAACGAGAAGATCAATGTGATGGGGGTGCGCTCGCGCTCCAATGTGCGCGAGCAGACCGCGGAGATCGACATGGAGCTGGAGATTTACAACATCAACGCTTTCAACCGGGCGTTGGCCAAGCTCAGTCAGCTCAATGACGTAATTAGCGCCAAGCGCCTCTGATTGTCATCAAGAACCAACTTGTGACCGACCGCCAGGTCGGTCACTGTTTTGCCCCTGCGGTACGAATCAACAAGCGAATATCTCATGTCCCAACGTTACGATCTGCCCCAACTGCTCGACATCATGGCTCGTTTGCGTGACCCGCAAAACGGCTGCCCCTGGGATCAGAAACAGGACTTCCAGACCATAGTGCCGCACACCCTGGAAGAGGCCTACGAGGTGGCCGATGCCATCGAGACCGAAGATTGGCAGGGGCTGAAAGGGGAGTTGGGTGACCTGCTGTTTCAGGTGGTGTTTTACGCCCAGCTGGGTAAAGAGCGGGGCTTGTTCGACTTCGCCGATATCGTCGATACGGTGAGCGAGAAACTCATTCGCCGTCACCCCCACGTTTTTTCCGATGCAGATCTCTCCAACGAGCAGGCGGTAAAAGCGAACTGGGAAGCAGAAAAAGCCAAGGAGCGAGCGGCCCTCGACAAAGATAGCGTGCTGGACGACATCCCGCAGGCGCTGCCTGCCCTGACCCGCGCCGCCAAGATCCAGAAACGCTGCGCCACCGTCGGATTCGACTGGAAGACGTTGGGGCCTGTGGTGGACAAGATCCACGAAGAGATCGACGAGGTGATGGAAGAGGCATTGATGGCCGATGTGGACGAGGCGCGGGTGAGCGACGAGCTCGGCGATCTGCTGTTTGCCACCGTCAATCTGGTGCGTCATCTGGGCAAGGATCCGGAGCAGGTACTGCGAGGCGCCAACGCCAAGTTCGAACGTCGTTTTCGTCAGGTTGAGCAGATAATCGCCGCAGAAGGCTTGAAAATGACCGATTGCACCCTCGAAAAGCTCGATGCCGCCTGGGATAAGGCGAAGGAAACCGAGCAAAGTTGATTTGGCGCAAGATGGGGGGGCGGTGAGCCTGATAGATTTTTGCTCATTGTTTGGGAGAGGGGTTTTTGGTATACTGTTTCCCCGTCCTGCTTCATCCCCGAAGCACCCCTTAAAATTCCCTAAACTTCTTTCAGGTTCAGCATGACGACCAAATATATTTTTGTTACTGGTGGCGTTGTTTCATCCCTCGGCAAAGGCATTGCCGCAGCTTCTCTGGCAGCCATTCTGGAAGCCCGTGGTCTGGATGTGACCATCATGAAACTGGACCCGTACATCAACGTGGATCCGGGCACCATGAGCCCGACCCAGCATGGTGAAGTGTTCGTAACCGAGGACGGGGCCGAAACCGATCTGGATTTGGGCCACTACGAGCGTTTCATCCGCACCAAGATGACCCGTCGCAACAACTTTACCACCGGACGTATCTACGCCGACGTACTGCGTAAAGAGCGTCGTGGTGACTATCTGGGCGCCACCATTCAGGTTATCCCGCACATCACCAACGCCATCAAAGAGCGGGTTATTGCCGGTGCCGAAGGCCATCAGGTTGCCATCGTCGAAGTGGGCGGTACCGTAGGTGACATCGAGTCCCTGCCGTTCCTCGAAGCCATTCGTCAGCTGGCCGCCGAAGTGGGCCGCAACAACGCCATGTTCATGCACCTGACGCTGGTTCCTTACCTGGCTGCGGCCGGTGAAGTGAAGACCAAGCCGACCCAGCACTCCGTCAAAGAGCTGCTCTCCATCGGTATCCAGCCGGATGTGCTGATCTGCCGCTCCGACCGTGCCATTCCGGCCAACGAGCGCGCCAAGATTGCCCTGTTCTGCAACGTGCCCGAGCGCGCCGTCATCTCCATGAAAGACGTCGACTCCATCTACAAGATCCCGGCACTGCTGAAATCCCAGAATCTGGACTCCTACTTCACCGAGCGTTTCGGTCTGGAGTGCAAAGAAGCTGATTTGTCCGAGTGGGAACAGGTTATTTACGAAGAGGCCAACCCGACTGGTGAAGTGACCATCGGTATGGTCGGCAAGTACGTCTCCCTGCCGGACGCTTACAAGTCCGTCAACGAGGCGCTCAAGCACGGTGGTCTCAAGACCCGTCACTCCGTCAACATCAAGTACATCGACTCTCAGGATATCGAGACCCGTGGCGCCGAGCTGCTGGAAGGTCTGGACGCGATCCTGGTGCCGGGTGGCTTCGGTGAGCGCGGTGTGGAAGGCAAAATTCTGGCTGCCCAGTATGCCCGCGAGAACAAGATCCCCTACCTGGGTATCTGCCTCGGCATGCAGGTTGCCATGATCGAATTCGCTCGCAACGTAGCGGGCATGGAAGGGGCTCACTCCTCAGAATTCAAGAAAGATTGCGCGTATCCGGTCGTCGGCCTCATCACCGAGTGGGTGGATGAAGAGGGCAACGTCGAGACCCGTACCGAGAAGTCCGATCTGGGCGGTACCATGCGTCTGGGTTCCCAGCTCTGCCACCTGGTCGAAGATTCCAAGGTGCGTCAGATGTACGGCAGCCCGACCATTTACGAGCGTCACCGTCACCGTTACGAAGTCAACAACAAGCTGCTGCCGCAGATTGAAGCGGCAGGTCTGAAAGTGACCGGTCTCTCCGCCGACAAGAAGTTGGTGGAAATCATCGAGATCCCGGATCACCCCTGGTTCGTGGCTGCGCAGTTCCACCCGGAGTTCACCTCTACTCCCCGTGATGGCCACGCTCTGTTCGCCGGTTTTGTGAAGGCGGCAGGCGAGTATCAGAAGCGTAATTTGAAGTAATTGAAAATAAATGCGGTTGGGGCACTGTGCCACAGCCGCTTTTTTTGGCATATTTTTGTTGTTTTTTTACGAAACCTGAGGAAATACACATGTCCAAGATCGTTAAAGTGATCGGTCGTGAAATCATCGACTCCCGTGGTAACCCGACCGTTGAGGCCGAAGTTCACCTGGAAGGTGGTTTTGTTGGTATGGCAGCCGCTCCGTCTGGCGCGTCCACCGGTTCCCGCGAAGCGCTGGAACTGCGTGACGGCGACAAGAGCCGTTTCCTGGGTAAAGGCGTGCTGAAAGCCATCGAAGCCGTAAACGGCCCGATCGCTCAAGCTCTGCTGGGTAAAGATGCCAAGGACCAGGCCACCGTTGACCAGATCATGATCGACCTCGACGGTACCGAGAACAAATCCAAGTTCGGCGCCAACGCCATCTTGGCTGTTTCCCTGGCTAACGCCAAAGCTGCCGCTGCTGCCAAAGGCATGCCGCTGTACGCCCACATCGCCGAGCTGAACGGCACCCCGGGTGTTTACTCCATGCCGCTGCCGATGATGAACATCATCAACGGTGGTGAGCACGCCGACAACAACGTCGATATCCAGGAGTTCATGATCCAGCCGGTTGGCGCCAAGACCCTGAAAGAAGCCGTTCGCATGGGCGCAGAAGTGTTCCACAACCTGGCCAAAGTGCTGAAGTCCAAGGGCTACAACACTGCAGTTGGTGACGAAGGTGGTTTCGCTCCGAACCTGAAATCCAACGCCGAAGCGCTGGAAGTTATCGCTGAAGCCGTTGCCGCTGCCGGTTACAAACTGGGCACCGACATCACCCTGGCTATGGACTGCGCTGCTTCCGAGTTCTACGACGCAGAGAAGAAAGAGTACAACCTGAAAGGCGAAGGTCGTGTCTTCACCTCCAACGGTTTCTCCGACTTCCTGGCTGACCTGACCACCAAGTTCCCGATCGTCTCCATCGAAGATGGCCTGGACGAATCTGACTGGGAAGGTTTCGCCTACCAGACTGCTGAACTGGGCAAAAAAATCCAGATCGTTGGTGACGACCTGTTCGTAACCAACACCAAGATCCTGAAGCGCGGTATCGACAACGGCATCGCCAACTCCATCCTGATCAAGTTCAACCAGATCGGTTCCCTGACCGAAACTCTGGCTGCCATCAAGATGGCCAAAGACGCTGGCTACACTGCCGTCATCTCCCACCGCTCCGGTGAGACCGAAGACGCGACCATCGCCGACCTGGCTGTTGGTACCGCTGCTGGCCAGATCAAGACCGGTTCCATGAGCCGTTCTGACCGTGTTGCCAAGTACAACCAGCTGATCCGTATCGAAGAAGCTCTGGGTGCCAAAGCTCCTTTCCGCGGTCTGAAAGAAGTTAAAAACCAGGCTTAATTTGCTGGTTTGCCAGCCTCGGCTGGAATGAAAAAAACCGGAACCCTTGGGTTCCGGTTTTTTTATGCCTGAACATTGCCAAAACGGCCTGAGAGGCGAGGGGGTTGTGCCTCTGGTCTCGGGTCAGACAAAGGGGAGCATGCGCTGATAGCGCCCTGCATGGGCCTTGAAGCCCAGCTTTTCAAACATGGCGATAGAGCGGACGTTATCTGCATCGATATCTGCGGTGAGGCGAGTGACTCCCAGTGTGCTGGCATGGGCGAACAGCAATCCCAGCGCTTCCGACATAAACCCTCTGCGCCAATAGGCCGCATTGAGCAGGCAACCCACCTCGCAGCAATGGCCCGCCTCGCTGAAACTGTGCAGGCCGCAGGTGCCGATCACCTTGTTGCCCTCCCGCTCGACAATCGCCCACTCCAGTGACTCCCCCGTTTGCTCCAGCCGTACCACGCTCGCCATCATCTGCGCCATCATGGTGGGAGAGGTAAAGCAGGGATCAGAGGCAAACTCCATGGTCAGAGGATTGCCATAAATCTCGAACAGATCGGCAGCATCCTGCGGGCCAATGGTGCGTAGTACAATCCGCCTACCGGTTAAGTCGGGTTTCATAAATCTCCTTTGGATGTGTTACGCCAGCAGAGATGCATGCATGGTGGATGTCCAGCTTTCCTTTAAATTAATCGTCCCAGCAATTTTTCTTTAAGGCGTAATAAATAGAATGAATCTCGCACGGCCGCATTATGTTTATCCAATCTTAATTCTTCAAAAAATGCTGCACACTCAAGCAGATGTTTTTCATTAAAGTGGATCATGTCGCCAGACTCGTCGCATATTTTTCCCCAAGAGCGACTTTCGACAATCAGACCTTCCGCTCGATTAGAGAATAACTGGTAGCGCTCATTGCGACGTGTAAAACCGAGCATGCGATCTGCTAGCAAAGCCCCCAACGTTACGACGGAAAAAATACTCAAACCTAACGATAAAGCATGGGGGTGGGAGATAATCCAAGAAAAACCGGAGATCAGCGCACTAAATATCAGCACTAATGTAATTGGTTTCTCCCAATATTCAGTCCACTTTTCTCGCCGAGTTTTATTTTTAGTATTACTCTCGTTGTTAGTTTCAACTCCTTCTTCTTTACCATATTTTTCGACAAACCACGTCTGAGGTAAAAAAATTCGCAACAGCAATAACACAACGCTGCCAATCAAAATAAGGTCACGATATCCCTTATCAAATAGTATCAAGCTATGAAAAAAATCATCAACTTTTCCACTAAACAAATTATTCAGTGCTAGCACTAAGCACACACCAAAGAAAATCAGACCAACCCCGGAAAACAGTGGGAGCCGACGAAAAAGATAACGTAACCAGTAGCTTTCCCGCTCCTTGTTTTTTAAAGCTATGGCATGAAAGCTATACATCTGAGTTAACTCATCAAAATTGGTAATTTGCCTTGGTGGATTTTTTTCTGTCATTAAATTCTCCTCAAACCGGCTCGAACACCGGTAAATGATTACGATGAAACTGCTCGATCCCGAACTGGCGCAAAGTCTCCAGCCAGCGTTCAGCCACGGTGCGGCCAATCTTTAGCTCAAGCGCTGCCTCGCGCAGCAACAAGAACTCGGTACGTAATGTGGTCGGCATGATGCCTGGGTCGTCGGTATTCACCAGCACGCGCACGGGGCCTCGACGCAGGCCGTAAAGGTTGGCTGCAGCTCCGCTCTCCAGAGCCGATTCGTCAGGTGGGTACCAACGGAAAATGGGGTGCTCGGCATGTGATTTTAGCCGCGCGATATAGACATTGGAGGTTGGGTTGGCTTCGATGATAAGTCCCAGCTTGTCGTACTCTGTCAGCAACCAGTCTTGCAGCGCATGCATAAAATCCAGCTCGGCCGGGGTATCGACATCTTCCAGAATGTTTTCATCACCCTTGCTAATGCCTTTGGCGTGAAATCCGCCATGTGCAGCCGCTTCGTCGCCCATGCGCACAATTACCAGCGGTGCTTCTGTCAGCGAAGCCAGCCAATCATGCCGAGCCTGATACAGCTGACTCGCCAGAGTATGTTTCTCGCTCAACTCTTGATGATCAGGCAAGGCATACTGCTCTTGCGAAGTAACTAGCCAGCCATCACCAACCATTCCCAGCCGATAATGGCAATTCCTCCGGAGCCACCAAGCGTGATACAGATCATCAGGTGTCGCATGACCCAACGGCCCCTTCTCGAAATCGGCAGTCTGATCGACAGACTCCTTCTCATCGCAGTCTGCGTTAGCCATCAAATCCGGCACTTTCCACCAGCGCGACTTGCGCCAGAAACGCATAATGCGCCGCTCGAACAAGGGTAAAACCTGTTGCGCCAAGGGCAGTATTCCACTCAGCATACTGGCGTGATGCCAAAGCCACACCAAATTATCCAGATGCTCATCCAGCGGCAGCATCATCTCGCCCTGACGTGCCGCCCACTGTTTCGGCACTATGCCTAGCGCCAGCGCATGCCCCAATCGGTCGCCTTCGCGCATCTCGCAAAAGCGCACCGTCTCATCGATATGGCGCAAGCCCGACGCAGGGTGGGCATAATCCTCTCCGGCATGAATGCTCAGGTGAAAGCCAGTGCTGGCACGCTCGCCATCCGGCCGTGATTTGAAGCCGCTGCGCAGCCAGCGCAGCACAGGTGCAAACCACTCGATCTTCAGTGCGTTTTCATCTCCCGCCACATCCAGTCCACGAAACCATCTGGCGGGCTGGAAATGGAAATTAGGGTTCAACTTACCACCTAAAAATTCGGGTGCATTCCAGCCGGAAGCACTGTGCAGATTGCGCATTAGCTTTTCGGCCTCTTGCCACAGTTTTTTGCCATCCGACTTGGGGCGCTGGTTTTTTTTGTGCGCCTGCGAGCGTGAGAAGTGGCCGCAAAATTGCCAACGCTCCAGATTTTGCAGATACGAAAATGCCTTACCGTCTACACGGATTTCATGTTCGCCAAAAATATACGGAGGTTTGGGTTGGCCAAGCCCTGCATTGCTCGCCATTACTCTGATTAGTGGACGGGTATGCTGTGCTGCGAATCCCGCAGGCATAGATTTGAACTCAACAACGTCACCACTGGATGGCAAGAGGCGGCGGATATTGGCCTTAATATCACGACCACGCCCAAGATATGCCCCATAGTAACGCTCGGCAAAACGCGTCAACCCTTGCCCATCCATGATGAGGCTGCGACGCAGCTGATTGACGGTCTGCCAGAACCACAGAATGGCTGCACGTTGAAGCGGATGCGAGTCTTGCTCACTGTAACGACGGCAAAGATAGACATGCAGCCAAAGCCAGCGATTGGCATCATTACGCTTCATCGACAATGCAAATTCGCCTAACAACCAATCGGCGCTGCCAAGGGTTGCGGCACGCTGGCTGGCGGCCAGCAACTCCCAGTCAGGCTTGCGGATAGGTGTGTCCATAGCAAGGTTGAGTCGCTTCAATTGCTGCGGCCAATCTTCCGGAGGACACGGCTCCAGCAACAACAACAGACGTTGCCGCGCGTGCTGCAACAGGGGCTGAAGGTTGCCGTGTTGTTCGCGCTGCCACAGACTCGACTTGCCATCAAGATTCAGCGATTTCCCAGCCAGCAGATAGTCATCGAGGATCGCGCTATCGGCTGTGACTCCCCAGAAATGCACATGACCTTCAGCAAACGGCAGCGATGGGTTGCCGGGAGGGGCGAAAAATGCAGTCTGTGCCGACACTACGCGCCGAATATCGTTCGCTTGTGGCTGCGGCATCTCATCGAGCCACAGCGCCAAGTGCCAACCGACCAGTAGTGTCGGATCCATCCCTGCCGCCAGTCGTACATAAGCCTGAATTTCACCCTCGCGGTAGCAGAGCAAGTCGCCATTGCGCTGCAATAGCCGCTGTTGCAGCTCGTTCAGCCAAGGCAGGGTGGGGGTCAGCAGCAAATGACCATCAAGCATCCGCCCCATCAGCTGGCGCACATCGGTCAGCCGGTGCTCGCGCGGATAACGCGCCTCTACTCCCTCTACCAGAAAATGGTAGAAATCATCTTGCAGTTGATGCCAGCGGTCAGACTCCAGCGCATCCGAGGGGGTGAGTAATGTGTCCCACAACAATGCAGCCAACTTTTTATCGCCGAAAAAACACTCGGCGGCATGTTCAGTCAGGGTGCGCTGGAACATTATGCAGGTTCCTGATCAGGATCTGATTGTTGATCTAGCGTCAACGCCTGAGATGGATGTTCTTGCTCTGTCCTTACGGGCTGCTCATCAGAAGATTCAGGCTGTGTTTGGGGGGACAAATTTGCACAAATCTCAGCGAATGTCTTCGTCCAATAATTATCTGCGCCAAATTTATTTCGCATTTCTGATAGGATGCTTTCTTTCTCCTCTGAGGTTTTTTTCTTGGCATTCTCACGAACACGTTTCTCAAAGGTATCTTCCGCGCCAGCCCTCATTCCCAATTTTTTGATTAAGAACTCCTTGGCGTGGGTAACTCCATCAGTCACCTGCGGCAGCCCCCCTTGGTGAGTACCTATCTCCCTCTTTTGGAACGTGCCCTCCCCCTTGTTCTTCGTATCGGTGACGGCTCCGCTTTTCAGAGCCCTTCTCAAAGCAACTACCTGTGAATCCAAGTGGTGTTTAGGAATAGCATCCATTACTGGATCAATAATCAAATGACGCAAAGGGTGGCTGGCTAACACACCCGAAATGGTTCGAGTGGCTTTAGCAAACGTCTGCCGAGCATCCGCAGAAGTCGAGCCCCTAGATAGATGCTGTTTATGCGGAGCAAGATGGCCAATATTCATCTTGAAATGGTCACTACTCTCGAAATTCTTTACTGAATGCAAACCAATACCAGTAACTAATTCTGGTAAACCAAATAAATTTCCTTTTTCAAAACTGCCGAATGCCGACCAAGTAGCATAAAATACCAACCCTGCCTTGTTCAAGGCAATGGCCAGATTACCCTCTCCATTCCCGTAATCACCATTATTAGAAACCATGGTGTAAACCTTTTCAAACACCTTGTAGATCAGCCAAGGCGAGACATCTAGTTCCGCAATGGCATAATCTTTGCGCCATTGCGAAATTGCCACCTGCAGTTTACTCAGGACCATGTCGAGCGGGTTTATTGTATCTTCGTCATTGCCTTCCTCCGCAGTCTCGTTCCCATCATCAACATCTTTCTGGTCTGAAACCGCAATATCCTGTACTTGTGATTTGGCAGAAAAAAATGGTGCTGAGTGAATAATCCGCTGCAGGTCGCTTAATTCAACCTCACCAAGCAGGCTGGCAATAATTAGTTCGAAAACACGCCCAATATTCAGAACAAAAGTACGACCCGTTGGCGTATAGAAGTAATATTCCGCCAGTAAATTCAGCAAGAACCCAGCGTCATGTGAGAGCGATTCATTTGAGGTTAAGCCAGCTGAGACCCTGCCAAGCGCAGCAAGCCAGTCCTGATTATTTTCTTTACGACTGTAGGTGAGCTGTGTTCGCAAATCTCTATTGATATTGCAACCGACCTCTGCCAGTGGATATGGCAGGATGGTTTTTAAGCCTGACAAATCGCGAAACCATACTTTCGGCAATTTTTCTTTCAGTGATGCTTCCCAATCAGATAGATCATGATTTCGTTCAAAATGCTGATAGCTCACATTACCATGTATACGTGGCTGGAACAGCGGTGTGTCAAATACGCTGCCACTGCGTTGGCCGGCCGCGGCATCTTGCCATTGCTGCCAATGTTTCCTTGCCAGTAAAATCAGATACGCAGCACCACCAGTAGATTCAAACTTGAAGTGTTTTTCTAGGCTTGATACCCATGCCCCGCGATCTACGTTTTCCCTACCTGCATTTGTATCGGTGGTAGATAATGGCTTGGTGAATTTAGCAAATGCTGCATAAGCAGAGCCGTACTCTCGCTTCTCGTCCTTATGTCGTTCCTGATATTCCTTTTCAAACTCTTCAATCGCTTTGACAGGCACGTCCGGCATTTGCCACGCTCGCTTGACTTGTAAGGCAGAATCAGCCTCTTTGACGGCTTTAGGTAAAGCGGGTATTAGTTGGTGACACCGATTCAATAATTGAGTCAGCGCGCGCATCGATGGAATCGGCAATGACAACTGGCTATCGCCCAGACCATTGACCGGCCCTGTCAGAAAAATCTCCAGCCACGCAATAAAGTTGCGCAGCGGCATCAAATCGGCTTGTTTATCATCACGCAAGTAGATATCGCTCTGCTGCCAATAGCGGCTGACTTCCGGCATGGTCAAACGGCGCGGGAATGGCAGGATCTTGCGCTGATACTCTGCCGCCAACTCTACGGCTTTTTTATAGGCCTCTTGGCGACGGTAGCTGGAGTCTTTGGTCAGACGGCCATGAAAATCGCGCCAGGTCACATCGTTGTAAAGCTCACGATCTCCGCAGACGATGGGCAAAACATGGGGCGTGGCCAGATAGCGGCGCACGATTTCTAGGTTTTCAAAGGCGCGGTTGAGCGAGGTGTCGACATCATCAATGGGCAGGATCAGCAGCTGTTTGCCGAGTAAGCCAAGCACTTCGCGGAAGAAATCCTGCACGCAGTCGGCCAACAGCTTATTGCTGTACATGGCGCGTATCTTGTCCATGCCGTGATGCTGTTGCTGGGTCTCGACCGATTCTAGAGACTGGGCTAGTTTTTCCAGCGTCTGGTTCAGGCTGCGGGAGCTGTTAGGTTGTTGTTTTTGTGCTTCTTTAACCTCTTTGTCATGCAGCACGGCCGCGACAATGATGTGCAGAAACAGCGATTCGCCATTTTCCAGCAGGGTTGGGTCTACCGGGTCGAGGATGTGAACATCTTTCAAGACATCCTGGTCTTTCAAAAAGCTTTTCAGGTTAACCAATACAGCTGTTTTACCTGTGCCGCGCGCACCATCTATCGAGATGGCGCTATGTTCACGCAGTTCATTGAGCGATTTGCCTTTAGCGGCTTTAGCCTTGTTCACGGCTTCAATAATCATCTGTGCCAGCGGTTCGTACACCTCGTTGTGTGGCAGTAAGGTGTTGGCGTCAGGTAAGACGGCGGACTCGCCGGCATTTAGAGGTATATATCGCTTGTTCTGGCTCATGTTCGGTACCTGGCTAGCTGATTTCTATGGGACAACGGTTGTAATTAACATGGTCACCCATCGTTATTCGGCAATTAAATAGGGGAATAACATGTTGAGTGACACGTGGTGGGCTTCATCGCTTATCCATTCCATCCTGCATGGCTACCGCCCCTGAATTTCAGCTTCCAGTCTGCTGCGTTTCACCAACGGGATGGGGTTGGCATGGCTCATGGGAGACTCCGACGAGGCAAGTGTTGCCAAATGGCAATATTAACCATGGCGCTGTGGAGAGAAAACTCAATATTTAGAATTTCTGTGCAAGATCAATAAATTAATCAAGTGTCACCCACGATTGATGACGCGCCGAGATAGCGTGAACAACCCTTCTTGAGCTATCACCATAGAATATTCATGGTCATATCTGGCTTGAACCAGCATAAAACTCTTTGTTATTGTCCGCTCCCCCGCTGAAATAGCTTATTTACCTATAAATCAACAAGATAGCATTATGTGGTGGCGTTGCGGGGGCATCTGCTATCGGGAAGGAGAGTTATGAAGTCGCAGTTCAAAATGACGCTGGCCATGTTGGCCCTGTTCGTCG
Source organism: Aeromonas sp. FDAARGOS 1419 (assembly GCF_019047045.1). Classification (NCBI taxonomy): domain Bacteria; kingdom Pseudomonadati; phylum Pseudomonadota; class Gammaproteobacteria; order Aeromonadales; family Aeromonadaceae; genus Aeromonas; species Aeromonas sp. FDAARGOS 1419. Next base: position 4,285,408 of record NZ_CP077209.1, read on the forward strand.
TCCAAGGCTGCACAGCCCCGGATTCATCCGCCAAGTGCAATGCACCCGGCCCGGTGCTGACAGTGCATTACGAAAGTGCCCCCCTGATCCCCGTCACCATCGCTGGTGAGCAGTACCAGTTTTTGCTGGATACCGGGGCCAGTATCACCTTTATCGATCGTCGTCTGGCCAGCCGCTTCAAGGCGCTGACCTTAAGCGAATTGCCCAGGGCCTATCAGGCTGATTTTGCCACTGTGAACAGCGTGTCGAGCCAACTGGGTAGCGAGCAGCTTGGCTTTGTTGAGCCGCAGCCCTTCTCGGTGGGGTCGGTCACCATTGATGACAGCGATCTGTGGGCAACCGTTGATTTCGATCTTTTCTCCCAGTCTTTTGGCAGCCGTATCGATGGCATCCTCGGGATCGACACCATCCGCCGTTTCAACTGGGTGTTTGATCGCGACAGGCATCAGCTAACTGCTTTGCTGACGGCACCGTCGGCTGCCATGTTCGAGCGTTGCATCGGCTATGAAGATAGCTACAACCGCTCCCCGGCCGTCTATCTGACCCACGGCGAGAGCAGCGTGCGCATGTATCTGGATACCGGGGCCGATCAGAGCTATGCCGACCATGCCTTTATCGACTTTATGGCGAGTCAGAAGGCGATCTCTGGCGAAGATGCGATGCCACGCAAAGGGGTGGACGCCAGCGGTATGGTGGAGGGGCGTGAACATATCCTCACCGGCCTGCACTTTGATGAGCGCCAGCTCGGTGAGCTGCGCGTGTCGGAAAACAGCAATGAGCAGTATGGTCTGGGGCTGGATTTTGTTAACCGCTTCAATCGCTTTGCGATCATGCCTGGGCGGATGATGCTCTGCTACGACGCCGACAGCCTGGCGCGCAAAGTGCCGCCAACCCTGCGCAATATCGGGGTGCGTTTTGATGGCGAGCATCTGCAGGTCTACTACAACGATGAACGGGATCTTGCCCCCTATGGTCTGGCCAACGGCGACATTCTGGAACAGATCAACGGGGTGGCTTATCGTCCCCTCGAGATCGACAAGGTGCGTGAACTGCTCAGCACCAGCAAGCCGGGGTCGCTCAAGTTGCGGATTGTGCGGGAAGGAAAACCGCTGGATATCGCCATCTAGTCAAGGTGGGGCGGCAAGATGAGCCGCCCCTATGAGCCTCAGCCCTTGGTCGGATTTTCCATGCAGGTGAGGGTTGGCTGGCCGTAACGCTCCAGCGTGGCGTCGTCCCCCTTGGTGAAGAAGGTGAGGTTTTGCCCTTCATAACGGGCGCCGCTGGCGCTGGGGGCTTCATAGGCGAGCACTTGTTGCTGCTTGTCACCCTCGCTCAGGTTAATCACCGCTGCGGGCAGCTTGGCATCGTTATAGAAGTAGGTAGAGAGAGTGACGCTCTTGCCGCACTTGTAGTTGACCGGAGCCGGCACCATCAGCTGGCCGCCGCTGATCTGCAGTTCGGTGATCCGCAGCAGGTAGTTATCCTCCACACACTGGCGCAGATCCTGCCCCTTCCAGCAGTCGTTGCGACCCTTGATCCAGCCGCGCTGCATGGCGCGCTCGGTCTTGAGCTGTTCGGGAGAGAGCGCGGCAATCGCCTTGGGGTAGAGGGCCGCCAGTTCGTTATCAAGGGCGGCCAGTCCGGCATCCTTGCAGATCAGGGTTTCGACCGACCCGGAGGCTTTGGTGCAGTCAAAGGAGGGGGTTGCGGCGCTGGCCAGCAGAGGGGCAAACAGCAGGGTGGCAAGCAAGGTCTTGTTCATCGATAGATTCCAGCAATGAGGAGGGCATATCTGCCTACTACAGCACACTCTACAGGGCAATGCAGCAGGGGAGCTGAGCGCACTTGCACAGCTGAATGGCTGCAAAGCGGAAAAACCCGACACTCCTGGCCGGAATGTCGGGCTTTTTGTGGCCGCGATAAAGGGTAGGCGGGTTGCCCGGTTGATCAGGCCAGCGCCAGTTGCTGACTGCGGGCGCGCCACAGCCGCTCGTGGAAGAAGAACACCACGGTATTGATGGCCGGTTCGATCATCGCCATCACACCACCGGTGAGCAGCTCGCCGCTCAGCAGGAAGGCCACCCCGAAGGCCACCGAGAAGTGGACCACCGCGAAGCTGCTGGTCTTGGCCTGCAGGCTGTGCTTTGGCTTGAGCTTGTGCCAGCCAAGGTCATGAAAGTAGAAGGCGACCGTGTTGACGGCGGGCTCGATCAGGGCGATCAGGCTGGCGGTCAGCAGCTCACCGGTCAGCAGGTAGGCCACGGTAAAGGCGACACCGAAGTGCAGGATGGCAAAGCTGATGGTCTTTTTCATGATGGCGGCTCCCTCTGTTGATGATGAGAGTATCTGCCGAAATGAGATTAAATGAAAACTATTCTCATCTATTGCCGAAATAGAGAGAACCTATCGACGGGCGAGTGGCCGGTGCGGTTCAGCGGTTGCCAATCGCAGCCAAGGCGATAAAGTACAGGTTCTTCACACTTGCCCATGAAAAAGGATCTTTCATGAATATCAATGCCACCCTGCTTGGCCAGTTCATTGCGTTGCTGATGGTCATCGTCGGCGTCATCGCCTGACGACTGGCGCGCCGCAAGAGCGAGCATCCGGCGCTGGTCACCCTTATCTGCTCCCTGCTCTGTCTGTTTCCGCCCTTTGGCCTGCTGGCCCTGTTGCTGGTTGCGCTGAAACAGGATCTGCCCGCCCGCTCATAGGGCTGGCTGCGGAAGGGGCTCCAGGCTAGGTTGCCAGACCTTGGACACCCATCTTTTGGGTTTTGGTTATGCTACACCTTGCTCAGAAAGGTGGTGTCCCAGATTTGTACTGCTTAAGAATTCCCTCAGATTCAGCGGTTTTTAGCTTTTGCTTAAGATTTTCCCAAACTAACTCACTGCCTTTTCCGATTCTACTATTCAGGCCATACACCTGTGCAGCAGAGATATTGTGTTCTTTCCAGCTGTGACCATTTCCATATATGTTGTGGAGTAGAGGAGGAATTCGATCTATGGATTTTGCATAAATTGAGTCGGGTGTAATACCTTCTTCAAATTCGTGCCAAAGATCTGATAGCTCCGCAGCTAAATGACTTGGTAATAGATTAAAAACTCTTCGGATGCTGGCAGCTTCTAATTCCTTTATTTCTTTATTTTCGCAGGAGTACACAATTGTGTCTCCTGCATCAATTTCACCAAGATCATGAATAAGTAACATTTTAATTACACGGTCAATATTGATTTCAAAGTTGGAATATTCTTTAAAAAGTAATGCTACTAGACAAACATGCCAGCTGTGCTCACCAGAATTTTCAAAGCGATTTAGACCGACAGGCTTGGTTTTTCGAAGTACATTTTTAAGCTTTTCGATTTCAATAATAAAGCTAAATATATCGTCAATTGAATTCAATTCTCGCTCCTTCTTGATAATTTAACGGTGATTAGATAGAGGGCGGCACTAATCCGATAGCAGAGCCTTCCATATAAATCCGATCTGCTCTGATTTTTGACATGGAAAAATAAAATAAAATCAAATCAAAATATTACCAGTCTACCTCTGATACTTGAATGTATTCGCTTGACCTCCTCTTTTTGTGCCGCTGTTACTATTGGTGTGAAAAAAGTGCTCAGCGCAGTCTTGGAAAGCGCCGCCAAAGCATGCCTGCATGAGCAGGTCAGAAATAAAAATGGGGCCGTCACCATGTTGAGTGGGTCGTAGGAAACTCTCGCTTATCCATTCCATCCGGCATGGCTACCGCCTCTGAATTTCAGCTTCCAGTCTGCTGCATTTCACCAACGGGGTGTGGCTGGCCTGGCTCATGGGAGACTCCAACGAGGTGTGTGTTGCCAATCGGATATATTAGCGGCGGGTCGATGGAGGGAAAGGGCCAGATGGCCGATTTCTGATCTGGATCGACTAATTAGTCAATAACGACTGATCTGGTGTGCAGATGGGGCGGGTGCTGCCATTGGTGAGGTAAACAGTTAGTGGGGAACAGAGTTCGTGGCTAAAGCGGTAGCGGGTAAAAAAACAAGAAGCTCCTGAACGGGGCTTCTCTTTGCTGGCCATGCCGCCACTGTGGACGGCTTGGGTGAGCGACTTGCTGGCGCCTTGGCCGGGCGCCGGAGCGGGCTGGTGCAGGTTTACTCTTCGACCTTGTTCAGCCACTCGACCTTGTATTGGGCGCCGGCGCCCTGCGCCAGCTTGGCACACAGCGGTTTGAGGAAGGCTTCAATCTGCTCGTCCAGCATCCAGGGCGGGCTGATGATCAGCATGCCTGAGCCGTTCATGCCCCAATCCTTGGTCTGACCGGCCACTTCCAGCTCGGCCACCAGCACGTTGCCGAAGTTTTCGCGCTTGATGGCGCGCAGCATGTCGCGGGATTTGTCCGCCTCTTCCCCCAGAATGGGGTACCAGAGGGCGTAGATGCCGGTCGCCCAGCGTTTCTGCGCCTTTTTCAGGGTGTCGACCACGGCGAAGTAATCTTCTTTGAGCTCATAGGGCGGGTCGATCAGCACCAGCCCGCGGCGCGGGGTCGGCGGCAGCAGGGCGATCAGCCCCTCGAAGCCGTCGCGGTGGTGCACGGCCACGCGAGGGTCGTAACCCATATTGGCGCGCAGATCTTCGACCTCGTTGTTGTGCAGCTCCATCAGCGCCAGCTTGTCCTGCTCGCGGGTGAGGCGACGGGAGAGCTCCGGCGAGCCGGGGTAGTAGTGCAGCTCGCCATCGCTGTTCATCTCTTCGATGATGCCGAGATAGGGGGCCATGGCAGACCATTGGGCCCGCTCGTCCCACAGGCGGCCGATGCCATCGGCATACTCGGCCTTCTTCTGGGACCAGTCGCCGCGCAGGTCGTAGAGACCGCCACCGGCATGGGTGTCCAGCACGATGAAGGGTTTCTCCTTCTTCTTGAGGGACTCGATGATCAGGGCCTGAACGGCGTGTTTCAGCACGTCGGCATGGTTGCCGGCGTGAAAGGCGTGGCGATAGCTCAGCATATTAGATCTCTGAGGGGGCCCTGCTGGGCACCCAGTAACGATAGATAGTTCAACAAATTGCGGCTGTTGCCGCGAAACAGGGAGAGGCTGCGCAGGGTCTGCAACAGGACGCCCTGTTGCAGCCGCTCCAGCTCCAGTTCGTGGGCTAGCATCGACTGATACTGCTGCTCGTCGAGCCGCGCCTTGGCGCTTTGGCGCAGGGCGCGCCACGGGGTTAGCACCGCCTCGGTTTGCACCAGCGCTGGTTGTAGGTCGGTGAGATCGACCACGATGCCGAGTTGATCGAGCCGGTGCAGCAGCAGCGCCAGATTGACGTTGCCCCCCTGCTCCTGCACGGTGAGCCAATCCTGGCTGCGCTCACCATAGACCTTGCCGCTCCAGTGCCAGAAGCCGATCGGCGTCGGCAATTCGTGGACCGCGACCCGCTCGCTGGCCATCAGCTGTTCGTCACGCAAAGAAGGCTTGCTCCATGGTTTCCAGCTCTTCGGAGAGGCTCATCCACTCCAGCTCTACCTCTTCCAGCTGCTCCTTGAGGGGGCCCTGGGATTTGAGCAGCTCGGAGAGCTTGGTTTTAGCGCTCTCTTCGTAGATAGCTGGGTCGGCCAGTTGGCTCTCGATGTCGCCAAGCTTGCCTTGCAGTTTCTCCATGCTCGCTTCGAGCTTTTCCAGCTTCTGGCGCAGGGGACGGGTTTGCTGGCGGAACTCCGCCTCGCGCCGCTTCTGATCCTTGCGCGCCACTGCCGAGTTGGCAGAGACGGGGCCGTCGGCCGGTTTGGCGTTGGCCTCTTTCTCCTGCTCGCCGAGCCACTTGTGGTAGTCGTCCAGATCGCCGTCGAACGGCTCGACCCGGCCACCGTGCACCAGATAGAAGTCATCTGTGGTGGTACGCAGCAGGTGACGGTCGTGGGAGACCACTACCATGGCCCCTTCGAAGCCTTGCAGCGCCATGGTCAGGGCGTGGCGCATCTCCAGATCCAGGTGGTTGGTCGGTTCATCCAGTAGCAAGAGGTTCGGCTTTTGCCAGGTGATCAGCGCCAGCACCAGCCGCGCTTTTTCGCCGCCGGAGAAGGGGGCTACCTTGTCGAGCGCCTTGTCACCGTGAAAACCGAAGCTGCCCAGATAGTTGCGCAGCTCCTGCTCGGTCTTGTCCGGCGCGAGGCGGGCCAGATGATCGAGCGGGGAATCATCGAGACGCAGGGTCTCCAGCTGATGCTGGGCGAAGTAGCCGATGCTCACCCCGGCGCTCACTTCGAGCTTGCCGGAGAGCGGCGGGTTGGAGCCCGACAGCATCTTGATAAAGGTGGACTTACCTGCGCCGTTGCGGCCGAGCAGACCGATGCGCGAACCCGGTACCAGATTGAGTTTGATCTTCTCCAGGATCACCTTGTCACCGTAACCGGCAGAGAGGTTCTCCATGGCGATGAGAGGGGTCGGCAGGGCCGACGGCTCGCGAAACTCGAAGCTGAATTCCGAGTCGGCGTGGGCGGGCAGGATCTTCTCCATCCGCTCCATCGCTTTCAGGCGGCTCTGGGCCTGACGGGCCTTGGAGGCCTTGTAGCGGAAGCGGTCCACATACGCCTGCATGTGGGACATCTCCCGCTGCTGCTTCTCGTACATCGACTGCTGCTGGGCCAGCTGTTCGGCGCGCTGCAGTTCGAAGTCGGAGTAGCCGCCGGTGTATTCGTTGAGCTTGCCGTTCTCGATATGGATGATGCGGCTGATGACCGAATCGAGGAAATCGCGGTCGTGAGAGATGAGCACCAGCGTGCCCTGATAGCCCTTGAGCCACTTCTCCAGCCAGATCACCGCATCGAGATCCAGGTGGTTGGTCGGTTCATCGAGCAGCAGCAGATCGGAGCGGCAGAGCAGCGCCTGAGCGAGGTTTAAGCGCATGCGCCAGCCACCGGAGAAGCTGCGCACCGGCGAGCCGAGTTGCTCGTCGCTGAAACCGAGGCCGTGCAACAGTTCGGCGGCGCGGGCGCGAATGCTGTAGGCGCCTATGGTATCGAGGCGACCGTGCAGCTCGGCTACCAGCAGACCATTGTCATCCTGCTCGGCCTGTACCAGCTGGGCTTCCAGCGAGCGAAACTCCTTGTCGCCGTCGATCACGTACTCGAGCGCGGAGCAGTCGAGCGCCGGGGTCTCCTGCGCCACGCCGGCAATCTGCCAGCCAGCGGGCAGGCTGAAGGTGCCGCTGTCGATGGCCAGCTCGCCCCGTACCAGTGCAAAAAAGGTGGACTTGCCACAGCCGTTTTTGCCCACCAGACCCACTTTGTGGCCGGGGTGAATGGTGGCGGAGGCGTTGTCCAGCAGCTTGCGGCCGCCGCGGATCAGTTCGATTTGACTGGCAACTATCATGGGTGGGATCTGCTTGCTCAAAATGGAGGAGAAAAACTGGCGCGGATCTTACGTGAAATGACGCTGATTTGCACTGTAGCGAAGGGCTGGCCACTGGCTGGCGCTGCAAAAACATGCCATAACAGAGAAACCAGTTTGGTTACGGGAGGTTAGCATGCATATCAGGGATATTATGACGACCCGGGTCGCCACCGTTTCAATGGATGATCGACTCCGAGTCATCAGGGATATCTTCGAGCAGGCACACTTTCGCCACCTGCTGGTGCTGGAAGAGGAGGAGCTGGTGGGGGTCATTTCGGATCGGGATCTGTTCCGCGCCATCAGCCCCTATCTCGACTCCGAAGCCGAGATGAGCCGCGATACCGAAACCCTCAACAAGCGGGCCCACCAGATCATGAGTCGTCAGCTCGTCACCATCGCTCCCCATCTCACCGTGCGCGACGGCGTCAAGCTGATGCTGGAGAAGGGGGTCTCCTGCCTGCCGGTGCTGGAGAATGGCGCTCTGGTCGGCATTATCAGCTGGAAAGATTTTCTCAAGGCGGCGCTGGAGAGTGACGCGCTGGTTTGAGCCCAACGCTCATCGCCATCAGCTGACAGAGAACCAACATAGAAAGAGGGGAGCCAAGGTTCCCCTCTCTCTATATTGGCTTTGCCGACAATGCCGGTTTGCACGCCGCCAGCATCATCACGGCTCGGGCTGCCCTGCGACAAGACAGGAGGGGCCGCTGCCGGAGAGGTGCGGCTGCAGATGAGTGCGGATCTCCTGCAGGGTGCGCTGGTACTGCTGGGCATGTTGATCGAGAAACGCGGGGCTGTGCTTGAGACGCCGCTCCAGGGTATCGACCAGCAGCGCCACCCTGGGAGCGGCCATACCCGCAGGCCAGCAGTGTTGCAGCAGCTCCAGCAGTTGCCAGGCATCGCCCGGCAGGGCGGGGAACTCCTCCAGCAGCTGCAAGCCCGCTTGCAGGGCTGTCTGATATTGGCTGGCCTGCATCGCCTTGTGGCGCAGCTGGCGCAGTTCGCTCAGCCGTTGTTCTCTCGCCGTCAGACGCTGGCCCAGCTCGGCCACCAGATGGTGGAACAGCTGGCGGGTGAGCGGGTGGGGCGCCACCCTGACGCGGTATTGGGTCAGCTGGGTCAGGTAGCGCTGGGCGTGGTGGGGCAAACCGCAGAACTGGCTGACAGCAAAGCCGAGCAGCAGGGTGAGGTGGTTGTCGCTCCCCTCATCCGGCTGGTGGTGGGCAATCAGGATCAGCGCCTCGTCGAAGCGGTAATCCAGCCCCAGCATCAACGCCTGCAGCAGCTCATATTCGTGGGGTTGCAGGTGGACGGTGCGCTTGAGGTGCTCCCACTCCTGTTGTAGGGAGCGGATCCGGTTGCTGGAGGGGGCGTGCCACAGCACCGCCAGACTGGCATTGAGCATGAAGCTGTCGATGGCGAGCCGGACGCGCTGCTCGCTGAAGTGGCGCAGGGTCAGGCTGTTGGCCTGCTCCAGCACCTTCTCTTCATCTTGCAACACCAGCCCGAGCAACATCGCCAGCTGATGCCAGCGCGGCTGATGGGGGCGGATCTGCAGCAGCTCTCCCATGGTCTCCCAGGCCGCCAGCCAGTAATGCTGATGCAGCTGGCTGGCGAGTTGCAGCTCCAGCCGGGTGGCCATCGAGACGCTGGCCTGATGGCGCTGCAAGTCGGTCTGGGCGCTCTGCAATTTGCCGAGCCCCAGCATGGCGTAGAAGAGCCCGGCCCTTGGCCAGCTCGCCTGATACTCGTTGGCACAGAGGGCATAGTGCTGGGCGGCAGTGATCCGCTCGGTCGATTGCAGCAGCAGGTAGCCCTTGAGCCGATCCAGCCAGGGGGTCAGCGAGCGATTCTCCCGTTGAAACAGCAGGTCTTCACAGAGGGCGGTAGCCAGTTGCCACTCCCGCAGCAGAATGGGGGCGGCCAGCGTGCGGGTCAGGCTGCTTAACTTCACCAACTGGCCGAGCACCGCGGTGAGCTGCTGGGTCATGAAGGGGAGGGGCAGATAGAGGGAAAAGTAGAGATCCGAGGGGAGAAACTCCTGCTCGCTCTGATCGGCATCGAGCAGCAGCAACACGCAACCGGGTTGCAGCAGGCCGAGATAGTGCGCTTCGTGCAGCAGCCGGGCTCCGTCAAGATCCTGCTGCTTGTCCTGCTGACAGATGATGGCGTCGAAGGCGTGCTGTTGCAGCAGGGCCAGCAGGCCACTGCGCTCGTGGTTTGGATGGCTGTGGTAGTGGATCCGGTCGGCGGGCACTCCCTGTTCGGTCAGTTCCCGGGTGATGGCGCTACGGAGCAGGGGATCCTCTTCGAGCAGCAGTATCGTCATGCAGGTACTTCCTGTGAGCAAACCATTAGGTTGATTATGGTAGACCCAAGAGGAACATAGGCACAGCACTCGCTGAGTGAAAAGCTGACAGTAGCCAGCAGGGGGCTGGAGGGCGCACTATGGGCTGTTATTTCAATCGGTTATGCCAACTCTCAGGGCTGCAACCTGTTATTGCCGAGGGCGGACCTGCGTCCCGAAGGGGCAGTCGCTCTGGCGGATCAGCCGCGACCCCTTGCCCTGTTCCCCCAGCCAGCTCAATTCCAGTTTGCCGAGGCGGCCCAGATGGCGCAGCTCGAACTCGTAGCGCTGGCAGAGGTTGTCTTGGGGCAGGTTCGCCATCCCCGCTGGCAGGCGGTATTGATAGTGAAGGAGTGGCCCATCCTCCAGCTTGCTGGCCACCGGCACCAGCCCCTCTGGGGTGGGCTGCGGTGCCCCGAGTGCGCGGCGCAAACTGAGCGGCGCATCGATCGCCTTTTGATAGTGCAGGCCGTTCATCGCCGCCAGCTCCTCTTCCAGTCGTTGCAACTCCCCTTCCAGTCCATTGAGCGCGGCCCCCAGCTGCTGGTGGGTCGTTGACGAGGCGCAGCCACCCAACAACAGGGTGGCAAGCAGCAGGGCGGCTCTGATGGGGGGCACGGCATCTCCTTGGCTATGACGATGAAGCGTGAAGGTCAGGTCGGCTGGCCCTGACTATAGCAGGGGATTGCTGGGGGGCGCCCCCTGCAGCAGTTGGGCCAGACGGGCCAGTCCTTCGCCGACCCGGGCGTCGGTGGCGGGCTGGCTCAGGCTCAGGCGCACCCCCTGCGGAGCGGCAAACTGACCGGCGGCGAAGTGTTCCCCGCTTGCCACGCCAACGTCAAGGGCGTCGGCGGCGGCAGCAAACTGCTGGCTGCGCCAGGGCTCCGGCAGCGGCAGCCAGGCGTGCATGCTGCCCGGCTGCCAGCGGGCGGCAGGCAGCAGGTGGCGCAGCAGTTCGCCACGGCGTTTGAGGATCTCCCGCTGCTGTTCGACCAGCGGCATGATCTGGCGCTGACTGACCATTTTGCAGGCGAGCTCGATCAGCAGCGGACTCACCATCCAGCTCGACAGCCGCATGGTCTGGGCGAAGGCGCTGCGCAGGGTGAGGGGCGTCAGCACGAAGCCGACCCGCAGACCGCCGCAGGCGATCTTGGCCAGACTGCCCAGATAGATGACCCGCTCCGGCGCCAGATTGACCAGAGGGATCACAGGTTGCTGGGGCAGCAGGCCGTTGACGTCATCCTCGATGATCAGCAGATCGTGGCGACGGGCGATGGCGACGATGGCCTCCCGCCGCGCCAGACTCATGATGGCGGTGGTGGGGTTTTGCAGGGTCGGGGTGAGGTAGAGCAGCTTGGCCCGGCGGGTGCGGCAGGCGGCGTCCAGTGCCTCGGGCAGCAGCCCCTCCTCGTCCATCGCGAGCCCCACCACCTGATTTTTCAGTTGGCGGGCGTTGCCCAGCATACCGGGGTAGCTCAGCCCCTCGCACAGGATGGTCTCCCCCACGCAATTGGTAGCCAGCAGCGCCAGCATGATGCCGTGCTGGGCGCCGTGGCTGAACAGCAGGCGATCCTCACTGCAGGCCACCCCTTGCTCCGCCAACCAGTTGACGAACTGCTGGCGCTGATCCGGCCGTCCCGCCTCCTTGTCGTAGCCGAGCAGGGCGTTGAGATCCCCGTCCGCCACTTCCCCCAGCATGGGGCGAATGATGGCCGCCCGATCCAGCTGCACCGGCAGGTTCTGCCACAGCTCGATGCGGTGCCCCTCCTCCTGGCGGATCACCCACTCATTGGCGGGATCCGTGTTCGCTCCCTTGACCCAGGTGCCGTGGCCCACCCGGGCGGCCAGCAGGCCGCGCCGCTCAGCCTCGCTGTAGGCGCGGGTGATGGTGCCGACGGTGACACCCAGACGATCCGCGAGGGATCGGTGGGTGGGCAATCGGGTCTGCGGTGGCAGCTCGCCATTCGCGATCCCCTGTTCGATCGCTTTGACCAGCTTGAGGTAGAGGGGGCCATCGAAGGCCGTAAGGTCGGGTGTCCAGATTGTCATGGTGACAATAAATCCATTGATCAAAATTTGCTGTCAATATAGCGTGAATTTCAACCTGGTAACAACCAAATAGCACACATTGTATCGATACAATGTGGCAAGCAAGGAGTCACAATATGACGATGGAGTGGTATGTCACCCTGTTCGGTTTTGCCGTACTCACCTGCGGTACGCCGGGGCCCAACAACCTGATGCTGACGGCCTCCGGCGCCAACTTCGGGGTGCGTCGCACCCTGCCACATCTGCTCGGGGTGGGGCTGGGGCAGCCGGTGTTGCAACTGGTTCTGGCGCTGGGGCTCTATCCGCTGTTCGAGCGCTGGCCCTTGCTGCGCCTCGGTTTGCAGATCTTCGGTAGCCTCTATCTGCTGTGGCTGGCGTGGCGTATCGCGGTGGCCGGCGCGCCGGGGGATCCGGCCCGTCGGGCCCGTCCGCTAACCATGCTGGAGGGGCTGGGCTTTCAGTTCCTCAATCCCAAGGCGTGGATGATGGGGATCTCCGCCATCAGTCTGTTCAGCCTGCCCGGCGCCAGTTACTGGTCGAGTCAGCTGGCGGTGATGGTCATGTTTGTGCTGGTGGCCCTGCCAGTCTGCTTTGTCTGGGTACTGTTCGGCCATCAGCTGAGCAACTGGATCAGCTCGGATCGGGGCTGGCGGCGACTCAACGGTTCTCTCGGTCTGCTGACGGCGCTCTGCGTGGTGATGCTCTGGTATTGAGCCGTGTTGCGCTGGAGGGGGAGGTGGCCTGGAAAGAGGCATTTCTGACTTGTCGCCACGGGGTTGGCTCTGCATATTAGAAGGCTTTCCCCATAACGGGGGCGTTGCATCGACAAGAGGTTGAGATGGATCTGAACTGGTTACTGCCCCTGGCGGGGTTTGCCCTGGTTACCTGCGGCACGCCGGGGCCCAACAATATGTTGCTCACCAGCGCCGGGGCGGCGCAGGGTTTTCGCCGCACGATTCCCCTGCTGGTGGGGGTAGTGGGGGGGATCAATCTGATGATCCTCGCTACCGCGCTGGGGCTTGGCGTGGTGTTCGAGAAGGTGCCGCTGCTGCACGACGGCCTCAAGCTTATCGGTTCGGCGTATCTGCTCTGGCTGGCGTGGAAGGTGGCGACGGCCAGCGGCCCGGCCGAGGGCAACCGGCCGCTTATTCCCGCTCATCAGGGGGCCATGCTGCAACTGCTCAATCCCAAGGCATGGATGATGGCGCTCTCCGCCATCAGCGGTTTCACCCTGGCGGGGGAGGCTTACTGGCCCTCCGCGCTCTGGGTGTTGGTGACCTTCTTTATTACCGGTCTCTACACCGGGGCGTTCTGGGTGCTTTTTGGTGCCCAGGTGCGGCAAATCATTCGCACCGCCCAGGGCTGGCGGCGTTTCAACCTCGGCATGGGGCTGGCGACGGCCGCCTGTGTCGGGATGATCTGGATTTAGCCCGGGGTTAACCCGGGTCTTTACCGGCTGTCTTGTTGGCCCTGCGGGGCCTTTTTTATCTCGCCCCTGTTGCCTTGCCTGCAAGGTAGCGTGGTTCTGCCCTCCCTTGGGATGAAAGGAGTTCATATGAAATGTATCGGTCTGCTGGGTGGCATGAGCTGGGAGTCCACCGTCAGTTATTATCAGGCGCTCAATCGCGGGGTGCGGGCACAGCTCGGTGGTTTGCACTCGGCGCGGGTGCTGCTCAATAGCGTCGACTTTGCCGGTATCGAGCGGTTGCAGCATGCCGGTGACTGGCCCGCCACTGCCCGCCTGCTGGCGGCGGAGGCGCGCAAGTTGCAGGATGGCGGTGCCGATTTCTTGCTGATCGGCACCAACACCATGCACAAGGTTGCCCCCGAGATTGAGGCGGCCATCGATATTCCGCTGCTCCATATTGCCGATGCCACCGCGGCCAAATTGCAGGCGGACGGGATAACCCGGGTCGGCCTGCTCGGCACCCGCTTCACCATGGAGCAGGATTTTTACAAGGGGCGTTTGCAGGAGCGCTTCGGGTTGGCGGTGCTGGTACCCGATGAGGCCGGTCGGGAGCGGGTACACAGGATCATCTATGACGAGCTCTGTCTGGGGGAGATCCGCGCATCGTCGCGGGCCGAGTATCTGGCGATTATCGAGGGGCTGGCAGCCGCGGGTGCCGAGGCGGTGATCCTCGGCTGCACCGAGATTGCCCTGCTGGTGGGTGATGCCCGGGCGGCGGTGCCGCTCTACGACACCACCGCCATCCATGCCGAAGCGGCGGTCGCGCTGGCACTGGCATCCGATTAATAAACTGGTCAGATCTCACTATTCATGCTTGTCTCATACCCCTTGCCATAAAAGCGTGTAAAATTGCGCCCTGAATTTTCCCCGGCCAACGCGTGTTGGCTGCGGTTTCCTAGCATGCAAGGCTGACATTGTGACTGAAGTAGATAGATTCGCGGATATTCGCCCCTACCGCGATGAAGAAGTGCCGGCAGCCATCGAACGGCTGATCCAGGATGATGAATTTATCGGCGCCATCGCCAAGTATCGTTTCGGTTCCCTGATGAGCTGGCTGGGTTGGGCCATCCGCCCGATGATCCGCCTGTTCCTGCGCCGCAAATGGTCAAAAGTGACCACTGTGCATCAGGTCCAGATGGGGGTCACCCGGTACATGTCCCGTATGATCGCCACCTCCACAAAGGGGGTGACCTTCTCCGGGATTGAGCATCTGAAGAAAGAGCAGGGCTATCTGTTTGTCTCCAACCACAGAGACATCGCCATGGACCCGGCGTTCGTCAACTGGGGGCTGCACACCCACGGTTTTGATACCGTGCGTATCGCCATCGGTGACAACCTGCTGCGCAAACCCTGTGCCACCGAGCTGATGAAGCTCAACAAGAGCTTTATCGTCAAACGCTCCGCCAAGGGGCCGCGGGAGATGATGAAGGCGCTCGGCGAGCTGTCTGCCTATATCGGCAATTCGGTTCACGAAGGTCACTCCATCTGGATTGCCCAGAAGGAAGGGCGCGCCAAGAATGGCGATGACAAGACAGATCCCGCCATCCTCAAGATGTTCTACGTCGACGGCAAGAAGCAGAAGATCGACTTCGTCGACTACATGCGCAGCCTCAATATCGTGCCGGTCAGCATCAGCTATGAGCTGGATCCGACCGACAAGGCGAAGGCGCGCGAGCTCTACGAGAAGTCGGTCAACGGCAGCTACGAGAAGGGCGAGTTCGAGGATATCGAGAGTATCGTCGCCGGTATCGTCGGCATGAAGGGGCGGGTACATGTCTCCTTCGGCGCGCCGATCACCGAGGGCTTCAGCGATCCGGACGAACTGGCCGCGCTGATCGACAAGGCGATCTGGAGCAGCTACCACCTCTTCCCCAGCAACTATCTGGCGGCCGATGTCTCCGGCAAGGCCAACACCATCGAGCAGGCGGCCTTCCTGACCCGTCAGTCAGAGGTGCCGGAAGAGCACAAGGCGATCTGGCGGGCCATGTACGCCAAACCGGTGGAAAACGCCAAAAAGGCTTGAATGAAACCGGTAGCTAAACGGTTTTGCGAAAAAAACGGGCGCTGATGCGCCCGTTTTTGCGTCTGGTCAAAGTCGAGGGGAAAAGGGTGGTGAATAATATGGTTTCAGCTGGTACGATCACTATGAAAATGGGATTATGTCTCTTGGCAAGGTGCTGACGAGTGTGTAACAGTGCCCATATAGCTGAACATGAGCAAAAGCTCTAAACCGGTTTGCACGGATTGCAGACGGCATAATTGAAGGACCTGTCACAGGTCCTTTTTCATTGGCTGGCAAAGATGCCGCCCAGATATACCTAACAGGAAACAGACGCCATGATCACCGGTAGCCTGAACACCCTGCAGCGGACGCCGCTGCCCGCCCCGCTGGCCCGCATCATGGCCGAGGTGGTGAAGAGCGTGGCTCACTGGGGTGACGCTCCGCTCGGCAAGACCGAGATTGATGGCCTCAATCTGTTCTGTCTGGTGAGCGAAGATCTGACCGAGCCAGCCGCGGATCGCCGTGGCGAATTCCATCAGCAGTATCTCGATATCCAGTTGCTGCTGCGCGGTGAAGAGTGGATAGGTGTGGGCCCCCACGACTACGTGAGCGACGGCGCCGACCATCCCCATCCCGACCTCTGGTTTGTCGATGACGAGCAGACCACTTATCTGGCGCTGCAACCGGGCGATTTCGCCATCTTCTGGCCGGGCGAGCTGCACCGCCCGCTCTGTACCTTCAACCAGCCCGCCAAGGTGAAGAAGCTGGTGGTCAAGGTACACAAGGATCTGCTGGCTATCGCCTGAGCATTCCCATTGAGGCGAGCCCTGCGCAGCTGATGCGTTGAGGCTCGCAAGCATTGAAACCAGTGATATGCACCACAAGTTGCGATCACTCTTTCAAGAGCAAGAATTGAAACCAGTGATACGCACCACAGGTTGCGATGACTCTTTCAAGAGCAAGAATTGAAAAATTGGACGCACCCTCCTGCGACCATAAGCCCCCGGCAGGGGAATCCCATCCTCTTTTGGATGACACGACACTGTCGGCATAAAGCCGAAGCACAGGAAGATGTAGAAAATGAGCAAGTTGGTATTGATCCTTAACTGCGGTAGCTCTTCCCTGAAATTTGCCGTAATGGACGCCGAAACAGGTGAGGACATGCTGTCCGGCCTGGCCGAATGCTTCAATCTGGATGATGCACGTATCAAATGGAAACTCCACGGGGTCAAGGGCGAAGCCATGCTGGGAGCGGGTGCCGCTCACCAGGAGGCCCTCGACCATATCGTGGGTCACATCCTGCCGCAGGATCCGACTCTTGCCGAGCAACTGGTGGCCATCGGTCACCGAATCGTACACGGTGGCGAGCAGTTCTCCCGCTCCGTGCGCATTGATGACGGCGTGATCGCCGGTATCGAAGCCGCCATTCCGTTCGCCCCGCTGCACAACCCGGCGCACCTCATCGGTATTCGCGCCGCGCTGAAAGTGTTCCCGCAGCTGTCCGAGAAGAACGTGGCTGTCTTCGACACCGCTTTCCACCAGACTCTGCCGCAAGAGGCCTACCTCTATGCGCTGCCGCACAAGCTCTACCGCGAACACGGTATTCGTCGTTACGGTGCCCACGGTACTTCTCACCGCTACATCGCGGAAGAAGCCGCGAAAGAGCTGGGCAAGCCGTTGAATGAACTGAACATCATCAACTGCCACCTGGGTAACGGTGCCTCTGTCTGCGCCATCAAGAACGGCGAATCCGTTGACACCTCCATGGGTCTGACTCCGCTGGAAGGTCTGGCGATGGGTACCCGCTCCGGTGATATCGATCCGGCCGTGGTCTTCTTCATGCACGACCAGCTCGGTTACAGCGTTGAGCAGATCAACCACACCCTGACCCGTGAGTCCGGTTTGCTGGGGATGACCGAAGTGAGCAGCGATTGCCGCTACGTCACCACCAACTATGCTACCGACGCCGGTGCCAAGCGTGCGCTGGATGTCTTCACCTACCGTGTGGCCAAGTATGTCGGCGCCTATGCCGCTGCGATGGACGGTCGTCTGGACGCCGTGGTCTTTACCGGTGGTATCGGTGAGAACGCCGCCATGGTGCGCGAGATGGTGCTGGCGCGTCTGGCGCTGTTCGGCTTCAAGGTGGACAAAGAGGCCAACAACGCCGCGGTACTGGGTGGCGAAGGTCGTATCACCACCGCCGACAGCCGTTGCGCCATGGTGATCCCTACCAACGAAGAGCTGGTCATCGCTCGCGATGCCCTGAGCCTGGTCTGCTAAGTCAACCTCGCTTTGAAACAACGCCCGGCCTGTGCCGGGCGTTGTCATTTCTGGCGTTCACCGATTTGACATGGGGGAGGGGAGCGGTACCCTGACCACCACTGTTTTTGCAGCCAGCGGGCTGCCCGGTTCGGGAGAGAGCAATGAAAGAGGCGTTTTTTAACTGGTTGTCGGGCCTTGGGGTGGAAGTGACCAACCTGATGGCGCTGGTGATCGCGCTGGGTTTTATCGTCATCACCTCGTTGCTGCTGCACATGGCACTGCACCGGGTGTTGCTGGTCCGGCTGGTGGGGATCCTCGGCAAGGCCAAGCAGGTGTGGCTGCCGCCCCAGCTGCAACAGCGCCTCTTCAACCGGCTCGCTTTCGTGTTGCAGGGGGCCGTGCTGCTCGGTCAGGCGGAGATCTGGCTGCCCCGCCAATCGGATAGCCTCAAGCTTATCGAGATGGTGGCCCAGCTCTGGATTTTGCTGTTCCTGCTGTTGGCCTTCTTCGCCCTGCTCGACTGTCTGTTGTCGGTGAGCCGTTACACCCGCCTTGGTCGGGATTTGCCCCTGCGCGGCATCTTCCAGGGGGCCAAGCTGGTAGGCTGCATTCTGGTGGGCATCCTGATGATCGCCCTGCTGCTCGGCAAGTCGCCGCTGTTCCTGTTCAGCGGTCTGGGTGCCATGACCGCAGTGCTGATGCTGGTGTTCAAGGACCCCATCCTCGGGCTGGTGGCGGGGATCCAGCTCTCCGCCAACCGGATGCTGAGCGTCGGTGACTGGCTGCAGATGGACAAGTACGGCGCCGATGGTGAGGTGACCGACATCGGCCTTACTACGGTCAAGGTGTCGAACTGGGACAAGACCATCACCACCATTCCCACCTATGCCCTGATCTCCGACTCTTTCAAGAACTGGCAGGGGATGACCGAGTCGGGCGGCCGCCGCATCAAGCGCAGCGTCAATATCGACATGACCAGCGTGCGCTTTCTGACGGCCGAGGAGCAGTTGCAGCTCAAGCAGGCGCAACTGCTGGCTCCCTATCTCAGTCGCAAGGAGCAGGAGCTGAGCGCCTACAATCAGCAGCTGAGCGATGCATTGAGCTGCCCCATCAACGGTCGTCACCTCACCAACCTCGGCACCCTGCGCGCCTATCTGGATGCCTACCTGCGCGCCCACCCCGGCATTCGCAAGGACATGACCCTGATGGTGCGCCAGCTGGCACCCACGTCAGACGGTCTGCCGCTGGAAATTTACTGCTTTACCGCGACAACGGCATGGGCCGATTACGAAGGGATCCAGGCTGATATTTTCGACCATATCTTCGCCATAATTGAGCAATTTCATCTGCGGTTGCATCAATCTCCCACAGGTTACGACATGCGTGCCTGGCAACGGGGATAAACAGGGAAACCGGGCGGGTCGGGGACGCGGAAAAAACCGCATATTAATCATCGACCCGTCGCCACTTGTCAGTTGAAATTTGCCGTGCAGAGGAGAAAAATGGCGGCCTTCTCTTCGCGCCCCTGATCCCCTCTTGATCAGCTGCCAGCCCAGAGACGTCACTTCAAGTCATCATCATGGGAAAGTTATGAAGCTCCTTCGCAATAGTGTGGCAACACTCTGCTACAGCCTGCTGCTGACCGCTGCGCCGGTTTTCGCTGTTGAATATGCTCTGCCTGCGGCCAACAGCCGTCTGGTAGGGGAAAATCTGGAATACGTGGTTCCGGCCGAAGAGAACGGCCAGCCGCTGGAGGCCATTGCGGCCAAATTCCAGCTGGGGCTCACCAACATGACCGAAGCCAACCCCGATGCGGATCCCCTGCTGGTACAGACCGGCGAGAAGCTGGTGATCCCCCAGCAGCTGATCCTGCCGGATGCTCCCCGTGAAGGGATCGTGCTGAACGTGGCCGAGATGCGACTCTACTACTACCCCAAGGGTAAAAAAGTGGTGGAAGTGCTGCCCATCGGCATCGGCCAGCTCGGCACCGACACCCCGGAAAACTGGGTGACCAGCGTGCAGCGCAAGAAAGCGGGCCCGACCTGGACCCCGACCGCCAAGATGCATGCCGAATACGCTGCCCGTGGCGAGAGCCTGCCTGCGGTATGGCCGGCTGGCCCGGACAACCCCATGGGTCTGTTTGCCCTCTACATCGGCAAGATGTACGCCATCCACGGTACCAACGCCAACTTCGGCATCGGCCTGCGGGTGAGCCACGGCTGTGTGCGTCTGCGCAACGACGACATCGCCTACCTGTTCAAGCAGGTACCGGTCGGTACCCGCGTCCAGTTCGTCAACCAGCCGATCAAGGCCTCTCTCGAGCCCAACGGTGTCCGCTATCTGGAAGTGCATCAGCCGCTGTCGCGCAGCGAAGAGGAGTTCAACTCCAAGCTGCCGGCGCCGCTGCCGATGACCCCGGCGGTGACCCGCTTCATTGCCCACGCCGACAGCGACTCCCAGTTGGTGAAGCAGGCGCTGGAGCAGCGCAACGGCATGCCGATGGCGATCAACCGCTAAGGGCAAATCCCCGTCACGACAAAGGGCGAACAGCAAGCAGTTCGCCCTTTTTGTTTCTGCTGCGTTGACTCAGCTTCGCAGCAGATTTGCCTGCAGCTCGCTGCCGAGCTGATCGAGCAGCTGATAGCGCGCCTTGTAGCTGGCCCGCTTGCGGGAGGGGATCTCCTCCAATGTCTTGCGGGGCACCTTCAGCGGCAGGCTCATCCAGAGTTCATCCAGCACACAGCCCTGATGCTCCTGCCACAAGCCGTCGAGGTCGAACTTGACCCGATCGGCAGTGCGCTTGCTGCTCTGATAGACGTGGCTTTGGGTGCGGATCCCGAGCAGGCGCTTGCATGCCAGCCCCCGGGCCAGCTCGGCGGCCATATAGACCAGCAGGGACATGGGGCGCAGTCCGCCGCACGCCTTGGTGACCTGCTTGATCTCCTCGCTCTGTCCCTTGCCGCCCTGCAGCGAGCAGATTTCGAGGGTCGGGTTCGGCGCGGGGCGCAGATTGAGGGCCATGTAATAGAGGGCCGCGTCACCCAGCTTGAGGGTCAGGCTCATCTCCCCCTCTTTGCCCATGTGGGTTTGGTAATCCAGTTGCAGGGTGAGGGGGGCCGTCAGCTTGTCGCTCTGCCACTGGGCCAGCAGCAGGCCGCGCCCGCTGTAGATTGCCAGCTGTTGCGCTTTGGGCAGCTGACGTGCCAGCTGCTGGTAGTGGCCGCTGATAAGCCCGGCTCGCAGGCGCTTGCGGAGCCCCTTGTGGCGATAGGGGTGGATCGGCTTTTCCAGAATATCGGGGAAGCGGCTGATCGCCTGCGCCAGCAGCGGTTGCTCCTGCTGCTGGCGATAGAGGGCACGGGCGCCGGGATTGAGCCAGAGACGCCCCACATACTTTGCCCGTCGGATGAGATGACCCGACTCCTCCACCGGGTGAAGGCGGCGGGCGAGGGTTCGCAGGTGTGACAGATGAGATGACATGGTGCCGACCTCTGACTGGTGTGATGAGACAGGGCGGGGAGTGTAGGAGCGGGGCGCTGGCTTGTAAAAAATGGATAGTAACAAAATGTGAAAACATAACGCTCAGTAGCGGCTGGCGCTGCGAGATGACCGTCACGGCCACGGCAGGAAATCTGGCGCCATCCTCTTGATGCGGCAGATGATTTGATGCGCAAAGGTTTTTATTGTGTTTTGTGTTTGTTAAAAGTGGTTGAGCTGGCGCGAACGGCTGATTAAGCTAGGCCGGTTTTTTAGGGATGAGCCCGTCACCAGAGCGGGCAGAAAATGACACAAAACGGAGTTTTGCATGACAGCTAGCACACCCATGTTAATCACCTTCCTGGTGTATATCCTCGGAATGGTGTTGATCGGCTTCGTCGCCTATCGCGCCACCCGCAACTTTGATGACTACATTCTGGGCGGCCGCCGGATGGGGAGCTGGGTCACAGCTCTCTCTGCTGGCGCCTCCGACATGAGCGGCTGGCTGCTGATGGGCCTGCCCGGCGCCGTCTTCGTCAGCGGCATCTCCGAGAGCTGGATCGCCATCGGTCTGGTGATCGGTGCCTACCTCAACTGGCGCTGGGTAGCGGGCCGCCTGCGGGTACATACCGAGAAGAACCGCAATGCCCTGACCCTGCCGGACTACTTCACCTATCGTTTTGAAGATCACAGCAAGGTGCTGCGCATTCTCTCTGCGCTGGTGATCCTGCTCTTCTTCACCATCTATTGCGCCTCCGGCGTGGTGGCCGGTGCCCGTCTGTTCGAGAGCACCTTCGGCATGGATTACAACACCGCCCTCTGGGTCGGTGCCGCCGCCACCATTACCTACACCTTCTTCGGCGGCTTCCTCGCGGTGAGCTGGACCGATACGGTGCAGGCGACCCTGATGATCTTCGCCCTGATCCTGACCCCGGTCTTCGTCATCATCGCCGTCGGCGGGATAGACAGCGCCATGATCGAGGTGGCCGCCAAGAGCGCTACCAACCTCGACATGTTCAAGAATCTGGATGTGATCGCCATTGTCTCGTTGATGGCCTGGGGCCTTGGTTACTTCGGTCAGCCCCACATTCTGGCCCGCTTTATGGCGGCGGATTCCCACCACTCCATGGCCAATGCCCGCCGTATCAGCATGACCTGGATGGTGTTCTGCCTCGCTGGTGCGGTGGCCATCGGCTTCTTCGGTCTGGCCTACTTCGCCCGCTTCCCGGAAGTGGCGGCTGGGGTGACCGGCAACCCGGAACGGGTCTTTATCGAGCTTTCCAAAATCCTGTTCAACCCCTGGATCGCCGGTGTGCTGCTCTCCGCTATTCTGGCGGCGGTGATGAGCACTCTAAGTTGTCAATTACTGGTCTGCTCCAGCGCCATCACCGAGGATCTCTACAAGCCCTTCCTGCGCAAGAACGCCTCCCAGCGTGAGCTGGTGTGGGTGGGTCGCCTGATGGTGCTGCTGATCGCGGTGATTGCCATCGCCGTCGCCATGAATCCGGAAAACCGGGTGCTGGGGCTGGTGAGCTACGCCTGGGCCGGTTTCGGTGCTGCCTTTGGTCCCGTGGTGCTGCTCTCGGTGCTCTGGCCGCGAATGACCCGCAACGGCGCGCTGGCCGGCATGCTGGTCGGTGCCATCACCGTCATCGTCTGGAAGCAGTTCGGCTGGCTGGGGCTGTATGAGATCATCCCGGGCTTCCTGTTCGCACTGCTGGCCATTGTGGTGGGCAGTCTGCTGGGCGAAGCGCCCTCAAAAGCGATGCTGGAGCGTTTCCGTGATGCCGAGGAGGAGTACAACACCCCGGCCGAGAGCGCGGGAGAGCCGGTCGCGGTGAACTGATCCCCCTTACCGCTTTCTGATTGAGAGCCCCGCCCCCGGACAAGGAGTGCCCTGGTTGGCCATCCTTGCACCGGTTTGGCGGGGCTTTGTGCTATCTGATTCACTCTTGGGCACTTTTTTATGTTCGGCCGGTGGCTCCCGGGTGCTCGCTTTCTTTTGTCTTGGCACCGAATATGGGACACTAGGCCGCCTGAAGGAGACCTAGTGCATGCGGCTATTCACCCTGATCCTGATCCTCCTGCTGGGGGGACTGCAATATGACCTCTGGCTGGGGAAGAACGGGCTATCCGATTATCAGAACCTGTCGGAGGCCATCTCGCAGCAACAGCGGGACAACCAGACTCTCAAGGATCGTAACGACCTCATTTACCGCGAGATAGATGATCTCACCTCTGGCCTCGAGGCCATCGAGGAGTTGTCACGCAACGATCTGGGTTACATCAAGCAGGGGGAGACCTTCTACCGGATCATCCCCAAAGAGAAAGACAAAGAGACAGCGCCGGACGATGAGCCCTACGATGACTGATGCCAGCCGGGTATCCGGCCTGACGGCGATCGTCCCTGCCGCCGGTATCGGCAGCCGGATGGGGGCCGATTGCCCCAAGCAGTACCTGCAACTGGCGGGTAAAACCATTCTCGAACATACCCTGGAGCGGCTGCTCTCCCACCCGGCCATCGCCCAGGTGATCGTGGCGCTGGCGCCCCATGACCGCTGGTTCGAGGCCCTGCCCGTGGCGGCCGACCCGCGAATTGTGCGGGTAGAGGGAGGCGCCGAGCGCGCCTTCTCCGTCCTCAATGGCCTCCATGTGGCGCAAGGGGAGTGGGTGCTGGTGCACGATGCGGCCCGTCCCTGTCTGACTCACGGCGATCTAGATGCGCTGATTGCCGCGGCCATGAACTGCGGCGGTGCCATTCTCGGCAGTCGGGTGCGCGATACCATGAAACGCTCCGATGGGGAGGGCAATATCATCGCCACCGTCGAGCGCGAGCAGCTCTGGCATGCCCTGACGCCGCAGATGTTCCCGACCCGTGCCCTGAAGCGGGCGCTCGAAGAGGGGCTGCTGCTGGGCGCCACCATCACCGACGAGGCCTCCGCCATGGAGCGGGCCGGATTCACGGTGCGGATGGTGGAGGGGCGCGCCGACAATATCAAAGTGACCCGGCCGGAAGACTTGTCGCTGGCGGGGCTGTTTTTAAGCCAGCAGGCATAAGCCCCTCAGTCAGAACAGACCGTTCAGAGCAGAGTGTCTCGAACAAACAGGCCCGAACAAGGAGTTAGCATGATCCGGATTGGACATGGTGTGGACGTACACAAAATTGATGGGGTTGGTTTCAGCATGTTGGGAGGTTGCCGCTGATGATGCGCATTGGTCATGGTTTTGATGTCCATAAATTTGGTGGTGTTGGCCCCTGCATGCTGGGTGGCGTGCCGGTTCCCTACGAGCAGGGGCTGGTTGCCCACTCTGACGGCGATGTGGTGCTGCACGCGGTGAGCGATGCCCTGCTGGGGGCCATCGGTGCCGGTGACATCGGTCGCCACTTCCCCGATACCGCTGCCGAGTTCAAGGGGATCGACAGTCGCATTCTGCTGCGGGATGTCTTTGCCCGGGTACAGCAGGCGGGGTATGCCATCGGCAACCTGGATGTGACCATCATCGCCCAGGCCCCCAAAATGGCCCCCCATATCGACGCCATGTGCGCCGTGCTGGCCGCCGATCTGCAATGTGATTTGAACCGGGTGAACGTCAAGGCGACCACCACCGAACAGCTTGGGTTTACGGGGCGCAAGGAAGGGATCGCCACCGAAGCCGTCGTCCTACTGGTGAAACAATAATGCTGGAACAACTTGCCTATCTGCACGGGGCGCCCACCGCCCGCGGTATCCTCAAGGCCGAGGCCGCCGACTTCGTGGTGAATGAAGATCTCGGCTTCGAGCCTTGCGGTGAAGGGGAGCATATCTTCGTCCGGGTGCGCAAAACCGGCGAGAACACCGCCTGGGTAGCGGGTCTGCTGGCCGATGCGGCCGGGGTCAACCGCAATGCGGTGACTTGGGCGGGCCTGAAGGATCGTCACGCGGTGACCGAGCAGTGGTTTGGCATTCACCTGCCGGGCAAGGCCGAGCCGGACTTGTCGGTTATCGAGAGCGACAGCATCCAGATCCTGCAAGCCAGGCGTCACAACCGCAAATTGCGGGTCGGCTACCTCAAGGGCAACCATTTCACCCTGCGTCTCACCGGTCTGGAACAGGCCGACGGGCTGGAAGCGCGCCTGCAGGCCATCGCCACTCAGGGTGTACCCAATTACTATGGTGAGCAGCGTTTTGGCCGTGATGGCAACAACCTGGAAGCGGCCAAGGCGATGTTTGCCGGCAAGCGGATCAAGGATCGCAACAAGCGCTCACTCTACCTCTCTGCCGCCCGTAGCATGCTGTTCAACGCCATTGTCAGCGCCCGTATTGAGCAGGGGCTGGCTCATCAGCTGCTGGCCGGTGATTGCGTGATGCTCAAGGGCAGCCACTCCATCTTCAGCGAAGAGAGCGTGACCCCCGAGCTGGAAGCGCGTCTTGCCTCCGGCGACGTGCAGCTGACCGCGCCCCAGTGGGGCCGTGGCCGCCTGGCCAGTCAGGGCGCCGCTGCCGAGTTCGAACAGGGCGTGCTGGCTCCTTACAGCGATTGGTGTGACGGGCTGGAGAAAGCCGGGCTGGATCAGGACAGGCGCCCCCTGCTGCTCAAGCCGGAGCAGATGAGCTGGCAGCTGGACGGCGAGGCGCTGACCCTCTCCTTCTTCCTGCCGGCGGGCGCGTTTGCCACCAGCGTGGTGCGCGAGTTAATGCAGGCCGAAGAGGCCGATCACGGTTTCAGGAATCAGACCGATGCGAATTCTGGTCAGTAATGATGATGGTGTGCATGCCGAGGGCATTCGTGCCCTCAGCGAGGCGCTGCGCGCCTGTGGCGAGGTCATTGTGGTGGCGCCGGATCGCAACCGCAGCGGCGCGAGTCACTCCCTGACGCTGGAAGTACCGCTGCGGGTTACCCGCATTGCAGAAAACGGCTTTAATGGGTGCGAGAGCTATGCGGTGAAGGGGACACCGACCGACTGCGTGCATCTGGCGGTCAACGAGCTGGTGCGCCCTGAACCCGACATGGTGGTGGCCGGCATCAACCACGGTGCCAACCTGGGGGATGATGTCATCTACTCGGGCACGGTCGCCGCGGCCACCGAGGGACGCCATCTTGGCTACCCCTCCATCGCCATCTCGCTGGTGGGCAAGACCCACTTCGCCACGGCGGCCCACTATGCGGCCCTGCTGGTGAAGGGGCTGATGAAACACCCCCTGCCTGCCGATCAGATCCTCAACGTTAACGTGCCGGACTTGCCCCTCGAGCAGATCAAGGGGATCAAGACCACCCGCCTTGGCAATCGCCACCGGGCGGAGTCGGTGATCTGCACCGAGGATCCCCGTGGCCAGCCCATCTACTGGATCGGCCCCCCCGGTAGCCAGCAGGATGCCGGTGAAGGCACCGATTTTGCTGCCATCGAGCAGGGCTATGTCTCGATTACCCCCCTGACCATCGATATGACTGCCTATGACAGTCTCGCCGGTCTGGGGGCCTGGTTAGATCTGCAGGGATGAGGGTGGTGTGATAGTACAGCGCCTGTTAAATCAGCTCATTGCGCAGGATATTCGCGATTTTCGCGTGCTGGCGACCATCGCGAAAGTGCCGCGCCAGCTGTTCGTGGACGAGGCCATGGCGCACAAGGCGTGGGATAACACCGCCCTGCCCATTGGCCACGGCCAGACCATTTCGCAGCCCTATATGGTGGCGCGAATGACCGAGTTGCTGATGCAAAACAATCCGGCCCATGTGCTGGAGATTGGCACTGGTTCGGGCTACCAGACGGCGATCCTTGCCCATCTGGTGGAGCATGTTTATACCGTGGAGCGGATCAAGTCGCTGCAGTTCCAGGCCCGGCGCCGACTGCGCCAGCTCGATCTGCACAATGTCTCGGCCAAGCACGGCAACGGCTGGCTGGGGTGGCCCAACAAGGGGCCTTATGACGCCATTCTGGTGACGGCCGCGGCGAGCGAGATCCCGACGGCACTGACCGATCAGCTGGCCGAAGGGGGCCGACTGGTGTTGCCCGTGGGTGACAGCCAGCAGACCCTGCAACTGATCGAACGATCCGGATCCCAGCTGACCAGCCGTATTCTGGAGCCGGTACGTTTTGTTCCCCTGATTGACGGAGATGTTGAGTGAAGTTGTTTTCCCGTTTGTACGTACTGGTGATGCAGTGGGCTCGCCACAAGCATGCCCCCTGGTATCTCTCCATCACCGCTTTCATCGAGTCGGTGTTCTGGCCGATCCCGGTGGATGTGATGCTGGCGCCGATGGCGCTCGCCAAGCCCCACAAGGCGTGGCACTACGCCACACTGGCTACCCTCTTCTCTGTGCTGGGCGCCCTGTTTGGCTATGCCCTTGGCTATGCCCTGTGGGATCCGGTCGTGCTGCCACTGGTGGAGTCTGTGGGCTATCAGGACAAGATCGAGATTGCTCGCAACTGGTTTGAGCAGTGGGGGATCTGGGTCATTTTCATTGCCAGCTTCACCCCTATCCCCTACAAGGTGTTTACCGTGACGGCAGGGTTGTTGCAAATGGCTCTGCTGCCCTTCATCATCACCTCCCTCATCGGTCGTGGCATGCGCTTTTTCCTGGTGGCGGGCCTGATGCGCTGGGGTGGCGAGAAGATGGAACGCAAACTGATGCACTATGTAGATGTGCTCGGTTGGCTCTGTATTGGTCTGGCCGTGGTGGCCTATTTCTGGTTTAGTCGTTAAGGATCCATTATGCGTTCGCGTATTTGGCAAGGAAGCAGTGTCGTGGTGTTGTCATGGCTGCTGCTTGCCTGCTCCTCCAGTAAAAATGCAGCTCCGGTAGATGGTGTTGATGAGGGGCAGTTTGTCTCGACCATTCCGGCTCGCCAAAGCGGTGCCCAGGTTAGCGCCCCCATTCAGGGCGGCAGCTATGTGGTGAAGCGGGGCGATACCCTCTACTCCATCGCCTTCAACTCCGGCAACGACGTGCCGTCGCTGGCCAGCCTCAACAATATCAGCCCGCCCTACAACATCTATCCGGGGCAGCGTCTGCGACTCGATGGTTCCAGCGCCAGTGTTGGCAGCAGCCGCAGTGCCGGTACCTATGAGGTGCGTCGCGGCGATACCCTGAGCAGCATTGGCCGCCAGTTCGGCATGACGCCGCAGGCGCTGGCCCAGAGCAACAACCTGAGCGCCCCCTATGCGCTGCAACCGGGTCAGGTGCTCAATGTCCAGACCGCAGGCGGCGGTTCGACCCAGATGGTGGCTGCGACTCGTACGGCAACCGTGACGCCGGTGGCCGTGAGCCGTCCGAGCAGCGGTCCGCGTCCGTTGGCCGAGCCGAGTGGATCTGGTCAGACCACGCCGTTCATCTCTCAGAAATCCGTTGCTCCGGCAGCACCGAAGGAATACGCTCAGTCCAAAGAACAAAAAACAAACAACTCCCAGTCGAGACTTGCTTGGCACTGGCCCGCAAAAGGCCGGATTGTCGAGGGGTTCTCTGTTGCAGAACAGGGTAACAAGGGGATCGACATAGCCGGCCAGAAGGGGCAACCCGTCTACGCCGCCAGCAGCGGTAAAGTGGTATACGCTGGCAGTGCTTTAAGGGGGTACGGCAAGCTGATTATCCTCAAGCATGATGATGACTATCTCTCCGCTTACGCACACAACGACGAGTTGCGGGTGAAGGAAGGGGACAGCGTCAAGGGGGGCTCGGTCATTGCCAACATGGGTAGCACGGACGCGCCGGATGTGCGATTGCATTTCGAGATCCGGTACAGAGGCAAGTCGATCAATCCGATGAGCTATTTGCCAAAGCGTTAACCCCAGAGAGACCGTCTTACTCTGGTAACGTCAGGGAGACACACCATGAGCCAAGAACAACTGGTAATGCAGGATGCAGAGTTAGAGTTTGACGCTGAACCCGAATCTCATGAAGTAGAAGAGTTGCAGGAGGTAGCCGCCGAGGCGGAAGATATTATCTCCGATGAGTTGCTGGCACCTGAGCTGAACAAGGTGATGGATGCCACGCAACTCTATCTGGGGGAGATAGGTTTCTCCCCGCTGCTCACTGCCGAAGAGGAAGTCTACTACGCCCGTCGTGCCTTGCGGGGTGACAAAGCCGCCCGCAAGCGCATGATCGAGTCCAACCTGCGACTGGTGGTGAAAATCGCCCGCCGTTACAACAACCGCGGCCTGGTGCTGCTGGATCTCATCGAAGAGGGCAACCTCGGTCTTATCCGCGCGGTCGAGAAGTTTGACCCCGAGCGCGGCTTCCGTTTCTCCACCTATGCTACCTGGTGGATCCGCCAGACCATAGAGCGGGCCATCATGAACCAGACCCGCACCATCCGTCTGCCCATTCATGTGGTCAAAGAGTTAAACGTTTACCTGCGCACCGCGCGCGAACTCTCTCACCGTCTCGATCATGAACCGACCGCCGAGGATATCGCCTTCGCGCTGGATCGTTCGGTGGACGATGTGAATCGCATGCTCAAGCTCAACGAGAAGATCACCTCAGTGGACACCCCCATCGGTGGCGATCGCGACAAGGCATTGCTGGATGTGCTTTCAGATGAACGCGGCATGGGGCCTGAGCTGGAGTCACAGGAAGATGATATGCGCAGCAGCATTGTGCACTGGCTGGAAGAGCTCAATCCCAAACAGCGGGAAGTGCTGGCCCGTCGTTTCGGTCTGCTGGGCTACGAGCCGGCTACCCTCGAGGATGTGGGGGCCGAGATTGGCCTGACCCGCGAGCGGGTACGCCAGATCCAAGTGGAGGGGCTGCGCCGTCTGCGGGAGATCCTGCTGAGTCAGGGGCTCTCCATCGAGGCGCTATTTCGTACCAATTAAGCATCCGCACCAACTGATCAGCGCATCAGCCAGATAGCACGAGGGGGGCAACAGCTCCCCCTCGTTTTTTATTGCCTGTCGTCTGGCGATGGCTTCGTGGTTATACCAGCTCAGCCAGCATGGTGTCGGCGTAGGGCACCAGTGCTTCGCCCTTCTTCACCTTGGCGAGATAGTCCGGGTTGGCGATAAGCGGACGGCCGATGGCCACCAGATCGAAGCGGTTAGCCTCGATGGCCGCAGCGGCGCGCTCGGCGTCGTAGTTACCCACCCCGACCAGATTGCCCTTGTAGTGGGCGCGCAGATAGTCGGAGGCGCGGCCACCCAGATAATCGAAGGTGAGGTTGTCATCGAAGATGCCGAGGTGGATATAGGCCAGCGGGCGATCGTTGAGCTTGCCCAGCAGGTAGTCGAACACGGCGCGATCTTCCGGGCTGCCCGCCAGATGGACATAGGCACCCGGGGAGAGGCGAATACCAACCCGATCACCGCCGATGCGGGTGCTGATGGCATCGACCACTTCCAGCGCGAAGCGGCTCATCTTTTCCGGGCTGCCACCATAGTTGTCGGTGCGCAGGTTGGTAGAGTGGTGCAGGAACTGGTCGATCAGGTAGCCGTTGGCACCGTGGATCTCCACCCCGTCAAAGCCCGCCTCGATGGCGTTGGCACCGGCTTGGGCGTAATCCTGCACCAGCTGGGCGATTTCGGCCTCGGTCAGGGCGCGCGGCACCTGATAGGTCAGCTCGCGCATGCGGGGCACAGTGCCCTCGTGTGCCACGGCAGAGGGGGCCAACACTTCAGCCTGATGGAAGAAGGGGTGGGAGAGGCGGCCGACGTGCCACAGCTGGGCGAAGATCTTGCCGCCTTTGGCGTGTACGGCGCTGGTCACTTTCTTCCAGCCATCGATCTGCGCCTGGGTGAAGAGGCCCGGGGTATTGGGGTAGCCCTGCGCATCGGGGCGGATGATGACGGCCTCGGAAACAATCAGGCCGATGTCGGCGCGGCGGCCGTAATAGGCAGCCATCTGCTCGGTCGGCACCAGACCTGGGCCTGCCATGCAGCGGGTGAGCGGGGCCATCATGAAACGGTTGGCCAGGGTCAGAGTGTCATTGAGTCGATACGGCTGAAACAGGGTATTCATGATAGGTTGTCCTGAACGGGTTATTCTTGAACGTGCATTCAAGACGTTTTTTGCGTCAGGCGCAAGCTTTTTTTGAATGCGCGTTCAAGAAGGTTGGCCCGAGCGGGCGGCTGGGGTAAACTTGCCGCCCTTTCCAGCCACTCTTTATCGGCGGGCCCTGTTGCCCCTTGCCGGTGAACCATTTCCCACGGGAGGAACCATGCGCATAGCCGAGTTTGATCGGGACGAGGTACTGCGAAATGCCATGGAAGCGTTTCGCGCCAAGGGATATGCCAAGACCACCATGCAGGAGCTGGTGGCTGCCACCGGCCTGCACCCGGGCAGCATTTACGGCGCCTTTGGCAACAAGCGCGGCCTGCTGCTGGCGGCGGTGGATCACTATGTCGAGGGTAAACGCACCCAGCGCCGCTCCCTGCTCGACAACCCGAGCCCGCTGGCGGGCCTTGCTGCCTATCTCGACCGGATTGTGGGGGAGGCGCTCTGCGGCTCCTGTCTGGTGACCCGCACCATGATGGAGCTGAGCGAGCAGGATGAGGAGCTGACCCAGCGGGTCAAGGGGATCTATGGCGAGCTGGAGCAGGATCTGGCCGAGTTGCTGACACAGGCGCAGGCCAAGGGCGAGCTGGCCCCGGATAGCAATATCCACACCCTCACTGCCCTGCTGCTGATCAACCTGCAAGGGCTGGTCACTTTCGCCCAGTGCCGCCCCGATCGCCCCCTGCTCGACGACGTAGTTGCCCAGCTGATGCGGGCCCTGCGGGCGTAACGCGATACCGCAGAAACAACAGTGGCTCCCTCGGGAGCCACTGTTGTTTCTGGTCTCAGCCCTTCCTCGGCTTTTCCATCAATCTCTGATGCCAGACGCCGCGGCCTCACCTCGGCCCCACCAGCTCCTTCATCAAATCTTTCAGCCATACCAGCGCCGGTTGCTGCGCGTGCACGGGATGCCAGACGCAGTTTAGGTGGTAGTCGGGCACGTCTTCGGGCAGCGGCAGGCTTTTCAGCGGCCAGTGGGTGGCGAGCAGCTCGGCCACCATGCTGGGCAGCACCAGCAGGTGATCGCTCTGGCTGACGATGGCGGCTGCGGACATATAGCTCTGGCTGTTGACCGAGATGGTGCGGCTAAAGCCCTGACTCTTCAGATAGCGGTCGAGGCTCGCCTCCGAGGTACCCAGCGGCGAGTGGAACACATGGGGCATGGCGATAAGCTGCTGCAAGGTGATGCGTTCCTGCCATTGGGAGGGGGCATCCTCGGCCCCGGCGGGGGCCGATTTGGCAATCGGCAGATCGGCGCGCACCAGCCCGGCCAGCGGCTCGGTGAGCCAGGTCTCTTTGCCAAGATACCCCGGCACCTGCATGTACTCGTCAAAGCCCAGCACCAGATCGATCTCGCCGCTCGCCAGCTCGGCTTCGGGCAGGGTGTCGCGCAGGATGCGGATCTCGATGGTGACCCCCGGCGCCAGCCGTCTGAGCCGCTGAATAAGCGGCGGGATCAGCACGCACTCCACGTAATCTGTGGTGCAGAGCACGAAGCGCCGCTTCGACTGGCTCGGCTCGAACTCTTCTTCCTCGGTGAGCTGCTGCTCCAGCAGCCGCAGCGCCTGCTGCACCCCGAGGTGCAGCCGCTGGGCGCGCGGGGTAGGCAGCATCCCCTGCGGGGTGCGCACCAGCAGCGGGTCGCCGAGAAAGGTGCGCAGCCGGTTAAGGGAGTGGCTCATGGCGGGCTGGCTGATAAAGAGCGCCTCAGCGGCGCGGGTGACGCTCCCTTGCGTCATCAGGGCGTCAAAAGCGAGCAGCAGATTGAGGTCGAGCTGGTGCAGTTTCATGGGGGGATTATTCGCCGTGTTTATGGGACAATCCATCCTATTCATTTGATGGATGGGGGCGCAACGTCTTAATCTGCGACCCACTCTTATTTTTCCGGGTTCCCGCGCCGCATCGGGCGTAAACGGGGGCCTCAATCCATGCAAGGAGCCTTGCGATGAGCATCAAGACCATTAACTCCACGCCGGCCGCCGACGGCTTCACCATGCCCGCCGAGTGGGCGCACCAGCAGGCCGTCTGGATGATCTGGCCATTTCGCCCGGACAACTGGCGCGTAGCCGGTCGCTTCGCGCAAGAGACCTTCGCCAAGGTGGCCGATGCCATCGGTGGCGCGACTCCGGTCTTTATGGGGGTGCCGGCCCGGTTTATGGAGCAGGCCCGCGCCATCATGCCCGCTCACGTCACTCTGGTCGAAATGGACAGCGATGATTGCTGGGCCCGCGATACCGGCCCCACCATCGTTACCAACGCTGCCGGCGAGTGCCGTGGGGTGGATTGGGGCTTCAACGCCTGGGGCGGCCACAAGGGCGGTCTCTACTACCCGTGGAATCAGGATGAGGAAGTGGCAGCCCAGATGCTGACCCAACACGAGATGGCTCGCTACGATGCGCCGCTGATCCTGGAAGGGGGCTCCATCCACGTCGATGGTGAAGGCACCTGCCTGACCACCGCCGAGTGCCTGCTCAACGAAAACCGCAACCCGCACCTGACCAAAGAGCAGATCGAAGCTTACCTGCGCGACTATCTGGGCGTTACCAGCTTTATCTGGCTGGACGAAGGCGTCTACATGGACGAAACCGACGGCCACATCGACAACATGTGCTGCTTCGTGCGTCCGGGTGAAGTGGCCCTGCACTGGACTGACGACCAGAACGATCCCCAGTACGCCCGCTCCGTGGCCGCCCTCAAGGTGCTGGAAGCGGCGGTCGATGCCAAGGGTCGCAAGCTGAAAGTGTGGAAGCTGCCCCAGCCGGGCCCGCTGTTCTGTACCGAAGAGGAGTCTGCCGGTGTCGAGAGCGGTACCGGTGTGCCGCGCGAGGCAGAAGGCCGTCTGGCCGGCTCCTACGTGAACTTCCTCATCACCAACGATCGCATCGTCTATCCGCTGCTGGATGCCGCCACCGATGGCGAAGCCCAGCGCATTCTGGAAGAGATCTTCCCGGAGCACACCGTGGTCGGCGTGCCGGCCCGCGAGATCCTGCTGGGCGGTGGCAATATTCACTGCATTACCCAGCAGATTCCTTCAGGTCAGTAAGCTGGTCGAAGAGTGTAGAAATTCAAAACCCCACTCAGTGGGGTTTTATCTCTTGATGGTGTGATGGTCGCAGGCGCTGATGCGGCGATCATCATGACAAACAGTCACCCTTTTACAGGAGATCCCCATGATCGAAGTGACCGAGGTTTCCATTGCCGAGCTGCGTGCCGCGCTCGAATCAGGCCGCACCACAGCGGTCGAACTGGTCAAGGCCTATCTGGCCCGGATCGAGGCTTACAACGGCCCCGAGACTGCCACCAAACTCAATGCCGTGGTGGTCGCCAATCCCGATGCGCTGAAAGAGGCCGAAGCTTCCGATGCCCGCCGCGCCCGTGGCGAGACTCTGGGGCCGCTCGACGGCATCCCCTACACCGCCAAAGACAGCTATCTGGTCAAGGGGCTGACCGCCGCCTCCGGCAGCCCGGCCTTCAAGGATCTGGTGGCCCAGCGCGATGCCTTTACCGTTGAGCGCCTGCGCGCCGCCGGTGCCATCTGCCTTGGCAAAACCAATATGCCGCCGATGGCCAATGGCGGCATGCAGCGCGGCGTCTATGGCCGTGCCGAGAGCCCCTACAACGCCGACTACCTGACCGCGCCCTTTGCCTCCGGCTCCTCCAACGGCGCCGGTACAGCCACCGCCGCCAGCTTCTCCGCCTTTGGTCTGGCCGAAGAGACCTGGTCGAGCGGCCGTGGCCCGGCCTCCAACAACGGTCTGTGCGCCTACACCCCGTCCCGTGGCGTCATCTCGGTGCGCGGCAACTGGCCGCTGACCCCGACCATGGATGTGGTGGTGCCCTATGCCCGCACCATGAACGATCTGCTGGAAGTGCTCGACGTAGTGGTCGCCGACGATGCCGACACCCGTGGCGATCTGTGGCGCATGCAGCCCTGGGTGCAGCTGCCCAAGGCCTCTGAAGTGCGTCCGGCTTCCTATCTGGATCTGGCTGCCAAGCCCGATGCCCTCAAGGGCAAGCGCCTCGGCGTGCCGCGCATGTTTATCAACAAGGATGAACTGGCCGGCACCAGCGAAAACCCCGGTATCGGCGGCCCGACCGGTCAGCGCATCCATACCCGCGAGACCGTAATTGCCCTCTGGGAAGATGCGCGCAAGGCGCTGGAAGCCGCTGGCGCCGAAGTCATCGAAGTGGACTTCCCGCTGGTATCCAACTGCGAAGGGGACCGACCCGGCGCGCCGACCGTGTTCAACCGCGGCATCGTGAGCCCGGAGTTTCTCAACGACGAGCTGTGGGAGCTCTCCGGCTGGGCGTTCGACGACTTCCTGCGCGCCAACGGCGATCCCAAGTTGAACAAGCTGGCCGATGTCGATGGGCCGAAGATCTTCCCCCACGACCCGGGCACCCTGCCGAACCGCGAGGGCGATCTGGCGGCGGGCATGGACGAGTACGTCAATATGGCCAAGCGCGGCCTGAAATCCTGGGACGAGATCCCCACAGTGCCGGACGGTCTGCGCGGTCTGGAGAAGACCCGCAAGCTGGATCTGGAAGACTGGATGGACGGGCTCAAGCTCGACGCCGTGCTGTTCCCGACCGTCGCCGACGTCGCCCCGGCTGATGCTGATGTGAATCCGGCCTCCGCCGATATCGCCTGGAGTAACGGCATCTGGGTCGCCAACGGCAACCTCGCCATTCGCCACCTCGGCGTGCCGACCGTCACCGTCCCCATGGGCATCATGGCCGATATCGGTATGCCGGTGGGTCTGACCTTCGCCGGTCGCGCCTATGACGACAACAACCTGCTGCGCTTCGCCTCGGCCTTCGAGTCAACCGGCAGCAAGCGTATGGTGCCGCCACGGACACCGCCGTTGGGGTGATTGCTGTTTCTAGTGTTCTTTCTGAGAAAAAAACTACCCGCTATATGGCGGGTAGTTTTTTTCTACGGAGATTACCAATATTATCCCTTCTAGGTAACTCCATTTTATAACTTTGGAATTTAATTTTTTGTTATTTTGGTATGTCTTTTTTAGCTATATTCGCTGGGATGAAAATGACATGGAAGTTATACTTCCAAAGTTTTTCATGTCTGCTTTATTATGAGGCGCTTTCTCTAGAAGTATACTGTATCCATTATCAAAAACAGGAGGAGGGTAAATATTCTCAGAGCTTATTAGTAAGCCAGACCCAAGCCATTCCTTTATTTTGCCAACATTCATTTCTATTGCTAGGCAGACATTTTTGGCCAAGTCAACATCTTGAATGTTTTGATTGATTCTAGGTTTAATTAGTATGGCGTGCTGTGCATGCGGTCTTAGAAAAATAGATGGTGCAGCAACTCTTAAATCAACTAATTCGGTAGTTTTTCCTACGTAATATCCATCGGTGATAGGGGATTTTATATCGGCATCAGAAAAAACCATTAGTATATAAGCAGATGATGCATCGTCATCACGAGCATATACATATTCGTATGTTCTATCATGCGTACTGGTTTTATATTTATGGATGCTAAACCAAAGCGCAATCCATAAGTTGTCAACTAAGTCCAGCCATCTTGTTTTTATTCCGTAATGTTGTAGTAATGGTTCTCGGACATTGACATTGATATTTGAAATGCATGGCATTTTACTAGCGCAGGTATTGATATAAGTTGATATCTTCTGGTTTCTTGTCGCTACAGATGAATTGCTTGTACCATATCTATATATACTTGGTAGTAACTTTCTATATAATTCACACTGCCCTCGAAAGTAAACCTCACCATAGGATTTATTTAAGAATTTCACGTACCCTACAACTTGGTTTAATGCATGTATTGATTCTACCCTAATAATAGGGCAACTATGACCACAGTCAAAAGAGAAAGAACCTTGATGTATTGCATCGGGATGAACCCATGAACTCGAGATTATCTTCAAAATGCCTCCTTAAATTGACATGAGAATATCTAAACTCCTTTTCAGTGTATTCAATTTACGGACACTTATGAAGCTCAATCCTTGAATGCTACAGGGCCGTAGGTTCGAATAGCGCAGCGTATTCGGACGTTCGCGAACAGGAGGTCGTTGCCGATTTTTCCGGACTATCCCCTGACTTCCCCCAGACTTCACCTTCTCTTCACACAACCTCATTTTCCCCTCACAAATCCCCCGTATCTTCTGCCCACTGCTTAAAAGGCCCGGCTTGCCACAGGGGTGGCGAGGGGGCGGTTGGTTCGAGGGAGCAAGATGATGAAAGGCTGGATGAAGTGTGGATTGGCCGGGGCCGTGGTGCTGATGGCGAGTTTCTGGGGTGGCAGCGTGCGGGCGGCGGGGATCTCCCTCAAGCAGGTGAGCGGCCCTGTCTATGTGGTGGAGGACAACTACTACGTCAAAGAGAACTCCATGGTCTATTTCGGGGCCAAGGGAGTGACGGTGGTGGGGGCGACCTGGACGCCGGATACCGCCCGCGAGCTGCACAAGCTGATCAAACGGGTCAGCAGCAAGCCGGTGCTGGAGGTGATCAACACCAACTACCACACCGATCGGGCGGGCGGTAACGCCTACTGGAAGTCCATCGGGGCCAAGGTGGTGGCGACGCGCCAGACCCGGGATCTGATGAAGAGCGACTGGGCCGAGATTGTCGCCTTTACCCGCAAGGGGCTGCCGGAGTACCCGGATCTGCCGCTGGTGCTGCCGAACGTGGTGCACGATGGCGACTTCAAGCTGCAAGAGGGCAAGGTGCGCGCCTTCTACGCGGGCCCGGCCCATACGCCGGACGGCATCTTTGTCTACTTCCCCGACGAGCAGGTGCTCTATGGCAACTGCATCCTCAAGGAGAAGCTGGGCAACCTGAGCTTTGCCAATGTGAAGGAGTATCCGCAGACCATCGAGCGGCTTAAAGCGATGAAGTTGCCGATCAAGACGGTGATCGGCGGTCACGACTCGCCGCTGCACGGCCCCGAGCTGATTGATCACTACGAGGAGCTGATCAAGGCGGCGCCGCAGTCATAACGGCTGCGCGACAGACTGGCAGCAAGCCGTGCCATCGCTGCAATCAGCAGCCATAACGGCACACCACAAAACGCCCGCTTTCAGGAAATAAGCGGGCCTTTTGCGTTTGCGGTTTTTTTGGTGGCTGTGAGTGCGTGGCATTAACGCTGTTCAAGGGGGGTGGGCTTTCATAAGATGGCCTTCTCTCTTTTCCCTGAAAGTTATCCATTTTCGTTATGCAATACGCCTCTCTCGCCCGCCTCAAGCAGGCCTTTATCACCGGGATGTGGGGCTCGCTGGTCAGCATCGTTATTGGCTTCGCCTTCAAGGTGTGGCTGGCGCAGTGGGTCGCCAAGGGGGAGCTGGCGCTGTTCAACAGCGTGGTCGATTTGATCTCCCTCTCCTTTATCCTGATGACAGGTTTTCGCTCTTCCATGGTGGTGAGTTACTCCCAGACCAAAAACGATCGGGACATCATCAATATCTTTCGCTACTTCCTCATAGGCATCGTGCTGCTCACCTGGGGGGCGGTGATCCCCTATATCAAGCACGGGCTCCATATCCGGGTGGAGTATCTGCAACTGGTGGGGGTTATCTTCGGGCTGGGGCTCAAGGTCTACTTCACCAATCTGGTGGCCATGTACCGGATGTATGCGCTCTCCAACCGGGTCACCTGGTTGGAGCCACTGGCCAACGGCCTGCTGTTTATGGCCTGCTACTTCGGGCTCGGGATGGATGCGCTCCCTTCACTCTTCTACGGGCTGACCTTCTCGTCGCTCGCCATCGCCGGTTATATGTATGTTTCGCGTCGTCGGGCCATCGCCACCAAGCCGCTGGCCAAGGTGGCGCTCGGCCCCGAGATGGTGAGCTATGTGAAGAAGAGCTTTACCGCCTCGCTGGAGGCGGGGGCCAGCATCCTGATGATCTATATCACTGTGCTGCTCACCATCCGCCATTTCAGCATCGACGAGCTGGGGGATTTTCAGGTGGTGGTGCGCCCCATCTTCACCTATATGACCACCTTGTTCGTCTTCCCCATCTACCGCTTTGTGCTGCCTGAGCTGGCGGTCAATCTGCGCAATGGCGATCACCGCCAGATCAGGATGATCCGGCGCTGGATCTTCCGTCTCTCCGCCATCGTCAGTCTGGCCTTCTTTGGCTTGATGCTGCTGGCGGGCAAACCGCTGGTGCTGTTGTTCTTCCCCGCCGACTACGTGGGGGCGGTGCCGGTGCTGTTCCACTTCTCCATCTTCTTCATCTTTATGATGCTCAACGGCTATCAGCTCGCCTATATCAAGGCCCACGGTTACTTTACCCAGAGCCTGCTGATCCGGCTGGCGGGCATAGTGGCGCTGGTCGCCGCCTACTATCTGGTGGCCGAGTTCACCGCCAACGTGGTGGCGATTATCGTGGCGCTGGGCCTCGGCTATATGGTGATGTTTATTCTCTCGACCCTGGCGGAGCGGCAGATCTTGCGATCCCTGCCACTGGTGCTGGCGACTCGTTAGGGTGTGACTCGCCAAGAGAAGGCACCTGTCAGATAAGAAAAAACGCCCGTGCGGGCGTTTTTTTATTGGCGGCGCAGGGCAGGCTTAACGCTTGCCTTTGCCACCCTTGTTGCCTGCGAGGGCCTGCTTTCTGGCGCGCTGCTTTTGGGCCGCCTTGCTGTTGCGGCGCGGCTCGGGCTCAAAGCGAGTCAGATCCGGCTCAAAGCCGGGGAACCACTGCTGGGGCAAACGGGTGTCGAGCACCGCTTCCACCTTCTCCAGCAGGGGCGCATCTTCCGGGCTGAACAGGGTGATGGCGAGCCCTTTGTTGCCGGCGCGACCGGTGCGACCGATGCGGTGGACGTAATCCTCTGCCACAAACGGGAATTCGAGGTTAATCACGTAGTTGAGATCCGTGATATCGAGGCCGCGGGCTGCCACGTCGGTGGCAACCAGCGCCTGCAGGGTACCGGCGCGAAACTCCAGCAGCACCTTCTCCCGCGCGCTTTGCGACAGGTCGCCGTGGAAGGCGAGCGCATTGATGCCCGCCTTGCCAAGCTGCTGGGCCAGTTTGTCGGCCCCCTGACGGGTGCGGCTGAAGATAAGCGCCGGTGCCCACCCCTTCACTTTCAGCATATGTTCGACCAGCGCCAGCTTGCGATCGCTATCCACGGTATAGACCCGCTGCTCCACCTCGGCCGCCGTGGTGTTGCGCGGCGCCACTTCAATCAATTCGGGGTCACGCAGCAGCACTTTGCTCAAGGCAAACAGATTGTCATCGCAGGTGGCGGAGAAGAGCAGGGTCTGGCGATCCGCCGGGATCTGTTTGAGCAGCGCCTTGATCTCGTCCATAAAGCCCATGTCGAGCATGCGGTCCGCCTCGTCAAACACCAGATGGCGGAGGTGTTCAAGGCTCAATGCCCCCTGACGCAGATGGTCGAGCAGACGGCCCGGGGTGGCGATCAGCAGATCCACGCCGTTTTTCAGCGCATCTACCTGAGCCGCGATGCTCACCCCGCCGTAGACCAGCGTGCTGGTGAGACCGGTGTCTTGCCCATAGCGCGCCACACTCTCGGCGACCTGCACCGCCAGCTCGCGGGTCGGCACCAGCACCAGCGCGCGGATCGGGCGGGGCTCTGCCTGTGGCTGCTGTAGCAGCTGTTCCAGCAGCGGCAGCACAAAGGCGGCGGTCTTGCCGGTGCCGGTCTGGGCGCCCGCCATCAGATCGCGCCCCGCCAGAATGACGGGGATGGCGCTGGCCTGCACCGGGGTCGGCGCGGCATAGCCCAGTTCGGTCAGGGTCTGTTGCAAGCGGGGGGAGAGGGCCAGTTCGGCAAAAGAGGTCGTGGACATAGAAGGCACCAGTCGGGGTTATCGCGGCCTGCGGCCACGATGCAATGAGTGATCGTGGCCGCGATGGTAACAGAAGCAGGGGGAGCGGCAGAAGGCGGCTATGCCCCCGCGTCGTCCGGCAACGGGCGGATCAGCCGGATCTTTTTGCCCTCGTAGCAGGCGATGTTGTGCTTGCCGTGCTGTTTGACGTGGTAGAGCAGCTCGTCGGCCAGATGCACTGCCTCGGTGACGGTGAGATAGTCACGAATGCGGATCACCCCAGCGGAGAAGGTGATGGGGGTGGGCAGCTCGGGGATCCCCAATGGGCGATCCAGCAGGCGGCCAGCGGAGTGGATCATTATCTCGTCATCCTCCATCCCCTTGAACAGCACAATAAACTCCTCGCCGCCCCAACGGATGGCGCTGTCCACCTTGCGGATATTGCTTCTGAGATGGCGGGCAAAGGCGACCAGTGCCAGATCCCCGACGCCATGGCCATAGGTGTCGTTGATCGACTTGAAGTTGTCGATATCCAGGATCATCAGGTAGTCGTGCTCATGGAGCAGGCTCTGGCAGAGCACATCCCTGCGTGGCAGCCGGGTCAGGTGGTCGGTGTGCGCCAGGGTGCGCAGCCGCAAGTAGATCTGCTTCCAGGCCACCATGCCCAGCAACAGCACGATGAGATAGACCTTGAATGCTGCGCCATGCAGGGCCAGCTTGACGAAATCGAACCAGCTGTAGGACCACTTCAGATAGAGATCATCCCCCGCCTTGGTGCGCATAAAGGGTTTGCTCAGGCAGAGATGCCTCGGGCTGCAGGGCTCGGCGGCTTCAAACGATATGTTGGTGCGGGTCGGGTTGATGGTATCGAAGGGGCGCAACACATCGTTAAATGCTTCATCGACGGCGATATCGATACCGAGCAGCCCGTATTTGTAACCGCCGCGCCCCGACTGATGAATGAAGGGGAAGTACATCACTATGGTGTTGCGCATGCTGAAGCTGTCGATCTCGATATCGGAGACAAAGGCTTCATCGGCGCTGCACAAGGGGCGGCCGGGCGCAAAGCTGGCGCAACCGAAGTAGTGATACCAGGCGGGCAGTGTCATCAGGTCCACCTTGATCGGCGCCAGTCTGGCGGGCAGCACATTGTTGTCGGCCACCATGCCGATCAGCCGGTAGTCATTCCAGATGGTGTAGATGTTGATCACCTCCGGATAGGAGAGGGCATAGCGGAAGGTGTTGAGGATATTGGCTGCCGGGTATTGCAGCGGAATATCGGCAAAGCGGTATTTGCTTTTGAGGTCATACCCGTAGAGATAGTCGCTGCCGACGCTATTCGGGGGCGGTGGCTGATCGAGTAGATGGTGTTGTGCCAGATAGCTGGTGATGTTCTCCACCTTGAGGATCTTGGCCCGTTGGTAGAAGACCTCGAACACGTTCTTCTGTCTGGCGGTGATGAGATCCATGTCGTGCTGGATAGTGAGATAGGTGTAGTAGAAGACAGTGCCCAACCCGGTCAGGGCGAGCAGGGCCAATCCGGCCACTTTGACGATGAACTGGCGAGCAAACGCCGGTGGCCAGCGCAAGGCTGGGGGGTTACCTGAAAATAAGGTCATAGGTGTCTGGTTAGAGTACCGATAGGGGCGCGGGCGCCATACGGGCAAAGTATACGCGAATGAAATCCCGACAGGATCCACCGACAAACCTTGCCTGAAGCTGAAGACCTCACCACTTATTTATCCCTACTCCACGATCAGCACGCTCTCGCTGGCCAGATGGTGCAGCCACTCCCTGACGATCAGCAGCACGGCGGCAAAGTGCTCGTCGCGGGGCAGCAAGCTGGCGGCCAGGGGATCCCCTTCCGCCATGGCGGCCAGCTGGCCAAAGGCTTGCTCCACCAGATCCCGGTCGAGCTGGTTGTCCCCCAGCGCTTCGGCCAGTGAGGGTTGGCTGCGCAGGGTCAGCTGCAAGCCGGGCGGGATCTGCGGGGCGATGCGCATCAGCTCATCTTCCACCACCATGATGGCCCGCTCCAGTTCGAGCGGGGTGGGCGGCGCGTGGCGAAACGGTCCGGGCTGGATGGCGTGGGTGCCAAAGGCCAGCGGGTAGTGTGACGGGGCCGTATCTGGCTGGCTCAGCCAGAGCTGACTGCTCTGTTCACCAATCTCCAGCAGCAGGGTCATCATCTCCGGTACGGGTTGTGTCATGGTGCTGAGCTCCTGTATTGTAAACGTTTTCCCATTCTGCCTTTGATACCCCCGCTGTCGCCGTTTGGCGAGCACAATTTCTGCGAGTCGTCCCTCACTTTGTTGCAAACCCCTTGCAAAAAAATCCATTGGTGGCAGTCTGGATGTCTAAATGGCTTTCGCCGTTTCGTTATCCTCAGATGATTCAGGAGTTCAGATATGGATATTCGCACCGCTCCCCGTGCCATCGCGCTCGCTCTCATGCTGGCAAGCGGCATCGCCGCCGCCAACGAAGCGCTGGTGATCCAGACCGATTTCGGCCTCAAAGATGGCGCCGTGTCGGCCATGAAGGGGGTTGCCTTCGGGGTGGACCGCACCCTGCCGCTCTATGACCTGACCCACGAGATCCCGGCTTACAATATTTGGGAAGCCTCCTACCGCCTCTACCAGACCCTGCAGTATTGGCCCAAGGGCACTGTGTTCGTCAGCGTGGTGGATCCCGGTGTCGGCACCGAGCGCAAGTCAGTAGTGCTCAAGACCAGGAGCGGCCACTACATCGTGACCCCGGACAACGGCACCCTGACCCTGGTGGCCGAGCACTTCGGCATCGAGGCGGTGCGCCAGATCGATGAGAAGCTCAACCGCCTCAAGGGCTCCGAGAAGTCCTACACCTTCCACGGCCGCGATGTGTACGCCTATACCGGCGCACGGCTCGCCTCCGGTGCCATCAGCTATGAGCAGGTTGGCCCGCTGCTGCCCGCCGAAGTGGTTAAGATCCCCTATCAGCCTGCGGTCGCCGAGAAAGATGGCACCCTCAAGGGCACCATCCCGATCCTCGATGTGCAGTACGGCAACGTCTGGACCAATATCGACGATGCCCTGCTGACCAAGGCGGGGATCAACAAGGGGGATAACGCCTGCATCAAGATCCGCGAAGGGGATGTGGTCA
Source organism: Aeromonas sp. FDAARGOS 1419 (assembly GCF_019047045.1). Lineage (NCBI taxonomy): Bacteria > Pseudomonadati > Pseudomonadota > Gammaproteobacteria > Aeromonadales > Aeromonadaceae > Aeromonas > Aeromonas sp. FDAARGOS 1419. Next base: position 4,329,268 of record NZ_CP077209.1, read on the forward strand.
AATATGACGGCAAGGCGCCGTACGTCAGCAGTTTCGGTGACGTGCCGGAAGGTCAGCCGCTGGTCTACCTCAACAGCCTGCTGCAGGTGTCGGTGGCGCTGAACATGGACAGCTTCGCCGCCAAGCATCAGGTGCAATCCGGTGCCAACTGGCATATCAGCCTGAAGAAGTGCTCCTGAAGATTGTCGGGCTTTCGACAAGCGGGTTTGAAGCAAGAGAGGGCAGCCAAAGAGGCTGCCCTCTCTCATTGGGTGGTAAGGCGTGCTGATAAGAAGTTGTTGTCAAAAAGCATATTAATTGAATGCAATTGATAATGATTGGTATTTGGTTGGATAATCGCGCACTTGTCTGACCACCCAACCATATCGAATGAAAACCAGCCTCTTACTGCTCAGCCTGCTGGCTCTGACCGCATGCAATGACAATCACAGCAATACGTCAGTGACCCCCTCACCCGAGGTGACCCCGCCGGTCGTCAAGCCGACCGAACCGCCTATCACGCCACCAACAGTGCCGCCGGAAACTCATACCCGGGTTCCTCTGACCATTGAGGTCAATGTGGCCGATCGGCTGGGGGCGGGAGCACAGCTTGAGGTGAGACAGGTCGCCACCGGGATTCGTGTGAGGCATGACATCGAACCGGGCCAGCTTGCCCGCATCACCTTGCCTGAAGGGCTGCAACTGGATCAGCCGCTGGAGCTGCTTGGCAGCGACGAGGGCTATCTGCTGCGAGCGGTATCGGTGCGGGTGGCGGATCTCTCGGCCGGGATCACGCTGGCGCGCCGCAACAGCTTGCCGCGGCTGGGGTTGAACGAGGAGGAGACGGCGCTCTTCCTGCTGGCGGATCAGAGCGGGGATGGCTCCCTCAGTCAGGCCGAGTGGGGTAGAGCAGAGGAGATCCGCGTGCAACAACAGGCGGCTCTTCAGGATTATGCAGCCTTCCTGCTGGCCCAGCGCCAGCCGGGTGCCGTGCTCGACTATGCCGACAGTTGGCAGATGCTGTTGGCCCTGCGCGATGACAAGCAGGCGCGCAGCTGGTATCAGCGCAGCAACAGTGCCCAGATCCAGTCCGCCCGTACCCAGCTCTATCCCGCCAATCCAAGTCAGCCGGACGAGCCGGAGACGGCAGATCTGCTGCGTCTCGATGAGCAGGGGCTGCTGGTGGTGCGTGGCCCCTGGCAGTGCCTGCACGATGTGCGCACGGTCAGCGGGGTCAAGGGTAGCCAGTACTGGCTGTATGGCAGTGACACCAGTGCGTTGGCGGTTGCCAGCCAGCCACAACTGGCTGCGGGGCTGACCGCTTGCGGCCGCAGCGACTGGCGCCTGCCGACCCTCACCGAGTTCGAACGGCTGCTGAGCAGTGACAAGTCGGCATGGCGCTATCCCAATACCTTTGCTGTTGGCCTGCCCGCCCAGATCTGGCTGCAGGATGGTGCGGGTCAACCCCGTCTCTATCAACTGGCGACCCGAACCTGGCTGGATGAGGGGGAGGGCAGTCTGCTCTGGTATGCGCTGGCACCCTATCCGGTGCGCCCCTCCGTGGTGCGAGACAGCAGTACGCCGGACATGGCGGCTCTGCGCGCCCAATACAGCGGTTCATCGGCCCAATGGCCTGCCGCCCGGGTGGATGAAGGGGTTGAATGGCAGGAGCTGGGGGCGCTGCCGGCGGTGCGCTTTCCGGCCGACAACCCCTATAGCCGGGCCAAGGTGGTGTTGGGTCAGCAGCTCTTTTTCGACAAGCAGCTCTCCAAGGGACGGGACATCAGCTGTGCCAGTTGCCACGATCCGCAAAAGGGGTGGAGCGACGGCCTGAGCGTATCGGTCGGTCATCTGGGCCAGAAGGGCAATCGCAACGCTCCTTCCATCCTCAACAGCGCCTTCAGCTCGACCCAGTTCTGGGACGGGCGGGTCGCCACGCTGGAGGAGCAATCGCTTCACCCGATCCAGAACCCCATCGAAATGGCGCTGAGCCATGATGAGCTGCTGACCCGCTTGCAGGCCAGCCCCGACTATCAGGCAGCCTTTGCCACCGCCTTTGGCGAGCAGGGGATCACGCTGGAGCGGATCGCCAAGGCGATCGCCACCTTCGAGCGCACCATCATCAGCCGCGACAGCGATTTTGAGCGCTTCGTCAAAGGGGATAGTCAGGCGCTCAGTGACAAGGCGCTGTGGGGGATGCACCTCTACCGCACCGATGGCCGCTGCATGAACTGCCATTCCGGCCCGCTGCTGAGTCAGCACGGGTTCGAGAGTGTGGGGCTCACCTATTACGGTCGTGGCAAGCTGGAAGATCGCGGGCGCTTCCTGCAGACCCGCAACAAGGCGGACATCGGTCGCTTCAAGACCCCCAGCTTGCGGGACGTCGCCTTTACCGGCCCCTATATGCACAACGGCATCTTCCCGATCCTGGCCCAGCGTATCGGCGGCTCGGTGCAGGGGGTGGTGGCCATGTACAACTTTGGCGTGACCAAGTGGAGCAGCGGGGTCGGCTTCCCGACCGGTGCGGATCAATATGATCCCTTCTTCCCCAAAGCCTCCGATCACCTGCATGCCCTTGGCCTCAGCAATGACGAGCTGGATGCCATCGGCGAGTTTTTGCGCAGTGCCTCGGCCGAGCCGCGCCGCACCCCAGCCACTGTTGCCGAGCTGGGGGTGAGTGAGGCGGATGACCCGGCTCCGGTGGGCGCGGTGATCACCGGCTTGGCGGTGTTGCCTGCCCAGCCTCAGTTGGAAGTGGGGCGGACGCTTCCTCTGCAACTGCAGTGGCAACTGAGCGATGGCTCTCTCGGCCCGCTCGATGGGCCTGTTGAGTGGCGCAGCGAACAGCCGGAGTTCGCCACCGTGAGTCCGCAGGGCGAGTTACGCGGTGTGGCGGTCGGTACGGCACGACTGGTGGCGACCACGGCTCGTCACACGTTGACCGTGACGGTGCAGGTGGTGGATGCCCAGCCCGATTTTGCCCGGGGCTGTCGTCAACCCGAGCTGGTGGCGGGCAAGCTTGCCTTTGTCTGCCAGCTGACCAGGGACGAGGCGGAGCGTCTGTCTATCTCCTATGACGGTGTGAGCAGTGACAGCGATGGTGACTACAATCCCTTCCCGCTGGAGTATGTGACCATGGGTCAGGCGCGGGCGCGGGATTACTGCCAGCAGCTGGTGGCACACGGTCATGATGACTGGCGTCTGCCGACCCCGGCCGAGCTGGAGGTGCTGTTTGCCGCCTACAACAAGGATGGCGCGACGGATCAGTTGCTTCAGCAGCAGGGGTGGCCGCTCTACAACCGCTACTGGAGCAGCGATGCAACTGCCAATGACGATGGTGAGCTGCCGTTGCTCGATCTGAGTACTGGTGATCCGCTGTGGGATCTGGTGGATGAGGCTCATGCCGCCACGTGCGTCAGGGCCATCTAGCCTTCATATAGAGTCAGATGAAAAACGGGCGCCTCGGCGCCCGTTTTGTTCTCTGGTAATAAAGAAAGGGATCAGAACTCGTTGGAGAGCGCCTTGTACCCTTTGACCAGATCGATATTGGTGTGGGCCACGTCCTCGGAGAACTCGGCTGCATCGACCGAAACCCGCGGAATATGGGTCAGATCGCTCTGCTGGTTGATGCGGGTGGTGGAGGGGACGTAGAACTCCGGCGGCAGATCGCAGCCATCGATCACCGAGTTGTGACGCACCACGGCACCATCGCCGATATGACAGTTGAACAGTACGCTGTTGAAGCCGATAAAGACCCGGTTTCCCACTTCGCACGGTCCGTGGACGATGGAGCGGTGAGCGATGGAGGTGTACTCGCCGATGGTGACGGCGGCGCCGGATTTGGAGTGGATCACCACCCCGTCCTGGATATTGGAGTTGGCGCCGATGACGATGGGTTCCATATCTCCACTCTCATCCACCTCGTCGGCACGGATCACTGCATAGGGGCCGACAAAGACATTCTCTTTGATGATCACCTTGCCGCAGATGATGGCGGTCTTGTCGATATAGGCAGATTCGTCGATGACAGGCAGATGGCCGGAGGGATTCTTGCGGATCATGTTACATCCTGTGGTTGCTTGAAATGATGCGGTGGCGCACCCGGCGCCAGGATGCCAGCTTACGCCTCGTTATTATCCGGTGGAACCCCGAAGTGGTCTGACCCTTGTCGCAAGCAGCGCCGCGATCACTGTTTCCGCTCGCCGGAATATGGGAGCATGGCTGCCATCCCGAGTTGGTTGAAATGGACATATATAGATGAAGAAGATGATTGCCCTGTTGGCGGGTGGTTTGTTGCTCTCCTCGGCCGTGCAGGCCAAAGGGGAGGCGGGGGAGTTTGACTATTACGCCATGGCGCTCTCCTGGTCGCCCGAGCACTGCGCCGTCAAACCGGCGGATCGGGACCAGTGTTCCCGCAAGCTGGGCTTTGTGCTACATGGTCTTTGGCCCCAGTACGATCGCGGTTACCCCAGCAACTGCACTCGCGAACGGCTCGATCCCGATATGGAGAGCGAGTTTGCCGACCTCTACCCCAGCCGTTTCCTCTATCGCCATGAGTGGGAGAAGCACGGTACCTGCTCCGGCTTGAGCCAGCAGGCCTTCCATCAGCTGGCGAGCGATTTGCGCCAGAAGGTGAAGATCCCGGCGGCTTATCAATCCCCGGAAGAGCCGCTGCGCAAAACCAGTTTTCAGCTCAAGGCCGATCTGGCGAGCGCCAACCAGTGGCTGGCCCCCGACAACATCACGGTAGCCTGCGCCGATGGTGGCCGCTTCCTGCGGGAGATCTACATCTGCGTCAATAAAGAGGGGACAGATGCGGTCACCTGCTCCGCCGAGATGCAAAAGCGCGAGCGCCGCTCCTGCGGTCAGCCGGATTTCCTGCTGCGCAGCGTGCGTTAAGCCTCCATTCTCTTCATCGGGCCCCTTGCGGGCCTGATGTGTAACCACGGTTATCGGAAAGGAGTCTGACAGATGGATGGCAACAACCGGTTTGGCCCGCAAGAGCGGGCAATGCTGCTTGGGGTGAAAGGGGTAGGGCCGAGCGTTATCGGGCGGCTCGAACAGCTGGGCTATCATACCCTGGCCGGATTGGCCGAGGCCGACACCACCCATATTGTCCAGCTGGTGGCCAGCATGCTGGGCTCGACCTGTTGGCAGAACAGCCCGCAGGCGCGCAGTGCCATCGACGGCGCCATTGTGCTGGCCCGCGCGCATCTGGTGGCGGACGCTGCAAAAGGGGTGAATGGATGAGCCTCTTTAGCGAACTTGGGATGCGTTATCCCATTATTCAGGCACCGATGGCCGGTGTGCAGGGAAGCGGTCTGGCGCTGGCTGTGACCGGGGTGGGTTGCTTGGGCTCCTTGCCTGCCGCCATGCTCACATCAGCGGAGCTGCGCGGCGAACTGGAGCGACTTGCCCAAAGCGGGCTTGGGCCATTTAACATCAACTTCTTCTGCCACCTGCAACGGGAACCGGATCCCGTTGCTCTGGCCAGCTGGCAGCAGCGCCTTGCTCCCTACTATGCCGAGTTCGGCATACTTCCCCCAACCGTTACGACGGCGCCAAGCCGTGCACCTTTCAATGAGGATCATGCCGCCATGGTGGCTGAGTTCAGACCGGCGGTGGTCAGCTTTCACTTCGGCTTGCCCGCGCCTGAGCTGCTTGTCCAAGTGAAGGCTGCGGGGGCCAAGGTATTTGCCAGTGCCACAACGGTTGCGGAAGCCGTATGGCTCGCTCAACACGGCGCCGATGCCA
>NZ_CP077209.1:4340000-4588770 GCF_019047045.1 Aeromonas sp. FDAARGOS 1419
CCCGGTGCCGGAAGGTTAATTGATGGGGTTAGCGCAAGCGAAGCTCTTGATCGAAGCCCCGGTAAACGGCGGCCGTAACTATAACGGTCCTAAGGTAGCGAAATTCCTTGTCGGGTAAGTTCCGACCTGCACGAATGGTGTAACCATGGCCATGCTGTCTCCACCCGAGACTCAGTGAAATCGAATTCGCCGTGAAGATGCGGTGTACCCGCGGCTAGACGGAAAGACCCCGTGAACCTTTACTACAGCTTGGCACTGAACATTGAACCTACATGTGTAGGATAGGTGGGAGGCTTTGAAGGCGTGACGCCAGTTGCGCTGGAGCCGTCCTTGAAATACCACCCTTGTATGTTTGATGTTCTAACGCAGGGCCCTGAATCGGGCTCGCGGACAGTGCCTGGTGGGTAGTTTGACTGGGGCGGTCTCCTCCCAAAGAGTAACGGAGGAGCACGAAGGTTGGCTAATCCTGGTCGGACATCAGGAGGTTAGTGCAATGGCATAAGCCAGCTTAACTGCGAGACGGACAGGTCGAGCAGGTACGAAAGTAGGTCATAGTGATCCGGTGGTTCTGAATGGAAGGGCCATCGCTCAACGGATAAAAGGTACTCCGGGGATAACAGGCTGATACCGCCCAAGAGTTCATATCGACGGCGGTGTTTGGCACCTCGATGTCGGCTCATCACATCCTGGGGCTGAAGTCGGTCCCAAGGGTATGGCTGTTCGCCATTTAAAGTGGTACGCGAGCTGGGTTCAGAACGTCGTGAGACAGTTCGGTCCCTATCTGCCGTGGGCGTTGGATGATTGAAGGGAGTTGCTCCTAGTACGAGAGGACCGGAGTGAACGAACCTCTGGTGTTCGGGTTGTCACGCCAGTGGCACTGCCCGGTAGCTAAGTTCGGAATCGATAACCGCTGAAAGCATCTAAGCGGGAAGCGAGCCCTGAGATGAGTCATCCCTGACCCCTTGAGGGTCCTAAAGGGCCGTTGGAGACCACAACGTTGATAGGTGGGGTGTGTAAGCGCGGCGACGTGTTGAGCTAACCCATACTAATTACCCGTGAGGCTTAACCATACAACACCCAAGAAGTGTTTCTGGCCTTGTAGCGAATGAACGAATTACTTACATCAGCTTTCTCAGATTGAAGAATTTGCCTGGCGGCCATAGCGCTGTGGAACCACCTGATCCCATGCCGAACTCAGAAGTGAAACGCGGTAGCGCCGATGGTAGTGTGGCATTCGCCATGCGAGAGTAGGACACTGCCAGGCACCCAATCCAAGAAACCCCGCTCATCGAGCGGGGTTTTTTATTGGCTGCAATTTATTTATTAAATCGCCTGATAATTGACCTGTTATATTTTTTCCTTCCCCCCAACTTCCCCTCTTCCTGTCGTTTTTACTCATAAAAACAGCGATGGCAGCGTAAAATAGCGCTTTATCTGGTCGGAGATAGCCCGTGTTTTGTCCAAAATGTGGCGGTCAAACCCTGCAGAGCGTCAGCCCCAAAGAGTTTCGCTGTGGCTGCGGTTTTCATTTTTTCCAGAATGTGGCGACGGCTGTGATGGTGGCGCTTTGCTGGCAGGATGAGGTGCTGGTTGCGGTGAGGGCCGGCAATCCGGGCAAGGGGTTGCTGGATCTGCCTGGCGGATTTGTTGATCCCGGCGAGTCGCTGGAAGCAGCGCTCCATCGCGAGTTGCAGGAGGAGTTGGGGCTCGATGTTAGCGTTCAACCTTTTATCTATCTTGGTTCATACCCTAATATCTATCCCTACGATGGCATCACCTATCACACCTGTGACACCTTTTTCGCCATCAAGCTGAGTGAAAAACCGGTCATCCAGCCGGCTGACGATGTGGCCGCCTGTCAGTGGTTGAAGATCCGCGATGTTCCCTTGTCCCGCTTTGCTTTCGAGTCGACGCGCACTGCGATGGCGCGGCTGCAGCAATCCTCTTTGCAAGCCTGATCCCTGCTGATGATGATGGGGATTGGCAGCGACCATCCCTGTCTCATCCTTGTCCGCTTTTGTCCCGCAGACCCCATTCGTCAGACGGTGAGTGGTATAGTCTGCAGTGGATCAGGATTCAAGGAGCATATCGTGAAGAAGATAGTTCTCATCTTGCTCGGCATTGCCGTGGCGGCCTTGCTGGCCATCGTGACGCTGATAAGCCTCATCGACCCCAATCAATTCAAGCCCCAACTGGCTGAACAGGTGCGCAAGAGCACGGGCCGGGAACTGGTGATGGCGGGGGAGATTGACTGGCGTTTCTGGCCGAGTCTCGGGCTCTCGCTGGAGAAGGTGGCTCTGCGCAATCCGGCCGGTTTTGCCGAGCCGGATCTGGTTCGTTTCGAACAGGGCGAGGCCTCGGTTGCCCTGTTGCCGCTGCTCTCCCATCGTCTGGAGATTGGCAAGGTGACCCTGAGTAGCGCCCATCTTTTTATCCAGACCAAGGCGGATGGCAGCTCCAATCTGAGCGGACTGATCAAAGATGCCACTGCTGATGCAAGCGCACCGGTCGTCCCCGCAACCCCTGCGCCAACCGCTGATAGCAAGCCCTGGCAGATCAGCTTGCAGGGTGTCGCGCTCTCCCAGGCCAGTGCGCTGGTACAGGATGATCGCAGCGGCACGTCGCTGCGACTGGATCGCCTCGATCTCGATATGGGGCAGCTGGCCACCGGTCAGTGGGTACCCGTAACGCTGGCCGCCAAGGGGAGTGCCGACAAGCTCGCTTTCGATGTTAAAGGGCAGACCCAGATCAAGCTGGCGCAGGAGGTGATGGCCAGTGAACTGAAAGACTTGAGCCTCAGTGGCAGCCTGAGTGATCCGTCCCTGCGACTAGACAGTTTCTCCATCAAGGCAGACCGACTGGCCCTTGGTGAGTGGAGCAACCTCACGTTGGCGCTGAAGGGGACCAAGGGTGAGGGGCAGCAAGCTTCATTGGCTGGCTCGCTGGAAGGAACACTCAAGGGACGGCTCGATAAAGAGATGAAGCTGGCCGAGCTCTCCGATGTGCTGCTGACGGCTGCGCTGGAAGGTGATGCGCTGCCGCGCCCGCAGATGAAGCTGAAACTGGCCGGGTTTGCCCGTGCCGAGCTCGACAAGGAGTTGATTACCCTGAGCAAGCTGGTGATGAGTGCCGATGAGGCGCTGTTGAGTGGTGATGGAACCGTGCAGCTTGGTGCCGTTCCCGCAATCAGCTTCGATCTCAAGGGGGAGAAGCTGGATCTCGACAAATGGCTCGCCAAATCGGTACCGACCACGACCGCACAGGCGAAAGAGGACAAACCGGCGGCCGGTGCTTCCAATGCCGCTGCAAGTGACAATAAAGCGGTAACCGGCAAGAGCGAAACCCTCTCCGCGGTCGAACCGGATCTGGGCGCGCTCAAAGGGGTGGATCTGGATGGTCGGTTGCAACTTGGCAGCCTGCGCCTGAAAGGGCTGGATCTCGGTGCTGTCGATCTGCAGGTGGCTATGGCCAAGGGACTGCTCACGCTCAAACAGTTCAGCGCGACCGTGGCTGGCGGTCAGGTAAGCGCGAACGGGGTACTCGACGCGCGCCAGCAACCCGCTACCTACAAGGTGCACAAGCAGGTGGCCGGAGTGAACATTCGTCCCTTGTTGCAGACTCTGGCTCAGAGCGATCTGCTGGAGGGCAAGGGCGATCTCGATGTGCAGGTGCAGGGGCGTGGTCTCTCCGCGCTGGCACTGCGCAACGGGATGCAGGGCAAGGTTACCTTGAAACTGAGCGACGGTGCCCTGCATGGCATCAACCTGCCGGAGATGATCCGCGAGGCGCGGGCTACCCTCACCGGCAAGGGGGCCGAGCAGGTGAAGGAGGCGCGCAAGACCGACTTCAGCGCCCTGACCGCCAGCTTCCAGATTGCCAACGGCATCGCCCGCAGCAACGACATCCAGCTCTTTGCGCCGGCCTTGCGGGTCAAGGGCGAGGGGCAGACGGCGCTGGTGCCGGAGAGCCTCGACTTCCTGTTCCTCACCTCCATCGTCGAGAGCAGCAAGGGGCAGGGGGGCAAGGATGTGGACGAGCTCAAGGAGATCACCATTCCGGTGCGGATCGGCGGTCACTGGCAAGCTCCCAGCTATCAGCTCGATGTGAAGGCATTGCTCAGCAACAACAAGTTGCTGGAAGATAAGGCGCGCAAGGAGGCCGAACGCGGCCTCAAGAAGCTGCTGGGTGACAAGGCCGACAACGAGGCCGTCAAAGGGGTGGCCGACCAGCTGCTCAAGGGACTGTTCAAATAGGTGGCGGTTCATATGGGCTGTCGGGAGCCGCGCCAATGCCGTTAGCGGTTGACCGGATGTCAGCGCCATTGAAAAATGGCGCTGACATTTTTTATGGCGCAGTGAGCTGCTGTGTCTTCATCCGGAGTCATCTCGAGTTGAACCCATGCGCCTGATCTTGCTGCTCTGCTCCCTGATCTGCTACAGCATGGCGTATCCCGTGCTGGCCGGGCCGCTGGCGGAGCGTCTGGCGGGCGAGCTGGCCAGGCAGGCTCCCGAACAGGCGCTGCCTATTGACGAGGTGCAGCGGCTCGACCGTCGCCTGATTGCTCCCGATCCCCTTCATCCTGCCTGGCAGCGCTATCCGCTGCGTCAACTGCAGGCCATCTATCGCTATCAGCAGGAGTGCGGGACAGAGAATGAGTTGCCTGCCGAGTGGCTGCCGCTGCTGCGGGCGCTTTGCGGCCAAGGGGCTGTACCCTCGGCCCGCTGGTTTGCCGCTCACCCAATCTATCCGCTGGGTGGCTCCAGCGCTGCCCGCTGGCTGGCTGGTCATCCGGCGGCGGGGCTCGACGCTCTGCTCCATGTGCGGGAGCGGCGTGATCAGTTGGGGCTGCTTGGCGAGCTCGGCGATGACAACCTCGACGCCCTGCTGCGGGGTGAGCGTTGGCTGCTGCAATCCGGCCTGCTCTGGCTGCTTGCCGATGGGCAGTGGCGTCGCTATGGCGCCGGGCAGTGGCAACCGCAGGCCGAGCGGCTCGGCGTGATGCTGGATAGCCGAGTCGATGGCCCCTGTGAAGAGCGAGTCGGAGCAATTTGCTTCAATACTCGCCCCACGCTTGGTTGGCAGTGGCTGGCGCTGGCCAGCACGCTTGGTTTTATCCTGCTACTGGGGTGGGCCAGCTGGCAGCGCTGGCGCCTGCTACGGGAGCGGCGCGTCGCGTTGCAGATGCTGACCCACGAGCTGCGTACTCCCATCATGGCGCTCTCCGGTATCAGCGAGGAGCTGCGCCACGATTTCGACCAGCTCCCCCCTTCCGCCCAGCAGAGCGTGGGTCAGCTGCTGGGCAGTGTCGCCCGCCTGCATCAGCTGGCGCAGGCCAGTCGCCACTATCTGGCGGCTGAGACTCTCGAAGATGAGCGGGTGGCGGTCAGTCTCACCGAGTGGCTCACCCTGGTTTGCAAGCGGCATGACGCCACCTTCTGTCTTGAGCGGGAGATGACTCTGGCGCTCCCCTTCTACTGGCTCGATCTTGCCCTCGACAACCTGCTGCGCAACGCCAGCCAGCATGGCCGCGCACCGGTTCGGATCTGTGCCCGCTGGCAGGCGGGGCGCTTGATCCTCGCGGTCAGCGATGGCGGCGAGCTGCCGAGTTACCGGCTTGCCACCCTGCTGTGCCGCGGTGCCCGTGCCGATGGTCTGGGGTTGGGGCTTGCCATCGTGCGCCATCTGCTGCGCCGTCTTGGCGGGTGCCTCGCCCTATCCGGCCCGCCCACTACCTTCACCCTGACGCTGCCCTGCCAACTCTGGAGCAACCCCGAATCATGAAGACCATCTTGCTTGTCGAAGACGAGGCGCTGCTGGCGGAGAACCTGCAACGCTATCTGACCCGCGAAGGGTATCGCTGCCTCTGGTGCGACACTCTGGCTGCTGCGGAGCAGCAGTGGCTGGCGGCGGATCTGGTGCTGCTGGATCGCACCATGCCGGAGGGGGATGCCCTCGACTGGCTACCCCAGTGGCTGGCGCGCAAGGCGCTGCCGGTGATCGTGCTCACCGCAAGGGTGGAGGTGAGCGATCGGGTGGCTGGGCTCGATGCGGGGGCGCGCGACTACCTGACCAAACCCTTCTCCCACGACGAGCTGCTGGCGCGGATCCGGGCCCAGTTGCGTCAGCTGGGGGATGGCACTCAGGCGGTGGGCGGCTTGCAGCTCCACCCCGCCCGGATGCAGGCGAGCTGGCAGGATGCGGAGGTGAGCTTTACCCCCACCGAGTTTGCCCTGCTCACCCTGCTGGTGCGGATGGCGGGGCGGGTGCTGAGCCGGGAGGAGATCCTCAATCGGGTGTGGGGCTATCAGGCGTTTCCCTCCACTCGCACCGTCGATACCCATATTCTGCAACTGCGCCAGAAGCTGCCCGGACTGGCCATCGAGACGGTGCGCGGCATCGGCTACCGGCTGGAGGTGCCAACGTGAAGCGTGCAACGCTGGCTGGGCTGCTGTTGGCTCTAAGCGTCGGCTTGCTGAACGCAAGCTGTGTGATGGCAACCGAACGCCTCCAGGAAACCGAACGCGCCGACCCGCTGCAACCGGCTACCTTGGCACTGTTGCAGGGGGATAACCGGCACGCCTGGCAATCTTTGCAGCAGGCTTGGCCTGCCCTCAACAGCGATGCCGAGCGCCGTAGCTGGCAGGGGATGCTGGCCGCGCTGAGTGCCCAGCACTGCGGCAAGGATTTCCCACTGACCTTGCCTGATGGGGTGAGCGAGCTGCGCCTTGAGCTGATCCAGCGCGATGCGCCGCTGCTGCGGGATTATCGGGTGCAGTTGACCGGGGAGGGGGCCATCACCGCCGCTGAACTTGTCGATCCCGCTGGCCGTGACCGACTGGCAGGCGCTCAGTGGGAGGCGGAAGAGAACTCCGGAGTCAGGGTTGTCGGGGCCGATCTACCGACGCCTTTGCCAGCTGGCCTCTATCAGCTGCGGCTGACGGTGGCGGGCAAAGCGTGGCAGGTAGTGCTGCCGCTGCCTACGGTGCAGGATCTGGACTGGCTCTCCCGCTCGCCGCTGGCGGTGGCCAATCCCCCCGCCAATCCCGCTTCGTGCACTCCGCTCTGGCTCGATCAGGCTGTGCTGGCCCGCCCGCAATATTCCCTGCTCTGGTGGCACCGGATTGCACCCAATGAGCCGGTGAACTGGCCTGCCGCCACGCCCGATAGCTGGAGCACCCTCTCGCTGGTGCAGACCAGCCAGCGCGGTCAGCTGGTGTTGCAGCTGAGTCACAGTCAGGCTGGGCCGGTGGACTAGTGGTCGTCGTGATGGTCAGGTCACCGCAATCCTGACATTGGCCTGACAATCGCAGGCGGCCAATCTGCTGAAATGGCGATTCCCGTGTGTTATCAGGAATCACCGACCATGACTTCTTTCCCCGTGCTGGCGAGCCGGATCCGCCTGCTGCTGTTGATGCCGCTGTTCTCCCTGCCTGCCGAGGCGCTGACCCTGGCCAACGATCAGTGGCGCATCGAGCTGGATCCCGCCACTCTGGCGGCCGAGGCTATCCTACCCTCGGGCCAGCACCTTGCCATCTCTTCCCCCGGTCCGCGCCAACCGGTCACCGCCTTGCAGCAGGAGGGGGAGCGTGCCAGCTGGCTGACTCGTGCCGATGGCGAGGTGCGAGCCTCTGCCCGTCTCGAGGGCAACCGTCTGATCCTCAGCTTGAGTCGTGCGAGTGCTGGCGAGCTGGTGTGGCCGCGAGTGCCGGCAGGGGCGCAGGCGCTGATGCTGCCGATCCACGAGGGTTTTCGCATCCCGGTTGATCATCCCGAGTGGCGCAAGGCACTGGCGCAGGAGTATCAGGGGATCAATACCACCGAAAATCTCACCCTGCCGCTGGTCGGGCTGGATCACGGGGATCAGCAGCTGGCGATCCTCTTTGCCAACCCCTTCAACAACTGGCTCACCTTTGCTCCGAAGAAAGATGGCATTGCCCTCACCGCGACCCACAGCGTCAATCGCCTCAATCTGGCCGACCCCTATGAGGTGGTGGTGACGCTGCAGCCGGGCAACGACTGGCTGGCGGCGGCCAAGGCCTATCGCCACTGGTTGCAGGCTCGGGGCGAGCTTGTCTCGCTCGAGAGCAAGCTGGGGGCGGTACCGGATGGCAAACGGCTGATCGGTGCCTCTCACCTCTACCTTTGGGGCGAGCGACTGCTGGTGCCACAGGATGTGAAGAGTTGGCCCGCGCTGCGCCGCCTGATGCCCACCGACTGGCTCAAGGGGGAGAGCAAAACGGCGCTGCAAGCGCCCGATCTTGAGCGCAACCGCTATCTGCAAAATCTGGTATTGGCCGGAGTGGAGCAGGCGCTGGCGCAGCGCCATCCGGGTCAGCAACCGGCCGATTTCGCTGCCCGGCGTGCGCTAGCAGTCAGACAGCTGGGCGCTGCGCTCAACGAGCCGCAGAGTTGGGGCGATGGCAGCTCGGCCAAGATGATCGCCGCTCTCAAGCAGGCTGGACTACCCAGACTCTGGCTGGGGCTGCCCCAGTGGACTGCCGGTTTTGCTGCGCCGCAGGGGATTGCACTTGCCAAAGCGGCGGGCTATCTCATCGCTCCCTACGACTCTTACGATACCGCGCTGCCGGAGGGAAATCGCCAGCAGAGCTGGCTCACCGCCCAGATGGGGCAGGATATTTACCTGCGCTGCGGCATCATGCAGGAGAACGGACGGCGCAAGAGCGGCTTTCAAAATAGCGGCGTCTACACCAATCAGGCCTGTGTGCGCCCGGTGATGGAGCAGCGAGTGCCCAAATTGCAGCAGGCGAGCCACTACAACAGCTGGTTCCTCGATGTGGCGGCGACCGGCATGGTGTTTGACGACTTCGACCCGGCCAAGCCGACCACTCAGGCGCAGGATGCGCAAAACCGGATGGCCGGGATGGCGTGGATTGCCAGGAGTCAGGGTGTACTGGTGGGCTCCGAGGAGGGCGGCGCTGTTGCCAACCGCACCGCGGCCTTTGCCCATGGCCCCCAGACCAGCGGCTTTGGCTGGCAGGATCCCGATATGCGCCGCAACAAGCGCTCTCCCTACTATCTGGGGGCCTGGTATCCCGAGTTTCAGCCCGCGTTCTTCTTTCGCCAGAGCCACCTAAAACCTGAGTATCAGGGGCTTTACTTCGATCCGGCGCTGCGGTTGCCGCTGCTCCAGAGCGTTTTTCACGACAGCATAGTGACCACCCACCACTGGACGATGGATAGCCTCAAGTTCAAGGAGAGCCGTCAGGTCACCGAGCTGTTGCAGCAGCTCTACAACGTGCCGCCGCTGCTCAACCTCAGTCTGGATAGCGCCAGCGCGCGCATTCCCTACCTCAAGGGGCTCGATGCCTTCTTCCGCCCGCTGCATGAGCGGCTCTACAACCAGCCGCTCACCGGTTTTCGCTGGCTCGATAAAAGAGGTGTGGTGCAGCAGAGCGAGTTTGCCGATGGCACCAGATTGGTGGCCAACTTCGGCCCAGCCACCGAACTGGCAGGGATAAAATTGGCCGCTCAAAGCGTGTTGGCGCTGTTGCCCGATGGCAGCCAGCAGCAGTTTGTCTCGCAACCGGATGGCGTCCGCTAATCTGGCGTTCTGGCTTTTATTTCATCAGATGATGCTGTGGCAGAACTTTTTATGTATAGATGAACGTTCTGCAAAATAAACGAGAGGCAGTTCTGATGATTGAGAGTGAAGTGATTAGAGAGGTAAACCATCCGGCGTGGCCGCTGGTCTGGCAGATCTATGGCGAGAGTTTTCCCCGCTACGAGCAGCGCCAGTCACAGCATCAGCCCCAGAAGATGCGGGATCCTCGCTATCACTGCCAAATCTTTTATCTGGACGGCCTGCTGCTCGGTTTCATCTTCTGGCGGGCGTGCGGTGAGCAGATCTATATCGAACATCTGGCCATCAATCCGGCGCTGCGCGGCCGCAACTACGGCAGCCGCCTGCTGGCTGAATTTTGCGAGCGGGCAGGCAAAACCGTCATTCTCGAGATCGATCCGCCAGAGGATGAGATTGCCATTCGCCGTCTGCGCTTCTATCAGGGGCTGGGCTTTTGTCTCAACGACTATGCCCATGTCCACCCGCCCTATCATCCGGACTATCAAGGTCATGCGCTACGGGTGTTGAGCTATCCGGGGCTTCTTGAGGAAGAGGCCTATCAGCGTTTCAACAGCATGCTGGTGGAGACGGTGATGGAGCACGGCTGAGGAGCAGCCGTAAGAATGCTGTTTTACCGATAAGAGCTGGGCCCGCCTGAAGCAATTCAGGCGGGCCCTTTTTCATTGCCGCTGGAGGGAATTACTCCCCCAGCAGCTTGTGCCAGACGGCGAGCACATGGCTGCGCTCGTTTTGCAGCTGATCGTCGCTTACCTTGCGGGAGATCTCCGAGAGGTTGAGGCGATGGCCGAGGTTGCGGATCTCCAGATAGGCCTGCTTCAGCCCCTCCGCCTGCTCCAGGGTCAGCACCCCCGCCATGACGCACTCATCGAAGATGCGCACGTTATCGGACCAGCGGGTGAGGGCATCGGGTTCACCGCAGGCGTGGGCCAGCACCAGATACTGGGCGATAAACTCGATATCCACCATGCCGCCGGGGGACTGCTTGAGGTCGAACTCGCCGGCACCGGCTTTGAGCAGGTGATCCCGCATCTTGTGGCGCATCTCGCGCACCTCGCGGGCCAGGGTCGGCAGCTCCCGCTCCTTGGCCAGCACATCGCGGCGGATACGGGCAAATTCGGCAACGATGGCGTCATCGCCATAGATGGGGCGAGCCCGCACCAGCGCCTGATGTTCCCAGGTCCACGCCTCGTTTTGCTGATACTGCTCATAGGCCGACAGCGACGAGACCAGCAGGCCGGAGTCGCCGGAGGGGCGCAGCCGCATATCGATCTCGTAGAGGATCCCGGAGGGGGTACGGGTGCTGAACAGGTGCAGGATCCGCTGGGCGAGGCGCAGGTAGAACTGGCGGCTGTCGATGGGCTTGCGGCCATCTGTGTAGCTGTTGGGGTCGCCGCCGTGCAGGAACACCAGATCGAGATCCGAGCCGTAGCCGAGCTCGATGCCGCCCAGCTTGCCATAGGCCACCACCGCAAAGCCGCGCTGGCCGCTGGTTGCCACCTCGGGCGGCACTCCGTAGCGCTCGCTCATCTGGGCCCAGGCCTGATTGACCACCTCTTCGGTGATCGCCTCCGCCAGCCAGGTGAGGTGGTCGCTCACCTTCATCAGCGGCAGGGCGCCGGCGATGTCGGCCGCCACGATGCGCAGCAGCTGCACCTGTTTGAACTGGCGCAGCGCCTCCATCTGCTGCTCCACGTCCTCTTCGGGGATGCGCAGCAGGAACTGGCGCAACTGGGGCTTGTACTGATCGAGCGGGGTGGGGTGGTAGAGGTGCTGGGGATCGAGCAGCTCGTCCAGCAGGATAGGGTAGCGGGCCAGCTGTTCGCTCACCAGATGGCTGGCGTCACACAGCCGCACCAGCTGGCGCAGGGCGCCCGGGTTCTCCGCCAGCAGCTGCAGATAGGCGCTGCGGGTGAAGATGCGGGTCAGCAGCTCGCACACCCGCTCGAACAGGCGGGCGGGCTGTTCGCTGGCGACCACCAGCCGCAGCAGCTCCGGCATCAGCCAGTCCAGCGCGATGCGCCCCTGCGGCCCTACCTGACGTCGCTTGTACTCCTCCTTGAAGCGCAGCAGCGCGGCGCTGAGCGGGGCGGGCTCGGCCACTCCCTGCGCGGTCAGCAGCTGCTCCAACTCGGCGGCGTCGAGCTCGGTGCGCCACAGATCGAGCCAGAGTTGCTCCAGATGGGCGGGGGCCTCTTTCTCTTCCCCCACCACGGCGGCAAACTCCTGATGGACGGCCGCCATCTCCTCGTCCAGATGAGCCATGAAGGCGCCCCAGTCAGCAAAGCCGAGGGCGGCGACGAGCCGCTGGCGATCCCGCTCCTCGGTGGGCAGGGTCTGGGTCTGCTGATCGCCGATCTCCTGCAAGATGTTCTCGACCCGGCGCAGGAAGCGATAGGCATCCAGCAGGCGGTTGCAATGGGTGGATTTGAGGGCGCCGCACTGGGCGATGGCGGCCAGCGCCTCTGGCAGATGGCGCACCCGCAGCGCCGGCTCACGCCCGCCGCGAATAAGTTGCAGCGCCTGGGCGATGAACTCCACCTCGCGAATGCCGCCAGCCCCCAGCTTGATGTTGCCCTCCAGCCCCTTGCGGCGCACCTCGGCGGCGATCATCGCCTTCATCTGGCGCAGGCCGTCGATGACGCCGAAGTCGATATAGCGGCGAAACACGAAGGGGCGCAGCATCTCGGCCAGCTCCACCGCATGTTCGCACTGGGGCCCCAGCACCCGCGCCTTGACCATGGCGTAGCGCTCCCAGTTGCGGCCGTGGTGCTGGTAGTAATCCTCCATGGCGGCAAACGAGATGGCCAGCGGCCCCGCGTCACCAAAGGGGCGCAGCCGCATATCGACCCGAAACACCTGACCGTCGACCGTGCTCTGGTGCAGGGCGTTGATGATGCGCTGGCCCAGCTTGATGAAGAATTGCTGGTTGGCGAGCTCGCGCCGCCCGCCGACCGTGTAGCCGTTCTCGGGGAAGGTGAAGATAAGGTCGATGTCCGAGGAGAAGTTGAGCTCGCCGCCCCCCAGCTTGCCCATGCCGAGGATCAGTAGCGGTTGCGGATTACCGTTGCCATCCATCGGGGTGCCCAGCTCGCTGCACTGTTTGGCGTAGAGCCAGTCACGAGCGGAGCAGATGAGGGCATCCGCCAGTTTGGTGAGGTGGATAAAGCTCTCTTCCACCGCTGCATGGCCCAGCAGCTCGCGCCAGGCGATCACCAGCATGTGGCTGCGGCGGAACTGGCGCAGGATACGCTTGAGCGCCTCTTCATCACTCACCTCGGCGAGCAGGGCGGTCAGATCGCGCTGGTAGGCGGGCCAGCGTTCGGAGCGCTCCAGATCTCCGGAGGCGAGCAGCTCGGTCAGCAACGCCGGCTGCTTGAAGAGGGAGTCGGCGACAAAATCGGAGAGGCCGAGCAGGGTCAGCAGGGTCTGGCGAACGGGCTCGGGCAGCGAGCCATAGTCGGGGGCCAGTTCGATCAGTCGCTGCCATTGGCGCTCGGCCTGTTCTTGCAGCAGGGGGGAGAGGGCGGAGAAAGAGGGAGAGTGCTGGGCCACGGTTGCCGTCCTTGTGGTTCACGACAGAGGGTTAACGACACGAGGTTAACAACGCTGCCGGTTCAAAATGGTGGCTGCCAATCTAGCACTGTCAGGCCCCCGCGTCACAGCACAGGGGCGAGAAGCATGATCCAGAAAGGAAAATGGGTTGCTGGTGGGGATATGAAGAAAGGCCCCGCAGGGCCTTTCTGTCTATGCGCTGTGGTCACGCCAGCTTGAAGGACTGGATCTGGCTGTCGAGCTCCTTGCTGTGCTGCTCGACCAGTTCGGAGGCCTCTTGCAGCTCGCGTAGAACTACCACAGAGCCTTCGGCGATCTGCTTGACCTGCTCCAGATTGCCGCGCATCTCTTCGGCGACCGAGCTCTGCTGCTCGGAGGCGGCGGCGATGTGGCGGTTCATGTCGGCGACACCCTGTACCCGCTGCACTATGGTGGCGAGCTGTGTACCGGCCTGGGTCACCTGTTCCACCCCCTTGTCGGCCTGCTGTACGCTTTGGGCCATCAGCTCGCCAGCCTGATGGGCATTGCCCTGCAGCTGTTCGATCATCTTTTGGATCTCGACGGTGGCGGCCTGAGCCCGGTTGGCCAGTTCACGCACTTCGGAGGCCACCACGGCAAAGCCACGACCCGCTTCACCGGCGCGAGCCGCTTCGATTGCCGCGTTAAGTGCCAGCAGGTTGGTCTGCTCCGAGATGCCGCGAATGGTGTCGACCACAGAGCCAATGCGCTCGACCCCCTGCTCCACCTCGTTGACCACGGTGGCGGAGCGTTGGATGTTGCCGGAGAGGGTGTCGATGGTGCTGACGGTATCGGCGACGCAGCGGCTCCCCTCTTCCGCCAGCTGGCTGGTTTCGGCGGTGGCGTGAGAGGCCTGATCCGCATGGGCGGCCACTTCGCGAATGGCACCGACCATCTGGCTCATGGCGCTGGCCAGCTGTTCGATCTGGGTGAACTCTTCGTTGATCGCTTCGTTGGCCTCTTCCATGCAAAGGGTCACCTGGGAGGCGATGTCGTTGAGCTCCTTGCAGGCGGCGCGCTGGTTGCCAAACACCTCTTTGAGATTCTCCTGCGAGTGGGAGACCGCCTTGGCGATGTCACCGAATTCGTCACGAGACTTGAGCAGTACCTTGTGGCTGAGGTCCCGCTTGGCGAAGCGTTCCAGCAGGCTCACCAGATAGTGCACCTGCTTGACCATCAGGCGGGAGCCGGTGAGCAGCAGGATCACGAACAGCAGCCCCATGATGGCGGTCTCCATAAGACCGGTCCAGAGCAGGCGATTGGAGATCGCATCCGCCTTGGCGGGATCGAGCCCTTCGCTGAGCAGGGTCGCTTCCAGATTGTTGGCGTCAAACCAGAGCTTGGTCAGTAGCAGGAGGGTACTGAACACCATCAGCAGCACCACTTTGGGTACCAACCGGATGTTGCTCATTCTTTTCTCCAGCAGGTTCAGCTGCATTGTCATTCTCCTTTTAAAAGCCGTTTTTTCCTTTGCCCTCAGGACTATCGGCATTATCTTCTCTTTTATTAATTTGCACTGTGCTTAAAGTTGGAAAATGTATGCGACATCACTTAACTCATCTGCGGGCGATGGATCTGCTGATGGCATTTCTGTCGATTATCTCGGTTGTGCTGGTGACGGCCCGCTGGTGGGGCCATGAGAGCCTGACACCACAGACCCTGCAGCTCTTCTATGACCTCGACAGTCTGATCTGCTACTTCTTCCTCGCGCACTTTGCTTATGGCTGGATCCGGGCCTCCGATCGCAAGGCCTATTTCAAGGCCAACTGGATCTATCTGCCGGGTAGCCTGCCGATGGCGGAGCAGTTGCGCTGGGCGCGGTTGATCCAGCTTTGGCGGGTCTATCAGCTGTTCAAGGAGCACCCGGATCTCTGGGCCATGTTCCGTCGCGAGCGCAACGAGACCACCCTCTCCGGCATCCTGTTTCTGTTCTTCCTGCTGCTGGGGGTGGGCTCCGGCGTCATGTACTGGATTGAGTCAGGCCAGCCCGGCAGCCAGATTGAGACACCCTATGACGCGTTCTGGTGGACGCTGGTGACCCTCTCGACTGTCGGTTACGGGGATCTGGTGCCCAAGACCGAGGAGGGGCGGTTTGTCGCCAGCCTGCTGATCCTGTTTGGGGTCGGTCTGTTCGGTGCCATCAGCGGTTTTATGGCCAGCCTGTTTTTGCAGCCCAACAAGGGGGATGGCGAGACCGACAAGTGGCGTCATCACTACAACAACCAGCAAGAGGAGCTGCTGCGAGAGATCCGCGCCCTGCGCAGCGAAGTACAGGAGCTGAAAAACAAGTGAGGCCGCAGACGGGCAAGTTGCGAGTTGACTCGCAACTCTGCGCTCTTTAATCCGGGGGAGGTGCTTTTTCTTTGCTTGTCCTTTAACCTGCTGGCGGCTTAACATTCAACCTCTTGTCCAAACCTGAAAAAGAGAACCGATCGACCATGCGCGCCCTTCTCGGGATTTTGATCTGCTTGTGTGCCCAACAGGCACTGGCCGATACCCGTTATGTTTCAGACAACATCTTTACCTATATCCACAATGGCCCGGGTACCCAGTACCGGATCCTTGGCAGCGTCAAGGCTGGTGAACCGCTGGAGGTAAAGGCGGTGAACAGCGAGGCCGGTTTCACCCAGGTGGTGGACGGTCGTGGCCGCGAGGGGTGGATCAAAAACAGCGAACTGCAGAGCCAGATCAGCCTGCGCGAGCGTCTGCCCCAGGTGGAAAAAGAGCGCGATGAGCTTAAAGATCGCTTGCAGAACCTTAACGGTGACAACGAGAAACGCTTCACCGAGAAGGATGGTCAGATCGCTGCCCAGAGCAAGGAGATCGCCGCCCTCAAGGCCCAGCTGGTCAGTCAGGGTGAGGAGATGAGCAATCTCAAAGAGCAGAATGATGCCCTGACCCAGAGCTACGACAACCAGGAACATGACATGCAGATGGACTGGTTTATCCGTGGTGGTGCCATGGTGGGGGCGGGGATCCTGCTCGGCATCCTGCTGCCGATGCTGCCCCGTCGTCGCAGCCGTGGCGATCGCTGGATGAACTGACAGCCTCTGGCTGAATGAATTGCTGAGAAGGGTCGCCGTGGCGGCCCTTCTTTTTTGGGGCGCATTGGGCGGAATGCGTGGCTGCTTTGCGATAGAGCAGCGGCAGATCGTATACAAAATGAAGTCAGATGACCCTCACGCTTGCTGGCGTATTGGCTTCAAAAGGGAATTCATAGGGGGAATGAGCGATCTTTGTTAAAGATTGGCAACAAATTCATTTCATATAGGGTGCAACATTGTATACATTATCGGCGTTTCGGCGGCGCGTCCGCCTTTGTCGATATCAGCCCTAGGGCGTACAGGAAGACCCCATATGTTCAAAGCTACTCAAGTGCTTGCCGCTGACTATATCCCCTCTGATCTGGCCGCCCTGCGCGAAGCCATCACCCAGAACTACGTGGTGGATGAAAATGCCTATCTGGCCGAACTGTCGGCCATGCTGCCGGGGGATGGCGCCTCGCTGGAGCAGGTGACCCAGCGTGCCCGTACTCTGGTGACCAAGGTGCGCAAGGAGAGCGGCTCCGGTGACGGTATCGACGCCTTCCTGCAGGAGTACAGCCTGGATACCCAGGAGGGGATCATCCTGATGTGTCTGGCCGAGGCGCTGCTGCGCATTCCCGATGCCGAGACCGCCGACGCCCTGATCAAGGACAAGCTCTCCGGCGCCAACTGGTCATCCCATTTCCGCAAGAGCGATTCCACCCTGGTCAACGCCTCCACCTGGGGGCTGATGCTGACCGGCAAGATCATCAAGCTCGACAAGAAGCTCGACGGCAACCCGGCCAACCTGCTGGGGCGCATGGTCAACAAGCTGGGGGAGCCGGTGGTGCGCTCCGCCATGTACGCCGCCATGAAGATCATGGGCAAGCAGTTCGTGCTGGGTCGCGACATGAAAGAGGCGCTCAAGGCGAGCCGCAAATCCCGCGAGCTGGGCTACACCCACACCTACGACATGCTGGGTGAGTCGGCGCTGACCATGCAGGATGCCGATAAATATCTGACCGATTACCGCAACGCCATCGAGGCGGTGGGCAACGAGCGGATCAGCGACGGCGGCCCGGCCCCCTCCATCTCCATCAAGCTGTCGGCACTCCATCCGCGTTATGACGTGGCCAACCGCGAACGGGTGCTCGGCGAGATGTGCGAGCGGCTGGTGGGGCTGGTGCGTCTGGCCCGCGACAAGGATGTGGCCATTAGCATCGATGCCGAGGAGATGGACCGCCTCGAGCTGTCGCTGGATCTGTTCGAGCAACTCTACCGCTCCGATGCCAACCTTGGCTGGGGCAAGCTCGGCATGGTGGTACAGGCTTACTCCAAGCGCGCCCTGCCGGTACTCTGCTGGCTCACCGCACTGGCTCGCGAGCAGGGTGACCTCATTCCGGTGCGACTGGTAAAAGGCGCCTACTGGGACAGCGAACTGAAATATGCCCAGCAGGCGGGCCTGCCCGGCTACCCGCTGTTTACCCGCAAGGCGGGTACCGATATCTCCTACCTCGCCTGCGCCCGCTACCTGCTGAGCGAGCCGACTCGCGGCTTTATCGCCCCTCAGTTTGCCACCCACAATGCCAATACCGTGGTCAGCATTCTGGAGATGGCCGGTGATCGCCAGTTTGAATTCCAGCGTCTCCACGGCATGGGGGAGGAGCTGCACAACGCCGTGCTGAACGACAATCCCGGCCTGCACTGCCGCATCTATGCGCCGGTCGGTGCCCACAAGGATCTGCTGCCCTATCTGGTGCGCCGCCTGCTGGAGAACGGGGCCAACACCTCCTTCGTTCACAAGCTGGTGGACCCCAATACCCCGGTGGACTCGCTGGCCGAGCATCCGCTGCGCACCCTCAAGCGCTACTCCGGCTTTGCCAACGACCGCATTCCGCAGCCGGTGAACCTGTTCAGCGACCGCAAGAACTCCAGCGGCGTCAACATGAACATCCTCTCCATCCAGCGCCCCTTCTTCGCCCGCTTGAAAGAGCTGGAGAGCAAGCAGTGGCTGGCAGGGCCCATCGTCGATGGCGAGACCCTCAAGCGCAGCGAAGCCCGCACTGTGCTGAGCCCGCAGGATGTGAGCCTCACCGTCGGCAAGATCCACTGGGCCGACGAGCAGGCGGTGGAGCAAGCCTTGGCTTCGGCCCACGCCGCCTTCCCGCGCTGGCGTGAAACCCCGGTGAGCGAGCGTGCCGCGGCGCTGGAGAAGCTGGCAGATTTGCTGGAAGCGAATCGCGAGCAGTTTGTCTCCCTCTGTACCCGCGAGGCGGGCAAGCTGCTGCAAGATGGCATCGATGAGGTGCGTGAAGCGGTGGATTTCTGCCGCTACTACGCGGTGCAGGCCCGCAGTCTGATGGGGCAGGCGACCCTGCTGCCCGGTTATACCGGCGAGCAGAACGAGCTGTTCCTGCAGGGGCGCGGCGTCTTTGTCTGCATCAGCCCGTGGAACTTCCCGCTGGCGATCTTCCTCGGCCAAATCGCCGCTGCGCTGGCCACCGGCAACACCGTCATCGCCAAACCGGCGGAGCAGACCGGCCTTATCGCCCATCTGGCGGTGACGCTGGCCCATCAGGCCGGTATTCCGGGCGACGTGCTGCAACTGCTGCCCGGTGACGGTGCCACCGTAGGTGCCAAGTTGACAGCCGATCCGCGCATTGGCGGCGTCTGCTTCACCGGCTCCACCGAGACTGCCAAGCTCATCAACATGACCCTGGCCCAGCGCGATGGCGCCATCTTGCCGCTCATCGCCGAGACCGGCGGCCAGAACGCCATGATCGTCGACTCCACCGCCCTGCCGGAGCAGGTGGTACGCGATGTGGTGAGCGCCGCCTTCCAGAGCGCCGGTCAACGCTGCTCGGCCCTGCGGGTGCTCTACCTGCAGGAGGAGATCGCCGAGCGGGTACTGGAGATCCTCACCGGCGCCATGCAGGAGCTCAAAGTGGGCAACCCGGCCGAGCACAACACCGACGTAGGCCCGGTGATCGATGCCGATGCCAAGGCGGGGCTGGATGCCCATTTGGCCCGGATGATCCCGCGAGCTCGCCTGATTGCCCAGGCGCCGATGCCTGCCGCGACCATGGAGGGACACTTCGTCCAGCCGACCGCGCTGGAGATCGGCTCCATCCGCGAGCTGGCCAAGGAGCAGTTCGGCCCCATCCTGCACGTGGTGCGTTACGCCACCCGGGATCTGGACAAGGTGATCAGCGACATCAACGGCACCGGCTACGGTCTGACGCTGGGGATCCACAGCCGCAACGAATCTCACGCCGAGGAGCTGGCGAACCGTATCAACGTGGGCAACGTCTACATCAACCGTAACCAGATCGGCGCCATGGTCGGGGTGCAGCCATTCGGCGGCCAGGGGCTCTCCGGCACCGGCCCCAAGGCGGGTGGCCCTCACTACCTGAGCCGCTTCGTTACCGAGAAGACCCGCACCATCAACACCACTGCAGTAGGCGGTAACGCCTCCTTGCTGGCGATGGGTGATGCCTGATCCGCGTCGATAGAGGCCGGATACGGGATACCGGATAACAGCGGGCCGCCTTCGGGCGGCCTCTTTATTTGCGCCATCCGTTTTTTACGAATGGGACAATCGGCCACAGCGGGGTCGTCAGCGACCCGTGCTGGTCGTAAGATGGGAGCCATTCGCGCGGCGTTTGCCCCTTGGTCGGCCAGTCGTGGCCAGGGTTCTGTTTAACTGGACTTTGTGTAATTGGACTTAAGTGAGAGTGTTCATCTGATGTCATTAACCGAACAAGCCCGCTGGTTCGTGCTGGGGGGCGATCATCTGGTACTGCTCGATCAGCGGGGAGAGGTGCCACAAGGAAGTAAAGCGTGCCTGCCTGCAGCGCTGGCCGGTGCCCGTTTCGAGCGTTTTGATGAGTGGCAGGGGCTGCCCTGCTATCTGCTGGATCTGGGGGCTGAGGCCGACACGACTATGATGGCCCCCCTGCGCCAGCTGATGGTGGCGGGGGACGAGGAGGGCTTTCGTCTCGCGGGCCGTGCCTGGCAGCTTGTTACCTTCCGCCGCACCCACCGTTTCTGCGGCGAGTGCGGCGCCCCCATGACCACGAAGGCGGGGGAGTGGGCGCAGGTGTGCCACCACGGCCACACGGCCTATCCGCGCATTTCACCCTGCATCATAGTGGCGGTGCGCAAGGGGCCGGAGATCCTGCTGGCGGCCCATCGTCGTCACTATCAGGCGGACGATCCCATGTATACCGTGCTGGCCGGCTTTGTGGAGGCGGGAGAGAACCTTGAGCAGTGCGTGGCACGGGAGGTGTTCGAGGAGAGCGGCATCCGGGTGCGCAATGTGCGCTATGTGGCGAGCCAGCCCTGGCCCTTCCCCCACAGCCTGATGATGGGCTTTACCGCCGACTACGAGAGCGGCGAAATCCGGGGGCAGGATGACGAACTGGTGGCTGCCGATTTCTTTACCGCCGACCGCTTGCCGCGTTTGCCGCCCCACGGCACCATCGCCCGGCGGCTGATCGAGTTGTCACTGGCGGGCGAGGGGTAACGAGGCGCTTATCTTTTCGCCAACCCTTTTGCTCTTCTTTTTAAAAACGGGGTGCTCTGGTTTGCGCCCCTTCACATCTTTGCAACCGATCACCTATTTGCCACGTTTTGGGCAGTCCGCTTGACTGGGCAAAGTGGTATTATGGCCGCCATTTTATGCGTGATATGAATTCAGGAACTGGGATGAAAGAGCTGAAGAACGATCGATACCTGCGCGCTTTGCTGCGTCAGGATGTAGACATGACGCCGGTATGGATGATGCGCCAGGCAGGGCGCTATCTGCCGGAATACAAGGCGACTCGCGCCCAGGCGGGGGATTTCATGTCCCTGTGCCGCAATGCCGAGCTGGCCTGTGAAGTCACCCTGCAGCCGCTGCGCCGCTACCCGCTCGATGCCGCCATCCTCTTCTCCGACATCCTCACCGTGCCCGATGCCATGGGGCTGGGGCTCTACTTCGAGCAGGGTGAAGGCCCGCGCTTCGAGCGTCCGATCACCTCCATGGCCGATGTGCAGGCGCTGCCCATTCCGGATCCGGAAGATGAGCTGGGCTACGTGATGAATGCGGTGCGCACCATCCGCCGCGAGCTGAAGGGTGAAGTGCCGCTCATCGGCTTCTCCGGCAGCCCATGGACCCTGGCCACCTACATGGTGGAGGGGGGCAGCTCCAAGGCATTCACCAAGATCAAGCAGATGATGTACGCGGAGCCGCAAACCCTGCACCTGCTGCTCGACAAGCTGGCCGACAGCGTGATTGCTTACCTCAACGCCCAGATCAAGGCGGGTGCGCAGGCTGTCATGGTGTTCGACACTTGGGGCGGCGTGCTCACCCCGCGCGATTACCGCGACTTCTCCCTGCAGTACATGCACAAGATTGTCGATGGCCTGATCCGCGAGCACGACGGTCGCCGCGTGCCGGTCACCCTGTTTACCAAGAACGGTGGTCAGTGGTTGGAGCAGATTGCAGCCACCGGTTGCGATGCGCTGGGTCTGGACTGGACCACCGACATTGCCGACGCCAAGCGTCGGGTCGGTGACAAGGTGGCGCTGCAGGGCAATATGGATCCCTCCATGCTCTATGCCACTCCGGCTCGCATCCGTGAAGAGGTCGCCTCCATTCTGGCCGGTTTCGGTCACGGCAATGGCCACGTCTTCAACCTCGGCCACGGCATCCATCAGGATGTGAACCCGGAGCACGCTGGCGTGTTCGTCAACGCGGTACACGAGCTCTCCGCCCAGTACCACGGCCGCTAAGGCCGGGGCGAGAGAAGAAGAGTTTGTTTGATATCCGGGGCCGTCAGGCCCCGTTTTACATTAAAAAATGGCGCTGCGACGACGAGCGCGTGGCGTCCGTGCAGGAGGCAAGATGAGCAGCAAGTCACTGGATTGGGGTATCGATCTTGGCGGTACCAAGTGTGAATGCGTGGTGCTGGATGGCGACGAGGTGCTGCTGCGCCACCGCATCCCCACCGAGCGGGCGGGCGGTTATGACCATATGATCGGCCAGATCGCCAAGCTGGTAGCTGAGTGCGCCGAGAAGATTGGCCAGCGCCCGACCGTCATTGGCATGGGCACGCCGGGGGCGCGGGATCCGCAAACCGGTCTGATGAAGAACTGCAACACCACCGAGCTCAATGGCAAGCCGTTCAAGGAGGATCTGGAGCGCCGGCTCGGCGTGCCGGTGCTGATTGCCAACGACGCCAACTGCTTTGCGCTGGCAGAAACCCATCTGGGGGCGGTGCGCCAGCACCATCCCGATGCGAAAGTGGTGTTCGGCATCATCATGGGTACCGGGGTCGGCTCCGGCATCGTCATCAACGGCCGCATTCTCAACGGTCATCACGGCATCGCCGGTGAGTGGGGCCACAACGTGCTCTCCCCCGATGGCCCCGAGTGCTACTGCGGCAAGCACGGTTGCGTCGAGACCCTGATCAGCGGCCCGGCGCTGGAGGCCTGGTACGAGGCCAAGGCCAAGCGTCGCCTCTCGCTGGCGCAAATCGCGGCTGCCACCGCCCACGATCATGTGGCCAGGCTCACCATCGACCGGCTGCATCTGCTGTTTGGTCAGGCGCTGGCCAACGTGGTCAACATTCTCGACCCGGATGTTATTGTCATCGGCGGCGGGGTCGGCAACGTGCAGAGCCTCTACAGCGTGGGACGGCAGACTATTTTGCCCTTCCTCTTTAATCCCCGTTTCAGTGCCCCCATTATTGCTCCAGCCCTTGGTGACAGTGCCGGGGTGTTCGGGGCGGCCCTGCTGGCCCGTGGTGAATTCAAGGATGCCCTGCTGTCGTGAGCCGGGCCCGGGCAGCCGGTCGGCTGCTCTTTTCTCTAGCCCATGCGCTAGCAAATCTGTGGTAAGGAACTGGCTGCCAGATGATCAAGATTGCCATCAACGGTTACGGACGGATCGGCCGCAATGTACTGCGTGCCCTCTACGAGAGCGGGCGCGACAAGACCATCAAGATCGTCGCCATCAACGAGCTGGCGGCACCCGAAGCCATGGTGCACCTGACCCGCTTCGATACCAGCCACGGTCGTTTTCACTATCCGGTGCAGCTGGCCGGCAACAGCATGCTGGTGGGGGAGGATCTCATCTCCCTGTTTGCCGAGCGGGATCCGTCGAACTTGCCGTGGCGGGCGCTGGGGGTGGATGTGGTGCTCGACTGCACCGGGGTATTTGGCTCGCGGGCCGATGCCGAGCTGCATCTGGCGGCGGGGGCCGGCAAGGTATTGTTCTCTCATCCGGCCGAAGCGGATGTGGACGCCACCATCGTCTACGGGGTCAATCATCAGGTGCTGACGGGGCGCGAGCGGATCGTCTCCAACGCCTCCTGTACCACCAACTGCGTGGTGCCGGTGATTGAAACATTGCATCGAGAATTCGAGATAAATTGTGGTACTATTACGACAATTCATTCGGCCATGCATGATCAGCAAGTCATCGATGCCTACCACAGTGACTTGCGCCGAACCCGCGCTGCCAGTCAGTCCATCATTCCGGTGGATACCAAGCTGGCAAAGGGGCTGGAGCGTATCCTGCCCCACTTCGCCGGCAAGTTCGAGGCGATCGCGGTGCGGGTGCCGACCATCAATGTAACAGCGATGGATCTGAGTATTACTGTTCGTAAAAAAGTGACAGTTAGTGACGTAAATCAAGCCCTGCAACGGGCATCCAGAGGTACATTACACGGTATTCTGGATTACACGGAAGAACCGCTGGTCTCCGTAGACTTCAATCATGATGCGCACTCATGCATCATTGATGGTACCCAGACCCGAGTGAGCGATGCCAACCTCGTCAAGATGTTGATGTGGTGCGATAACGAATGGGGCTTCGCAAACCGGATGCTGGATACCACCCGGGCCATGATGGTTGCAGGCTGAGCCTGCCCCGGGCGAAAGGTTACTGTTTTTAACATTACCTGGAAAATATAGAGGACTGAATATGTCTGTTATCAAGATGACTGACCTGGATCTGGCGGGCAAACGCGTTCTGATCCGTGCTGACCTGAACGTGCCGGTAAAAGACGGCAAGGTCACCTCCGATGCACGTATCGTCGCTACCCTGCCGACCATCAAGCTGGCTCTGGAAAAGGGCGCCAAGCTGATGATCACCTCCCACCTGGGTCGTCCGACCGAGGGTGAATACAACGAAGAATTCTCCCTGGCTCCGGTTGTCAACTATCTGAAAGACGCTCTGTCCTGCCCGGTTCGCCTGGCCAAGGATTACCTGGATGGCGTAGAAGTCGCTGCCGGTGAGCTGGTTGTGCTGGAAAACTGCCGCTTCAACAAAGGCGAGAAGAAGAACACCGAAGAGCTGGCCAAAAAATACGCCGCCCTGTGTGACGTCTTTGTAATGGATGCGTTCGGTACTGCTCACCGCGCCGAAGGTTCCACCTACGGTGTTGCCCAGTTCGCTCCGGTCGCTTGTGCTGGTCCGCTGCTGGCGGGTGAACTGGAAGCCCTTGGCAAAGCCATGCTGAAGCCCGAGCGCCCGATGGTTGCCATCGTTGGCGGCTCCAAGGTCTCCACCAAGCTGACCGTTCTGGAATCCCTCTCCAAAATCGCTGACCAGCTGGTTGTCGGTGGTGGCATCGCCAACACCTTCATCGCTGCTGCCGGTCACAACGTCGGCAAGTCCCTGTGCGAGCACGACCTGATCGACACCGCCAAGAAACTGGCTGCCGAGACCAACATTCCTGTGACCACCGACGTGGTTGTAGGTGCCGAGTTCTCCGAGTCCACTCCGGCCACCATCAAGTCTGTTAACGATGTGACCGACGGCGACATGATCTTCGACATCGGCCCGGATTCTGCCAAGGCCCTGGCTGACATCATCATGAACGCCAAGACCATCCTGTGGAACGGCCCGGTCGGTGTATTCGAGTTCGACCAGTTTGCTGAAGGCACCAAGGTTATCGCTGAAGCCATCGCTGCTTCTCCGGCCTTCTCCATCGCTGGCGGTGGCGACACCCTGGCTGCTATCGACAAGTTCGGCATCGCTGACAAAGTCTCCTACATCTCCACTGGCGGCGGCGCCTTCCTGGAGTTCGTAGAAGGCAAGGTACTGCCGGCTGTTGCGATTCTGGAACAGCGCGCCAAAGCCTAATTGACCCGGAACGGGGGGCAAAAGCCTCCCGTTTCGTTTATCATGTGCCCGCTGTGCCGGTTCATGATGAACCCCCCATTTTTTATTAACGGCATACGAGACAGGACGATTAAACATGTCTAAGAAAATTTTCGACTTCGTAAAACCCGGCGTGATCACTGGTGATGACGTTCAGAAAGTGTTCGCCATCGCTAAAGAGAACGGCTTTGCTCTGCCGGCCGTAAACTGCGTTGGTACCGACTCCGTGAACGCCGTACTGGAAGCTGCCGCCAAGGTTAAAGCGCCGGTTATCGTTCAGTTCTCCAACGGTGGTGCCGTGTTCACCGCCGGTAAGGGTCTGAAGCTGGAAGGTCAGAAAGCTGCCATCCTGGGTGCCATCTCCGGTGCCAAGCACGTTCACGCTGTTGCCGAAGCTTACGGCGTGCCGGTAATCCTGCACACCGACCACGCTGCCAAGAAGCTGCTGCCGTGGATCGACGGTCTGCTGGAAGCGGGCGAGAAGCACTTTGCTGAAACCGGCAAGCCGCTGTTCTCCTCCCACATGCTGGATCTGTCCGAAGAGTCTCTGGAAGAGAACATCGACATCTGCTGCGAGTACCTGACCCGCATGGCCAAGATGAACATGACTCTGGAGCTGGAACTGGGTTGCACCGGTGGCGAAGAAGACGGCGTCGACAACAGCCACATGGATCAGTCCGCTCTGTACACCCAGCCGGAAGATGTTGCCTACGCTTACGAGCGTCTGTCCAAGATCAGCCCGCGTTTCACCATCGCTGCCTCCTTCGGCAACGTACACGGTGTATACAAGCCGGGTAACGTCAAACTGACCCCGTCCATCCTGGACGCTTCCCAGAAGTACGTTTCCGAGAAGTTCGGTATTCCGGCCAAGTCTCTGGACTTCGTATTCCACGGTGGTTCAGGTTCCACTCTGGAAGAGATCCGCGAGTCCATCTCCTACGGCGTAGTGAAGATGAACATCGACACTGACACCCAGTGGGCTACCTGGGAAGGTCTGCTGCACTTCTACAAGAAGAACGAAGCTTACCTGCAAGGTCAGCTGGGCAACCCGGAAGGCGCCGACAAGCCGAACAAGAAGTACTACGACCCGCGCGTATGGCTGCGTGAAGGTCAGACTTCCATGATCAAGCGTCTGGAACAGGCTTTCTCCGACCTGAACGCCATCGACGTACTGTAATTCGTTACAGCACCTTGATTGCATGAAAAGGCGCCCTTCGGGGCGCCTTTTGCATTTCTGTGATCCGTGGTAGCTGGTTTGCCGTGCCGTAGCTGGGTATTATCGAAACAAGTTTGCTTATTTTATTAAACAATTTGCAACAAGGCAGGATGCTGAACATGCAGGCAGGAAAGCACATCGGATATCAGGAGCACGCGGCCTCCTACTACGCCGCGACCCGCAACGATCTGCAGCAGTGGCCGGAACTCGAGGCCGAGCTGAAAGCGGATGTCTGCATCATCGGCGGCGGTTTTACCGGTCTCAACACCGCCATCAACCTGGCTGATGCAGGCTACAAGGTGGTGCTGTTGGAGGCCAACCGCATCGGCTGGGGCGCCTCCGGGCGTAACGGCGGCCAGCTTATTCGCGGTATCGGCCACGATACCAGCCAGTTCGCCCGCTGGATTGGTGAGGAAGGGGTACGCGAGCTCGACCTGATGGGGCTGGAGGCGGTGCAGCTGGTACGCGAGCGGGTTGAGCGTTTCAATATCGAGTGTGACCTCACCTGGGGTTACTGCGATCTGGCCACCCGTCAGCGCCATCTGGCCGGCTTCGAGGAAGATCTCGACCATCTGGCGAGCCTTGGCTATGAGCACGAACTCAAGCTGGTGCCGCGCGAAGATATCCATAGCGTGGTGGGGTCGGATCGCTATATCGGCGGCCTCATCGACATGGGCTCCGGCCATCTCCACCCCCTCAATCTGGCGCTCGGCGAGGCGCGCGCCGCAGCCAGCCTCGGGGTTTCCCTGTTTGAACACTCCAGAGTGACCCATATCGATTACGGCAAGCAGGTTGAAGTGACCACCGCCCACGGCCGGGTCACTGCCGACTATCTGGTGATCGGCTGCAACGCCTATCTCAATGACCTCAATCCGGAGCTGGGCGGGCGGGTGCTGCCGGCCGGTTCTTACATCCTCGCCACCGAGGTGCTGGATCGCCGCTTGCGCCAGCGCTTGCTGCCGCAAAACATGGCGGTGTGCGATCAGAACGTGGCGCTCGACTACTACCGCCTCTCCGTCGACGGTCGCCTGCTGTTTGGCGGGGCCTGCAACTACTCGGGAAGGGATCCCCGCGACATCAAGGCCTTCATGTTGCCCAAGATGCTGCGGGTCTTCCCCGAGCTGGCTGGCACCGCCATCGAGTTTCAGTGGGGCGGGATGATCGGGATTGGCGCCAACCGGCTGCCGCAGATTGGCCGTCTCAAGGAGCATCCCAATGTGCTCTATGCCCAGGCCTACTCGGGGCATGGCCTCAATGCCACCCACATGGCGGGCAAGCTGGTAGCCGAGGCGATCCGCGGCGAGAGCCGGGGTTTCGATCTCTTCGCCAGGGTGCCTCACATCACTTTCCCGGGTGGCCCGGCGCTGCGCTCTCCGCTGCTGGCGCTGGGGATGCTGTGGCACCGTTTCAAGGATATCTTCTGATCCACTGGTGGGGCACTGTACCCCGCCAGCCCTTGTTTATAGCGGCACTGCACTAGCGCACAGCCTGATAGACCAAAAAATGCGTTAGCGCCAATCCCTTCCGGTTGGCGCTATCTTTTAGGTGTGGGAGTGATGCCGGGTCAGGTGAACAAGAGCGGGTTAGCTGGCCGAAAAAGATGTGAAGGAGGGCCGAGATGGAGATGAATGTGGTCGCGTCAGGCGGGCCCAGCCCGCTGGTGCAACGGCAGGGATCTTATATCGCGCAGCCATTGGCGAGGACGACGCTGTCGTCATCAGCTGGCAGTGACAGCCGGATGGTGCGCGATCTTGGCTCTGTGCTGGATAATCTCGGACTGTCGTCGAAAGGAGAAGGTGGCGGCGGCAGCCATATGTCAATCAAGGACTCTCTGGAGGCGTTCATCAATACCATGATGGGAGCCCTGCAACAGCAGCAGGAGCAACAGCTGGCGTTGCAGCAACAACAACGGCAAGAACAGGAACAACGAAAGATTGCGCTCGCCGACAACAGCGAGAGCCCGCTGAAACGGGATCTGGCGCGTCTGCTGGAGACGCTGGATCAACAGGGCGGGCAGGGCAAAGAGAGCAGCCAAGGGGGGCAGAACGATGCGATTGACCCCTTGCAGAGCCAGCTGACCAAGCTGCTGGAGAGCAGCGGTGCGGCAGATAGCGGGATCACCCTCAAGGATGTGCTGTCAGGGTTGGCCAGCAAGCTGCCGGGTGAACCCGCAGACCAAAAAGGGTATCGGGTCGATACCCAGGTCTGAGCTGGTCAATCACGGCAGAGCTGCCGTTGCCGAGTTTGCAGAGAGTAAGGGGCGGGCAGCCCTTTATTGCGCCGGTTCAGCCAGTCGCCACCCCTGTTCGCCTTTCATCATCCACACCTCTGCCTCTTGCGGCAACACCTGACCCGCTTCGAATTCGCCATATTTGCGCTCGAGCTCCATCAGTCCCATCTCCTGCTGGAAGGGGCCGACACGGTCATAAATCAGATCTTCATCGTGCAGCACCTGCAGCTGATCCAGTCCCTGCTTGAAGTGAAGCTGGTAACTCACCTTGACCAGATAGACCCCCTCCATCCGCTCCTCCTTGCCGAGGATGGTGAAGTCGCTGATATCGAACAGGTTGGCATCCGTTTCGGCCAGCAACTTGGCGGTGACCTGCTGGCGGATAACATCTTCTCCGGGCCCTGCACTACAACCAAACAGCCAGAGGGCCAGCAGGGGGATGAACCACTTTTTCATCAAAACTCCGAACAGGTGCAAAAAGAGCAAAACGGGAGGGCAGATTGTGCCACGCGAACGGGCGGTGGCAAACCTCGGCTCACGGTTCCAGTGCGCGTTCCAGCACGATGGCCTCGGCCCGATAGCTGGCCAGCTCGCGACGATAGCACTCGGTGAACCCTCTGCGCTGCCAAAAAGAGAGTGCGGATTCATTGCTGGCAATGACCGACAAGCGAAGTCGGGTGGCTCCCCATGAGCGCGCCAGCGAGCAGGCGTGGCGATAGAGCGCCTGCCCACGACCAGCCCCTTGCCAGGGTTCCCCCACCAGCAACAACCCCAGATAGGCGGTAGTCGGGTCGGGATAACCACGCAGCAGATCCATCACCGCGGTCAGCTCCCCCTCCTCCCAGCGACCGATGAGGTGCTTGGCAGAGAGCGGCAGGCCGAGTGGGCAGGCTACCAGCTCCTCTTCTGCGGCATCCGGGGCGAGGGGCTCATCGCTCACTGCCGCCTGATAGGCAGGGGCCAGTTCGAGCAGCCGCTGCAAGGCCGGTGCATCGCTTGGCTGCAGTTGGCGCAGCTCACTTGGCATGGCTGACCCTGTCGAGGTGATCAAGGAACTCCGCCGGCCCCATAAAGCCGGTGACCCGCTGGCCTGTCAGCTCCTTGCCCTCACGGTCGAAGAAGATGAGGGTCGGCAGCCCCAGCACATTGAGGGTGTTGAGCAGCTCGACATCGGCATCGTCGTTGGCGGTGACATCCGCCTGCAGCAGCACCATCTGGCCGAAACGCTCGCGTACTGCCGGGTCGCTGAAGGTCTTGTGTTCGAACTCCTTGCAGGCGACGCACCAGTCGGCGTAGAGGTCGAGTAGCACCGGCTTGCCGCGGGCGGCAGCCAGCTGCACCTTGAGGTCAGCCTGGGTCTTGATGCGGACAAACTGCGGGGCACTCTGGTTGGTGCCCGTCGTGACCGCGCCGGTAGCGGGCGGTTGCAGCAGATCCTTGCCCACCACCACGGCGCTGATCATCGCCAGCAGCAGTACAAAGCCGCGCAGGCTTTTGGCCACCGAGTGGGGCTGGTGCTGGTTGTGATGATAGAGATAGCCGCACAGCAGCAGCCCCCAGCCAAGCCAGGCGAGGGTGGTGATCTGATCGCTCCAGAGCCTTGAGAGCAGCAGGATCGGTACCGCCAGCAGAGCGAAGCCAAACAGCTGCTTGATCACATCCATCCAGGCGCCCGCCTTGGGCAGCAGCTTGCCGCCCGAGGTGCCGAGCAGCAGCAGCGGCAGCCCCATCCCGAGCGAGAGGGCATAGAGCGCTGCAGCGCCGAGCCAGAGATCGCCGCTCTGGGCCACGTAGATCAGAGCCCCCGAAAGCGGGGCCGTGGTGCAGGGGGAGCAGACCAGTCCGGAGATCATTCCCATGATGGCGACCCCGGCCACCGAGCCGCCCTGCTGGCGGTTGGAAAGACCGGAGAGGCGGGTTTGCAAACTGCTCGGCAACTGCAGTGTGTAGAGCCCGAACATGGAGAGGGCCAGCAGCACGAACATCAGCGAGAGGCCGATCAGCACATAGGGGTGTTGCAGTGCGGCCTGGAACTTCAGCCCTGCCGAGGCGACCACCAGTCCGAGCAGGGTGTAGGTCACCGCCATCCCCTGCACATAGACCATGGAGAGCAGGAAGGCGCGGCCGGTGGAGAGGCGATGGCCGGCCCCGGCGATGATCCCGGTCAGAATGGGGTACATGGGGAAGACGCAGGGGGTAAAGGCGAGCCCCAGCCCCAGTGCGAAGAAGGCGGCGACACTGAGCCAGAAGCCCTGGCTGCCGAGGGCGGCGGCCAGCTGATCCTGCTGGCTAACCGGTGCGACGCTTTGTGCCGTATCAGCAGTGGACGCTGTGGTTGCCGTGACCAGCGGGGCCACATCGATCAGCTTGTCGGTCGGTGGATAGCAGAGTCCGTCGGTACAGCCCTGATAGCGCACCCGCAGGGTGGCATTTTCCCCCACATCCTTTAGCGGCACCGCGATGCTCACCTGCTGGTAGTAGACCCGGGCCTTGCCGAAGAAGTCATCCTCGTGCTCGGTGCCTTCCGGCAGGGTCGGCTCGCTGAAGGTGAGGTTGTTCCCCTTGAAGCGCAGGCTGTGGCGATAGAGGTAGTAGTCGTCGGCGATATGGAGGGTCAGCAGCAGCTGATCGCCACGCTGTTCGCTCTCGATCTGAAAGGCCTCATCGACCTGCAAAAATTTGGGTTTGGCGTTGGCCTCAATGCCCAGCGAGCTGAGCAGGTCGGCGCCGCTGGCGTGGGCAGGGGCGCTGCCCACCGCTATCGTCAACAGGGCACAGAGCAGCAACAGGGGAGAGAGCAAGCGAGTGAATGTCATGAGGTCTCCCCATTGAGCCAGTCGAGATAGGCGGGTAGTCCGGCACTCACCGGCAGGGCCAGCAGCTCGGGCACCTCATAAGGGTGATTGGCTTGAATACATGCCTGCAGCTCGGCAAAGAGTGGCTGGCGGGATTTGATGATGAGCTGGATCTCGGTGGCGCGCTCCACCTTGCCTTGCCAACGATAGACGGAGGTAATGCCCGGCAGTTGATTGATGCAGGCGGCCAGCCGCTGGTTCAGCAGCTGTTCGCAGAGAAGGTCGGCACTGGTTTGATCTGGGCAGGTGCAGAGCACCACAATGGCGTCGGTCATAAAGCGGATCTTCACCTCGTTGGGGTAAACCGGGCAGGCGCCCTTGCCGTCTCACCCCTTTCTGCGGATGAAGGTGAAAAAAGCGCCTGAAAATCAGCGGCTACTATACCCCAGAGCCGCTTCAAATAGCATCTGTAGCCATTTGTGAGCCAGCGCCAAAAATTTGTGGGGGGCATGAGATAGACGCTGTCATGGGGACAGGGCAGAATGAGCGGGCTTGTTCCCAATTGACGTAAGGAAATGTATGACCCAACAGAATGAGCAGCAGAGAAACCGCATGTTGAGCCTGCTGCGCGAAGGTGAGCGCCGCATGTTGGTTCAATTGGCCGGGCTGCTGCGCACGACCGCCGATGAAATCAATGCCGAGCTGGAGAAAGAGGAGCTGATGGCCACCCTGGAGCAGCCCATCACGGTGGAGTATCTCAACGGCGTGGTGCAGCACCATCTGTTCGAGCGCAAACACAAGGGAGATATGGCGGTTGCCCAGCAGATCCTGAGCGATTATCAGAGCGAGCTGGAAGCGCTGCAGACCGCTCAGGCCCAGCCTGAAGAGGCTGTTGCAACTGACGAGAGCGGCGAAGAGCTCAAGGCCCAGGCTTGAGCGACGGGCAGGTCTGAATCCTTACCTCTGAATCAGCCGGCCTGCCAGCGCTGATCCCTCTTGCGGCCCCATCATGTCTGCCATGGTGGGGCCGTGTCGTTTCTTCTGCTGCCTTCCCTTGTTGACCTTCACTTCTCGGTTTCAATCCAACTGATTCGTGCCTTAGCGCGCCTCTTGTGGCATGCCGTGCGGCACTTCGCGGGGGATGGGGAACACCTTGTCATAGCCCCAGTTGTAGACGAAGGCATAGATCAGATAGAAGACGACGAAGCCCAGATCCAGCACCAGCGCCTCCAGCAGGCTGACGCTCAGCCACCAGGACATGACCGGCAGCGCGACGATCAGCAGACCGCCCTCAAAGCCGAAGGTATGCAGCACCCGTTGCCACAGGGTCTTGTGGGTATGGCCCTGATATTTGAGCAGCAGCTTGTCGACCCCGATGTTGTAGATGTAGTTCCAGACGGTGGCCAGCACCGAGAAGAACAGTGCCAGCGGGCCCATATGGTTGAGCCCTACCCCGGTAACCCAGCTGGCCAGCGGGGCGGCAATCAGCAGGCCAATGAATTCAAAGCCAATGGCATGGCGCAGGCGATCGTTACGGGTACGCATAAGTCACTCTCTCAATCAGATTTATTCACGGATTGCTGGTTAATCTATAGATCTTTAGCGATAGATTCATGTTGGTATCCATCGCTAAAATAGATGGATGAGAGAGCTTGCCGGAGGGCCATAAGATGACACCATCACTGGAACAACTGAGGATCTTGCTGGCGGCCGCCGAAAACGGCTCGTTTTCCGCTGCCGCCCGCAAGCTGGGCAAGGCGCAGTCGGTGGTGAGCAGCGCTATCGCCAATCTGGAGATCGATCTGGCGCTCACCCTGTTTGACCGCAGCGGCCGCTATCCGCAGCTGACGGAGGCGGGGGCCCGCATGGTGCAGGAGGCGGGGATCCTGCTGGCGCAGAGTGAACGATTGCAATCCATTGCTGGGGAGCTGGCGGCCGGGGTGGAGACGCGCCTCACTCTGGCCATCGATGATGACTCCCACCTGCCCTGGCTCGGCACCCTGCTGGAGGAGTTCGCCACTCGTTACCCGACCGTGGAGCTGGAGCTGCTCTTCCCGTTGATGGAAGATGTGACCGAGATGCTGGTGACCGGCCGGGCCCAGCTTGGCATCAGTTATCAGAAGGTGCATCCCCAGCGGGAGATTGTCGCCCATTCGCTGGGGGAGGTGACCATGCCGCTGGTGGTGTCACCGGATCATCCGCTGGCCCGCAAGCAGCCGCTGCGGGAGGTCGATCTGCAGGGGGCACGTCAGCTGATGGTCACCGGCCGACGGGAAGGGAGCGAGCGTCAGCGTTTTCGCATCTCGGCTCAGGTGTGGTGGGTCGAGGGGGATCTCGGGGTGCTGGAACTGGTCAAGCGGGGTCTTGGCTGGTCCGCCATTCCGGAATTTCTGCTGCATCAACCGCTGAAGCGGGGTGAAGTGGTGGTGCTGGAGCCGGACTTTATCGCCAGCCACGCGCTGGCGCTGGAGTTGCAGTGGCATCGCGCCCGCCCGCTGGGGCAGGCGGGGCGCTGGCTGAAGGAGGCACTGCTGGCGCGGGTGCCTCGCTAGCCGACCTTACTCGGTCAGGGCGTAAGGCAGGGGTTGCAGGGTGAGGCGGGAGCCTTCGTCCTGCTTGAGGCGGAATTGGGCGTCAGCCTCGGTATCTTTTGGCAGCACGGCGGTGAGCCACACCTGCCCGGCCTGTTGCCAGGCGTTGAGCACCATGCCGCTGCGGCGCCAGTTGTCACCCAGTTGCAGCTCCAGGGTATCGCCCGCATTGACCGGCTCACTGGCACTGCCCGCCAGCAGGAACAGGGCGCGGTTGTTGGCGCCGCGATATTTGGCGCGGGCCACCGTCTCCTGCCCCATGTAGCAGCCCTTGTTGAAGCTGATGCCGTCCAGTGCCTGCAGGTTGAGCATCTGCGGGATGAACTCCCCCTGATGCACCGCTTCCATATGTGGCAGACCCGCCTTGATCTCGAGCCCCCACCAGAGTGACTCGTCACCTTGCGGCAGGGCATCGGCTTGCTGATTGCTGACCAGCAGCCAGCGATCCTGTTCAATCTTCACCGCCATGCCGCCGTCGATCAGACCGCTCTGCTCAAGGCCGAACTGGGCAGAGATCCAGCTATCGCTGCCCGTACCGGCGATCCCGGTGGCGTGACGCTCATCGGCGGCGATCTCGACCTTGGAGAAGACGGCAAATTTCTTCAGCTCCGGCAACTGACGCTCCAGTACAGAGGGGCTGGTCAGCAGCAGCAGACTGTCGTCGAGGCAGAGCAGGCGGAAATTGCTCCACAGCTTGCCCTTGGGATCACAGTGGCCGCCCGGGGTCTGTTGCCCCGGTTGCAGGGCGTTGACATCACAGGTGACCTGACCTTGCAGATATTTGGCGCGATCCTGGCCGCTGATACGGGTGATGGCCAGCTTGGTCAGGGGGAAGCGGGTCGGCTCGGCAGGAAAAACAGGTGGTTGCAGGCTCACGATGGTATTCCAGAGAGAAAGTATGTGAGCTGCATGGTAAAGACGTAACTAATGTTTGTCAGCCGGAAAATCCAGCTGGTACCATCCCCCGGTCTTTGTAAGGAGAGTGCCATGTTGAGCCCAGTTGAAAAATCCCGCCTGAAGTGGGCCTGCCGTCGCGGTATGCTCGAGCTGGATGTGATCTTTATGCCCTTTTTCGAACACGAGTTCGACTCCCTGAGCGAAGCCGATCAGCAGACCTTTATCCGCCTGCTGGCGAGCGACGATCCGGATCTGTTCAAATGGTGCATGGGTCATGGTGTCCCTGCCGATCCCGCATTTGCCGCCATGATCCCGATGATCCTGGAGCGCAATCAGGCGCGCCACGACCGCCAGGGGTAATAGCGTGGAGCGGGTGATCATGACGGTTCACCCCTCCCGCCATCAGCAATGTTTGCTGGTGGCCCTCTTTCTGTTGCTGCTCTGGCCGGTAGCTGGCCTGATTGCCGGTTGGCAGTGGGCGCTGTTGCTGCCCGTCTGGCTGGCGGCGCTCTGGTTGAGCTGGCGTGCGCTCGCCGAGCCCCCGTTCGAGCTTGTTTGGGATGGTCAGTGGTTGCAGTGGCAAGGTCGTCGCTATCAGCTTGACAAGAAAAGCCGCATTCTGCCCGGCGTGCTCAGGCTGGTGCTTTGTCCCGATCCGCAAGAGAGTGGAGCCGTGTCGCCACGGCAACTGTGGCTCTTCTCCGATGCCCTTCCCCCCGAACATTACCGCCTGCTGGCGCGAGCCATCCACTTTCTGCCGTCCCGGCGCTGACGCCTGCTTTCCGTGATGACCATGCGCTGATTTATCGCGATAAGCTGTTGCCATGTGGCTGGCGACACTCTTTTGTGGCTGAAAAGCGGTTGAAAACAAGTGACCCCGCCGGGGCGGGGTCACTGATTGCTGTAACGTTTTGCGGGAAGGGGGATTAATCCCGCTCCGGGGTCAGCACGGTCGGTTTGGAGTCCGGCAGCATATCCGGATAATCCAGGTTGTAGTGCAGGCCGCGGGACTCCTTGCGCTGCAGGGCGCAGTTGACGATAAGCTCGGCCACCTGCAGCAGGTTGCGCAGCTCCAGCAGGTTGTTGGAGACGCGGAAGTTGGCGTAGTACTCCTGCACCTCCTGCTTGAGCAGGTCGATGCGGCGCTTGGCGCGGGCCAGGCGTTTGTTGGTACGCACTATCCCCACGTAGTCCCACATCATCAACCGCAGCTCGTGCCAGTTATGCTGGATCACCACCAGTTCGTCAGAATCTTCCACCTTGCTCTCGTCCCACACCGGCAGGCGCGGCGGCTCCACACTCATCGGCAGCTTGGCCA
The DNA here is from genome assembly GCF_019047045.1 of Aeromonas sp. FDAARGOS 1419. Taxonomy (NCBI): domain Bacteria; kingdom Pseudomonadati; phylum Pseudomonadota; class Gammaproteobacteria; order Aeromonadales; family Aeromonadaceae; genus Aeromonas; species Aeromonas sp. FDAARGOS 1419. The sequence goes on from NZ_CP077209.1 coordinate 4,376,393, forward strand.
GAATGTCAGCACCCGCCTGATGGGCATAAACCACGCATTCCAGCAGGGAGTTGGAGGCCATGCGGTTGGCGCCGTGCAGGCCGGTGTAGGTCACTTCGCCGATGGCATAGAGGCCGGGGATATCGGTCTGGCCGTTGTTATCGATCATCACGCCGCCACAGGTGTAGTGGGCGGCCGGCACGATGGGCATCGGCTCCTTGGTGATGTCGATGCCGACCGCGAGGCAGCGCTCATAAATGGTCGGGAAGTGCTTGATGATGAAATCGGCCGGTTTGTGGCTGATATCCAGATACATGCAGTCGGCGCCGAGTCGCTTCATCTCGTGGTCGATGGCGCGGGCGACGATATCCCGCGGTGCCAGCTCGGCCCGCTCGTCAAACTCCGGCATAAAGCGGCTGCCGTCCGGGCGGCGCAGATAGGCCCCCTCGCCACGCAGCGCTTCGGTCAGCAGGAAGTTGGGATCGTCCGGGTGGAACAGACTGGTGGGGTGGAACTGGTTGAACTCCAGGTTCGCCACCCGGCAGCCGGCCCGCCATGCCATGGCGATGCCATCGCCAGAACTCACATCCGGGTTGGAGGTGTACTGGTAGACCTTGGAGGCACCTCCGGTCGCCAGCGCCACGAAACGGGCGCGGATCACTTCGACCTGCTCGGCGTTGCGGTTCCAGACGTAGGCGCCAAGCACCTTGTTGCCCGGCAGGTTGAGCTTGCGGGTGGTGATGAGGTCGACCGCGTTGAAGCGCTCCATCAGCTGGATATTGGGGTGGGCACGAACCTGATCTATCAGGGTGAGCTGCACCGCCTTGCCGGTGGCATCCGCCGCGTGGAAGATGCGGCGATGGCTGTGGCCCCCTTCCCGGGTGAGGTGGTACTGAGACTCGCCGTCGGCGTTCTCCTCCTGATCGAAGGGGACCCCTTGCTGAATGAGCCACTGGATGGACTCGCGGGCGTGGCGAGCGGTGAACTCCACCACTGCCGGGTCACACAACCCGGCGCCCGCGTTGAGCGTGTCGCTCACGTGGGATTCGATGCTGTCGGTTTCGTCGAAAACGGCAGCGATGCCTCCTTGCGCATAGAAAGTGGCCCCTTCACTGATGGGCCCCTTGCTCAGAACCAGGACTTTGGCGTGGTCTGCCAATCGCAACGCGAGGGACAAACCAGCGGCACCGCTGCCAATGATCAGTACATCGCAAAGGTATTCAACACTTGCTTTCATAAGTATCATTGGCCTGGATTAAGAACTGGCACCATGGTAGCCCAAGCGAGGGCGAGGATGCAGCCTGCATCACATTTTTTTCAATTGAAGCGAACTTTCTCTGATTCTCCCTGTCTGAACTTGTGCGCTTAGGAAGGGCCGGAAAAGAAAAACGATAACCTGATGGGGGTTTTACGGCTCTGATGAGCGACCAGAATCTACTGGACGAACAACTGGTTGAACGGGTCCAGCGCGGCGATAAAGCAGCTTTCAACCTGTTGGTAAAAAAATACCAGCAAAAGGTGGTCAACCTGGTTGCCAGGTATGTCAACAATCCCGGCGATGTGCCCGATGTGGCACAAGAGGCCTTCATAAAAGCCTACCGGGCATTGCCGACATTCCGTGGCGAAAGTGCTTTTTACACCTGGTTGTACCGAATTGCCGTGAACACGGCGAAGAATTATCTCACCTCCCAGGGGCGCAGGCCGCCCAGCAGTGATGTGGAGGCTGACGAAGCGGAGTCTTATGGCGGCGGTGAAGCCTTGCAAGAGGTCTCAACCCCTGAAAACCTGGCGCTGACTGACGAGATCAAACGCACCGTGTTTTCAGCCATTGAGGCATTGCCGGAAGACCTGAGGACAGCTATCACCCTTCGCGAACTGGAAGGGCTGAGCTACGAAGAGATTGCCGAAATCATGGATTGCCCAGTGGGTACGGTCAGATCCCGTATCTTCCGGGCGAGGGAAGCAATCGATAAAAAGCTGCAACCTCTGATCGAGAATTAACTGGGGAAAGACGGGTTAACTTATGGCAAATAAAGAGCAAATCTCTGCCCTGATGGATGGTGACCTGAGTGACGCAGAGGTACTGAACGAGCTGGAGATGGACTCCGACTTGCAAGATACCTGGGGTCGTTACCACCTGATCGGCGATGCCATGCGGGGTGACCTGCCGGTCAATCTGCAACTGGATCTCAGTGACAGCATCATGGCTGCGCTGGAGGATGAGCCCACCATACTGGCACCCAAGCCGGTCGAGATGGCTCCCGTACTGCAACCTGCCGTTGCGCCGGTCAAGACTGATTCCAATGTGGTTCCGTTGTTCCGCCGTGTCGGTCAGCAACTGGGTCAATATGCCATTGCGGCATCCGTGGCCGCTGCCGTTATCTTCGGGGTGCAGCAGTATCAGGGGCATGATGGCGTTCCGGCCAATCCGGTGCTCAATACCATTCCAATCGGTGGCAGTGCGGCGCCTGTGAGTGTTCACTATCCGCAACAGGATGGTGCCCGTGCCCGTCAGCAAGGGCTGACCGAACAGCAGATGCAGGAGCAGCGGGAGCGGATTAACGCCTTCCTGCGTGACCACCAGTTGCAGCAGCGCCTGTTGCAAGACAGACAGATCCAACAATAACGAATTGTCAGGGATACAAACGTGCGCCAGTCCAGCCGTATTTTGCTGGCCTCTCTCCTGCTGATCAGTGCCAAGGCCTCGGCCGACGATAAGTCGGCCGAGGCCTTGTTGCAGCAGATGCAGAGTGCCGTGCAGCAACAGAATTTCGAGTTGTCCATGGTCAAAGCCCGTCAGGGGCGTCTTGAACCGATCCGGATCAGCCATGCCGTGATCAACGGCAAGGAAGTGGCCCACCTCAGTTATCTTGACGGCAAGGCGATCGAGTATCTCCAGCGCCAGAACGAATACACCTTTTTTGAAAACAGCCACGATCCCTACACCCTGAAGGATGCCCGCTTCCCCGGCATCTGGTCGACGTTGGTGAAGATGCCGCTGGCGCAGGTGCTGGAGAGCTATGATCCTGTGCTGGCCGGCCGCAGCCGGGTTGCCGGTGTGGTGGCGCAGGTGGTGAGGCTGGTGCCTAAAGAGGCCGACAAATATGGTTTCGTGCTCTGGATTGACGAGCAGAGCCACTTGCTGCTGCGGATCGACATGGTCGAGCGGGAAGGCAATCTGGTGGAGCAGGTACTCGGTGTCGAGCTGGATCTGCAGAGCAAACCGGCCCCCTGGCTGGTGAAGCTGGCCAACAGCAAGCAGCCCCCGGCGCTGGCGCTGGAGGATGCCTATCCGGCGCCGCAACAGCAGTTGAACTGGCAGATCACCTGGCTGCCCGATGGCTTCAAGGTGCTGTCGCAAGACCGGCACCAGCTGGTGACCACCAGTATGCCGGTGGATTACATGATGCTCTCCGATGGGCTGGTGGATCTCTCGGTCTATGTCTCCCGGGTCGATCCCAAGCAGGCGGTGCGCCAGCAGCTGATCCGCCAGGGGGCGACTTCGCTGGTGAGCTATGTCAACGAGGTGGGGGTCGAGATCACCGTGGTCGGCGAGGTGCCTGCCGAAACCGCCAAGCGCATCGCCGAGTCGGTCCAGCCGCTGGCCCGCAACGAAGCGGTGCAGTAACGGGGGATGCGGGGTTCTTCCCCGCTTGCCGAGCGTGGCGAGTCGTGGTCAGATCCCCTGATTGTGTGAACCCGAGGTGTTGCCGTGAATGAGATGAGTGAAGAGCTGGCGACCGTGGTGGCCATTGAGGGTGCCCATGCCTGGGTGGAGTGCGAGCGTCGCTCCGCCTGCAGTGGTTGTCAGCAGCAATCCAACTGCGGTACCGGCACCGTGGCCAAGGCGTTTCCCCTGAAAGCTCCCCGCTTGCGGGTCAGGCTGACCGCCGAGGTGCGGGTTGGCCAGCAAGTGAGGCTCGGTATCCCGCAGGAGAGTCTGCTGCGCGGGGCTGCGCTGGTCTATGTGCTGCCGCTTTTCTGTCTGTTGGCCGGCGCCTTGCTGGGGCAGCTCTGGCTGGCGCCGCTGCTCTCGGGCGGGGAGGGAATTACCATTCTCTGCTGCCTGCTGGGGGGCGTGCTGGGCTTTTTACTGGTTCGTTACTTTTCCAACCGCCTGGATCAGGGGCGCTACGGCCCGCAGATGCTCGGCGTGGTAGTCCCTGTCCGCATCCTCCCCTGACCGAACAGGCGCTATTTCACTGGCGCTGGCGACTAAAGAATGGCCGTCAGCCGGGTTATCCAGTAAAATCGCGCCTCCATAACTGACCTTAACTAATTTTGAGTGACTCTTGCTCGATGAAACACATTCGTAACTTTTCGATTATTGCGCACATCGACCACGGTAAATCGACCCTGTCGGACCGTCTGATCCAGACTTGCGGTGGCTTGTCCGACCGCGAGATGCAGGCTCAGGTGCTTGACTCCATGGATCTGGAGCGCGAGCGCGGCATTACCATCAAAGCACAGAGTGTGACCCTGAACTACCAGGCACAAGACGGTAACACCTACCAGCTGAACTTTATCGACACCCCGGGCCACGTGGATTTCTCCTACGAGGTCTCCCGCTCTTTGGCGGCCTGTGAAGGGGCGCTGCTGGTGGTGGATGCCGGCCAGGGGGTTGAGGCACAGACTCTGGCCAACTGCTATACCGCCATGGAAATGGATCTGGAAGTGGTGCCGGTGCTGAACAAGATTGACCTGCCGGCCGCAGAACCCGAGCGGGTTGCCGAGGAGATCGAAGACATCGTCGGTATCGACGCAGTCGATGCGGTGCGCTGCTCTGCCAAGACCGGCCTGGGTGTTGACCTGGTGCTGGAAGAGATCGTCGCCAAGATCCCGGCGCCGGAAGGTGATCCGGATGCCCCGCTGCAGGCGCTGATCATCGACTCCTGGTTCGACTCCTATCTGGGCGTTGTCTCTTTGGTGCGGATCAAGAACGGTTCCCTGAAGAAGAACGACAAGATCAAGGTGATGAGCACCGGTCAGGTGTGGGGTGTCGATCGTATCGGTATCTTCACGCCCAAGCAGGTGGATACCCAGGGTCTGGGCTGTGGCGAGGTAGGTTGGGTTGTCTGCGGTATCAAGGACATCCACGGCGCGCCGGTGGGCGATACCCTGACTCAGGCTAAGAACGGTGCAGACAAGGCGCTGGCTGGCTTCAAGAAGGTGAAGCCGCAGGTTTATGCGGGTCTGTTCCCCATCTCCAGCGATGACTATGAGTCGTTCCGTGACGCCCTCGACAAGCTCTCCCTGAACGATGCCTCCCTGTTCTTCGAACCGGAGAGCTCCACGGCGCTGGGCTTCGGCTTCCGTTGCGGCTTCCTCGGCATGCTGCACATGGAGATCATTCAGGAGCGTCTGGAGCGTGAATACGATCTGGATCTGATCACCACGGCGCCGACCGTAGTGTACGAGATCGAGCTGACCGACGGTTCCACCATCCACATCGACAGCCCGGCCCAGATGCCTGCCATCACCAGCATCAAGGAGATGCGCGAGCCGATCGCCGAGTGTCATATCCTGCTGCCGCAGGAGTACATGGGCAACGTGATCACCCTCTGTATCGAGAAGCGTGGCGTGCAGACCAACATGGTCTACCACGGCAAGCAGGTGGCACTGACCTATGAAATCCCGATGGCAGAAGTGGTGCTCGACTTCTTCGATCGTCTGAAATCCACCAGTCGCGGTTACGCCTCGCTGGACTACGGTTTCAAGCGTTTCGAAACCTCCGACATGGTCCGTCTGGACATCATGATCAACGGTGAGCGGGTCGATGCTTTGGCCATCATCACCCACAAGGACAACGCCCAGTATCGCGGTCGTCAGGTGGTGGAGAAGATGCGCGAGCTGATCCCGCGCCAGATGTTCGATATCGCGATTCAGGCGGCCATCGGCAACCAGATCATCGCTCGCAGCACCGTCAAGGCGTTGCGTAAAGACGTAACTGCCAAGTGTTACGGTGGTGACGTGAGTCGTAAGAAGAAGCTGCTGAACAAGCAGAAAGAAGGTAAGAAGCGGATGAAGTCTCTCGGCCGTGTCGACGTGCCGCAGGAAGCCTTCCTCGCGATTCTCCACGTCGGAAAGGATTAATAGATGGCAAGCACGTTTTCCCTGATCCTGGTGGTGGTCTGCGCGATCACCGGTGTTATCTGGTGTCTGGACAAGATGATTTGGTCCAAGCAGCGCGCCGCCAAGATTGCCGTGGCTCGTGCCCATGGCGGTGCCCACCTGGATGAGAAGACCCTGGCCAAGGTGGCCCCTGTGCCGGTCTGGATTGAACAGACCGCCGGGGTCTTCCCGGTCATCACCTTTGTGCTGATCCTGCGTTCGTTCATTTTTGAACCGTTCCAGATCCCGTCAGGTTCCATGATGCCCACCCTGCTGGTGGGCGACTTCATCCTGGTGGAAAAATTTGCCTATGGTCTGCGGGACCCGGTGACCAACACCAAGTTCCTCGAGACTGGCGAGCCCAAGCGTGGCGATGTTGTGGTGTTCAAGTATCCCCTTGAACCGCGCGTTGACTACATCAAGCGGGTGGTCGGCATGCCGGGTGATCGGGTCATCTATCGCAACAAGGAGCTGATGATCCGGCCCAAGTGCGAAGAGCAGGAAGGGAAAACGTGCCCGGGCTTCAAGAAGCTCGACGTCAAGTTTGAACAAAGAGGCGAATTTACCCAGATGGGGATCCCCCTTGACCGCTATACCGAGCAGTTGGGTGATGTCTCCCACGAGACCCTGCGCAATCCGCTGATGCCCGACATGGTTGGCCGTTACTATCGCCAGCCCGGCACCTACCCCGACGAATGGGTCGTACCGGAAGGCCAGTATTTCGTGATGGGCGACAACCGCGACAACAGTACCGACAGCCGCTTCTGGGGCTTTGTGCCCGAGCAGAATCTGGTCGGCAAGGCGGTCGCTATCTGGATAAGTTTTGAATTCGAGCGCGAAGAAGGCTCCCTGCTGCCAAGTTGGGTACCGACAAGTGTGCGCTTCAACCGCATTGGCGGAATCAAGTAAATGAATATCAAGATGAACAGACTGCAGTCCCGTCTCGGGCATGTCTTTGCGGATCTGGAACTGCTGACCCGGGCGCTGACTCACCGCAGCGCCGGCTCCCGTCACAATGAACGACTGGAATTTCTGGGTGACTCGATTTTGAGTCTGGTGATTGCCGACGATCTCTTCCACCGCTTCCCGCAAGCGGCGGAAGGGGATCTCAGCCGGATGCGCGCCACCTTGGTGCGCGAGAAGACCCTGGCCGAACTGGGCCGGGAGTTTGATCTCGGGGATCACCTGATCCTCGGTCCCGGCGAACTCAAGAGCGGCGGTTTTCGCCGCGAATCCATTCTGGCCGACACGGTCGAGGCGGTGATCGGTGCCGTCTATCTGGATACCAATCTTGAGACGGTGCGGACACTGCTGCTGAGCTGGTATGCCAGCCGCCTGGAAGAGATCAAGCCGGGCATCGAGCAGAAAGATCCCAAGACCCGTCTGCAAGAAATTTTGCAGGGAAGCCGCAAATCCCTGCCGACCTACACCGTGACCAACGTCAAGGGCGAGGCCCACAACCAGGAGTTCACTGTCCAGTGTGACGTTGAAGGTCTGGATGGTCCCCTCGTCGGGGTCGGCACCAGTCGTCGCAAGGCCGAACAGGCCGCGGCGCAGCAAGCATTGGAAAAACTGTCATGACAGATACCACCTACTGCGGCTTTGTCGCCATCGTGGGCCGCCCGAATGTGGGCAAGTCCACCCTGCTCAACAAGCTGCTTGGCCAGAAGGTCAGCATTACCTCGAAGAAGCCCCAGACCACCCGTCACCGGATTTTGGGGATCGACACCGAGGATAACTACCAGACCATCTATGTGGATACCCCGGGTCTGCACATTGAAGAGAAACGGGCCATCAACCGCCTGATGAACCGTGCCGCCACCAGTTCGCTGGGTGATGTGGCCATGGTGGTGTTCATGGTCGACGGTACCCACTGGACCAAAGATGACGAGATGGTGCTGGGCAAGCTGCGCAATCTCAAGTGCCCTGTGGTGCTGGCGGTCAACAAGATTGACAACGTCAAAGAGAAAGAAGATCTGCTGCCCCACCTCGAGTGGCTGGGCCAACAGATGAACTTCGCCCATATTCTGCCCATCAGTGCCGAAAAGGGCACCAACGTGGAGAAGATCCGCGAGTGGGCCAAGGATCTGCTGCCGGAAAACGTCCATTTCTTCCCGGAAGATTACGTGACCGACCGCTCGTCACGCTTTATGGCCTCCGAAATCATCCGCGAGAAGCTGATGCGCTTCACCGGCGAGGAGCTGCCCTACTCGGTGACGGTGGAGATCGAGCGATTCAAGGTGGAAGAGAACGGCCTCTATCACATCCACGGCCTGATCCTGGTCGAGCGCGATGGCCAGAAGAAGATGGTCATCGGCAACAAGGGTGAGAAGATCAAGACCATCGGCACCGAAGCGCGCCTCGATATGGAGCGTCTGTTCCAGAACAAGGTGCACCTCGAGCTGTGGGTCAAGGTCAAGTCGGGCTGGGCTGATGATGAGCGCGCCCTGCGCAGCCTCGGGTATGGCGACGACTGATTGCTGACTCCGGCTTTCGTCATCCACAGTCGGCCCTATCGGGAGACCAGCCAGCTGGTCGAGGTCTTCACCCAGGATAGTGGCCGATTTACCCTGGTGGCTCGCGGTTCTCGCGGGCCACGCTCCCCTCTCAAGGGGCTGTTGCAGCCCTTTACCCTGCTCACCATCGCCTGGCGAGGCAAGGGGGATCTCAAGAATCTCACCCAGGTCGAATGCCCGGATCACTCCCTGCGACTCGGCGGTGATCGCCTCTTCTACGGCCTCTATCTCAACGAGCTGGTTTACTACCTGCTGGAAGCGCACACCCCGTTCCCCGAAGTATTCGATGCCTATGCCCGTGCCATCATGGCGCTGGCCGATGGCGAGACGCCGGAGCTGCCGCTGCGTCGCTTCGAGTTCCTGCTGTTGCAGGCGCTCGGCTATGCGGTGGATTTCGAATACACGGCGGACGACGAGTCGCCCATCGAGCCGAACTTGCTCTATGGCTTCGAGCGTGAATTGGGCTTTGTTGCTTGCGAGCGGGCGCCGGATCCCCGTACCCTGTTTCTCGGTGCCCACCTGCTCGCCTTTGCCGAGGGACGTTTCGATACACCTCCCTTGCTGCAGGCGGCCAAACGTTTCAGCCGATTGGCACTGCAACCCTATCTGGGCAAGCGCCAGCTAAAGAGCCGGGAGCTGTTTTTAAAACGCAAAGCCAGTATGCAAGGCTGACACAGATTACAGACATACGGATATTGGCGCGGTGTGATTCGCTGACCGCGCAGTCAACAGATGAAGCCTTTCAAGGAGTTCTCAATGAGTGAAATCTATCTGGGTGTGAACATCGACCATATCGCCACCCTGCGCAACGCCCGTGGCACCCAGTATCCGGATCCGGTACAGGCCGCGTTCGTGGCCGAGCAGGCCGGGGCCGATGGCATTACCGTGCATCTGCGTGAAGATCGCCGCCACATCACCGACCGCGATGTGGAGATCCTGCGCCAGACTATCCAGACCAGAATGAACCTGGAGATGGCGGTGACCGAAGAGATGATCGGCATCGCCTGCCGCATCAAGCCCCACTTCGTCTGTCTGGTGCCGGAGAAGCGCACCGAAGTGACCACCGAGGGCGGTCTGGACGTGGCCGGTCAGCTGGACAAGGTGACTGACGCCGTTGCCCGCCTCTCTGCTGTGGGTGCCCAGGTATCCCTCTTTATCGACGCCGATCCCATCCAGATCGATGCGGCTGCCGAGAGTGGCGCCCCCTTTATCGAGATCCATACCGGCCGTTATGCCGATGCCACCACAGATGCCGAGCGCAACGCCGAGTTCAAGCGCATCGCCGCCGGTGCCTCCTATGCCGCTGGCAAGGGGCTCAAGGTCAATGCCGGCCACGGTCTGCACTACCACAACGTCAAGGCCATCGCCGCCATCCCCGAGCTCTATGAGCTCAACATCGGCCACGCCATCATTGGCCGTGCCGCCTTCGACGGTCTGGCCAAGGCCGTGAGCGATATGCGTCTGCTGATGCAGGAAGCCCGTCAGGGGATCTGAGTTGCAAAATAGGCCCGCGGCCTGAGACCGGCCGCTAGAAATAACAAGGGACGCCACGGCGTCCTTTGTTATTTCAGGTGTTGTTCAAGTGAGGGCAATGGGTTGGCGGCTATAGAGCTGTAATAACCCAGCACAATCGGCTATAAGCAGTTGATGTCAAAAGGGTTACACTGGTTGACCCTGTGAGTTGGACGAGATTGTTATGGATCACCCCCTGCACCACCCCGATATCACCGAACTTGAACCTGTCGCCCGCGCGGCGGGGGCGGCCATTATGGCCATCTACAGCCAGCCCTTCGCGGTGGAGTACAAGAGCGACGAGAGTCCGCTGACCGCGGCTGACAAGGGGGCTCATGAGGTGATCGTTCAGGCGTTGGCACGGCTGACACCCGACATCCCTGTATTGTCCGAGGAGTCGGGGCCCGAGGTGATGGCGGCGCGCCACGGCTGGTCACGCTACTGGCTGGTGGATCCCCTCGATGGCACCAAGGAGTTTGTCTCCCGCAACGGCGAGTTCACCGTCAATATCGCACTGATTGAAGAGGGGGCGCCGCGCTGGGGGCTGGTTTATGCGCCGGTGCTGGACAAGCTCTGGTATGGCGGCAAAGGAGTAGGCGCCTGGCGCATCGCCGATGGCAAGCGCGAGTCCATCCAGACCCGGCCTCATCGTGAAGGAGAAGCGTGGCGGGTGGTGGGCAGTCGCAACCACCTGTCGCAGGAGACCCTCGATTTCTTGGCTCCCTTTGGGGAAATCGAGCTGGTCTCTATGGGCAGTTCGCTGAAGTTCTGCATCATTGCCGAGGGGGGCGCTGAGCTCTATCCGCGCCTCGCCCCCACCTGCGAGTGGGATACCGGTGCGGCGCAAGCGGTGTTGGAGGGGGCGGGGGGCAGCGTCACCCAACTCGATGGCTCGCCGCTACGCTATAACAAGTCCGACATCCTCAACCCCTGGTTTGTCGCCAGGGCGTGAGGCTGATACCGGGATGCACAAAGGCCGGACTGGAGTAAACTTCCAGTCCGGCCTTTTTTATTTCGCTATTCGCTTTGGGTCAGAAGACCTTCTTGAACGGCTTGATGGTCACTTTGGCATAGACGCCAGCTGCCACATAGGGATCGGCATCGGCCCAGGCCTGGGCGTCCGCCTGCGAGGCAAACTCGGCGATGACGGTGCTGCCGGTAAAGCCGGCATCGGCCGGATCCTCGGCATCGATGGCCGGGTTGGGGCCGGCTGTCAGCAGCCGACCCTCATCCTGCAGGGCTTGCAGGCGAGCCAGATGGGCGGGGCGAACCTGCTTGCGCAGCGGCAGGCTGCCCTGAACATCTTCGGAGTAGATGAGATACCACATGAGACAATCCTTTTCTGATGAGGGTTATTTTTTGGGTTCGTCTTTTTGCTGGGACAACTGATCGGCAGGGATATGGCGATAGAGATAGACGCCGCTCAGCAGGGTAAAGACCAGCGTCATCCCCAGCAGACCGAACACCTTGAAGTTGACCCACATCTCTTGCGGCAGGTTGAACGCCACGTAGAGGTTGAGCAGGCCACAGACGGTAAAGAAGCCGACCCAGCCGAGATTGACTGTGTCCCAGACCTTATCGGGTGCCTGCAGCTCCTTGGCCAGCATCTGTTTGATCAGATTCTTGCCAAAGCCGTAGCGGCTGATGAGCAGACCCAGTGCGAACAGCACGTTGATGACAGTCACTTTCCACTTGATGAAGGTGTCATCGTGGAAGAAAACTGTGAGGCCGCCGAAGAAGCCGACCAGCAGGAAGGTAAAGAGCTGCATCTTCTCGACTTTGCGATAGCGGATCCAGCTATAGGCGAGCTGCAGACCGGTGACCACTACCAGTGCGCCGGTAGCCATGTAGATGTCGTAGAACTTGTAGACCGCGAAGAAAACGATAAGTGGAATAAATTCAATAAATTGCTTCATGTCTGGCGCCTAGTCCTCAAAGATGGCCTGCAAATTTCGCCCAGTCTACCTGCATGGCGGACAACGGCAAATGAATAAGACCGCTCATTTTTACGCCGGTTCCGCGCTGTCGCCAAACAGTTGGCGTGCAATGGAGATCCCGAGTCGCTGCTGATCGGCCAGCAGGTCGCGGATATGGCGCTCTTCAATCAGAGGGTTGAGCAGCACGGCGCGCAGCAGGGTGAGCGGTTGGGCACCGTAGCGTACCACCGCTCGTTGGGTGCGGGAGACAAAGCTGTGCCCCTCGGCCCGCTGGGCTTTTTGCAGGGACACGTTGAAGTCGTTGATCTGCGCATTGGCCGTCTCATCCAGCACCTTGCCCTGCAGATGGGGTGGGATGCAGCGATAGGAGAGCAGGTTCATCACCGGAGCAGACATCAGCTCGAAGGCGGGATTGCTGGTGATGAGCTCGGCCATCAGCCGGGCCCGGTCGTAGTTGGCTTCGATAAGCTCGGCATAGCCTTGCTGGCCGAAGAGCTGGAAGGCGGCGTCCAGATAGAGGGCATTGGCCGGGCGGGTGCCCTCCAGGGTAAAGCGACCCTGATCGAACGAGGTGGCACGGATGGCGTAGGGCGCCTCTCGCTTGACCGCCATCATCAGGTCGGGCTGACGGCAGAGCAGCATGCCGGTACCGAGCGGCACCAGCAGTTGCTTGTGACCATCCAGCGTGACGGTATCTGCGCGCTCGATCCCGGCCAGCAGGTTTTGATAGCGGGGGGAGAAGAGGGTCGGGCCTCCCCAGGCGGCATCCACGTGGAAGTGGATCTGCTCGCGCTCGGCGATGGTCGCCAGCTCCGGCAGGGGGTCGATGGAGCCAAAGTCGGTACTGCCCGCCACGCCGACCAATGCCAGCACTTTCAATTTCTGTTCCTTGCACTGGAGCAGCGCCTGCTCCAGCGCAGCCAGACTGAGCCGGTTCTGTTCGTCAGTCTCAAGGCGCCAGACACTGCGGGCGCCCAGTCCCAGCAGATCCATCCCCTTGTCGAAGGAGTAGTGCATCAGCCGGGAACCCAGAATGACGGCGCCGCGATAGCCCTGCTCATAGAGGGCGAACAGGTTGTCGCCGCAGGCGCGGTTGCGGGCCAGCCAGAGGGCGGTGACGTTGGCGATGGTACCGCCGCTGGTCATGACGCCGAGAGCGGCATCCTTGGCATGCATCTGCTCGCCGTAGAAGGCATCGTCCCTGCCATAGATGAGGCGGTGCAGCTTGGCCAGCACCTCCCGCTCCAGAAAGCTGAGCAGGCGGGAGGACTCCATCTTCATCGGATTCTGGTTCAGCATCACCAGCAGGCGCGACAGCTCGGCGGTATAGGCCGGCAGTGGCGCCGTCATGTGGCCCATGTAGCGTGGCGAGGTGAGGTGCGAGGCGCCAGGCACCAGAGTAGCCAGCCGCGCCAGATACTCCTCGATAGGTTGGCCGACTGCAGGCATGCGGGATTGATCGAGCTGGTGGGTGAACAGGTCGCGCTGGTAGGGGGCCTGACTGTCGTCGGAGTGGTGGAAGGTCTCCAGCAAGGTGCTCATCGCCTCGCCAAAGGCGGGATCCGCTTGTGCAAACAGCTCAGTCAACTTCATCAGGTTCTCCAGACCAGGTCACCGGGGTAGGTGTTTATGCCGCTTCTGTCGGGCATCGGCGGCAGAGCATACACCAAAGGTTGGCAGGTGACAGCCACTCCATTTTTTAAGCGAACACTTGTACTCCGAAATGGCGCTGGGTAGAGTGAGCCACAGTTATTGTGGAGTCGATGTTATGAGTGGTGTGATGGATTACTCCCCCCGGGAGGAGCTGGCAAACCGGCTGAGTCACGGTGCGGGATTGTTGCTGGGGATTGTCGGGCTGGTGCTGTTGCTCATCAAGGGATGGGGTCAGGGTACACAGGCGCTGGTGAGCTACAGCCTTTATGGCGGCAGTCTGGTGCTACTCTATCTTGCCTCGACCCTCTACCACAGCATGGCTGAAGGGCGGGCCAGACGCTGGTGCAAGGTGTTTGATCACTGTGCCATCTATCTGCTGATCGCCGGTACTTATACTCCCTTCCTGCTGGTTGCACTCGACACGCCGCTGGCGAAGGCCTTGATGGTGGTGATCTGGGCCCTGGCGCTGGCTGGCGTGGTGTTCAAGCTGGTGTTTATCAACCGCTTCAAGAAGTTGTCGCTGTTTACCTATCTGATGCTGGGCTGGCTGTCGCTGGTGGTTATCTATCAGCTCTATATCCATCTGGCCGGTGAGGGGCTGCTGCTGCTCGGGCTCGGCGGCCTTATCTACAGTCTCGGGGTCATCTTCTATGTGGCCAAGCAGATCCCCTATAACCATGCCATCTGGCATCTCTTTGTGCTGGGTGGCAGCGTTTGTCACTTTATGGCCATTTACGGCTACGTCGCCTAACGTCTTGCAACTAGCCCTTAATTGGTATTTTTAGCGCGTAAAAGGATAAATTCGTGCGGTATCACACAGTTGGCATCAGCGTTTGCTGACAAGCTAGGGCCAGTTCAATTCGCAAAGGATGCACGAAATGAGTGAAATCGCGCTTTCCATCAGCATGTTGTCGCTGGTGGCAGTGCTAGGACTCTGGCTGGGAAACTGGCGAGTCTATGGCGTTGGCTTGGGAATAGGGGGGGTGCTGTTCGGCGGCATCATAGTAGGTCACTTTGCAGGCGCCTCCGATCTCGCGCTGGATGCACAAACGCTTCACTTTATTCAAGAATTTGGCCTGATCCTGTTTGTCTATACCATCGGCATCCAGGTCGGGCCGGGTTTCTTCTCGTCATTGCGCAGCTCGGGTCTCAAACTCAACGCCTTTGCCGCTTTACTGGTCATCCTTGGCTGCGTGGTGGCCGCTGGCTTGCATCAATTTTTCGATGTGCCGTTGCCGGTCATTCTGGGGGTCTTCTCCGGTGCCGTCACCAATACGCCATCTCTCGGTGCGGGCCAGCAGATCCTGGCCGAGCTGGGCGCTGCGCCCGGTTCTACCGGTTTGATGGGGATGGGCTATGCGGTTGCCTATCCGTTTGGTATCTGTGGCATTTTGCTCACCATGTGGCTGGTCAGGGTCTTCTTTCGCATCAAGATCGACGATGAAGCCGCCCAGTTCGAGCTACAAACCGGTAAAATCAAGGAGAGCTTGCAGACCATCAACATCGCGGTGCGCAACCCCAATATGCACGGCCTGATGCTGAGCGAGATCCCGAGTCTCGACGAGTCGGATGTCATCTGTTCACGGCTCAAGCGTGGCGACGAGCTGATGGTGCCACGGCCGGAATCCCGTATCGAACTGGGTGACTTGCTGCACCTGGTCGGTGAGCGTCACGCGCTGCACAAGGTGTTGCTGGTGCTGGGGGAGGAGGTGGAGACCTCGCTCTCGACCCGGGGCACCGATCTGCGCGTCGAGCGGGTTGTGGTGACCAACGAGCAGGTTCTTGGCAAGAAGATCCGCGATCTGGACATCAAACAGCGCTATGACGTGGTGATCTCGCGCCTCAACCGTGCCGGTATCGAACTGGTGCCGACCAGCCAGACCAGCCTGCAGTTTGGTGACATCCTCAACCTGGTGGGGCGCCTCGACGCCATCGAAGCGGTGACCAATGTGGTCGGCAACGTGCAGCAAAAACTGCAGCAGGTGCAGATGTTGCCGGTATTTATCGGGATTGGCCTTGGCGTATTGCTCGGCTCCATCCCCTTCTACCTGCCCGGTTTCCCGGCCGCCCTCAAGCTGGGTCTGGCGGGCGGGCCGTTGGTGGTGGCGCTGATCCTGTCGCGGATCGGCAGCATCGGCAAGCTTTACTGGTTCATGCCCCCCAGTGCCAACCTGGCGCTGCGGGAGATCGGCATCGTACTGTTTCTGGCGGTGGTCGGATTCAAGTCCGGTGCCGGCTTCGTCGATACCCTGATCAACGGTGATGGCCCGGCCTGGATGCTCTACGGTATGGCGATTACCCTGATCCCGCTGCTGGTGGTCGGTGTGCTGGCGCGCCTCTACGGCAAGATGAACTATCTGACCCTGTGCGGCTTACTGGCCGGCTCCATGACTGATCCTCCTGCGCTGGCCTTTGCCAACGCTATGCACCCGACCAGTGGTGCCAGTGCGCTCTCATACGCCACTGTCTACCCGCTGGTGATGTTCCTGCGGATCATCTCGCCACAGCTGCTGGCTATCATCCTCTGGGCGGGAGCCTAGGGTTAATCCTGACGGGAGCATGCTTTGTCATGCTCCTGTCATTACTCTGTAATCTATTGATAATTTAGGTTTTTGCCACTCTCGCAACCTCGTTTTACACACTTCTGTCTGGCTGAACAGTTCAGCCTCAAATCGGTCTATCCTTTCGAATTTTCGAGCTGGTTATTTTTCCCCTCAGTCTGCAAAGTAGGCTGTGGCTTATTGCATTCAAATCAGGATTCAGGAGAGAACATGATCACCAATGCCGTTACCTTGGAACAGGGCGTAACCGTAACCCAACTTAAAGGACAAATTTATCTGGTTGCCGCTGATGGCAGCCGGAAGCTGTTGGCTGAAGGTGATGTGCT
Source organism: Aeromonas sp. FDAARGOS 1419 (assembly GCF_019047045.1). Lineage (NCBI taxonomy): Bacteria > Pseudomonadati > Pseudomonadota > Gammaproteobacteria > Aeromonadales > Aeromonadaceae > Aeromonas > Aeromonas sp. FDAARGOS 1419. The sequence continues at coordinate 4,392,988 of NZ_CP077209.1, forward strand.
GCCTAAAGGGTCGGTGATCATGTCGCCGGATGGCGCCAGTTTCATGGGCGGCGGACAGTCGTTCAATGTGCAACCAGCCAGCGAGCAGAGTGAACCTGCCGAAGAGGGGGATGCTCCCCAGCTGGCGCAAAATGGTGCCGCTGGCACTCCTGATGATATCAATGCCCTGCAACAGGCGATCCTGGGTGGCGCTGACCCAACCCAGGCCTTTGAAGCCTCTGCAGCAGGCGGAGCACCTGCCGCCGGTGGTGGCGGTATTGGGGGCGTCGCAGGTGCCAGTGGCAACGGCGGTTTTGTCACCATCGACCGTACCGGTTCCGCAACCATTGCTGAAGCCACCTTCGATACCACCTACAACGCTAATGGTGAGCCACCGCTTGAAGCCGTTGGTGAAGATGATCCTCTTTTTACCTCCGCCAACCTTGTCTTGAGTGCGGATGCACAGGTGAATGAAGGTGGATTTATCACCTTTACTGCGACATTAGATGAACCTGTTTTTGGTTCTGACTTGGTTATTCAGCTTTCAAATGGTGCAGTGATCACCATTCCCGTCGGCCAGAGTTCCGGTTCAGTCACTGTTGCTGCTCCAGCAGACAGCCCTTATGTCGACCCGTCAACGATCACCGTTTCGATCACCGGTACTCAGGGCGGTGGTTTTAACCAGATCATCACCGGTTCTTCAACCACAACCCAGATTAACGATACTGTGGACACCACTACCGTGACCCTGAGCGCACCGGCGCAGGTCAACGAAGGTGGGCAGGTCACCTACAGCGCCAGTGTGAACAACGCCCCGCAGAGTGACCTGGTGTTGACCCTGTCCAACGGCGCCAGCATCACCATCAAGGCGGGCGAGCTGAGCGGCAGCGTGACGGTCGATGCCCCGAGTGACGACGTTTACAAAGATGGCAGCAGCCTGACGGTGAGTATCACCGGCAGCAGCGGTGGCAACTACGAGCAGCTGGACACCAGCAGCAAGGTGACCACCGAGGTGGCCGACACCGTGGATACCACCACGGTGACCCTGAGCTCGGCCACCAATGGCCAGACCGTGACCGAGGGCGGCAGCATTGTCTACACCGCCAGCGTCAGCAGCCCGGTGACCGGCAGTCCGCTGACCGTAACCCTCTCCAACGGGGTGGTGATCACCATTCCGGTGGGCAGCAGCAGCGCCAACAGCGAGCCGGTGCCGGTGCGGGCCGACGATGCCTATCAGCAGGGTAACGAGACGCTGAGCGTCAGTATCAGCGGTACCAGCGGCGGCAACTACGAGAGCGTGACCACCGCCGGCAGCGTCAGCAACACCGTGGTGGACGACAGCGACGTGACCACCGTGACCCTGCGCGGGCCAGGCAGTGTGGTGGAGGGCGAGGCTACGGCGACCTACACCGTGACCCTGAGCAATGCAGCACCGGTCGGTAGCATCGTGACCCTGAGCTACACCTACACTACTGCCAGTGGTGCTGACATCACCGAGACCACACAGGCGGTTATTGGTGCCGATGGCAAGACGGCAATGTTTAGCATTGCGACGTTGGTTGACTCTACTTATGAAGGAAACGAAATTTTTGAGGTCTCTGTCAGCGGCATTCAAGTGCCTGCAGGTACTTTAGGTTTTGAGAAACTGGATCTGTCAGACGCGAAAATCAAGACGATTATCACTGATGATGCAGACCGTCCAACCCTGGCCGTCAGCAACGCCGGCGACGTAAATGAAGGCAGCAATGCCGTGTTCAATGTCAGCCTGTCCAATGCCACCGAAGCACCGCTGGTCATCAACCTCGGCCTGGTGTACGGCACTGCTGAAGCTGCCGACCTTGGCACCATGACCGTCACTTATGTGGACGGCAATGGTCAGACCCAAACCTTGACTGTGGCCACCAATGGCGATGTGACTGTTCCGGCGGGTGTCACCAACCTGACCGTGACCGTCGCCACGACCCAGGACAGCGTCTACGAAGGCCCTGAAACCTTCAGCCTGAAGGTGACCGAAGCCAATGGCATCACCACCAATGGCGCTGCTGGCGTCAGCGGCAATGCCACCATCAAAGACGATGGTACCGGCCCTGGCTTGACCCCGGACAATGACAAGCCTGCTCTGGCCGTCAGCAACGCCGGCGACGTAAATGAAGGCAGCAATGCCGTGTTCAATGTCAGCCTGTCCAATGCCACCGAAGCACCGCTGGTCATCAACCTCGGCCTGGTGTACGGCACTGCTGAAGCTGCCGACCTTGGCACCATGACCGTCACTTATGTGGGCGGCAATGGTCAGACCCAAACCTTGACTGTGGCCGCCAATGGCGATGTGACTGTTCCGGCGGGTGTCACCAACCTGACCGTGACCGTCGCCACGACCCAGGATAGCGTCTACGAAGGCCCTGAAACCTTCAGCCTGAAGGTGACCGAAGCCAATGGCATCACCACCAATGGCGCTGCTGGCGTCAGCGGCAATGCCACCATCAAAGACGATGGTACCGGCCCTGGCTCGACCCCGGACAATGACAAGCCTGCTCTGGCCGTCAGCAACGCCGGCGACGTAAATGAAGGCAGCAATGCCGTGTTCAATGTCAGCCTGTCCAATGCCACCGAAGCACCGCTGGTCATCAACCTCGGCCTGGTGTACGGCACTGCTGAAGCTGCCGACCTTGGCACCATGACCGTCACTTATGTGGACGGCAATGGTCAGACCCAAACCTTGACTGTGGCCATCAATGGCGATGTGACTGTTCCGGCGGGTGTCACCAACCTGACCGTGACCGTCGCCACGACCCAGGACAGCGTCTACGAAGGCCCTGAAACCTTCAGCCTGAAGGTGACCGAAGCCAATGGCATCACCACCAATGGCGCTGCTGGCGTCAGCGGCAATGCCACCATCAAAGACGATGGTACCGGCCCTGGCTCGACCCCGGACAATGACAAGCCTGCTCTGGCCGTCAGCAACGCCGGCGACGTAAATGAAGGCAGCAATGCCGTGTTCAATGTCAGCCTGTCCAATGCCACCGAAGCACCGCTGGTCATCAACCTCGGCCTGGTGTACGGCACTGCTGAAGCTGCCGACCTTGGCACCATGACCGTCACTTATGTGGACGGCAATGGTCAGACCCAAACCTTGACTGTGGCCACCAATGGCGATGTGACTGTTCCGGCGGGTGTCACCAACCTGACCGTGACCGTCGCCACGACCCAGGACAGCGTCTACGAAGGCCCTGAAACCTTCAGCCTGAAGGTGACCGAAGCCAATGGCATCACCACCAATGGCGCTGCTGGCGTCAGCGGCAATGCCACCATCAAAGACGATGGTACCGGCCCTGGCTTGACCCCGGACAATGACAAGCCTGCTCTGGCCGTCAGCAACGCCGGCGACGTAAATGAAGGCAGCAATGCCGTGTTCAATGTCAGCCTGTCCAATGCCACCGAAGCACCGCTGGTCATCAACCTCGGCCTGGTGTACGGCACTGCTGAAGCTGCCGACCTTGGCACCATGACCGTCACTTATGTGGGCGGCAATGGTCAGACCCAAACCTTGACTGTGGCCGCCAATGGCGATGTGACTGTTCCGGCGGGTGTCACCAACCTGACCGTGACCGTCGCCACGACCCAGGATAGCGTCTACGAAGGCCCTGAAACCTTCAGCCTGAAGGTGACCGAAGCCAATGGCATCACCACCAATGGCGCTGCTGGCGTCAGCGGCAATGCCACCATCAAAGACGATGGTACCGGCCCTGGCTCGACCCCGGACAATGACAAGCCTGCTCTGGCCGTCAGCAACGCCGGCGACGTAAATGAAGGCAGCAATGCCGTGTTCAATGTCAGCCTGTCCAATGCCACCGAAGCACCGCTGGTCATCAACCTCGGCCTGGTGTACGGCACTGCTGAAGCTGCCGACCTTGGCACCATGACCGTCACTTATGTGGACGGCAATGGTCAGACCCAAACCTTGACTGTGGCCATCAATGGCGATGTGACTGTTCCGGCGGGTGTCACCAACCTGACCGTGACCGTCGCCACGACCCAGGACAGCGTCTACGAAGGCCCTGAAACCTTCAGCCTGAAGGTGACCGAAGCCAATGGCATCACCACCAATGGCGCTGCTGGCGTCAGCGGCAATGCCACCATCAAAGACGATGGTACCGGCCCTGGCTCGACCCCGGACAATGACAAGCCTGCTCTGGCCGTCAGCAACGCCGGCGACGTAAATGAAGGCAGCAATGCCGTGTTCAATGTCAGCCTGTCCAATGCCACCGAAGCACCGCTGGTCATCAACCTCGGCCTGGTGTACGGCACTGCTGAAGCTGCCGACCTTGGCACCATGACCGTCACTTATGTGGGCGGCAATGGTCAGACCCAAACCTTGACTGTGGCCGCCAATGGCGATGTGACTGTTCCGGCGGGTGTCACCAACCTGACCGTGACCGTCGCCACGACCCAGGATAGCGTCTACGAAGGCCCTGAAACCTTCAGCCTGAAGGTGACCGAAGCCAATGGCATCACCACCAATGGCGCTGCTGGCGTCAGCGGCAATGCCACCATCAAAGACGATGGTACCGGCCCTGGCTCGACCCCGGACAATGACAAGCCTGCTCTGGCCGTCAGCAACGCCGGCGACGTAAATGAAGGCAGCAATGCCGTGTTCAATGTCAGCCTGTCCAATGCCACCGAAGCACCGCTGGTCATCAACCTCGGCCTGGTGTACGGCACTGCTGAAGCTGCCGACCTTGGCACCATGACCGTCACTTATGTGGACGGCAATGGTCAGACCCAAACCTTGACTGTGGCCATCAATGGCGATGTGACTGTTCCGGCGGGTGTCACCAACCTGACCGTGACCGTCGCCACGACCCAGGACAGCGTCTACGAAGGCCCTGAAACCTTCAGCCTGAAGGTGACCGAAGCCAATGGCATCACCACCAATGGCGCTGCTGGCGTCAGCGGCAATGCCACCATCAAAGACGATGGTACCGGCCCTGGCTCGACCCCGGACAATGACAAGCCTGCTCTGGCCGTCAGCAACGCCGGCGACGTAAATGAAGGCAGCAATGCCGTGTTCAATGTCAGCCTGTCCAATGCCACCGAAGCACCGCTGGTCATCAACCTCGGCCTGGTGTACGGCACTGCTGAAGCTGCCGACCTTGGCACCATGACCGTCACTTATGTGGACGGCAATGGTCAGACCCAAACCTTGACTGTGGCCACCAATGGCGATGTGACTGTTCCGGCGGGTGTCACCAACCTGACCGTGACCGTCGCCACGACCCAGGACAGCGTCTACGAAGGCCCTGAAACCTTCAGCCTGAAGGTGACCGAAGCCAATGGCATCACCACCAATGGCGCTGCTGGCGTCAGCGGCAATGCCACCATCAAAGACGATGGTACCGGCCCTGGCTCGACCCCGGACAATGACAAGCCTGCTCTGGCCGTCAGCAACGCCGGCGACGTAAATGAAGGCAGCAATGCCGTGTTCAATGTCAGCCTGTCCAATGCCACCGAAGCACCGCTGGTCATCAACCTCGGCCTGGTGTACGGCACTGCTGAAGCTGCCGACCTTGGCACCATGACCGTCACTTATGTGGACGGCAATGGTCAGACCCAAACCTTGACTGTGGCCACCAATGGCGATGTGACTGTTCCGGCGGGTGTCACCAACCTGACCGTGACCGTCGCCACGACCCAGGACAGCGTCTACGAAGGCCCTGAAACCTTCAGCCTGAAGGTGACCGAAGCCAATGGCATCACCACCAATGGCGCTGCTGGCGTCAGCGGCAATGCCACCATCAAAGACGATGGTACCGGCCCTGGCTCGACCCCGGACAATGACAAGCCTGCTCTGGCCGTCAGCAACGCCGGCGACGTAAATGAAGGCAGCAATGCCGTGTTCAATGTCAGCCTGTCCAATGCCACCGAAGCACCGCTGGTCATCAACCTCGGCCTGGTGTACGGCACTGCTGAAGCTGCCGACCTTGGCACCATGACCGTCACTTATGTGGACGGCAATGGTCAGACCCAAACCTTGACTGTGGCCACCAATGGCGATGTGACTGTTCCGGCGGGTGTCACCAACCTGACCGTGACCGTCGCCACGACCCAGGACAGCGTCTACGAAGGCCCTGAAACCTTCAGCCTGAAGGTGACCGAAGCCAATGGCATCACCACCAATGGCGCTGCTGGCGTCAGCGGCAATGCCACCATCAAAGACGATGGTACCGGCCCTGGCTCGACCCCGGACAATGACAAGCCTGCTCTGGCCGTCAGCAACGCCGGCGACGTAAATGAAGGCAGCAATGCCGTGTTCAATGTCAGCCTGTCCAATGCCACCGAAGCACCGCTGGTCATCAACCTCGGCCTGGTGTACGGCACTGCTGAAGCTGCCGACCTTGGCACCATGACCGTCACTTATGTGGACGGCAATGGTCAGACCCAAACCTTGACTGTGGCCACCAATGGCGATGTGACTGTTCCGGCGGGTGTCACCAACCTGACCGTGACCGTCGCCACGACCCAGGACAGCGTCTACGAAGGCCCTGAAACCTTCAGCCTGAAGGTGACCGAAGCCAATGGCATCACCACCAATGGCGCTGCTGGCGTCAGCGGCAATGCCACCATCAAAGACGATGGTACCGGCCCTGGCTCGACCCCGGACAATGACAAGCCTGCTCTGGCCGTCAGCAACGCCGGCGACGTAAATGAAGGCAGCAATGCCGTGTTCAATGTCAGCCTGTCCAATGCCACCGAAGCACCGCTGGTCATCAACCTCGGCCTGGTGTACGGCACTGCTGAAGCTGCCGACCTTGGCACCATGACCGTCACTTATGTGGACGGCAATGGTCAGACCCAAACCTTGACTGTGGCCGCCAATGGCGATGTGACTGTTCCGGCGGGTGTCACCAACCTGACCGTGACCGTCGCCACGACCCAGGACAGCGTCTACGAAGGCCCTGAAACCTTCAGCCTGAAGGTGACCGAAGCCAATGGCATCACCACCAATGGTGCTGCTGGCGTCAGCGGCAATGCCACCATCAAAGACGATGGTACCGGCCCTGGCTCGACCCCGGACAATGACAAGCCTGCTCTGGCCGTCAGCAACGCCGGCGACGTAAATGAAGGCAGCAATGCCGTGTTCAATGTCAGCCTGTCCAATGCCACCGAAGCACCGCTGGTCATCAACCTCGGCCTGGTGTACGGCACTGCTGAAGCTGCCGACCTTGGCACCATGACCGTCACTTATGTGGACGGCAATGGTCAGACCCAAACCTTGACTGTGGCCACCAATGGCGATGTGACTGTTCCGGCGGGTGTCACCAACCTGACCGTGACCGTCGCCACGACCCAGGACAGCGTCTACGAAGGCCCTGAAACCTTCAGCCTGAAGGTGACCGAAGCCAATGGCATCACCACCAATGGCGCTGCTGGCGTCAGCGGCAATGCCACCATCAAAGACGATGGTACCGGCCCTGGCTCGACCCCGGACAATGACAAGCCTGCTCTGGCCGTCAGCAACGCCGGCGACGTAAATGAAGGCAGCAATGCCGTGTTCAATGTCAGCCTGTCCAATGCCACCGAAGCACCGCTGGTCATCAACCTCGGCCTGGTGTACGGCACTGCTGAAGCTGCCGACCTTGGCACCATGACCGTCACTTATGTGGACGGCAATGGTCAGACCCAAACCTTGACTGTGGCCATCAATGGCGATGTGACTGTTCCGGCGGGTGTCACCAACCTGACCGTGACCGTCGCCACGACCCAGGACAGCGTCTACGAAGGCCCTGAAACCTTCAGCCTGAAGGTGACCGAAGCCAATGGCATCACCACCAATGGCGCTGCTGGCGTCAGCGGCAATGCCACCATCAAAGACGATGGTACCGGCCCTGGCTCGACCCCGGACAATGACAAGCCTGCTCTGGCCGTCAGCAACGCCGGCGACGTAAATGAAGGCAGCAATGCCGTGTTCAATGTCAGCCTGTCCAATGCCACCGAAGCACCGCTGGTCATCAACCTCGGCCTGGTGTACGGCACTGCTGAAGCTGCCGACCTTGGCACCATGACCGTCACTTATGTGGACGGCAATGGTCAGACCCAAACCTTGACTGTGGCCACCAATGGCGATGTGACTGTTCCGGCGGGTGTCACCAACCTGACCGTGACCGTCGCCACGACCCAGGACAGCGTCTACGAAGGCCCTGAAACCTTCAGCCTGAAGGTGACCGAAGCCAATGGCATCACCACCAATGGCGCTGCTGGCGTCAGCGGCAATGCCACCATCAAAGACGATGGTACCGGCCCTGGCTCGACCCCGGACAATGACAAGCCTGCTCTGGCCGTCAGCAACGCCGGCGACGTAAATGAAGGCAGCAATGCCGTGTTCAATGTCAGCCTGTCCAATGCCACCGAAGCACCGCTGGTCATCAACCTCGGCCTGGTGTACGGCACTGCTGAAGCTGCCGACCTTGGCACCATGACCGTCACTTATGTGGACGGCAATGGTCAGACCCAAACCTTGACTGTGGCCACCAATGGCGATGTGACTGTTCCGGCGGGTGTCACCAACCTGACCGTGACCGTCGCCACGACCCAGGACAGCGTCTACGAAGGCCCTGAAACCTTCAGCCTGAAGGTGACCGAAGCCAATGGCATCACCACCAATGGCGCTGCTGGCGTCAGCGGCAATGCCACCATCAAAGACGATGGTACCGGCCCTGGCTCGACCCCGGACAATGACAAGCCTGCTCTGGCCGTCAGCAACGCCGGCGACGTAAATGAAGGCAGCAATGCCGTGTTCAATGTCAGCCTGTCCAATGCCACCGAAGCACCGCTGGTCATCAACCTCGGCCTGGTGTACGGCACTGCTGAAGCTGCCGACCTTGGCACCATGACCGTCACTTATGTGGACGGCAATGGTCAGACCCAAACCTTGACTGTGGCCGCCAATGGCGATGTGACTGTTCCGGCGGGTGTCACCAACCTGACCGTGACCGTCGCCACGACCCAGGACAGCGTCTACGAAGGCCCTGAAACCTTCAGCCTGAAGGTGACCGAAGCCAATGGCATCACCACCAATGGCGCTGCTGGCGTCAGCGGCAATGCCACCATCAAAGACGATGGTACCGGCCCTGGCTCGACCCCGGACAATGACAAGCCTGCTCTGGCCGTCAGCAACGCCGGCGACGTAAATGAAGGCAGCAATGCCGTGTTCAATGTCAGCCTGTCCAATGCCACCGAAGCACCGCTGGTCATCAACCTCGGCCTGGTGTACGGCACTGCTGAAGCTGCCGACCTTGGCACCATGACCGTCACTTATGTGGACGGCAATGGTCAGACCCAAACCTTGACTGTGGCCACCAATGGCGATGTGACTGTTCCGGCGGGTGTCACCAACCTGACCGTGACCGTCGCCACGACCCAGGACAGCGTCTACGAAGGCCCTGAAACCTTCAGCCTGAAGGTGACCGAAGCCAATGGCATCACCACCAATGGCGCTGCTGGCGTCAGCGGCAATGCCACCATCAAAGACGATGGTACCGGCCCTGGCTTGACCCCGGACAATGACAAGCCTGCTCTGGCCGTCAGCAACGCCGGCGACGTAAATGAAGGCAGCAATGCCGTGTTCAATGTCAGCCTGTCCAATGCCACCGAAGCACCGCTGGTCATCAACCTCGGCCTGGTGTACGGCACTGCTGAAGCTGCCGACCTTGGCACCATGACCGTCACTTATGTGGACGGCAATGGTCAGACCCAAACCTTGACTGTGGCCACCAATGGCGATGTGACTGTTCCGGCGGGTGTCACCAACCTGACCGTGACCGTCGCCACGACCCAGGACAGCGTCTACGAAGGCCCTGAAACCTTCAGCCTGAAGGTGACCGAAGCCAATGGCATCACCACCAATGGCGCTGCTGGCGTCAGCGGCAATGCCACCATCAAAGACGATGGTACCGGCCCTGGCTCGACCCCGGACAATGACAAGCCTGCTCTGGCCGTCAGCAACGCCGGCGACGTAAATGAAGGCAGCAATGCCGTGTTCAATGTCAGCCTGTCCAATGCCACCGAAGCACCGCTGGTCATCAACCTCGGCCTGGTGTACGGCACTGCTGAAGCTGCCGACCTTGGCACCATGACCGTCACTTATGTGGACGGCAATGGTCAGACCCAAACCTTGACTGTGGCCATCAATGGCGATGTGACTGTTCCGGCGGGTGTCACCAACCTGACCGTGACCGTCGCCACGACCCAGGACAGCGTCTACGAAGGCCCTGAAACCTTCAGCCTGAAGGTGACCGAAGCCAATGGCATCACCACCAATGGCGCTGCTGGCGTCAGCGGCAATGCCACCATCAAAGACGATGGTACCGGCCCTGGCTCGACCCCGGACAATGACAAGCCTGCTCTGGCCGTCAGCAACGCCGGCGACGTAAATGAAGGCAGCAATGCCGTGTTCAATGTCAGCCTGTCCAATGCCACCGAAGCACCGCTGGTCATCAACCTCGGCCTGGTGTACGGCACTGCTGAAGCTGCCGACCTTGGCACCATGACCGTCACTTATGTGGGCGGCAATGGTCAGACCCAAACCTTGACTGTGGCCGCCAATGGCGATGTGACTGTTCCGGCGGGTGTCACCAACCTGACCGTGACCGTCGCCACGACCCAGGATAGCGTCTACGAAGGCCCTGAAACCTTCAGCCTGAAGGTGACCGAAGCCAATGGCATCACCACCAATGGCGCTGCTGGCGTCAGCGGCAATGCCACCATCAAAGACGATGGTACCGGCCCTGGCTCGACCCCGGACAATGACAAGCCTGCTCTGGCCGTCAGCAACGCCGGCGACGTAAATGAAGGCAGCAATGCCGTGTTCAATGTCAGCCTGTCCAATGCCACCGAAGCACCGCTGGTCATCAACCTCGGCCTGGTGTACGGCACTGCTGAAGCTGCCGACCTTGGCACCATGACCGTCACTTATGTGGGCGGCAATGGTCAGACCCAAACCTTGACTGTGGCCGCCAATGGCGATGTGACTGTTCCGGCGGGTGTCACCAACCTGACCGTGACCGTCGCCACGACCCAGGATAGCGTCTACGAAGGCCCTGAAACCTTCAGCCTGAAGGTGACCGAAGCCAATGGCATCACCACCAATGGCGCTGCTGGCGTCAGCGGCAATGCCACCATCAAAGACGATGGTACCGGCCCTGGCTCGACCCCGGACAATGACAAGCCTGCTCTGGCCGTCAGCAACGCCGGCGACGTAAATGAAGGCAGCAATGCCGTGTTCAATGTCAGCCTGTCCAATGCCACCGAAGCACCGCTGGTCATCAACCTCGGCCTGGTGTACGGCACTGCTGAAGCTGCCGACCTTGGCACCATGACCGTCACTTATGTGGACGGCAATGGTCAGACCCAAACCTTGACTGTGGCCATCAATGGCGATGTGACTGTTCCGGCGGGTGTCACCAACCTGACCGTGACCGTCGCCACGACCCAGGACAGCGTCTACGAAGGCCCTGAAACCTTCAGCCTGAAGGTGACCGAAGCCAATGGCATCACCACCAATGGCGCTGCTGGCGTCAGCGGCAATGCCACCATCAAAGACGATGGTACCGGCCCTGGCTCGACCCCGGACAATGACAAGCCTGCTCTGGCCGTCAGCAACGCCGGCGACGTAAATGAAGGCAGCAATGCCGTGTTCAATGTCAGCCTGTCCAATGCCACCGAAGCACCGCTGGTCATCAACCTCGGCCTGGTGTACGGCACTGCTGAAGCTGCCGACCTTGGCACCATGACCGTCACTTATGTGGACGGCAATGGTCAGACCCAAACCTTGACTGTGGCCACCAATGGCGATGTGACTGTTCCGGCGGGTGTCACCAACCTGACCGTGACCGTCGCCACGACCCAGGACAGCGTCTACGAAGGCCCTGAAACCTTCAGCCTGAAGGTGACCGAAGCCAATGGCATCACCACCAATGGCGCTGCTGGCGTCAGCGGCAATGCCACCATCAAAGACGATGGTACCGGCCCTGGCTCGACCCCGGACAATGACAAGCCTGCTCTGGCCGTCAGCAACGCCGGCGACGTAAATGAAGGCAGCAATGCCGTGTTCAATGTCAGCCTGTCCAATGCCACCGAAGCACCGCTGGTCATCAACCTCGGCCTGGTGTACGGCACTGCTGAAGCTGCCGACCTTGGCACCATGACCGTCACTTATGTGGACGGCAATGGTCAGACCCAAACCTTGACTGTGGCCACCAATGGCGATGTGACTGTTCCGGCGGGTGTCACCAACCTGACCGTGACCGTCGCCACGACCCAGGACAGCGTCTACGAAGGCCCTGAAACCTTCAGCCTGAAGGTGACCGAAGCCAATGGCATCACCACCAATGGCGCTGCTGGCGTCAGCGGCAATGCCACCATCAAAGACGATGGTACCGGCCCTGGCTCGACCCCGGACAATGACAAGCCTGCTCTGGCCGTCAGCAACGCCGGCGACGTAAATGAAGGCAGCAATGCCGTGTTCAATGTCAGCCTGTCCAATGCCACCGAAGCACCGCTGGTCATCAACCTCGGCCTGGTGTACGGCACTGCTGAAGCTGCCGACCTTGGCACCATGACCGTCACTTATGTGGACGGCAATGGTCAGACCCAAACCTTGACTGTGGCCGCCAATGGCGATGTGACTGTTCCGGCGGGTGTCACCAACCTGACCGTGACCGTCGCCACGACCCAGGACAGCGTCTACGAAGGCCCTGAAACCTTCAGCCTGAAGGTGACCGAAGCCAATGGCATCACCACCAATGGTGCTGCTGGCGTCAGCGGCAATGCCACCATCAAAGACGATGGTACCGGCCCTGGCTCGACCCCGGACAATGACAAGCCTGCTCTGGCCGTCAGCAACGCCGGCGACGTAAATGAAGGCAGCAATGCCGTGTTCAATGTCAGCCTGTCCAATGCCACCGAAGCACCGCTGGTCATCAACCTCGGCCTGGTGTACGGCACTGCTGAAGCTGCCGACCTTGGCACCATGACCGTCACTTATGTGGACGGCAATGGTCAGACCCAAACCTTGACTGTGGCCACCAATGGCGATGTGACTGTTCCGGCGGGTGTCACCAACCTGACCGTGACCGTCGCCACGACCCAGGACAGCGTCTACGAAGGCCCTGAAACCTTCAGCCTGAAGGTGACCGAAGCCAATGGCATCACCACCAATGGCGCTGCTGGCGTCAGCGGCAATGCCACCATCAAAGACGATGGTACCGGCCCTGGCTCGACCCCGGACAATGACAAGCCTGCTCTGGCCGTCAGCAACGCCGGCGACGTAAATGAAGGCAGCAATGCCGTGTTCAATGTCAGCCTGTCCAATGCCACCGAAGCACCGCTGGTCATCAACCTCGGCCTGGTGTACGGCACTGCTGAAGCTGCCGACCTTGGCACCATGACCGTCACTTATGTGGACGGCAATGGTCAGACCCAAACCTTGACTGTGGCCGCCAATGGCGATGTGACTGTTCCGGCGGGTGTCACCAACCTGACCGTGACCGTCGCCACGACCCAGGACAGCGTCTACGAAGGCCCTGAAACCTTCAGCCTGAAGGTGACCGAAGCCAATGGCATCACCACCAATGGCGCTGCTGGCGTCAGCGGCAATGCCACCATCAAAGACGATGGTACCGGCCCTGGCTCGACCCCGGACAATGACAAGCCTGCTCTGGCCGTCAGCAACGCCGGCGACGTAAATGAAGGCAGCAATGCCGTGTTCAATGTCAGCCTGTCCAATGCCACCGAAGCACCGCTGGTCATCAACCTCGGCCTGGTGTACGGCACTGCTGAAGCTGCCGACCTTGGCACCATGACCGTCACTTATGTGGACGGCAATGGTCAGACCCAAACCTTGACTGTGGCCACCAATGGCGATGTGACTGTTCCGGCGGGTGTCACCAACCTGACCGTGACCGTCGCCACGACCCAGGACAGCGTCTACGAAGGCCCTGAAACCTTCAGCCTGAAGGTGACCGAAGCCAATGGCATCACCACCAATGGCGCTGCTGGCGTCAGCGGCAATGCCACCATCAAAGACGATGGTACCGGCCCTGGCTTGACCCCGGACAATGACAAGCCTGCTCTGGCCGTCAGCAACGCCGGCGACGTAAATGAAGGCAGCAATGCCGTGTTCAATGTCAGCCTGTCCAATGCCACCGAAGCACCGCTGGTCATCAACCTCGGCCTGGTGTACGGCACTGCTGAAGCTGCCGACCTTGGCACCATGACCGTCACTTATGTGGACGGCAATGGTCAGACCCAAACCTTGACTGTGGCCACCAATGGCGATGTGACTGTTCCGGCGGGTGTCACCAACCTGACCGTGACCGTCGCCACGACCCAGGACAGCGTCTACGAAGGCCCTGAAACCTTCAGCCTGAAGGTGACCGAAGCCAATGGCATCACCACCAATGGCGCTGCTGGCGTCAGCGGCAATGCCACCATCAAAGACGATGGTACCGGCCCTGGCTTGACCCCGGACAATGACAAGCCTGCTCTGGCCGTCAGCAACGCCGGCGACGTAAATGAAGGCAGCAATGCCGTGTTCAATGTCAGCCTGTCCAATGCCACCGAAGCACCGCTGGTCATCAACCTCGGCCTGGTGTACGGCACTGCTGAAGCTGCCGACCTTGGCACCATGACCGTCACTTATGTGGACGGCAATGGTCAGACCCAAACCTTGACTGTGGCCACCAATGGCGATGTGACTGTTCCGGCGGGTGTCACCAACCTGACCGTGACCGTCGCCACGACCCAGGACAGCGTCTACGAAGGCCCTGAAACCTTCAGCCTGAAGGTGACCGAAGCCAATGGCATCACCACCAATGGCGCTGCTGGCGTCAGCGGCAATGCCACCATCAAAGACGATGGTACCGGCCCTGGCTCGACCCCGGACAATGACAAGCCTGCTCTGGCCGTCAGCAACGCCGGCGACGTAAATGAAGGCAGCAATGCCGTGTTCAATGTCAGCCTGTCCAATGCCACCGAAGCACCGCTGGTCATCAACCTCGGCCTGGTGTACGGCACTGCTGAAGCTGCCGACCTTGGCACCATGACCGTCACTTATGTGGACGGCAATGGTCAGACCCAAACCTTGACTGTGGCCACCAATGGCGATGTGACTGTTCCGGCGGGTGTCACCAACCTGACCGTGACCGTCGCCACGACCCAGGACAGCGTCTACGAAG
Source organism: Aeromonas sp. FDAARGOS 1419 (assembly GCF_019047045.1). Lineage (NCBI taxonomy): Bacteria > Pseudomonadati > Pseudomonadota > Gammaproteobacteria > Aeromonadales > Aeromonadaceae > Aeromonas > Aeromonas sp. FDAARGOS 1419. Next base: position 4,408,197 of record NZ_CP077209.1, read on the forward strand.
GCCCTGAAACCTTCAGCCTGAAGGTGACCGAAGCCAATGGCATCACCACCAATGGCGCTGCTGGCGTCAGCGGCAATGCCACCATCAAAGACGATGGTACCGGCCCTGGCTCGACCCCGGACAATGACAAGCCTGCTCTGGCCGTCAGCAACGCCGGCGACGTAAATGAAGGCAGCAATGCCGTGTTCAATGTCAGCCTGTCCAATGCCACCGAAGCACCGCTGGTCATCAACCTCGGCCTGGTGTACGGCACTGCTGAAGCTGCCGACCTTGGCACCATGACCGTCACTTATGTGGACGGCAATGGTCAGACCCAAACCTTGACTGTGGCCACCAATGGCGATGTGACTGTTCCGGCGGGTGTCACCAACCTGACCGTGACCGTCGCCACGACCCAGGACAGCGTCTACGAAGGCCCTGAAACCTTCAGCCTGAAGGTGACCGAAGCCAATGGCATCACCACCAATGGCGCTGCTGGCGTCAGCGGCAATGCCACCATCAAAGACGATGGTACCGGCCCTGGCTCGACCCCGGACAATGACAAGCCTGCTCTGGCCGTCAGCAACGCCGGCGACGTAAATGAAGGCAGCAATGCCGTGTTCAATGTCAGCCTGTCCAATGCCACCGAAGCACCGCTGGTCATCAACCTCGGCCTGGTGTACGGCACTGCTGAAGCTGCCGACCTTGGCACCATGACCGTCACTTATGTGGACGGCAATGGTCAGACCCAAACCTTGACTGTGGCCACCAATGGCGATGTGACTGTTCCGGCGGGTGTCACCAACCTGACCGTGACCGTCGCCACGACCCAGGACAGCGTCTACGAAGGCCCTGAAACCTTCAGCCTGAAGGTGACCGAAGCCAATGGCATCACCACCAATGGCGCTGCTGGCGTCAGCGGCACGGCCACCATCACCGACAACGACAGTGCACCGAAGGTGGCGACCATCGTGGGTGACACTGTGGTGGAAGGGAATGCCAACAGCTTTGCGGTGGGGTTGACCAACACCTCGAGCACCCCGACCACGCTGGCGCTGACCCTGGCCAGTGGCACGGCCACCAAGGGGGCTGACTTCAGCGGCACCCAGGTGACCGTCACTATCGGCGGGGTAGATCAGGTTGTGAACGTCAATGCAGACGGCACCTTCAACGTGACGATACCGGCCAACACCGGCAGCTTCAGCGTCAAGGTGAGCACCGTGAATGACACCGTGTTCGAGGCGAGCGAGAACTACACCCTGAGCGGTGCAGGCACCAGCAGCACCGTGACCGGCACGGCCACCATCACCGACAACGACAGTGCACCGAAGGTGGCGACCATCGTGGGTGACACTGTGGTGGAAGGGAATGCCAACAGCTTTGCGGTGGGGTTGACCAACACCTCGAGCACCCCGACCACGCTGACGCTGACCCTGGCCAGCGGCACGGCCACCAAGGGGGCTGACTTCAGCGGCACCCAGGTGACCGTCACTATCGGCGGGGTAGATCAGGTTGTGAACGTCAATGCAGACGGCACCTTCAACGTGACGGTACCGGCCAACACCGGCAGCTTCAGCGTCAAGGTGAGCACCGTGAATGACACCGTGTTCGAGGCGAGCGAGAACTACACCCTGAGCGGTGCAGGCACCAGCAGCACCGTGACCGGCACGGCCACCATCACCGACAACGACAGTGCACCGAAGGTGGCGACCATCGTGGGTGACACTGTGGTGGAAGGGAATGCCAACAGCTTTGCGGTGGGGTTGACCAACACCTCGAGCACCCCGACCACGCTGACGCTGACCCTGGCCAGCGGCACGGCCACCAAGGGGGCTGACTTCAGCGGCACCCAGGTGACCGTCACTATCGGCGGGGTAGATCAGGTTGTGAACGTCAATGCAGACGGCACCTTCAACGTGACGGTACCGGCCAACACCGGCAGCTTCAGCGTCAAGGTGAGCACCGTGAATGACACCGTGTTCGAGGCGAGCGAGAACTACACCCTGAGCGGTGCAGGCACCAGCAGCACCGTGACCGGCACGGCCACCATCACCGACAACGACAGTGCACCGAAGGTGGCGACCATCGTGGGTGACACTGTGGTGGAAGGGAATGCCAACAGCTTTGCGGTGGGGTTGACCAACACCTCGAGCACCCCGACCACGCTGACGCTGACCCTGGCCAGCGGCACGGCCACCAAGGGGGCTGACTTCAGCGGCACCCAGGTGACCGTCACTATCGGCGGGGTAGATCAGGTTGTGAACGTCAATGCAGACGGCACCTTCAACGTGACGGTACCGGCCAACACCGGCAGCTTCAGCGTCAAGGTGAGCACCGTGAATGACACCGTGTTCGAGGCGAGCGAGAACTACACCCTGAGCGGTGCAGGCACCAGCAGCACCGTGACCGGCACGGCCACCATCACCGACAACGACGCTCCTCCTACCGTGGTGATCAATAAACCTGCGGTGGTGTCCGAAGAGGGGCTGGCCAACGGGTTGGCTGATAACGCAGGTAATACAGATACCACCAATGCGACCATCGCCAGCGGCACTATTACTGTGGGGGATGTCGATAGCAGTAGTGTGACGGTCAGCCTCTCAGGTCCATCCGGACTCAAGTCCGGCGGTCTGGATGTGAAGTGGAACTGGGATGCATCAGGCAAAGTGTTGACCGGGTATACCGGTACCTTGGGTGGTGCGGACTACAAGGCTGTGCTTGATGTCAAGCTGACTTCACCAGCAGGTAGTACCAAAGGAGATTGGGGTTATGACGTTACTCTGAAAGGCGCCCTCGATCATCCGGTGACTACTGCCGAGGACACGCTGAGTCTCAACATCGGAGTCTCTGTTTCTGATGGTCAGAGTACTACGATTGGTTCGCTGTCCATCACTGTGGAGGATGATGCCCCCATTGCTGGCGATGCTGCCGCGGTTTCGCTGGTGAAAACCAGTATTCCTGATGTATTGACCGGCAAGTTCAGCATGACTGGTTATAGCGGGGATCGCACCAGCATTGATGGTGGCAAGTTCACCATTACGGCTAAAGGGTTCCTCTCTTCAACGTCTACTGTCTTGACCGGTGCTCTGGTTAATGGCTCGGGCGAAGGCATTGGTGTCAAGAGCTCGACAGCCCCTTACCACAATATTGAGAACGAGGTCGATTTCCGCAAACTGGCAGACGGCTCAGGGGTATCTGAAGAGCTGGTGATCAAACTGGATGCTGGCACTGTGGCTTACGGTGCCAAGATCGAGTTCAGCAAGATGTTCGGTGGTGAGCTGGAGAGCGGCGTGGTCGAGTTCTACCGTGATGGAGTTCTGATCTCAACACTTCCCTTTAGGTCGGATGCGGCGGGGGGAGAGTACAACCAGAACTTCCAAGTGCAGCAGGGTGGTTTTGACACCATGGTGATCAAAGCAACCGATAACGGCAATTCGTTCAACGTCAAGGACAACAGCGACTTTACCGTCAAGTCTATCGAGTTCCTTGGCTCCTCTACTCCGCAGGCGATTGCCTATGGCTCGGGGACAGTGGGACCGCAATGGGGAGCTGATGGTAAAGGGCGTCTGGAGCTGGTTACCGGCACCGTTGAAACGGGTCTGAAAACGGCTGCAGGTCTGGCAATTACCATTACCGCGGAAGGTGCCAACAGCATGGTTGGCAAGGCCAGTGATGGCAGCTTGATCTTCAAGATGCAATTCACGCCTGCAACGGGCAAGTGGGAATTCTTCCAGTATGCAGAGATGCAGCGTCCGGTTGGTGATGGCGACATCGACTTCACCTTCAAGGCCTATGATCGGGACGGTGACGGCTCGCAAGGCAGCTTTGCTGTCAACCCGCTGGCGCGCCCTGATGTAACCGGCGTATCGAGTGCCGCTGTGGTTGAAGGGGCTACCTTGCAGCATGTTGTGACCTTGAGTGGTGCGACTAATGTAGTGACTGAGTACAGCCTCTCAATCGCGGGCAGTGGTACTCATGCTGCCTCTAACTCTGACTGGGGAACTCTGCAGTTCAGTCACGGTGTTACCTATAACAGCAGCACAGGCAAAATCTCAGTACCAGCCGGTGTGACGAGCTTTACCGTGTCAGTGCCGACAGTGAATGACAAGCTGGTAGAACAGACTGAAACCTTGACTCTGACAGTAGGTGGTGCGACCGGAGCCGGAACGATTACTGACAACGATCTCTCTGTGCGATTGGGCAATGGTCTGGTTGATGAAGATGGTTTGTCTGGCGGAAATGCACACTTGCCTGAGCCTGTGGGTATGCCTGCTAGCGGCCCGCTTTCTGTGACTCAGTCGCTGCAGGTGACTGATGGCAGTGGTGGCAATGTCTCTGGCGTACAACTCAAACTTGTTGGCATTACGGGTCTGAGCGGGGTGACGGGTATTGATGGTCAGCCGGTCAATGTTGTTCAGGATGGCGCCGGGCTCAAAGGGTACTTTGGTAACAACCCCGCCAATGTAGCCTTTACCGTGACGGTGGATAACAGTGCCAATCCACCGAGCTACACCTTTACTCTGCTCAAGCCGCTTAGCCACACAGTAGATGGCCAGAGCACAGTGTTGACCAGCCAGGACGAATTGCGCTTTACCGTCAACTATGAGGTAAGCAAGTCTGGAGCTGAGACTGCGACTGGCTCGTTTGACTTGGCTGTGCGTGACGATGTACCGGTTGCTGGCCCGATCTTCCATGCCGTGGAGTCAGAAACCAAAGTTGGTGCCAACGTACAGCTGGTTTTGGATGTTTCCGGTTCTATGGGCTTTGCAGCCGGTAATGGAAAGACTCGCTTGGAAGTTATGAAAGAGTCTGCCAACCAGTTGCTGGATCAATATCTGGCGCAAGGGCAAACCCGGGTGCAGTTGGTATTGTTCAGTTCTGAAGCACGTATTGTGAATCAGGGAACAAGTGGTAGCCCCATCTACTGGATGACTGTTGAGCAGGCCAAAGGATGGATTAATGGCTTGACTGCAAATGGTGGAACGGATTACGACGACGCCATTAAATGGGCTGAGAGTTTTTGGAGTGGCAATAGTAATGCAAGACCGTTAACCGGAGCTTCCAACGTAAGCTATTTCCTCTCTGATGGCGTACCGGAAGGTAGCGATGGCAGCAATCCCAACACCATTGAGGCGAGTGAACTTGCAGCATGGACGAAACATCTGCAGAACAATAAGGTGACTGCGCTTGCATACGGCATGGGGAACAGTGTGCCAGCTGGCGAGCTGGACAAAGTTGCATTCGATGGTTACTTGAATGTGGATGGCAATGCGGTAATTGTCCCGGACGTGACCAAGTTGCCACCCATTCTGTTGCAATCTGTGGTGCAGCCGATAGGCGGTAATTTGTTGAGCGGTGTTGAGGGATATGGAGTTGGTGCTGATGGTGGTTTTGTTGGCCAACTTACGATCCGCGGCGTGACGTATAACTTTGACGGCAGCACAGTTACTACTGCAGGCAGTTCGAGCGCGCTCAGCCATAGCTTTGATGCAGCAACCAAAACGCTGACTATCTACATCGATAACAAGCATTCGTTGATTGTCGATCTTGATAACGGCAGTTATCAGTTCTTTGGTGCTGCAGTGTCGCCCTCGGTCAAGCTTGATTTCGGTTACACCTTGAAAGATCTCGATGGTGACACTAGTGCAAGCACGCTGACCTTTGTTGTGGGTTATGACATCAAGTCAACGGGCGATATGATCGACTCTGTGCAGATGTATGACCCCACAGCCAGTAATCAGAAAGTGCAATGGTCGACATCCGGAACTGGCACCCCGATCGACAAGACGCTGCAGCACGTTGAAAACGGCATAGTTGTCGATGTGGGTGTCGGTGGCGACAAGGTCTACCTGGGTAAGGGTAACGATATTATCTATCTGGGAGACAGCCATGTATCCGGTTTCGATAGCAACGCTCAGCAGAAACAGGATGCAGCAGAGCTGGCTGTGGATAACTTCAGCCGTGGGGCCGACTCGCTTCTACTGCAAGACCCCAACAATGAAAACAGCGATCTGAAGATCACTGCAAACAGCAATGCCTATCTGGATATTGCTCATGGTGGTGGTGGTGATGACCGAATCTATGGTCAAAATGGCTCTGATGTCATTTTTGGTGGTTCGGGTAACGACCATCTCTACGGTGGTGACGGTAAAGATGCGCTGCGTGGAGGGAGTGGAAGCGATGTGCTGGATGGTGGAGCTGGTAATGACTATCTGATCGGTGGTTTGGGTAATGACATCCTGATTGGTGGGGAAGGGGCTGATACCTTTGTCTGGAACAAGGGAGATACAGTATCCGGCTCCCTGACCAAGGATTACATCATGGACTTCAACAAGGGGTCAGGCACCATCAACCGTTTGGAAGGAGACAAGCTGGATCTGAGCGATCTGCTGGATCACGATGGTTCTCACAGTACGACTGATCTGAAGAGTCTGCTCTCGGTGTTCCAGGACAATGAAGGGGTGCACCTGCAAGTCAAGGAGAACAGTACTGCGCCGGTGACTCAGGAGATTGTGCTGATGAACCATACCTTCGACAGTCTGACGGGCGGTTCTGGCACCACGGCCAACCAGGTGATCGATTACATGTTGACCAACAACATGCTCGATATCGACAAGTAAGCCCAACTCGGGGCAATAAAAAAGCGGCAGAGCAATCTGCCGCTTTTTTTATCTTTGCAGGGAAGCGAAATCAGTTGCCGAGGGTGGCGAACAGGCTCTGCTCCAGGGTGCCGCGGGAGACGCAGACCGGCTTGATGGACGGGGCCGGTACGCGCTCGCCTGAGGATTCAACGAAGAACAGCTCGGTGTTGCCCTTGACGTTGACGGTGGCCACGCTGCTGTTGCCGCTCTGGGTGATGATCAGGTTGATCTGCAGGTTCGGGTTGCCCAGTGCAACTTTGGAACCCATAGTACCGCAGTCCAGCCACTCCAGCCCGTCGGCTGACTGGTTGACGTTGGCGGTCATCAGGCCGGAACCACGCTGGCTGTTTTCGATGGTGAGGCCGTGATCGGTGAACCACTTCTCGGCGCGAGCCCACACCAGATCCACCGGGATCGCCATTTCCTGAGTATTGTTGGTTGCCTTGGCAATTGGCGGGTTGTAGCGATACTCCTCACCGCCGTTATTGTCACCAGCACAACCAACCAGCAGCAGCGCCAATGCGCTCCCCATAATCTTTTTCATCTTGTTTCTCTCGTCCATATCACCAGGCCATTGGCCAACCGGCGCCTATTATCGCCGGAGCGACAATCTCTGTCAGCAACCATCCAGCGTTCGATGTTATGGGGAGGTGATCGGGGTGCTTTACAAAATTGGTTTGCTATCATAGATTTGCTCGAAATTCCTCCATAAGCGCCCCTGTGACCAACATGCTCACCCCGGATCTGCTGCAGCAGATCATCGACCAATTGCCAATGAGTATCTTCTGTCGAGATAGTCATGGGCGTTACCTGTTCGCCAATCGTGAGTTCGCCCGTGAAGCCAAGCTGGAGTCGCCTGCCGAGGTAGTCGGCAAGACAGATGCAGAGATGCCATGGGGCGATCTCTTTCGCAGTGAGGATGAGCAGCTGCTTGCCGGAGGCGTGCCGATGCTGTATCAGCAGCTTCATTGCAACCGGGGCGGGAATACCTGCTGGATGGAGGTGCACAAGGTGCCTCTTTACACTCCGCAGGGGGAAGCTTGCGCAGTGTTCGGCGTGGTTAACGAGATTGCCCAGCGCAAGAGCCTGGAACAGACGGTCAAAAAGCAGCAGTTGTTGCAGCGTTTTTTGCTCGATGCCATTCCTGACCTGATCCGTTTCGATGATCACAACGGGGTATTGCTGGAGTGCAATCAGGCGTTTCTCGACTTTATCGGCCATGGGGCCGATGAGGTGCTGGGGCAGCAGCTGCCGTTCCGGTTGGCGGCGCCGCAGGGGATGGGCCACGGCGAGTGCTGTCTGCTGGATGCCAGCGGGCAGGGGCGACACATGGAGATCACCCGGGTCGATGTCCCCGATGGTGACGGCCACTCCCTCGGGATCCTGACGCTGGGGCGTGACATCACCGGCCTGCGCACCACTCAGGCGCAGTTGCAGCAGGAGCAGCACTACGACAGTCTGACCGGGCTGCTCAAACTCTCCCGGTTCTTGCAGACCAGCCGCCATCTTGGGGGACGCAGTGCCACATTGGTGCTGGTCGATCTGCACCATTTTCGTGAAATCAACGATCGCTTCGGGATCCGGATTGCCGATCGCCTGCTGAGCCAGGTGGCCAAGCGGTTGCAGCAGCTGGTACCGCCGCGTTCCCTGCTCTGTCGGGTCGCTGCCGATGACTTCAGCCTGCTGCTGCCGGACTTCAACGAGCCATTGCAGGGGTGGAGCCAGCATCTGCAGCAGCAGTTGATGGAGCACTATCAGGTGGAAGATCATCGCATCCAGATCCCGGTGTTTCTGGGGCTGGCCCAGGGGCGGGCAAGCGATGCCGAGCGGTTGCTCAGCCATGCCGAGGCTGCGCTGGCGCAGGGCAAACGGCAGCAGCAGTACTGCACCCTGTTTGATCCCGAGCTGCATGCCCGGCTCAAGCGGCGTCAGCTGATCGCCGCCCAGTTGCCACTCGCCATCAAGTCCGCCCAGCTGGTTGCCGTCTATCAGCCTATTATCTGTACTCGCACTCACCGACTGCACGGCGCCGAGCTGCTCTGTCGCTGGCCCCATCCCGAGCTTGGGATGATCTCCCCCGACGAATTCATTCCGTTGGCGGAAGAGATGGGGATTATCGGTCAGCTTGGCCAGTTAATGCTGGAGCAGGGCTGTGCCCAGCTGGCGCAGTGGCAAACTGCGCTGCCGGATATGGTGCTATCCATCAATCTCTCGCCGCTGCAGTTCCGTGATCCGACGCTCTGTCAACGGGTCTCTGCCTGCATCGCTCGCCATGGTCTCAAGGCCAGTCAACTGGAGCTGGAGATCACCGAAGGGGTACTGATGGAGAACGCCGACGAGATTGAGACCAACCTCGACAACCTGATCGCCGCCGGTTTTCAGTTGGCCATCGACGACTTTGGTACCGGTTACTGTTCACTGGCCTATCTGCCGCGGTTGCAGGTAGCGACCCTCAAGCTGGATCGCAGCTTCACTCAGGGGCTGGCCAGCAATAGCGCGACCACCGCTATCGTGCGTTCTGTCATCGGGTTGGGCCATGAGCTGGGGATCCGGATCACAGCCGAAGGGGTAGAGACACCCGAGCAGCAGTTGTGGCTGACCGAGGCGGGGTGTGATCGGCTCCAGGGCTATCTGTTCAGTCGCCCCCTGCCGCCGGCGGAGTTCGCTGCCAGCTATCTGGCGTGAGAGATCGCTAGAAACAACAAGGCCACCGCAAGGTGGCCTTGTTGTTTTACGATGGAGGCAGGATCAATCCTGGAAGTAGGTGCCCCAGCCATCGTAATCCACCCCATATTTTTCCAGGATGGGCAGCATCTTGGCGATATCGGCGACGATCGCTTCGACATTCAGCTTACACTCGATGGTGGCATCGAAGCAGAAGATGGTGGCGCCGTCATCCAGCTCCATCTCTTCGGCATCGGTCACTTCAAAACCGGCCTTGAACAGGTCAACCGCTGCTTTTTCCAGACGGTCGAAATCCTGGCAGGCGAAGTGGTGCTCGATGTCGTAATCCGCATCGGGATTGCTGCCATCGGCCAGCAGTTCGTTGACGATCTCGGTGGTCTCTTCACGCCACTCTTGCATATTCAGACTCATGTTGCCTCCAGGCGGTATCATTGCGGCAAAGCATACTCGCAGAGTGGATTCGGCTCAATGTGGCAAAGCTATAGAGGCCGTGATTTCCCGCGGTTTGGTGATCATTCATATATGAGACGGGTCACGGTTAGGCAGATTTCTGCTCCGAAACGGCTAATAACCGTTCATTGCGTTCAGTTGTTGAGCGAAGGTGCTTTTTATCGTGCCATCATGGTTGACACCCTGCGCTGGAAAGGGTTTAATGCGCGCCGTTGCCCAGATAGCTCAGTCGGTAGAGCAGGGGATTGAAAATCCCCGTGTCGGCGGTTCGATTCCGTCTCTGGGCACCACAATTCCTCCTTAGTTCAGTCGGTAGAACGGCGGACTGTTAATCCGTATGTCACTGGTTCAAGTCCAGTAGGAGGAGCCAAATTCGAAAAGCCCGCTCAATCGAGCGGGCTTTTTCATTTCTAGTTGCTGTTGCATGCTGCCAAAAAGAGCGTTGCGCCACAGGTGGCACTGAACAGCAGCATTCCGGTCTGCAGCATGCTGCCAGGGCATGGCTTCTTCTCTCTTTTTCTGGCCCTGATCCACTTCGGTTTCATCACATTCCCTTATCTATTTTGTCGGCCTGAATGGCTGCACTCCTGTGCAGGCGAGCCATCTTTGTTGAATGGCGCCATGGCGTCAATCTCCCCCGCAAAACAATTAATTCAGCACCGTTGAAGAGCGGCTTGTCTGGTGATGTTTCGACCTTTAAGCCATTGTTAACATTTTGGAAAACCGGAGTGACCCTGTGGCTGGGCGAGGATATGATGGGGTCAATGATGTTCCCATCCTGACGGAGAGATCCCAGATGAACAGCCCCTTGAGCTATGTACTGGACGGCATTCATTGCGAGCCGCACTTTTTTACCGTTCCCCTCGATCATGATGAGCCGGATGGTGACAGCATTACCCTGTTTGCCCGCACCCTCTGCCGTAAAGACAAGATTGATGAGAAGTTGCCCTGGCTGCTCTTTTTGCAAGGGGGGCCGGGATTCGGGGCGCCGCGCCCGACGGCTAACAGTGGTTGGCTCAAGCGGGCGTTGCAGGAGTTCAGAGTGCTGCTGCTGGATCAGCGTGGCACCGGGATGTCGAGCCCCATCCATGGGCATATTCTGGCCAAAATGACACCGACCGAGCAGGCGGAGTATCTCAGCCATTTTCGCGCCGACAGCATAGTGCAAGATGCCGAGTTCATCCGGCTGGAGCTCAGTCCCAAGCATCGCTGGAGCCTGCTGGGGCAAAGTTTTGGCGGTTTTTGCTGCCTGACCTATCTCTCGCTCTTCCCCGATAGCCTGCGGGAGGTCTATATCACCGGCGGTATCGCGCCGATCAGCCGCAGTGCCGAGGAGGTTTACCGTGCCACCTATAAGCGGGTTGCCGACAAGAACCGTGCTTTCTTCGCCCGCTTCCCCCACGCTCAGGGGATTTCCAACCGGCTGGCCAACCATCTGCACCATCACGATGTGCGGCTGCCCAACGGCCAGCGCCTGACGGTGGAGCAGTTCCAGCAGCAAGGGCTGGATCTCGGCGCTACGGGTGCTTTCGAGGAGCTTTATTACCTGCTGGAGGAGGCCTTTATCGGTGACAAGCTGAGCCCGGCCTTTCTCTATCAGGTGCAGAGCATGCAGCCATTCAATACCAACCCGCTGTTTGCCATTCTGCACGAGGCTATCTACGCCGAAGGGGAGGCGACTCGCTGGGCGGCGGATCGGGTCAGAGGGGAGTTTCCTGCGGTGAACTGGGCGCCCGGCAAGGATTTCGCCTTCACCGGCGAGATGGTTTACCCCTGGATGTTCGAGCAGTTTCGCGAGTTGCTGCCCCTGAAAGAGGCGGCTCATCTGCTGGCCAACAAGGCGGACTGGGGGGCGCTCTATGACCCGGCACAATTGGCCCGCAACAAGGTGCCGGTAGCCTGCGCCGTCTATGCCGAGGATATGTATGTAGAGTTTGACTACAGCCGCGAGACCCTGCGTGGCCTGGGCAACAGTCGTGCCTGGATCACCAATGAATATGAGCACAACGGTTTGCGTGCCGATGGTGAGGCGATTCTTGATCGTCTGATCGCGTTGAATCGCGACCGTTAATTGCCGTTATCGGCAACCATCGCGGGAGCTCGGATTCCCGCGATGGTTGTTATGGATGGTTGTTATGAAAGCGTGACTCCCTGAACCTTGCCCCGTATCCGCCAGACGATGAGTGGATAGCCGGCTGATTAATTTCCCCCTCTTTCACTGTCTCTGTCGATCCCTCACCATATACTTGCCAAACGACTCTGTATTGAGCCGCGGTCAAACCGATTGACCAACCCGTGCTCGTTACCATTAGAAAGTCGCTCTGATGTTCTGTATCCCGCGTATCAGATATGCCATCTCTGCATGCCCCGCTATCCGGGGGAGAGGATGGTCGTGCTTTTCAATCAAGATAAGGATGTATGATGAGAAAGCCTCTGTTGGCCTGCTCCCTGTTGCTGTGCCCTGTCGTGTTTGCTGCCACCCCCCATTGGGAATATAGCGGTGAGGCGGGACCTGCCCACTGGGCCAAGCTGACCCCTGAGTTTAGCCAGTGTGCGGGCAGCAATCAGTCGCCGGTTGACCTGAACGGATTGGTCGAGGCCAAACTGGCCCCGCTGGTACTCCACTATCAGGCGGGTGGCAACACAGTGGTCAACAACGGTCATACCGTGCAGGTCGGTTATGCCCCGGGCAGCACCTTGCAACTCGATGGCACCAGGTTTGAACTAAAGCAGTTTCACTTCCACGCCCCGAGTGAGAACCTCATCGAGGGCAAATCCTATCCGCTGGAAGGGCATCTGGTGCACGTCAGTGACAAGGGAGAGATCGCCGTGGTGGCGGTGATGTTCGAGGCTGGCAAGGCCAATCCGGTGCTGGCGGCAGCTTGGAGTGTATTACCTGCCAAGGTGGGGGAGATCCAGGCCCTCAAGGCGCCGCTCTCTGCTGAGCAACTGCTGCCGGAAAGCCATGACTACTATCGCTTCAGCGGTTCCCTTACTACGCCTCCCTGCTCGGAAGGGGTGCGCTGGCTGGTGATGAAGCAGCCGGTTGAGGTCAGTCAGGCCCAGATCGACGCCTTCAAGGCGGTGATGCACCACCCCAACAACCGACCGGTGCAGCCCCTCAATGGGCGCGTGGTACTGCAATAACACAGCGTTGCAATAGCGCTGCAGATAGCAAAAACAACAAAGAGGGCCGCGAGGCCCTCTTTTACATGGCGAGGTATCGGTGTGCAATTAAAGCGCGGCGGCGATGCGGGCGCCAAGCGCCGCGTTGTTCAGTACCAGCTGAATGTTGGCGGCGAGCGAGTTGCCGCCAGTCAGCTCGCAGACGCGGGCCAGCAGGAAGGGGGTTGACGCCTTGCCCTTGATCCCCTGCTCATCCGCTTCATGGAGCGCCTGGGCAATGGCTGCGTCGATGTCGGCTTTAGGCATGGCGTGTGCGGTCGGGATGGGGTTGGCCACCACGGCGCCGCCCGCCAGTCCCAGCTCCCACTTGAGGCGCAGCGCCTCGGCGATGGCCGCCGGACTCTCCAGTCGATAATCAACCTTGAAGCCGCTCTCGCGAGTGTAGAAGGCGGGCAACTCTTCGGTTTGATAGCCGATCACCGGCACCCCTTGTGTCTCCAGATACTCCAGCGTCAGTCCGATATCTAAGATCGATTTGGCACCGGCACAGACTACGGCCACTGGCGTTTGCGCCAGCTCCTGCAGATCGGCCGAGATATCGAAGGTCTCCTGCGCGCCGCGATGTACCCCGCCAATGCCACCGGTGGCAAAGACCCGGATCCCCGCCATGGCGGCGATGATCATGGTGGAGGCGACCGTGGTGGCTCCCATCCCCTTGCGCGCCAGTACGAACGGAATGTCGCGGCGGCTGCACTTGGTCACGCTGTGGCCAGCACGGCCCAGCGCTTCCAGCGCACCGGCATCCAGACCCACCTTGAGGCGGCCGTCGAGGATGGCGATGGTCGCCGGAATGGCGCCGTTGTCGCGCACCACCTGTTCAACCTGACGGGCCGTCTCCACGTTCTGCGGATAGGGCATGCCGTGGGAGATGATGGTTGATTCGAGGGCGACGACCGGTTTGCCGGCGGCCAGCGCGGCAGCAACTTCCGGTTGGATATCGAGGTAAGCGTTCAGCATGAGTACTCCTCCAGTATGCGGTCAACGGCGGTCTTGCTCAGACCGGTAAAAACGGTATCGGAACAATTGACGGTGAGGGCGGCGCAGCCCAGGGCAAAGCGGGTGGTCTGGGCAATGTCGAGCTCTTGCAGCCAGGCGTGGGCGAGGCCAGCCATAAAGGCATCCCCGCCGCCGGTGACGTTGAGCACCGGACTGCCCAGCACCGGCAGGTGGCCCTGCTGCTCGCCATCGCTGTAGAAGATCCCCTGTTCACCCAGACTGAGAAACAGCCGCTTGACCCCGGCGCGGTGGAACCAGGCGGCCACCATGGGCCAGGTTTCGGGCCCGGCGATGGTCATGCCGCACAGCTGCTCGGCCTCGCTGCGATTGGGTTTGAGGGTGTGGATCTTGCCGAGCCAGGGGCGGATCTTCTCCACCTTGGCCACCGAAACGGTATCGACAAAGATGGCGTGCTCACCTTGCCGCTCGAACAGCCAGTCGAGGGTGTGGATGGCCAGATTGGTGTCGAGCACCCAGAGCCTGGCACCGCCGAGAAAGCCTGCGAGGGGTGTCAGGCGGGCAGGAGTGAGCTGCTCGATAATGGCCATGTCATTGATGGCACAGCTCATTTCGCCGCTGCCATCATGCAGGCTGAGATAACAGGAGGTGGTGTGGCCATCGAGCACCAGAGTCTGGCGCACATCGACGCCGGCCCGCTGGCTTACCTCCAGCAGATGGTGACCATACTGGTCGTTGCCGACTGCGGTCAGCAGTCGGGTATCGCTGCCGAGCCGTGCCAGATTCTCTGCGATATTGCGGCCAACACCACCGGCCGAGGTGCGCACCTTGCCCGGATTGGAGTCGCCGAGCAGCAGGTTGTCGTGGCTGGTGCCGCAAATATCCATATTGGCACCGCCGATCACCACCACGTAGGGGCCTTCTCGCAGTACATAACCTCTGCCTTGCACATACCCCTGCCGGATCAGGCTTGAGATGTGGCTGGCCAGCGCAGAGCGGCTGATGCCGAGGCGATCGGCCAATTCCTGCTGGGCAATCATGGGATCCTGACGCAGCAGGGCGAGGATCTCTTGTTCACGCTCAGTCATAGACAAACATCCACTTACAAACGTTTGTCTATTATTGCTGGGAAACGTTTGCTGGCTATCGACTTGTACAAAATTTGTCGGCTTGCGCACAAAAAATCGACATTCGTGATGGGGTGACGAGTCGTTGAGCCTGGCGAGGTACTTTTAACGGGTCGATGACCCCGCAGCGGCTTATAATGGCCGCCGCAAGATGAGGAGAGATGATGGAAAAGAGAGCATTCTGCTGCGTGGGGCTGGTCAATCCCAAATCCCCGGAAAATGTCGGTGCCGTGATGCGGGCTGCGGGTTGCTACGGAGTGGATGAGGTTTACTACACCGGCAACCGCTTCGAGCTGGCGCGCCGCTTTGCCACCGATACCAAGCAGATGGTGGAGAAGATCCCGTTGCTCGGGGTGGATGACCTGCTGCAATTCATGCCGGAAGGGTGTGTTCCCGTGGTGGTCGATCTGATCGACGGCGCTACGCCGCTCCCCGACTATATCCATCCGGAACGCGCTTTTTATATCTTCGGGCCGGAGGATGGCACCCTGGATCCCAAGCTCTATGGCGCGGTGAAAGATGTGGTTTATGTGCCGACTCAGGGCTGCATGAATCTGGCCGCCTCGGTCAATGTGATCCTCTATGACCGCTTGGCGAAGGGGTTCCGGCAACCCTGAGTTGTGGCGTGGCTACGGTGACTCAAACCACAATGGAAAGGTGTTGCTCATGGGCAGGTTGCTGGCGGTGGCCGCTGTTGACGGGGCTGCGGCATCCTTCTCTTTCCCCTATGGCGGGATCATTTTTCGCTGGCCTTGACCGCCTGCTCCTCGAGAAAGTCGCGGTAGTATTCATAGAGGTGATAATGGCGATATATCTCGGCCAGCGTGCCGCGACGGATCAGATTCACCATCTCCTGATCCCACAGCAGCAGTAGCCGCTCGCCCCGTTCGGTATCGGCAAAAATGGGGTAAGTCGGGATCCAGCGCAAAATGGTGCGGTACATATTGGCCGGGGTCTCATCGGCTGCATGGAGCACGCCAGCGGTCAGGTAATAGCGATAGCGCCCCTTGCCAATCAGCTGCAGGGCCATCTCATGGTTGTCGATTTCGTGCCACCGCATGGTAACCGGAAGATATTTATCCAGCACCCACCCTCGCCGCCAAAGCACGGTCTCGCCTTCAAGACTGCGCTCCCCCAGCCATTGTGGCTGCCACTGTTTGAGCATGAAGACGGTCACATCATCGGCGGAGGCTGGCTGATGGGGCTGCCTGACCCCCTTGATCTCGTCCAGATAGACACTCATCGCCATATCCCCCTCTTGCCTGGCTACCATGGCGACGGCGCGTTTGTAGGGCACGATATGGGGCACGATCTGATAGCCGTGGGGTTGGTAGATGGTTCGCACCAGATCGAGATAGATACCGCGGCCATCCGGTTGGCAGAAACCGGGCCAGCCATCGCAATAGACGTGAATATCGGCTGTGCGAGCGTGGGCGATCGCACACAGACAGTAAAGCAGCAAACAACCGATGCGCAGCATGGTCAGCATTATCCTCGCAGGGGTGAGGAGAGCATTTATCACCTGATTTATACCATGCCATTGATAGTGGCGGGCGGAGAAAACATTCCGCATCTCCATTTTGCGACAGGGTCGAGGGTTATTTACGGTCGGATCGTTATGATCGAGTAAAGATTCAATAGCACCCCAATCAGTAGAGGAGACTGCATTATGCCATCGATCAAGACTCTGCTCTGTCCAGTCGATTTTTCCCAAATGTCTCGCGCGGTACTCGACTATGCCGTTTTTATGGCACAGAGCCATCAGGCCCAGCTCAAGCTGATCCACGTGGTTGATCAACTGCACGGTTTTGACAGTTACAAGATCCTGCATATGACGGCCATCGAGATCACTCACGAGATGGAGCGTCAGGCCAGAACCCAGCTCAAAGAGCTGGTTGCCACCCTGCCGATCCCTGCCACCTTTGATATTCGCTTTGGCCGCGCCGCCGATGAAATTGTCATTCAGGCCAAGGAGGATGAGGTTGAGCTGATCGTGATGGGCAGCCACGGCCGCTCCGGTATCAGCCATCTGCTGGTAGGCAGTGTCGCCGAGTCTGTGGTGCGTCATGCACCCTGTCCGGTACTGGTGGTGCGCCAATAACGCGCCACGTTTAGAGTGAAAAGCGTAACAAACAAGGCCAGCGATTGCTGGCCTTGCGTTTTTTGGTGTTGTGCCCGCTAGCCGTGGGCGTAGATGACACTCCCCCCCTTGATGGTATCTATGATGGCTCTGGCCTGCTCCTTGGGCAGGGCGGGGCAACCCCAGCTGCGGCCCAGCTTGTCATATTTGCGCAGATGGGTCGGGCTGGCATAGGCGGCGCCGTGTACCACGATGGCACGCTTGCGGGCATTGCAGTTTTTACCCGGTGACAAGCCATCGAGTCGCAGCGAATAGCCATGCTTGCCCTGATAGGTTTCCGCCGTGCGATAGACGCCAAGAGAACTTTGCCGAGAGTTGAGCTGGTTAGAGAAGCGTTCAGCATCCAGTTCACCGGAGTTGCGGCCATGGCTGACCCAGGTGTGATAGAGCAGCTTGTGGCGTTTCATATCGATGACAAACAGTCTGCGCTGGGTGGATGGCTTGCTGTAATCGATGATGGTGAGAATGGGTTTGCGTTTGTGGCGCACAGTTTGATAACTGTTGAGTGCCTGACGAAAGGTCTGTTTATCCAGCTTGCCGGCCAGACCCAGTTGACGATAGAGGCTCTGATCCCAGCTGGCATCTGCCGTACTGCTCCAGATGAGCGATATCAACAGCAGTGGCAACAGCAGCCATCCGCGTTGCCAGTCTATGTTCCCGCGCGCTTGTCTCATCCGTGAATATCTCCTTGTCACTCCCTGTCAACGACGCGGATATTGCCATCAATCCGCTCGATAGTTATATGCAAGGTGCTGAAAAGGCGCAATAAAAAAACCGGCCGCAGAGCGGCCGGAAGTAATTCAAACAGTAGACATTGGTATCACAGGGTATAACTGACTTCCAATTACTTAGAAGTTGTACTGCAGGGCAACCGCGACTACGTCGTCGGTGTTCTTGCCCAGAGAGTTGGTGGACTTGCCATCTACGGAGTCCAGCAGGTTCAGCTTGTAATCAACATAGGCGTTGAAGTTCTCGGTGAAGTTGTACCAGGCACCGATAGATACGTACTCGGTGTAGGTATCATCGATACCGCGAGCGGAGTCTTTCACGTCAGTGCGCAGGTAGGCCAGAGAAGGCTTGAACTTGCCGATGGTGTACTGGGCAACGGCTTCGTAGCCATCCATCTTCTCGGCGTAGCCGTTGTTGACGAACAGGTGGTCTTCACCGTGGGAGTAGGTTGCAGCCAGGTAGAGGTCGCCAGTTGCATATTTGGCGCCGAAGCCCATCAGCTTGGCATCCTTGTCGCCACCGAAGGCGGCGTAGCGAGCTTGCTCGTCAGTCTTGCCAGCCTGGTTATAGGCAGCACCCAGGCTCAGGCCCATATCGAAATCGTAGTTGGCAGATACTGCGAAGCCTTCAGCAGAACCTTTGCTATTCCAGCTTTCGCCGTTGTAGGTGTTGCCGTTGAAAGATTCAGTGATTGCACTGCGACCGGCGTTTTGCGGATCATTGTTACCGGTGAACTGGGCACCCAGAGTCAGACCCTGGTAGTTATAGATGTACTGGGCCAGACCGTTGGTACGGCCGGTACCGAATACTTCAGTATCTTTGCCCAGGCCGTCACCGCCCCACTCAGGCAGGACGTCGGTATAGTTGTTGACGGCCTTGGTGAACAGGCCATCCTGACGACCATAGCTGAATGCGCCGAAACGGTCGTGCTTGATGCCGGCATAGGCATAACGCAGCTCGTCGTTGTCAGAACCGGAAGTCGGCAGGTTGTACTCGGCAAAGCCGAACGCCTTCATCTCGGGAGCAATCTTGGTCTCGCCAGCAACGTGCAGACGGAAGTAGCTCTGGTCACCTTCGGAACCGTTGTCGTCAGTACCGTAGTAAGCACCTTGTGCACGGCCGCCGATTTCCAGCTTGGTATCGTTCTGGTTGTAAACGGTAGCAGCATGGGCGCCGCTCGCCAGCAGCAGGCTGGAGATGGCAATAGTCAGTGCAGACTTCTTCATATGCGTTATTCCTCTGATGTAAACACTTCCGAACTTGTTGTCGGTTCTGTGAAATCGGAAATAGTCCGATAGCCACACGGTAGGCGTCCCAACCTTGACTGGGCCTGAATCCATCGTTGTTTAATTGAGGTGACGAGGTCGTTATCAAGACTGGGTGTGACGGTTTTTGACAAGATAAAAAGAGATTAAATTCAATGAATTATTTTCTAGTGACTTTTTTGACATCAAGGCTGTTCTGAGCAACAAGGTCGATGGCTCAAGTTGTGAGCTAGATCACGCAGGGGAGAATGGGGCGGGGCGGGAAAAACGGGGCGGGAGCCTTGCAAGGCTCCCCCCAGTGATCAGATGGGTTTTTGCCACAGGGTCAGCAGCAGATCCTGTTCCAGTTCATTCGGGCCCTGTTGAGCGAAAGCGTGACGCTGCTCACCGGTTGCCCGCCAGCCAAGACGGCTGGTCTCCAGAATAAAGCTGCGCATGGCCTGATCCATGGTAAGGCTGAACTGGCAGCGCTGTTGAGCCACCGGATTGAGGCCGCCGAGGGTTGGCCAGCTGAGGGGGTGTTCCATGCTCACCGGATTGAGGCTGACCCGCAGTTGCCACTGATGGCGCGGGCCCGGCTGCAGATAGAGCAGATAGCCACCGGGGGCCAGCCAGCTGACAAGCTGTTCGGTCTTGACCTTGAGATCGTTGACCAACAGCACCTGAGCAGAACCCGGTTGCAACGGCGCGCGAGCGGGATCGGCAATGACAAACTGGCCGTCCGGCTGCGCTTTTTTGGCGGCAAAGATGGTGTTCTTGGCGATATCAACCCCGGCAAACTGCCAGCCGGGCAGGCGCTCTGCCAGCGCGCGGCAGTAGTAGCCTTCACCGCACCCAAGATGGATCAGCTCTTGTGGGGCCAGCGGAGCGAGCAGGCCGGCCATGGCCTCAACCAGCTGCAATTGGTGCCCGGCTTCCAGGAAATGGTGCTTGGCGCGCATCAGGGCACGGCTGTCGCTGTCTTTGGGGTTTTTCTTGCCGGGGATGAGATCCAGATAACCTTCCGGTGCCGGATCGAAGTGATGCTTGTTGTCGCAATAGCGCCCTTGGGAGGCTTCATGAAGATGGAGCGGACTGCGGCAGCGGGGACATTGAAGGTGCATAGTAACTCTCTGGGCGAATGCCGGAACAGTGAAGGGCGTTCGGGATTATAGGGGAGAGGATCAAAAAAGGCTGCCGTAGCAGCCTTTTTTATCCCAAGGCCTCAGTCAGGCCTGCGGACGGGTCATCAGCGAGTGCCAAATACCACAATGGTCTTGCCGTGAGCAGAGATGAGCTCCTGCTCTTCCAGCATCTTCAGGATGCGGCCCACGGTTTCACGAGAGCAGCCGACGATCTGGCCGATCTCCTGACGGGTGATCTTGATCTGCATGCCATCCGGGTGGGTCATGGCATCCGGCTGTTTGGCCAGGTTGAGCAGGGTCTGGGCGATCCGGCCGGTCACATCCAGGAAGGCGAGGTTACCCACTTTCTGGCTGGTGTGTTGCAGGCGCTTGGCCATCTGGCCAGAGAGACGCATCAAAATGTCCGGGTTGACCTGGATCAGCTGGCGGAACTTCTTGTAGGAGATCTCTGCCACTTCGCAAGAGCCTTTCGCGCGAACCCAGGCGGAGCGCTCGGGGTTCTCGTTCTCCTCGAACATCCCCATCTCGCCCAGGAAATCACCCTGGTTCAGATAGGAGAGGATCATCTCTTTGCCCTCATCGTCCTTGATCAAGACGGCCACAGTGCCCTTGACGATGTAGTAGAGGGTCTCCGCTTTTTCACCCGCATGGATCAGGGTGCTCTTGGCGGGATACTTATGAATGTGGCAGTGCGACAAGAACCATTCCAGGGTGGGATCGCTTTGCGGTTTGCCAATGACCATGAGAATTCCTCTGTAGTGTCTTTTTATGGACTTGTGCGTCCGGGCAAGCTGCCAATCTTGCCATTCCTTGTATTGGTCGCAGTAGGATAAGAGCCTTTGCCTGTGCTGACAAGGCTTTGCGGGCTTTTGACAGAGCCCTTTGAGTAATGCCTGCTGCGCCGCTTCGGCCATTCTAGGGAAGATAGAGGTCGGAGATGTTGATTTTGATCTATTTCCATCCCAACTCCCCCTGTTCGGCAGAGATAAGCGACTGGGTTATGCTAGGGATCCATCATCATGATTAACAGGAGAGAGTGCGAGATGAAAGCCAAGGTCAGCTGGGTGGAAGGGATGAAGTTTGTGGGTGAGAGTGAATCTGGTCACAAGGTGATCCTGGATGGTGCCAACCCCGGTGAGGGGGCCAGCCCGATGGAGATGATCCTGCTGGCGGTCGGTGGCTGCAGCTCCATTGATGTGGTTTCCATCCTCGAAAAAGCGCGCCAGTCGGTGACCGCATGCCATGTCGATGTCAGTGGCGAACGGGTCGATAGCGTGCCCCGGGTTTTCGAGAAGATTAATCTGCACTTCGTGGTGACGGGCAAGGGATTGGCAGAGAAACAGGTGGCCAGAGCGGTCGATCTGTCGATGGAAAAATACTGTTCTGTTTCCCTGATGTTGGAAAAAGCGGTACAAATTACCCATAGTTATCAAATTGTTGAAGCTTGATAACGATAGTTTCGCTGGTACCCTGGCATAAGGCCGTTACGTAAGGCCACTGCACAAGGCCATGACATAAAGCCATTACATAAGGAAAGTGCAATGAAAAAATTGATCGCTCTGCTTCCCCTTTTGGGCCTGGCGGCGTGCAGCAGCCCGCAACCTACCCAGTATCAATACAGCCAATACCAGTGTGGCGAAGAGATGCTGGCCGTTACCTATGATGCCCAGGCTGACATGGTGCAGTTCCCCTATGCCGGGGTTTATCACAAGCTGGCGCGCGTTGAGTCTGAATCTGGCGCCAAATATTCCGACAGCGTCACCACCTTCTGGAATCAGGACAAACAGGCTCTCCTCACTCAGAAAGGGGTGACGCTGCTGACCTGTACACTTAAATAAGTGACCACAGATATCTGAAGGTGTGCAGCTTTGTGCCCGAGTCTGGCCTAAGCCGGATTGGGTCAAGAGGTTGAGACCACAAAAAACGGCTTGCCGGGAGGCAAGCCGTTTTTCTATCCATCCGTTATCACTAAGCAAGCGCTAGTTGGTGGGGACGCGATTGAGCAGCTCGGCCGCGAGCTGCTGGCTAAGCGCCTGACGCTGGCTGTCTGCAATGCTCACGTCGCTGGTCAGCTGGATGATGCTGCTCCAGACTGCTTTCTGGGTTTTACGATCGAGCAGCACGATGGCCAGCGACCCTTTGCGCTGGTTGGCCGAGGCATATACCCCGGGCGTCATGCCAAGGCGCGCGAAAATTTCGCCGTCACTCATATCCTTGCCGCCCGCGACGCCGATGGCGACCCAGAGATCCGCCTCGTCGAGCGGTGCACTCTGCCACCCCTTGCCATTGAGCTCCCGGCTCACCGCCTGCTGCATCGGCTCAAGCCACCCTTCCGCCAGCTCACCGGCAAATTGATACTGTTCGGCCAGGGCGTAGCGCGGGGTTGCACCATAGGTCCAGTTGCCCATCGGGCGAACCAGCATGGTGCCGGACTCCAGC
This sequence comes from Aeromonas sp. FDAARGOS 1419, assembly GCF_019047045.1. NCBI lineage: Bacteria > Pseudomonadati > Pseudomonadota > Gammaproteobacteria > Aeromonadales > Aeromonadaceae > Aeromonas > Aeromonas sp. FDAARGOS 1419. Next base: position 4,430,916 of record NZ_CP077209.1, read on the forward strand.
GTGGGGGCCGCTGGCCCGCTGCTGCAACCGCCAAGCAGGGCGAGCAGTGCCACAGAGAGATAAGCAAGCCGCATCGTGAACTCCTTTGAATCAGGTTATTTTGCCGGTTTCGATCAATTGCTGGATAAGCGGGCGCAGGATCAGCTCCATCGCAAAGCCCATCTTGCCACCCGGCACCACTATGGTGTTCATCCGCGACATGAATGAGCCATCGATCATCGACAGCAGGTAGGGGAAATCCACCTGCTTGATACCGCGAAACCGGATCACCAGCATACTCTCGTCCAGACTCGGGATCACCTTGGCGCTGAAGGGGTTGGAGGTATCCACCGTTGGTACTCGCTGGAAGTTGATATGGGTGCGCGAGAACTGCGGGGTGATGAAGTTGATGTAGTCATCCATGGAGCGCACGATGGAGTCGGTTACCGCCTCGCGGGAATGCCCTCGCTCCGAGGTATCGCGAATGAGCTTCTGGATCCACTCCAGGTTGACGATGGGCACTACGCCTATCAGAAAATCCACGTGGCGCGCCACATTGTGATCCTCGGTGACCACACCGCCGTGCAGCCCTTCATAAAACAGCAGATCGGTATTGCTGGGCAGATGCTGCCAGGGGGTGAAGGTGCCGGGCATCTGGTTGAAGGGCACCGCCTCGTCAAAGCTGTGCAGGTAGCGGCGATACTGGCCATTGCCATCCTGCCCATAGCCCTGAAAAAAGCTCTCCAGCAGCCCGAAGTCATTGGCCTCAGGGCCAAAATAGCTGATATGGCGCCCCTGTTCGCGCGCCTTGCGGATCGCTACATCCATTTCCGGTCGGGTGTAGCGGTGAAAACTGTCACCTTCCACCACAGCCGCGGTATATCCCAGTTGATGGAACATGGAGCGAAAGGCGTTGGTGGAGGTGGAGGTGCCGGCACCGGACGAACCGGTAACAGCAATAATGGGGTGCTTGGCCGACATGGGATTCTCTCTTCCTTGGGAATTCCGTTATAAGGTCCGGATTGCGGTTGGGTCAAGACTGCTCGATGAAGCGGTCTTTCATCACGATATTCACCGATTCGTGCAGCTCGCTATAGACGATGACAGCTTTGCCTTGCTGTAATTGTTCTCTCACTGCATCGACTTTGACGCCAAGCGGGACATCCTGCTCTCCATATTCGGTTCCTTCCTGCAACACAAAGTGTTCGATCAGGTTGGTCAGGGTGTCGCCGTCCAGTTCTTGCCAGGGAATGATCATTTAAAGGTCTCACAGCAAAAGAGGTGATCGTCAGGCTATTGTTGTGTTGAATCCCGCGAATGCAATCACTTTTTACCTTTTCACCGGAGTCTGAGAGATGTTGTCTGAAGCGCAGCGCAGCGCGCCGTTAACCCTGACTGAGCATCTGGACAGCGCACGTCGAGAGGCGATTGCCCGAGGCATGGTGTGGTTCTGGTTACTGCAATGGTTGATGGTGCTGTTTCTTGCAATACGCTACGAGGTCTATCGACAGGCCGGTCTGGCAAGTGATAGCGCTCTTCCATGGCGTTTTCAGAGTGAGTTGGGCTTTGTCATGGTGGCGCTGTTGCTGCTGCCTGTCATCGGGTTGTTCTGCGATTATTTCAATGACAGGGCCTGGTTGCGGGCTGCCTCGCAGGTCACCCTTGTCTGGGGCTGTGTGTGGGCTGTTCATCTTTATACGTTGGGGCAGGTCGAGCTGCGAGGCGGGCTCAGTTTTTCAAATGGCATCATGCGCCTCAACCTGTTAGCCGCGATGATCGCTTTCTATCCTTCGTGGAAGGTATTTTACGGGTATGTGTTTGGCTCATTGCTGTTAGGGATATGGAATGAGCTTTACCTGCGGGTAGATTTTCCGCAGTTATACATGTTGGGATTGGGTTGTGGTCTGGTGGTGTTGGAGGTCGGCCGCCGCATGCTGCACCGCTGGTTTGAGCTTGCGATCATGCGGGAGCATGAAAATCTGACGCTGCTGCGCAAACTTGATCAGCTCGCCAAGCAAGATCCTCTGACCGGTGCCGCCAACCGACGGCATTTCAATATCGAGTTGGACCGCGCGTTGGCCCATAGCCAGGAGAGCGGCGCTCCGCTATCGCTCATCCTGATCGATGTGGACTATTTCAAGCGCTTCAACGACCACTACGGCCATCAGGTAGGGGATATGTGCCTCAAGGAGGTAGCACAAGCGCTCAACCGTGCGGTTCGCACGCCATCTGATCTGGTGGCCCGCTATGGCGGAGAGGAGTTTGTGCTGCTGCTGCCCAATACCGACCGTCAGGCGGCGGTCAGCGTGGCGCAGCGGCTGCAAGATGGCTTGGCCAGCCTGCAGCTGGAGCATCTGGCGTCCGATGTTGCCCCCTGGGTGACGGTGAGTCAGGGGATTGCCAGCAATGTCTCCGGCGAAGGGGCGAGCCAGTTGCTGGAGCGGGCCGATCAGGCGCTCTATCGGGCCAAGGAGTCGGGACGCAATCAGTTCTGTGTTGCGGAGTGACTCTGTTCGGCAATCCAGCGACTGATCCGCTCATCCAGCCAAAACCGTGGCCGCCAGGGCGTGCCGTGCAGAAAGCCGACATGGCCGCCGCGCTGGCTCAGCTCATAGCGCACCGTGGGCGAGAGTTGCTCCGGCCGGGGAATGACCGCGTGTGACATAAAGGGATCGTCGGCGGCGTGCAGGATAAGGGTAGGGATGGGGATTTGAGCCAGCAGCGGTAGTCCCGAGCAGCTCTGGTAGTAGTGGTTGGCGCTGTGAAAGCCGTGCAGCGGCGCGGTAACCAGCTCGTCAAAATCTCGCAGGGTGGCAATCTGCTCCACTTGTCGAGGTTGCCAGCGTTCACTCGCTTTCTGCTGCTGGCTGATCTTGTTGAGCAGGTTGCGGCGCATGGTGCGTAGCAGATAGTTCTGATAGACCTTCGAGAAGCCCTGATTGACCCGCTCGGCGCAGCTCGCCAGTTGCAGCGGGGCCGAGACCACCACCGCCGCTTTCAATGCCGCAGGACAGCCCCGCGCCAGCAGATTGACCAGCATATTACCACCCAGTGAAAAGCCGATGGCGATCAGCGGCTTGCCCGGGAAGCGCTGGCTCAGCTCGGCAATCAGCTCCTGCGCATCACCGATGGCGCCGGAGTGATAGGCCTGCAGGTGGCGATTGGGCTCGCCACTGCAACCGCGAAAGTGCATCAGCACAGCCTCTCTGCCCTCTTGCTGCAGATGTGTGAACAACCCCTTGGCATAGTGGGAGCGAATGCTTCCCTCCAGCCCGTGAAACACCACTATCAGCGGCCGTTCATCAAGGCAGACCTCCCCGCTCCAGGCAAGGTCGACAAAGTCCCCATCCTGCAGTTCAAACCGCTCCGCCACAAAACGGGCAGGGGGGCGGCGCAGCCATTTGGGCAATATGGTCTGCAGATGAGGATTGCGTGCCCACCAGGGGGCGTGGAAGTGGCTCTCGGTCAGCATGGGGTTAGTCGGTCTGGGTCGAAGATAAGGAGGACGGGAGGCGTGTTCCTCCCGCCAGTCATTGGCTTATTTCAGCAGGCGATCGTGATGTTCGGCGCCGCGCAGCATGGCCTGGATCAGCTCGTTGGCCTCGAACTTGGTCAGCGCCTCATGAGCACCCACCTGATGGGCACGCTCCACACTGATCTCGCTGGAGAGCGAGGTGTGCAGGATGATGTAGGCCCCCGCCAGTTTGCTGTCGCTCTGCACCTCGAAGGCCAGCTCATAGCCATCGAGCCCCGGCATCTCGATATCGCTCACCAGAATGTCGATCGGGGTCTTCTGGCTCGCCCGCTCCTGCATCAGGGTCAGTGCATCCTTGCCATTGGTGCAGACCTCATAGGGGATATTGATGTAGTCGAGGGCAGCCATCAGCTGACGGCGGGCGACCGAAGAGTCATCGACCAGCAGGATCCGCATCGGCTTGATCCGCTCCCGCTGCACATCGGTCAGTACCGGATAGAGGTGGCTCGGATCGTCCGGATAGACCCGGGAGAGGATCAGCTCCACATCCAGCAGCTGGATCAGCTGGTCATTGACCCGGGTCACGCCGGTTACGAAGACATTGTGGCCGAGGGAGGCGGGGGGCGATTCGATATCGCGCCAGTTGCACTCGGTGATCTTGTCGATGCCCCGTACCAGAAAGCCCACCAGGGTACGGCGGCAGTCGGTAATGATGATGAAGCAGTGGGGCATCTCCTCCTTGCTGATGGGGCGATAGCCCACTGCCATCGCCATGTCGATCACCGGAATGGTGGAGCCGCGCATATTGGCAGCCCCCAATACGGTCGGGTGCGAGTGCGGCATTGCCGTCAGCTGGGTGTAGGGCACTATCTCCTTCACCTTGAGGGTACCGATGGCAAAAGATTGTTTGGCTGAAAGGTGAAACAGCAACATGCCCTGGGATTGATTGGCTTTGCTCGTCATGGCAGATGTCCTGTTGGTCGAAACGTTGGCAGTCACTTCAGGCCTCTAGCATAAAGGATTACGGGGGGAATGGCCCTTCCTTGTTAACGACCATCTGGCAAAAAACTGGACTCATTCAGCCAATTTCGTTGGCGTATTCCATCGGCGTCCGGTTATTGATCGCCATCCTCGCCAACGCCCCACTGCTGGCAGGCAGCTTGCAATACGGCCTCATCGGCATAACCCAGCTTGCTGGCCACCTGCGCGGGTTTGCTGCCGCCCTTGAGCAATCTGAGCGCCTGCAGCAGTTGCCACTCTTGTTGCAATTCACTCCCTTCCACCGGCGCATCGGCTTGTTGTGCCCACTGTTGCAGAGACTCCGGTTGGCCATTGGCCAGCGCTTGCCAGCAGGCTTGCAGCTCACCGTGACCCTGCTCGCTGATGGCGCACTGTTGCAGCTCATCCAGGATCACCTGCAGTCGCTGGCCGTAGGCGCCTTGCCACTCTTTCGGACGTTGCCACCGGGCCAGCGAGTCGAGCAGGGCATCGAGCAGCGGGGTGGTCTGCAGCCAGCCTGCCTGCTGCGGCTGAGCCACGCGCAAAGAGACGCTCAGCTGATCGTACTCGCAACCGCTTAGGGGGCTGAAGGCCGCGAGGGCATCGGCGCAGAGCCAGAAACTGCTGCCTGCCGGCAGCAACAGCTCATGTTGGCCCAGTCTCAGCAGCGCGGCGCCCCGGGTGATCCGCAACAGCTGCCCGACCGGAGTTCGTTTGCGGTTGCCGGCGTGCAGGCCCTGGCAGGAAAAATGGTGATACTCGATGGCGTGATGCATGTAAAAACCCTGATATGATGCTGCCTGGAGGTAACAAATATGGAAACCAGACGTAAAAAGCGCTTCATTGCCGGTGCAGTTTGCCCGGCGTGCGGCAAGTTGGACAACATGATGCTGTATCTGGAGCATGGAGTCGAGAAGGTGACCTGCGTCGCCTGTGGCGATACCCAGGTACAAACGCCTGCCGAGGTCGACAAGCAGACTCGCGAGGCGGAAGAGGTGATCGGGGTGTTTCGCCCCTGATAAGGGAACGGCGGGTGGAATGCGGGTCTCCTCGCTGACGCTGTTGCCGTTTTTTTCGTCACTCCGTGGCGCCGTACGGCATATGCGCGGCCCGCTTTTTAGGTTATTCTGGGCCCGTTTTTTTCTATCCGCAGGATCCTGACATGAAAGTAGCTCCTCTGAGCGTGGTTACGCTGGAATACACAGTCACCGACGAGCACGGTGAAGTCATCGACAGCACTGTCGGCAAAGAGCCGCTGGTCTATCTGCACGGCACCCGTTATCTGGTTTCCGGCCTCGAAGCCGAGCTGGAAGGTCGCGCGGTAGGTGAAGCCTTCGAAGTGACTCTGGCACCGAGCCAGGCCTACGGCGAATATGACGAGACACTGGTACAAGAAGTACCGGGCGAGCTGTTCGACGGCATGGAAGTCTCCGAAGGGGATACTTTTGTTGCTGAAACCGACGATGGCCACCGTCCGGTGACCGTGGTTGAAGTGTCCGAAGAGTTCGTCAAGGTAGATGGCAACCATCCGCTGGCTGGCGTGACTCTGGGCTTCAAGGTCGAGATCAAGGATGTGCGTGCTGCCACTGCCGAAGAGCTGGCTCACGGCCACGTTCACGGTGCCGGTGGATGCGGTCACGATCACGGTCATGACCACGATCACGGCGGCTGCTGTGGCGGTCATGGTCACGACCACGATGAGGAGCATGGCCAGGGCGGTTGCTGCGGCGGTGCTGGCCACGGTCACGATCATGGCCACGATCACGGTGACGACCATGGTCACGGCGGCTGCTGCGGTGGCGGCGGTTGTGGTGGCAAGGGCCATCACCACTGATCACGGCCATGCCGATGATAAGAAATCTGCCGTAGGAGTCATACCGAGCAATTAATGCTCGTTAATGGCTCCTCCTTGGATGATGAAATCCGAAGCCGGTTGTTCTGGCTTCGGATTTTTTATGTCTGTCAAATAGGCTCGCGGCTTTTCCCAAGCTAACAGGGCCGCTTATTTTTGGTTAATGCTCAGCGTTATTCCCTCTCGGTTCCGCGATGGGGCTTTTGTGCGGAGCGCAAACGCCATCTGCAAACGAGTCATCAAATCGGTGTCTTCATCAGCACAATATGACCAAGTTACTTCATATTCCAACAGCTATAACGAGCCAGCGTCAGTCTCTATTTGGTCTCGTTGTGCCCCATAAAAAAATAGCCAGTCAGGCTTAACTGACTGGCTATTGCCTAGTGACTAACTGATAGGCTCGAAGCCTTACAGCTGCTCGATACCGACGATATGCCAAGGGGCATTGTTCTTGGCCAGATCGCGCTCGAGGTGCCACACCTCTTTGATGTCTTCTTCGACCTGCTCCTGACGGTCCATGTAGCGGCCGCTGAAGCGCACGCTCACCTGAGCCCAGTCACTGCCATAGTCAGCACGTACCAGCTGGGTATCGACGTACATCACTTCGGTGTGCTGGTCGCCAGTCAGTTCGGCGCGCTCGGCTTTGAGCTGCTCAAATAGCTCGGTGCTGACGTACTCGCGCACCTTTTCCAGATCGTTTTTGTTCCACGCCTCTTGCAGGGTGCGATAGTGATCGCGGGCACCGGCCAGGAAGCTGTTCATGTCAAAGCCCGGCGGCAGGCGGAACGGCACATCGCTGTCGGCAAAGCCGGTGGCTTGCGGTGCGCTGTTGCTCTGCTCAAACTGCTGCGGGGCCGCGGATTGCGGTGGCTGATAGCCCGCATAGGCCGCCTGTTGTGGCTGTGGCGTCGCGACCTTGCCCTTGCGCAGGGTACGGATCAGGAAGACGGCACCCAGCGCCAGCAGGGCGATCAGCAGGAAGTCCATTCCTTGCAGACCTTCAAAGGCACCGCTGCCCAGCAGGTAGGCAAACAGGCCACCGGCCAGCAGGCCGCCCAGCAGGCCGCCCATCATGCCGCTCTTTTTCGGCGGAGTCTGGGCATTCAGTGTCGGATTCTTGTTGTCGACCGGTTTGGCCGCAGGCTGGGCCGGCGCAGTTTTGTAACTTTTACCAAAGGATTTGCCGCCGCCAAATTTCTTGGCTTCGGCGTGAGGTGCCCCCAGGCCAATGGCCAGGATCACGGCAAACAGGGTCAGCATCTTTTTCATTTTGACTCTTTTCACTCTCGTCTGTGGGTGGGGCATGCTCCGCTTTGGCAAGCTCAGCAAGGCGCATGGCAGGCTGCCTGTCCCTAATTGTGTCGCAGCTTGTATTCATCAATATCACCTCTGGCATGAATTATTCATGAACGAGGTAGCCGCGATACGGCGTCAAACAAGAGGAGTAAACCGGATGAAAAGCAGAAGATTGAGTCGCAAGGAGCGCAAAATGCGAAGCAAAATCAAAATGGTCAAGGTAGAGCAGACTCTGGTTTGGCCCTTTATGATGGTATGAGCCGCCAGATAGGGCTCGCCGTAGTTGGCTTTCTTTTGTAAAATTCCCGTCCCCTTCCCGCTGCGGTTTTTATGTGTATGGCAGAGCAAGTGACGGCGAAAAAAGACGCCAAGACACAACAGCTGAAAGTTCCTCCCCACTCTTTTGAGGCCGAACAGTCCGTACTGGGCGGCCTGATGCTGGATAACGACGCCTGGGATCGGGTCGCCGAACGGGTGATCGACAAGGATTTCTACAGCCGTCCGCACCGGTTGATCTTCCAGGCCATGACCCGCCTCTCCAACGCGGGCAACCCCATCGACCTCATCACCCTGCAGGAGGAGCTGGAGCGCTCCGAACAGCTGGAGGAGGCAGGTGGCTTCGCCTATCTGGTGGAGATCGCCAAGAACACCCCGAGTGCCGCCAACATCAACGCCTACGCCGAAATCGTGCGCGAGCGGGCGGTAGTGCGGGAGATGATCTCGGTCGCCAACGAGATCGTCGAAGCGGGCTACGAGCCGCAGGGCCGTACCTCCAACGATCTGCTCGATCTGGCCGAGAGCAAGGTATTCCAGATCGCCGAGCAGCGCACCAGCGCCAACGAAGGCCCCCAGCCGCTCAAGCTGATCCTCGAGCAGACCGTCGACAAGATTGAAGAGCTGTTCAAGACCCCGCACAACGGGGTGACCGGTGTCTCCTCGGGCTACAACGATCTGGATAAGATGACCGCCGGTTTGCAGCGCTCGGATCTGGTCATCGTCGCCGCCCGTCCCTCCATGGGCAAGACCACCTTTGCCATGAACCTGTGCGAGCATGCGGCCCTCACCGCCGACAAGCCGGTGCTTATCTTCTCGCTGGAGATGCCCTCCGAGCAGATCATCATGCGTATGCTCGCCTCGGTGGGGCGTATCGACCAGACCAAGGTGCGTACCGGTCAGCTCGACGACGAGGATTGGGCCCGTCTCTCCTCCACCATGGGATTGCTGCTCGAGAAGGGCAAGATGTATATCGATGACTCCTCCGGCCTGACCCCGACCGAAGTGCGCTCGCGCGCCCGGCGGGTGGCACGGGACAACGGCGGCATCAGCATGATCATGGTGGACTACCTGCAGCTGATGCGGGTGCCCAGCCTTTCCGACAACCGGACTCTGGAGATCGGTGAAATCTCCCGCTCCCTCAAGGCGCTGGCCAAAGAGCTGCAGTGTCCGGTGGTGGCGCTCTCCCAGCTCAACCGAAGTCTGGAACAGCGGGCCGACAAGCGTCCGGTCAACTCTGACCTTCGTGAATCGGGCTCCATCGAGCAGGATGCGGACTTGATCATGTTTATCTATCGTGATGAGGTTTATCACGATGACAGCCCTGACAAGGGGATTGCCGAGATCATCATCGGCAAGCAGCGTAACGGCCCCATCGGCCGGGTGCGTCTCACCTTCCAGGGTCAGTTCTCCCGGTTCGACAACTACGCCGGCCCGGCGTTTGACGACGATTATTGATGTAAACCCAAGGTGATGGCGATTTCGTCATTACCACGACTGCCCTGATCGATAGCCAGTCATTGGCTGCCGCTCAGGGCCTGTTTTCCCGGTTCGACAATTATGCCGGTCCGGCCTTCGACGACGATAAGTGAGTGGCGGTCTTCTGCCCGATGAGGGGGAGACCATTTGTGCCCTCGTAAGGGAAAACCATGAAAGCGGCTACTGCCCAAATCAACACTGCGGCCTTGCGCCACAACCTCGCCGTGGTCAAGCACCACGCTCCCGCTTGCAAGATCATCGCTGTGGTCAAGGCCAACGCCTATGGCCACGGACTGCTGCCGGTCGCCCGCACCTTGGTGGATGCGGATGCCTACGCGGTGGCCCGTATCGAAGAGGCGCTGATGCTGCGCTCCTGCGCCGTGGTCAAGCCCATAGTGCTGCTGGAGGGCTTCTTCTCTGCCGATGATCTGCCGGTGCTGGCGGCCAACAATCTGCAGACGGCGGTTCACACCTGGGAGCAGCTCGAAGCGCTGGAGCAGGTCGAGCTGCCAGCGCCCGTGGTGGCCTGGCTCAAGCTCGACACCGGCATGCATCGCCTCGGGGTGCGGGCCGACGAGATGCCCGCCTTTATCGAACGACTCGGCAAGTGCAAGAACGTGGTGCAGCCGTTCAACATCATGACCCACTTCAGCCGCTCCGATGAGCTGGAGCAGCCCACTACCCGCGAGCAGATCGACTTGTTCAGCAAGTTGACCGCACCGCTGGCGGGCGAGCGGGCCATGGCCAACTCGGCGGGCATTCTGGCCTGGCCAGACTCCCACTGCGACTGGGTTCGCCCCGGTGTCATCCTCTATGGCGTGTCGCCCTTCCCCAACACGGTAGCGGCCGATTATGACCTGCAGCCGGTGATGACCTTGAAGACCCAGCTGATTGCGGTGCGGGATCACAAGGCGGGCGAGCCGGTGGGCTATGGCGCCAACTGGGTGTCGGATCGCGATACTCGGCTCGGCGTGATCGCCATCGGCTACGGTGACGGTTATCCGCGCATGGCGCCCAATGGCACTTCCGTGCTGATCAACGGCCGCATTGTGCCGCTGGTGGGGCGTGTCTCCATGGATATGAGCACGGTCGATCTGGGCCCGGGCGCGACCGACAAGCCCGGCGACGAAGCGGTGCTGTGGGGCGAGGGGTTGCCGGTGGAGCGGGTGGCAGACGAGATTGGCACCATCCCCTACGAACTCATCACCAAACTCACCTCCCGCGTCTTTATGGAGTACGTCTGATGTGGCAGCAGTGCCTGCTGACGTTGAAGCCCCGTTCGAGGGGCTTTCATCTGGTGACGGACGAGCTGGTGGCCAAGCTGCCGATGCTGGCGGATTACCGGATTGGCATGGCGCACCTGCTGCTGCAACACACCTCTGCCTCGCTCACTCTCAATGAGAACTGCGACCCCAGCGTGCGCAGCGATATGGAGGCCCATCTGCACCGGCTGGCGCCGGAGGATGCCCCCTACTATCGCCACACTTATGAGGGGGCGGATGACATGCCCGCCCACATCAAATCCTCCCTGCTCGGGGTGAGCCTGCTGCTGCCAGTTCGCGATGGTCAGCTGGCGCTCGGCACCTGGCAGGGGATCTGGCTTGGCGAACATCGCGTCGATGGCGGCGCCCGCAAGGTGCTGGTGACCCTGCAGGGTGAGTAATCAGCCTGCAACCAGCTGCAAGATGACGATAAAAAAGAGGGATGGCATTGAGCCATCCCTCTTTTGTTTTTGCGCTTTCGCGAGCTATCCGCTGGCAAGTGGCACGGCGCTCTGCGTGGCTCAGCCGACCTTGAAGGGGGTCAGTTCGGCCAGCGGGGCGGCGTCCATAAAGGCTTGTGGCTCCTGACCGTGTTTGAAGATCTTGAAGTCCTGCTCGCGGGCGCTCCAGTACTCCAGACGCTCGCTGCCGTTTTCTCCGGTGATTTGCAGCAGACTCGCTTCGCGCAGGGCCACTACGTGCTCGCTCGGGTTGATGGCGCAGAACTCGGCCAGACGCTCGTCGCGGGTCTCGCCCATGTGGCCGCTGATGCTGGCGTCCAGATAGTGCGGGTTGATCTGCAGCGGGAACAGGCCCAGCGCGGGCAGCACGGCGGCGTTGCAGACCGGCATGTCGTTGGTGGTGCGGATGCTCGGGGTCGCCACGTTGCAACCGGCGCTCCAGCCCACATAGGGGACGCCCCGTTCGCGCACTGCACGCTGGATCGGCACGATCAGGCCGTTTTCATGCAGCATCTGGTTGAGGCGCCAGGTGTTGCCGCCACTGATAAAGATGGCGTCGGCCTGATTGACGGCCGCGACCGGATCATCGAAGTGGTGAATGCTGATGGTCTCGATCCCGAGGCTCTCGGTAAGTTCGTTGGCGCGGGCATCCCAGTCGCTGCGGATCACCGCGTAGGGGATGAGCAGGATGCGCTTGACCTGTTTGCGCGCGAGCAGGCTTTGAACCCGATCGCGGGCCCAGCCGAGCAGACCCGGAAATTCGTTGGCTTTACCATTGCTTAGTAGAAGCAGTTCCATCAGATACGTCCTCAAAAAGTGAAAGCGGAGGAGGGAGGGCCACCGTATCCGCCGTGCGGCCGGATGGCAAGAGGAGGCATGCTACCACCATTGGCGCGGCGGTTCTGTGATCGCGAGGCCCATTCAAAGGCCATGGAGGCGTTATGGATGGATAATCCAATGGCAGGGCGGTGGATTAACGAGCAGTGTTCAGCTCGCCACCCATCGCCAATAAAAGACCCCACCGCAGCGGGGTCATGGCAGAGTTAGTCGAGTTTGAGATCGACCCATACCATGCGGTGATCCGAACTGACTCCCTTGGCGATGCCGAGTTTCGCGTCATAGACCAGGTGATAACCGGCCTCGAAGCTGGCAGGCCAGAAGACGCCGCTCTTGACCGCGTTGAGGTTGGCGGAGGGGATGACGTGATCCAGCTGCAGCACGCTGGAGTTGGTGATGCGTTCCGGGTTGGGGCGAGTGAGGTTGCGTTTGCAGTCGGCCCCCTTGCTGACACACTCCGGGCCCCCTTCGCTGACCGGGATCAGGGTGCCATTGGTGATGGCCTGATTCATCAGCGGGTTGTTAAGGAGATCCTGAATGGCGGTCAGGTCACCGTCACCGGTGAGCGGATCGGCGTTGAGATCACCCGCGATAACGAACTTGGCGTTTTTGGCCAGCCCACCCTTGGTGCCCTTGTCATCGGTCATGTAGTTGAGACCCTTGACGTAATCATTCCAGAAGGCGATCTCGGCGCGGTTGTGCTTGACGGTGTGACGCGCCGCGTTGGCAAAGATCGGCGGGGTCGGGTGGGAGATCAGGAAGTGGATCACCTCTTCCCCTTTCTCGGTCTTGATCCGTACCGGCACATCGGCGTGGTTCTTGGAGGAGAGCGGGTACTGCTGCCAGGCTGCGTCTGAATACCAGGCATCACCACACTGGCGGCTGGCCGGGATCTTGACCTTGGGATTGTTGCAGTCATCGATGATGGGGTTCTGCTCGCCCGGCATATCCTTCCACTTGAAGTTCTGGAAGGTGCGGATCTGCTTGGTGTCAATGGGATATTTGGACATCACCGCAAAGGCGTACTGGCCGTGATAGTTGCCAAAGCCCCAGGCATCGTCGGGGCCGCTGTTGACCTTGCCATCCAGATTGAGGTCATAACCACTCATCAGGCCGGTGTTGGTGGCGAAGTTCTGCATCACCGGATAGCTGATAGCCGTCACTTCGGCGTGCTGGGCGTGGGCCAGATAGTTGTCGTTGAAGGCTTTCAGATCGGCGGTGCTCTCGCCTTTGCCGTCGTTGTCGAACTCGTTGAGCAGGAACACATCCGGACGGGTGCGCTGGATGATCTCCGCCACGTTGCGGATCTGCTGCACGTTCTTGGCTTTGGTTTCAGTGGCGCCGCTCAGGCTCCCTTCGGCGAGGCGGGCCAGCAGGGCATCCTGCTCGGTGCGGGTCAAGGCCAGCTCACCGGTCAGCATACCGGCGGCAGTGCGGTCAAAAGAGAGGTTGAAGGTGGCAAAACGAACCATGGGATCAGCTGCTTTTGAGTCGTTGTCGCTGTTGCAGCCTGCCAGCATCCCGAGGGATATGGCGGCGGCTAGTAGGGTCTTGTTGATATCTTTCATTGTAATTGTTCCGTAGCATCAATTAGTTATGCCTTCTGTGAGGCGGCGCCATTATAAGTAGACGGCGATGCTGCGGGGGTTTTGCCTGAGCAAAGTGTGAGGATATTCACACCACATATCTGGCGATGATGAATGTTAGCAGGGCGATATGGGGTGTGAAAAACCGGTTTATACGCTGCAGTTTCCGGGATGAATGGCGCACTTCCTGCCGTTACCGCACTCTGAATTTGTCACACCACCATCGGCAGGCCGCTCTCGGGATGGTGGATCACCTGTGCCGGATAGTCATAGAGACGGGCGATGAGCTCAGGGGTGAGCACCTCGGCAGGTGTGCCATCGGCCATCAGCTTGCCCCGCTCCAGCATCACCAGCCGATCGGCATAGCGCGCCGCCAGATTGAGGTCGTGCAGCACCACCAGCACAGCTGTATTGCGGCTGGCCAGGGCGCGCGCCATGGTGAGCAGCTGATGCTGGTATTTCAGATCCAGCGCCGAGGTGGGTTCGTCGAGCAGCAGCAGGCGGGGTTGCTCGGCTTGCTCGGTCGGGGAGGGGGCCTGCCAGATCTGCGCCAGCACCCGGGCAAACTGCACCCGCTGCCGCTCGCCGCCAGAGAGCCCGGGATAGAGCCGTTTGGCCAGATGCTCGACCCCGGCATGGGTCATGGCCGCCGCCACTATCTCGTCACGCCGCGCCGCCGGTTCACTGTGGGGCAAGCGCCCCATGGCGACTACTTCCTCGCAGAGAAAGGGGAAGTTGAGGGATGAGCTTTGCGGCAATACCCCGAGCCGGTGGGCAAGCTGGCTGCTGTCCCACTGCTGGCGATCCGCGCCAAACAGGGTGATGGAGCCTTCATATTCCAGCTCGCCGGTCAGGCACTTGAGCAGCGAGCTCTTGCCCGCCCCGTTGGGGCCGAGCAGCGCGGTCAGGGTGCCGCTCTCGAGGTCGAGATTGAACCCATCCAGGATCTGGCGCTGGCCACGGCGCAGGCTGAGTCGGGTACAGCTCAACAGGGGGGAGGAGAGTGAGGATGAGAGTGGTTGCATAACAGTCCGTATCACAGGGCGCGGCGGCCTTTTACCAGCAGCCAGATGAAGAAGGGGGCGCCGAGCAGGGCGGTGATGATGCCCACCGGCAGTTCGGCCGGGGCCAGCAGGGTGCGCGCCAGCATGTCGGCCGCGAGCAGCAGGGCGGCGCCAAGCAGGGCCGAGAGCGGCAGCAACCTGACATGGTTGGGGCCTGCCAGCAGGCGCACCAGATGGGGCACCACCAGCCCGACGAAGCCGATCATCCCCGATACCGCCACCGCCACCCCGACGCCCGCGGCGGTGAGCAGAATCAGACGACGTTTGAGGGATTGCACATTGACCCCCAGATGACGAGCCTCCCCTTCACCCAGCAGCAGGGCATTGAGGGGATTGGCATCGCGCATAAAGAGCCACAGCAGGGCCGCCAGGGTGAGCAGGGCCAGCGCCACATCGGCCGGTTTGCCTGCCGCCAGCGTTCCCATCTGCCACAGGCTCAGGTTGCGCAGCATCTGATCGTCCGCCAGATAGGTGAGCAGGCCGATCACCGCGCCGGAGAGCGCCGTGATGGCGACCCCGGCCAGCAGCATGACGGTGACCGAGGTGCCGCCCTCACGGGTGCCGAGCAGATAAACCAGGGTGGTGGTGAGCGCGCCGCCGAGAAAGGCGAGCAGCGGCAGCAGACCAACCCCTATGGTGGCTTGCAGCTGCTGGCCGAGGGGGGCCAGCAGCACGATGGCGAGCGCCGCACCGAGTGCCGCACCGCCGGAGACACCTATGATGCCGGGGTCAGCCAGAGGGTTGCGAAACAGCCCCTGCATCACGGCGCCACAGAGCCCGAGGATCCCCCCCACTGCGATGCAGAGCAGGGTTCTCGGCAGGCGAATTTCCTGCACGATCAGCAGCTTGTGTGACTCAATCCCGCTCTCCTGCCCGGCAAACAGCGCCCGCAGACTCTCGCCCAGGGTGAGGGTCATGGGGCCGGTTGCCAGCGAACCGAGCAGCAACAGTGCCAGTGCGGCCGTGGTGAAGGCCAGCAGCCAGGAGAGGGGTAACCGCATCATGACCCCTGCTTGATCCACTGGGCGATCTGGTTCGCCTGTTGCAGGGAGTTGAGGCTCAGGCCCCCTTGCAGGGCGTGGCCGTCGATGGCGTGAATGGCGTTGCGCTTGCCAGCCGGGGTGGCGGCCAGGGCGGGCACTTCTGCCAGAACCTTGGCCGGATCGGCATATTGCTGCCAGTCACGACCGCTGATCAGTACCAGATCGGGCTGCATCTCGATGAGGGATTCGGCGGATACCGGCTTGTAGTTGCGCAACTCGGCGACCGGATTGATGCCGCCTGCCAGCGAGATCAGCGCGCTGGCGGTGGTGTCCCCTCCGGCGATGCTGGTGGGTTGCCCCTTGTGCAGCAGCAGGAAGGCGACCTTGAGCGGTTTGTTCTGTTTGGCTTGCGCTGCCAGCTGAGCGGTCTGGGCCAGGATCTCTGCCTTCAGGCGATCGCCAGCTGCTTTATCGCCCAGCAGGCTGGAGAGGGTGTCGATGCGCTGGTTGAGGTTGGCGAGAGTCGGCGCGGTATCCAGCACCTCCACCTTGACCCCGGCACGACGCAGCTGATCCAGGGTCGGGGCCGGGCCCATCTCGTCGCTGCCCACCAGTCGGGTGGGGGAGAGGCTCAGGATCCCTTCGGCGGCCAGCGCCCGGTGATAACCCACCTTGGGCAGCCCTTTTGGCAAGGAACTGCTGACATCGGTGGCGATCAGGCTCGATTCACCGCCAAGGGCCAGAATGAGTTCTGTGGTGGCCGGGCCGATACTGACGATACGCTCTTTCTGTCCGTCGGCGGCAACGGCAGAGAAGGGAGAGAGTGAACTGCAGAGCAGGGTGATGGCGAGGGCAAGACGACGGCCCATGCTAACCTCCGAAGGGGTGAATTAAACGGGTGTGCCGCCGAGAATATCAAGGCTTTGGAAAAAATGCACTGATAATGATAGCAATTATCAATTGCATTGGTTTCGGTGCTTTATTAGAGTAGCCGCCATGATAAACAGCGGGACAACATGGTCCCGCAGAGGGAGAAAACATGAGCATTGCACAACGCATTCACGCGCTGCTGGAGCAGGATCCCGGCGCTCATCCGTCCACCCTGGCGGCCCAGCTTGCCATCAGCGAATGGGAGGTGGTTCGCCATCTGCCCGCCGAGCTGGTGACCCTGCTGCCCGCCGATCGCGCACAAGGTCTGCTGGAAGATCTGGCCGACTGGGGCCCGGTGACCACCATCGTCGAATCAGAAGGTTCCATCTTCGAGGTCAAAGCCCCCTTCCCGAAAGGCAAGGACGCACGCGGCTACTACAACCTGATGGGCCGCGACGGTGAGCTGCATGGTCACCTCAAACTCGACAACGTGGCGGGGATTGCGCTGGTCAGCAAGCTGTTCATGGGCAAGGAGGGGCACTCCTTCCAGTTCTTCGGTCACTCCGGCCGCTGTATTTTCAAGGTCTATCTGGGTCGCGACGAGAAACGCCAGCTGCTGGCCGATCAGGTCACCCGTTTCATGGCGCTGCGCCACAACTCTCAAGAGGAAGTCAAAGCATGAGTGAACGTCAGGAGCGTCTGCAGAACCGCCTGCAACCGGAGATCCGCGAGTTTCGCGACAGCTGCCGTACCCTGCAGCTCGCCACCGTCGATGGCGAAGGCAATCCCAACGCCAGCTATGCCCCGTTCGTGCTGCAGGAAGATGGCTACTATGTGCTGATCTCCGAGATCGCCCGCCACGCCCGCAACCTGCAACAGGTGCCCCGGGTATCCCTGATGCTGATCGAGGATGAGAGCGGTGCCCGCGAGCTGTTTGCCCGCAAGCGCTTGACCTTCGATGCGGTGGCTGAAGTGGTGGCCCGAGACGACGCTCGCTGGAGCAAGGCGGTTGCAGCGCTGGAGGGACGTTTTGGCGAGATCATCAAGGGTCTCTCCAACCTCAAGGATTTCAAACTGTTCCGCCTCAAGCCGGAGCAGGGGCTGTTCGTCAAGGGCTTCGGCCAGGCGTTCGCAGTCTCCGGTGACGAGCTGGTGGATTTCGTCCATCTGGTGGAAGGGCACAAGCGCATCGATAACGGTGCCGAGCTCACCAGCCCGGCCGATGCGCCGGTCTGACGATCCCTGTCGACCACGACAGCCGTCATAACAAAACGGGCAGCCACTGGGCTGCCCGTTTTTATTGTGTTATCTCATCCGGCCTGTTCAATCCTGCCAGCTGGCCTTGTTGGGAAAAGCGCGACGATCGGCGTCGGTGGCCGTTTCGTTGCACTCCCCCCGCACCTTCCAGGAGGTCTGGCTCAGCACTATGTAGCCCTGGCGGCAATACTGCTTGGTCGCCAGGGTCTCGGTCAGCAGGTTCTCCTGCAACGCCTCTCGCTGTTCCAGCAGCCGCTGGCTCTGGGCTGCCGATAGGCCGCGCGGCAAGGTGTCGTTGGGCGCGGCTTCAAAGGTGAAGCGCTTGCTCCCCTCCTCGTTGATGTGGGTCAGAAACAGGGGCTCCGGCCCGTCATACTTCTGTCCGGGCAAGCTGGAGCAGGCCGACAGCAGGGGAACAATCAACAACAGGGTGGCAGACAACAGGCGCACGACAGACTCCAGTGAGAAACGAAGCGAGGCTCGCAGATTAGCACGGCTGCAGGGCGGGTGTTACTGCCAGCAGCTCGTCGGTGGTGAGCAGGGTCACACTGCGCCCCTCCGGTAGGCTGAGGTGGCGCCACATCCAGTGATGGTGTTCGGTGATCTGGGCCGCGCTCAGATGGGGGCGATCAGCGGTGGTGTGACCATCGCTCAACACCAGCACCTCGTACCCATGGGAGGCGGCACTGCGCACCGTGGTGTCGACGCAAAAATCGGTGGCACAGCCACAGAGAATGAGTCGATCGACCGGCTGCTCGGCCAGCAGGAAGGCGAGCTCGGTGTCGAGAAAGCTGTCACATGCCGTTTTGCGCACCCGGCTCTCTCCCTTGGCCGGTTGCAGCGCACTGTGCAACTGCCAACCCGGTGTGCCCGGTTCCAGTTCGGTACCGGGGGGCGAGTCATGCTGGATATAGATGACCCGTCCCTGTTGCTGCCTGACATGGGCCGCAGCCCGGTTGATATTGGCCAGCACCTGCTCCTGGCGGTAACGGGGCTCGTTGAACAAGCCTTGCTGCACATCGATGATCAGTAACACATCCATATTTTACCCGCCGTTTCCTGGAAGATTAGGGTTGCAGCCACTGGCTGCAGTCACGACTGCGGGATTGATGCAGCGCGCCCATATCTTGCTTCATCTCGTCACTGTTTTGCCAGCGCTTAGGCAGCGGCATGATGGTTACCTGCACATCGGCTGCGGGATCTGCAACAGAGGTCTCATTTGTACGGGGCACGACCAGCGCTACCTTGAGGGCAGGATTGCGGCTGGCGATGCGACTGGCGAGCCCAAGCCCCCCCTCGACGTGGAAATTGCCGGCGATATGCATGATCTGCTGGCCCGGGTGCTTGGCGAGATAATCCACCATGCTCTCGGCCATGGTGTCATCCCAGCTGGTTTGGGCGGCGAAGCGGCGGGCGTTGCTGTCGGCATCGCCGTGGTGCATGGAGGCCATAAATTTCTGTTTATAGGGATCATCCCCTAGCGTCAGTTGGCGGGCCAGCTGGCTGCGGCGCGACGCGGGCAGTTTGTCTAGCCACTCAGCCCCCTCCTGACCGACACAGCTCACCAGCGGCTTGGGGGCGTTGGCGGCGATCACCGGCATCTGGTGCGCTTTAGCAAACTCTACCAGCGGGCGGTAGTCGCTCGGATAGTTGGGCCAGGCGTTGCCTTCGCGGATCAAGGCCGCTTCACCAATCTGGTTCGCCAGATAGGCATCCAGCGTCTTCTGATCGGCGCGGCTTAACTGCTCCATGGAGAGGGCCAATGGCCGACCGTGCTGCTGACCTGCGGTGTAGAGCCCGCTCAGCAGGCGCGATTGCAACAGATGCACGGCGGGATGGCTGTGCAGCTCACCCACCAGAATGATGTCGGCGTCGGCAATGCGCGCGATTGCTTGCTCCAGCGTCAGGTCTGCTTCTCTTTCGCCGCTTAGCCGGTAGTCATAGAGCGTCTGCAACTGTGATGACTGGGTCGGTTGGGTGGGGGTGGCACAGGCTGCCAGTAGCAGCGGCAGGGCGAGCAGGGGAAGTCGTCTAATCATGGGATCTCACGGCTGATATGCCCGGATGCCGGTGCATCTCGGGGGGCTAATAGAGAATAAGGGCAACACAGGGCGACAGTGTAAAACCAATTTGGTTCAAAACAAATGAGAATGATTTCGTTTCTTGTTGATCTTTGTCGAGAGCCGGGTAATATGCGGCCTGTTTGATAACAGTTCTCAATAAGGATTCGCTGTGACCCATCATAACGCACTCTCTCTGGTTGCCCTCGCCGTGGCGGCTGGTCTCTCCTCCCAGGTCTTTGCTGCCACCCAGAAGGCGGATGAAGTCGTGGTCGTCAGCGGCTCACGGATGGAGCAAAAACTGGAAGATGTCTCCGGCCCCATCTCGGTGATCACCGCCAAGCAGATTGAAGAGCAGGTCGTCACCAACGTCGCCGACCTGTTTCGCTACGAACCCGGTGTGACCGTGCTCGGCGGTCAGGGGGATGCGCAGACCTTCATCATCCGCGGCATGGGTGAAAACCGGGTCAAGGTGGTGCGCGACGGTGTGCGCCAGAACGATGCCTACAGCAAGGGCGGGGTTGGCCAGAGCTACTTCGATACCGACATGATCAAGCAGGTAGAAGTGGCCAAGGGGCCGGCGTCTGCCGCCTACGGCTCCGATGCGCTGGGTGGCGTGATTGCCATCACCACCAAGGATGCCAGCGACTTCCTCAAGGGTAAGGATAGTTATCTGGATGTGACCAGCGGTTACGCCTCCAGCAGCCACCAGAAGATGGCGGGCTTTACCGGCGCCTTGCGCACTGGTGAAGTGGAGAACCTGCTGCGCTACACCTGGCGCGATGGC
Source organism: Aeromonas sp. FDAARGOS 1419 (assembly GCF_019047045.1). Classification (NCBI taxonomy): domain Bacteria; kingdom Pseudomonadati; phylum Pseudomonadota; class Gammaproteobacteria; order Aeromonadales; family Aeromonadaceae; genus Aeromonas; species Aeromonas sp. FDAARGOS 1419. Next base: position 4,451,436 of record NZ_CP077209.1, read on the forward strand.
GGTGTGACCCAGAATTTCGACTCCACCAAAAACGACTTCGATATCGGTACCCACGCCCTGCTGCTCAAGAGCAAGTGGAATCTCTCCGATGAGCAGTTCCTCAAGCTGACCGTCGACTACCTGACCGATGGCGAGGAGCCGGATGCGGTCAAACTCAACAAGGTCGGTACCGGCACTGCCCGTGTCTTTGATCAGCCCATCACCGACAAGCAGACCGACAACCTCTCTGTGGTGCTGGATCACGGCATCGCGCTGAACCAAGGCTGGGCCGATCGGATGGATAGCAAGGTCTACTTCGCTCGCACCAAGCAGACACTGGATCAGTACGCCTCATCCAAGTATCCGGTCAGCCCCGGCAACCCCTATGTGACCAAAAACTCGCTGGATCACAACGTGTTCGATCAGAAGAACATCGGCGCCCAGCTGCAGTTCCACAAGGCGGTCGCCAACCACCGCCTGGCCTGGGGGGCTGAATACGAGCACACCGATAACGAACGTACCCGTTACAAGGGGCCGACGACTCCCGGTGATTTTGTCGGCTACAACGAGCTGAGCTTCCCGGCTACCACCAGCGAGCGCAGCGCCCTGTGGGCTTTTGACGAGATCAAGTTTGGCGAGCGCTGGGTACTGACCCCGGGTGCACGTTATGACTACTACCGGATGACCCCGGACAACGATCCGGCCTACACCGGCGACAAGCTGCACAAGTTCTCCGAAGGGGAGTTGTCACCCAAGCTGGGTCTGGTGTTCAAGGCCCACGAGGCGGCCAACCTGTTCGCCCAGTACAGCCACGGTTTCAAGGCCCCCATGTATGACAGCGCCTTCTCCACCCTGAACCATCAGGCGTACGGCTATCGCATCGAGCCCAACCCGAACCTCAATCCGGAGAGCAGCGACGGCATCGATCTCGGCGTACGTGGCAGCAGCAATGGCTTCAGCTATGAAGTAGCCAGCTTCTACAACAAGTTTGAAGACTTCATCGAGATGGTGGAAGTGGGCAAAGAGGGGCGCACCGCCGTCTACCAGTACCAGAACCTGAGCAAGGCGACCACCAAAGGGGTCGAAGCCAAGGCGGATTACTGGCTCAACGACATCGTCAATGTCTGGGGCAACCTTGCTTACATCGAAGGCAAGGATGGGGATGGCAACTACATCAACAGCCTGAGCCCGCTGAACGGCTCGGTCGGTGTGCGTCTGGAACAGGCCCAATGGAACTTCAACACAGCGCTGCGCTTTGCTGACGACATGGACAAAGTCCGTAAAGACAGCAAAGGCAACGATTACGTGAAGAGCGCCGGTTGGGGTGTGGTGGATATGTACGCCCAGTTCAACCCGATGAGCGATCTGCAGCTCAACGTCGGGGTCTTCAACCTGTTTGACAAGGAGTACACCAGCTACGAGCGCATCGCCGGTCGTGATGCAGGTTCCGACAACAGCCTGATGACCGAACCGGGTCGCAACCTGAGTGCACGGGTCAAATACGTATTCTAAAGAGCAAACAACAGACGCAGATGATCAAAGGGGCTTCGGCCCCTTTTTTGTCGCCGCCATGTTGTGACGATGGAGCAGAGCAAATGTTTGCCTAAAAAAGAAACCCGCCATGGGCGGGTGGAAGGATTGCAACACTAACCAGGAGGAGGTGTTACCAGGTAGACCCCACCTCTTCGGTAATAGTTCAATTTTATTGAATTTTTTTCGTTTTCTGCGCAGGGTTTCCATCGGGATCTGCGCGGGAGGATGGGTTATCATTCTGCTCCCGTCATCCGGTTGCAGAGGATCTATGCCCGCGTTTTCCTGGTTAGCGCTCTTTTTCGGCGCCTTCTATTTTGTCTACGGTGCTTACTTGCCGTTCTGGTCGCTCTGGCTGGAGGGGGTGGGCGTCAGCGCCGAGATGATTGGTCTCCTGCTGGGGGCGGGGATGGCGATCCGCTTTGCCGGCAACCTGATGGTGATGGGACAGATCAAGGGGGCGGGCCATCTGCTGCCGGTGACCCGATTGCTCTCCCTGCTCAGTCTGCTGGCGTTTCTCGGCTTCTACCTCAGTCATAACCTCTGGTGGCTGGTGGGCTTGACCCTGCTGGCGAACTTTATCTATCCGACCCTGATGCCGGTAGGTGAGGCGCTGGCGACCCGCATGGTGGTGCAGGCGCACCTCGATTACGGCAAGGTGCGGCTGTGCGGCTCCTTTGCCTTTATCGTCGCCTCTACCCTGGTGGGGGCGCTGGTGGGCAACTTCGGTAGTGACTGGATTTTGCACACCATGGTGGCGGGGCTGGCGCTGATGCTGCTGCTCAGCTGGCTGCCGCTTTATCCGGCGCCACAGGATAGTCAGGGCGAGCGGGCCAAAGCATCCTTGCTGGCAACCCTGCGCAGCGCACCGGTGCGCCGTTTCCTGCTGCTGACAGCTCTGCTGCAGGGGAGCCACGCCGCCTATTACGGTTTCAGCGCCATCTACTGGAAGGCGCAAGGGTATAGCGGCACCATCATCGGCTATCTCTGGGCGCTCGGGGTGGTGGCCGAGATCTGCATGTTCGCCGCCGACAAGCGTTTCTTGCAGCGCTTTGGCGCCCAGAGTCTCTTTATCGCCGGTGCCATCGGTTGTGTGGTGCGTTGGGTATTGCTGGGTGCCTCGACCGAGTTGTGGGTGCTGGTGCTGGGGCAGCTGCTCCACTCGGTGACGTTTGGCATGAGTCATCTCGGGGCTGTGCGTTTTATGACTCGCCAGCTGCCCGCCGAGCAGTTGATCCCGACTCAGGCGCTCTATGCGGCCCTTGGCCTCGGCATGACGGTGGCGGCCCTGATGGCACTTTGCGGCGTGCTGTTCGAGCCTCTCGGCGGCGGCATCTTCTTCCTGATGGTGCTGGTGGTCTTGCCGGTGTTCTTCCTGCGGCTACGCCCCTTTGCGCCGTCTGCGCAGGAGAGGGCTCCGGCCTGATATTTGTCTATTTGAATCATCACCTAACAAAAGGGAGAGCCACGGCTCTCCCTTTTTCGTTACTGCGGTTTGTGGCGCTACTGCTGCTCGCCAAGATAGAGGCGGCTGAGACGGCGCCAGGTATCCGAGCCGATGGTGCCGGCAAGCAGCTCATTGGATGCAGCATCAAAGCGGCCATCCGGCAGCCAGCCCAGTTGGGGCAGCAGTTGCGCCATCGTCACATCATTGTGCTGCAGCTCCCGCTCCAGCGCTTCCCAGAAGGCGCTCCCCTTGACGTAAAAGAGCGGGTAGTAGGAGCGATCGCCCGCCAGCACCTCGCGAGCCGCCCGATAGAGGCCACTCTCGCGATGGGGCAGCTGTTTGCCCCGCTCGGCCAGCTCGTTGACTGCCGTGACCTGATGCAGCCGAAAGCGGCGCAACGCCTTGATGGCGAGGTACTCGGCGAGGCTCTCGTTGACCCAGGTGGGTTGTGGAGCAGAGTGGCGAGCGCTGAGGATATGCACCGCCTCGTGGGCCAAGGTGCGCAGCAGGCGCAAGGGGGCCTGTGGTGTCGGTTTGCCAGCCTCGGTGGGGTAGTTGGCGACAAACACCTGATCCCCGGCGGCTCCGCCAAGGGAGTGGGTTGCCACATCTCGCCCGAGCCACACCAGTTGCCACGGGTGAGTGGGAGGGGTCACATCAAGCTGAAAGGCCAGATAGTCGATGATCTCATTCAGTTGTTGCTGCAAGGCCAGCAGATCGAGTTGGTTGGCGGTCTCGTCATGGCTCAGCACCAGCCGCGGATCCGGTTTGGTGACGGACACAGTTTGCAGACCAAATGGCAGGATCAGCGGCGGCTGATTGACATCCGGCAGCGGTTGGCAGCTGCCATCCGGCAGACAGACCTCCCCTTGGTGGTTCCCCATCTGGCGCACAAAGTTACCCCATTCGGTCAATAGCCACTGGTTGGGAGCGAACAGAAGCGACTGTTGGGCCGAGGCATCAGCACCCTCTGCCGGAGCCGGTGTGAGCGTGATCTGCCAGCCGATCTCCTTGCAGGAGAAGGGCTGGTTGAGGGCAACCGGCTGGTTGTTTGCAAGGCAGACCAGCGCGGGGGAAACCGGCGTGGCATTGCCCGGCAACTGGCGGGCGGGGAGCAGGGTAAAAGGGGGCTTGCCCTGCACGGTGAGGCGCACTTGCAGCACATTGGCGCTGGCGCCCTGCTCGATAAGGTAGCGGGGGCCGTTCGCGTCATTGCTAGCGCAGGCCCACAGCGGCAGCAGCCACAGGGCAAACAGGGTGATATGACGACTCATAAGAGGGTTAGCGCTCCTGCTCGTAGCCCAGCAGATCGCCGGGCTGACATTTGAGTTCACGGCAGATGGCCTCCAGGGTGGAGAAGCGCACCGCCTTGGCGTGGCCATTCTTGAGGATCGAGAGGTTGGCCTCGGTGATGTCGATGCGCTGGGCCAGCTCGCGGGCGGTCATCTTGCGCTCGGCCAGCAGGGCATCGAGTCGGATGATAATGGGCATAGGATCCTCACACCGTCAGTTGCTGTTCATCGGCCAGCAGTTTGGCCTCGCGCATGACCAGTGCCAGCGCCAGTACGATCAGTCCCGCCAGCAGTACCCGGAAATCTGAGGTACTCAGCGTTATGGTACCGAGTACTTCCGGGCCTCTCATGGTGAGGACGGTATCCAGCAAGGGGGTCAGGATCAATTCGACCAGGAAGGTTGTACAGAGCAGCAGTCCGATCTGCCGGTAGCGGCGGATCTGCTCGAAGGTGAAGAGCAGACCGGCGCGGTAGCCGCGAAACAGCTGACGCAGTTGCCAGAGCATCATCATAAAGACCAGATCCGGCAACAGCTGCACCAGGGTGCCGAGCAGCCGGGTGGAGAAGTGAAGGGGATAGTCGGCAGGATTGATGCCGGGGCGGCTCAAGATGGTGTTGAGCTTCTCCTGCAGAAAATCGGCACCACCGAAGGGGGTCCACACCTCCAGCAAGGTGATCAAAGGGGTCGCCAGCAGTGCCAGCAGTAGCAGCCATTCGATCAGCATGCTCGAGCGTTCGAGTTTGTTGGAGATCATCTCATTCCTCACTGTGATGGTTTTATCTGAAAGGTAAAGTTTATCGTTTATCAATATTCACACTGGTGATGTTTATTGTTTTACGATATGCAGTCAAGATAAAACTTATTGAAAAACGATAATTTCAATCTGTCCGAAGGGGATGACTTTTGGCTGCAGCCTCTCTAGACTGGCGAGGCTGTATACAAAAACTCAACATGGACAAGGAGTTATCGATGCACCAGGGATGGCTGCTGATCGGATTGTCGCTCACCTATCTGGGGCTGCTGTTTCTGATCGCCTTCGTGGCAGACAAGCACAAACGGCACCGTCTCAAGGGGCAACCGCTGCTCTACAGCCTGTCGCTGGCGGTCTACTGCACCTCCTGGACCTTCTTCGGCACCGTGGGGCAGGCGAGTGAATCCCCCTGGTCACCAGTACCCATCTACCTTGGCCCCATGCTGGTCTTTCTGTTTGGCTGGCGGCTGCTGGCTCGCCTTATTCTGGTGGCCAAGCGTGAGCACATCACCTCCATCGCCGACTTTATCGCTGCTCGTTACGGTAAATCCCAGCGGCTCGCCATGGTGATCGCCCTCATCGCCATCATGGGGATCCTCCCCTATCTGGTGTTGCAGCTCAAAGCCATCGTCACCGGGCTGGATCTGCTGATGGTCAACAGCGGCGGCATCAGCCCGACCAGCAATACCAGCGAGCTGGCGCTCGGGGTCACCCTGCTGCTGGCGCTGTTCAGCATCCTGTTCGGCACCCGCCATCTCGATGCCACCGAGCACCACAGGGGGATGGTGGTGGCCATCGCTTTCGAGTCGGTGGTCAAATTGCTGGCCTTTATCGCGGTGGGGGGCTTCGCCCTCTGGCTGATCCTGAGCAAACCGGGCGAGGCTCACGAGCAGGTGACCCGTGACTTCTTTGCACAGGTGGTGGCGGTGAGCCCCGGCAACCTGCTGGAGCTTGCCATCTACACGGTGCTGGCGATGTGCGCCGTCATCTGCCTGCCGCGCCAGTTTCATGTGACTGTGGTGGAGAACAATCAGGGGCAGGATCTGCACTGGGCGCGCTGGATCTTCCCGCTCTACCTGTTCGTGATGGGGCTCTTTATCTGGCCGCTGGCACTGGCGGGCAAACAGTGGGTGGGGGCTGACATGGCCTCCGATACCTATGTGATCAGTTTGCCGATGGCCCTCGGGTTCGATGGCATGGCGATGCTGGCGTTTCTCGGCGGCACCTCGGCGGCCACCGGCATGGTGATCGTCTGCACCATCGCATTGGCGATCATGGTGAGCAATGATCTGGTGCTGCCGGTGCTGCTGCGCCGCTTCTGGCGGCAGGGGCGTGACGAGCGGCTGGTGCGGCTGCTGTTGCAGGTGCGCCGTGGCGCCATCCTGCTGATCTTGCTGGCGGCCTGGGGGCTCTACCTCTGGCTCGGCGATCTCACCAGCTTGTCGCGCATCGGCTATCTCTCTTTTGGCGCGGTGGCTCAGTTTGCGCCAGCCCTGCTGCTCGGCCTCTACTGGCGTCACGGCAATCGCAAGGGGGTATATCTTGGGTTGAGCCTCGGGGTGAGCCTCTGGTTCGTGACCCTGCTGGTGGAGAGCGGGCTGCTGGCCGGCTCACCGCTGGCCGAACTGCTGGCACCGCCGGACTGGCCCGCATTTCGCGAGCTGAGTCTCGGAGCCTGGTGCATCTTCCTGAGCCTGCTCTTCAACCTGCTCGGTTATGTGGCGGGCTCGCTGCTGTCGCGCCCTGCGGTGAGCGAGCGGCTGCAGGCGGCCAACTTTGTCGGCAAGCCGAGCCGCGATACTGCCGCCCTCTATCAGGCACGGGTCTCGGTCAAGGAGCTGGAGATGCTGGCGGCCCGCTTCGTCGGCTCAAGCCGGGTCAAGCGCGCCTTTGGTCGCTTCGCCGGTGAGCGGGGCGGCACCCTGGCGCCCCAGATGCAGGCCTCGGCCGAGCTGATTGCCCATACCGAGCGGCTGCTGGCGGGGGTGTTTGGTACCTCGTCAGCGCGGCTGGTGCTCGCCTCTGCCCTGCAGGGACGAAACATGCAGCTCGAGGAGATCGCCACCATAGTCGATGAGGCCTCCGACGTGTTTCGCTTCAACCGAGGCTTGTTGCAGGGGGCGATCGAGCATATCGGGCAGGGGATTTCGGTGGTGGACAGGGAGCTTCGGCTGGTGGCCTGGAACCGCCGTTACATCGAGCTGTTCCACTATCCGCCGGGGCTTATTCAGGCAGGGCGTCCCATCGAGGAGATCATCCGCTACAACGCCCAGCAGGGGCTCTGTGGTCCCGGCGATATCGAGGATCACGTGGCGCGGCGCGTTGCCTTTATGAAACGCGGCAGCGCCCATATCTCGGCGCGGGAGCGCCCGGATGGGCGGGTGATCGAGATGCAGGGCAACCCCATGCCCGCCGGCGGTTTTGTCATGACCTTTACCGACATTACCCCGTTTCGCGATGCGGAGCGGGTGCTGCGCGAAGCGAACGAACATCTGGAGGCACGGGTGGCCGAGCGTACCCGTGAGCTCTCCGAACTCAACCGCCAGCTGCTGCTGGTGAACCAGCAGGTGGAGCGGGCCAATCAATCCAAGAGCCGTTTTCTGGCGGCGGTCAGCCACGATCTGACCCAGCCCCTCAATGCCGCCAAGCTGTTTACCTCCTCCCTGCTGGAGATGTTGCCCGATGCTGGCGAGCAGGCCCGCATCGCCCGCCATATCGATGATGCGCTGGGGGCGACCGAGGATCTCATCACCGATCTGCTCGATATCTCGCGGCTCGAAGCGGGCAAGTTCAAGGCCAAGAAGCTCGACTTCGCCCTGCGCGATCTGCTCGACAACCTCAAGGCGGAGTTTGGCGTGCTGGCCCAGGCGGGGGGGATTCACTTCTCGGTGGTGGAGAGCAAGCACGCGGTGCACAGCGATGTGCGGCTGCTGCGCCGGGTGCTGCAGAACTTCCTCACCAATGCGTTTCGCTACAACCCGGGCGGCCGGGTGCTGCTCGGTTGCCGCCGGATGGGGGAGAAGATCCGCATCGAGGTATGGGACAACGGCCCCGGCATCCCGCAAGACAAGCAGGAGGCTATTTTTGACGAGTTCTCCCGTCTCGATCACTCCCGTACCGCCAAGGAGCAGGGGCTGGGTCTGGGGCTCGCCATCGCCCGCGGCATCTCGCTGGTGCTCGGTCATCAGCTCACATTACAAAGCTGGCCGGGCAAGGGGTCGGTCTTTGCGGTGACCCTCAATCTGGTAACCCGGCCGGTCACGGCCCATCATCTGGCGGCGCCGGTGGTGCGTGACAGCCAGCTGGAAGGTGTAGCCGTGCTCTGTATCGACAACGAGCGGGACATTCTGACCGCCATGAGCACCCTGCTCGGCCGTTGGGGCTGCGAGGTCCGCTGCGCCGTCGATCTGGCCGAAGCCGAGGCGCTGGTGGCTGACGGGTTTGTGCCGAGACTGGTGCTCTCCGACTACCACCTCGACGATGGTAAGACCGGGTTGGAGGCGCTCGCTGCCCTGCAACGGGTGTGTGGCGACGAGCTGGGAGGCATCATCATCAGCGCTGATCGCAAGAGCGAGTTGCAGGCGCAGATCCGCGAGCGGGGGTATGGCTACATCAGCAAACCGGTCAAACCGCTCAAACTGCGGGCCCTGATGAACAGCCTGCTGCTGCGCTAGCCGCATCCGGGGCGGCTAGCCGTGAACCGGCTCACAAAACCGTAGAATGATCCTGTGGCCCGTGGTCATGGATGAATGTCGAAAACAGAGATTTATTGGCGAAGATATCGTCATCTTCTTGCGTAATGGCTGCCAGTTACTCTTTTGGATTGCCACTGTCGGTGAACGCCGACAGTGGCAGACCGGATTGGCTCACTCTATAGTCGGGATGCGATTTTTTGCATCGCAAATGAAGTAACCGAAGGGCAAACCGATCGCAAGATCGGGACGCAAAGCTTCCGGTCCAGGGATGAGCCGTACTTGAGATAGCGGGGCCACCACAGGTTGTTGTGCACCTTTGCCAAGAGGCCGCACTGCCGTCTGCGTTACCTGTCAGGGCGTAGCCCTTTTCGTTGCCAACATAACGAAATAGGGAAATATAAAAATGCTAAGTCCAAAGCCTACCATGCTGGCCCTTGCGGTCGGTCTGTGCTGCGCCTCGTCCGCTTATGCTGCGGCGCCCGGCAAGCCGACCATCGGATGGGGCCCCACCAAGTTTTCCATCGTTGAAGTCGATCAGGCGGCTACTGCCTACAACAATCTGGTCAAGGTAAAGGATGCCGCCGATGTGGAGGTGAACTGGAACCTCTGGAGCGGCGATCTGGGCCAGAGTGCCAAGGTGCTGCTCAATGGTCAGGAGGTGTGGTCCGGCCCCTCGGCCGCGGCGGGCAGCGCCAAATTCAAGGTGAAGAAAGGGGGGCGCTACCAGATGCAGGTGGCGCTGTGCAACGCCGATGGCTGTACCCTCTCTGATGCCAAGGAGATCGTGGTTGCCGATACCGACGGCAGCCATCTGGCGCCACTTAAGGCGCCGCTGCAGGAGAACAACAAGCCCTACGCCAACAAGTCCGGCAAGGTGGTGGGGACTTACTATGTGGAGTGGGGGGTCTATGGCCGCAAGTTTACGGTGGACAAGATCCCGGCCCAGAACCTGACCCATATCCTCTATGGTTTCACCCCCATCTGCGGCGGGGATGGCCTCAACGACAGCCTCAAGGAGATCGAAGGGAGCTTCCAGGCGCTGCAGCGGGCGTGCGCAGGCCGGGCCGACTTCAAGGTGGCGATGCACGATCCCTGGGCCGCCATCCAGATGCCGCAAGGCAACCTCACAGCCCATGACGAGCCCTACAAGGGCAACTTTGGCGCCCTGATGGCGCTCAAGCAGGCCTATCCGAACCTCAAGATCCTCCCCTCGGTCGGCGGCTGGACCCTCTCCGATCCCTTCTACTTCCTCGGTGACAAAACCAAGCGCGATGTGTTTGTCGGCTCGGTGAAAGAGTTCCTGCAGACCTGGAAGTTCTTCGACGGTGTGGATATCGACTGGGAGTACCCGGGCGGACAGGGTGCCAACCCGAAACTGGGCAGCCCGAGTGATGGTGCCACCTACGTGGCCCTGATGAAGGAGCTGCGGGCCATGCTCGACGAGCTGGAGGCCGAGACTGGTCGCCAGTATGAGCTCACCTCGGCCATCGGGGCGGGGGGGGACAAGATCCAGGATGTGGACTACAAGGCGGCCCAGCCCTACATGGACCACATCTTCATGATGACCTACGACTACAACGGTGCCTGGAGCAACACCGAGCTGGGCCACCAGACCAACCTCTATGCAGCGAGCTGGGATCCCGATACCAAGTACACCACCGACAAGGCGGTGAATCAGCTGCTGGCGCAGGGGGTTGAACCGGGCAAGCTGGTGGTCGGGGCCGCCATGTATGGCCGTGGCTGGACTGGGGTGAGCGGTTATCAGGGCAACAACCCCTTCACCGGCAAGGCGACCGGCAAGGTGAAAGGCACCTGGGAGGACGGAGTGGTGGATTACCGCGACATCGTCAACAACCGGATGGGGGCGGGCTGGGAGAAGGGCTATGACGAGGTGGCCGAGGCGCCCTATCTGTTCAAGGCGGCGACCGGCGACCTCATCACCTATGACAACGAGCGCTCGGTCAAGGCCAAGGGGCAGTATGTGCTGGCCAACAAGCTCGGTGGCCTCTTCTCCTGGGAGATCGATGCCGACAACGGCGACATCCTCAATGCCATGCACGAGGGTCTGGGTCACGGCGAGGGAACCACTCCACCAGCCAACAAGCCGCCGGTGGCCAACGCGGGCAGTGACCTCAAGGTGACCGGCCCGACCGAGGTGACGCTGGATGGGTCGGCCTCCCACGATCCGGAAAACAGCGCCCTCACCTATAGCTGGAAGCAGATCTCCGGGCCGCAGGCTGCCCTGCTTGATACCACTCAGGCCAAGGCCCGTGTTGTACTCGATGCCGTGTCCGCCGACATCAATCTGGTGTTCGAGCTGACGGTGACCGATGATCAGCAGTTGAGTGCCAAGGATCAGGTGGTGGTGACCAACAAGGCGCCGCAGGCCAATCTGGCGCCGGTGGTGAGTCTACCTGCCACGGCCTCTGTGGAGGCGGGCAAGCAGGTGACCATCAAGGCGACCGCCTCTGATCCGAGCGGTGATCCGTTGACTTATCAGTGGAGTGTGCCGGCAGGCATCACCGCAACGGGTCAGAACAGCGCCACTCTGGTGGTCACCGGCCCGAGCGTCACCATCGACACCGGCTATGACCTGAGCGTCACCGTCTCTGACGGCGGGCTGGATGCCAGCGCGGCAACCCGTCTGACGGTCAAACCGGCCAGCAGCGGCGGTGGTTGCACGGCGACCGATCCGGATGCGGCCAACTGGCCAGTCTGGAAAGCGGCCAGCACCTATAACAGCGGCGACAAGGTGAGCCACAACCAGCTGGTGTGGCAGGCCAAGTACTGGACCCAGGGCAACGAGCCGAGCCGCACCGCGGATCAGTGGCTGCTGGTGAGCAAGGTGCAACTGGGTTGGGATGCCAATGTGGCCTACAACGGTGGCGAGCTCACCACCCATAACGGCCGTCAGTGGAAGGCGCAGTACTGGACCAAGGGCAATGAGCCCGGCAAACACGACGTCTGGCAGGATGTGGGGGCCGCCAGCTGTAAATAAGCATTGAATGGTGGCGGGGCATGCCGGTCATGCCCTGTTTTTTCTCCCCGCTTCGCCACATTCTGGCGGGTCTGCCAATCGGTTTCCCCACCCAGCTTCTCTTTTGTGTCTGCAAAGCAGCCCTTCCGGGCTAGTGATTAATGCTCTCCCCGATAGCTGGCATCTGTGCCACACGTTGCCCTTTGCCAGCCATTGAGGCTGTTGATAAGCCAGATCATCCCGGCCAGTGGCAAGGCATAAATCGTCAAACGAACAAATTTGTCGTATCTGGATAACCGGGTGCGTGAGGGCAGTTCGCTGGGCATGAAGACACCTGCTGGCCATGCAAAGCGGCGATTATAAATTCATTAGTTGCGATACAGATGGGTCTTTTGTCGCGTATTGTTCTTACTCATTGATTTTTCTCAATTTGGTGTGATGCAGATCAAAAAAATGGTGTGAGGTATCTGGTTGGAGGTGATGAGATTATGTCTGCATATCCGGCTGTTTTTTAAGCATTAATTTCTTGAAAGTGGGTAATTGTCGGAGTTGGTAACCGGTGGGCGGACAATGGTCCGATTTGCTTACTTATCAGAATTACCCTACAGTCAATCGGCGATTATTTATCGCCAGAAATAACGTTGTGACAAGGGCAAACCGATTGAAAAGTCGGGACGCAAAGCTTCCGGTCTAAGGGTCAAGACGACCTAGGATAGCGGGGCCACCACAGTAGAATGCAGGCTGCCTTTGCCAAGGGGTGGCCGTTTTTGTGTCACCTGTCGTGTTGCGTTGCCCTTTCGTTTTTCCAATAACGAAAAGGAAAGCAATATGCTAAGTCCAAAACCCGCGCTGCTGGCCATGATGGTCGGCACCCTGCTCGCCTCCTCCGCCGCTTATGCGGCAGCTCCCGGCAAACCCGCTATCGGTTGGGGCCCCACCAAGTTTGCTATCGTCGAAGTCAGCCAGTCCGCGACCGCTTATAACGAGCTGGTCAAGGTGAAGGATGGCGCCGATGTGACCGTCACCTGGAATCTCTGGAACGGCGATATTGGCCAGAGTGCCAAGGTGCTGCTGGATGGCAAGGAAGTCTGGTCCGGTCCCTCTTCCGCCGCTGGCGCTGCCACCTTCAAGGTGAACAAGGGGGGCCGCTACCAGATGCAGGTGGCCCTCTGCAATGCCGACGGCTGCACCCTCTCAGACAAGAAGGAGATCGTGGTCGCCGATACCGATGGCAGCCACCTTGCACCGCTCAAGGCTGCGCTGCAGGAGAACAACAAGCCCTACGCCAACAAGTCAGGCAAGGTGGTGGGGACTTACTATGTGGAGTGGGGTGTCTATGGTCGCAAGTTCACTGTAGACAAGCTGCCGGCGCAGAACCTGACCCATATCCTCTATGGCTTCACCCCGATCTGTGGCGGGGATGGGCTCAATGACAGCCTCAAGGAGATCGAGAACGGCAACAGCTTCCAGGCGCTGCAACGGGCCTGTGCCGGTCGCGCCGATTTCAAGGTGGCGATCCATGATCCCTGGGCTGCGGTCCAGATGCCACAAAGCGGTCTGACCGCTCACGATGAACCCTACAAGGGCAACTTCGGTGCCCTGATGGCGCTCAAGCAGGCCCAGCCTGATCTCAAGATCCTCCCCTCCATCGGGGGCTGGACCCTCTCCGATCCCTTCTTCTTCATGGATGACAAGGCCAAGCGTGACGTGTTCGTCGCCTCGGTCAAAGAGTTCCTGCAGACTTGGAAGTTCTTCGACGGTGTCGATATCGACTATGAGTTCCCGGGTGGCGATGGCGCCAACCCCAATCTGGGGGACAAGACCAAAGATGGTGAAACCTATGTGCTGATCATGAAGGATCTGCGCGCCATGCTCGACGAGCTGGAGGCCGAGACCGGTCGCACCTATCAGCTCACCTCCGCCATCGGTGCCGGTTACGACAAGATTGAGGATGTGGATTACAAGGCTGCCCAGCAGTACATGGACCACCTCTTCGTGATGAGTTACGACTACAACGGCGCCTGGAGCAATACCTCCCTGGGTCATCAGGCCAACCTCTATCAGGCCACCAACGGCTCGGCCAACAAGCGCTACAACACTGATGCAGCGGTGCAGCAACTGCTGGCGCAGGGGGTCGACTCCGAGAAGCTGGTGATCGGTGCCGCCGCCTACGGTCGCGGCTGGAAAGGGGTGAGCGGATATCAGGGCAACGATCCCTTCACCGGCACCGCCACCGGCAAGATCAAGGGCACCTGGGAAGATGGCGTGCTGGATTATCGCCACATCGTCAACAGCCATATGGGCGCAGGCTGGGAGTACAACTACGACGAGACTGCCGAAGCGGCGACCCTGTTCAAGCCCTCCACCGGCGAGCTGATCACCTATGACGACGAGCGCTCGGTCAAGGCGAAAGGCCAATACGTGCTGGCCAACAAGCTGGGCGGGCTCTTCTCCTGGGAGATCGATGCCGACAACGGCGACATCCTTAACGCCATGCATGAAGGTCTCGGTCACGGTGAAGGGGTCACCCCACCAGCCAACAAGCCGCCGGTTGCCAATGCGGGCAGCGATCTGAGTGTCACCGGCCCGACCGAGGTGACGCTGAACGGCTCCGCCTCCCACGACCCGGAAAATGGCACCCTCACCTATAGCTGGAAGCAGGTCTCCGGCCCGCAGGCCGCTCTGCTTGATGTCACTCAGGCCAAGGCCCGGGTTGTACTCGATGCCGTGTCCGCCGACATCAATCTGGTGTTCGAGCTGACGGTGACCGATGACCATCAACTGACCGCCAGGGATCAGGTAGTGGTGACCAACAAGGCGCCGCAGCCCAACCTGCCTCCGGTGGTCACTCTGCCCGCCAGCGTCAAGGTGGAAGAGGGCAAGCAAGTTACCATCACCGCCAAGGCATCCGACCCCAACGACGACGAGCTGATCTACCAGTGGCAAGTGCCTGCCGGTATCACGGCGACCGGCCAGAACAGCGCCACCCTGGTGGTCACCGGCCCGGCGGTGGATACCGAAACCGGTTATGACCTCTCTGTGACCGTCTCCGATGGCGCACTCGATGCCAACGCGGCCACCCGTCTCACCGTCACGCCGATCAACGAAGGCGGTGAGGGGGGCTCTTGCAACACCACAGATCCGGAAGCGGCCAACGTTCCCGCATGGCAGGCCAGCAAGGTCTACAACGGCGGTGACAAGGTGAGCCACAACCAGCTGGTATGGCAGGCCAAGTACTGGACTCAGGGTAATGAGCCGAGCCGCGCCGCTGATCAGTGGGCGCTGGTGAGTCAGGTTGATCTGGGTTGGAACGCTGCCGTTGCCTACAACGGCGGGGATCTCACCAACCACAACGGCCGTCAGTGGAAGGCCAAGTGGTGGACTCAAGGCAATGAGCCGGGCAAGCACGATGTCTGGCTGGATATCGGGGCAGCAAGCTGTAACTGAGGCCTCCTCACCGAGGACGGGGCATGGCGACATGCCCCTCATTCCCGGTAGCAATATGAACGAGAACCCGACAATGACCACAAATGTGACCCGAATCGCTGCCCTCATCATGGCAACCCTGGCGGCTGGCCCCCTGTCTGCCGCCACCTCGCCCCTGATATTCAATGACACGACCCCGCAAAGCGATCTGGCGGGCAGCTTGGCTGCCAGCGTGCAGTTTGCCCAGAGCCAGATCCTGCCGTCTCATCCCAAGGAGGGGGATCGCCAACCCATCCTGACCAGCCTGCGCAAGAGTCTGCTGCTGGTGAAACCGCTCCAGGCCGATGGGGTGACTCCCATGACGGTGGAGGCCCGTGACGGCAGCGGCGAGCTGCTGGGCACCCTGACCTTGTCGCCGCCATCGGCGCTGCCAGAGACTGTCTACCACCTCGCGGGGGCTCCAGAAGGGGGAGTGAGTTTCATCCCGGAGAGCGGCACCACTGCCATCATCAGCAGCAGTGCTGATTTGGCCAAACTGAACGACAAGAGCGGCGCCTTCCTCAAGGATCGGCTGACCGGGCGCGCGCTGGTGGAGATCCAGACCGCCGACGGCCGCTGGGTTCGGGATATTTACCTGCCCGTGAGCCCGGAGCTGGAGGGCAAGATGGTGCGGATCCGCTCCAGCGCCGGTTATAACTCGACGGCCTTCTATGGCGAGCGACAGGTGACCGTCTCCCGTGGCCAGGCCCTGCAGTTCAAGTTTGCCAATGGGCAGTGGTTCCGTGAGGGGGAGCTGGAGAACAACCGCATCACCTATGCAGCGGATACCTGGAGCGGCGAGCTGCCTGCCGAGTGGATCCAGCCCGGACTGAACCTCTCCGTTCGTCAGGGCAATCTCAGTGGTGAACTGCGTGACATCAAGGTCGGCGCCCCCGGCGAGCTGCTGCTGCACACCATCGACATTGGCATGCTCACCCCGCCACGGGATCGCTTTGACTTTGCCAATGATAAGGAGGCCCATCGCGAATACTTCCAGACCATTCCGGCCAGCCGGATGATTGTCAGTCAGTATGCACCGCTCTCCCTGCCTGAGGTGATGCTGCCCAATGGCACCTTGCTGACCGATTTTGACCCGAGCGAGGGGGGGTGGCATGGCGGCACCATGCGTCAGCGCATCGGCAAGGAGCTTATCTCCCACGGCATCGACAATGCCAACTACGGCATCAACAGCAGTGCCGGTGAAGGGGAGGGGAGCCATCCCTTTGTGGTGGCCCAGCTGACGGCGCACAACAGCCGCGGCAAATATGCCAATGGGGTTCAGGTGCACGGTGGCTCTGGTGGCGGTGGCATCGTCACGCTGGATGATTCGCTGGGCAACGAGTTCAGCCACGAGGTGGGCCATAACTTCGGCCTTGGCCACTATGTGGATGGCTTCCGTGGCTCGGTTCATCGCAGTGCCGATCAGCTCAACTCCAGCTGGGGCTGGGACAGTGACAAACACCGTTTCATCCCCAACTTCTCCCCGACCCGCACCAATGAGGATGCCTGTCTGGATGGCCAGTGCCAGCCACCGTTCGATGGCCGCAAGTTTGGCTACGATGCGATGGCGGGCGGCAGCCCTCTCTCCGGTGCCAACCGTTTCACCCTCTATACCCCCAATTCCGCCGCCATCATCCAGCGCTTCCTGGAGAGCAAGGCGGTGTTCGATGCCAACTCGGCCACTGGCTTTAGCAAGTGGAACAGTGCGACGGCCAGAATGGAGCCCTATCAGCACACAATCGAGGGGATCGAGAAGGTCGATGCCCCCATGGATGCCCTGAGCGAGGCCGGACTGAGTGCCCTGCTGGCGGATTATGGCTTGGTCAGGGTCGCCATGTGGGACGGTCGCTGGACTCGTGATATCCGGGTGCCGGTTGCCTCTGCGGACAACCGTGGGCGCAGTCTGACCATCGATCACGGGGCCGGTTACAACAGTCGCCTCTTTATCAACGGCAAGGAAATTGTGGTGAACCGGGGCTTCAAGAAGAGCTTCACCTCGGATGGCCTGAGCTGGGTGGAGGTCTCCCCCATCGATACCAAGGTTGCGCGCAAGCCCGAGCAGTTCGGCGTGCCGGTGACCACCCTGGTGGGCTATTACGATCCTCAAGGAGCCCTGCGCAGCTACATCTATCCGGCTCTGCACGGCGCCTACGGCTTCACCTACCCGGATGACAGCAACACTCTGTCCGGCAATGACTGTCAGTTGCAGGTGGAGACCCGCAATGGTCTGCAGCGCTTCAGGCTGGCCAATCACAGAGCGGCGAGCAGCGTCATGAACAAGTTCCACATCAACCTGCCCACCGCCAGCGAGCCAGGTCGCGCCACCATCCAGTGCCGTGGCCAGACACTGGTACAGCAGAGCTTGTTGCCACCGCAGCAGACCCTCTCCTTTACCGTCAACGGGCGGCCGCTGGAGCAGGGCGTGGTTGAGAACCAGCCTCCGGTGGTGACCGTACCGGCGCAGCTTGGCGGCATCGGCGGTGAGTGGTTGACCATCACTGCCGAGGCGAGGGATCCCGAGGGGGATGCGTTCAGCTACCGCTGGCACTTCCCGGCAGGCTGGCAGGCGGAAGGCGAGACCAGTGCCAACCTGCGTCTGCTGCCGCCGGCAGTCACCACCAGCGAGCAGCATGAGCTGAGTGTGAGCGTCTCGGATGGGATACATCAAAGCGAAGGGCGCGTCGTGCTGACGCTGGAGCCCGTGGTCGACGGCTCTTGCAACACCACAGATCCGGAAGCGGCCAACGTTCCCGTATGGCAGGCCAGCAAGGTCTATAACGGCGGCGACAAGGTGAGCCACAACCAGCTGGTATGGCGTGCCAAGTATTGGACTCAGGGCAATGAACCGGGCCGCGTCGCCGATCAGTGGGCGCTGGCGAGTCAGGTTGAGCTGGGCTGGAGCGCGACCGTTGCCTACAACGGCGGTGAGCTGACCAACCACAACGGCCGTCAGTGGAAGGCCAAGTGGTGGACTCAAGGCAATGAGCCGGGCAAACACGATGTCTGGCTGGATGTCGGGGCGGCAAGCTGCCCCTAGGTTGAGTCCATGATGAAGATGGCGGAGCCTGTTCAGGCAGGCTCCGCCTTTTGCCACAAAACCATAGAGAGCAACAATAATGAAAAAAAACCGCATCACCCTTCTGCTTGCCGGCATGATGCTGAGCGGCCACCTGTGGGCGGCCGAGGCATACGACATCAACAAATCCTATCCGGGCGGCAGCCAGGTCAATTACAACGGCCAGGTTTTCGAGGCCAAGTGGTGGGTCAACCCGGGTCAGACTCCCGGTATGGCGGCCGCCAATGAGTGGGATACCCCGTGGAAGCTTGTCGGCGAAGGGGAAGTGACCCCGCCGGACACCGGCGGCGATGACAAGCCCAATCCGCCGACGCCAACTCCACCGGATGGCAGCACCACCCCCGTCTATATGAGCCAGGCCGAGTTGGATGCCAAAGAGAAGGCGCTGACCGACTTCCCGGCGATGGAAGCGGTCAAGGCTTCCATCGCTACCCGGGACAATCTGGTGGTCGAGGCGGTGCAGCCGGGCCGTGCCGACAACCCGGGCAACGTCAAGCGGGTCGAAAGCCTGCTGAGCGAGAGCCAGTTCAACTACCTCTTCCCGCTGCGCGCCCCCGAGTACACCTATCGCGGCCTGCTGCAGGCAGCGGCCAAGTTCCCGGCCCTGTGCGGCGACTACAGCGACGGCCGCGATGCCGATGCCATCTGCCGCAAGACCTTGGCGACCATGTTCGCCCACTTCGCTCAAGAGACCGGCGGCCATGAAAACTGGCGCCCGGAGGCCGAGTGGCGTCAGGCGCTGGTCTACGTGCGCGAGATGGGATGGAATGAGACCATGCGCGGTGGTTACAACGCCGAGTGCCGCCCCGATGTGTGGCAGGGTCAGCAGTGGCCGTGCGGTACTTTCGACAATGGCGAGTTCAAGAGCTACTTTGGCCGCGGCGCCAAGCAGCTCTCCTACAACTACAACTACGGCCCCTTCTCCGAGGCGATGTTCGGTACGGTACGCACCCTGCTCGACCGTCCCGATCTGGTGGCCGACACCTGGCTGAACCTGGCCAGTGCGGTGTTCTTCTATACCTATCCGCAGCCGCCCAAGCCCTCCATGCTCCATGTCATCGATGGCACCTGGCAGCCGAATGACCATGACAAGCAGAACGGTCTGGTGCCGGGCTTCGGGGTCACCACCCAGATCATCAATGGTGGGGTGGAGTGCGGTGGCCCGGTCGAGCACGCCCAGTCCCAGAATCGCATCAACTACTACCGCGAATTTGCCAACTACCTCGGGGTGGCGGTGCCATCCGACGAGGTGCTGGGTTGCAAGAACATGAAGGTGTTTGACGACAAGGGCGCCGGTGCCCTGCCCATCTACTGGGAGCAGGACTGGAGCTATGTGGCAGAGAACCCCAACGGCGGCAAGAGTTACGCGTGCAAGCTGGTGGGTTACCAGACCCGTTTCAGCGCCTTCAAGGAGGGGGATTACAGCCGCTGCGTTCAGCACTTCTATCCGGAGGTGGTGATCGAGGATAACGGCGGTGGCACCAACCTGCCGCCGGTGGCCAATATCACCGGTCCGGCGCAGGCCGAAGGTGGCAGCAAGGTGACCCTCTCCGGCCAGCACTCCAGCGATCCGGAAGGCAAGCCGCTCACTTATGCCTGGACTATTCCGGCAGGTGCCTCTGCCTCGGCACTGGATCAGGTCACTCTGGAGTTGACTCTGCCCAAGCCGGCCAGCGATACCAGGCTGGAGATCAAACTGACGGTCACAGATGAAGGTAATCTGAGCCGCAGTACCACTCATAGCCTGCTGGTGAAAGGAGAGGAGGGGGGCGTAACGCCGCCTGACTATCCGGCCTATAAAGAGGGGACTCCCTACAAGGCGGGCGAGCGGGTCAGCAACGGCGGTGCCAGCTACGAGTGCAAACCGCACCCCTACACCGGCTGGTGTGCCGGTGCCGCCTGGGCTTATGAGCCGGGCAAGGGTACGGCTTGGGCCGATGCCTGGATCAAACTCTGAGCCGTTTCAGGGTTACAAGGCTTGCCGATTAGCCAGCGCACTATCTGGTGCAATGACAATCCGGAGCAATAAAAGATGGGGCCTGCGGGCCCCATTCTTGTTTGGTGGAGTTCAGGTTTGGCCGTGGAACATCTGGCCCGGACAGGACAGCGCCTCGAGAGGGCTGTGTGATGATGTGTGTTGTTTTTTTATTACATTTTCCGTGAAAGGCTTTCAGCAATTATTTGCCGTAGCGGAAGTAGTATTCACGGGTGGAGGGGGCATAGGCATCTTTCTCTACAACGCCGTTCTTGGTGGTTGCACCGCGCAGGTGGAACAGGACTGCCAGATTCTCAAACATGGTTTACCTCATCGCTCTGTCATTTATGGTTATGGTGTGTGACCTGTGTCACGGTTTGATCCTATGGTCATTTGTGAGCCAGATCAACTTTCTGTGTTGTAAATTTACAAAAATCATGGAAAGGGTTTTCAAATGCAATGCCCTTTATGGAAAGGCTTTCCCGAGGTGACGGGGGAGAAGCTGACGATCAGCCTGCAAAAGATGCCTGAGAGCGGGGGCGTTGCACGGGGAAAGAGGCTTGCTGCACGGCCTCTCCTGTATAGGTGCTTGAGCCGATTTGTGACATAAAACAGAGAGATAGCACGCGCCTTGCTGGTAAAAACAGCGAACTGCTGCAATTTTGACTAAACGAATCAGTCGCGGTTATTTTAGGGTTGACAGCAAAGCGGGTGATGCCTATCATGCGCCTCCGTTGCCGGAGATAACTTCGTCAGCGCCGAGGTGAGTTGGGGTTATAGCTCAGCTGGGAGAGCGCTTGCATGGCATGCAAGAGGTCCGCGGTTCGATCCCGCGTAGCTCCACCAAATTCTCCTCGAACAATCTGGAATCAAAGGGGTTATAGCTCAGCTGGGAGAGCGCTTGCATGGCATGCAAGAGGTCCGCGGTTCGATCCCGCGTAGCTCCACCAGATTCTTGATTGTTTTATTGAATACCCAGGGCAGTGTGGTGTGTATCACCCAAGCCGACCTTTGTGGGGTTATAGCTCAGCTGGGAGAGCGCTTGCATGGCATGCAAGAGGTCCGCGGTTCGATCCCGCGTAGCTCCACCATTATTTAGGATGAATGGCCGCCAGAACCATTCATTCAGTACCGAATTTGGGGTTATAGCTCAGCTGGGAGAGCGCTTGCATGGCATGCAAGAGGTCCGCGGTTCGATCCCGCGTAGCTCCACCAAATTCAGAGTGACTGCCTGTCATTCACAAAAATCGGGGTTATAGCTCAGCTGGGAGAGCGCTTGCATGGCATGCAAGAGGTCCGCGGTTCGATCCCGCGTAGCTCCACCAAATTCTTGTTACAAGAAGCAAAAGGCCACCGCATCGCGGTGGCCTTTTGTTTTCTCCATCATTTATTTTCTCCATACGTCCGCGCCTTTCATTTGTAAATCCAATGACCTGAATGAAAAAGCCCGCGAGAGTCGCGGGCTTTGCTTGCACTATTCAAATGCGCCTGTGGTTAACGGCGACGTCGCCAGGCCAGTGGCAACAGGGCCAGCAGGCCGAGTCCCAGTGCACCACCGCCTGAGGAGGTGTCCGGTTTGGTGGCATCGCTCTCCAGTCTCAGGTCGACGATGATGGGATCATGGTCAGAGGCACTGAAGGGGTTGTCAGACTTGAGCAATGTGCCGGTGTACTGGCTGCCGTACTCGAACAGGGAGCTTTCGAAGGAGTTAATGTGCCAGTCGGCGACACCTGCCACCTTGCTGGCCAGCGCCGGGTTGGCTAGGGCATAGTCCAGGGTGCCCAGCTCCCCGTCGTAGCTGTAGGAGATGGCTTTCTCCTTGTTGAATTTGACGTTGAGATCGATCAGGCCGTAGCTGCGAGTCACTTCGCGACCGAGCTGTTCATAGGACTGATCACCGATAAAGGTGTGAGAGGCCGATACGATCTTCCGCTCGCTGGTGGCCGGGTTGTAGTCGGTCAGAACCCGGATCGGATCTTCCTTGGCGTAGGAGTTGAAGTCGCCCACCAGCAGCACCTGGCCCGGCAGTTTGCTGACCGCTTCACCCAGCACCTTGGCGGCAGAGACCCGGAACTCGGTGCACTTGCCCTGCAGGTCGGCTGGTTCTGTCTTGCCATCGCCATTTTCGTAGCAGCCTGACCCCTTGGATTTGAGGTGGTTGACCACCAGCGTCAACGGCTCCTTGCTCTTGGCGAGGGTGAAGGTCTGAACCAGCGAGTCGCGCTGACCGGCTGTCTTGGCCACACCACCAGTGGTGTAGCGCTGTTCCGGCAGCTTGATGACGCTGGCATCTCCGCTGGGGGTGAGCAGAGCAGGGCGGTAGATCATCGCCACCATGATGGCGTCCCCGCCGAAGAACTTGCCATCGGTAAGGGCAGTGACCGGCAGACGCACATAGGCGTAGTGTTTGCTCGCATCCTTCTGCTGTTCGTTGAGGCGGGTCACCAGATTGTGGAGGGCCGAGTTATCCTCGAAGCCGTTGTTCTCCATCTCCATCAGGCCGAGCAGATCGGCATCCATTGCGGTAATGGCATTGACGATCTTGGTGCGCTGCTTCTCGAACTCGGGCTGGCTCTTGGCACCTCGGTTGC
Organism: Aeromonas sp. FDAARGOS 1419; assembly: GCF_019047045.1. Taxonomy (NCBI): domain Bacteria; kingdom Pseudomonadati; phylum Pseudomonadota; class Gammaproteobacteria; order Aeromonadales; family Aeromonadaceae; genus Aeromonas; species Aeromonas sp. FDAARGOS 1419. The sequence continues at coordinate 4,474,215 of NZ_CP077209.1, forward strand.
AACCTTTGGCGTTATCGGCATCCGCCTGATCCTTGCACAGGATATTGAGTGCGCCGCCGATGCTGGAGTGGCTGGTGAAGTAGTTGAGCACGTTGAAGCTGCCGATCCGCAGATCGCTGCCAGCGAGGCGAGCCGGCGCGTCTTGACGATCCTCTTCAGGGCTGCGCAGCAGGGCACCGGCAGTCAGGGTGACATCGCTCGGTACCACCAGACGGAAGGCATCCTTGTTATAGACGATCACCCCCTCCAGCCCGGTCAGTTGATCACCGATGCGCAGATATCCCTGATCGGCATCCCAGCTAGGGAACCAGGGCAGTACGCCATCCGGTGCTTTGTAATCAGACTCGACCACCAGACGGTTGCTGCCATTTTGGGTGGCCAGCGCGACAGCATCTGCACTGTTGGCGACATGGAGTTGGGTCGGTTTGATCAGCGGGGTTTTGTGGGCCAACTCTACGTTGTTGCGATAGACCTTGTAGTCGAAGCCGTAGTTGCGGGTCAGGTGCAGGTCACTGCTGCTGTCGAGACGTACCCGCATCCCTTCGTGGCGATTGAGCGCTTGCGCCAGCGTCTCCCCTTCATTGACCAGCAGTACGCTGGTCGGCACATTCAGCCCTTGTGCGGTGACTTGCAAGTGGGCTTTTTTGGTGGCCTTGTCGACTAACGGGGTCAGCTGGGTGCCGCCGTAAAACTCTTGCACCTGTGCTTCCAGACAGACTTCGCTCCCCGGTTTGATGTCTTTATATTTGGTCGCGAAGTCTTTGTCGTTCAGATAGACAAAGATGCCATCAGAGGTGGCCGGATTGCCATCGCCCACCGGGTCGGTCAGATAGAAACCCTTGGTCAGACTTTGGCCCAGCGTCGTCACGATACCGCGAACGTTGAAGGTGCCCGGGCTGATTTTGCCGGTCACGTTACCGTTTTTGTCGGTCACGGTCTGGGTGGCCAGCGCGCTGGCGGAGCCTGTGCCCTGAATGGTCGGGATGGGGGTGAGTTGAGCCGGATCGGACGGGCAGACAAATGCCGCATGGGCGCCTGAGGATGCAAGTGCCAGCCCCACGGCCAGCGACAGCAGGGTACGAGTACCTTTCATAGGTGTTCCTTTTTTATTTTTGCCAGTGATTCCATAGCCTTGGCTCGTTGACCAAGGGCGCGCATTGTCACATTTCTGGCATGTCATACCAGTGAGCCAACGCACATTAAATGAATCTGGGAAGGTGTGGGAAAGCGTTTTTATGATCCCAGTAACGATATGATTTTTTTGATAATTAAATCAATTTTAACCCTGTGATCATGACGCTTTCGTGGCAGGGGATAATTCTCTTTGAGAATAAAGATTGAGGGGATCTTGTCGCCTTCCTATACTGGGTTCGTTCCTCACGGAACCCAGGTAAAGGGCAAACCGGCAGTGATGTCGGGGCGCAATGCTTCCGGTCTCGATCGTGGATCCAGATAGCGGGGTTTCCCTGGGTGAGGGGTTGTTTTTGTGGCAGGTCCATTGCCAGTTGTCTGCGCCCATCATGCAGGTTGCGATTGTTCTTTGCCTTGGTGACCAAGCCAAGACAAAACAAGGAAGATAACAATATGCAACAGCTCTTCAGACCCAGCAGGCTTGCCATGCTGGTCGCCCTTGCGGCTGCGCCCGCCTGGGCTCAGGCCGCTTATCCCGCCTATAAATCCGGTACTGCCTACAAGGCTGGCGATATCGTCAGCAACGTCGGCGCCCTCTACGAGTGCAAAGAATTTCCCTATTCAGGCTGGTGCGGGGCATCCCCCTATCACTATGAGCCGGGTGTCGGGGTGGTCTGGGCTGATGCCTGGAAGCCCTATGGTGGCGAGGTGCCCCCTCCTGCACTCGGCGTAGCCGTCAGCTCACCGGCTGCTGGTGCCAGCTTCAACGAAGGAGCCAGCGTGGCGCTGGCGGTGACCTTGAGCGGCCCGGTGACGGCGCTGGTTAAAGTGGAATACCTTGTCGACGGCAAGCTGGTGGCCACGGCCAGCGCCTCGCCATGGAGTGCCAGCTGGAGCGCCGCCGGAGTGGGGGCCCATACCCTCAAAGCTCGCGCGCTGGATAAAGATGGCAAGGTGCTGAGCGAAGCGGATTCCAGCTTCAACGTCGCCGCCGTGGTCGCGCCAGAGGCGCCCAAGGCGAGCATCAGCAGCCCGGCCAGCGGCGCCAAGGTGACGCTGGGTCGCAGTGTGGCGGTGAGCGGCAACGTCACCGATGCCAACAACGATGTGGCCAAAGTCGAGCTCTATGTCGACGGCAAGAAGGTGGGCGAAGATACCACTGCCCCCTGGCAGGTGAACTGGACGCCGGATGTCAAAGGCAGTGCCGCCCTCAAGCTGGTGGCCACTGACAAGACCAATCTGAGCGGCGAGTCGGCGGCGGTGACTGTCAATGTCGAGGAGGCCGCGCTGCCGCCCACCGGTGGCAACCTCTCCTGCGATATCCGCCAGATCTATCGCCCGGACGGTTACGAGTGCATGGGGGATGACCATGCCCGCCGGGTCATCGGCTACTTCACCTCCTGGCGCACCGGCAAGAACGGCCTGCCCGCCTATCTGGTGAGCGATATTCCATGGAACAAGATCACCCACATCAACTACGCCTTCGCGGCGGTGGATGAGCAGAGCCACACCATCAAGGTGGACGATGCAGCCACCAAGATGACCTGGGATGGCGTGCCGGGTGCCGAGATGGATCCTGAATTCGCCTACAAGGGCCACTTCAACCTGCTGTCGAAGTACAAGAAGCAGTATCCGGACGTGAAGACCCTCATCTCGGTCGGCGGCTGGGCCGATACCCGTGGCTTCTACACCGCCACCACCAAGGGCGACTGCTCGGTCAATACTGCCGGTATCAACACCTTGGCTGACTCGGCAGTGAGCTTTATCCGCCAGTATGGTTTTGACGGGGTCGATATCGACTACGAATACCCCACCTCGATGAAGGATGCGGGCAATCCCAACGACTTCCCGCTCTCCAACCAGTGCCGAGCCAAGCTGTTTGCCAACTACGAGGTGCTGATGAAGACCTTGCGGGCGCGGCTCGATAACGCCGGTAACGAAGATGGCCGCAAGTACATGCTGACCATCGCCTCACCGGCATCGGCCTATCTGCTGCGCGGGATGGAGAACTTCCAGGTCACCCAGTACCTCGACTACGTCAACCTGATGACCTATGACTTCCACGGTGCCTGGAACCACTTTGTCGGTCACAACGCGGCCCTGTTCGACAACAATGCCGACCCCGAGCTCTCCCACTGGGGCGTCTATACCCAGACCCAGTTTGGCGGTATCGGTTACCTCAACGCGGCCTGGTCTGCCCACTACTTCCGCGGTGCGCTGGCGGCTGGCAAGATCAACGTTGGCGTGCCCTATTACACCCGCGGTTGGCAGGGGGTGAGCGGTGGCAGTCATGGGCTGGGTGGCAAAGCAGCCCTGCCGAGCCAGAACGAGTGCCAGCCGGGCACAGGTGGCAGCACCATTCCGTGCGGCAACGGGGCGGTCGGCATCGACAACATCTGGCATGATCTCGACAAGAACGGCAAAGAGATCGGCGGTGGCGCCGTGCCCATGTGGCATGCCAAGAACCTGGAGAATGCGGCCAGCCTCGGCATCACCACATTGCCAAGTTATGGCACTGCCTGGGGTCTGGATCCCAACAATCCGGCTCACGTGATACAGGGCAAGTATGTGCGTTACTACGATGACAAGGCCCACGCGCCCTGGCTGTGGAACGAAGAGAAGAAGGTGTTCCTCTCAACCGAAGATGAAGAGTCCATGGGCCACAAGCTGGACTACATCATCAAGCGCGGTCTGGGCGGGGTGATGTTCTGGGAGATGGCGGGTGATTACGCCTTCGATCCGGCCAAGAACGAGTACGGCATGGGCAGTACCCTGACCACCCTGGCTTATGAGAAGTTTGCCAAGGCAACTCCGTACAACACCAAGCAAAACGATCTGGCCGCGCCGAGCGCCCAGCTCGACATCCAGGTCAGCCTCTCCGGCTTCAAGGAAGGGGACTCCAACTACCCGATCAACCCGAAACTCAAGCTGGTCAACAAGTCGACCCAGACCATTCCGGGCGGCGCGCGCATCGAGTTTCTGGTGCCCACCTCCACCTCTGACACCATCACGGATCAGAGTGGCATGGGCCTGAAAGTGGTGGAGAGCGGTGGCAACGACAACTCGGAAGGCATTGCGGGCGAGAAGGACTTCCACAAGGTCGCCATGAACCTGCCGGGCTGGCAGACTCTGGCGCCGGGGGCCGAGATTGAAGTCGCCATGACTTACTACCTGCCCGCCGCTGGCGTGCCGAGCGGTATGCGCATCATCAGCGGCAGCCAGACCATTGGTCTCAAGGCCGAGTTCCCGACCTTGCCGGAGGCCGTGCTGGGCTCGGGTGGCGGTGAGAATCCGGGTACCAGCTGCAGCAGCCAGAACGTTAATCCGGCGGCCTACAAGGCCTATCCGATCTGGCCGCAGGGGGATCATGCCAATGGCGGCGATCGCATCACCCATAACAAGGTTGTGTGGCAAGCAAACTGGTGGACCAGCAGCGAGCCCAAGGCAACCGATGGCAGCTGGAAGTCTGTCTGTAGCTATTGATTTTAAAATCAATGAGATAAGTGAGGCTTCGGCCTCACTTTTTTTGTCTGGTTGGTCGCTCTGGTTGAAAATGCGCCTGCCTTTCCTGGCGGGCAGCCTCTATAATAGAGTCGATTAATAATCAGATGGATATCAGCGTATGGCGAGTATATTGGATTCCGTTGATCAACGAACTCAACTGGTGGGTGAAAACCGCCTCGAGTTGTTGATGTTTCGTCTCGGCACCCGTCAGATGTTCGCCATCAACGTCTTCAAGGTACGGGAAGTGGTCAAGTTGCCCCATCTGAGCAAGATGCCGGGCTCCCATCACAATATCAGCGGGGTGGCCAATATCCGCGGTACCTCGATCCCGGTGATCAACCTGCGTAGCGCCATCGGCATGCGACCCATGCCCATCGACAGTGAATCCAACCTCATCATCACCGAGTACAACCGCACTATTCAGGGCTTTCTGGTGGGGCAGGTGGCCAATATCGTCAACATGACCTGGAAGGATATCCTGCCGCCGCCGCGCTCCGCCGGGCGCGCCAACTACCTCACTGCCATCACCCGCATTCCCGAAGATGGAGTGGAGCAGATCGTCGAGATCATCGATGTGGAGAAGGTGCTGGCGGAGATCATCACCTATGACATCCGCATCTCCGAGGAGGTGCTGGACCGGGAGATCCTGCCCGAGATGCATGGACGCAAGGTGCTGATCGTCGATGATTCCAGCACCGCCCGCAATCTGGTGCGCGAGACCCTGGGCCAGCTTGGGCTTGAGGTGATCGAGTGTCAGGATGGTTTGCAGGCGCTGACCCTGCTCAAGGGGTGGTGCGATGCTGGCAAGAAGGTGACCGACGAGATCCTGCTGATGATCACCGATGCCGAAATGCCGGAGATGGACGGCTACCGCCTGACCCACGAGGTGCGTAGTGATCCGCGTATGTCCGATCTCTTTATCACCCTCAACACCTCCCTGAGCGGCAATTTCAACGAAGCCATGGTCAAGAAGGTGGGGTGCGACCGTTTTATCTCCAAATTCCAGCCCGACTTGCTGGTCGGTGTGGCCCAGGAGCGGCTGCGCCAGGTACTGGAAAGCTGAGAAGCTGCCTGCCGGTTATGCTAAATCAGTAACAACACATCCCGCTTCGGCGGGATGTTTTGTTATTGGGTATGGGCGATGGATTGGTTGAATCAAGGTGCCACGCCGAGATCGTCGACCATTCAAAACATCCGATTTTGGCGGGATATTTTGTTATGGGATATTGGTGATAGACGGTGGGTTTATTGGTTGAGCAGTGGCTCCATAAAGCGGGCAACCTTATCGCGGATTTGTGGCTGGGCCGCCGGGGTGGGATGAATACCATCGTTCATCATAAGTTCAGGGCGCAGCGCAATATCATCCATAAAGAAGGGCAGCAGCGGCAGATCGTTAGCCTGGGCCAACTCGGGAAAGATCTGTTCGAACTGGCGCAGATAGCGGGCACCGTAGTTGCGGGGCAGCTGGATTTGGGTCAACACCACACGGGTCTGCTGCTCCTTGGCGAGCGCGATCATGCTGGCCAGATTTTGGCGGGTAATGGTCGGTGCGAAGCCACGCAGGCCATCGTTGCCCCCCAGTTCGATCAGCAGCCAGTCCGGCTTGTGCTCCTTCAGCAGAGCGGGCAGACGGGCCAGCGCCCCTTGTGTCGTTTCACCGCTGATGCTGGCATTGAGCAGGGTGTGTTTGCCCCCCTCCTCCTGCCATTTCTGGTTGAGCAGGGCAGGCCAGCTCTGCTCAACCTGCATTTGATAGCCGGCGCTCAGGCTGTCTCCTAGCACCAGCAGGGTCTGGGCCTGAGCCGACGAGAGCAGGCTGCCGAGGCCAACAAACAAGGCAAACAGAATACGCACCATCAATTCAACTCCCGCTATGGATTGTCATCAAGGGATTGGAACAAAGGATACAGAGCATGAGTTCAACCCCCATTATTGTCGTTAAGGGCCTCGGCAAATCGGTTCGCCTCGGCCAGGAAAGCCTCACCATCCTTGAAGGGATCGATCTGCAAGTCAATAGCGGCGAGACGGTGGCATTGGTCGGCGCCTCCGGCTCCGGCAAGTCCACCCTGCTGGGGCTGCTGGCCGGGCTCGATCTGCCGAGTCAGGGGGATATCGAAATCCTCGGCAAATCCCTTGGCGAGCTGGATGAAGAGGGGAGGGCCAGATTGCGTGCCGAGCAGATCGGCTTTGTGTTCCAGTCGTTCCTGCTGCTCCCGACCATGACGGCGCTGGAGAATGTGATGCTGCCCGCCGAGCTGCGCGGCGAGCGTGATTGCGAACCAAGAGCTCGCGAGCTGCTGGCCGCGGTCGGGCTTGGCGAGCGGTTGCACCATCTGCCGCCACGGCTTTCCGGCGGTGAGCAGCAGCGGGTGGCCATTGCCCGTGCCTTTATGACCCGCCCCAGTCTGCTGCTGGCGGACGAGCCGACCGGCAACCTCGACAGCAAGACCGGCGAGAAGGTGATCGAACTGCTGTTTGAACTCAATCGCAAGCACGGCACCACCCTGGTGGTAGTGACCCATGACCATCAGCTGGCCGAACGCTGCCAGCGGCAAGTGGTCATGACGGCGGGCAGACTGGATCGTGAGGTGACCCATGATGTGGTGTAACGGGGTGAGCTGCGGGTCAAGCGGGAGATGCAAGGGATGATGCAGTGGCGATTGGGATGGCGACTGCTGCGCCGGGAAGGTTTCAGCGGCGAGCTGCGCTGGTTTGTGCTGGCGCTGGCGCTTAGCGTGGCGTGTGTCTTGAGTGTGGCATTGGTGGCGGATCGGCTCGATGCCGGACTCAAGGCGTCGGGCCGCGACTTTATCGGAGCGGATCGGGTGTTGCGCACTGCCGCTGCTCTGCCGGATGGCTGGCTGGCCCGAGCGAAACAGGATGGCTTGGCGGTGCAGACCACCGTCAGCTTCAACAGCATGCTGTTTCACGGTGATGCGTTGCAGCTTGCCTCCATTCGGGCGGTGCCCGATGGTTTTCCCTTCTATGGCAAACTCACTCTGGAACCTGCCCGTGCCCCTGCTCCCGGCGAGATCTGGCTCTCCGCCCGGGTAATGCAGCTGCTCAAGGCCAAAACGGGGGATGAGCTGGAGGTAGGCAATACGGTGCTCAAGGTGGCAGGCCTGCTTGGCGAGGAGCCGGATCAGGGCTTCAGCCCCTTCCTGCTGGCGCCGCGTGCACTGATCCACAGTGCCGATATCGAGGCGACCGGCGCCCTGCTCCCCGGCAGCCGCCAGCAGTGGCGCTATCTGTTCAAGGGGCCGCGAGAGTCGCTGGCCCGTTACGAGCAATGGTTGCTGCCGCAGTTGCAGGCCGGACAGAAGTGGATCAAACCGGATGACAGCGAATCCCAAGTGGGCCGCTCGCTGGCCAATGCCGAGCGTTTCTTCCGGCTTGCCTCGCTAAGCGGGGTGTTGCTGGGGGCGTTGGCGATGGGGATTGCGGTGCGCCACTTTGCCGAGCGCCAGACCAATATGGTGGCGCTGCTCAAGACGCTGGGGGCATCACGTCGCTCGCTCTGGCAACTGATGGGAACCCTGCTGCTTTCGCTGACGCTGATTGGTGCGTTGCTGGGTCTGGTGGCGGGCACAGCCATGCAGTGGATCACCTTGCAGCTGCTGGGGGACCTGCTGCCGCCGGATCTGCCGCCCCCCTCCTGGCGTCCCTTTGCCCTGGGGGTGGCGGTGGCGCTCTTTATCACCCTGCTGCTCGCTTTTGTGCCCTTCTTGCGTCTGCTGAAGGTGCCGCCGCTGCGGGTATTGCGCCGGGAGCTGGAGGCGGGTATTCCCCCCTGGCTGGCCCTGCCGGTCGGCCTGTTCGGGCTGTTTGCGCTGGTCTGGGGCTTTACCGCCGATGTGCGGCTGGCGCTGGGTCTGGTGGGGGGCATGGGTTTGCTGATGGGGCTGTTGGCCCTGCTGGCAGCCCTGATGTTGCGGCTGGGGACGAAAGTGAGCGGGCCTCATGCCTTTCGGCTGGCGCTGGCCCACCTGTCGCGCGAGCGCAGCAGCGGCCTGCTCCAGCTGGCGGGCTTTGCGCTGGCATTGATGCTGTTTGGCTTGCTATGGGCGGCCCGGGTCGATCTTCTGGATGAGTTTTCGGCACGTCTCCCCGTCGATGCACCCAACCGTTTTCTGGTCAATGTGGCCGAGAACGAGCGGGAGGGGATCCTGAGCGAGCTGGCGGCAGCCGGGGCCAACACCTCCGATTTCTATCCCATGGTGCGTGGCAGGCTGACCCATATCGCCGGTGAGGCGGTGGGCGAGGGGGCCAGCAGTGGCCGCGAGGGGGTCGATCGGGAGCTCAACTTCACTACCACGGCAACCCTGCCAATCGACAACAAGCTGGTGGCCGGGAAATGGCTTGCCGGACCCGGCGAGGTGTCGGTGGATAGCGAGCTGGCCAAGCGGCTCGATATCAAGCTGGGGGACATGCTCGCCTTTACCATCGAGGGGCGCAGCTTTGGCGCCAGGGTCACCAGTTTGCGCAGCATCAAGTGGGACAACATGCGCCCCAACTTCTACATGATCTTCTCCGAGGATCTGCTGGCACCCTTCTCCCGAACCTGGCTTGGTAGTTACCGGCTGCCCGAGGCGGGGCGCACTGCCGAGGTGGAGCTTATTCGCCGCCACCCCACGGTGAGTCTTATCGATGTGGATGACCTGATTGCGCGGCTCACTCAGGTATCGGAGCAGGTGAGTCGGGCGCTGGCGCTGATGTTGGGGCTGGTGACAGTGGCCGCGCTGCTGGTGCTGCTGACCCAGACTCAGGCCAGCATGGCCCAGCGTCGGCGCGAGCTGTTGCTGATGCGCACCCTGGGGGCCAGCAGCGAACTACTGAAAAAGATGCTGCGCTGGGAGCTGGTGGCCAGTGGTGCACTGGCGGGGCTCTGTGCCGCCATGGTGGTGGAGCTCTGCTCTTTTGGCCTGCAGTGGTGGTGGTTCGAGGGGCTGTGGCAGTTCCACTGGGCTATCTGGCTCGGCCTGCCGACGTTGGGGGCACTGCTGGTGACGCTGGCGGGGCAGGGGATGCAACGTCAGCTGCTGGCTGGCACCCTGAGCGATCGGCTGCGGGGGCTGGGTCAGGGACTGTTGTAATCCCGCCAGCGCGAGCCGATGCACACAAGGTGCAATAGCGCAGCCACAATAAACAAGCAGCCCGGCCATTGGCCGGGCTGCTTGTTATGCGAGGTGCTGACGAGCAGACGCAGCGAGCGGGTGTGAGTTAGCGGGGCTCGCGCAGCAGATTGGCGAGGGCGCTCGGCAGCTCGGGATAGCTGAAGTTAAAACCGGCCTGTTGCAGCCGTGCTGGTATCACCTTTTGTCCAGTGAGTAGCAGATCTGCCGCCTCCCCCATCACCAGTTGCAACAGCGGCGCGGGCACGAAAAAGAGGTGCGGGCGGTGCAACGTGGTGGCAAGGGTTTGGCTGAACTCCCGGTTACTGACCGGATGGGGCGCAGTGCCGTTGAAGATGCCGCTGCACTCTTCGTGATCCAGCAAGAACAGCATGGCGCGTACCAGGTCCTGCACATGGATCCAGCTCATCATCTGGCTGCCTGACCCCATGGGGCCGCCGAGTCCGAGGCGGTAGGGAGGGAGCATTTTGGGCAGGGCGCCGCCATCCATGCCAAGCACCAGTCCGATCCGCACGATACAGACCCGGGTTTGGCGGCTCTGGGCCTCCTGCGCCAAGGTTTCCCACTGCTGGCAAAGCTGGTGGGTAAACTCGTCGTTGGGAGAGCGGCACTGCTCATCTAGGGTTTCGGTGCCCTGTCTGCCATACCAGCCGATGGCGGAGGCGTTGATCAGCACCTTGGGCGGCGTGCTGGATAGCTTGATGAGATCCACCAGCTGCTCGGTCAACAGCCAGCGGCTATTGCAGAGCAGCTGTTTGCGCGACTCGCTCCAGCGTCCGGCGGCGATGGGTTCACCGGCCAGATTGATCACCGCGTCCACGTCATTGAGGTCATCGAGCCGGTCGAGGTTATCCAATACCTTGATATCGTGACCGAGCAGGGAGTAAGCGCGGCTCCCCTGCCTGCTCAATACCACGACCTCGTGATTGACCTTGAGATGGGCAACCAGCTTGCGGCCGATAAAGCCGGTCCCTCCGGTAATAAGAATCTTCATCGCTGCATGCTCCTGCTGCCGTTTGCTCAACTTTAATGGTGTGGCTTCCCTTCAACAAGTGAGACGTGCTTCGGGAGTTTTCTGTTTGATGTTTGTTAACTCTATCCTCTTCTTACGACATATTGTTGAACAATAGTTTGAATTGATTGATTTTTGTTGTGTGGACATTTGTTGAACAATCGCTATTATGGCGACCCTTTTCGCCTGTCCACCGAGGCTGTCACCCATTATCCGAGCATCAAAGAGGCCGCCATGCCATTTCGTCGTTTGAAACTTCGCCAGCTTTACTCGAGGATTCTGTTGGCGCTGCTGATGGGGGGCGGGATCCTGCTGCTGGGGGTTGTTGCCGTTATCTGGCAGACGGTGACGGAGACAGAGCGTGATGCCGATTCACGGTTGCAGCATGCCCGTGTGATGTTTGAGCGCTCCATCGGCCATGCCCGGCAGGCGGCCATCAATGTGAAGGGGATGCTTGGTCACTCCTGCAAGGAGGCGGCACAACTGCTGCGCGAACAGGTGGCCACGGTGCCTTATGTCCGTTCCGCCAATCTGGCTGTCGGCAGCCACATCTACTGCACCTCGCTCTATGGTGACTACGATGGCCCCTTCAATCCTGACAGTTATGTGGATGGCAGGCTGCAACTGCTGCCAGGCAATGAGGTTACACCGGATCGCCCCTTGATCGTGCTGCGTCATGAAACGGACAAGGGGAGTGTGCTGATCGGTGTAGATGGCTACTACCTGCGCAATACCCTGGAGATCTCCAGCAAGAACTCCCCGATGGCTCTGGTGGTGGGGCAGAGGGCTCTGTTTGGCTCAGGTCAGGTCGGGGCGGCGCCCTCTCCGACAGAAGAAGGTTATATTGCCCTCGCTTCGGCCGATTTCCCCTATCAGGTCGTCACCCGGGTCACGGTGCATGACTACTGGAGTCACGCATGGCGCTACTCCAGATATACCTTGTTCCTCTCTCCGCTGCTGGCGCTGCTGATTGGATTCGGCACCTTCAGGCTGATGGGGCGTAGCAGCTCACCAGCGGAAGAGCTCAAGCGGGCGTTGATCGAAGAGGAGTTTATCCCCTATCTGCAGCCGGTGGTCTCCGGTGAGGATGAGCAGTGGCGTGGCTGTGAGGTGCTGATGCGCTGGCAGCATCCCAAGCAGGGGATGATCTCGCCGGATCGCTTTATTCCGCTGGCGGAAGATAGCGGGCTGATCGTGCCCATGACCAGCCTGTTGATGGCGCAGGTGCGCGATCACTTCTCCCCTTATGCCCGCAAGTTGCCGGCAAAGTTCCATTTTTGCTTCAATATCAGCGCCAAGCACTTTCAGGACCTTGACCTGTTGGCTGACTGCAAGGCGTTTCTTGACGCATTTAAAGACAATCCCGTTGATTTGGGGCTGGAGCTGACCGAGCGGGAGCTGCTGGTGGCCGATGAGACAACCGCTCAGATGTTTGCCGAATTGCGCAAACTGGGCGTGTTGATCTCTATCGATGATTTTGGCACCGGTCACTCCAGTCTCACCTATCTGCAACAGTTTCAGGTCGATGCACTCAAGATTGACCGGAGCTTTGTGGAGATGATCGGCACGGATGCACTCTCCAGCCATATCGTTGAAAACGTGATTGATCTGGCGAAGCGACTTGAATTGATCCTGATCGCGGAGGGGGTCGAGAAGCAGTCGCAGGCGGACTACCTGCGGGCTCGGCATGTTGACTATCTGCAAGGGTATCGTTACAGCCGTCCCATCCCGATGAAGCAGTTTTGCAAGACCCTGTTTGGCTGAACGGTTGAATGGGGAGCATAAAAAACCAGCGATCGCTCGCTGGTTTTTTGTTGGTACGGTTTGGCTTGGGCGATCAGAGCATGCGCTGGAGGGCGCGGGCCAAGCGTTTGACCCCCTCCTCGATGGTCGCTTCATCGACGCAGGAGAAGCTCAGGCGCAGGGTGTTCTTGATCTCGGGGCGCACGTAGAAGGGGGCGCCGGGTACGAAGGCCACCTTCTCCTTGATCGCCTCGTCAAACAGCGCCATGGCACTGATGTGGGAAGGCAGGGTCAGCCAGAGGAACATACCCCCTTCCGGTCGGGTGTAGCTGACGCCGGGCGGGCAGTGACGGGCCAGCGCGGCTTCCATGGCGGCGCGCTGGCGGCCATAGACCTCCTTGATCTTCTCCAGATGGGCATCCAGTGAATTGTCGGTCAGGAAGCGGTGCAGCACCTGCTGGCTGAAGGCGTTGCTGTGCAGATCGGTCGCCTGCTTGGCGATGGTCACCTTCTTGCGCAGCCAGTCTGGCATCACCATCCAGCCCAGCCGGAAGGCGGGCACCACGGTTTTGGAGAAGGAGCCGAGCAGCACGGTATTGTTTGGTGCCAACTTGGCAATGGGGGGCAGATGCTCGCCCTCGAAGCGCAGCTCGCCGTAGGGATCATCTTCCACCATCAACAGCTCGTGGCGCACCAGTCGCTCGGCCAGTGCCTCGCGGTTGGCACGGCTATAGGAGACACCGCTCGGGTTCTGGAAGTTGGGCACGCCGTAGAGCAGTTTGGCATTGGATCCGCTTGCCAGCAGCGCATCCAGCGCAGCCAGATCCAGACCCTCTTCTCCAAGGGTGATCGGCTTGAAGGTGGGCTGGTAGACAGAAAAGGCCTGAATGGCACCAAGGTAACCCGGCTCTTCGATGATGAGATCCTGACCCTCGTCGATCAGCACCTTGCCCAGCAGATCCAGCGCCTGCTGGGAGCCGCTGGTGATCAGGATGTTGTCCGGATTGACCTGCATGCCGTGGCGGGCCAGATAGCGGTCGGCAATATATTGGCGCAGCGGTGCGAAGCCCTCGGTCGCCGCATATTGCAGGGCAGCAGCCCCTTGCTCGCGCAGTACATCCTGACAGGCCTGATCGATCGCCTTGACCGGAAACAGGTGGGGATTGGGCAGGCCACCAGCGAAGGAGATGATCTCCGGATTGGCGGCAACTTTGAGGATTTCACGGATAAAGGAAGGTTCAACCTTCTCGAAGCGCTGGGCAAAAAACGGCTGCATAGACAATTCTCTCGGCATGTGGGCGGTCGCTCCATTCGACCGCCAGGTTATCCGTTTGTATCAGATTTCAGAAATGAGGCAATGATTGTCACAAAAATCGCCAAAAAAGGGCTGGAACGACTCTACTGCGGATTATATTGGACGGTTAGTCGGTATGGTGATGCCAGTGAGGGAGCAGGGAAGTGGATGGCCGGAATATTTGTTGCGCGAAACACTTGCGCCTTGGGCCTATCTTGGGATAATTCGCTCCCCTGTTTTCGCGGGTCGATGAAATGCCGAGCCGCGAGCGGTCCCGCTCGGGATCGAACACAAGATGTATTACCCAGATTGATGAAATAACGAGACCATTATGCCTGTGACCCAAGATGTATTTAACGAAGACGGCAAGTTCATGCGCAAGATCCGCAGCTTTGTCCGTCGCGAAGGCCGCCTGACCAAAGGGCAGGAGAAGGCCCTGGAAGAGCTCTGGCCGGTCATGGGCATCGATTTCGAGCCAAAGCAGCTCGATCTGGTCGCACTGTTTGGCCGCGAGGCACCTGTGGTGCTGGAGATCGGCTTTGGCATGGGCGCCTCTCTGGTGGAGATGGCCAAGAATGCCCCCGAGAAGAACTTCATCGGCATTGAAGTGCACTCCCCGGGCGTGGGCGCCTGTCTGGGTACCGCTCAGGAAGCGGGGGTCACCAATCTGAAGGTGATTTGCCACGATGCGGTCGAGGTGCTGGAGCACATGATCCCGAACGGTTCACTCTCCTGCCTGCAGCTCTTCTTCCCGGATCCCTGGCACAAGAGCCGTCACCACAAGCGCCGCATCGTACAGCCTGCGTTTGCCCAGGATATTCGCCAGAAGCTGGCCATCGGTGGCGTGTTCCACATGGCGACCGACTGGGAAAACTATGCCGAGCACATGCTGGAAGTGATGAGCGCCGCCGAGGGTTACGAGAATACCTCTGCCACCGGCAACTGGGTGCCTCGTCCGGACTGGCGTCCGCTGACCAAATTTGAACAACGTGGCCACCGTCTCGGCCACGGGGTTTGGGATCTGATTTTCAAGCGTGTCAGCTAAGCTGGCACGTCAACACACCTAGCGTATCAACTAACTTGAGGAGCTATCATGGCCAATCGTAGCCGCCGCCTGCGCAAGAAACTGCGCGTCGATGAATTCCAGGAAATGGGTTTCGACATCAGTTTCAACTTCCCGGTCGGCACTGCCGAAGAGACCATCGATGCGGTAGTCGATGCGATGATCGATGAGGTTGTTGAACCCCGTAAATTGGCTTTTGCCGGCTCCGGTCACCTGGCCTGGGAAGGGATGATCTGCACCCAGCAACTGGGCAAGTGTACCGAAGAAGACCGCGCTGCCGTCAAATCCTGGCTGGAAGGCAAGGGGA
Organism: Aeromonas sp. FDAARGOS 1419; assembly: GCF_019047045.1. Lineage (NCBI taxonomy): Bacteria > Pseudomonadati > Pseudomonadota > Gammaproteobacteria > Aeromonadales > Aeromonadaceae > Aeromonas > Aeromonas sp. FDAARGOS 1419. Next base: position 4,489,401 of record NZ_CP077209.1, read on the forward strand.
TGGAAGCCGTGGTCGTTACCGAACTGTTCGACCTCTGGTACGGTGAACCGGCCTGATACAAGGCTGCCGCATCTGGCGCCTTGTTGTGGGTAACTGAAAAATCCCGCCGCTGGCGGGATTTTTGTCAGTGGGGATGGGATCTCCACCGCTGTTTTAGTCATGGAATCGCTTATTGCTTATGGTGTTGTCATCCGAATTACTGGCCAGCATCCTTGAAGAGGTGCGCCCGTTGCTGGGACAAGGCAAGGTGGCCGACTACATTCCGGCACTGGCTCAGGTACCGGCCGATCGGCTGGGTATCGCAGTCTGTACCGTCGAGGGGGAGCTGTTCACCGCCGGTGACGCTTTTGAACCCTTCTCCATTCAAAGTATCTCCAAGGCCCTGAGCCTGACCCTGGCACTCACTCTCTATCAGGAGGAGGAGATCTGGGCTCGGGTTGGCAAGGAGCCCTCCGGCCAGCCCTTCAACTCGCTGGTACAGCTCGAGTTCGAGCAGGGGATCCCCCGTAACCCCTTTATCAATGCCGGGGCGCTGGTGGTGAGCGATCTGCTGGAGACCCGCCTCACTGCGCCGCGTCAGCGTACCCTCGAGCTGGTGCGCCGCCTTTCCGGCAATCCGGCCATCATGGCGGATCAGGTGGTCGCCCGCTCCGAATATCAGCACTCTGCCCGCAACGCCGCCATCGCCTATCTGATGAAGGCCTATGGCAACTTCGAAAACGAAGTGGACAAGGTGCTGCAAAGCTACTTCAATGCCTGTGCCATCCGCATGAGCTGCGTCGATCTGGCGCGGGCATTCATCTATCTGGCCAACCGTGGTGTGCCACTGGGCGAGAGCGTGCCACTGCTGCCAGCTCGCACCACCAAGCAGGTCAACGCCCTGCTCGCCACCTGCGGCCTCTATGATGAGGCGGGCGATTTTGCCTATCGGGTCGGCATGCCGGGCAAATCGGGTGTCGGCGGCGGTATCATCGCCCTGATCCCGGGTGAGCTCTGCGTCTGTGTCTGGTCGCCCGAGCTCAACAAAGCCGGCAACTCGCTGGCGGGCACGGCGGCACTGGAGCTGCTGGCCGAGCGGCTGGGTCGCTCCATTTTTTAACCTTGTTCACTATGAATCGAGAAATCACCATGAAACGACATCTTCGCTTCCTGCAGGCCGCGCTGGCGACCTTACTGCTCTGGTGTGCCCTGCCCGCCGTGGCAGGGGAGTTGCCACCGCTCTCGCTGGCCGATGCCAAGGCCAAACAGGCTGTCATCCTGGATACCCGCGCCAGCTACTTCTATCAGGGGTGGCCGATGGAAGGGGAGAAGCAGGGCGGCCATGTGGCGGGCGCCGAGAACCTCTCTGCCGAGTGGAAATACAGCGATGAAGAGTGGCCAAAGGCCCTCGAGATCAAGGGACTGAAGGCCGATCGTCCGGTTGCCCTCTACGGTGCGTCCCGCGAAGTGGCTGAGGTGGCCCGTCTGCTGCGCAAGCAGGGGATCAAGCAGCTGTTCGAGCTGCAAGGTTGGCAAGCCGCACCGCGCGAGTCGCTGGCACGCTGGCAGCAGCTGGTCTATCCGCGCTGGTTGGTGGATCTGCAAGAGGGCAAGCCGGTTGCCGCGGCGCCCAAGGGTGACTGGAGGCTGTTTGAAGTGGATTGGGGTTCACCCAAGGCCTACCTCATCAGCCACATCCCGGGGGCCGGTTATATCGATACCAACAGCCTCGAAGAGGAGCCGCTGTGGAACAAGGTCTCTGACGAAGCGCTCAAGAAACTGCTGCTGGATAACGGCATCCGTCACGACACCACCGTCATCCTCTATGGTCGCAACACTATGGCGGCTGCCCGTGCCGCGCACCTGATGATGTATGCGGGGGTGGAAGATGTACGACTGCTGGACGGTGGTCTGGATGCCTGGTTTATCCAGCACCTGCGCACCGAAACCGGTCTGCCCAACAAATATGAGCCGGTGAAGGAGTTTGGCGTGGCCATTCCCGCTCACCCCGAGTACTACACCACGTTAAGTCAGGCAAAAGAGCTGCTCAAGAAGCCCGATAGCGCACTGGTCAGCGTGCGTACCTGGGACGAGTTTGTCGGCAACACCTCAGGTTACAGCTACATCAAGCCGAAGGGCGATATCCCGGGGGCCAAGTGGGGTCACGGTGGGGTGGATGCCAACAGCATGAGCGATTTCCACAACCCGGACGGCACCATGAAGCCGGCCCGCGAAATCCTCGCCATGTGGGAGCAGTGGAACATCGAGCCAACTCAGCAGGCTGCGTTCTACTGCGGTACCGGCTGGCGCGCCTCCGAGGCCTTCTTCTACGCCTGGCTGATGGACTGGAAACAGATCAGCGTCTACGACGGCGGTTGGTACGAGTGGAGTTCCGATCCCAAGAACCCGACCGTGACCGGTGAGCGTCAGCCCGCCAAGTCATGATTGCGCGCTGGCGCTGAAAAGAAGAGGCCGGACAGAGATGTCCGGCTTTTTTCATTGCGCTCACCACCCGGCCAGATAGCGAGGCTAAGTCGCTGATTATTGACGGCGATCCCGCTTTGCTCATCTCGTCATCCCGTGCCGTGCGATTGAACTAGGCTTCAAGAAACATCCTCGTGGTGAGGATGATCGCAGAAGAGGCCGCAATGAAAAAACTGATGATGATCCTGGTGTGCGCCCTGGGGCTGGTGGCATGCAGCTCCCAATACATCATGAGCACCAAGGATGGCAAGATGATCACCACAGAGAGCAAACCCAAGCTGGATGAGAGTACCGGCATGTATCGCTATTACGATCATGAAGGGCGCGAGGTGATGATCAAGAAAGATGACGTGACCCAAATCATGGAGCGCTAAGCGCTCTCTTGCCGCAAGGGCCGCTATCTGCGGCTCTTCTCATTTTCGCCGAAAATTCCCGCTGTTCCTCTGTTTATCCCCGCACATTTGCAGCAAATTCAGTCGTGATACAGCTTCCGTTATGGTTTAACCCTTATCATCACACTCCATTTTTTATTGGAGGTGTTATGTCCTTGATGTCTATCTGGAATTCCCGTTTTTCTGCACGCAGCTTGCTGGGTGGTGTCTTGCTGGTGGTGGCGTCAGCCAGCCATGCCGGTGACGATCAGTTCACGCTGGGGCGGACTATTTTACTGGGAGCCGGTGATCATGGTGCGACAATTCCTTTGGTGATTTGCCGTCAGACCAAATATATCAAGGTGAAGGCGGAGCGTGATTTGACCCTGGATCGGGTGGTGGTGACCTATGGTGGTGATCGTACCAAGACCATTCGTTTCGATCGGGAAATGAGCAGTGATAAAGAGACCGAGTGGAAATCACTGGGTTCGCGCCGTTGTGTGAAAAAAATCGAAGTGTACGGTAATTCAGAGCGCAGCAAAGCGGGCGTAAAAGTATTTGGCCGCAAATAATTGATGCGGTTTTTCTGCGCAGACAGATGAGTTAAAAATAATGGCGAGCCGTGGCTCGCCATTATTTTTATGGTTGGGTTCGCTATTTTTTCGGCCGAAACGGCTTGATGACGGTTTCATCGCACTCAAGATACGGCCCTTCCATCAAATCGATGCAGTAGGGGATGGCGGGGAATACTGCATCCAGACATTCGCGGATTGATTTGGGCTTGCCCGGCAGATTGACGATCAGGGTGTCGTCGCGCAGTCCGGCTGTCTGGCGCGACAGAATGGCGGTCGGCACAAACTTGAGGGATTCGGCCCGCATCAGCTCGCCAAAGCCCGGCATCATGCGATCACATACCGCTTCGGTCGCTTCCGGCGTGACATCCCGCTTGGCCGGGCCGGTGCCGCCTGTGGTGACGATGAGGCAACACTGCTCCTCATCCGCCAGCCGGATCAGGGTCGCTTCAATCTGCTCCTGCTCATCGGGGATCACCTGATAGACAGGTTCCCACTCCGAGGTCAGATAAGCGTTCAGGGTGTCGATGATAGCCTGGCCGGAGAGGTCTTCATAGATGCCCGCGCTGGCGCGATCGCTGACGGTGACGATACCGATTTTTGCCTTGCTCATGGTCTGCTCTTGAATGTCCGATAAAAGTGGCAATTAAAATAACATAATCAGTGAGATATGTTAAACCGTCAGGAGATGACGCGGGTCGGTGAGGGAAGAATAAAGTGTCGAATGAAGCAAAATAAGGCCACCCTGATTTTTATTTGCAATAAAAAACAGAAAATCACAACCTAAAATGTATAAGTGTTTTATCTCGCCTGAATTAAAAACAATCGCTTGTTTCCAAACACAATTAAAATAGATAGACACCCTCGTAGTGACCATTGTCCGGTTTAGTCGCCAGTGGATGGATTGAACCCTTTTTAGCCACGTCGTATATACAGATTTATATGGCTGGGACGTGATGGTGTGGTACCGCAGTGTGTTGCCAGCAATAGTCGCCAAGGAGGGCATATGGAGTTGCCTGATTTTGACACCCTGAAGGAGTTGGCTGCGAATGAGTCCTCCCGGCTGGATGCGATTCTGGAGCAGCAGATCGACCAGTTGATGGCCCGTGCGAGCCCCGATCAGCAGCGCCGTCTGCGCGGGTTGCAGTTCAAGATTGATGGTCAGCGCCGTCTGGCGAAAAACAATCTTGATAGCTGTATCCGGATTACCAACATGATGCGGGAATCTTTTTATTTGATGCGCAGCGAAATGAGCCAGTTCAGAGAAGAGGGGGACCCTCCGCCTGAAAGCGATGGCAGTGGTAAAATAATCCGTCTGGCGGACTATCGACGTCGCAAATAATCTGCAATAACCCCCTTGAATGATATTTCAGCCAAATCGGTGAGGCCATAATAAAGGGGATTCCCGGCGACCTGATTGTTATGGTTTTTAATGTTAGTCGTAATGTATTTGTGATGTAATTTCTTTTCTCCTTCTTGTAATAACTAATTAGTCAGGTTGTGATAGGGGTGGATGAATAACAGTAAAAGTTAGGCTAATATGGCCGAAATTTTTATTGCTACGACTCGAAGGGATTATGAGAAGTATCACGCCAAGACGGGTGTTGTCGCGGGAGCAACAGACAGAGATCACCCGCATTATCGTCAAGGTGGGTCAGATGTTGGCCCAGTTCGGGGCGGAGAGCCGGATCATCGAGCAGACCACGGTGCGGCTGGGGATGGCGCTGGGGCTGGAGAGTGTCGAAATGGCCATCTCTTCCAGTGCCATCGTGCTCACCAGTCTCTATCAGGGGGGTTGCGTCACCACTACCCGGCGGGTGCGCGAACATGGCATCAACATGCAGGTGGTGTGCGAAATCCAGCGGATCTGCATCATGGCAGAGAAAGAGCTGATCGGCGCCCGTGAAGTGCGTCAGCGGCTCGAGGCCATCGTCCCCTTTCACTATCACCCCTGGTTGGTGGTCCCCATGGTGGGGCTCTCCTGTGGTGCCTTTAGCCTGCTGTTTGGCGGTGACTGGCCCATCTTCCTGGTGACCTGTTTCTCGTCTGCCGTGGCGATGCGGGTGCGCCAACTGATGGCCCGCCATCACCATAGCCCGCTCATCAACTTTGCCGCCACCGGCTTTATTGCCACCTTGCTCTCCTCCAGCGCCACCTTTTTTAACTGGGGTGACCAGCCCTATCTCGCCATGGCGGCTAGCGTGCTGCTGCTGGTGCCGGGCTTTCCGCTGATCAATGCGGTCTCCGACATGGTGAAGGGCTACTTCAACATGGGGCTGGCCCGCTGGGGGACCGCGACCCTGCTGACCATCAGCGCCGCCATAGGTATCATTTTGGCCATGTCGGTCACGGGGATCTGGGGGTGGAAAGTATGATGGATTTGCTCTGGCTACTGGCCAAGGATGCCTTCTGGTCCTCCATCCCGGCGGTGGGGTTTGCCATGCTGTTCAACGTGCCACCACGGATGCTGAAGTATTGCGCCATGGGCGGCGCGCTGGCCCACAGCCTGCGTACCTTGCTGATCCACTATGGTATGCCCATCGAGTGGGCGACGCTGGCGGCGGCGACCACGGTCGGCTTTGTCTGCGTCTACTGGTCGCGCCGTCTGCTGGCGCCGCGTCCGGTGTTCAGCGTTGCCTCCATCATTCCGATGATCCCGGGCAGTTATGCCTTCAAGACCATGATTGCGGTGGTGGAGCTCAACATCAACGGCGTGACCATGGAGTTGATCCAGAGTGCGGTGGAGAACGGCCTCAAGGCGCTCTTTATCGTCGGTGCCCTCAGTTTCGGTTTGGCGATCCCCTCTCTGGTCGTGTACCGTAACCGCCCCATAATCTGACAGACGGTGAGAGGCCCCATGAAGATTTCCATGATTGCCGCCATGGCCCACGACAGGGTGATCGGCAAGGACAACCTGATGCCTTGGCATATGCCTGCTGACTTGGCCCACTTCAAGCGTGTCACCCTCGGTAAACCGGTATTGATGGGGCGCAAGACCTTCGAATCCATCGGTCGACCGCTGCCCGGACGGCGCAATCTGGTGATCAGCCGCAATCCCGACTATCAGGCTGAGGGCATTGAGGTGGTGGGCTCCGTTGAGGCGGCGCTGGCGCTGTTGGCAGGCAGCTCGGTGGAGGAGTTGATGGTGATCGGTGGTGGTCATCTCTATGCCGAGATGTTGCCGAGTGCGGATTGTCTCTACCTGACCCGCATCGATCTGGCGGTGGAGGGGGATACCCGCTTCCCTGCTTTTGACGATGGTCAGTGGCAACGCGTTGAGTGCGAGAGCCACCCTGCCGATGAGAAGAACCCGCATCCCTATAGCTTCGAGATCTGGCAGCGCCGCTGACGGGCGAATGCTAATTTGCAAATAACAACAAGGGCATCTTCGGATGCCCTTGTTGTTCTGTTGGGTTTTCAAGACGGGATTAGATGCCTGAGCCGTCGTTCTCCCCGTTCTCCTCGTGCAAACCGCACTCGCGCTTGAGGCCGAAGAAGCGGGTCTGCTCCTCGCTCATGCCCGGCTCCCATTTTGTGGTGGTGTGGACATCGCCCACCGAGAGGTAGCCCTGCTCCCACAGCGGATGGTAGGGGAGGTCGAACTCCTTGAAGTAGTAGAAGACATCCTTGTTGCTCCAGTCGATCACCGGCAGGAACTTGAAGCGGCCGCGCTGGATGCCGAGCACCGGCAACTTGCCACGGCTGCCGGACTGCTCCCGGCGCAGGCCGGAGAACCAGGTCTGGGCCCCCAGCTCACGCAGGGCACGGTCCATCGGCTCCACCTTGTTGAGCTGGTTGTAGCGGGTGATCCCCTCCACCCCCTGCTCCCACAAGAGACCAAATCGCGCCTCCTGCCAGGCCGGTGACAACTCGGCCCGATAGATCTTCAGGTTGAGTGCGAGGCGCTCGGTCAGCTCGTCGATAAAGCGGTAGGTCTCCGGGAACAGATAACCGGTATCGGTCAGCACTACGGGCACGTCGGCCCGCTCGCGGCTTACCAGATGGAGCATCAGCGCCGCCTGAATGCCGAAGCTGGATGAGAGCACATGCTCCCCCGGCAGATTGGCCAGGGCCCAGCGCACCCGTTCTGGGGCGCTCATGGTATCCAGCTCGCGGTTGAGGGGCGCGAGTGCCTCGACTTGCTCCTCACGGCCGAGGGCCAGCAGTGCCTGCAGTTCAAGGCGGCCATCTTCAGTGACATTAAGCGGCATAGAAGTCCCTCGCAGAATCGATAACGGGGGCAATTACCCCAACCCGGATCACGAAGTCGCCGAAGCACTCACCCTGATTTCGCTCGGTGGACCAGCGGCCGATCAACGCGTCCAGTTCGGCCAGGATCTGCGGCTCGGTAATGTTCTCTAGGTGCAGGCGCGGAATGCGGGTGCCCTCAAGGTTGCCTCCCAGATGGAGGTTGTAGCGGCCGGGTGCCTTGCCCACCAGACCTACTTCCGCCAGCATGGCGCGGCCGCAGCCGTTGGGGCAGCCGGTGACCCGGAAGATGATGGCGTCATCCGCCAGCCCATGTTTGGTGAGCAAGCCCTCGATGTCGGTGACAAACGCCGGCAGCATGCGCTCCGCTTCGGCCATCGCCAGCGGGCAGGTGGGCAGGGCCACGCAGGCCATGGACTGCTTGCGCTGCTCGCTCACGCCGTCATCCAGCAGGCCGTATTGGCGTGCAAGCCCTTCGATGCGAGCCTTCTCGCCGGCAGGCACGCCCGCGATGATCAGGTTTTGGTTGGCGGTCAGGCGAAAATCCCCCTGATGCACCTTGGCGATCTCCAACATGCCGGTTTTGAGCGGCTTGCCCGGGAAGTCAAGCAGGCGGCCATTCTCGATAAACAGGGTGAGGTGATGCTTGCCGTCGATCCCCTCGACCCAACCGAAGCGATCGCCACGGCTGGTGAACTCATAGGGGCGAACCGGCCCGAACTGGATGCCGGCGCGGCTCTCCACCTCGGCCTTGAACGCCTCGACGCCAACGCGCTCCAGGGTGTACTTGGTCTTGGCGTTCTTGCGGTTGACCCGGTTGCCCCAGTCGCGCTGGGTGCTGACCACGGCGGCCGCCACCTCCAGCACGTGGGAGAGCGGAATAAAGCCAAAGTCGCTCGCCTTGCGCGGGTAGGTGCTGGTGTCGCCGTGGGTCATGGCCAGACCCCCGCCCACCAGCACGTTGAAGCCCACCAGCTTGCCACCTTCGGCAATCGCCACGAAGTTGAGGTCGTTGGCGTGGATATCCACATCGTTGTGAGGCGGGATCACCACAGTGGTCTTGAATTTGCGCGGCAGGTAGTTGGAGCCCAGGATCGGTTCCTCATCCTGCCCCAGTTTTTCACCGTCCAGCCAGATCTCCACGTAGGCGCGGGTCTTGGGCAGCAGGTGCTCGGAGATCTTCTTGGCCCACTCGTAGGCCTCCTGATGCAGCTCGGACTCCACCGGGTTGCTGGTGCAGAGCACGTTGCGGTTCACATCGCCAGCGGTGGCGATGGAATCGATGCCGGTGTTGTTGAGGGTCTGGTGCATCAGCTTGATGTCGCGCTTCAATACCCCGTGGAACTGGAAAGTTTGACGGGTAGTCAGGCGGATGCTGCCGTAGAGGCTGTGCTCTTCGGCGAACTTGTCAATGATCTGCCACTGGGCCGGGGTGATGATCCCACCCGGCAGGCGGGCACGCAGCATGACGTTGTGCAGCGGCTCCAGCTTCTGGGCGGCGCGCTCCGGGCGGATGTCGCGGTCATCCTGCTGGTACATGCCGTGAAAGCGGATCAGCTGGAAGTTGTCGCCGTTGAAGCCGCCGGTGAGCGGATCCTGCAGATCTTGCTCTATGGTGCCGCGCAGAAAGTTGCTCTCGCGCTTGAGGCGCTCGTTGTCGGCCAGCGGCCCTTCGACCGGTCCCGCTTTTGGGTGAGAAAGAGGTTGTTTGCTCATCAATAGACATCCCTTTGATAACGTTTGGCACGACGCAATTCGCTCAAATACTCTTCTGCTTCCTCACGGCTCTTGTGACCGTGTTCGGCAATCACATCCAGCAGGGCCTCCTGCACATCCTTGGCCATCTTGTTGGCGTCACCACACACATAGAAGTGAGCGCCTGCTTCCAGCCACTGGTAGAGTTCCTGGCCCGCTTCACGCAGGCGGTCCTGCACATAAATTTTGTTGGCCTGATCCCGGCTGAAGGCCAGGGAGATCTTCGACAGCAGCCCCGATTTCACATAACGCTGCCACTCCACCTGATAGAGGAAATCCTGGGTAAAGTGGGGGTTGCCGAAGAAGAGCCAGTTCTTGCCCTCGGCACCTTGGGCTTCCCGCTCCTGCATAAAGGCGCGGAACGGGGCGATGCCGGTGCCCGGGCCCACCATGATGACGGGGGTGTCGGGGTTTTGCGGCAGGCGGAAGTTATCGTTGTGCTCGACGAATACCCGTACCTCGCCATCCTCAATCAGCCGATCCGCCAGATAGGAGGAGGCTGCGCCAGAGCGCACTGTGCCATCTTCCTGTGGGTAGCGCACCACGCCGACGGTCAGGTGCACCTCCTCTTCCACCTCGCTCTGGGCGGAGGCGATGGAGTAGAGGCGCGGGGTGAGGGGGCGCAGCAGGCCAACCAGCTGCTCGGCAGTGAGCGCGGTCGGGAAGCGTTTGAGCACATCCACCACCTGAGCGGAGGCGACCAGTGCATTGACCTGGGCCTTGTCGCCCGCCAGATCTTTCAACGCTGCGTTGTCCGATATATCAGCGAGCCCTGTGATAAAGCCGCCGTGCAGCCGGGTCAGTTCGAAGTGACTGGTCAGTGCGGCGCGCAAGGTGCCATGGGCCGTGGCTTCATCACCGGAGAGGCCGGTCAGGGCCAGCACTTCATTAACCAGTTCTGCATCGTTGTCGAACCAGACGCCGAGGGCATCCCCCGGCTGATAGGTGAGGCCTGAGTCGGCCAGATTGATCTCGATATGGCGGATATCCTTGGTGGAATCTCGGCCGGTGATCTTCTGATTGACCGACAGGCGGGCAGGGAAGGGGTTCTCCTTGCTGTACTGGCTGTGGCCAACCGCCTGCTGCACCACGCTGGCTACGCTGTTGCTGGCAGCACCGATAGAGAGCGTCGCTGCAATGGCATTGAGTGCTTGTTCGCCCCACGCCTTGGCTGCATCCTGATAATCCACATCAAGGCTCGCGAGCTCATAAATCCGCTCAGCCCCAGCGGTGGCGAGGAAGCTGTCAAAATCTTTGCCGGTCTGGCAGAAAAATTCGTAGGAGCTGTCACCCAGCCCCAGCACCGCGAACTTGAGGCCGTCCAGCTTGCCAAGCTTGCCTTTTTTAAGCTGCTCGAACAGATCGACGGCGCTTTCCGGCGGTTCACCCTCCCCGTAAGTGCTCACTACCACCAGCAGGTGGCTCTCTTTCTTGAGCTGCTTGGGTTTGTAGTCGGCCATAGACGCTAGGGTGACCGGTAGACCGAGGGCCTCGGCCTGCGCCTTGATGGTAGTGGCGACACCTTTGGCGTTGCCGGTCTGGGAGCCGTAGAGAATGGTCAGGCTGCCGCTGGGCGCAGCCACGGCGGCGCTGGCAGCAACGTTCTGGTGACCGCTCTGGGAGAGGCCGTAGAGATATCCGCTCACCCAGGCCAGTTGCTGGGTATTGAGGGTCGAGAGTACCTGACCCAGCTGACGTTGCTGCTCGTCAGAGAGGGGGGAGAGGTTGAATGGGGAATCCTTCAATTGCATCACACGCGTCTTCCATGGTCTGATTTTTGGCCAGATTAAAGGGCGTGTTGGATAACAACAAAGAATAAAAATATCTTCTTTATTCCATTATTGAATTTATGAAGTGATTTGGCGGTAAAGGAGATAGAAAAACGCCCCGCTGTTGCGGGGCGTTCTTATTGGCTATCACGCTCGGGATTGACCCAAGGGATTTAGCTGGCTTCTGTGGGCCTTACTTCTGCGGACGCAGGGCCGGGAACAGAATGACGTCACGGATGGTGTGGCTGTTGGTGAACAGCATGACCAGACGGTCGATACCGATACCCTGACCGGCAGTCGGCGGCAGGCCGTGTTCCAGCGCGGTGACGAAGTCGGCGTCGTAGAACATGGCTTCGTCGTCGCCTGCTTCTTTCTGATCAACCTGATCCTGGAAGCGCTTGGCCTGATCTTCTGCATCGTTCAGCTCGGAGAAGCCGTTGGCCAGCTCGCGGCCACCGATGAAGAATTCGAAGCGGTCGGTTACGTCCGGGTTCACGTCGTTGCGGCGAGCCAGCGGAGAAACGGCGGCCGGGTACTCGGTGATGAAGGTCGGTTGCAGCAGCATGTGCTCCACGGTCTCTTCGAAGATCGCGGTGATCACGTGGCCCAATTCCCATCCCTTCATCAGCTCGATGTGCAGACGCTTGGCAACGGCCTTGGCGCTCTCGAGGGTAGCCAGATCGTCCAGGGTCACATCCGGATTGAACTTCAGGATGGACTCGACCATGGTGAGGCGCTGGAACGGCTGACCGAAATCGATGGTCAGGCCCTCTTCGCCCTCTTTGGCGTAACGGATCTTGGTGTCGCCCAGAATGTCCTGCGCCAGGGTGCGCAGCAGCTCTTCGGTCAGGTCCATCAGATCGATGTAGTCGGCGTAGGCCATGTAGAACTCGATCATGGTGAACTCGGGGTTGTGACGAACCGAGATACCTTCGTTACGGAAGTTGCGGTTGATCTCGTAGACACGCTCGAAACCACCGACCACCAGACGCTTCAGATAGAGCTCCGGAGCGATACGCAGGTACATGTCGATGTCCAGCGCATTGTGGTGAGTGACGAACGGACGCGCGGAGGCACCACCCGGGATGACTTGCATCATCGGGGTCTCCACTTCCATGAAGCGCTTTTCGTTGAAGAACTTGCGGATACCGGCAACCACCTGGGTGCGGATCATGAAGGTCTTGCGGGACTCTTCGTTGGCGATCAGATCCAGGTAGCGCTGGCGGCAGCGAGCCTCCTGGTCGGTCAGGCCTTTGTGCTTCTCGGGCAGCGGACGCAGCGCCTTGGTCAGCAGGCGGATATCGGAAACGTGAACGGAGAGCTCACCGGTCTGGGTCTTGAACAGGGTACCTTCGACACCCACGATGTCGCCCAGATCCCACTTCTTGAACTGCTCGTTGTAGAAACCTTCCGGCAGGTCGTCACGGGTGACGTAGACCTGGATCTTGCCGGCCATGTCCTGCAGGGTGGCGAAAGAAGCCTTGCCCATGATCCGGCGGGTCATGATGCGACCGGCAATCTTCACCCGTTTACCCAGGCTCGTCAGCTCCTCGGCGCTTTTGTCGTCGAACTCTGCGTGCAGATCGCCAGAGAGGCTGTCGCGACGGAAGTCGTTGGGGAAAGGATTACCCTGGGCGCGCAGGGCGGCCAGCTTGGAACGACGCTCGGTCATCTCGTTGTTGAGTTCGAGAGTTTGGTCGACTTCCGGAGTGATGGTTTGTTCAGACATGGTGATTCCTGCTTGTTTACAGACCTGATTTCAGGCTGGCTTCGATAAACTTGTCCAAGTCACCGTCGAGCACCGATTGGGTATTACGGGTTTCGACGCCGGTGCGCAGATCCTTGATACGGGAGTCATCCAGCACATAGGAACGGATCTGGCTGCCCCAACCGATATCAGACTTGGTCTCTTCCAGGGCTTGTTTCTCAGCGTTCTGCTTCTGAATTTCCAGCTCGTAGAGCTTGGCTTTCAGCTGCTTCATACACTGGTCTTTGTTTTTGTGCTGGGAACGGTCGTTCTGGCACTGTACCACGACACCGGTCGGAACGTGGGTAATACGTACCGCGGATTCGGTTCGGTTAACGTGCTGACCACCGGCACCGGAGGCACGGTAGACGTCGATCCGCAGATCCGCCGGGTTGATCTCGATATCGATATCGTCGTCGATCTCGGGGTAGACGAACACAGAACAGAAGGAGGTGTGACGGCGGCCACCGGAATCGAACGGAGACTTGCGAACCAGACGGTGTACGCCGGTTTCGGTACGCAGCCAGCCGAACGCATATTCGCCGGTGAACTTGATGGTGGCGGATTTGATACCGGCCACGTCGCCTTCGGAGCATTCAATCAGCTCGGGCTTGTAGCCGTGGGCATCGCCCCAGCGCAGGTACATGCGCAGTACCATGTTGGCCCAATCCTGTGCTTCGGTACCACCGGAGCCGGATTGAATATCGATATAGCAGTCGGAGCCGTCGTGCTGACCGGAGAACATGCGGCGGAATTCGAGATCCACCAGCTTGGCTTCCAGCTGTTCGGATTCGGCGATGGCTTCGTTGAAGGTCTCTTCGTCTTCCCCTTCCACGGCCAGGCTCACCAGCATCTCGACGTCATCCACGCCCTGGGTCAGGGTGTCGATGGTGCCGACCACGTTTTCCAGCGCGACGCGCTCTTTGCCCAGCGCCTGTGCGCGCTCGGGTTCATTCCATACGTCCGGCTGTTCCAGCTCGGCGTTGACCTCTTCTAGACGCTCTTTCTTGGCGTCATAGTCAAAGGTACCCCCTAAGAAGCTCGGTCCGCTCAGACAGCTCCTTAAGTTTATTTAATACGGGATTAACTTCGAACATCGTGAAAACTCTCAGGGTCGATGTGATTTAAAAACGGGATATTCTAGCCAATTGTGGAAGGAATAAACAGGGTTGCCTTGGCTTGTGCGGCTCATGCCGTCAATTTCTGGTGCACTTTTCTCCACCTCGGTAGAAAATATCGCCCGCCGACCCATTTTCAGGTTCAGTTTTGGCCATTCGGGTCGCTAATGACTACGTGTAGTGTTGTGCAATTTAGGGAAAAACCCGCTCCTCACCTCAATAAGAAGAACACATGATGAAAAACCTGTCACTCAAGCAGAAGATACTGTTGTCAGTGGTGATCGCCCTTTCGTTGGTGATTTTGTTGCTCTCCTGGCAGAGCTATAGCAGCCAGAAGTCCCTGTTGCTGCAAGGCAGCCAGGAGCAGTTGCAACGGCTGGGTACCCAGCAGGCCGAGCGTGTCAGCGACTGGCTCGCCGCCCGTCGCGACGTGATCCAGGCGCTCGGCAACAAGGCCGGTGCCGACCCCCTCAATGCCTTGCAACAGGCACAAGTTTCCGGCCGTTTCCAGCTCACCTATTTCGGTGAGAGCAGCGGCAAGATGAATGACTCCGATCCCTCCATCAACCGCGATGGCTACGACCCGCGCTCCCGTGGCTGGTATCAGGAGGCGATGAGCAAAGGTGGCCTGATTGTCACCAAACCCTATCTCGATGTGGCCTACAACATCATGGTGGTGACCCTGGCCCAGCCGGTTTCTGGCGGGGTAGTCGGTGGTGACCTCTCCATCGCCTCGCTGGTGGAAGACGTGACCAAGATGCAGCTGCCTGCCGACGGTTTCGCCATCATGATGCACAAGGATGGCACCATCATCGCCTACAAGGATGCCGCCAAGGCGATGAAACCGGCCAGCGAGATCGACAACGATCTGACCAATGCGCTGATCGAGCAGAGCAAGTCGAGCAAGGATCTGGTGCCGGCCTATTTCGACAACGAAGGTCGCGACAAGCTGCTGTGGGCGGTTGATATCCCCGACACAGACTGGGAACTGGTACTGGTGCTGGACAAGGCCGCGCTGGAAGCGCCGCTCTCCTCCCTGCTGATGACCCAGCTGGGGATGGCGCTACTGGTGCTGGTGGGTAGCATCCTCGCTATCTCCTGGCTGGTCAGCATGCTGCTTGGCCCGCTCACCAAGGTCTCCCAGGCACTGGCCCGCATTGCCGATGGTAATGGCGATCTGACCCAGCGCATCAAGATCGACGCCAACGACGAAGTGGGCCAACTGGCCAACAGCTTCAACCGTTTCGTCGGCAGTCAGCATCAGCTGATCGGCAATATCCGCCAGCTGGCCAACGAGTTGAACGCCGATGCCGAGCGCAGTCTGGTGACCAACCAGGCCGCGGTGGACGAGCTGCAGCGTCAGCAGCAGGAGGTGACCATGGTCGCCACGGCGGTCACCGAGATGGCGAGCGCCACCATGGAGATCGCCGGTAACGCCGAGAACACCGCCGCCGCTGCCCAGCAATCTGCCCAGAGCAGTGAGCAGGGCAAGATGCTGGTCAACAAGACCCGCCAGTCCATCAATGGTCTGGCCGAAGAGGTGGGGCAGGCGACCGAGGTGATCGGCGAGCTGAGCCGCCACGCGCAGGCCATCACCAGCATCCTCTCCACCATTCAGGGGATTGCCGAGCAGACCAACCTGCTGGCGTTGAACGCGGCCATTGAAGCGGCCCGTGCCGGTGAGCAGGGTCGTGGTTTTGCGGTGGTCGCTGACGAGGTGCGGGTGCTGTCGCGCCGTACCCAGGACTCCACCCAGCAGATCCAGTCCACCATCGAGACCCTGCAACAGACCACTGCCCGCGCGGTGAGCCTGATGCAGACCAGTCAGGGGCTGGCGGACAACAGTGTGCAGGATGCGGATCAGGCGGTGCGTGCGCTGGAAGAGATCACCAGCGCCATCTCCCTCATCTCCGACATGGCGGGTCAGATCGCCACTGCCGCCGAGGAGCAGACCCAGGTGACCGGCGAGATCACCCAAAACACCACCGCCATCAAGGATGTGAGTGACGAGATCACCGCCGCCGCCATGCGCGATCTGGATCAGGCCCACAGCCTCAAAGGACGTGCTGCTGACCTGAACCAGCAGGTGTCGACCTTTATCCTGTAAAGTGCACGTCCCGGCCCGTTCCGGCTGACATAATCAAGCCCCGTCCTCTGTCGAGCGCGGGGCTTTTTGTTGTTCGGGGGAGTGCGGGATGTGGGGATTCCGGGTTTTCTGAGTTGCTCACGGGTCACCCGGGTAGCGGATATGTGCCCCGGCTCTGCCTGCGTCAGCTGGCGAGTCGATAACAAACAAAGAGCCCACCGAAAGGTGGGCTCTGATCATATACGTCTGACTGAAAGGGAATTACAGGAATGGCATCGCCATAAACAGCTTGATCACCATGGCGTTGATAATGTCGATAAAGAAGGCCCCCACCATGGGCACTACCAGAAACGCCAGGTGGGAGGGACCGAAGCGCTGGGTGATGGCCTGCATGTTGGCGATGGCTGTTGGGGTGGCCCCGAGGCCAAAGCCGCAGTGACCTGCCGCCAGCACAGCCGCATCGTAATTTTTGCCCATGACCCGGAAGGTGACGAAGATGGCGTAGAGCGCCATCGCCACTGTCTGGGCGGCCAGCAGAATGAAGATGGGCAGCGCCAGGCTGGCCAGATCCCACAGTTTCAGGCTCATCAGTGCCATGGCGAGGAACAGCGACAGGCTGACGTTGCCCAGCAGGGAGACTTCTCGATCGCTCACTTCATGCCAGTTCAGCAGGGTCAGGACGTTGCGCAGCAACACGCCGACAAACAGCACGCAGACGAAGATCGGCAGCTCGAAGGCGCCCCCTTTGAGCGAGGCGGAGAGCAGCTCGCCGCCCTTGAGGCTGATGGCGATCAGTGCCAGCGTCTCGATGACGCTGAAAGTGGTGAGGGGGCGCTCCATATCCGGCATTTCGAAGCCCTGTGGGGCCTCATCCTGATTGTGCTCCTCACCGGGTACCTGCACTTTCTTTACCAGATAGCGAGCCACTGGGCCGCCGATCAGGCCGCCCAGCACCAGACCGAAGGTGGCACAGGCGATGGCGAGCTCAGCGGCGGATTGCACGCCGTACTTCTCGGAGAAGGTAGCGCTCCAGGCCGCACCGGTGCCGTGGCCGCCGGAGAGTGTGATGGAGCCGGCCAGCAGCCCCATGTGGGGATCCAGACCGAGCAGGGTCGCCAGACCGACACCCAGACTGTTTTGCACCAGCAGCAGGCCGGTGACCACCATCAGGAAGGTAACCACCGCCTTGCCGCCGCGTTTCAGGCTGGCGAGATCGGCGGAGAGACCGATGGAGGCGAAGAAGGCCAGCATCAGCGGGGTTTGCAGGCTGGTATCAAATTGCAGCTCCATCTGCAGGGTGGAGCGCAGCAGCAGCAGCACCAGCGCGACCACCAGGCCGCCGGCTACCGGTTTGGGGATGTTGAAGGTACGCAGCAGCCCGACTCGGGTAACCAACACCCGGCCAAGCAGCAATACCAGAGTGGCAGCGACCAGCGTTGCGTAGGAATCAAGTTGTAACATTCAGTACTCCCATGTTGATTGGCTGTGTCTTTCATAGCAAAAGACTTACAGATTCAGCCGGGATGAAAACAGTGTGGCTTATATGCCAGCAAAGAAGGGGAAACATCTCCCCGCCCCAGGAAAGATGGGGCTTGTGCGGGCCTGAAATGCTCAGGCATCCAGATGAGATTTTAGTAAAATCCGGCGGATTGTAGCAAAAAGCATCGTTTAATTCCATCTTTGTCGTATTAATGCTCGTTTTAGTGGTTTATTGTGACATTTAACACTATGTAGGTAGAGGGCAGAAAAGCCGAAAAGGGTGCATGGAACGGCTGTCATTTGGGGCGCCAGTCTCTATAATTCGCCGGTTTCCGCTGTATGCAGAGGCGCTGGCGGGCGTTGACATTGTGGTTCACCCCGACATGGTTCATGTTCCGGCGGTGTTCACTTCATCAAGAGGAGAGGGTGTGAAGAAGTCTATCTACATTGCCTACACAGGCGGCACCATTGGGATGCAGCGTTCCGATCACGGCTACGTGCCGATGGCGGGCTTTATGGAAGACTGTCTGGCGCGGATGCCCGAGTTCCACCGCCCCGAGATGCCGGATTACCATATCCACGAATATGCGCCCCTCATCGACTCCTCCGACATGACCCCGGCGGATTGGCAGCGCATCGCCGAGGATATTCGAGACAACTACGACAAGTACGACGGTTTTGTCATTTTGCACGGTACCGACACCATGTCGTTCACCGCCTCGGCGCTCTCCTTCATGCTGGAAGATCTGCACAAGCCGGTCATCATCACTGGCTCCCAGATCCCGCTGGCCGAGTTGCGCTCCGACGGTCAGCAGAACCTGCTCAACGCCCTCTATATTGCGGCCAACTACCCGATCCACGAGGTGACGCTGTTCTTCAACAACCAGCTCTATCGCGGCAACCGCAGCAAGAAGGTGCATGCCGATGGCTTCCACGCTTTCGACTCCCCCAACTATCCACCGCTGCTCAACGCCGGGATCGCCATCTCGCTGGAAGCGGGTGAGCTGGGTGTGCCCTCCGAGCGGCCGCTGGTGCTGCACGACATCACCCCCCAGCCCATCGGCGTGGTGACCCTCTATCCGGGGATCTCCAGCGAGGTGATCGCCAACATCCTGCAACAACCGGTGAAGGCGCTGATCCTGCTCTCGTTCGGGGTGGGCAATGCACCGCAGAACCCGGCCATGCTGGCGCTGCTCTCCGAGGCTTCCGCTCGCGGCGTCATCATCGTCAACCTGAGCCAGTGCCTGCACGGCAAGGTTAACATGGGGGGCTATGCCACCGGCAACGCCCTGTCGCGGGCCGGGGTGATCTCGGGCTTTGACATGACCGCCGAAGCGGCGCTCACCAAGCTGCACTTCCTGCTGAGTCAGGATTTGCCTTCCCACAGAATTCGCGAGCTGATGCAGCAGTCCCTGCGTGGGGAGCTGACTCCCTAAGCGATGCGGCCCTCACCCTAACCCTCTCCCGGCGGGAGAGGGGATAGAGCGAGGTGCTGTTGGCCACGAGGCTTGCCATGAAGAGCGTTGGCAGGTAGCCCGTTCACTGTTCGCAGGTGCGAGCCTGCTCCCTTCTCCCCTTGGCGGGAGAAGGGTTGGGGATGAGGGGGATGAGTCACCCGGCATCGATAGGAAAAAAGAGGGGAGCCATCATGGCTCCCCTCTTTGCTGTGGTCGCTGCGAGCGGCCTGCCGGGTCAGGTTCAATGGTTAAGATCGACCCGCACTATCTCCTCCTCGTCGCGATACTGACGCTTGAGCTCGCTCTTGCTCTTCATCACAATCTCGCCGTCACGGCCGATGTTCATGTGTTCCGGATTGTCGATGTGCATCGACTGCCAGGCCATTACGGCTTGCAGGGAGGTGGCCTTCTGCTCGTCGGTGAGGGGCTTGCCATCGGGCCACTTGCCCAGCTCGACTGCGGTTTTGAGCCGCTCATACACCTCTTGTGGCATCTGCCTGATAGCTTGCAAAAACTCACCCTGTTGAAATGACATCCGGCCTCTCCTTGAACTATTGAGCCATAAACAGCGGGATCTGATGGGCCATGCAGGTAGACCCTATCGGTCTATGCCGGCAGATCCTGGCGGACTACGCCAGCCATCTGCTCCATCACCCGCACTACCTGACAACTGTACCCGAACTCGTTGTCATACCATACGTAGAGCACGCAGTGATCCCCCTCGGCGATGGTCGCCTGGGAGTCGACGATGCCCGCATAACGGGAACCCACCATGTCGGAGGAGACCAGCTCGGTGCTGGCGCTGAAGTCGATCTGGCGATGCAGGCCCGAGCTTAGCGCCATCTGTTGCAGATAGGCGTTGAGGCTCTCCCGATCGGTGGCCTGCTCCAGCGACAGATTGATGATGGCCAGCGAGACGTTGGGGGTCGGCACCCGGATGGCGTTGCCGGTCAGCTTGCCCTTGAGTTCAGGTAGCGCCTTGGCCACCGCCTTGGCGGCGCCGGTGCTGGTCATCACCATGTTGAGGGCGGCGCTGCGACCGCGGCGCTCCCCCTTGTGATAGTTGTCGATGAGGTTCTGATCGTTGGTATAGGAGTGGACCGTCTCCACGTGGCCGTGGCGGATGCCGTACCGCTCCTGCATCACCTTGAGCACCGGAGTGATGGCGTTGGTGGTGCAGGAGGCGGCGGAGATGATCCTGTCATCCGGGCCTATCACCTCATGGTTGACGCCGAACACCACGTTCTTCATCTCCCCCTTGCCGGGAGCGGTCAGCAGCACCTTGCCGGCACCGCGCGCCTTGAGATGCTCGGAGAGGCCAGCCTCGTCACGCCAGACCCCGGTGTTGTCGACGATCAGCGCATCGTGAATGCCGTAGGCGGTGTAGTCGATGTCGGCCGGGCTATTGGCGTAGATCACCTGAATGAAGGTGCCGTTGGCGATGATGGCGCTGCGTTCCACATCCACCTCGATGGAGCCGTTGAAGGGGCCATGCACCGAGTCGCGGCGCAGCAGGCTGGCGCGTTTCTCCAGATCCCCGTCGCGACCACCGCGTACCACGATGGCGCGCAGACGCAGCGGATTGGCAGCGCCGGTGCGCTCTATGAGCAGCCGGGCCAGCAGGCGGCCGATACGGCCAAAGCCGTAGAGCACCACGTCGGTCGGCTGCGGCATCTGGCTGCGGCCAAGGGCCGGCGCCAGTCGCGCTTGCAGATAGTCCTCGATCCCCGCCTCATCCTGATGATCCTGCCAGTAGCCGACTGCCAGCTTGCCAAGGTCAACCTCGGCGGCGGTGGGTTTGAGGGCAACGATGGCCTGAAGCAGGGGGAAGCTTTGCTGGATGGGGAGGGGAACGCCCTGGTGGCGGCGGACGACCCGGTGGGCCTTGAGGATATCGATGGTGGAGGCGTTTTGCAGCGGGCGGCCGTAGAGGGTGATCTCGACCCCTTGTTGTCGGTAGAGGCGACCAATCAAGGGCTGCATGGCTTCGGCGAGCTCCTGGCTCTCCTGCCACGCTTGCAGGTAGTGCTCGTGGGTCATTGACCAGATCCTTTATTTCACGTTGTTGGTGTAAATAGAAAATTCGTCGAATGCAGATCAGTGTAGGGGTGTATATTTCGTTATATTATTCTGCAATCGCGGCCTTATATGGCGCGCGCATTGTAATGGATATGTAACCGGTTTGCTAGCCGGAGGTGGCCCGTAAAGGCGCCAGTTGTTACCAACCCGCGTTACCAACAAGATGTGAACCATGGCCAATTTCCCCCTGCGACAGACCTTCATCATGCTTTCAGTCGGCCTTGCCGTGGCTGGCTGCAATGACGACCGGATCCACAACATCTGTGGCAATCATCCTGAGCTCTGCCAGGATCTGGTGGACGATGGCTGGTGTCGCTACGAGCGTACCGATGTGATCCGCAGTCGCTTCTATCTCAAGGAAGAGGGGACGGATCGGCGCAAGTACGAGCTGATGCGTAACCTTGAGCGCTATCTCAAGTGTGCCGAGCGCTCCACCAGCATTGAATACAAGAATGCCCGCGAGCAGAAGAGTCCACGGGTCGAGGGCATGCTGGCGGCCGGGGATCAGTTGGCCCAGCTCGATGCGGCGACCCGCAATTCACAAGATCCCTACCTGCTGCTCTGGCACTGGACCAACAACACCAACGAGCTGGCTCGCCAGCAGTTTATGGCGCTGGAAGGTACCAAGGCGCTGGATGAACCCGAGCTGCAACTGGCGCTCGGCGGTATCTACGCCAAGAGCGACCCGGAAAAGGCCATCGCCACCCTGCAGCACGGGCTCTCCCTCTATCAGGAGGGGGACAAGGTAAACAGCCGTATATTCACCTCCCTCAGCACCCTCTATATGGGCCAGAAACAGTATGGGCTGGCCTATCTGTGGGGCAAGGTGAGCGAGTCGTTTCAGGATAGCCCCGAGGTCTCAGCCAAGCGTTTTGGCATCTACCACACCCTGAGCAAGACAGAGCAGGATGGTTACGATGTGCGGGCTGCCGAAATTGTCGAGCAGCTCAAGCATGGCAACTACCGGCCCTGAGGCAGTGATGACGACGTTTTCTCCGGCCAGCTGCTGGCCCAATCCGTTCGATCTCTCTTTCGTTCATGGCGAGGTACGTACCGATGGCCGCACGCTTGAGCGCCTCACGGTGCGCGCCGTGGTGCCCCGTGGCGACGAGCTGCTGCTCGTTCACTCCCGGGTCAACGGCGATCTGATGTTCCCCGGGGGCGGTATTGAAGCGGGGGAGAGCCACCATGTGGCGCTCGCTCGCGAGCTGCTGGAGGAGTGCGGTGCCGATTTGCGGGAAGTGGGGGGCCTGCTTGGCGAGACCCGTGAATATCGCGCCGCCCGCGAGCCGGGGTTCGATGCCTACTGCATCCGCTCGCTCTACTACTTGTGCCGGATTGGCGATCAGCTGGTGGCGCCGCAGCCGCAGCCCTACGAGATCCGCCTTGGCTTCGTGCCCGGCTGGTTTGCCCTCGACGAGGCGCTGCAGACCAACAAGACCCAGCTGGCGGGGCCCTGTCCCCAGTGGACGGTGCGGGAGACCCGGGTGCTGGCCCAGCTGCAACGCTGGCATCAGCAGGGGATCTTCGACCACGGCTGATGAGTACATCCAGCTGCAACTGTCAGTGATATCAATGAAAAAGAGCGCCAATAGGCGCTCTTTTTCATTGCGAGGGTGGCGGTTACTTGGCCACTCTGTCGTGCGAGATCATTTGACCTCTTCGCCCTTGGCTTGCAGATCCGCATGGTAGGAGGAGCGAACGAAAGGACCACAGGCGGCGTGGGTAAAGCCCAGCTCCATGGCGACATCTTTCAGCTCGTCAAACTCTGCTGGCGGCACGTAGCGCTTGACCGGCAGGTGGTGGCGGCTCGGCTGCAGATACTGACCCAAGGTCAGCATGTTGACGCCATGGGCGCGCAGATCCTTGAGCACCTCGACGATCTCTTCGTTGGTCTCGCCAAGGCCCATCATCAGACCGGACTTGGTCGGCACGTGAGGGTGCATCTCCTTGATGCGGCGCAGCAGCTCCAGCGACCACTTGTAGTCGGCGCCCGGGCGGGCGACGCGATACATGCGCGGCGCGGTTTCCAGGTTGTGGTTGAAGACGTCCGGCGGGGTTTCGCGGAACACCTCCAGCGCCTGCTCCATCCGGCCACGGAAATCCGGAGTCAGGATCTCGATGCGGGTCTGAGGGCTGTGCTCGCGGATCTCGCGGATGCAGTCGGCGAAGTGCTGGGCACCGCCGTCGCGCAGATCGTCGCGGTCCACCGAGGTGATCACCACATACTTGAGGTTCATCTCCTTGATGGTCAGCGCCAGCTTCTTCGGCTCTTCCGGATCGAGTGCCAGCGGGCGACCGTGGGCCACGTCGCAGAAGGGGCAGCGGCGGGTGCAGATGGCGCCCATGATCATGAAGGTGGCGGTGCCGTGGTTGAAGCACTCCGCCAGATTGGGGCAGGAAGCCTCTTCACAGACCGAGTGCAGCTTGTTCTTGCGCAAGGTGCTCTTGATGTGTTCGATCTTCTGGCTGGAGGGGGGCAGCTTGATCCGCATCCAGTCCGGCTTGCGAAGGAGTTCTTCGTTGGGATCCGGCATGAATTTCACCGGGATCAGGGCCATCTTGTCGCCATCGCGCAGCTTGACGCCCGGCTCCATACGAACGGGTTTGCTCATGATTCACTCTCGGTGTTTGTTATTGTTTGATAGCCAATCAGGTTGGCCAGTTCGGCCACCAGAATGGATTGCGCCTCGGCCACGCTCTGCGGGCCGCCCAGGGCGCTGGTCTGGGTCATGGCCATGCCCGCATAGCCGCACGGATTGATGTGCAGGAAGGGGGTCATGTCCATGTTGATGTTGAGGGCCAGCCCGTGGAACGAGCACCCCTTGCGGATGCGCAGACCCAGCGAGGCCAGTTTTGCCTCCATGCCAAGGTCATTTTTCACATAAACCCCGGGGGCATCGGCCTTGGCATAGGCCTGGATATCGCTTTTGGCGAGGGTGTTGATTATGGCTGTCTCCAGCGCGGTCACCAGCTCGCGAACCGAGAATTTGCAGCGGCGGACATCCACCAGTACGTAGAGCACCAGCTGGCCCGGGCCGTGATAGGTCACCTGACCGCCGCGATCGCTCTGCACCACCGGGATATTGCCCGGATTGAGCAGGTGTTCGGCCTTGCCGGCCTGGCCCTGGGTGTAGACGGGATCGTGCTCGACCACCCAGAACTCGTCCGGGGTGTCGCTGGTGCGGTTGTCGGTGAAGGCTTTCATGGCGTCCCATACCGGCTGGTAGGGGCGGCGACCCAGCTGCCTGACAATCAGGCTGGACTGGGCGGGGATCTGGGATGACATGGCGTCCTCGCGGCGTGCTGCGGCCAAAAACAGTCGCCCCGCAGAACGGGGCGAGAGAGAAATTACAGTACGTATTTCACCAGCTCGATCTTGCCAAGAGCGTGGTACATCGCTTCGATGTGCTCTTTGCTCTGGGCAGTCACGGTCACGCGAACCGAGTGGTAGTTGCCCTTGGAGCTGGGCTGGACTGTCGGGCTGTAGGTGCCGGGGGCGTGCTGCTGCAGCACTTCAACCACCATTTCCGGCAGTGCCGGGTCGGCAACGCCGAGTACCTTGAACGGGAATTTGCAGGGAAACTCCAGCAGTTCATCAAACTTGGTATTCATTTACTCACCTTTTGCGTCATCACCGGGATGACTTCATCTTGGATGGCTAGTGGCCGATGGCCCGTGGAGGCCGCCATTTCAAGTCTATATGGGCACGGCTCATAACTATATGGGCGCTGCCCGGACCGGGATCAAGGCCAGGATCGGTCAGACAAGGATGGAAGTGCTGCTTTTTACCACAAATCAGGGTGAGGCGGAACCTGCAGTTTACAGGGTTATTCACTGCCTTTGCCGGTCACAGACAGCAGCGGCGCCTGTTGGCGCCGCTGTTTGGTGAGGATTGTGCGTTGGATTACTTGAACCAGCTGGTGACCAGCAGTACCAGATAGTCCCACAGACGGCTCATCAAGCCACCTTCCTGCACCTCTTCCAGAGCGACCAGCGGCACCTGCTTGATCTCTTTGTCACCCTGCTTCAGGAACACGGTACCGACGCGCTGCCCCTTGGCCAGCGGCGCTTTCAGTTCGCTGTCGAGCTGGAAGTCCGCTTTGAGGTTGTTGCCCTGACCGCGGGTGACCAGCACGGAGACATCTTTGTCGACGCCCAGTTTCACTTCCGGTTTGTCGCCCATCCAGATCTTCTGGGTGACCAGCTCGGTGCCTGCCTTGTACGGGGTCAGGCTCTGGAAGAAGCGGAAGCCGTAGGTGAGCAGTTTTTTGCTCTCGGCGGCGCGGGAGGCTTCGCTGCTGGCGCCCAGTACCACGGCGATCAGGCGCATGCCTTCGTTGTTGGTGGCAGAGGAGACCAGGTTATAGCCGACCTGGCTGACGTGGCCGGTCTTGATGCCATCCACTTGCAGGGATTGATCCCACAGCAGGCGGTTGCGGTTGTGCTGGGTGATGCCGTTGAACACGAAGGATTTCTGGGAGTAGATCTTGTACTCCTCCGGCAGGTCGCGGATCAGCGCCTGACCCAGACGGGCCATGTCGTGAGCGGTACTGTAGTGACCTTCCGCATCCAGACCGTGCGGGTTCATGAAGTGGCTGTCGTTCATGCCGAGCTTGGCGGCCCAGCTGTTCATCAGGCTGGCGAAGGAGTCGGTGCTGCCTGCCAGGAACTCGGCCATGGCGACGCAGGCGTCGTTGCCGGACTGGATGATGATGCCCTTGTTGAGATCATCGACGGAGACCTGCTTGCCCACCTCGATAAACATCTTGGAGGAGTCGGAGTAGTTTTTGGACCAGGCGTTCTGGCTGATGGTCACCATGTCGGTGCGCTTGATATTCCCCTTCAGCAGCTCCTGGCCGATGATGTAGGAGGTCATCATCTTGGTCAGACTGGCGGGCGGCAGACGCTCTTCGGCGTTCTGCTCGGCCAGCACCTGACCTGAGTAGTAATCGATCAGAATATGAGCCTTGGCGGAGATCTCCGGCGCGGCGGGAACCACCATGGGCATGGCATTCGGGGTCGGTGTCGGCACCGGCG
Organism: Aeromonas sp. FDAARGOS 1419; assembly: GCF_019047045.1. Lineage (NCBI taxonomy): Bacteria > Pseudomonadati > Pseudomonadota > Gammaproteobacteria > Aeromonadales > Aeromonadaceae > Aeromonas > Aeromonas sp. FDAARGOS 1419. The sequence goes on from NZ_CP077209.1 coordinate 4,515,546, forward strand.
TATTGGCCTGGGCGGTTACGCTGATCAGTGAGGCCAGAAGAACTGAACGGGCAAATTTGGACATCTTGAAATTCCTGCGAGCCAGATGGGGATAAAATGCGGGCCTAACTATACCAGATGCGCCCGCAGGTTATAGCCCGAGATGGCGATCAGAACTGGTTTTTTATCCATCACTCCCTGTCATCACGCCATAAAACGACGTGATGACAGTGAGTAAGCGGTTAGTCACATCCGCAGCAAAGGGGGGCGATCAGGGCACGATAAAGGCCTGTTCCAGCCCGCCCTGACGTACTTTTTCCAGCACACTTGCCTGCTGGTCGGCGGCGACCGGGCCAATCAGTACCCGGAAAATGGCGCCATGAGCATCGATCCGGTAGGGCACGCCGTAACGCTGGGTCATCACCTTGCCCATCGCCTCGGCCCGATCCCGGGAGCCGCTGGCCAGTACCTGGATCATCTTGCCATCACCACTACCGGCGGGCGCTGCAGCCTTGGCTGGCGCTGGTTTGACAGGTGCCGCTTTGGCTGGCTTGGCGGCGGGTGCCTTGACGGGAGCGGGTTCGGCGGCGGGAGTGGCCATCGCCAGCGCGGTCGGTTCACCCAGGAAGCCATCTTGCGACAGCGTGTTGGAGGCCGCAGCCGGAGTGGTCGGAGTCATTTCGATGGGCTTCATCGGCTCCATGATCACCATCTGATCCGGAGTGTCGCTGATCAGCTCCAGCCGTACTCTGGCCTCACCGCTATCGACCATCTCCAGCTGCTTGGCCGCTGCGTAGGAGAGGTCGATCAGGCGCGGGCTGTTGAAGGGACCGCGATCGTTGACCCGCACTATGGTCTCCAGCCCGTTGTCCAGATTGGTGACTCGCACATAGCTCGGGATGGGCAGGTTGCGGTGGGCGGCACTGAACAGCTTGCTGTCCAGCACATCGCCGTTGGCGGTCTTCTGGCCGTCCAGATCCGGCGACAACCAGCTGGCGGTGCCCTCTTCGCTGTAGTGTTTGATGTCGCGCCACACCTCGTGCTTCTGCTTGCCGATCCAGTAGTCCCGGTTGCCGCTGGCACTCAGGGGCTCGGGGCGCGGAATGGCGCCGGTGGCTTGCGGGATCTCGATAACGGGTGGCTTGCTGACCGGTGCTTGCTGCTCGATGGGGGCGCTCTGTTCCGGCTGGCTGCTACAGGCGGCCAGCAACAAGCTCAGGCTGAGCGGGAGGAGTTTGTGACGAAGATGCATACGCTTCCTGAATGGCTTGGCTAAGTTGATACACCGCCATCGCATAGAGTGGGCTGCGATTGTAACGGGTGATCACATAAAAGTTATGCCGTGCGACCCAGTATTCCGGTCCATCGGCTTGGGCAAACGCCAGCAACTTGACCGGCGTCTGTGGGGCCAGCGGCGTGGCGAGCTCAATCCCTGCCGCCGCCAGTTCTGACCACTGTTGTGTTAACTCGGGCTCAGGCCTGAGTAGAGGCTCGACTGCCATCAACCCGATCTGGGCCGGTTCCACCACGGATTCGCCCCAGCGCCACTGGTGGCTGGCAAAATAGTTGGCCACGCTGCCGATGGCATCGACCGGGTTGGCAAACAGATCCCGCTTGCCATCCCCGTCAAAATCGACGGCGTAGTGGCGGTAGCTGGAGGGCATGAACTGCCCCATACCCATGGCCCCGGCATAGGAGCCCTTGAGGGTATCGAGTTGCCACCCTTCCTCTTTGGCCAGCACCACCAGCTGGGCAAACTCCTTGGCAAAGAAGTCGCTGCGTTCCGGGTAGTGGAACCCCAGGGTGTAGAGGCTATCGAGCACCGGATGACGGCCCATCTGGCGACCATAGAAGGTCTCGACCCCTATGATGGCCACGATGAGCGAGGCGGGCACCCGATAGGTCTGCTCCGCGCGGGCCAGCGTTGCCGCATGTTGCTGCCAGAACTGCTGGCCATCACGGATGCGATCCGGGGTAACGAACAGCGGCCGGTAGCGATGCCAGGGTTTGGCTTCCCACGGCTTGCTGATGGTGTCGAGCACCTCCTGCCGTAACTGGGCGCGGGCGACGGCAGCCTGCAGCTCCGCCAGCGGCACCTGCTGCTGGTCGGCGAGCAGGGCCAACCGATCCGGCGCCACGGCGGCGGTCGCCATCGTGGTGGCGAGCGAGAGCAGCAATCCAACCCGTCTCATCAGGCGAGCAGTCTTCTATGAGTCTGGATGGACATCAGGATACCGAATCCGGCCATCAGGGTCACCATGGAGGTACCGCCATAGCTCACCAGCGGCAGGGGCACTCCTACCACCGGCAGGATGCCGCTCACCATGCCCATATTGACGAACACATAGACGAAGAAGGTGAGGGTGATGGCGCCGCCCAGCAGTCGCTCGAAGCTGTTCTGAGCCTGCATCGAGATAAACAGGCAGCGGCTGATGACGTAGAGGTAGAGCACCAGCAGCAGGGCAACCCCTACCAGACCGAACTCCTCGCTGAACACCGCGAAGATGAAGTCGGTATGGCGTTCTGGTAAAAACTCAAGCTGGGACTGGGTCCCTTGCAGCCACCCCTTGCCAAAGACGCCGCCGGAGCCGATTGCAATCTTGGACTGGATGATGTGGTAGCCGCGGCCGAGCGGGTCTTTCTCCGGGTCGAGCAGCATCAGCACTCGCTGGCGCTGGTAGTCGTGCATCAGGAAGAACCAGAGCACCGGCATAAAGGCCAGCATCAGCAGGACCGCCAAGCCGATCAGCCACCAGCTGAGCCCCGCCAGAAAGATGACGAAGAAGCCGGAGGCGGCCACCAGAATGGAGGTGCCAAGGTCAGGCTGGGCGGCGATCAGCAGGGTCGGCAGCAGCACCATGATGAGGGCGATCACCACATGGCTGAACTTGGGGGGCAGCGAGTGGCGACTGAGCCAGGCGGCCACCATGATCGGCATGGAGAGCTTCATCACCTCGGAGGGCTGGAACTTCATAAAGCCCAGATCGAGCCAGCGCTGGGCCCCCTTGCCGATGTGGCCGAATACGTCCACCGCAATCAGCATCAGCACCACCACGGCGAACAGCGGCACCGACCAGCGGGCGTAGAGGGAGGGGGGCAGCTGGGCCAGGCCGATCATCAGGGCAAAGGCGAGACCGCCGCGCACCAGCTGGCGCACGATGGAGTCCATATCCTGACCGGAGGCGGAGTAGAGCACCACCATGGAGAGGGTCATCACGGCCAGCAGACCGAGCAGCAGGGGCAAGTCGATATGCAGCTTGTACCAGATGCTCTGCTGGCGGGCAGAATTACTCATTGGGAGCGACCTCACTCGGTTGGGACGGCTTTTCCGGTGCCGGTGGCAGTTGCGGATCAGGGGGCAGCAGATAGGCATCTAGCATCTGGCGAGCAACGGGGGCCGCATTGGTACTGCCACCACCGGCGTTCTCCAGCACCAGCGCCACGACTGCCTTGGGTGTTTCATAGGGGGCAAAGGCGACAAACAGGGCATTGTCGCGATGCTCTACCTTCATGGTTTTGGCGTTGTAGACCTGATTTTCTTTCATGTTGACCACCTGGGCGGTGCCGGACTTGCCTGCCGCCACATAGGGGGTGTTGGCAAAAGCGCGACGGCCGGTACCTTCGTGGCCGTTGATCACTCGCCACATCCCCTCCCGCGCCACCTGCCAGTAGCTGTCACTCTTGGTTTTGAGCGCCATGTTCGGGTTGATCGGTGCATCGACCACCCCCGCCTGGGAGGCGGTGCTCTTGAGCAGGTGCGGGGTCACATCGTGACCGTTCTGGGTCAGGATGCTGATCGCCTTGGCCAGCTGGATTGGCGTGGCGCTCCAGTATCCCTGACCGATACCGATGGAGATGGTGTCCCCCTGATACCAGGGCTGACGCCAGCGGGCCATTTTCCAGTCACGGGACGGCATGACCCCCTTGGTCTCTTCATAGAGGTCGACGCCACTGTACTGACCGAAGCCGAACTTGGTCATGTAGCTGTGGATCTTGTCGATGCCGACCCGATAGGCGAGATCGTAGAAATAGGTATCTGCCGAGACCTCGATGGCGCGATAGACATCGAGCCAGCCATGACCCCAGCGGCGCCAGTCGCGAAACTTCTTGGTGGTACCGGGAATAGAGAAGCTCGGGCCGCCGAAATAGCGGTAGCCCGGGGTAATGGCCCCCTCGTTGAGTCCCATTACCGACATCATGGGTTTGACGGTGGAGGCGGGGGCATAGATGCCCTGAGTGGTGCGGTTCACCAGCGGCCGCGCCGGATCGTTGAGCAGCGCCGAGTAGTTGGCGCTGGAGATGCCGGTCACGAACAGGTTGGGGTCATAGCTCGGGCTCGACTCCATGGCGATGATGGCGCCGGTTCTCGGATCCATCATCACGATGGCGCCGCGCTGGCCGGCCAGCAGTTGCTGGGCCTTGAGCTGCATCCGGACGTCGATATTGAGGTAGATATCCTTGCCCGGAATAGGTGGCTGGAACTTGAGGGTGCGGACAATCCGGCCGCGGTTGTTCACCTCGACCTCCTGATAGCCCGCCACACCGTGCAGCTCATCCTCGTAATACTTCTCCACCCCCTGCTTGCCGATATCCTTGGTGGCCGCGTAGTTGGCGAGTTTTTCTTCCTTCTCGAGGCGCTCCACGTCACGGGTGTTGATCTTGGCCACATAGCCCAAAGCGTGGGTGAGGGTGTCACCAAACGGGTAGTAGCGTTTGAGGTAGGCCTCGATGCTGGCGCCTGGGTAGTTGTGCTGGTTGACCGAGAAGAGGGCTACCTGATATTCGGTCAGTTTCTCGTAGAGGGGGACCGGCTTGAAGCGGCGCTGGCGCTTCACTTCGGCGAGGAACTTCTCCTTGGTGCCCTCTGGCAGACCCAGCAGGGTGATCAGCTGGTCGGCGGTTTTTTCGAGATCCTTGGTCTCTTCCGGCACAATTTCCAGACTGTAGACCGGGCGGTTTTCCGCCAGCAGCACGCCGTTGGCGTCATAGATGAGGCCCCGTGGCGGCGCCACCGGCACCACGCGGATGCGGTTGGAGTTGGAGCGAGTCTGGTAGGTGTCGTAGGACTCGACCTGCAGATAATAGAGATTGCCCAGCAGCACCAGCATCAGCACGACGATGCCGATGTAGGCTACCAGGGTGCGCCGGAAGAACAGATTGCCCTCGGCACTGTGATCGCGCATTTCGATGCGTTGTTTCAGCATGCCTTTACCTCAAGACCCTTGGGGGCAATAAGAGCAGGAACTGCATTGTTCACTCTCTGTGATAGGGGTGAATATGAGAGGTGAGACTCCAGAGACGCATGGCTCACTCTCTATGATACGGATGATTGGTGGTGATGCTCCAGGCCCGATAGAGGCTCTCTGCCACCAGCACCCGCACCAGCGGATGGGGCAGGGTGAGCGGTGACAGTGACCAGCTCTGTTCAGCGGCTGCCTTGCACTCCGGTGACAAGCCTTCCGGCCCGCCTACCAGCAGGGCGACATCGCGGCCATCGAGCTTCCACGCCTCCAGCTGGGTAGCCAGCTGCTCCGTGGTCCATGGCTTGCCCGGAATGTCGAGGGTGACGATGCGCGAGCGCCCCGCGGCAGCCAGCATGGCCTCCCCCTCTTTTTGCAGAATGCGGGGAATATCGGCATTTTTGCCCCGTTTGCCGGCGCCAATCTCCACCAGCTCGAACGGCATATCTTTCGGGAAGCGGCGGCGATACTCTTCAAAGCCATGCTCTACCCAGGCGGGCATCTTGGTGCCCACCGCGATCAACTGAATCTTCATGTCGGTACTTTGCTGCTCTCGTTATTGCGTGTTCACTTGAGCGGCACCGCCCCACAGTTTTTCCAGCTGGTAGAAGTCACGATGTTCATCCTGCATCACATGCACGATCACCGATCCCATATCTACCAGTACCCACTCTCCGCTCAGCTCGCCTTCCACGCTCAGCAGGTCGAGCCCGGCATGACGGGCTTCACTGGCCAGATGGTTGGCGATGGAGCAGACGTGACGGTTGGAGTTGCCGGAGCAGACGATCATGGTGTCAGTGATGCTGGATTTGCCGCGTACATCGAGGGTGATGATATCGCGGCCTTTCATGTCATCAATCTTGTCGATGATAAAGGCGTGAAGTTTTTGGCCTTGCAATGAGTCTCTCCTGTATTCCGGCGCCTGACAGCGTGAGGGCGGCGGATTATATCATGGTCACTCCCGTTTCCTACCGGAACGGGACAGCTGGGGTGTCTTACCGGCAGATGGCGCGGTAGAGCCCCTGTTGATCAATATAGTGCGCAACCGGCTCGGGCAAGAGGTAGCGGGGATCTTCTCCCGCCGCCAGCAGCTCGCGCAGCCGGGTAGCAGACAATTCAATGGGTTGATTGCTGGCCAACCAGATATGGCCTGCCCGTTGCCGGTGCAGTGCGGCTACCTTTTTGACCTGATGACGGGCCAGCAGTTCAGCCAGTTCGGCCGGATAATCGGGTTGCCAGCCGGGGCGGGTGCTCACCACCAGATGGGCGTAGTCGAGCAGCTCCCGCCAGCGGTGCCAGCCGGGCAGGCCAAGCAGCGAGTCCATCCCCATCAAAAAGCAGAGCGGCGTATCGGGCAGCTCCTGACGCAGCTCGATCAGGGTATCTATGGTGTATGAGGGCTTGTTGCGCAAAAGTTCCCGCTCATCCACCACGAAGTGGCGGTTCTCTGCCGCCGCCAGCCTGACCATGGCCAGACGCTGCTCGCTGGAGCAGTGCGGGTTGGCGCGGTGGGGCGGTATATGGTTTGGGATCAGCCGTACTTCCGCCAGACCAATGGCATCGCGCGCCTCGATGGCGGGGCGCAGATGGCCGATATGGATAGGATCGAACGTGCCCCCCAGCAGGCCAATGGGCGCCTTCAGCACGGGCTGCTCTCCATCACCAGCGGCAGCGGGGTGCCATCACGAAAGCCGAGGGCAATGGTCTGCAGCATCAGCCACGCCTGCTCGCTATCGAAGCGGCGCTGGGCATCGTCCAGCTGGGCCATCAGTTGCCACAGTTGCTGCAACTTGGCAAACGGCAGTCGGGTCAGTGCTTGCTGAATGAGCTGCTGGCGGCTCTGCCAGATGCGCAGGCGGCTGAAGTGCTCACCCAGCGGCTGGCCGCTCCGCATCGCCAACGACAGCTCGGTCAGCTGCTCCAGCTCGCGGCAGAGGGTCCAGGCCAGCATCCCCGGCTCGGTACCTTCGGCCCGCAGGGCGGCCAGAATGCGCTGGGCCCGGTTCACCTTGCCCTCCAGCAGGGTATCGACCAGCTGGAACGGGGTGAAGTGGGCGTGGCGGATAATGGTCTCTTGCAGATAGGTGACGCTGATGGGCTGGGGCGGCGAGAGCAGGGTCAGCTTCTCGATCTCCTGGCTGGCGGCCAGCAGGTTGCCCTCGTAGGAGTGGCACATGAAGTTGATGGCATCCGGCAGCGCCTTGAGGCCGAAACGCGCAAAACGGGCGCTCATCCAGCGCGGGAAGAACTTGGGCTCCGGATGGTTGACCGGCACATAGGTGCCAATTTGGTAGAGCTTGTCGAACCAGGCTGCCTTCATCTGGGTCTGGTTGAGGCGACCGCCACTCAGCACCAGCAGCAGGTCGGGATGAAGCTGCTTGCCAATTTCGCTGATGCGGGCGGCCAGATCCTTGTCCACCTTGGCGGGCAGCTCCAGCTCGATGATCTGGCGGGCGGAGAAGAGGCTCATCGCCTGACAGGCATCGTAGACCTGATTCCAGTCCAGACCCTGTTCCACCACGAAAGTGTGGCGTTCATCGAAACCCTGCTTGCGGGCGATCTGACGGATGGCGTCGATGGCCTCCAGTCGCAACAGGGGCTCGTCGCCAAAAACGAGATAGCAGGGCCGAAGCCCTGCTTTGAGGTGGTCACCAAATTGTTCCGGGTAGATCCGCATCAGAAGCTGACCTGACTCAACTGCCGGATCACCTGATTGGCCGCCTGCTCCTGCATTTCGCGGTTGAGCTGCTCCTGCTCACGGGAGGAGGCGAGCGCTGCATCCGGCTTGTTGAGGAAGCTGCGGTTGAAGTTGATGGGGAAGACTTGAGTTGGCTTGCCCGGCACCGAGATGGTGAACTGGGTACCAAAGCCCAGCACATACTCGGTGTCGACCCCGAGGGCGTTGACCGAGGCAACCTGACTGGTGCTGCCTACGCCACCCAGAGTGAGCACCGGAATGCCCTCCTTGTCGGCCAGGGTCACGCCAGAGGCCTTCAGGCGGGTGGTAACCATCCGGTAGAAGTCGCTCTTGTTGTCGCCCACGACCTTCATGGTCATCAGCTCGCTCGGAATGCCGTTGCCGCGCATGTGAAAGCCGCAGCCTTGCAGCAGCAGACCAGCCAGCACGATGGCCATCCAGCGGGTGAAGATGGTGCCCATAGAAAATCCTCTTTGCATTAAGGGAAAGCGGCGGGCGCAGGGCCCGCCGTTATCATCCGTTTGCTGTCACAGATTGGCAATGATCAGTTGGCAACCGATCAGTTAGCAACGATGTTGAGCAGCTTGCCCGGTACATAGATCACCTTGCGCACGGTCAGGCCGTCGGTGAACTTCTGCACGGAGGCATCGGCCATCGCCAGCTTCTCGACGTCAGCCTGGCTGATCTCGGCTGGTACGGTCAGTTTGCCGCGCATCTTGCCGTTGATCTGCACCACCACCAGCTTCTCGGTCTCGAACATGGCCGCTTCATCGGCCACCGGCCAGGCAGCGTGATCGATGTCGTCGCCCTTGCCCAGCATCTTCCACAGCTCGAAGCCGATGTGCGGAGTGATGGGGTAGAGCATGACTACCACGGCTTCCAGCGCTTCCTGCATCAGGGCGCGGTCCTGCTCGTCGTTGCCCAGCTTGGAGAGATTGTTCATCAGCTCCATGATGGCGGCGATGGCGGTGTTGAAGGTCTGACGGCGACCCACGTCATCGCTCACCTTGGCGATGGTCTTGTGCAGTTCACGGCGAACCGCTTTCTGCTCGTTGGTGAGAGCCGCTACATCCAGTGCGGCAACGGCGCCACCGGAAACGTGTTCGAAGGTGACGCGCCACAGGCGACGCAGGAAGCGCTGGGCACCCTCTACGCCGGAGTCGGACCACTCTAGGGTCATCTCGGCCGGAGAGGCGAACATCATGAACAGACGGACGGTATCGGCGCCGTAACGCTCGACCATCAGCTGCGGGTCGATGCCGTTGTTCTTGGACTTGGACATCTTGGTCATGCCGGAGTGCATTACCTCACGACCTTCGTTGTCGATGGCCTTGGTGATACGACCCTTCTCGTCACGCTCTACCTTGACGTCAGTCGGGCTGACCCAGACGTTGCCGCCCTTCTCGTCTTTGTAGTAGAAGGCGTCAGCCAGCACCATGCCCTGGCAGAGCAGGCGCTTGAACGGCTCGTCGCTGTTGACCAGACCCGCGTCACGCAGCAGCTTGTGGAAGAAGCGGGCGTAGAGCAGGTGCATACAGGCGTGCTCGATACCGCCGATGTACTGATCCACCGGCAGCCAGTGGTTGGCAGCAGCCGGATCCAGCATGCCCTTGTCGTAGTCCGGGGAGCAGTAGCGCGCGTAGTACCAGGAGGACTCCATAAAGGTGTCGAAGGTATCGGTCTCGCGGAACGCTTCCTGACCGTTGTAAGTGGTCTTGGCCCACTCGGCATCAGCTTTGATCGGGCTCTGGATACCATCCATCACCACATCTTCCGGCAGCAGCACCGGCAGTTGGTCTTCCGGCGTCGGCACCACGGAGCCGTCAGCCAGGGTCAGCATCGGGATGGGGGCACCCCAGTAACGCTGACGAGAGACACCCCAGTCACGCAGACGGTAGTTGACGGTGCGCTTGCCTTTGCCCAGCCCTTCCAGCTTGCTGGCGATGGCATCGAAGGCGCCCTGGAAGTCGAGACCGTCAAACTCGCCGGAGTTGAACAGCACGCCCTTCTCGGTGTAAGCGGCTTCGCTCACGTCGACGTCGCCATCAACCGGCTTGATCACCGCCTTGATGTCGAGGCCATATTTGGTGGCGAACTCGAAGTCACGCTGATCGTGGGCTGGAACCGCCATCACGGCGCCGGTGCCGTAGTTCATCAGCACGAAGTTGGCGACCCAGACTGGTACCTTGCGGCCATCCAGCGGGTGAATGGCATAGAGGCCGGTGGCCATGCCCTTCTTCTCCATGGTGGCCAGTTCAGCTTCGGCTACCTTGGTGTTCTTGCACTCTTCGATGAAGGCGGCCAGCTCAGGATTGTTTTGGGCTGCCTGCAGCGCCAGCGGGTGACCGGCAGCGATACCGACATAGGTGACGCCCATGAAGGTGTCCGGACGGGTGGTGTAGACCTCCAGCTGCTCAGCCTGACCCTCGATAGCGAAGCTGATGTTGACCCCTTCGGAGCGGCCAATCCAGTTGCGCTGCATGGTCTTGACCATCTCCGGCCAGCCTTCCAGATTGTCGATGTCGTTGAGCAGCTCTTCAGCGTAGTCGGTGATCTTGATGAACCACTGGGGGATCTCTTTCTGTTCCACCGGGGTGTCACAGCGCCAGCAGCAGTTGTCGACAACCTGCTCGTTGGCCAGTACGGTCATGTCGTTCGGGCACCAGTTGACGGAGGAGGTCTTCTTGTAGACCAGACCCTTCTCGTAGAGCTTGGTGAAGAACCACTGTTCCCAGCGGTAGTAATCCGGTTTGCAGGTGGCGACTTCACGATCCCAGTCATAACCCAGACCCAGCATCTTCAGCTGGTTCTTCATGTATTCGATGTTTTCGTAGGTCCAGGGCGCCGGCGCGGTATTGTTTTTGATCGCGGCGTTCTCGGCCGGCAGACCGAATGCATCCCAACCTATGGGTTGCAGCACGTTCTTGCCATTGAGGCGTTGATAACGGGAGATCACATCACCTATGGTGTAGTTACGAACGTGCCCCATGTGTAGTCGACCAGACGGATAGGGGAACATGGACAGGCAGTAGAACTTCTCCTTGTCTACCTTCTCCACGGCCTTGAAGGTTTTCTTGGCATCCCAGTGCTTTTGCACTGCTGGTTCGATTGATTGGGGAACGTATTGCTCTTGCATTGGTGACATCCGGATCTGTGAAATGAATAGATAAATCAGCTGGGAAATCGCAATAGAATACCCATATCCTGCGGCGGCAACAACCGCCAGCGTCCCTTGGGCCTTAAGCCGGGCCAGATCAGGGTTTAGTAGAGGAGTTAGAGCCATGGACAAACGTCAAAAAGGGTACGAAGCCTTCATTGCCGAGCTGCAAAAACAGTGGCAAGAGACTGAAGAGTTCCAGGGGGAGCGCCTCAACCGGATGATTGCCAAGGTGCAGGCCTATCTGGAGGCTGCCAGCGACCTGACCCAGGACGAACTGGCGCTCATCGCCGAGTACGTGAAGCGGGATCTGGGCAACTATGACGAGGGGCGCCATGACGATAGTGCGCAGGTGGAAGAGTCTGCCTTTATGCTGGCCCTCAAAGACACCGCCTGGTCCTGGCTGGCGGATGTGACCGACCGCGCCCAGGTGGAGTGGCGCGAGCTGGCCGACGAGCTGGAGCACAAGGGTGTTTACGAAGCGGGTGACTGGGTAGGGCTCGGGGTCATGGTGTGCGACCAGTGTGGCTGGCGCCATACCGTGCTGCACCCACAACAGCTCGATACCTGCCCCGAATGCGGCTGCGCCGAGTATCATCGCGAGCCGCTCTCGCCCTGAGTCAGGCCTCAAGGCGGACGAGATAACGAGCAAAAAGGCGCCATCAGGCGCCTTTTTCTTGCTTGCAGGTTTCGTCGGGACGTTTACTTGCCCGCTACGGAGAGGCCGCCAAAACGGATCTGCGGGGCGTAGAAGCCCTTGCCGTCGTTGTGGTGCAGGGTGTCACCGACCGCTTCCAGCTCGCCCAGCAGGCGGTAGAAGTTGCCTGCTACCGTGATGCCGCGCACCGGCTGCAGGCGAACTCCATCGCGGCAGAGGAAACCTGACGCGCCAAAGGAGAAGTCGCCGCTCACCGCATCGGCACCGGAGTGCAGGCCATCCAGCTTGACCAGCTCCAGATAGTCGCCGCTTTGCACCTCCGCTTCCCTATGGGGGCCTGCGCCAAACACCAGATGGCGAGCGGTCACATCGAGGGCGCTGCGGGCACCGCGAGCGGCCGAACCGTTGCTGGCGACTCCAAAGTGGCGGGCGGTGGCGCTGTTGTGGAGCAGGGTTTTCAGCTCCCCTTCGCCAATCAGCAGCAGATCCGAGCTGGCAGCTCCCTCGCCATCAAACGCCTTGATGTTCATGCCGCCCGGCATATAGACCCTGCTCTCCAGAGTAAGCCAGCGTGACGCTACGCTCTGGCCGACCTTGCTGCGCCAGGGGTTGATCCCCTGCTGGGCCCACTTGCCCGACAGCACACCCTGAAAGCAGCCAAACAGGCTGGCGAAGCAGTTGGTGCTAAAGATGACGCTGTAGTGACCGCTCGGCACCGCTTCACCGGGCAGCAGACCATCGGCGATGGCGTAGATCTGCTCGATCAGGGCCTGACTGTCCAGCTCGTCGAAGCGGCGGCCATACTGCCCCTGCGAGTGCATCGACTGGCGGCCATCCCGTTCCACCAGCGCCGAGGTGTAGCAGCCGACGCTGAACTCGCCGTGCTGGCAGAGGGTGCCCTGACTGTTGGCGAGCCAGAGCTGGCTCTCCCCTTCGAAGAAGCTGTTGTAGGGGGCGCCGCTCACATCGGGCATGGCCAGCATGTCAGATTCCAGGCGCAGGGCCAGAGCGATCTTCTCCTCAACCGGCGTGATATCGGGCTGGTTGATCTCGGCGCAATCTGTGGTGATCCGGCTATTGGCCACCGAGATGCGCTGATTTGCATCCACCTTGGCAAAGCGGCTGGCATCGAGCGCATCCTGCAGCATTGCATCCAGCGCCAGCTCATCGAGGGATTCCGAGTAGGCGATGCCGACCCGACCCTCTTTTATCAGGCGAATACCGAGTTGCTGGCTGCTGGTGACCTTGTATTCACCCAGCTCGCCCTTGTCTGCCTTGAGGGAGAAGGCCTTCTCCTGATTGGCGATGATGTCTGCCTCGGCGTTGAGGTCGGCCACCTTGTCGAGCAGGCGAGTGAGCAGTTGGTTCATGTCGAGCTGGCTCATCAGGCGTTCCCTCCCACCAGAATATTGTCCACTTTCAGCGCCGGCTGGCCCACCGAGGTGGGGACCGAGCCCGAGACAGAGCCGCACATGCCAGCAGCCAGCGCCAGATTGCGGCCCACCATGGAGATCTCTTTCAGCACCTGCGGGCCGGTGCCGATCAGGGTGGCCGACTTGAGCGGTCTGGTGATCTTGCCGTGCTCGATGAGGTAGGCCTCCTGCACATTGAAGTTGAATTCACCGGTGCCGGGCTGTACCGAGCCGCCCCCCATCTTCTTGGCATAGATGCCATGTTCGACGGTGGCCAGCATATCGTCGAGGCTGTGGTTGCCCGGCTCGATATAGGTGTTGCGCATGCGCGAGGTGGGGGCGTACTTGTACGATTCGCGCCGCCCCGAGCCGGTGCGGGCGTAGCCCGTCTTGAGGGCGCCCATTCTGTCCACCAGAAAGCCGGTCAGAACGCCGTCCTTAATGAGCTGGGTATGCTGGGTTGCCATCCCCTCATCATCGACGTTGATGGAGCCCCAGACGTTGCCTTGCAGCCCCTCGTCCACCGCATTGACCACCGGATTGGCGATAAGCTGGCCCATCTTGTCGTGGAATACCGAGGCCTTCTTGGCTACCGAGGTGGTCTCCAGCAGGTGGCCGCACGCTTCGTGGAAGATGACGCCGCCAAAGCCGTTCTCCATGATGACCGGCAGGGTGCCGCTCGGGCAGGGAGCCGCGCCAAGTTTCACCAGTGCCTGACGGGTGGCGGTGAGGGCCAGCTCGCGCGGATCGATGCGATCGGCATGCTCCCACCCCATCAGGGCGCCGGGGGCCTCGTAACCGACGCTCTGCTCGCTCCCTTCCATGGCGATGGTCTGGGCCATGATGCGGTTGTAGTGGCGGCGATCGGCCACTTGCAACCCTTCACTGTTGAAGATCTCCACCTCCTGCTCCCAGCCCAGCACGTTGCCGGAGAACTGGCTCACCTTGTCGCTCTCGGCGCGGGCCGCCGCATCCATGGCGTGCAGATAGGCGATCTTCTGCTCCAGCAGCTTGTCTGCCGACAAGGGCAGGGCCACCGGGTTGCGGTCGGTCAGGCGGGTGAAATCGAAGGCGGTGGCGGTCACCACGGGGTCGCGGCGGTCTTTGGCCGCCAGCAGGGTGACGATGCGCAGCAGCTCGTCGCGGCTGGCCAGATTGGTGTAGCCGTAGAGCACCTTGTGGCCGTAACAGAGGCGCACACCGATGCCGAAATCGAGGCCACCGCTGATGTTCTCTATCTGGCTGGAGAGCAGGCTGAGCTGGCTGCGGCGCTTGCGCTCGACAAACAGCTCGGCAAAATCGGCACCCAGCGCAAGCGCGTGATCGAGCACGTCACGGGCGATGGCGGGGGCCAACAGGGAGAATGGGGTCATAGAATATCCTTTTCTGGTCTGTCCGTTTGCTTCCGACATCCGGCTCTGATTGTTATGGGATGTCGAGTCCATTGTTGCAGACCAGCACAAAAAAGTCGCTATAGCGTCATGCGATGATACCGATTGAGAAAATCGGTGCGATAACTGCGCCCGGCGGCCAGGGCCAGGCGCTCAGGGTCGTTTTGCCAAAACGTGGGAAAGGTCAGAGCAGGGCGTGGATTTCGCTCAGGATCTGCTCGACCCACTGCTCGATGCGCGGATCGGTCTGGTCATATTGGTTGGCATCATCGAGGGCCAGCCCGACGAAGTGACGGCCATCGTCGATCAGTGCCTTGGAGGCATCGAATTCGTACCCTTCGTTGGGCCAGTAGCCCACCAGCTTGACCCCTTTTGGCACCAGCTGATCGTGCAGCATGCCGAGGGCGTCCTGGAACCATTCGCCATAACCGAGCTGATCGCCGAGGCCAAACAGGGCCACGATGCGTCCCTCCAGATGGAGGTCGGCGATATCTTCCCAGCGGGACTCCCAGTCCTCCTGCAGTTCGCCAAAATCCCAGGTGGAGATGCCGAGGATCAGGATCTCGTAATCCTCCATCCGGCGCAGGGAGACATCCTTGATATTGTGAATATCCACCAGCTCGGGGCCGATGAGGGCGCGGATCTTCTCGGCAGCCATCTCGGTGTAGCAGGTGGTGGAACCGTAAAACAGACCAATCTTCATCGCTCTTCTCTCTGTTGGCGCTTTCTCGCTTGCTTTTGGCGCGTTCTCGCATGCTCGCGTGGGCTGCGCCATGTTGGCAACACGATGGGTAACGTAAGGGGAGGGCGCCAGTCTAGCAGATTGCCATTCGACCTTCACCGCCCGGCAAGGTGCGTAGCAAACGTGCCTTATCTTTCCAATGAAAGTGCCTTGTCTTTCCAAGGAGTTGGCGCGTTACAATGGGCCATCGATCCCCTGATTGCAGCGCACCATGAGCAAGCCCGACCCCCATCCCCTGATTGAACCCTTTCTCGATGCCCTCTGGCTGGAGCGGGGATTGTCTGACAACACGGTCAGCTCCTATCGCAGCGATCTGGAGAAGTTCTCCCTCTGGCTCGACGAGCAGGGGAGCTCGCTGCTGCTGGCGGGGATGGACGAGATCCAGCACTACCTCGCCTGGCGTGTCGATCACCAGTTTGCGGCCAGCAGCACCGCCCGTTTTCTCTCGGCCCTGCGCCGTTTCTATCAGTATCTCAACCGTGAGAAGCTGCGCAGCGATGATCCGACCGTGCTGCTGGAGGGGCCCAAGCTGCCGAAAAAACTCCCCTCCGATTTAAGCGAAACGGAGGTGGATGCGTTGCTGAGTGCGCCGCTGGTGGATGACCCGCTGGAGTTGCGGGACAAGGCGATGCTGGAGCTGCTCTACGCCACCGGCTTGCGGGTTTCCGAGCTGGTGGGGCTCACTGCCGAGCATGTCAGTTTGCGTCAGGGCTTGGTGCGCGTAGTGGGCAAGGGCAACAAGGAGCGGTTGGTGCCGATGGGCGAGGAGGCGATGCACTGGCTGGAGCGTTACTACCGGGAGGCCCGCACCCTGCTGCTGGGGGGCACCAGCTCGGATGTGGTGTTTCCCTCCAAGCAGGCCCGTATGATGACCCGCCAGACCTTCTGGCACCGCATCAAGCTTTACGCGCAGCGGGCCGGGATTAACGGCGAGCTATCCCCCCATACCTTGCGCCACGCCTTTGCCACCCATCTGCTCAACCACGGCGCAGACCTGCGGGTTGTGCAGATGCTGCTGGGTCACGCGGATCTTTCCACCACCCAGATCTACACCCATGTGGCCAACGAACGGCTCAAGGCGCTGCACGGGGAGCACCACCCCAGAGCCTGAGTGGCTGGCCTCCCAAAAACAAAAAACCGCCAGCAGGCGGTTTTTTTATCTCTACACGACAGGAGATGGCGCTTATTTCCCTTGCTGGGATTTCAGCAGATCACGGATCTCGGTCAGCAGCTCCTGATCCTTGGTCGGGCCTGCCGGGGCGGCGGCTTCCTCTTCCTGCTTCTTCTTGAGGGTGTTGATGGCCTTCAGTCCCATGAAGATGGCAAAGGAGATGATCAGAAAATCGATGATGGTCTGGATGAACTTGCCGTAGGCAATGACCACGGCGGGTGTTGTACCTTCTGCGGCCTTCAGGGTGACCGCCAGGTCGCTGAAGTCCACGCCGCCCAGGATCAGGCCGATGGGCGGCATGATCACGTCACCGACAAAAGAGGAGACAATTTTGCCGAAGGCGGCACCAATGATGATACCGACCGCCATATCGATGACGTTGCCGCGGGCGGCAAAGGCTTTGAACTCTTGAATCAGACTCATTATTTCCTCCGAAATTAAACAAGATAGCGCGTTGATTACCCTTGCCAAAGGGCGAACTCTTGTCAGGAAAAACAGAGGCTAAGCCGCGTTGTTCCTGTCGTCCTGACTAGCTTGCGGGCGTTATGAGTCCTTGGCAATCGGGGGGAACCATTTTTTTGGTACAAAGTGATATTAATTTTTTGGTAATTAGCTGGTTGAATGATGAGCTGTGCTGCTGTAGTTTGCTGGGTCGATTCATTCATACCACGTGAGTAAACAAGTGAAGTATTTACTACTGGGAATGATGCTTTTGTGCACATTTGCTGCCAGAGCGGGGATGGATACCCAAGCCTTGAAACAGACCATCACAGCCCGGCTGGGGGTCCCCGTCTATCTGGTTGAACCGACCCCGATCGCGGGGTTGTATATGCTGGGCACCTCACAGGGGGTGCTCTACAGCGATGCCAAAGGGGATTATGTGGTGCAGGGGGTCATGCTGGATATGACCCGCGACATGAAGAACCTGACCATCTCGGGTATGCGCGAGCAGCGCCGACTTGGCTTGGCACAGGTGGCCCATGCCCCCATCGTGCTCAAGGCCCGGGATGAGCGTCACCGGGTTGCGCTGTTTCTCGGCGAGCAGGACGCAAAGCGCCGTCAGCTCTCCGGCACCTTGCAACACCTGCAGGCATCCGGGGTGAGCGTGGCACTCTATCCGGTGATTGATCACGCCGAACGGGCCGCCGACTGGTGCAGCGATCCTCTGCTGCAAAATGATCCGTTAAAAGCCTATTTGCCTCAAACGGCATGTAGTGAGACCCTTATCCAAAATATTGGCCTGAGCCAATGGTTGGGGGTCAAGGTACTGCCGGCCTGGGTCTCCTCCGACGGGGATCTGGTGCGCGGGTATCAGAGCCCCGAACAGCTGCTCAAGATACTGGATAATTTTGATGCCTCTGCACATTCGTCGTCGTCCGCGAGTTGATGATTCCCATCTGCCTGCCACCCTGCATCCCCTGCTTCGCCAAATCTTCGCCAGCCGTGGCGTAGAGGATCCCGCCCTGCTGGAGCGCAGCGCCAGCCAGCTGTTGCCGCCCCAGCGCCTCTATGGCATGGAGCAGGCGGTGCCGCTGCTGGCGGATGCCCTGACCGCCCAGAAACGGATCCTGATTGTCGGCGACTTCGACTGCGATGGTGCCACCAGTTCGGCCCTGTGTGTGCTGGCCCTGCGCGCCATGGGCGGTCGCCACATCGATTTTCTGGTGCCCAACCGCTTCGAGTTTGGCTACGGCCTCACCCCCGAAATTGTCGAGCTGGCGGTGGCGCGCGGCGCCGAGTTCCTGATCACGGTGGATAACGGCATCTCCAGCATCGCCGGGGTGGCGGCTGCCAAGGCGGCCGGCATGCAGGTACTGGTTACCGATCACCATTTGCCGGGTCAGGAGCTGCCTGATGCCGATGCCATCGTCAACCCTAACCAGCGCGGTTGCGATTTCCCCTCCAAGTCGCTGGCCGGGGTGGGGGTGGCCTTCTACCTGATGGCGGCCCTCAACACCCATCTGCGTCAGCTTGGCTGGTACGAACGGCAAGGGTTGCGAGCCCCCAATGTGGCGGATTACCTCGATCTGGTGGCTCTTGGTACGGTCGCCGACGTGGTGGCGCTCGATGGCAACAACCGCATCCTGGTCCATCAGGGCTTGCAGCGGATCCGGGCCGGCCGCTGCCGCCCCGGCATTCAGGCGCTGGTGGATGTGTCGGGCCGCGATGGTCGCCGTCTCACCGCCGCCGATCTCGGTTTCGCGCTGGGGCCGCGCCTCAATGCGGTGGGCCGTCTCGATGACATGTCCCTCGGGGTTGCCTGTCTGCTCTGCGATGATCTCAATCTGGCGCGCCAGCTTGCGGCCGAGATGGACAGCCTCAATCAGGAGCGCAAGGAGATCGAGCAGGGGATGCAGCAGGAGGCCCTCACTACCCTGGAGCAGATCCGTTTTCGCGATGGCGAGGTGCCGTCGGGCATAGTGCTGCACCGGGACGAGTGGCATCAGGGAGTGGTGGGGCTGGTGGCCTCCAAGGTGAAGGAGAAGTACTACCGCCCTGTCATCGCCTTTGCCGAGAGCAGCGAGACCGAGCTCAAGGGCTCCGGCCGCTCCATCCCCGGCGTGCACCTGCGCGATGCACTGGAACTGCTCGATACCCGCCATCCGGGCCTGATGGGCAAGTTTGGCGGCCACGCCATGGCGGCGGGGTTGACCCTGGCCAAGGCCAACATCGAGGCGTTCGGTCGGGCCTTTGAGGCGGTCATTAGTGAGCTGGTGACCCCCGAGCTTTTGACCGGGGTGTTGCTCACCGATGGCGAGTTGTTGCCAGACGAGCTCACTCTCGAGCTGGCAGAGCTTATTCGCGCCTCCGGCCCCTGGGGTCAGGCCTTCCCCGAGCCGCTGTTCGACGGTGAATTCGTGCTGGTGCAGCAGCGGCTGGTGGGGGAGAAGCACCTCAAAATGATGCTGACAACCGATTCCGGTCACGCGGTGGATGCCATCGCCTTTGGCGTCGATCTCAAGCGCTGGCCCGATGCCTCGGTCAAGCGGGTGCGGCTGGTCTACCGGCTCGATGTCAACGAGTGGCGCGGCAACCGCAGCGTGCAGCTGCTGGTGGAACATCTGGAGGCGGCCGGTCTTTGAGTCAAGAGCATCGCAGCCCTATCGCTGACAACGGCCACCCTCGGGTGGCCGTTTTTGTTGACAGATCTCTGGAAAAGGGCGTTGACCTGTCTATAGCTTTACAGTTTAAGCTCGTCTCTATCGGGTCACCTGAGGGCCCGCACCGTGAGTGATTGTCATGAAAATATCCGAACTGGCCCGCCGCTGCGGCCTCGCCCGCTCCACCCTGCTCTATTACGAGAAGCTGGGGGTGATTGCCGGTACCCGGGCCGCCAACAGCTATCGCCACTATGACGAGGGGGATCTGCAGCGACTGCAGATGGTGCAGGCTCTGCAGGCAGGTGGCCTCAGCCTCAAGCAGTGCCTCGCCTGTCTGGCTGGCGAGATAGATCAGGCGGCATTGCAGGCCCGGGTCAGGGAGCTGGATGAGGAGCTGGCGCGGATGCAGCGCGCCCGGGATCTGTTGGCGGATCTGGCAGGGCTGCGCCCGCGCTCCGGTGAGGAGTTCAAGGCCTGGCAGCTGCAACTGCAGCGCGAGGCACCGGAGGCCTACTTCGCTTGGGTGATGAAACAGGGTTTTAGCGAGAAAGATCGCTACCACTTGCAATGGTTGAGCAAAGACATGAATGAACATGAGCGTTACATCAAAGACTTTATCCAGCTGCTGGATGGCATGAGTTACTGGGGGCCGGGGGATCGCGCCTTCACTCAGCTGCAGTTTGCCGCCTTGCCCATCCGGCCGCGCCGGATCCTCGACATGGGCTGCGGGCGCGGTGCCTCGACCATGGCGCTGGCTCAGGTGACCGATGCCGCCATTGTGGCCATCGATCTGGAAGAGGAGGCACTGGCCGCCGTGGCGCACTCCGCCCGTGCTGCGGGCTTTGAGCATGTCTCCACCCTCTGCGCCAACATGGCGGCACTGCCGGACGATCTGGCCCCGGCCGACCTCATCTGGGCAGAGGGGAGCGCTTACGTGATGGGGGTTGCCAATGCGCTGAAGGCGTGGCGCCCGCTGCTCGCGAGCCCGCAGGCTTGCATCGTGCTGAGTGATGCGGTCTGGCTGACCGATAACCCGCCCGAGGAGGCATTGGCATTCTGGCAGCAGGATTATCCCGCCATGCAGACGCTGGCGGGCCTGCTTGAGACGATACAAGCGGCAGGCTACCGCTGCCTGTCGCATACTCCGTTGCCGATGTGCGCCTGGAACAACTATCTGGACCCTATCGAGGTCAATCTGGTGCGCTATCGAGACGAGCTGGGGGAGAGTGCTGCCTGGCAGGACTTGAGCCGGGAAGTGGCCATCCACCGCCAATATCTGGGCAGTTACGGCTATGTGATCTGCTGCCTGCAAGCGATGTGAAGAGGATGGCTATTGCCATTGAGGGTGAGCCAGTGACCGGAGGGGGGGGCAGATGCTCCCCCATTTGTTTGGGTTTTTAAATGCTCAGTTCAGTGATAATTGAGTGTTTAGTGCTGATTTGCATGATTAGGTGAATATAAAAATCCAATAAAGCGATGTCTTGTGATATATTTATCTTCGCATTCCTGTCATCCTTGAAGGAGCTCGATCCTTGCCTCTTGCCCGTCGCTTACCCCCAAGCCGCATACAGCACTGTGCAATGGCCTTTGCCATCGCCTGCATTCTGTGGCTCGCTGCTTTTGCCGCAGCTGGGCTGAGCGCCGTTTCGCAGGGGCCATCTGCCGGGGCGATGGCGGGGATGGCACTGCAAGACCCGCTCAATCAGCGTCTGGTCGACACGGTCGGTTTGCTGCCGGGCAACCAGTGGCGCCACGGGGTCGAGCAGGGGCGGCGGTTGGCGAAGGAGCGGGAAGGCCATCTCTATCAGATGCTGCTGGCCTGGTTCCAGTACGACATCCTCGGCCTGCTCTGTGGCCTGCTGTTCTTTGTGCCGCTGATCTATGTCAGACAAGCTTGTGGCCACGTTGGCTATCTGCATAAACGGCAACTCTGCGGCCACCATCTGCAATTTCGCTTCTGTCACGGCGACTAGCTCACCCGGCTGGCGGACGCTCATCCACATTTTCACACGGCTTTTAACGCTCCCGATTGACTGACGGGGTAGGCTGACACCTGCAGCCTGCGCTCTATCGTCCGGAGTTGCGTCCGCGCTTTCTGTTGTTTCGTCCATGCTGCTGGCCATCGGCCAGAGGCAGACTTTCTCTTTGCGCAAACACCTGGTGAGCACACCCTATGGACTACTACCTCAACCTGTTTATTCACTCAATCTTTGTCGAGAACCTCGCCCTAGCCTTCTTTCTGGGGATGTGTACCTTTCTGGCCGTCTCGAAGAACATCAACACCGCCTTTGGCCTTGGCATGACGATCCTGGTGGTGATGGTGATCGCCATTCCCCTCAACAACTTGATTTACCGCCATATCTTGCGGGCAGGCAGTACCTTTTTCGGGGAATTCGATCTGGGATTTCTCGATTACATCATCTACATCGGGGTGTTGGCGGCGTTGGTGCAGGTGATGGAGATGGTGCTCGACAAGTACGTTCCGGCGCTCTATCAGGCGCTCGGCATCTATCTGCCGCTGTTGACGGTGCACTGCGCCATCTTTGGTGGGGTGATGTTTATGGCGCAGCGGGATTACGATTTTGCCGAGTCGCTGGTCTACAGCGCAGGCTCGGGGCTTGGCTGGCTGCTGGCCATTGTCGCCATGGCCGGGCTGCGCCAGAAACTGAAGTACGCTGATGTACCCGAGGGGCTGCGGGGCATCGGCATCACCTTTATCGTGGCGGGGCTGATGTCCCTTGGTTTCATGTCCTTCTCCGGCATATCTCTGTGAGGGGATGACATAAAAAAACGAGGCGCCTGTGGGCGCCTCGTTGTTTATCGGGGATTGCGGATTGGCGTTACAGCTCGCGGGCCCAGGGGTGAGCCTTGGGGCGCAGCGCCAGCGCCAGAGCCAGCAGCAGTACGGTCAGACCGTAGAGGGGCCAGCTGCCAAAGCGCATGTAGGGGGTCTCGCCGTGGGCGGGACGCACCTCGCTGCGCAGCACGCCCGCTTCAAACTGCGGGATCTGGCCGATGATGCTGCCATCGATCTCGGTCACGATAGTGATGCCGGTGTTGGTGTCGCGCAGCAGCGGACGAGCCAGCTCCAGCGCGCGCATCCGGGCGATCTCCATATGTTGCCAGGGGCCGATACTGGTGCCGAACCAGGCGTCGTTGGAGACGGTCAGCAGGAAGTCGGTATCGGCATTGACGTTGCGGCGCACCTCCTCCGGGAAGATGATCTCGTAGCAGATGGCGGCGGCAAACTTGAGCCCCTTGGCGATCAGGTTTGGCTGCACTTCGTCACCCCGGCTGAAGGAGGACATCGGCAGGTTGAAGAAGGGGGCGATGGGGCGTAGCAGATCTTCAAACGGCACGAACTCGCCGATGGGCAGCAGGTGGTACTTGTTGTAGCGGTTGGAGTGGTTGTAGAAGTAGGACTCCTTGCCATCCGCATCCTGCACCCCCATGCCGAGCACGGTATTGTAGAAGCGCTGTTGCTGCTCATCGTAGTGAATAATCCCCGCCAGCAGGCCGGTATCGTTCACCTTCATCGCCTTGTCCAGATTCTCCAGATAGGGGCCCATCGCCTTCTCGATGGCCGGGATCGCCGATTCCGGCCAGATGATGATGTCGGCATCCTGATTCTCGCGGCTCAAGTCCTGATAGGTGCGCACCGTGGGGGCCAGCGCCTCTGGATCCCACTTGAGGGACTGGGCGATATTGCCCTGCACCAGTGCCACCTTGACCGGCTCGCCACGGGTGACCCAGTTGAGCTGCATCAGACCGTGAGCACCTGCCACCAGCAGGGCAGGCACCGCCAGCCAGAGCGGGGAGCGGGACTTCCACACCAGCCAGATAGCGGAGGCGGACAGCAACAGGGCGAGGGTGATGCCCTGCACCCCGAGAATGGGGGCAAAGCCCTTGAGGGGGCCGTCGATCTGGCTGTAACCAAACCAGAGCCAGGGGAAGCCGGTCATCACCCAGCCACGTAGCCAGTCAGCCACCAACCAGAGGGCCGGGAAGGCGAGCAGCCAGCGGCTCCAGTGACGGCCGCCAAAGACGCGGGCAAAGACCCAGCAGGCGAGCGTCGGATAGAGTGCCAGATAGGCGGAGAGCCCGGCCAGCAGGACGAAGGCGACCGGCAGCGGGATGCCGCCAAACTCGGTCATGCTGACATGGATCCACCACAGCCCCGGCAAAAAGAGTCCCATGGCGTAGCCAAAACCGCGCCAGGCGGCCTGTTTCGGCGTTGCTTTGTCCAGCAGGGCGTAGAGGCCAAGCAGGGAGGGGATCACCAGCGGCCAGTAGCCGAAGGGGGAGAAGGCCAGCACTGCGATGGCACCAGAGGCCAATGCACTGAGGCTTAACAGAATTTTAGAAGTAACAGGGGATAATCTCACGGGCGATGGTGCTCGTCTTGGTGTGCAACTGGGGTCGAATGGCCGGTATCTTAACCTGTAAGCGGGGCAACGGCGAGCCTCGATGCCGGTGGCAGAGAGCACAACGCCCCGAGGTCGGGGCGTTGTTTCACACATCGAGCGGATCTGCCTATTGCGGCTCAGATTGCGCCGCCGCGTGGTGCTCGGGGATCTTCACCTGCAACTGCTGCAGACGGCGCCGGTCGGCATGCATCACCTTGAACAGGTAGCCATCCAGCTCGATCTCCTCGCCCTTCTTGGGCAGGTGGCTGAAGGCGTGCATCACCAGACCACCCACCGTATCCACCTCTTCATCGCTGAATTTGGTGCCGAAGAAGTCGTTGAAATCCTCGATCTCGGTCAGGGCGCTGATGGAGAAGACCCGCTTGCTGAGGCGGCGGATCTCGTCCGGTTCATCTTCGATGTCGTCAAACTCGTCGTCGATCTCGCCAACGATCAGTTCCAGTATGTCTTCAATGGTCACCAGACCGGAGACGCCACCAAATTCGTCGACCACGATGGCCATGTGGTAGCGCTCTTCACGGAACTCCTTGAGCAGACGGTCAACCCGTTTGCTTTCGGGGACGATCACCGTGGGGCGCAAGATTTTCTCGAGCTGCAGCGGCTCGCTGGCGTGATGGCCGCCAAACCCGAAGGGGAGCAGATCCTTGGCGAGCAGTATGCCCTCCACATGATCCTTGTCCTCGTTGATCACCGGGAAGCGGGAGTGACCGGACTCGATGATCACCGGCAGGATTGCATCCACCGGTTGGGACTTCTCGATGGTCACCATCTGGGAGCGGGGGATCATGATATCGCGCACGCGAAGATCGGCGATCTCCAGCACCCCTTCGATCATGTCCTTGGTGTCCTGATCGATGAGGTCGCGCTCTTCGGCATCGGCTATCACGTCTACCAAATCATTGCGGTCTTTTGGCTCGCCCTGGAAGAGTTGGCTGAGTTTGTCGAGCCAGGTTTTCTTCGGCGAGCCGGTACTAGGGTGATCGTCGGTCATTTTCTCTCTTGGTTACTCGTATGAACACACTTGAAATAGTTCGGGTTATATAAGGATGGCCATCTGCTGTTTCAAGACGATGACCATCCGGTTCTTTACTCTTCGTCGTTCAGATAAGGATCGGCAAAACCGAGCTCCTGCATGATATCGCGCTCAAGCGCTTCCATCTCTTCGGCTTCCTCATCCTCGATATGGTCATAACCTAGCAGATGCAGACTGCCGTGCACAACCATGTGGGCCCAGTGGGCCATGAAGGGCTTGCCCTGCTCCTCGGCCTCGCGCTCTACCACCTGACGGCAGATCACCAGATCGCCGAGCAGCGGCAGCTCCAGACCGGGTGGCGCCTCGAACGGGAAGGAGAGCACGTTGGTGGGCTTGTCCTTGCCGCGATAGGTGAGGTTGAGCTCGTTGCTCTCCGCCTCGTCGACGATGCGCACCGTCACTTCTGCCTCCTGCTGGAAGCCGAGAATGGTGCCGTCGAGCCAGCCTTGCAGCTGGGCTTCGGTGGGCAGGCCGTCAGTGCTGGCACTGGCCAGCTGCAGATCCAGGGTTACGCTCATTGCTCGCTCTCTTTGCTGGCGTTTGTTTGGCCGGCCACCTTCTCGGCGGCCTGTTTGGCGTCGAACGCCTCATAGGCCTGCACGATGCGGGCCACCACCGGGTGGCGCACCACGTCTTTGGACTCGAAGAAGTTGAACGACAGACCATCGACCCCTGGCAGCACTTCCAGCGCATGGCGCAGGCCGGATTTGGCGTTGCGCGGCAGGTCTACCTGGGTGATGTCGCCGGTGACCACCGCCTTGGAGTTGAAGCCGATGCGGGTGAGGAACATCTTCATCTGCTCGGTGGTGGTGTTCTGGGCCTCATCGAGAATGATAAAGGCGTCATTGAGGGTTCTTCCGCGCATGTAGGCGAGCGGCGCCACTTCGATGATGTTGCGCTCCATCAGCTTCTCGACCCGCTCAAAACCCAGCATCTCGAACAGGGCGTCGTAGAGGGGGCGCAGGTAAGGATCCACCTTCTGGGAGAGATCGCCGGGCAGGAAGCCCAGCTTCTCCCCCGCTTCCACTGCCGGACGGGTCAGCAAAATGCGGCGAATTTCCTGACGCTCCAGCGCATCCACTGCTGCCGCGACCGCCAGATAGGTCTTGCCGGTACCGGCAGGGCCTATGCCGAAGCAGATATCGTGGCGCACGATATTGGCAATGTACTGGGCCTGATTTGGGCTGCGTGGCTTGATGAGACCGCGCTTGGTCTTGACCGTCACCTCCTTGCCATAGGGGATGCTCGGCGCCGGTTCGTCATCCTGCTCCAGCACCCGCGACTCCTGAATGGCCAGATGGACCATATCGGGAGTGATATCGGTCACCTTGCCACCCTTGAGGGGCTGGGTTTCCACATAGAGGTGCTTGAGGATGACGGCGGCGGCATCCAGCTGGGCCGGTTTGCCCACCAACTGGAAGTGGCTGTCACGGTAGCTGATCTCGACGCCGAGGCGGCGCTCCAGCTGCTTGATGTTGTCATCGAAGGGGCCGCACAGGCTGGTAAGGCGCTGGTTGTCGGCGGGCTCCAGATGCAGATTCAGGGTCGAGATGTGTCGGCTCAAAATATCCTCGTCTCAAGGCGCTCCCCATCCGCCGGGCGAATGGGGAGGAGGGGATTAATGGGGAGTGAAGGCGGCAACGCCCAGCTCGTCCGGTACGTTATCCGGGCGACGGGCCAGGATTTCGCTCGGGGCGGTGGCGATCCGCAGGTTCATCTCGCTCTCGCCGCGGATGAACTTGCCGCGCAGGGAGTTGGGACGTACCTCGGTGATCTCCACGTCGGCAAAGCCGCCGATCAGGGTGTGCTGGCCTTCGAAGTTGACCACCCGGTTGTTCTCGGTGCGGCCACACAGCTGCATCGGGTCGAGCTTGGAGGGCCCTTCTACCAGGATGCGCTGGGTGGTGCCCAGCATGGCGCGGCCAATCTGCATCGCCTGGTTGTTGATGACGTGCTGCAGGCGGGCCAGACGGGCTTTCTTCACTTCCATGTCGACATCGTCAGGCATGTCGGCGGCCGGGGTGCCCGGGCGCGGGCTGAAGATGAAGCTGAAGCTCATGTCGAAACCCACATCCTCGATCAGCTTCATGGTCGCTTCAAAGTCTTCGTCCGTTTCATTCGGGAAGCCAACGATGAAGTCGGAGCTGATGGTGATGTCGGGACGGGCGGCACGCAGGCGACGGATCTTGGATTTGTACTCCAGGATGGTGTGCGGGCGCTTCATCATGGTCAGAATACGGTCGGAGCCGCTCTGCACCGGCAGGTGCAGGAAGCTGACCACTTCCGGGGTATCTTTGTAGACTTCGATGATGTCGTCGGTGAACTCGATCGGGTGGCTGGTGGTGTAGCGAATGCGATCGATACCGTCGATAGCGGCCACCAGACGCAGCAACTCGGCGAAGGTGCAGATGCCGCCATCAAAGGTCGGACCGCGGTAGGCGTTGACATTCTGGCCGAGCAGGTTCACTTCGCGCACGCCCTGCTGGGCGAGCTGGGCGATTTCGTAGAGCACGTCGTCCAGCGGTCGGCTCACCTCTTCACCGCGGGTGTAGGGCACCACGCAGTAAGTACAGTATTTGGAGCAGCCTTCCATGATGGAGACGAACGCGGTGGCCCCTTCGGCGCGCGGTTCGGGCAGGCTGTCGAATTTTTCGATCTCGGGGAAGGCGATATCAACCTGGGCACCACGGCCCTCTTGCACTTCCTTGATCATGGCGGGCAGGCGATGCAGGGTCTGCGGGCCGAACACGATATCCACATAGGGAGCGCGCTGGCGGATGGCATCGCCCTCCTGAGAGGCAACGCAGCCACCCACGCCGATCACCAGACCGGGCTTGTTGGCCTTGAGCTTTTTCCAGCGTCCCAGCTGGTGGAACACCTTCTCCTGCGCCTTTTCGCGGATGGAGCAGGTATTGAGCAGCAAGACATCTGCCTCTTCGGGCTCTTCGGTAAGGGTGTAGCCATTACTGGCATCCAACAGGTCGGCCATTTTGGACGAGTCATACTCGTTCATCTGGCAACCCCAGGTTTTAATGTGAAGTTTCTTGCTCATTGCTTCTCTTGACTTGTTTTGAAATCGGCATGGTCAAAGGACCGCGCATTTTACTCCGCAATCTGGATACTGCCTAGCTAATATCCAGCTGGCAATGGTGCTCACCCGATACCTGTTGCCAGCAAGGTCAATAAGCTTTCTCCTTGATTTGACGCAGCAATTCCCCGTTTGTCTCACTGTTTATCAGCCGCCCTTGCGCTATCATGCAGCCATCCGGTTCACGTCCGGGCGCTGTCGCCGGACGCACCCTTTCAGGAATAAATGTATGGAACAGTGTGATATCGCCATCGTCGGCGCCGGCATGGTGGGCGCCGCCACCGCCTGTCTGCTGGCGGCTCAGGGCCTCTCGGTGCGGGTCATAGAGACCCAACTGCCGGAGCATTACGCGCCGGAGCAGCCGCTGGATCTGCGGGTCTCCGCCATCAGTCAGGCCTCGGTGGCGCTGCTGGAGCAGGCCGGTGCCTGGCACCATCTGCAGCAGATGCGGCTCTGCCCCTATCGCCGGCTGGAGACCTGGGAGCTGGACGGTTTTGCCACCCGCTTCAATGCCGCCGATCTCGGTCTGCCCCAGCTCGGCTACATCATCGAAAACCGGCTGGTGCAGCTCGCCCTGCTCAAGCGGATGGAAGATTTTCCTACCATCCAGACCCACACCCCGGCGGCGGTGACCAGCCTGCGCCAGAGTGCGGATGAAGCGGTGCTGACTCTGGATGATGGCACTGAGTTGGCGGCCCGTTGGGTGCTGGCCTGCGACGGTGCCGAATCCCACACCCGCAAGCTGGTCGGTATCGGCGTATCGCGCTTCGAGTACCGCCAGCACTGCATGCTGATCAATATCGACACCGACTTTGCGCAGGAAGATATCACCTGGCAGCAGTTCACCCCGAGCGGCCCGCGCGCCTTCCTGCCGCTGCCCGGTCAGCACGGCTCCCTGGTGTGGTATGACAGCCCGGCCCGTATCCGCGCGCTGGCGGCCATGAGCAACGAAGGGCTTGCCGCCGAAGTGCGCCGCCACTTCCCAAGCCGCCTCGGCGGATTTACCGTCACCGGCAAGGGGAGCTTCCCGCTGGTGCGCCGCCACGCCAACGACTATCACGTCGGTCGGGTGGTGCTGCTTGGCGATGCTGCCCACACCATCAACCCGCTGGCGGGGCAGGGGGTCAACCTTGGCTTCAAGGATGTGGCCTGCTGGGCTGATCTGCTGCAAGGAGCCGGCGCCGACTGGCATCAGCTGGCGTTGGCCGAGCGTTACGAGCGACGCCGTCGCCCCGACAACCTGCTGATGCAGTCGGGAATGGATCTCTTCTACGGGGTGTTCAGCAACGAGATTGGCCCCCTCAAGCTGGCCCGCAATCTGGCTCTCAATCTGGCGGACAAGGCGGGCCCGCTCAAGGAGATGGCGCTGCGCTATGCACTGGGGCTGGTTTGACAGGTAGAAACCAGGTAACACGGGCTGAATTCGCGAAGGAGCAAAGGTGATGAACAAGGCACTGCTGGTGATCGATTTTATCAACGATATTGCCCATCCCGACGGGCGCATTGCCGCCTCCGCAGCCCATGTGCTGGAGCAGGATGCCATTGCGCATGCCAATCAGGCGCTGGCCCATGCCCGCGCCCACGGCTGGCTGGTGGTGCTGATCAAGGTGGGCTTTGACGGCGGCTATCAGCTGCAGCCCAAGGGGTCTCCCATGTTTGGTCGCGCTCACCAGTTGGGGGCGCTCTCCTTGGCTGACAGCGGCACCGACTTTCATCCGGATCTGGATGTGCAGCCCGGCGATCTGGTGCTGACCAAGCCCAGAGTGAGCCCCTTCTATGGCACGGCGCTGGAGCCTGCGCTGCGGGCCAATCACATCGACCACCTCTATCTGTGCGGAGTGAGCACCAGCTGGGCCATTCAGGCGGCGGCGCGGGATGGTCACGATCGCGACTACGCCATCACCATTCTGGAGGATGCCTGCGCCGCCGCAGATGCCACTGAGCATCACACCTCGCTGCGGTTGCTGGGTCGCATCGCCGAGATCATCAAGGTGTCCCGGCTGGCTTGATCCTTAACGCAGGCTGCGCCCGATCACCGTGTTGAGATTGACTTTGCGGCCCCTTGTCGGGCCGCAGCGCTTTTGGGCAACATGATTGTCGGGCAATATAGTGCTCACATGGATAACAACAAGGATGGACAGATGCGTTATCAGGGACGGATCGCGAGCTGGAACGAGGCGCGCGGCTTTGGATTTATTACGCCGGAGCAAAATGGCGCCGAGCAGACAATCAATGGATCACGCGGTGCAGGGCTGTTTGTGCATGTTACGGCGTTGCAATCAGATGGCCGCGTGCCCGAGCCGGGGGA
The DNA here is from genome assembly GCF_019047045.1 of Aeromonas sp. FDAARGOS 1419. Taxonomy (NCBI): domain Bacteria; kingdom Pseudomonadati; phylum Pseudomonadota; class Gammaproteobacteria; order Aeromonadales; family Aeromonadaceae; genus Aeromonas; species Aeromonas sp. FDAARGOS 1419. The sequence goes on from NZ_CP077209.1 coordinate 4,545,951, forward strand.
GCGTGTCACCTATCTGATCGGCAGTGGCCAGGATGGCAAGCCAAGGGCGTTGCAGGTCTTTTTCCCCGATCGCCCGCTCACGTTGGCGGATGCCGTGCCTTCGGCCGCATCATCAGCGGCGCCATCATTTCGGGCGGCAAGTCAGCCGCCACGACCCACCTCGACCAGAGAGAGAAGTAACCCCTATCGACGTCGCAAGAGCAGCTGGAGTGGCAAATTGATCCCTCTGCTGGTGCTCGTTGGCCTCTTTTCCATCTATTCCCGTTTCTCGGCCGAGTCGATGGCTCCATTGCCGGTCTCCTCTTTCAATCAGGAGGAGGTCAGCACGCCACAGGCAACGACCTTTATTCGCCAGTGTGATGGTCGGCAGCATTGCTCCCAGATGACCTCCTGCGAGGAGGCAACCTGGTTTTTGCAACATTGCCCGAACACCAAAATGGACGGGGAGGGCGATGGCATCCCCTGCGAAAATCAGTGGTGTGGTCATTAAATGTGATTTATCAAATACATATACTCATGATGTGCTCTTGTTATCCGGAGCAGGGAAACTGGCCTGAAACCTTGCCGGATAGTGTTCGATGGTGAAATTTGGTCTCAGTTGGCTAAGTGGGAATGGGGTGCTTTACTCTATCTGCTGACTTAATTGTTAATAGATGACGGTATGCCACTTTTGCCACAGGATGGCCACCATGGCGGATGATATACAGACACGGCAGAGTCACTTCGCCGAGCGAGCCCATCATCTGGCTGCGCTGCTGGATTCGCTGGAAGACCAGATATCGGTGATAGATCGGGATGGCGTGATCCATTACACCAATCTCGCCTGGGATCTGTTTGCCGAGCAAAACGGCATGCCCAAGGGATATAACTGGATTGGGGTCAATTACATGGGGGCTTGTGACGCTGAATCCGAGCCCTCTGGATTGGCTGCCGTGGAGGGGATCCTCCGGGTCATCCGTCATCAGCAGGATAAGTTCTATCTGGAATACCCCTGCCACAGCCCCGACACCCAGCGCTGGTTTATGATGCGAGTAGCGCCGGTACCCGGGCTTGATGCCGAGTATTTTTCCATCGCCCATATCAATATCACCGAGCGCAAGCTGCTGGAGCTGGAAGTGGAAAGCCTCTCCCTCCACGATCCTTTGACCGGACTGGCTAATCGGCGGCTGTTCAACAGTTTTTTGCATAACGAGTGGCGGCGCAGCATGCGGGAACATACCCCGCTCTCCCTCATCATGCTGGATCTGGATAACTTCAAGGCGTGCAATGACCATCTTGGTCATCAGATGGGAGATGGCTCGCTCCAGCTGGTGGGCCATCTTCTGCAATCCTTCTGCCAGCGTCCTGCGGATCTGCCCTGCCGTTTTGGTGGTGACGAATTTGCCCTGATCCTCGGCAATACCGACCAAAATACGGCCCAGCGGATTGCGGAGGAGATCCGCCAGGCCATCAACGATCTCGACATCGTGGTGGCAAATAATATTCAGCTTAGCGCCAGCATTGGTATTGCCACCTACACGGCAGAGCAACCGCTGGAGGGGGAAGGGGCGTTGCTGGCCGCGGCCGATGCGGCGCTTTATTGCGCCAAGGGGGCGGGTAAAAACCGTAGTCACTGCGCCAGTTGTTGAGCCGCATTGCCGCTTTTGTCCTGCATGCGTCCCCTTGATGGGGGCGCACTGTTTTTGGTTGGTCACGGTGTTAGCAACCAGCGAGCGTTGGTTTCAGCGCTCGGGTGTGGCCGACAGCGGCAGGGGATGGCTGGCGATCACCTGCCTGACGAAGTGATCCCGGATGGGGTCGGCAAAGTCCGGATTCCATACCATGCTGACCTCCCACTCGGAGCTGGGGCCTGAGAGGGGATAGAGGGTGACATCGGGCCCTGCGATAAAGCTGACGCTGCGTGGCAGGATGGCGTTGCCGATGCCCGCCGCGACCAGCGCCACCAGCGTCTGGATATCTTCGGCCTCCTGAACCACGCCGGTCAGCCGATTGGCGCCGAGAAAACCGGCGATCTGCTGGCTGAGCCCGGGGCAGCGGTGGCCCACCATCTGCAACAGGGGTTGACTGGTCAGTGCCTGCTGGACGTCGAATGCGGCCGGGTCTGGTTCGGTCATTCGTGTCGGCACCGCCAGCACCAGTCGGTCGATCAGCAGTCTGTGCTCCTGTAACTGCGGCACCTGAGGTCTGCGCATAAAGCCCAGCTGCAACTGGCCGGAGAGCAGCTGCTCCTGCTGGATCGCGGAGGGCATATCCTGCAGATGGACCATCACGTCCGTGACTTGCTGTTTGAAGCGGGCCACCAGCGCAGGGGCCAGTGCGAAACTCGACAGACCGAAGCCAATTTTGAGCCGACCGGCCACGCCACTCGCCACTGCCAACGCGTGACGTTCAAACTCCCTGCCGTGTTTGACCAGTGCACTCGCCTGAGTGAGCAGCTGGGCGCCGAGCGCCGTCAGCTCGGCACCATGGCGGCCCCGTTTGAACAGGGTGCAGCCCAGCGTCTGCTCCAGCCCCTGGATCTGCTTGGTGAGGGCCGGTTGGGTGATAAAGAGGCGGCTGGCCGCTTCCCGGTAGTTGGCGGTGTCGGCCAGCGTCACAAACGCCTGCAGTTGCCTCAAGTCGAATTTCATTCCAATTTGTTATCAAAGGTGGCCATTTATTGATTATAAATAATCTAATCGCCTTGTTCTAATGGCTCGGCAAGGGGGGAATCGCCCTCCTCTGAACCGGAACAAGGAGCCATATCATGTCTACCCAACGTTATCTTTTTTTGATCAAGGGCAAGCTGGTGCTGGCCCAGCCATTGGCGGCCCCGGAGACGGGGGAGCTGCTCGCCAGCCTGCTGCAACAGGGGTTTGTGGTCGGCCCCTTGCAAGTGTGGGCAGGCAGTGCCGAGCAGGCGCTGGCCTGTTATGAGCGTGCCGCCCAGCAGCAGGCCTTTGCCGATGCGCTCTCTGGCTCTCTGCCCGAGCTGGCCGGGGTGCCTGTATGAGAGTCTGTATGAGCGCTGGCATGAACACGATCACCCTGTCGGTATCCGCCCTGCTGCTCGATATGGATGGCACCCTGGTCTGCTCGACCGGCGATGTGGAGAAGGTGTGGCGGCTCTGGTGTCAGCATCATCAGCTTGCCCCAGAGCCGGTACTGGCTATGTGCCACGGTATGCGCTCACGTGAGGTGATCCGGGCGCTGGCCCCGCAACTGGATGTGGAGCGGGAAGCGGCGCGGCTCGACGAGCTGGAGATGCAGCATACCGGCGGCGACGCCATCGCAGGGGCTGGCGAGTTGCTGCGCCGCTTGCCGCCAGAGCGTTGGGCCATCGTGACTTCCGCCAGTGAGCGGGTTGCCTATCACCGCCTACGTTGTGCCGGTTTGCCGCTGCCCCACGTACAGGTGGGGGCCGAAGCTGTGATCAATGGCAAGCCCGATCCAGAGCCCTATCTGCTGGGAGCCAAACGGCTTGGTGTCTCGCCCGATTGTTGTCTGGTGTTCGAGGATGCCCCGGCCGGTATCGAGAGTGCCCTGCGTGCAGGTTGCACCGTGGTGCAGGTAGGAGGCGATGCGCCGCTCAATCCGGCGGTGGTGGGGGGGATCCGCGATTGGCGCGAGGTGAAGGTGGAGATTGGAGAGACATCCCTGCTGGTGTCGCTGCCCGCCTGAGCGGTGGATAGAGCGTATTACGATCGCAGATTGCGGTATGATCCAGCGCCATCAACACTGTATGTCGCAATAAAAACGCCCCCGAGATGCGGGGGCGTTTTGCTATCTCAACGGTTATTTGAAAACGCGGAAACGGGTAGCGTCGTCGATAAAGGTTTTGTCACCGGCCGGTTGCTTGATGCTGCCAAAGGGCATCTGGGCGCGCAGCAGCCAGCTGGCGGGCAGGTTCCACTCCTTGCGTACCGCCTCGTCGATCAGCGGGTTGTAGTGCTGCAGGGAGGCACCGACTTTCTCCTGCGCCAGCGTCGTCCAGACCGCAAACTGGGCGATGCCGGTGGCATGTTCCGACCAGATGGGGAAGTTGTCGGCATAGAGGGCGAATTTTTGCTGCAGATCCTTGATGACGTCGGTGTCTTCGAAGAACAGCACGGTACCGAAGCCTGCGCGGAAGCTGCCATCTACCTTGGCCTCACTCTGGGCGTAGGCTTCCGGCGGCACAATCTTTTTCAGCTCGGCTTTGACGATATCCCACAGCTTGTGGTGTTGGGCGCCAAACAGGATGACGGCGCGGGAGCTCTGGGAGTTGAAGGAGGAGGGGCTGTGTCTGATGGCATCCTGGATCAGGGCCGTCAGCTGCTCCGGCGTATGGGAGACCTGGTCGCCCAGGGCATAGATGGTACGACGTGCTTTGATCTGCTCGATAAACGGACTGCTCATAACATCTCCTTTGCTTGATAGTCACCGGGCGCCAGCCTTGTGGCCAGCCATCCCCTGCTGTTCAAGCTATAGACTATACCACCCGATCATCTTCCGGGCGTTTACATGTAGTGGTGACACTTTCAACTGAGGGTTAACACCCCGCACATAGGCGATCCTGCTGCTCCCCAGTGAACGGGGTTGAGGCGCGCTGAACTGTCAGCCCATCTGAGATTGCGCCACCCAACCCTGCGCAGGTGACAGGAGCTGTCCGATCGCCAGTAGTTGGGGTGGGGCTGCGACAGCCTCCCGCCCCTGCCGAGGGACACGCCATATCTGTGAAATAAAAAATTTCGTGTGGTTATTCAAGAGATTGAATTCGGGCTTGCCGGTCACGCCTATTGCCGGGTTTCAAGTGAAAATCTACTTGCCGCTAGTCACCCACTGGTTTGCTGCCTGCCGGTTTGTATAGTGCAGAGGAAATTAATCAGATTGGACAGGAGTACCCATGGAGATGAATTCGCGTGCTCTTCGCGCACTGACACTGCTGGGCGCCTTGCTGGCTGGCAGCACGACCGTGCACGCCTCCGAGACCCTCAATACCATTCTGGGTGGTGGCGCAGGCGGTGTAGCGGGCACCATGATCGGCAAGGAGCTGGGTGGCGATATCGGTGCGCTGGTGGGGGCTGCGTTGGGCGGTGCTGCCGGTGGGGCTGCGACGGCCAACAAGGGCAACAAGAATGAAGCGGCCCTTGGCGGCGCGGTGGGGGCGCTGGGTGGTGCTGCCATCGGCAAGAGTGTCGGTGGTGATACCGGCCAGCTGATCGGCGCCGGGGTCGGCGGGGCGAGCGGTTCGGCCATCGGTTCCAAGACGGGCGATGGCCACAAGAGCCAGGATCGCTATTACGATGATGACGATGATCATCACCATCACAAGCACCACAAGAAGTACAAAAAGCATAAGAAGCACAGATGGCATGACGACGATTGATGCGTGTGCAGTGAGTGCGGAAGATGCAAAACGGGGCCTTTTGGTCCCGTTTTGCATGGTGTGGTCACTCAATTTTGCGGTTACTCGCTTGTGCGGTTACACCAGCCGGTGCTGACGGCGACCGGCGGCAAAGGCGTTGATGTTGTCGATCAGCTGATCGGCGAGACGCTGCATCGACTCCTCGCTGGCCCAGGCCACATGGGGGGTCAGAATGAAGTGGGGGTATTGTAGCGCCTTCATCAAGGGATGGTCGGGAGGCGGCGGTTCGACGCTTGCCACATCGAAACCGGCGCCACCGAGGCGGCCGTTGGCCAGCGCTTGCAGCAGCGCCTCCTCATCCACCAGCCCGCCGCGGCCGACGTTGATCAGCAGGGCGCCCGGTTTCATCAGATCCAGCTCCCGCTCGCCAATGAGGTTGCGGGTGTAGGGGGTTAGCGGGCAGTGCAGGCTGATCACATCCGAACTTTGCAGCAACTCGTCGAGGGGCAAGCGATCCTCGTCGTGACTGGCGCCGACCTGGCTCTGGGCGTAACGCACTGTCATCCCCATCCCTTTGGCCCGCTCGCCAAGCGCCTGTCCCAGAGTTCCCTTACCGATGATGCCAAGCTGCTTGCCGTGCAGATCCATGATGTTGTGGTCGAAGAAGCAGAACTGGCCGCTCTGTTGCCAGCGCCCCTCCAGCAGCGACTGGCGCCAGCAGAAGAGGTTGCGCGACAGGGCCAGCATCAGCGCCATGGCGTGCTCCGGCACCGAGGGGCCCGAGTAGTTGCGGATATTGCACACCCCAACGTTGGCGGCGCGGCACGCTTCCAGATCCACGTTGTCGCTGCCGGTGGCGGCCAGGGCGATGAGTTTGAGCTCTGGCAGTTGGGCCAGTTCGGCGGCGCCGATCCGTACCTTGTTGATGATAGCGATGCTGGCATCTTTCAGCCGTTCCACCACCTGTTCCGGGGTAGTACTTGGATAGCTCTGCCAGTGGTGGGGGAAGTCGGGGTGATGCAGGGTGATGCCCGCATCCAGGGTATCGCTGTCGAGAAACACAATCTGCTGCATGGGCCTTCCTGCCATTGTTCAGGTTCGAGAGGCCATGATGCCAAAGAGGATGCAGTCAGGGCCAGCCTGCCGCTGTGTCATGGCTGGGCTTTATCCGGCAGATGTGATGTTGCGCGCGCTTTGTGGCCCGAGGTCAGAGCCAGCCCAGATGGTTGAGCCAGCCCTGAATGCGGGTGGGGGTCTCCTCCAGCTCCATCAGGGCGTAGGGGCGATAGTTGAGCTTGTTGCTGCGGCGGCTCTCGCTTTTGCGGGCCTCGGCGGCCAGCAGTGGCCAGCGACCGCCATCCTCCTGATAGAGGTCCAGGGTGGGGATGGCCGCCTGAGCCACCTGTTTGGCCAGGGTCTGGTTGCTCTGCTGGTTGGGGAAGAAGCCATCGAGCAGCACCAGGGCGTCGGGGGCTGGCAACTGTTCGCTGGCGATGAGGTTGGCAGTCCAGGCGGCGCCTGTGCCTTGCGCCAGGATCAGCTTGAAGCCCCCCTCCTGCAGCTTGGCATCGGCCAGCTTGCTGATCCGCTCGGCAAACTGTTTGCGAAATGCATCGCTGTTTTTCGCTTTTTTCTCGGCGGCTGGGTCCAGTTCGGTCTGCTGGGGGGAGGGCAGCAGCAGCAGGGTATCAAAGCCCAATCGGCCGAGGGCGCGAGTCAGTTGCCAGAGCTGGCCGCTGCGCTGCCAGTCGGGCAGTAAAATGGCGAGCCCCAGATAGTTTTCACTGTCGTGTTTGGCGAACAGCACCGTCTGCTTGTCTATCTGGGTGGCATCGGGTAGCCCTTTCCAGTCGCTCGCTTGCCAATGGTCGAGGGGCATTGGCTCGGCAACGGGGGGCGCAACCTCGCTCGCCTCTGCCCCATGGCCAGCCAGCAAGGTCAATAACAGCAGTGATAAGGATAATCTGGCCATAGTGTGCTCCCCCGGTTATCTGGGTTAGCGGCGGCGGCGGGATTTTCTGAAGGCGGGCGGTGTGATGGCAACTCGGAGGCAATAAAAAAGCGAGCCGGTGGCTCGCTTTTTTGTAATCAATTCAAAGCGGTCAATTAGTTGACGCGACGCTTGAATTCACCGGTGCGGGTATCGATTTCGATCTTGTCACCGATCTCTACGAAAGCGGCAACAGCCAGCTCGTAGGTAGTGCCTTTCAGACGGGCAGGCTTGGTCACTTTACCGGAGGTGTCGCCACGGGCAGCCGGCTCGGTGTACTCAACTTCGCGCACGATGGTGGTCGGCAGTTCTACGGAGATGGCTTTCTCGTTGTAGAAAGTCACTTCGCAGATGTCTTCCATGCCGTCTACCAGGTAGTTCAGCACGTCACCCAGGTTGTCTTTCTCTACGTCGTACTGGTTGTACTCGGTGTCCATAAAGACATACAGGGGGTCGGAGAAGTAGGAGTAGGTGCACTCTTTACGTTCCAGCTGAACAACGTCCAGCTTGTCGTCGGCCTTGAAGACGGTCTCGGTAGCGCTGCCGTTCAGCAGGCCCTTCAGCTTCATTTTGACCACGGCGGAGTTACGGCCGGATTTGTTGAATTCAGCCTTCTGAACCACCATCGGCTCGGTGCCGATCATGACTACGTTACCAGCGCGGATTTCCTGTGCGGTTTTCATGTAAAAAATTCCTGTTCGTGAAACGGACGGATAAAAACTGCCAGATTATATACGGCTTTCTAAAAATTTCACCAACCTCGTGACGAGATCCCCATCCCGGAGCAACTTCTGTGACCAGCTTCGCCCATGTTGCTGCCAAATGGCGCTATATCGGGGCCATTGGGCCCAAAGTTCGCCGCAATCTTCGCCACGGTTGAGAGCCAGATTGAAGCAGCGCAGCCATTGGCCGCACTCGGCGGGTAGATCGGATAAGTAGTGGTCAAGGAACTGCTCCAGCTTGACCAGATGGGCCTCCTCCTCCTGTTGGTAGATGTGCCAGAGGAAAGGACGAGCCGCCCACTGGGCCCGCACGAAGGAGTCCTCCCCACGCACCAGATTGAGATCGCAGCTCCAGAGTAGTCGATCGTAACCGGCCTGATCGGTCATCGGCAGCAGCTTGATGGTGAGGTTGCCCGAGTGGAGCAGATCCCCCGCTTTGGCCGCAGGGATGGCATCAGTCAGACCGGCACCGGTGAGCACATCGTTGAGAGAGCGCCCCAGCGGCAGCAGCAGGGTGATGGGCGTGGCGCTCTGGCACCAGCTCTCGACCAGACTCTTCAGCGCATCGCTCTCGTAGGTAAAGAGGCTGACCCGCAGCTCGTTCTCTTGTTTTGGCGGCAAACCGAGGCTGGCCCAGTAGGCGGTAAGTCCCGCATCATCTTGCTGCCACAGCTCCCGTTCGGTGATGAGGTCGTGCTCGCACAAAAGGCCGCCGGTTTTAGCGGTAAAGCCCGGGAAGAAGAAGTATTTATTGAGGTTCTGGTTGCCAACCCGCTGGGGCGAGGCGAGAGCGTGGCAATCCTCGACCCAGCTCTCCGCCGAGAGGTACTCCAGATTGATCCAGCATGGGGGGCTGGGTTGGCTCGCCATCAGCTCTATGAAGGGGGCGGGCAGCTCGCAGGCAAAGGCTTCGATCACCACCCTGGCCGGTGTCATGTCGCTCGGCAGGGTCTCATGCCAGTGCTGGATATAGATGCCATTGACCCACTGGCCATCCTGCGCCGGGTCGAGCTTGGGGCAGATGCGGGCAAAGCTTGTCAAATCGTCCACCCAGAGCCGCACCTGAACCTCATCGCCATGTGCCGCAATATTCCCCTCCCGCTTTAGCTGGCGGGCAAGTCGCCAGGTGACACCGATGTCGCCGAAGTTGTCGACGACGCAGCAGAAGATGTCCCAGTCAAACGGGGGCAGGGGAGTGGTCATGGCTCGTGATCCCAGATGCAAAAAAACCGGTGCGCAGGGTAGCACACCGGTTGACTGGCTTCTAACCGTCAGCGCGTGACGGCGGTCTGTGGCAGGTTACTCCTTGCCGTAGACGTTGTTCTCTTGTTCGCGTACCCGGATAAAGGTGGTGCGCTTGGTGAGTTCTTTCAGCTGGCTGGCACCGACGTAGGTACAGGTGGAGCGCACGCCGCCCAGAATGTCGCGCACGGCGTTCTCGACCGGGCCGCGGTAGGGCAGCAGCACGGTTTTACCCTCGGAGGCGCGGTATTCGGCGACGCCACCGGCGTGCTTGTCCATGGCGCTGGAGGAGCTCATGCCGTAGAACTTCATGAAGGGTTCGCCGTCTACATCGACGATCTCGCCACCGCACTCCTCGTGGGCTGCCAACATGCCGCCCAGCATGACGAAGTCAGCGCCGCCGCCGAACGCTTTGGCGACGTCGCCCGGGCAGGTGCAGCCGCCGTCACCGACGATCTGGCCGCCGAGGCCGTGGGCCGCATCGGCACACTCGATGATGGCGGAGAGCTGCGGATAACCGACACCGGTCTTGACGCGAGTGGTGCAGACGGAGCCCGGGCCGATGCCGACCTTGACGATGTCGGCGCCGGAGAGGATCAGCTCTTCGACCATCTCGCCGGTCACCACGTTGCCCGCCAGAATGACGTGGTTGGGGCAGGCTTCACGAATTTTGCGCACGAACTCGACGAAGTGTTCGGAGTAGCCGTTGGCCACATCGACACAGATGAAACGCAGCGCTTCGGACATGGCGAGGATTTGGCGGGTCTTGGCGAAATCTTCAGCCGAGGTGCCGGTGGAGACCATCACATGGCCCAGCAGCGCCGGATCGGTCTCGTTGACGAAAGCTTGCCACTGCTCAAGGCTGTAGTGCTTGTGTACCGCGGTCATCATCTCGAAACCGGCCAGCGTGCGTGCCATGGCAAAGCTGCCGACGGTATCCATGTTGGCGGCGATAACGGGTACGCCTTGCCATTGGGTCTGAGTGTGTTTGAAGGTGAACTGACGGGTCAGGCTTACTTGGGAACGGCTCTTGAGAGTAGAGCGCTTGGGGCGGAACAGGACATCCTTGAAACCGAGCTTCAAGTCTTCTTCGATACGCATTACAAATTCCTTATTGAGCCTTGTTGAAAGTCACTTTTGCAGTGGCAAATTTTCGGCAGGCGCAAAAAAACCGGTGGTTTTCAGGCCCTCCGGTTTACAACAGTGTAGGCAAAAATCCCTTCAGAACAAGACTGATAATTCGCTCATTGTTGTGGTAGCCTTTGGCGTCACAACCTGAGGTTAACCACCAGTTTCATCCAGCACCGTTCGGTGCCTTGCTCTCCTACGATATTCCCGCCCGCTTGGGCCGCCATTCGGCCACTCTTTGTCGTCTCTCTCCTGACCCGCCAGATATTATCCAAGTAGCTGAAATAAATCGGATTGACCCACAATGGGACTGTGGTAGATCTGGGCGCAGGATTGACAAGGCAGGGCAGTAAAATGGGCAAGATGATGGTGGGGATCACCCTGATGCTGGCACTGTGTGGCAGTGCGCTGGCAGAGACCCCGACCAGCTATGGCTGGATCGAGAAGGGACTTATTTTGCCCACCGGCGTGGCGGTGAAGATGAAACTCGACACCGGGGCGCTCACCTCTTCCCTCGATGCACGCTCTATCACCAGATTCAAACGGGATGGCAAGCCCTGGGTGCGCTTCATGTTGGTGGTGACCGATGCCGACAGCGGCAAACTGGTCAAGCAGCAGTTCGAACGGCGGGTCGAGCGCAGCGTGACGGTGCGTGGGGCGGGCGGCATGGAGCAGCGGCCAACGGTGACCATGTCCATCTGTCTGGGGGACAAGGTGTATGAGGAGTGGTTCACCCTGCGGGATCGCAGCAAGATGATCTATCCGGTGCTGCTGGGTCGACGTCTGCTGGCGGAGCTGGGCCCGGTGGACTCCAGTCGAACCTTTACCGTGCAGCCAGATTGTCATTGAAAGTAAAGAGCCCGCATCGCGGGCTCTTTACTTATCGCTTATCTTGCCGGCGGCAGCGGGAGCAGCACGCTCACCTCCAGCCCCCCTTTCGGCCGGTTGTGGACATCGAGGTCGGCGCCGTGCAACTGGGCGATGCGTGAGACGATGGCCATGCCGAGACCCACGCCATCCCCCTGCTGGGGATTGACCCGAAAGAAGCGTTCATACAACCGGGGCAAGGCGCTGGCGGGAATGCCGGGGCCATTGTCGCTCACATCCACCCTCACCCGATTGCCCTCTCGCTGAACCCGCACCCTGATCTCGCCCTCCGGCTGGGTGTAGCGCAGCGCATTGTCGATCAGGTTGCTAAACAGCAGTTCGAGCAGGGTGGCCTGCCCCATCACCAGCTGCGGCACTTCACACTCCAGCGACAGCTGCTGATCCTTCTTGAGCGCGATGGGGGCCAGGGTCGCCAGGGTGCCTTGCAGCAGGTGGCCCACCTCCAGCTCGGTCAATACCAGCCCCTGTTGGTTGTCGATACGAGCCTGGGTCAGCAGTTGGCGGATCAGCCGATCGCTGCGGTCGAGGGCCTGCAGCATCTTGTGCAGGGATTGCTGGCGGCTCACTTCATCTTCGGCAGCCAGGGCATTTTCACTGTGGATCCGCAGCACCGCCAGCGGGGTGCGCAGCTCGTGGGCCGCCTCGTTGGTAAACTGTTTCTCCCGCTCTATGGTCTCCGCCAGCGCCTGCATCAGCCGGTTGATCTCGTTGGTGAGGGGGGTCAGCTCCTGAGCGCTTATCTTGAGGCTGAGCGGGCTCAGGTTGGCGGGGTGACGTTCACTGATGGCCTGGGCCAGCTGACGCAGGGGGGCCAGCCCGCGGGTGATGAGCCACCAGAGCAGGGCCAGCAGGAAGGGCAGGGTGATCAGCAGCGGCAGCATGGTGAGGGTGGCCATCTTGCTGGCCAGTTCGCTGCGCTCGTCGTCCCGCTCGGCCACCACCAGCCAGGTCTGCTCCTGCTGGTTGTAGAGAGTGAAGGTGCGCCACTGGTGATTATCTTTTTCGACCGTGTCGAAGCCGATGGCCAGGGTGACCAGCGGCTGATCCGGGGCGCTGGGGGCGCGCAGCAGCAAGCCGCCCTTTTCATCGAGCAGCTGGAAGTAGAGATTGCGTTCGAACTCGTGGCCGTAGGGGGTGATCTCCCGATCCTCGCCGGTCAGGTTGAGACTGGGGTCTTTTTGCCACTCATCGGGATTTTGCGCCTCCCACTCCTGATAGACGGTGCCGTTGGCGGGCAACTGCCCCTGCTGGGCCATGTAGCGAGCAAGCAGCTGATTGGTGATGCGGGCCGACTGGGCGAGGCGGGCATCAAACAGCTCCTCCATTTCGTGGCTCGCCTCCATGTAGCCGATAAAGGCGCTGATGGTAAGACTCAGGCTCACCAGCGTCAGGATACCGGTGAGCAGAAAGCGGCGAATGGAGCGGGGACGTTTCATCGTGCGGGTGTCCGGCTTGGCTGTTCGAGCTGGGGAATGATGTAGCCGACCCCGCGAATATTGCGGATGAGGTCGCTGTAGAACTTCTTGCGCAGATGGTGGATATGCACCTCTACCGCGTTGCTCTCGGCCCCTTCATCCCAGCCGTAGAGGCTCTGTTGCAGCTGATCCTTGCTCAGCACCCGGCCGCTCTGGCTGATCAGCTCCTGCAGCAACTTGTATTCATGGGGGGTGAGTTTGACCGCTTCCCCCTGATAGGTGACCTGCTGGGATTCGGGATAGATGAGGATGTCGCCATACTCCAGTACCGCCTGAGCCTGCCCCTTGCTGCGACGAACCAGGGCGCGCAGGCGGGCGTTGAGCTCCTGCAGGGCGAAGGGCTTGACCATGTAGTCGTCGGAGCCGGCATCAAGGCCGACCACCCGATCGTCCAGCGCATCGCGGGCGGTGAGGATCAGCACCGGCAACTGGTGGCCTTCACGCCGCAACTTGCGCAGCAGGCTGAGGCCATCGATGTCGGGCAGGTTGAGATCGAGGATCAGGGCGGCGAACTCGTCGCTCTTGAGGGCTGCCAGAGCGGGCAACCCCTGTTGCAGCCAGTCCACCGTGTAGCCGCTATGGCGCAGTGCATCCTGCATACCATCCCCCAGCATCACATCATCTTCCACCAGCAGGATCCGCATTCTTTTCTCCCTGTTTGTTGGGTGTGGCGATCTGGCTCAGCGCCAGGGCGTGCCGTGGCATAAACAACCCTGCCCACCAGTATGCAAGCTGGTGGGCAGAGTTTAAATAGTTCTTTGATCCATCAGGATTTTATAGCTTGGCCAGCCGATCGCGGATCTCCATTCTGCGCCCTTCGTCGGCCACTTCGCGGCCCGGGCGAGCCGGGGCGGCCAGCGCCTTGTCGAGATAGGTTTTGGCCTCGGCCTTGCGACCCTGATCCAGCAGGAAGTCGCCATAGAAGAAGTTGGGGTCGATGCCATCCGGATTGATGGCCAGCGCCTGCTTGAGCAGCTGCTCTGCCTTTTCGTCATCGCCAAAGCCGACCGGCCAGCCGGGCACCTGATAGTAGAGGGAGCCCAGACTGGTGTAGGCAGAGCCGTCCAGCGCCTTGGGATCCTGCTTGAGCGCCAGCTCCAGCTTGGCTTTGGCCTCTTTCACCAGACCCAGTGCCCCCAGCCCCCCTTTGGCCCCCGCCCAGGTGCTCTTGACGATGGCCGACCAGATCAGCAGATCGGCGCGAAAAGGCTCCTTGGCGCTGGCCGCTTCGGCCTGGGTGCTCAGGGTTTCGAGGCAGCTCTCTTTCGCCTTGCCGCTCTGTTGATACTGGCAGACGGCCCACTGTTGCTGGATGGGGACGAGGGCATCACCCGCGGCCATGACTGAGGTGGATCCCAGCAGGATGGCGATGGCACAAGAGGTCACTGATTGACGGAAAAAGTTCATATTAATGCTCCTTCTTGGTCGGGATCGGGCGGGACAAGTCTGGTTGTGGCGCGCTGTTGGCGCCAGCATCAGCCGTCCCTGGCTGAAGATGACGGGCATAACGTTTGATGATCGGCAGCTGTCTGGCCAGCGCCTTGTCGACAATGCCGGGCAGCATGGCATTGAGCCGCACGAACAGTTTTTCCGGCCAGCCGAGCCAGCTGCGGCGGGTTTCGTTGCACAGGGCGATGACCGCCTCTTCGGCCACCTCCTGCGGGCTGTCGGTCTGGGTGCCTAGCGCTGCATTCATCTCGTAGGCAGCCTCGGAGTTGAGCTTGGTGCGGGTGGCGCGGGGGGCAAAGTGCAGCACCTTGATGCCGCTCCCCTCCAGCTCCCGTCCCAGCGCTTCGCTAAAGCCGCGCAGGGCAAATTTGCTGGCGCAGTAGACGCTGTAACCGGGGTAGCCGATGCTGCCCAGGCTCGAGCCCATGTTCATGATGATCCCCGGCTTGCGCATGGTTGGCAGCAGGGCACGGGTGAGCTGGATGGGCGCCTCGATATTGAGCAGCAGTTGGCGCTCCACCTGCTCAAAGCTCTGATCTTCCAGCCAGGCAAACTGGTTGCAGCCAGCGTTGTTGATCAGGATGTCGATCCCATGCTCCAGCGCCGGGTGTTGCAACAGCTTGGCCCGCTCCTGTGCAGAGCCGAGGTCGGCGAGCACCACCTGATGGCGCTCGGGATGAGGCAGTGACTTGCACAGCCGCTCCAGTGCCGGGCCGCGACGTCCGTGCAGCAGCAGGCGGGCCCCCTGGGCGGCCAGCTCCTGTGCCAGCTCCTCACCTATGCCACCGCTGGCGCCGGTGAGCAGCACGAGTTTCCCTTCAAGGTTCATGGTATGGATTCCCTTTTTGCTGTCTGCTGCCGACTTACGGTGTGGCGGTGAGGTTGTAGAGCATCTCGCCATAGAGGCGATAAACCACCTTGGCCCCGTGGATGATGGCGGCCTGATCCGCCGGACTCTCGACCCGATCCATCAAGGATTCAAAGAATTTGAGGTGCTCCTGATCCAGGGCGCCGTGGGAGCTCAGGTAACTCATCGCCTGGGGTGGCAGGCCGAGGCCCTTTTTCAGCTGGTCGGCGACGGTGAGGGCGATGGCGACGCTGGTGCCTTCCAGTACCTGCACCATGCCGAAGAAGCCCATGGGGTTGCCGCGCTGGATCTGGTCGTAGAGGAAGGCGACCATCAGCTCGATGGGCAGCCCGGGCTGGCCGTGGCGCACCGCCTCGGCATCACCGCCACAGGCGCGGATATCGTTGAGGATCCACTCCTGATGGCCATACTCCTCGTCGATGTACTCGGCAATGGCGCCACGCACCCACTCGTACTCCTGACCCAGCTTGCCGCCGGTTGCCATCAGCAGCGGAACTGTGTGGCGCACGTGGTAGTAAGCCTGTGCCAGAAAGGCGAGATAGGTGTCACGGCTGATATCGCCACGGCGACAGGCTTCGATAATGGGGGCGTTGAACAGATGCTCACGCTCCTGGGCAGTGGCTTGTTGCAGAGTCTGATAGAAGCTCATGACGATTCTCCTGTAAGGCATTGGCTGATTTGCCGGGAAAAGTGTTGGTAAATCTCGTTGCGACGGGGGCGCCCGTTGGCGGTCAGCAGGCCGGGATGTTGATCCAGTGCCACCGGCAACCAGTGGTGCAGCCGGGCATAATCGGGCAGCCGCTGGTTCAGACCTGCGATCTGGCGTGGCAGATCCGCCTCTTTCCCCGGCAGGGGCTGGATCAGCGCCACGTTGGCAGGCTGACCATCGCCAAACACCACGATGCGGGCGATGGCGGGGCAGAGCTGGGCCTCGGCTTCCACCCACTCTGGCGAGAAGTTGCGGCCAAAGGCGGTGATCTGGACATTCTTCTTGCGCCCGGTGATATGGAGGTAGCCCTCATCATCGAGATGACCCAGATCGCCGGTGGCGATCTGTTCGGGAGTTAGTTCGTTGCTGCCGAGATAGCCCAGCATGGCACTGCCGCTCACCATAATTTCGCCGTCGCTGGCGATGGTGACCTGACAGTGGGGCAGGGGGCGGCCGACGCTGCCGAGCTTGTCAGCATCCGGGCTGTTGAGCGCCACCACGGAGCCACACTCCGAGAGGCCATAACCTTCATATACCGGCAGTCCGAGCTGGCGGGCATGTTTGATCAGGTCGGGGGCCACCTTGCCGCCACCGACGGCAATAAAGCGCAGGCTCTTGAGCTGCTGGGCCAGCGTCGGGGTGCTGGTGCAGAGCGCCAGCAGCAGGCGCAGCAGTTCGGGCACCAGCACCAGACTGTGGGTCGACCAGCGTAGCAGCGCCTCCCCCAGCATGGCTGGATTGAGCGAACTGGAGCCGGTGAAGCCGAGCTCACCGAGGGACGGAATGCGGCTGCAGGCGCCGGTCAGCAGCGGCACATAAAGGCCGGTGATGTTTTCAAGCAGGGTCGCCAGCGGCAGCAGGGTCAGGTGTTTTTCCACCTTGGCTGACGCGACTCGCTCGGCCAGCGCATGGCTCACCGCCATCATCTGGGTCAGTGACAGGCAGACTCCCTTGGGCTGGCCCGTGGTGCCGGAGGTGTAGGTGATCTTGGCGGTGCCCTTGGGCAGCGCCGGTCGATTGGCCGGGGTATGGCGCCAGAGCGGCAGCTCGCCGGTGATCAGCGAGAGCGGCTCGGCGGCATGCCACCCCTGATGATATGGGCCCACCAGCGCATCGGCACCGCTGCTCTCCAGCAACCAGGCCTGCTGGGCCTGACTGAAGAAGTGGGGCACCGGAATGACCACGATACCGGCGCGGGTGCAGGCGAGATCCAGCAGCGCCCAGGGCAGGCCGTTGTCCAGTTGCAGAGCCAGACGATTGATGTCGAGCTGTTGCAGCTGGCTTGTAAGACGCTGGATCTGTTGCCACAGGGTCTGGTAATCGAGACGCTGCAGGCTGCTCAGCAGCGCAGGGGATTGCGGAGCCTCGTGGGCATGTTTGGCGATGGCGTCGAACAGGCTCATTGGGCGCACCTTTTTTGATGGGTCTGGTTATCACTGCTCTCACCGGCATCGTCAAACAGGGTTGGCATGGGGGCCAGCAGATTGAGCAGCAGGCTGCGCTGGGCCAGCACCTCGCGCCCCTGATTGATGTCACCCACCATCACCTTGGGTTGGCAGCGGTAGTACTCACCCCAGGCATCGGCGTCGGCTCCCACCTGATGGGCCTGTGCAGGGGCCAGCTCCACCGGGTTGAGTTGCAGGCGGGCAAAGCTGTTGCGCAGCTTGGCAGTGCCGGTAAAGACCACGTAGTCGAGGGCGTTTTCACACAGCAGACGACACAGGGCCGCGAACATCAGGCGGGCATTGCCCGGTTCGCTGCAGGCCAGATTGCCCACTTCGATAATGCGGTTGCGTGCCGGATAGACCCCGAGGCGGGTGTTGATGGCGGCCTCGATGGGTTGCTCCAGATACTGTTCCAGATAGAGAGGCCCCTCACTGGTATGATTGAGACCACAGGCACCGACCAGCGTCCCGTCCGCCCGATAGAGCCCCAGCAGACAGGGGAGAAAATGGGGGATGCGGGCGTTGAACTCGAGGGTGTAGGCGGCCTGGATATAGGTTTGCAGCGCCATGACCTGCTGCGGGGACTTGGCTAGCAGCAATCGGTAGGGGGCCTGGATCTCGATGGTCATGGGTGACTCCTTCTCTTGCGATGGTTTGAGAGTAAAAGGGCAAACTTAAGAAACCCTTAAGGAGCAAAAAAAGTTGTCAGCGAGGCTGCGGGCAGGCAATCTGCGCCGCTGTTATCCAACAGGAAGCCCCCAAGAGGAACCGTCATGTCATCCACCGTCAGCTGCCCCCTGTGTGCCAGTCATCGCAGTTATCCCCTGCCGGTGGCTGGCAAGCGCTATCATCGCTGCCTCGCGTGCGAGCTGGTCTGGCTGGATGAGGCGGATCATCTGGATGAGGCGGCGGAGAAGGCGGTCTATGACGGTCACGACAATCGGGTGGATGATCCCCGTTATCGCACTTTTTTGATGCGGGCCTTTGGCGAGGTGCTGGCGCGGGTACCGCTACCTGCCAGTGGTCTCGATTTTGGCTGTGGCCCGGGGCCGGCACTGGTGGCGATGGGGCGCGAGGCGGGTTACCAGATGGCGGGATATGACAAGTTCTATGCCGACTTTCCCGAGTTGCTGACGCGTCAGTATGACTTCATCACCAGTACCGAGGTGATAGAACATATCGCCGAGCCGCGCACGGTGCTGGCGCAGTTGTGGGATTGCCTCAAGCCCGGTGGCCTGCTGGTGTTGCAGACCCAGCGGGTGCTCGGTGACGAGCGGTTTAAAAACTGGCGCTATCGCCACGACCCGACCCACATCGTCTTCTTTGCCGAGGCATCGTTTCAGGTGTTGGCCGCCAGCTGGCAGGCCGAACTCAGCTTCCCCCACGCCGATGTGGCGGTATTGCAGAAAGGCACGCCCTGAGGCGTGCCTTCGTCTGTTACTCGTCGGGTTCGCCCGGCGCTACTCCTTGTAGCCCTTGTCCTGCCACTGGTAGTACATCAGGGCAGATTTTACGCCAATTGACTTGAACGGCTCTGGCGGCAGCCACATCGGCAGACTCTGCTCGGCATGGTTGAACCAGGGGTGCTCCTTGCCCTGATAGAGGCTGGCCACGATGTCGCCAAACAGGAAGGAGAGATTGATGCCGTGGCCGTTGTAGCCGAGGGCGTAGTAGATGTTCTTGTGAGCCCCCATCACCCCCACCGCTTCAGTGCTGTCGCCTGTCATGCCGAGCACCCCGTCCCACACCTGTTCAAATTTGATCCCCTTGAGGGCCGGATAGAGGGTCACCAGCTCGGTCATCATCATCTCGCTGACCCGATTGAGATCGCCCTTGTAGTTGAGGCCGTCGTTGAAGACGTACTCGGCATTGCCGCCACCGATGACGATGCGGTTATCCGGGGTCAATACCAGATGGAACAGGATGTTGCGGGTGTCGTAGTAGGGCACCCGGCTCTGCCACTGGATGGCGTTAAGCTGATCCCGTGTGAGCGGCTCGGTGACGGCGCTCTGGGCGTGTACCGGAAAGACCCGCCCGCTGAAGTAGCCAAGTTTTGAGGTATAGCCGTTGGTCGCCAGCACTATGCTGTCGGCGGTCACCTTGTACTTGTGGGCCACATTGAGCTCGATCTGCTTGCCCTCCTTGATCCCCTGCACCGGGCTCTGCTCGTAGATGGTGACGCCTGCCTGCTCCACCGCCTTGCGCAGGGCATTGACCAGTTTCATGGCGTGTACTTGGCCGCCATTGGGGTCGTAGACCGCCCCCACGTAGCGATCGGTGCCGAGCTTCTCTTCGGTGGTATCGGCGTTCCAGTACTGGAGCGGGATGCCGAGGCGATTGGCGGTTTTCACATAGTCGCGGTACTCGGCGATATCCTCCTCATCGAGGATCGCCTCCACATAGCCATCGAGCTTGAGGTCGGCCTCGACGCCGGTTGAGGCGACCAGCGCCTGCAGCTTGCGCATGCTGGCGACGGTGAGATCGTAGTGGCGCTTGCTCGCCTCCCCCCCCTCGTAGAGATCCATCACCTCGGAGCCCGGCAACACCATGCCGCCGTTGCGGCCCGAGGCGCCGCTGCCCACCTGCTTGGCTTCGAAGATGGCGATCTTGAGCGACGGGTTGGCCTTGGCCAGATGCCAGGCGCTGGAGAGTCCGCTGTAGCCGCCGCCTATGATGGCGATATCCACCTTCATGTCTTGTGCCAGCGGGGCGCTCTCCTCTGCCGGTTTCTCCTTGAACCAGTAGCTGGTGTTGGGCTCAAAGTCGCTCATCTTGGGGCCGCAGGCGGCGAGGAAGAAACAGCTGATGCACATGGTCAACGCTCGTTGGCAAAGGGTGGTCGGATTCATCTTCTACTCCGGTTACAGATACAAAATATCAAATCAGTTCATCGGGTTGGGCGGTGTTGACCCGGCGACCGATATCTCGCAGCCGGGCCAGCTGATCGGCAAGACCGGGCCCCTCATCCAGGCTGGTGACAAAGTTCCAGAGGTAGGTCATCACAGCATAGACATGGCCTGCCGAGACCTGGGGCTGGGCCATCAGCATGGTGATGGCGAGCAGGAACAGCAGGGAGGCGCTGATGCCGACCGCCAGAAAAGCGAGTGTCTCCCGATCCGAAATCCGGATGCGGATCCAGGCCAGCGCGCGGTAGTGGCGGGAGAGGCTGGCTGATTGGGCATGGGTGACCAGTTTGACTTCGTGTTCCAGCCGATCGTTGAGCCGCTCGTGCAGCAGCTGGTTTTTGCGTGAAAAGCCGGGCAGCAGCAGGCCGAACAGCAGCAATACCCCCATACAGGCGATGCCGACCCAGAACTCGATCACCATCAGCATCACTGCCGCCCCGACGATGGAGATGAGGCTGGTGGCCAGGATCGGGATATGTTTCTCGAAGAAGTCGACAAATTCCCGCGCCAGGGTAACCCGCGCCACTATGGTGGATTGCCCCTCCTGCTGCTGGCGCTGGGTCAGGATCACCGGCACCGCCAGTGCCGCATAGATATGGGTAAAGGTGCGGGTATCGACTGCCCGGCGCAGGGCGCCGATGAGCCAGAACAGCAGTACGATGAGGGCGTAGCTTGAGGCCTGCAGCCACTGGCCCTTGACGATGGCGTCGATGGCAAAGCCGGCGAACAGGGGATAAGCCACCAGCAGGATGTTTTCGAGGGCCACCAGCGAGAAGGTGCCCGCCAGCTTGAGGGGATTGGCCCGTGCAATCGCCCCCAGCGAACGACCGGCCGAGTGTGGCAACGGCGTGGCCTGCTCGTTGCAACTGGCTGCCGAAGTGGTTGGTGTTGTCATGGGTTATCTCCTAAGATGTCGGAAACGCTAAGTTTGAGCGAGTGCTCAAAGTTTGTTTGAGCGACTGCTCAAAGTCAAGCAGATCGATTGGTATCGCAGGAGGTCAGATGGCACGCCCATCAGCAGAACAGCGCAAAGAGATGATCATCGAGGCCGTATTGGGCCTGTTTCGGGAGAAGGGGATGGCCGCCTCTTCTACCCGTGATGTGGCCGAGCGCACCGGTCTGGCGCGCAGCCACGTCTACCACTACTTCAAGGATTGGAAGGAGCTCTGCCTCTGCGCCGTGGAGCGTTTCACCTATCAGGAGATCGCCGAGCAGCGGGAGTGGCTATTGCCGCTGCCGGCCCGCGAAGCGTTGCCGCTCTTTGTGCGGGATAACCTGCCGACCAGTCAGGATGCCTCCTGGGCCATCTATCTGGATGCCTGGAACGAGTCACTGCGCGACCCTGTGTTTGCCGAGAGCTACCGCAAAATCATTCTGGCGTGGCGGGAGGTATTGGAGCTGATCCTGCAAAAGGGGATCGACAGCGGCGAGTTTGTGGCGGGCGATGCCCGGCGACTGGCGCGCCAGATCACCTCCCTCATCAACGGCTATGCCGATGACCTGATTCTGGAGCCGACCCCCGAGACGGTAGAAGCCACTTATCAAGAGATCATGCTGGTGGTCAATCAGCTGGTCTTGCCCCCGGCCCATTCATAGCGGCGCTGGTACACAGGGAGGGGAGGCATACCAGCGTGGTGCCTCCCCCGGTTTTGTTGGCTATCCGCCGGGCGTGCGATGGCCAGATAGCAGGGAGCGGTTGTTGATGTCGATTACCCATTTGTCACTGCAAGATGCCCGTCATCTGCAACTGGCGGCGCAAGGGCTGCTCGCCCCCCGTCGCAGCAAGGCGACTCCGGCCGATCTGTTGGCCACCATTCGCCGCATGGCGCTGCTGCAGATCGATACCATCTCGGTGGTGGCGCGCAGCCCCTATCTGGTGCTCTTTAGCCGCCTTGGCCAGTACGAACCGCGTTGGCTGGAGCAGCTGCTGGCCGACGGCGAGATCTTCGAATATTGGGCCCACGAGGCCTGCTTTGTGCCCCGCGAGGATTACCGGCTGTTGCGCCATCGGATGCTCGACCCCGTCGCCATGGGCTGGAAGTTTTCGGCCAACTGGCTAGCCACCCATCAGCAGGAGATTGGCCAGCTGATCGAGCGTATTCGCCACCATGGCCCGGTCCGGGCGGCTGACTTTGAGCGCACAACCGGCAAGGGGAACGGCTGGTGGGACTGGAAGCCGGAGAAACGCCATCTGGAGGTGCTCTTTACCACAGGTCAGCTGATGGTGCGGGAGCGGCGCAACTTTCAGCGGGTCTATGACCTGGCCGAGCGGGTCATCCCCGAGTGGCGTGACGAGCGGGATCTGCCGAGCGTCGAGCAGGCGCAGCGGGATATGGTGCGCGCTAGTTGCCGGGCATTGGGGCTGGTCAAAACTGGCTGGGTCGCTGACTACTATCGGCTGCGGCGCGGCAAATATGACGCCTTGCTCCATCAGCTGGCGGACGAGGGTGAGCTGCTGCCGGTACGGGTGGAGGGGTGGCAGCACGGCGCTTTTGTGCACGCCTCGCTGGCCGATGAGCTGGCAAGGGCACAGGCGGGCACCCTCAAGGCGACCCATACCACCGCCTTGTCGCCGTTCGACCCGCTGGTGTGGGATCGCAAGCGGGCCAGTGAACTGTTCAATTTTGACTATCGCATCGAATGCTACACCCCGGCCCCCAAGCGGCAGTACGGCTACTTCGTGTTGCCCTTGCTCCATCGCGGCAAGCTGGTGGGCAGGATGGATGCCAAGGCCCATCGCCAGCAGGGGATCTTCGAGATCAAGAGCCTCTATCTGGAAGCTGGTGTGAGAGTGACCCGCCAGCTTGCACAGGATCTGGCGAAAGCCCTGCAAAAGCTGGCTGACTGGCACCAGACCCCGCAGCTCCGTTATGGTGCCATTCCGGCCAATTTGCTGGCGTTGTGGCATGAAAGCACCCCTGCAAAGTGAGCTCTATCCCTTCTGGGCTAAGCTGCAAGAGGGATAAACAGTCCGGGAGCGAGAGATGAAACGAGTGGCAACATGGTGGGCGGGATTGGCGATGGCCATCTTGTCCCCCGCGCTATGGGGGCAAGAGCCGCCAGTGAAGATCTGTCTGGGGGAGGGCAACGAGTGGGCCCCCTTTACCTACTGGGAGCGCAAGGACGGGGTGCCCGATACCAGCCGCCTGACCGGTTCGGCGACAACGCTGGTGCTCGATGCCCTGCAACAGAGCGGGCTCTCGCACCAGATCCGCTATCTGCCCTGGGCGCGGGTGCAGCAGGAGCTGGCGGATTATCGCCAGAATGGTCTGTGCGAGCTGACCTGGGATGCCAGCTACAAGCCGGAGCGGGCCGAGTTTGCCTTCTACAGCGTTCCCCTCTATTACACCCACCTGGGTTTCTTCTATCTCAAGCGCCGCTATCCCGAACCGCCGGATCTGCAAACGGTCAATCGTTCCCGGGTGTGCGGGGTGATTGGCTACAACTACACCCCCTACGGGCTTGCGCAGGAGCCACGCCGGGTCAAACAGTTGCAGCAGGCGCTCGACATGCTGGAGCGGGATCGTTGCGACTTTCTGCCGAGCGAAATCGAACCTCTGGTGGCAGGCATCAGCCTTGGCATCTACCGCAGCGAGAGCGGGTTGCTCAATCTCGCCCTGCCCAGCCGCAAGGGATTCTATCTGCTGGTGAGCAAGGGCTCCCCCCGCGCCCACCAGCTGGTGAATATCCTCAATCAGTCGCTGGTGGCATTTCAGGAAGGGGGGCATACGGATGAGGTGATGCGCCGCTTCTTGCCGCCGATGGAGTAATAGCGAAGGGTTGCTGTCATTCAGGGGGAGCAGATAAACAGAGGGCCAGCCGGTGTAAACCGGCTGGCCCTTTTTTACGTGAGAGGCTGTCAGGCCGCCAGACGGGTCAGTACCTTCACCAGCAGCTCGATGCGCGGGGCAATGCTGGCCAGATCCAGATACTCCTCGTCACTGTGGAAACCGGCACCGATAGGGCCCAGACCATCCAGAGTGGGAATGCCGAGGGCGGCGGTCAGGTTGGCATCGGAGCCGCCCCCCACCTCCTGCCAGCTGATCGGCAGTCCCAGTTCGGTGCCACACTCTTCCACCAGCTGCATCAGTGCCTGAGTACCCTCTGACGGCACCATGGCCGGTTTGTGGGCCTCGCGGGTCAGCTGGATGGTGACGCCGTCCAGATGGGGACGCTCGGCCAGGGTCAGCAGATGATCGTTGATCTGGTGGTACTCCTGATTGTCCCAGAAGCGGACGTCTACCACGGCGCTGGCATGGGCCGGCACTATGTTGGCACCATTGCCCCCCTCGACAATGCCGATGTTGAGGGTGGTGCCGCTCTCGAAGTTGGTCAGGGCGTTGATAGCCAGGATCCAGTGGCCCAGCTCGGTGATGGCGCTGCGCCCCTTCTGCGGTTCGTTGCCCGCGTGAGCTGCCTTGCCAGTGAAGTCGATGCGATAACGGGCCATCCCCTTGCGCGCCTTGACCAGCGAGCCATCGGCGCGGGCCGCTTCGGCCACCAGCACCTGTTTCGCCTGTTTGGCCACCGCTGCCAGCCAGTCGCTGGAGTGGAGGGAGCCGATCTCCTCATCCGGGTTCATGCAGACGCAGATGCTCAGGCGATCGCGCACCTCGCGGGGGAGTTCACGCAGGGCATAGACGATGTTGAGCAGGCCGGATTTCATGTCGGAGACACCCGGGCCGTAAGCGCGCTCACCATCGATGCTCATCGGGCGGGCGGCGGCGGTGCCGAGGGGAAAGACGGTATCCATATGGCCGATCAGCATTACATCGATCTGTGCCGCATCAGGCTGGTTGCGGATCTCCAGCCCCACCCCCGCGGCGCCGCAGTCGACCCGCTTGATCTGCCAGCCGCCCATCGCCTCATATTTTGCGGCCATCAGGTCGGCCACTGCCGCAATGCCCGGCTGGTGCAGGGATCCGCAATCCAGATTGATCAGCGGGGCCAGTTCGGTCAGGTATTGATCCAGAGAAAAAGTCATTGCTTGCTCCACTATCAGGTTCGGGTCAGAGAAGGATGTTCATCACCAGCATGGCGCCGAAGGCGTTGAGTACCGAGATGGCGACCATGATGGGGATGTAACGCCCTTCGGTACCGATGCAGCCGAGGATGCGGCCCATGTACTGCACCTGGGAGCCCATCAGGTAGATGGCTGGCGCCAGAATGGCGATGTGGGTGCCGTTGAGGATCCCCTGATCGAACAGGGTGATGACCACACCGACTGCACCGCCCATCGACATCCAGGCGCCGATCAGCACGGCTGCCGCCTCACCGGGCAACCCGAAGATGGCCATGACGGGGGAGAAAATGGCGCCCATGGCATCCAGCGCGCCGGTGATCTGCAGCGCCTTGATGATGACAAAGGCCATCAGTACGTTGGGAACGGTGGAGGTGGTGGCGATGACCCAGCCCTTCTTGGCCCCTTCGACGAAGATATCGGTGACGATGGGTTTCTTGATGTTGGCCTGGCTCATTTGGCTTGCTCCTGAGTGTTGAGGGTCTGCTGGGTGTTGTTATCGGTCTGCTTGCCTTCGCTCATATTGAGGTAGACCCGAAACAGGTTGGCCCCGACAAATTTGAAGGCGAACATCACGATGACAGCCAGACCGATGGAGGAGCTGACCGCCGGGCTGCCATCTGCCAGTGTCAGGGTGAACAGCACGGCGCCGGAGGAGAAGAAGTTGACGATGGTGGCACCAGCGGAGAACTGGAACATGGTGAATACGTCGGTTTCACGCTTGGTGATGAGCCCTTCATCCTTGAGCTGACGGGTCATGGCGGCACCGGCATCGGTACTCTGCAGGGAGGCGATAAGGGCGAGGCCGGTGTTGCCCGGGATCCCCATCAGCGGACGCAGCAGCGGGGTCAGCAACTTGCGGGCCGCTTCCAGCGCGCCGTAGTGCTCCAGCACATTGATCATGCCGAGGGCAAACATCACGGTGGGGATCAGGGTCAGGGCGAACAGAAAGCCATCTCGCGCCCCGTTGCCCCCCTTGCCGCGCATGTCGGTCATGGCGGTCTTGATGCCGTCACCATTCTCGCTGACGCTCTGGACCATGGTACCGAACGAACCGTTCAGCGTGGTGAAATCGAATACCCCGTACCACTCGCCGGATTGCAACAGTCCGGAGAAGAAGACCACGGCGAAGGCCAGTGCCAGGTAACTGCCTATGCTCACCGAGCGTGTTTTGTCTGTCATTAGCTAGCTCCATATGAATAATTATTTAATCTGAATAATTATAATTGATATGGATGTCACTAAATTGATGGTGGTCAAAATGGTTTGCTGCAAATGGAGAATGTATTGGGGTTATGTGACTGTGATCGCCATATGCTTGGACGATAATCTGGTTTTTATCGAATTTTTTTAGTGAATAAAAAGCAGAAGCGGGATAGCGGGGCAATAAAAAACCGGGCACGAGGCCCGGTTTGGTCAATCAATCAGATGTGATTACTGGAGTACCAGCACCATCAGCAGGCCGACGCTAATGGCAGATACCAGGAAGGCAAAGCCATAGAACACATAGTGGTGCAGCTTGGTGGTGTGGATCCCCAGATCGTGCAGACCGTGGTAGATACGGTGCATACCGTGCCAGACTGGCAGGGCGATGATCACCAGCAGGATGCAGGCACCCCACCAGGAGCTGGCGAACGCATGCACGCGGTCATAGCTCATGGTTTCCACGTCCATGATGCCCATGGGCACCAGCAGACCGGTGATGAGGACAATGACCGGCAGCAGCATGGCAACGACCATGCCACCCGCACCAAACAGACCCCAGTAAATTGGTTCGTCAGAACGTCTCATTGTTTTCTCCTCAGGCCACGATGATCAGGACAAGCAGGGACACCACCGCCAGCGCCACATACTGGGCGAGAACGATCGGCTTCTCCGGTACCAGGTCTTCACCACGGAAGATACGCATGGCTTTCGGCGCCAGGGCGAACCAGGTTTTGGCATGGAACAGGCACGCCGCCAGAGCGACGACATGGAACAGGATGGCGATCGGGCTTTGCAGGGATTCCAGCCAGCCGTTGAACGCTTCCTGACCCTGAACCAGGCGCATCAGGCCCCACATCAGCACAACGGCGTAGATGGAGACGAAGATACTGGTGCCTTCACGGATCATGTAACCGGTGTAGAAGGCGTTCTTCAGCCACCAGTCTTTCTTCATTTCGCGGACGTAAGGTTTACGTTTGCTATCAGTGTTGTTCATGGTCTCAATCCTGCTCTCAATCTGGCTTGAACATGGCGATCATGTAGTCCTTGGCGCTTTCGACCTTGCCAAGCTGGATGGCCGCCGCCGGATCGACGCCTTTCGGGCACACTTCGGAGCAGTAGCCCACGAAGGTACAGCCCCAGACGCCTTCGTCCTGGCTGATGATGCGCATACGCTCTTTGGCGCCGGCATCACGGTTGTCGACGTTGTAGCGATAGGCCAGAGCCAGTGCCGCCGGACCGGTGAACTTCTTGTTGATGCCGTACTGCGGGCAGGCTGCGTAGCAGAGACCACAGTTGATGCACTGGGAGAACTGCTTGTACTGCGCCATCTGGGCCGGAGTCTGGATGTACTCGCCATCACACAGGCTGCGCGGCTCGCTCGGGATGATGTACGGCTTGATGCTCTCCAGCTTCTCGATGAAGTCGGACATGTCCACCACCAGATCGCGCTCGATCGGGAAGTTGTTGAGCGGCTCGACGGTCATCTTGCCCGGCAGATAGTCGCGCAGGAACGCCTTGCAACCCAGCTTGGGCACACCGTTGACCATCATGCCACAAGAGCCGCAGATCGCCATCCGGCAGGACCAGCGGAAGCTCAGGGTAGAGTCCAGGTGATCCTTGATGTACTGCAGGGCGTCCAGCAGAGACATCTCTCTCTGGTATGGCACCTGGAAGGTTTGCATCCAGGGCTCGTTATCCTGTTCCGGACGGTAGCGCAGGATCTCAATTTCAATCATCTCAGCCATTCTTCTTAGCCTCGTCTTGTTTCTCACCCTCGGAGCCGTACACGCGTTTTGCCGGCTGGGACTTAGTGATCTTCACATCGGAGTAATCGATGGAGGGCGTTTCGCCATTTTTGTAGAACGAGAGCGTGTGCTTGAGGAAGTTCACGTCATCGCGCTCTTCGTAACCATCCAGACGCTGGTGGGAACCGCGGGACTCTTTACGATTGATGGCGGAGTGCGCCATGGCTTCAGCCACGTCCAGCATGTAACCCAGTTCGATGGCGTACAGCAGATCGGTGTTGAAGACAGAGGACTTGTCGTTGATCTTGACCTTTTTGTAACGGGCTTTCAGCTCGTTGATCTTGTCGATGGTGCCCTGCATCAGCTCTTCGGTACGGTAGATACCGACGCCGGCTTCCATGGACATGCCCAGCTCGTTGCGGATATCGGCCGGGTTTTCGGTACCGTCTACGTCCATCAGGGAGAGGTGCTGCTTGATGAGCGCCTCGGCCTTGGCGGCCAGGGCTTCGGTATTGCCATGCTTCTGAGTCTTGGCAAATTCACCTGCCTGCTCACCGGCCAGCTTGCCGAATACCACGATCTCGGACAGGGAGTTGGAACCCAGACGGTTGGCACCGTGCAGACCGACGGAGGCACATTCGCCCGCGGCGTAGAGGCCGGGCAGACGGGTGGCACACTTGTTGTCAGTCTCGATACCACCCATGGTGTAGTGGGCAGTCGGACGTACCGGGATAGGCTCTTTGGCCGGATCCACGTTGACGTAGGCTTTGGCCAGTTCGCAGATGAACGGCAGGCGCTCTTTCAGGTACTTCTCGCCAAGGTGACGCAGGTCGAGGTGAACCACATCGCCCATCGGGCCCTGAATGACGCGGCCTTTCTGCTGCTCTTGCCAGAATGCCTGGGAAACACGGTCGCGCGGACCCAGTTCCATGTATTTGCTCTTCGGCTGGCCGATCGGGGTTTCCGGGCCCAAGCCGTAGTCTTGCAGGTAGCGGTAGCCATCCTTGTTCAGCAGGACGCCACCCTCACCACGACAACCTTCGGTCATCAGGATGCCGGTGCCCGGCAGACCGGTCGGGTGATACTGGACGAACTCCATATCACGCAGCGGTACGCCGTGACGGTAGGCCAGTGCCATGCCGTCGCCGGTGACGATGCCACCGTTGGTGTTGTAGCGATAGACACGGCCAGCACCGCCGGTTGCCACGATCACGGATTTGGCCTGGATGAAGCGGGTGATACCGTTCTGGATGTCGAAGGTCAGTACGCCCTGGACACGGCCGTCGTCCACGATCAGATCAAGGCAGAAATGCTCGTCGAAGCGCTTGATGCTCGGGTATTTGACGGAGGTCTGGAACAGGGTGTGCAGAATATGGAAACCGGACTTGTCTGCGGCGAACCAGGTACGCGGAACCTTCA
Organism: Aeromonas sp. FDAARGOS 1419; assembly: GCF_019047045.1. Taxonomy (NCBI): domain Bacteria; kingdom Pseudomonadati; phylum Pseudomonadota; class Gammaproteobacteria; order Aeromonadales; family Aeromonadaceae; genus Aeromonas; species Aeromonas sp. FDAARGOS 1419. The sequence continues at coordinate 4,575,489 of NZ_CP077209.1, forward strand.
TGCCACCAAACGGACGCACGTTGGCTTTACCATCCGGCTTGCGGCTCCAGGGGCAACCCCAGTGCTCCAGCTGGATCATCTCTTTGGTCGCGTTGTTGACGAAGTATTCCACTACGTCCTGCTCGCACAGCCAGTCACCACCGGAGACGGTGTCGTTGAAGTGGTTTTCGAGGGAGTCGTCATCACGGACGACACCGGCGGCGCCGCCTTCGGCAGCAACCGTGTGGCTGCGCATCGGGTAAACCTTGGAAATCAGGGCGATGTCCAGGTCTGGCTGTGATTCGGCTATAGCGATAGCGGCGCGTAAGCCGGTACCGCCAGCACCGATGATGGCCACATCGGTCTTGATAATATCCACATCTGCCTCCTTAGGGATAGATTTGCTGGGCACGATTTTGCTCTATGAAAAAAATTCAGGCTTGATGCAAGTCAAACTGCTAGGTTTTATTCCCTTTTTATTGGTTATTTTTCTATAAAACACCCAAATCCCTGGATGAAAATGTCGTTATTATCGTCATTTTTTGGTGTTACTGAGCAGTTGAACACCTAGCTACGAGTACTTTAACTTCTGGATTGTACGTAGTTTTCTTTCAATAAAATGCGAATCACCTCTCTTTTTAGGTACTCGCGAAAAAAATTTTAAGTTTTTTATTGTGATTTTTTAATGAGAATTATTGGCATTTATCTATTCGGATAGAAATAAGTAATCCGAAATGCTGCGGTGATCACGGCGGTGATCTGATAATTCCAGACGAATTACAAGGATTTCAAGGCGGGGTATTTGGCGGGTAATGTGAGATTACTCACTGAAAATTAAGCGCTATTTAGAAAAATAAAAGGGGCCTGTACGGCCCCTTTTGCTCATGCTCAAATGCGGAACATGCCGACCTGATTGCTCAGTTCACCCGAAATATTTTTAAGTTGTTCAGAGAGATGGCGTGAGCTGTCTGCATCTACTGCCAGTTCGTCCGAGACATCTTTCACCGCCTGAATGTTGCGGCTTACCTCGTCGGTGACGGCCCGCTGCTCTTCAGCCGCGCTGGAGATCTGGGTCGCCATGTCGGAGATCTGGTTGATCGAGGTGGTGATCTGTTCCAGCGCATGGGTGGCGTTGTTGGCGTCATCCACGCTGTTCTGGGCCAACAGCTGGCCTTCGTGCATGGTGCTGACCGCTCCCTGGGTATTGCGTTGCAGGGTTTCGATCATATTGCGGATCTCGACGGTGGAGCTGTGGGTACGCTGTGACAGGACGCGCACCTCGTCGGCTACCACCGCAAAGCCGCGACCCTGTTCACCGGCACGTGCCGCTTCGATGGCGGCGTTGAGTGCCAGCAGGTTGGTCTGCTCGGCGATGCCCTGAATGGTGGAGAGGATGGTGTTGATCTCCTGAGCGTTTTTCTCCAGTTCCTGAATGATGTTGGAGGCCTGTTCCACCTGGGTGGCCAGATCGGTGATGGAGCGCTGGTTGCGGGCGATCACCTGTTTGCCATGCTCGCAACTGCTGGAGGAGCTGCGGGCCGCTTCGGCGGTCTGCTCGGCGTTGCTGGCGACCTCGACCGCGGTGGCCGACATCTCGTGTACTGCAGTGGCGATCTGGGAGATCTCGTTTTGCTGGCGTGCCAGCCCCTGATTGGCCTTCTCCGCCATGCTGTGGGAGGACTTGGCCTGCTGGTTGAGTTGACCGGAGGAGTTGGAGATATCCTGCACCATCACATGGATCCGCTCGATGAAGGTGTTGACGTGTTTGGCAACCGCGCCTACTTCATCCTCACGTTCAATCTTGATGCGGCGGGTCAGATCGCCGTTGCCACGGGAGAGATCGGCAATCGCTTCGCCCAGGGTTTTCAGAGGGGCCAGTGAGCCGTTGATGGCGACATAGGAGAAGCCTGCCACGATCAGTATGGTGATAAGCCCCTGAATGAAGGAGGAGGTAACCATGCGGCGTACCGACTGGTAGGCGATCTCTTCATCCACCATCATGCCGTAATACCAGTTGGTATTGGGAATGGCATTAAAGTCGTAGACCTCTTTCTTGCCGCTGATCACCAGCTCGTTGATCATGCCGTCATGGGCGACCTGATTGATGTAGGCGGCAGTCAGTTCCGGTGCCAGAGCGGTGGCGGATTTCAGGCTCAGGGAGGCATCGGGGTGCGCGATGATGGTGCCATTGCTGTCCACCAGCATGGCGTAGGTGCCCTCGGTGGTGACCGCCAGAATGTCCGAGATCAGTGAGCTGATGGAGACGTCACCGGCGATGACCCCCTGGGTATTGCCACGCTGGAACGGTTCGGCAATTGTAACAATCAGCTGGCCGGTGGAGATATCGGCATAGGGGGCAGTGATGACCAGTTTGCCTGCGGCGGCCGCGTCCTTGTACCAGGGGCGTTGACGGGGGTCATAACCGGCTGGCAGGTCGGTTGGTTTGCTCTGGATCATTTTGCCGTCTGCGGTACCGGCATAGACCAGGTCGAAGCCACCGGCATTCATGGACTGGGCCAGATGACTGATGGGCTCGTCTTCTTTGGCGAACGCTTCCTTGGTGGTACTGACCATGCTGATCCGGGAGTCGACCCAGCGGGAGATCCCCTTGACGTTGGCCATGGAGCTTTCGTCGATGATGTTCCAGACCAGTCGCTGGGTCTCGCTGCGCAGTTGCGAGGTGTTGTACCAGACCTGCAGGCAGGTGATCACCAGAATGATGACCCCGATAGCCAGGACAAGCTTGTTTTTAATGGATAAGTTCATAGTTACATCCTTGTGAGCGTCAGTCTGAAGTGTGTGGAATCTAGTTATTGTTATGAGCCTCTGTTTATCGGCTGAAGTTGAACTCTTTGTATCCCGGTCAGCTATTTAAAGTTAGTGCCTAAATCAGTGGTTATCCATGCGCGTATCCCCCCCCTTACTGCGCCAGAAAACGATCTGGTCGATTGGTGAAGATTCCATCGATCCCCATGCTAGAGAGCGTTTCATAATCTTCTGGATAATCAACGGTATAAACCAGAACTTTGAGCCCCCGGCGATGTGCATCATCGACCAGCGCGGCGTCGATGAAATCAACATCGCAATTGATGGACCAGCCCCCCAGCTCGTCGGCAAACTGCGCCAGGTTGAGCGGCAGGTTAGCTGTCAGGGCACCGAGCCGGATATCGGGCCGCAAGGCGGCAAATCGTGCCAGCTCCGGGTGATGGAAGGAGGAGACCACCCACTGCCCGGGAGTAAAGCCCAGCTCGGCCTCTGCCCGTCGGGTCAGGGCTGCCACCGCATCGGCGGTATGAGCCCCCTTGAGCTCGATATGCAGTTCGCAGCGTCCGGCGATGATCTCCATCACCTGCCACAGGGTCGGGATCACCTCTCCCTCACCGGCATCGAGCTGCTCCAGATAGGAGCGGGATTGCTCGGTCAGCACCCCCTTGCCATTGGTGCAGCGCTCCAGCCGCCGGTCGTGGAAGACCCACAACTCGCCATCGGCTGCCTGCACGTCGATCTCGATGGCTGATGCGCCCAGCTCCAGCGCTTTGGCCATCGCCTTTAGGGTGTTCTCCGGTGCCAGACCGCTGGCGCCACGATGGGCAATAATCTGCATGTTCTGCTCCTTTTACCTCGCGGATCAGCCGCGGCTCAGGTGAATGTCGATCTGTTGATGGGGCAGGGGAAGTCCCTGCTGCTGCATCTTCTCCAGCACCAGCGAGTGAACCTCGTGGGTGATGGGCATCCGGTGATCCATGTTGTTGACGTAGAGGCGGATCTCGTAGATCAGTGCCGAGTCGGTGAATTCGATCAGAAAGACCTCGGGCGTCGGCGTCTCCAATACCAGGGTCGATGCCTGGATGGACTCTTCCAGAATGCGCTGCACCAGTTTCGGATCCCGGGTCAGGCCGATCCGGATCCGCAGTTTGACCCGGGTGATGGCATCGGAGAGCGACCAGTTGATGAACTGTTCTGTGATGAAGGCCTTGTTGGGCACGATGATCTCCTTGCGATCCCAATCCACGATAGTCGTCGCCCGGGTCTTGATCTTGGTGACGGTGCCGGTGAGATCGCGGATGGTGACGGTGTCACCGAGCCGGATTGGCTTCTCAAACAGGATGATGAGGCCGGAGACAAAGTTGGCGAAGATCTCCTGCAGACCGAAACCCAGTCCCACCGAGAGGGCTGCGACCAGCCACTGGGTCTTCGACCAGTCGATGCCGAGCATGGAGAAGCCGGTGAGGGCACCGATCAGGATCACCAGATACTTGCTGGTGGTGGTGAGGGCAAAGCCGGTACCCGGGGAGAGGCTGAGGTGCTGCAGCAGGGTCAGCTCCATCAGCCCCGGCAGGTTGCGGGCTGTCACCACGGTCAGAATGAAGACGAAGGCGGTCAGCATCAGATCCTGCAAGGTGATGGCCGAGAGCTGCTCGATGCCGCCAATCTTGCTGCTCACCTGCCACACCTCGATATTGCTGAGGAAGCTGAAGGCGGAGTTGAGATCCGACCATTGCACCACCACCAGCATGGTAAAGCCCAGCATCAGCAGGGTGCGCACCAGTCCCAGCGACTGGGCGCTGATGGTATCGAGATCCAGCTCAGTCTCTTCCACCACGTCCGGGGTCTCGGAGCTGAACTCGTCATGCCCCTCTTCCCGGCCGCGCTGGGCCAAGATCTCGGCCCGCTTGCTCTTGGCACGCTCGAAGGCGAGGCGGCGGCGCTGGATCAGCATCCAGCGTCTGGCCAGATAGTAGACCAGCAGGCAACCCAGCCCCATCAGCAGGCTAAGCTCCAGCTGGCGTAGCAGGGTGCGCGAGGTATAGAAGTAGCCAAACAGGGCGCCAATCACCGCCAGCAGCGGCGCCAGCATCAGGCTGTTCCAGATGAAGTGGTGCAGCAGATGGGGCTTGGTCATGTCGGTCTGGCCCCAGGTGAGTGGCAGCCGCTCCCGGTTGAGGCGGGCAAAGAAGAGCAGCAGCCAGAGTGCACCGATCATGAAGGCCATCCGGCCGAGGGAGTCGTAGAAGGCGTGCTCCTGATAGCTGTTGGCCATCCCCTGCACGAAGAAACTCGGGATCAGCACCAGCAGCAGGGTGCGAAACTGCCCCCATACCTTTTGCACCTGTTCCCGGGGCCAGCGGAAGTGATGGATCAAAATCCCCCGCTCAAGCGTCAGATGGCGGGCCATCACCAGTGCCAGCAGCAGAAACCAGATCTCGCCAAGACCGCGCGCCACCGCCACCGCAAACGGGTATTGCCAGGCCCCTTCGAGCAGGCCGCGCACCATCAGCACCATGGCAGGCAAGGGGAGGGCGGCAAGCAGGGAGCGCAGCAGCAAGCGGCTGGTGAGGCTGAATTTGTCCTGAGTTACCTTGCCGATCCGCGGCGCAATATGGTCGCAATAGAGGCTCAGGTGACGGGCCAGCTTGAACCAGCACCAGGCCAGCACCAGCAGCCCAATACCGGCCAGCGTGAGGCTCAGCGGGCTATTTTCGGCGATGGCGTAGGGCAGTTGCAGCCAGTTATCCGGGTTGAAGGCCAGGGTCAGCGCGGCGGGAATGCCGAGCATCACCTGTGGGGTAAAGGGGCGCACATCCGGCATCCAGAACAGGTGGCTGGCGCTTATTTCGCGGATCTCGTCGATCTTGCTGTTCTGGCGGCTGTAGAGCAGTTTGAGGCGGGTCTGCTCCTGAATGAGGGTGTCTGAGGCGTCGTTGAGCCGGGTCAGCAGCTGGCGCCGGGCCTTGAGCAGGTTGTCGAGCACCGCTTGCTGTGGCCGATCCAGCGTCACCTCCTCTTCGGCCATCAGCTTGTCGCGCAGCTGGCGGGTATCCTTGAGCCCATCCTGCTCGCTCTCGTACTGGTACTTGGCCATGCGGGCGCTGACGATGGCGGACTCCAGCTTGTCGAGGGGAAACTGGGGAGGCAGATCGGAGAGTTTACTGCGCAGGTTCTCGCCGTAGGCATTACTGATCTGCAGCCACTCCAGCTGTTCGCGTACCGAGTTGACCAGCTCATTCAGCTCAAACAGATTCTTGTCGACGCTGCGCTGCTCGTCCTGCACCCGCTCAATCTGATCTTCCAGTGTGCCGAGCTGGATGGAGAGCGCCTGATTCTGCTGTTGCTGCTCCAGCAGCAGCGGCATGTCGGTGGTGAGCTGCTTGCGCAGCCGTTCGCTCTCCTCCAGCGCCTGCTCGGTCTTCTCCCGCCGCAGCTGGTTCTGCTGGGTCAGCAGGCTGGCTTGCCACTCATCCTCGTCGGCGATGGCCAGATTGAGCTCCTGCAGTTTCAGCTTGCCGAGATCGTTGCGCTGCTGGGCCGAGAGCTGCTCCAGCTCCAGCATCTGGATCCGGTCGGAGAGGCTCTGCTCCTTCATTCTGGTCAGCAGCAGCTGTGCCTCCTGCTGGCGATCCGATTCGCTGCTGAAGCTCAGTCGCTCCAGCTGGCTGCGGGTCAGTTGCAGCTGTTTGCGCAGATCATCCACCCGCAGGTGATACTCCTGCCCGGTACTCTCCAGCTGGTTGAGGCTGTCCATCACCCCCTGCCGCTCCTTGCGCAGGTTGAGCTGGCGGTTGCTGCTCAAGCCAATGGCCTGGCGCAGCGCCTCCTCCTTGAGGCTCGCCAGCGGCGGGCGAGCGGCGGGCTGATAGTTGTGCAGGCTCTCCTTGAGGCGCGCCGACTCCTTGGGGTAATCGATGAGGATCTGCTGATAGGCTTTGCTCTGCTCCCGGTAACGCTCGGCCTCTCTGGCAAATTGCAGCGCCTGCTGGTAGCTCTCCCGCAGTTTCTGGTTTTCCGGGGTATCGCTCTTGGGCACGCTCTGCAACAGGGATTCGGTCTGGGCAATGGCATCGTCGGCGCGCACGGCTGGCGGCAACAAGAGAAGGGAGAGCAGCAAGAGGGTGAGCAGGCGTTGCAACATGAGGCTCGTTTCCGTTCAGAAGAGGTGGCCCTAGCCTAAAACAGGGCAGGGAGGCGGGTAAAGCAGTCTATATTAATGATTCATAACACAAATAACAGGAAGTCGTGCTGCCGTTTCGCTATGATCCCGGCCGCTTTCTCTCCACCGAGTCGAATATGTCAGCTGTTGATCTGGGCACAGCCCCGCTATCTCGCCTTTTCTGGCGTTACGTAACCCCGACCGTGGCCGCCATGCTGATCACCGGCATCTATGTCACCATCGATGGCATCTTCGTTGGCCATGTGCTGGGTCAGGATGGCATGGCCGGTCTGATGCTGGCTTATCCCATCTGCGCCGTGCTCTATGCGGTGGGGGCGCTGATCGGCATGGGGGCCTCGTCGCTGGTCTCCTTCTATCTGGGGCAGGGCAACCCGGCCAAAGCCCGCCATATCGTCGGCAATGCGCTGGTGATGGTGTTGCTGGCCTCGGCACTGCTCAGTTTTATCGGGATCCGTTATGGCGAGCACATGCTGGCCTGGATGGGGGCGGAGGGGGAGATCTTCACCGCCGGGCTCTCCTACCTCCAGGCCTACGCCTGGCTGGGCGTCTTTGCGGTGCTGTCGATGGCGTTCAGCTCGCTGCTGCGCAACGATGGCCGCCCCGGATTTGTCACCCTCATCATGGTAGTCGGGGGCCTGCTCAACGTGCTGCTCGACTATCTGCTGATGGTGGTGTTTCCGTTCGGACTGGCCGGGGTGGCGACGGCCACCATGCTCTCCCAGGCAGTGACGGGCCTCGCCTGCCTGTGGCACTTCTTCACGCCGCGCAGCCAGCTGCGGATAAGCTGGGACACCTTGCGCCCCGATCTGCGGCTGATGGGCGAGACGGTGCGCCTCGGGGTCTCCAGTTTTCTGATGTACCTCTATCTCTCAGTGGTGCTGGCACTGCACAACAAGGCGTTGCTGGCGGTCGGCACTTCGCTGCATGTGGCGGCCTACGGGGTGATCAGTTACACCGAGGCCTTCTTCTATCTGGTGTTTGAGGGGATCGCCATGGGTATCCAGCCCATAGCCAGCTTTAACGCGGGCGCCGGTCACTGGCGGAGAGTGCTGCGGATCCGCAATCTGGCGCTCGGAGTGACGCTGGGGATCGCCCTGTGCGCCATGCTCCCGCTCTATCTGTGGCCGGAGGCGGCGGTCTATCTGTTTGCCGGCGACAACGCTACCCTGCTGCCGGTGGCGAGCCTCGGGATCTGGCTCTACTTCTGGGGGCTGCCGATGGAGGGTTTGCTGCTGGTGGGGGCCACCTACTTCCAGGCCATCAATCGGGCCCGCATCGCCTCCCTGCTCACCGGCGGCAAGCTGGTGCTGATTGGCGGTTTCTTGTGGGGCTTCTCGACCCTGTGGGGCGTGCCCGGGGTCTGGCTTGCATTGCCAACGTGCAGCTCTTTGCTGGTGCTGGTGATGTGGCGGGCGATGCGTCGGGAGTCCGGCGCCCACGCGCTGGCCGGATAGGTAATCAGGTTCGACGTGCAGATAGCAGACAGGCAGCCATGGGCTGCCTGTTTTGTTAGAGGATGTTTTGTTAACGGGCTCTGCCGATTCAGGGCTTGAAGGCACCGATAAAGATGGCGGGATCGACCCGGGTGTCGTTGAGGCTGACGTTCCAGTGCATATGGGGGCCGGTAGCGCGGCCGGTCGAACCGACTCGCCCGACGATGCCGCCACGCGGCAGGTTCTGGCCGAGCTTCACATCGATCTTCGACATGTGGCAGAACATGCTGATGAGCCCCTGACCGTGGTCGACAAAGACGGTATTGCCATTGAAGAAGTAGTTGCCGATCAGGATCACCTTGCCGGCGGCGGGGGACTTGATCGGGGTGCCGGCGCCCACTGCGAAGTCGAGGCCGGAGTGGGGATTGCGCTCCTCGCCATTGAAGAAACGACGCAGGCCAAACGGGCTGGATAGGGGGCCGTTGACCGGCTTGTCGAACATCAGGTTGCTCGGCTGGTTGGGGCTGAAGGTCTGGTAAGCCCGGGTCTGCTCCGCCAGCTCGCGGTTGATACGTGTCATATCCTCGGCGAGCGGATTGACCTGACGGCTGTTCTTGAGCTTGATGTGCTGCTCGCGGTAGTGCTTGGGGGTCACGCTGAAGCCGAGAGTATGGCCATCACCAGTGGTCAGTTGCTGTGCCCCAAGCGAGTTTTTGAGAGAGATGCCGACGATGGCGATCCACTGGTTGTCTTCGCGCACTACCAGCACGGGTTTGTCGTGATAGCGGGCCGTGGGGGCAGTGGGTGACGCGCCAAGAGGGATCACCGCAACGCCACCTGGCACCGGATGGTTGAGCAGGCGGCTTATAAAACCCTCGGCCAGGGCCGACTGGCTGGCCAGTAACAACAACAGACAACACACAACTCTCATGACGATACCACTCGATGTTAAAACGCCCGGGATGGCGGGATGACAACCCCCTGTCCGGCATTCGCCGATCACTAAAGGGTGATCACGACATGCTGGCCACGACAGGCGCGGCTGGAGGAGGGGACAGATTGTGCCTCGTTATAGTCGGGGCAGCCAGTGGCGGGGCGTGGCTGATGCCCCTTTTGTGCATAGCTGCGTCAGGTTTTATGTCGTGGTCGGGCCGCTTCGCCATTGAGTCGCCCCCGCCCTAGCTCTAGAATCGGCTTCCGGCACTGATGCCACCGACACTCCGAGGAGACGATATGAACGGATTACCCCCTTTGCGCACCACACCGGCACGGTACACGACAGGTCGTGGCTGGCTCTGGGTTCGCAGCGGGTTCGATATCTTCAACAAGGGGATGGGGATCAGCGTAGCCATGGTGCTGGTCTGGTTTATGGTGGGCATGCTGCTGGAGCAACTGCCGGCGGGTGGCCTTATCTCCCAGCTGCTCTACATGGTGTGGGGCGCGGGTTGGGTGGCGGTCGCCGCTCGGGGTTATCGGGGTGAACCGCTGCAGTTTGCCGATCTCTTCGCCGGTTTTCGCCACAAGCTGACCCCGCTGATGCTAGGCGGTCTGCTGGTGTTGCTGCTGTTTAGCCTGGTGGGCCTCGTCTGTCTTGGTCTGCTCTCCATGTGGGGGCTGCTCCCGCTGCTGACGCAGGATCCCGAGAGCATGGTGGTCTCAGCCAGCCAGTTGCAACAACTGCTGCTGGTATTGCTGGTGGGGATGCTGCTCATCATTCCCGTTCTGATGGGGGTCACCTTTGCTCCGGCGCTGATCTACCACCACGATATCGGCATCATCCAGGCGGTACGGCTGAGCTTCTTCGGCTGCTGGCGCAATATTTTTCCCTTCTTCTGGTGGGGGCTGCTCTCAGCCATGTTGTTGCTGTTTGGCGCTGTGCTGTTGCTGGTAGGTCTGCTGGTGGTGATCCCGGCGCTCAACTACTCCATCTATGTGGCTTATCGGGATATTTTCCTCGACGAGAGTGCGCAGCCGGAAGCGCCGCAGTCAGAACCATTCGGATTTGAAGCCTGATCAAGGGATCAGAGTGAAGAAGGGGCCCGCAGCGGCCCCTTCGTTATGTTTGGGTGTGCGGAGTGCTTACTCCTGCCAGATGGGATCCGCCGCCATGCGGGCCAGCAGAAAATCGAGGAAGCTGCGCAGCAGTGGCGACATCTGCTTGCGGGTGGCATATACCCCGTAGACCCCGAGCCGCTTGGGCTGCCAGTCGGTCAGCAGGGGCACCAGTTCCCCGCGCTCCAGATAGGGTTGTGCCGAGTAGCGGGGTTGCAGGCTGATCCCTGCGCCTTCCAGTGTTGCTTCCAGCAGCAGGTTGGAGATATTGGCGCTCAGGTTACCGCTAACCGGCACTGACTCGGGACCGTCCGGTCCATTGAACTCCCACAGGCTCTTGCCGAAGTAGGTGTAGGTGAGGCAGTTGTGCAGCGCCAAATCCTGCACCTTGTGTGGCATCGGATGACGGGCCAGATAGGCCGGGCTGGCACAGACTACCGAGTGGCAGGTGCCGAGACGACGCGCCACCAGATTGGGATCGAGGTCGTTGGTGATGCGCACCGCCAGATCGATCCGCTCCTCCACCAGATTGACGGTTCTGTCGAGCAGCAGAATGTCGATGGCCGTTCCCGGGTATTGCGCCAGATAGTCGTTGGCCGCCCCGACCAGCAGTGCTTCTGACAGGGAGTAGCTGCTGGTGATCCGCAGTTGCCCCTTGGGGGCGTCATCCCCCTTCACCGCGATCTGCTCCATCTCCTCGCCGAGTGCCAGCATGGCACGGGCCCGGTTCAGCGCCTCCTCTCCCGGCCCTGTCAGGCTCAGACGACGGGTGGTGCGGTGCAGCAGGCGGGCGCCCATCCAGCTCTCCAGCTCGGCCAGATAGCGCGACACCATGGCGCGCGACATATCCAGTTTCTCTCCGGCGCCGCTCAGGCTCCCTTGTTCGACTACGCTGACAAAGACCCGCAAGGCGGTCAGTCGATCCATGTATGGCTCTCTATATGTTCGATATGTGCAACAGTGATGCGCTTTTTATGCTGTATTTGCACCTTATTAGATCCAATACACTGTGTCCATCAAATGAACCCCCGAATACTTAATGAGGAATAGATGATGAACAACACCCTGATCCGCAACCTGACTCTGGCGACCACCCTGCTGAGTGGCGCCGCACTGGCGGCCCCCCTGAGCGTGACCGTCTACAACCCTGGCGAGAAGGCGATCTTCCCGGTCTCCTCCTCACTGGTGACCGGTGACAAAGAGGCCATCCTGATCGATGCCCAATTCGATGTGCAAAATGGTCAGGCGCTGGTCGACATGATCAAGAAGAGCGGCAAGAAGCTGACCACTGTCTATATCAGTGCCGGTGACCCCGACTTCTACTTCGGTCTGGAGCCGGTCATGGCGGCGTTCCCGGATGTCAAAGTGCTGGCCGATCAGCATGTGGTTGACCATATCAACCAGACCAAGGATGCCAAGCTGAGCTACTGGAGCCCGATCCTCGGCAAGGGCGCACCGAAGAGCCTGACCGTACCGCAAGTGATGACCGCCAGTCACCTGACGCTGGATGGTGAGAAGATTGAAATCAAAGAGATGAACACCCCGAATGCTTACCTCTGGGCCCCTTCCATCAAGACTGCTTTTGGTGGTGTGCCGGTCTACCACGGGGTGCATGTCTGGATGGCGGACAGCCAGACCAAGGCGGCTCGCAGCAACTGGGTCAAGGCGCTGGATAACCTGCTGGCCCTGAAACCCGAGCGTGTGGTACCGGGCCACTTCCTGGGCACTGCTCCCAAAGGCACTGCCGCTGTGAGCTTTACCCGTGACTATGTAGAGCGTTTCGAACAGGAGCTGGCCAAGGCGAAAAACTCCGGTGAGCTGATTGAGGCTCTGAAGAAGGCCTATCCGGCACTGCCGGTTGATGATGGTCTGGCCATCGGTGCCAAGGTCAATACCGGCGAGATGAAGTGGTAAGCCACTGAGCCTGCTTTCCCTGTGTTTTTTTACCGGGCCTAAGGGCCCGGTTTTTTTATCCGAGATTGAAGTGAGAATGAAGATGAGCGAACAACAAACCACCCTCCATTATGTCTATGACCCGCTCTGTGGTTGGTGCTACGGTGCCGCCCCCCTGTTGCAGGCGGCAGCAACTATTGCCGGACTCAAGATCGAGCTGCATGCGGGCGGTCTCTGGATGGGTAGTCGCCGTCAGCCTATGGGCGAGGCATTGCGTGATTATGTGCGCCCCCATGATCAGCGGATCGAAGCGCTGACCGGCCAGCATTTTGGCGAACGCTACTTTAACGAACTGCTGCTGCGGGAAGGCTGTCTGCTGGACTCCGAGCCGCCGATCCGTGCGGTTTTGGCCGTCACGACGTTGGGGGGCGATGGGCTGGTCATGTTGCACCGGATCCAGCAATCCCACTATCGGGACGGGATCTGGATTGGTGAGCCGGCATTTCTCGCCACGCTGGCGGCAGAGCAGGGGATTGCAGCCGAGGCATTCCAGCAATCCTATCTGCAGGCACCCTTGCTGCAACATCTGGCAGATAGCCAGGGCTGGATGAAACGGCTAGGCGGTCAGGGTTATCCCACCCTTGGGTTGATGCACAACGGTAAGGTGAGTGCTGTTCGAGTGGCTGACTTTTTGGGCGATCCTGCCGGGTTGCGTCAGCATCTTCTTGAGTTGATGGAATAGTTATTAGAATGTGAACGGACAAGGTCTCTTTAGAAGTGGAGTGAACGGGCCGATATTCCTGTATGCAGAAGCGATATGAAAGCCTTCGACTTTCTGCTTGCAGACTATGCTCTATGTGACCATTCCCGGCGGATGTTGCGGGAGTGCAGACTCATTTCAAGGAAGCCCCCATATGTTCAAAAACATGTCTATCGGCCAGAAACTGAGTGCCGGATTCGCCATCCTGGCACTGCT